>NZ_CM183456.2:0-1849269 GCF_059512545.2 Candidatus Pseudothioglobus sp. uisw_070 | reverse complement strand
AAGAAAGAAGGTTAAAATAGGAAAACAATATTCTAATGATACCTGTAATAAGCCTAAAGATGATTAAAGCCTTTGTTAGATTTGGTTGATATTTAGGCCTTTGGATTTGTTGTTCTTTATTAACTCCACATCTATATAATTTAACTAATAAAAGATAAAAAATTTGATCTTCAAGCCGGAAAACTGACTAATGAAAAAAACCCCCTATAGTAGACTTTTTGAGCCTGTGAAGATTGGCCCTGTTGTTACAAAAAATCGCTTTTATCAAGTTCCACATTGTTGTGGTATGGGGCATCAAAGGCCACAAGCACACGCTTCTATGAGGGCCTTAAAAGCAAAAGGTGGGTGGGGGGTCGTTAGTACAGAGGAGTCAGAAATACACCCTACCTCCGATTTGTCGCCATATGTTGAACAAAGAATATGGGACAAAAGAGATATTCCAGCTCTAAGTCTTATGACAGAAGCTGTTCATGAGCATGGGGCTCTTGCGGCAATCGAATTAGCCCACAATGGAAACCATGCTGCTAACTTATATTCCAGGCTCCCTGTTATTTCGCCTGTAAGCCAATCTATAGATCTTGTTTATCCCAAACAAACTAGGCGCATGAATAAGAAAGACATTGCTGAGTTTAGGCGCTGGCATCGTAACGCCGCTTTAAACGCAAAAGCCGCTGGTTTTGATATTATTTATGTTTATGCGGGCCATGGCATGACACTTACCCAGGAATTTTTGCTTCCAGAAATTAATGATCGTACTGATGAGTATGGTGGCAGTATTGAAAACCGAGTTCGTTTAACACGGGAGTTGCTTGAGGAAACTAAAGACGCTGTTGGTGACACCTGCGCAGTAGCTTTTAGGTTTGCTGTTGACGAGCTTAAGGGTTCAGACGGAATGCAATTCTTTGAGGAAGGAAGAGCTGTAGTTGAAATGCTGGCTGAAATTCCTGACCTTTGGGATGTAAATGTTTCCGACTGGGCTAATGACTCACAAACTTCTCGTTTTGAGCCAAATGAGGGCTATCAAATTCCATATGTTGAATTTGTGAAAAGCATAACAACAAAGCCAGTAGTTGGGGTTGGTCGGCTTACATCTCCAGACCTAATGGTTAGCCTAATTGAGCGTGGAGCTTTAGATCTTATTGGTGCAGCGAGACCTTCAATAGCAGATCCTTATCTTCCTAACAAAATAAAAGCTGGAAAGACTGATCAAATAAAAGAATGCATTGGTTGTAATATTTGCGTATCGAGTGATAATTTTGCAGTTCCAATTCGTTGTACACAAAACCCAACTATGGGAGAAGAGTGGAGAAGGGGCTGGGACCCAGAATCAATTAAACCTAAAAAGACAGATCAAAAAGCACTTGTTATTGGATCTGGACCTTCCGGATTAGAATGCACTATGCAGCTAGCAAGACGTGGTTATCATGTTACGTTGGCAGAGGCAGATAATAAATTAGGAGGCAGAGTGCTTTTTGAGTCTGGGCTTAAAGGGCTTTCTGCTTGGAAACGAGTCTCTGATAATAGAATTTATGAGATACAGCAAAAAAACAATATTGAAATTTACAAAGAAAGCGAATTAACTCTTTCACATATAAATGAACTTGGAATCAATAATATATTTTTAGCTACTGGGTCAAGTTGGCGCAAAGACGGTGTCGGCAGAAGTAGAAGAAAACCAGTTCAGGGCCTAGAGTCGCTTCAGGTGCTTACTCCAGAAGAGGCGATAAAGCAGAGCCCAAATTTGAGGGGCCCTATTGTTGTTTATGATGATGAGCAGGGATATTTGGCAGGGGTAATTGCGGACCATTTGAGTTTTGATGAACACGAAGTAATTTTTATAACGCCAGCAAGCGTTGTATCTCCATGGACAGAGTCAACTCTAGAACAAAAAAGAATTCAGAAAGCGCTTTTGGTTAGCGGCGTTAACGTAATTTGCAATAAGACCATAGATAAGGCTGAAGGTAGTAATCTTAATCTTAAGTGTGTGTTTACCGGAGAGATTTCACTTTTAAAATGTTCATCACTAGTAATGGTTACAGAGCGCATTCCAAACACTACGCTCTATGATCAGCTTGTGGAGCAAGAAAATAATACTGAACAGGGCGAAGCAAAACACATTCAGTTAATTGGAGATGCCGAGTCTCCAGGTTTAATAGCAGATGCAGTCTTTTTAGGCCACCTTGCCGCGCAAAGTTTTGAGGAGCTGGAACAAGAAATACAAAAGGCCATGTTTATGCGTGAAATGCCAAGCCTTAAGTAAAGACAATACTGGAGAGGGGTTAGGGCCTATTTCACAATTGATTTTGTGCGTGTTTTAGAGTAACATTGCCCTCTTTTTGTATGACCTAATAAAGTATGCGCAAGACAATTATTGCTGGAAACTGGAAAATGAACGCCAGTAAGGCCTCTGTTAAGAGCCTAATTGATGGAATATTGTCTGGAATGGAAGGCGTCAATTCAGAGGTTTTGGTTTGTGTTCCTTTTCCATATATGTCCCAAGTTGAGTCTTTGATAGAAGGCAGTAATTTAAAGCTTGGCGCCCAGAACATTAACATAAACCCATCAGGCGCATTTACTGGCGAAGTTAGTGCGGATATGATAAAGGACTTTGGTGCAAAACATGTTATCGCTGGACATTCTGAAAGAAGAAGTTTATACGGCGAAACAAGTTCGGTCGTTGCCGAAAAAACGAAAGCTGCATTAGGTGCTGGTTTGTCCCCTCTCTTATGTGTTGGAGAGTCTCTAGAGCAGAGAGAGGCTGGAAAAACTGAGACAGTTGTTGCGGAGCAAATTAATGCTGTTATAGAGCTAGTTGGCATAGAGTCTTTTGACAGTATTATTATTGCTTATGAACCAGTCTGGGCAATAGGAACAGGCATGACAGCAACGCCAGAACAAGCACAAGCGGTTCATTTTTTTATACGAAACCTTTTAGGTGAGAGTAGTGAAAATATTGCTCAAAAAACACCTATACTATATGGTGGAAGTATGAATGCAGGTAATGCTGTTGAGTTAATTTCTTGCCCAGATATTGATGGCGGGCTTATTGGTGGGGCTGCTCTAAAAGCAGAAGATTTTTTACAAATATGTAAGGCAGGTTAATATGACATTTCAAATAATTTTAGTAATTCATGTGCTATTGGCTCTTGGGCTAGTCGGGCTAATATTAATACAGCACGGCAAGGGAGCAGATGCGGGCGCTGCATTTGGTTCTGGGGCGGCAGGCTCAGTTTTTGGAGCTCGAGGCGCGCATTCATTTTTATATAAATTAACTGCAGTCATGGCTATTGGTTTTTTTGTAACCAGCATAAGTCTTGCTTACTTCGCTTCAAATGAAAGGTCTTCAGCAGAGGCCGACCAAAGTATTATGTCCCAGACAACTATGAGTGATGATGGGCTTGATACAGACGCAAGCGAAATTCCCAGCAATTAATTAAAGCCGTCGTGGTGAAATTGGTAGACACGCAGCCTTGAGGGGGCTGTAGCGCAAGCTGTGACGGTTCGACTCCGTCCGACGGCACCAAACTAAGTTGTTTTAACTCAAGCTTTATTCATACAGTTTATTAAGGTTGTTATGTACAATCAGCATTCTTTCATAATTAAGAGTTAATGAAAATTACGAATGTAAAAATACTTAAAGGAATAGGCTTAATGCTTTTAGGGATGACTATTGTTCCTTTTTTAGATATTTTTGCTAAGCTTTTGAGCCAAGAAGGTTATCACGTAACACAAGTTACATGGACACGGTTTTTTTTCCATGCTGTTTGGTTGTTGCCAATGATTATGTGGCAAAAGGTTAAGTTATTTTCAATCCCTGAAAAGCCCGGCTTACAGTTTTTACGGGGCTTGATGCTTACGCTAGCAACACTATTCTTTTTTGCAGCCATTGTAACCAACGATATCCCTGAAGCGCTTACGCTTTTATTTATCTCTCCTCTTGTTGTTGCAGTTCTCTCACCCTTTATTCTAGGAGAGCGCTTTGATATATTTATTGGGGTTGGCGTTCTAATAGGATTTATAGGGGTTATAGTAGTTCTTCAGCCCGATAGTGAACAGTTTGATCCGACTTTATTATTTGCCTTAGTCGCAGGATTTTGCTATGCCCTTTATATTATCATAACTAAAAAACTATCTTTTCGTGCGCCACCAGTTTTGACTTTATTTTATTCTGCAATCGTTGGAATAGTTATTATGTCGTTAATTGTTGTGCCTTATTGGACAACTCCAGATTTAAAGGGCATTCTAATGGGGGCAGCAATGGGTTTTTTTGCTGCAGCTTCGCACTTTATGATTATCAAGGCTTTTGAGTTTGCTAGCGCCTCAGAGCTAAGCCCCTTCAATTATTTTGAGATCGTAGTTGCCATTATTTTGAGCTATTTAGTTTTTGGTGTTTTGCCAAATGTTCAAGCGATACTTGGGTTAATTATTATTATTCTTAGTGGCCTTTATGTCTCTTGGCGAGCAATGAAAAATAATCAAGACCAAGAAATCAAACCAAAAGCTATCATAGAGCCGCTATAAACAAGCTGATCTAATTCTTGAGCCTCTATCTTTAGAATTCCAGCTTTACCCTTTAATGTCTAACATATAATATGCAGGCTTTAAGTTTCGTATGAAGCCCCCTATATACTCAATATTGCAACTAACTTTAAAATAAAAT
Organism: Candidatus Pseudothioglobus sp. uisw_070; assembly: GCF_059512545.2. Lineage (NCBI taxonomy): Bacteria > Pseudomonadati > Pseudomonadota > Gammaproteobacteria > Pseudothioglobaceae (SeqCode) > Pseudothioglobus (SeqCode) > Candidatus Pseudothioglobus sp. uisw_070. The sequence goes on along the minus strand of NZ_CM183456.2, from coordinate 1,844,609 downwards.
GAATTGGCGAACAAAAACTGAAGCAAAAATAGAGGTATTTTCTGATTGGCTTTTTGAAAACGCAAAGAAAACAGTACTAGTTATTTTTCTTCTTGTGGCCGCTCTTGGCTCACAACTACCATCCTTAAAGATTGACACTACTACCGAAGGGTTTTTACATAAAACAGACCCAATGCGTGTTGAGTATGACATATTTAGAGATCAGTTTGGTAGAGATGAAAAGTTAATGATTGCAGTAAAAACTGAAAATATTTTTGACTTAAGCTTCTTAAAGAAGCTTGATAGTTTTCATGATGCCCTAGAAAGCGAACTTCCAAATATTAAGGGCGTTGACTCCCTAATAAATGCTAGAAATACTTATGGAATCGAGGGCGAGTTAATTGTTGAGCCCTTAATTGTCAGCCTCCCTGAAACTAAGGGTGAATTATTCAAACTAAAAGAAACAGTCATTAGCAATAGTCTCTATGAAAACTCACTTTACAGTGAAGACTTTACTATGACTACTGTTACGATTGACACAGAAACATATTCGAATGATGGGCTTTCAAATGAGCCAGTTAATATAGAGTTTGATGATGGCTTAGAGTTTGATGATGGCTTAGAGTTTGATGATGGCTTAGAGTTTGATGATGATAGCTTGGGTGGTCAGAGGGTGTATTTAACAGATGCCGAGAACGACGAAATCATTGCAAAAACCCAGAGCATTATGCAGCGTTTTGATGGAGAGAATTTTGAAATATACTTGTCAGGCTCGGCGGCAATTGCGGGGATTTTCAAGCAAGCTTTAATGAACGATTCAGTTATCTTTATTAGCTTAATGATGATAGTTATTATGATTGTTTTATTTGCTCTATTTAGGCGAATTTCAGGCGTGATTTTGCCATTAGCCTGCGTTTCTCTTACCCTTATAACAACCGTCTCATTAATGTCGGTATTTTCAGCTCCTTTCACAATGGCTACCCAGATTATGCCAACCTTTTTGTTGGCAGTGGTGACTAGTGCGTCCATACATTTGCTAGCTGTTTTCTATAAGGATTTTTCAAAAACAAATGATAAGAAGGCATCCTTGAGGTATGCAATGGGCCACTCTGGCTTGGCAATTATAATGACTTCTATTACTACAGCTGTTGGGTTATGGTCCTTCTCTTTTTCTGGAGTTGCGCCCGTAGCTGATCTTGGTGTTTTTGCTAGCAGCGGCGTAATGATTGGCTTAGTTTTTACTCTCATCTTTCTGCCTGCTTTAATATCTATAACTAGAGTTAAAACCCTTAAGACCAATTTAGATAAAGAAGGTCAAACCTTAATGGACAGATCTCTTATTGGAATAAGTGTATTCGCAACTGGACGCCCAAAACTTATAGTGTCGGTAAGTGCTGTATTAATTATTTGCGCAGCTATAGTTGCATCACAGCTTAGGTTTTCTCATTTTCCACTTCAATGGCTTCCAGAAGACAACTTTGCCCGCATTGCAACTGAGGCAGTTGACGAAAATCTTAAGGGCTCTCTAACGCTTGAAGTTATTATTGACACCGGAGAAACGAATGGACTTTATAACCCAGAGCTTTTAAAGGTGATTGATGACGTTTCTAAAAATATAAATTCTATCTCAACAGGAAACATGTTTGTTGGAAAAGTTATTAGTTATATTGATGTTATCAAGGAAACAAATAGAGCGCTGAACGAAAATCGTGAAGAGTATTATGCGATTCCTGATGATCCTGATCTTATTGCACAGGAGTTTTTGCTTTTTGAAAGCAGTGGCAATGATGACCTTTCGAGCCTTGTAGATGCAAATTATTCTAAAGCCCGGCTAACGCTTAAAACTCCTTTTATTGACTCACTTGAGGCGAATATTTTTATAGACAATGCACAGGTTTACTTAGACCAAAAGTTTGGCTCCCTTGCTAAAGTTACTTTCACTGGCATTGGAACTCTGATGACCGTAACTTTTGAAGAGGCGATTTATAGTAGTGCATTTAGTTATGTCCTTGCCTTTTCATTAATAACTATTCTTATGGTGTTATTAATTGGCAATGTAAAAATTGGCCTCATTAGTATGATTCCAAATATTTTGCCCATAATTTTTCTTTCAACAATTATGGTTGTCTTTAAAATGCCTCTTGACATGTTTACCTTATTGATTGGCGCTATAGCACTTGGACTTGCGGTGGACGACACTGTTCATTTTATGCATAACTTTAGAAGATATGAGCTTCAATATAATGATGTTGATAAGGCAGTAAGGCTTACATTGCTTGGCACTGGAAGAGCCATTACACTAACTTCTATAGTCCTCGCTCTTGGCTTCCTTGTGCTGACCTTTTCTCAAATGAACAACATGTTTGACTTTGGTGTTTTAACAGCCAGTGCAATTTTGGTAGCAGTATTGGCAGACTTTTTCTTGATGCCAGCAATAATGAAGCTGATTATTAAAGATAAGGCTAGTATGTAGGAGTTGTAAATTCGAACTATAAAAAAGGCGCCGAAGGCGCCTTTTTTGAAGATCTTAAAGCTTAGTTCTGGGCTTGAGCCATAACCTCTTCGACAAAATTATCTTGTTTTTTCTCAATACCCTCACCGACTTCATAGCGAATAAAAGACTCAACTTCTGAATTTTTAGATTTCACTAAAGCGCCAACGGTAGTGTCTGGATCTTTAACAAAAGATTGGCCGTAAAGAGTAACTTCATTGACAAATTTTTTCATTCTCCCAACAATCATTTTTTCAATAATATTGTCAGGCTTTCCACTTTCTTTAGCTTGCTCTATAAAAATTGCCTTTTCTCTTTCAAGAAGTTCAGTTGAGAGCTGGTCTTCACTTACACATTCAGGCTTTGAGGCTGCAATATGCATAGCGATATCTTTTGCAAGTTCGGCGTCATTTGAAGACAATACTGTGAGTACAGCAATTCGCTCACCATGCTTGTATGCGCCTAAAACTCCGCTTTCAGTGCTGACAATTTGAACTCTTCTAACTGAAATATTTTCACCAATTTTAGCGATAATTTCTTCTCTTGCCTGATCAACAGTAACGCCAGAGTCTAGTTTTTGCTCTGAAAAAATCTCAACAGATTCTGGTTTATTCTTTAGTGCTAGGGCGCCTAAAGTGTCAACAAAATCAATAAAGGCAGAGCCTTTAGTTACAAAGTCTGTTTCAGAGTTAACTTCAAGAATTGCAGCATGCATTTTATCTTTACTAATAGTAACACTTACAAGTCCTTCAGAGGCTACTCGACCAGCTTTTTTTGCAGCTTTTGCTGCCCCAGATGCGCGCATTAAATCAATTGCAGCTTCTAGATCTGCATCGGTTTCGACTAATGCTTTTTTGCAGTCCATCATGCCTGCACCAGTTCTTTCTCTTAGTTCTTTAACTAAAGCGGCTGTAATTGCCATAATTTATCTCCTATATATACTTTGTATAGCTATTTATTCAGTATCTGCCTTCTTAGCAGCAGGCTTCTTAGCAGCAGGCTTCTTAGGAGCAGGCTTCTTAGGAGCAGGCTTCTTAGCAGCAGGCTTCTTAGGAGCAGGCTTCTTTTCTTCAGCAGGCGCTTCAGTCTTAGCAGCAGGCTTCTTTTCTTCAGAAGCAGCCTCAGTCTTAGCAGCAGGCTTCTTTTCTTCAGCAGGTGCTTCAGTCTTAGCAGCAGGCTTCTTTTCTTCAGCAGGTGCTTCAGTCTTAGCAGCAGGCGCAGATTTCTTAACTGCAGCTTTGGTTTCTACAATTGAGGCTTTAGCCTCTAGTATTGCATTAGCAATTTCTCTCGCATAATAACCAATTGCTCTTATTGAGTCATCATTTCCTGCTATGACATAATCAATTCCTTCAGGACTGTGATTTGTGTCAACAACCCCGATAATTGGAAGTTGTAAAGTATGGGCTTCACGAACCGCGTTCTTTTCATGACCAATATCAACCACGAAAATAACATCAGGAATGCTGCCTAAATCTTTAATTCCACCAAGACTTCTTTCAAGTTTTTCTTGCTCTCTAGTCATAATGAGCGCTTCTTTTTTTGTAAACTGAGAAAAATTTTCTTCAGCAAGAAACTCTAAATCCTTAAGGCGCTTAATAGAGGCTTTAATAGTTTTATAATTTGTCATCATGCCGCCTAGCCAGCGATGGTTGACATAAGGCATCCCACATCTAATTGCCTCTTCTTTAATAATGTTGCTTGCTGCTCTCTTTGTGCCAACAAAAAGGATTGATCCTCCAGCAGCAGCAGTCTTGCTTGCAAAGTTGAGGACATCATTAAATTGTGGTAGAGTTTTTTCTAGGTTAATTATGTGAACACCATTTCGTGTTCCGTAGATAAAAGGCTCCATTTTTGGATGCCAAAAACGAGACCTGTGACCAAAATGAACACCTGCCTCTAACATTTTTTTCATTGACGCTTTCGCCATATTTTTCTCCTGGGTTAAGACTTCCACATTGCCTATTAACCAACCTTATTAAAAAGGCACCCTGGCTAATATTGGGGCTCTGTGTGATACATTAAAATACTAACTTTATAAAGATTTAGTTAGCCCTTTTTCCAGCTCATGTTGGCTGAAAGGCGACGATTATCCCATATTTTTTTGAATTAAGCAAAGCATATTTTCTCTAATTACCTATATAGGCAGCGACTTACTCCCCTATTCACTAAAAAAACATACAACTCAAAAAAACACCCTTTATAATTATGCCTTTTTAAAATAATTGTGACCAGATGTTGGTTATGATATGTATCTAGCCTAATAAGGGGGGCTCTATAATACATATTTGATTTTATACTATGAAAATTGCTATTATTGGAAGCGGAATATCTGGCTTAACAGCCGCACACCTTCTTCACAAACAACATGATATTACCATTTTGGAAGCTAATGATTATATAGGCGGCCATACCCACACCCATCAAATCGAGGTAGACAAAAAGAAGTGGCTGATTGATTCTGGCTTTATTGTCTACAATGAAAACACATATCCAAACTTTATAAAGCTTCTTCAAAAACTTAAAGTTGACACGCAAAAAACTTCTATGGGTTTTAGCGTTAAGGCTCCAGGACAAAAACTAGAGTACTCTGGAGGCTCCCTAAATTCTTTATTTGCTCAACGCCTCAACCTATTTCGACCTTCTTTCTTGATGATGCTTAAAGACATTTTAAGATTTAATCGCATATCAGTGGCAAAGCTAAATAATTTAAACGAGTCAACAACAATCTATGAATTTTTGATTAACCATAAATTTAGTAAGAACTTTATTGAGCACTATATAATTCCAATGGGTGCTGCCATATGGTCAACAGCAGCGAAAAAAACAACAGAAATGCCAGCAGTTTTTTATATTAGATTTTTCAAAAACCATGGACTACTTCAAATATTTAATCGCCCCCAATGGTTCGTAATTAAGGGCGGCTCAAAAGCATACATACCAAAAATAATTGCAGGATTTAAAAATAAAATTTTGCTTTCAACCCCTGTTTCCAAGGTTATAAGAAGCAAAAATAGTGTTGAGGTTTTTTATGGAAAGGATTTTGCCTCTCATCAGTTTGATAAAGTTATATTTGCAACACATAGCGATCAAGCATTGGCATTATTAGAGGACCCTAGTGAAGAAGAAGTTAAAATTTTAGGCTCTCTGCCTTATCAAAAAAATGTGGCACTGCTGCACACAGACTCTTCTATATTGCCTAAAAAGAAAATAACATGGTCTAGTTGGAACTACCTTTTGAGCGGTGATCAAAGTAAGCCGGTGACGCTAACCTATAACATGAATATTTTGCAATCATTAAAGTCGAAGACTAATTTTTTAGTAACCCTAAATAGTAATGGGGATGTTGACACAAGCAAAATAATTAAGACTTTAGTCTACCACCATCCTCTTTTCACGGTCAAGGGCGTTAAAGCACAAAAAGAAAAGAATAAAATAAGTGGTGTAAATAACACTTTTTATTGCGGGGCATATTGGGGAAATGGCTTTCATGAGGATGGTGTTAACAGCGCCCTTGATGTTTGTAGTTTTTTTGATAAGGCCTTATGACGCTCTCTAAAAATCACCAACTTTATTGGGGTACGATTAGTCATCAGCGACACATCCCGTTTAAGCGGTTTTTTTCATACCCAATTTTTATGGCCTATATTGATATCTCGTCTTTAGCGTCTACGATGAAGCCATCACTTCTTTGGAACATTAATAAGCCTGCGCTTGTTTCATTTAAAAGGAAGGACTACCATGGAGACCCAGGCCTAGACTTAGATAGTGCGGTTCGAAAAACGCTTCATGAAAAAACTGGCAAAGTTTTTAATGGGCCAATTAGACTCCTGACGCACTTGAGGTACTTTGGGCATTGTTTTAATCCAGTCAGTTTTTATTACTGTTTTGATGATTTAGACCAAAAGGTTGAGGCCATAATGGCTGAAGTAACAAACACACCATGGAAAGAAAGGCATGCCTACATTATTGAAGAGCAGACAGAAAATAATACTAGGACGGGGTTTATCGCCTCTCCAAAAAAACAACTACATGTAAGCCCTTTTTGGGGGATGGACCATGATTATGAGTGGTTTTTCTCACAGCCTGAAGACTCTCTAAATGTAAAAATGAAAAACTTTAAAGATGGTGAAAAGGTTTTTAATGTTTCGCTTGACTTAAAGAGGCGTGCATTTTCAAATGCAGGGCTTGTTAAGGCAATTTCCAGGTTTCCATTTATCACCCTGATGGTTGTATATAGAATCCATTGGCAAGCATTTATACTCTATATAAAAAGAGCGCCATTTTTTACACATCCTGACAAACTATGACTCAAGAAACTCAAACTAAAGACAGGCTTTCAGTTGATGGCCTAGCAAACAATATTCAAGAAATGCAAAGAAGCACTAGAATGACTTCTTTCTTTAAAAGGATTTTATTTAAAAAGCTGAAAGGCTTAAAAACTGGTGAGCTGACAATAATTGATGGTTCTGAAATTCACGTATTTGGCATTCCAAAATCAGAGCTTAAGGCAACCTTAACTGTTTCATCTCAAGAGTTTTATGTTTTTTTAGGGAGTGGCGGCACCAATGGCGCAGCAGAGGCCTTCACTGCTGGTTATTGGTCTGCAGATAATTTGGTTGAATTAATTCAGATCATTATTAGAAATAAAAAAACCATGGAGGGGCTTGAATCTGGACTTGCAAGATTAACAAATCCAATCACTAAAATAATCCATAGGCTTAGACAAAACACCTTAAAAGGAAGCAAGAGTAATATCTTGGCACACTACGATTTGAGTAATGATTTTTATAAGCTATGGCTCGACTCAACCATGACTTACTCAAGCGGCATTTTTCTAAACAAGAAGTCAAGTATGCTTGATGCCTCGGTAGAAAAGCTGGATAGGCTATGTCGAAAACTAAACCTTAATAGTAGTGACCATGTTCTTGAAATAGGAACGGGATGGGGAAGCTTTGCAACACATGCAGCCAAAAATTATGGCTGTAAAGTTACCACTACGACTATATCAGACAATCAGTTTAATTATGTTGCTGAGCTGATTAGTAAGGAGAATTTAGATAATAAAATAACCTTACTAAACAAAGATTATAGAGAGCTTGAGGGTGTTTTTGATAAGGTTGTTTCAATTGAAATGATAGAGGCTGTTGGGTCTGACTTTGTGCCTGGCTTCTTTGAAAAGGCCTCTTCATTGCTAAAGAAAAATGGTTTAATGGCGCTTCAAGGAATAACATATAACGACCCAGACTTTAATGCCTATAAAAATTCGGTAGACTTTATCAGAAAATATATTTTTCCTGGCTCATGTCTTATCTCAATGTCACAAGTTGAGAAAGCCATCAAAGATAAAACGGATTTAATTATGGTTGACTCTGAAGATATAACTCTTCACTATGCAAGGACACTCGAGATATGGCGTAAAGACTTTGAAAATGTATTGCCGCAAGTGAGAGAGCTTGGTTTTTCAGATCCTTTTATAAGGATTTGGGTTTTTTACCTAGTCTACTGTGAAGCGGGATTTCTTGAAAACCTAATTGGTGATTTTCAGTTTATATTTGCTAAACCTGACTCCAAAAACATTAAAATTACACACTAAAAAAATGATTAAATTATTAATAAAACTTGCAGAAAATGGTTTATTACCAGATATGCTTATTAGGCTTGGAATAAGGCGTTTATGCGCTCAAAGGCTTTTAGAGGCAACGAGCATTGGCAAGCTTGAAATGGAAAAAAGACACTCATCTTGGATTGACTTTTTAAATGAAAGCCCAATTGCTCTGGTTCCAGAAAAAGCAAATGAACAGCACTATGAGGTTCCACCAAGGCTTTTTGAATTGGTCCTGGGCTCGAATTTAAAATACAGTTCTGGTTATTGGCCAAAGGGTGCTTCGTCTCTAGACGAATCAGAACTGGAGATGTTAAAGCTTTCTTGTGCAAGGGCATCCCTTTCAGATGGCCAAGAGGTTTTAGAATTAGGATGTGGTTGGGGCTCCTTAACTCTTTATATGGCACAAAATTTCCCTAATAGCAAAATTACTGCTGTTAGTAATTCAAAGGACCAGAGGCAGTTTATTGAGAACAAATGTAAAAAATTAAAGATAGAAAATATCAAGGTTATAACAGCAGACATGAACGACTTTTCAATTGATAAAAGTTTTGATCGTGTTGTTTCAATCGAAATGTTTGAACATATGCGCAACTATGGTGAGCTTCTAAAAAGAGTAAGTGGCTGGTTAAAAAAAGATGGAAAACTTTTTGTTCATATTTTTTCTCATAAAGAAATTGCCTATCCCTTTGAAGACCAAGATGAGGGAGACTGGATGGCTAGAGAGTTTTTTAGTGGCGGTCAGATGCCTTCTCATAGGCTCCTAACCTGTTTTCCAAGTCGGATGAAAATTGAGAAAGATTGGAGGGTAGATGGAACTCACTATGAAAAAACCTCACTCGCATGGCTTAACAAGATGGACAAAAATAAAGCTGAAGTGCTTAAATTATTCGAAAAAACTTACGGCAAAGATGAAGCAGGCATTTGGTTTCAAAGGTGGCGTATTTTTTTCATGTCATGCGAGGTTCTTTTTGGCTTTAAAAGTGGCTCTGAATGGGGTGTTTCCCACTATCTTTTTGAGAGGCCATAATGGATAATATCAAGGATCTTGTTGCTATTATTTTATGTATTTTGACAGCCTATTTTGTTGCAAATGCTGCAACAGTTGAGGGCGCTGTACTTTACGGCGTGCCAGCCATACTTTTATGTGCCGTTGTTAGCTTTATTGTGCACTGGATTGTTGCAATCCCTTCGCTTGTAACAAGCTCAGAAAAATATTTTGACTTTACAGGAATGATCGCAACTCTACTTCTAGTTGCTACTTCTATATTTGCACTTTTAGGCCAAGGAATGCAAGTTTCTATGCGCTCGACTATTGTGGCTATTTTTGTATCTATATGGACGCTAAGACTTGGGACATTTCTCTACATAAGAATAGTTAAAAGTGGAGAAGACAAAAGGTTTAGGGAGATCAAGAAATCGTTGCCAAAATTTTTAATGACATGGACTCTTTCAGCCCTATGGGTTTTCTTAACGACAGCAAATGCTGTTACCATTATTGTTTTAAATCAGCATGCAGCTCTTGACTTATTTTTTATAGCAGGATTTTCCCTCTGGGTTTTAGGGTTTGCTTTCGAGGCTGTCGCAGATAAACAAAAAAAGAGCTTTAGTGAAATCCCTGAAAACAAGGATAAGTTTATAACACTTGGATTGTGGTCTATATCACGCCACCCAAACTATTTTGGGGAGATTGTTCTTTGGACGGGCATTGCAATTATATCGCTCCCACTTCTCTCAGGCTGGCAGTTTTTAACCCTTGTGTCGCCAGTTTTTGTCTATCTTCTCTTAACTAAAATAAGTGGACTGCCTTTTTTAGAAGAAAAAGCTGAAAAAAAATGGGGCAATGACAAGAAGTATCTTGAATACAAGAACAACACACCCATATTGATTCCTTATTTTGGAAAAAAATAACTCAAACTAAAAAAATGGCAATTGAAACCCCTGAATATAAAATAATATCCAAGTTTGAAGGCTTTGAAGTTCGTCGCTATAGTGACATGGTTATTGCTACAACAAAAGTTCAGGCCGACTACAAAGCCTCAACATCTTCTGGATTCAGAAGAATTGCAAGTTATATTTTTGGTGGCAATGATAAAGAAATGAAAATTGCCATGACTGCACCTGTTATTGCTGATTGCCCTTCTGAGGGGCTTAAGTCTTATAACATTTCTTTTGTAATGCCCAAAGAATACTCTATGAACGACCTTCCCAAAGCCAACATAAGTGAAGTTTCAATTCAGAAAGAGAGTCTTGGTGAAGTCGCAGTTCTATCTTTTGGGGGATGGGCTACTGAATCTCGAAGCATAAACTATCAAAAAAAACTTTCAGAGTTGCTTTTAAAAAACAAGATTGAAATAAAAGGAGGCTTTATGGTTGCTCAATTTAATTCACCATGGACGCTGCCAATGTTTCGTAAAAATGAACTTATGGTGAGAATAAGCAGTTAAATAGTTTTTTTATCTACTGGCAAGTCTTGCAGAGGCCACTAAGCTCTACAGCTTGAGAGTTATTAACTGAAAACTTGTTGCTTTTAGGTAAAGAAAGTTGAGCTGAAAGCTGACAAGACTCCTCCACAGATTTACAACTAGTGCAGTTAAGCAAGACATGAAAGTGGTTTGTGTGGCTATCATTGCAAACTAGATAAGTATTGCTTGAGTCCATTTTATGAACAACGCCAACATCAATCCAAAAGCTTAAGACCCTATAAATTGTACTAATATTAAATGAATGACCTTTATCTTTTAAAGAGTCCCTCAGGTCATAGGCAGAAAGATTTTTTCTTGCAGAGTCTAGTTCATTTATAATTGACATTCTTTGAGGCGTAGCACTTTTTCCAGACTCTAAACATTTAGACATTAGTTTTGCGTTATTAATCATCACCTTCCTCTTCGTTTTTTCTATACTCCTCGTCACTAAAATGCAGCGTCTCAACAACTGCATCGGTAATGGCATATCCGCTATCAGCAATATCAAAACTTTGCGATCCTACGGATATTCTCCCATAAACAATTATTGGTACGTATAAATCGCGAAACTTTATTGGATTGCTTGACACGTCGACAATCAGAGTTTGGTTTAGAGGTGGGGGCGGAACATGGATGCACTGACCAGCTTCAGGGACAAGCAAAAACTTGCTAATGTCAGATCCTACATATTCAATTGGAACCATGAATCCAGCAAGTGCAATATCTTTTCCTTCTAGCAATTTATTTAGTTTTGTTCCAGCCTCTTCTAATTTTGCTTGAAACTCTGGGCTATTATAGATTTCATAGGTCAGATCTTCTGGAATAAAATCATATGCATCAGCTGGCTCAAGGCTTAGCCAGTTTTCTTCTATTGTGGATAAATACTCATCAGTAATCACAATGGCAAAAGAGCTTAACGAGAAAAAAATTAAAATGGAGAGGGATATTTTTTTTAACATGCAGACTAGCTTAATGTTTGATGTAAATTTTTTCTAAAAACCATGACTGCTGGAACCAAACTACTTAATACTCCAGCAAATAAGATCAAGCCAAAAACCTTAATTTCCTCCAAGCTGATCCACTTAAACGAAGGTGAAATGCCTAAAGCCAAGTTTAACTGATTGGTTGCAAAGTAAGTCACAATTGTTACCAGAATAATTGCACCAATAATTGCAACCAATCCAATTACAAGAGACTCACATATTACCATTATGGCTAAAAATTTTGGCGAGGCCCCATTGGCTCTGTAAATTGTCATTTCCTGTTTACGGTTATCCAAACTGGCAATAATTAAAGTTACCATTGCTATGAGGCTGATTGTAATAATAATCCAGCTTAGAAGCTGAAATCCTTTATCAACCAACCCAACAATTGACCAAAGCTCTGACAATGCTATGCCCGGTATTACAGCAGATATGGCCTCCTTCGGGTATTCTCTAATACTCTTGGTAAATTTAAATAAAGTTATCTTTGATTTAAGGCCCACAAAAGCAGCTGTAACTGTTTTTGGGTCTAAAGCTTCAGCTGGCAGAGACGACAAGTCAATATCATCAAGGCTGAATACTTTTTTCCCACTCATCCATCCAAGGTGAAGCAGCTCATAGCCCTTTAGGTCCAAAAAAATAGCTTGATCAATTGGGGTTCCTGTTTTCTTAAGAATCCCTGTAACCTTAAATGAAAAGTCATCATGCTTGCTACCTATTGACTCAACTGAGCCATGGGTGATTTGAATTTCTGAACCAACACTGTAATTAAGTCTCTCAGCAACATCAGACCCCAAGACTGCCTCCGATAGTTCAGAAAATGCTACTCCGTTCAAAAAAATCAATGATTGATTGTTGCCGTATTTAATGTGCTCAAAGTAATTTGATTGAGTCGCTACAACCCTAAACCCTCTATGACTATCACCTAGTGCAATTGGAACCAGCCAACTTATATCACTTCTCTGCTTAATATCATTGACAGTCTTCGTTGTGATGTTGTTTGTGGGCCTACCAAGATGAAAAACTGTGTATAAAACCAATTCAAGAGAGCTCGACCTTGGTCCAATAATTGCATCAACACCTGAAATACTTTGATTAAAGCCTTCCTCTGTGCCTTGTTGAATTCTCTCTATGCTTAATAGCAGAACCATTGAAGCCATCAAAGATATCGTCACAAGCGATGTCGGAATAATCCTTGAGCGCATTGATTTAAGCAAAAGACTAAGCATGCTGTTTATTCAAATCTATGACAGTATCAAAGTAATGTGTAATAGAGGTGTCATGACTCACCATAATTATTGCCTGTTTGGTTGAGTCAAAGGCGTCCATCATCTCATTTAAAAATTTTTTAGTCGTTTCAGCATCAAGAGCAGAGGTTGGCTCATCAGCTAAAATTAAATCTGGCTTGCCAAGCAGAGCTCTAGCAACTGCAACTCTTTGTTGCTGACCAACACTTAGGCGGTTTACTGGAGTTGTTAAAACCTCTTTTCCTAGCCCTAGTGATTTGACCAGTCTAGTGATTTCTTGATTTAGATCGTCGACTTTAGATTTTCTAGATTGAGAGAATCTAATACCCAATGCTATATTTTCTGAAACACTTAAAAATGGAATAAGGTTAAGTGTTTGAAAAATATAGCCGATGTGATCTGCTCTAAATTTATCCAAAAGCAGGGAGGACATTGAAGAGTAATTAATGCCATCAAACTTAATATCACCAGCTTGAAGTTTTAAGGCGCCAGCAATCAGGCTGAGTAGAGTAGTTTTACCACAGCCTGAAAAGCCACTAATCAATAATCGCTGTCCCCTTTTAACCTCTATTTCTGGAAACACAATTTTTTTACCGTGCTGATAATGGTATTCCAGTCCTAGTGTTTCTAACATCAGATTCTCATTTAAAATATTACTTTATCGACGTCAGATTTTAGGCTTTTTGTTAGCGCTTTATTGTTTATTACGGCCTCGAAGTATAAATTTTCTAGTTCGCTGAAGTGATTGAATGCATTAATGGTAATGCTCTTTAATTGGCTTGGCTCATTGCAAGAAAACTCATATGATAATTCGACATCTTTGTGATCTCCTTCTGTTGAGACACTGTGAAGTTCAGATTTAAATGAAACTAAGTCACAATTAGCACCTTTAGGAAATGCAAATAATTGTGAATAATTTTGAAATTCAGCTAATGATTCATCTGATACGGTTAACTTATCATGCTCGTCATGCTCGTCATGCTCGTCATGCTCGTCATGCTCGTCATGCTCGTCATGCTCGTCATGCTCGTCATGCTCGTCATGCTCGTCATGCTCGTCATGCTCGTCATGCTCGTCATGCTCGTCATGCTCGTCATGTTCATCATTCTCATCATGCTCGTCATGTTCATCAAGTAGTTGAACTATTGGCATTTCATAAGTAATAGCAACTTGATTTTGACTGATTACCATTGAAAAATTGTTTAGTCCGTGGGCATGTGCATCTGCACGCCTTTCTTCCTCTGCGCTTGCAAAAGAAGAAATTAATAGCAACGAAAGAAAGCTAAGTTTTAACATTTTTGAGTCCTGTTTAATTAAAACAGGATAATATATCCTAAATGCAATATTATTGCAATAGGGTAAATGTAATTAATTCGTACACGCAGATATTGTTGAAAAATTTGATAGATATCTTGGCATGATAAAGTCTAGATAGTGTTTTGCAGTTTCAGTTTTTTCTTTTAAAAATTCAGAAGATGATGTGTTGTTTTTAAAAGCAGATGACGCCCTCTCAACGCTTAAAAGCATTTGCCAAGCTGCTGAAATAGTTCCAATCATCATGAGTGTATCAAAGGCAATTTTTCCAGTAAATTCTTTGTCATCAGAGTTTTTAGTAATAATCGAAACAGTTTCTTCAAGATCATCAAGAGACTTTTTAAACCGATCAATCTGCGACATGGAAATCAGCTTTGATAATGATGGGGCTTCGACACATTCTTGCATTTCTAAAATAAGCTCCCTAACTCCAAGCCCATCATCGCTAATGATTTTTCTACCAATGAGGTCCATTGCTTGAATTCCATTGGTCCCCTCATAGATTGGAAGTATGCGTGCATCCCTTAAAATCTGAGCAATTCCAGTCTCTTCAACATAGCCCATTCCTCCGTGACACTGAAGGCTGACAGAGGCAACTTCTTGTGCGGTTTCAGTGCACCAGCCCTTTACAACCGGCGTTAAGACTCCAAGTTTCCTTTTATGTTTTTCTAATAATTCTGCTGGCAAGTCGCTTCCAGAATAGTCAACTTCTGCACAAGCAGAATAGGCTAAAGCTCTCGATGCTTCGGTAATGGATTTCATGTTTGCTAACATTCTTTGCACATCAGGATGCCTAGCGATTGGACCAGGCTCTTGAAATCCTGGAGCAATTCCTTGAACACGTTCATTACAAAAACTAAGTGCTTGTTGGTACGCACGTTCTGAAACTGATACTCCCTGGAGTCCAACTGTGAGTCTTGCATTATTCATCATTGTGAACATACACTGAATACCTCTATTTTCCTCGCCAACTAAGTAGCCAATTGCCCCATCTTCTTCTCCATAGCTCATGACGCACGTCGGGCAAGCATGAATTCCAATTTTGTGCTCAATTGATAATGCTTTTAAGTCGTTTGACTCTCCAAGGGAGCCATCATCATTGACAAGAATCTTTGGCACTAAAAACAAAGATATGCCTTTAACACCCTGAGGAGAGTTTGGCAGTCGGGCCAACACTAAATGAATGATATTCTCAGACATATCGTGCTCGCCCCAAGTGATATAAATTTTTTGACCACAGATTAAATAATGATCGCCGTTTGGAGTTGCTCGCGTTTTAAGCGAACCAACATCTGTCCCTGCATCACCTTCAGTAAGATTCATCGTGCCGCTCCACTCACCAGATATAAGCTTTGGAAGGTAGCGCTGTTTGAGTTCCTCATTTGCATTTAGAGTTATTGCTTCCACTGCTCCCTGGGTAAGGAGAGGGCACAGACCCCATGACATGTTTGCCGAATGCCACATTTCTTGAACGCTTGCAGCAACGACAAAAGGGACGCCTTGTCCTCCATAATTAGGTGAGAATTGTAACGAGCCCCACCCTCCTTCAACAAAGTGCTGGTACGCCTCTTTAAAACCAGTTGCAGTAGTGATTTTGCCAGAGCTGTCAATTTTTAAACCCTCTGAGTCGCCAGTTTTGTTAATTGGTTCTATCTCTTCTTTTGCAAGCTTTCCTGCAGCATCTAAAACAGTATCAATTATGTCAACTGTTGAAGCATCAAGGCCTATCTCATTACAAAGTTTTTCAATTTCAACAACTTCTTTTAATACAAAACTCATATCTTCTACAGGCGCGGTATAGTATGACATTATTTTTCTCCTAGGTTTTTAACTGACGCTCTAAGCTCGTGTTTTTGTATTTTCCCAGTTGCGGTTTTTGGCAGCGGCCCAAAGACAACTTTTTTTGGCCTTTTAAATTTAGCCATATTGTTTTTGCAAAAGGCTATAAGCTCATCTTCAGAAGCCTCTTGGTTAGACTTGAGTTCTACAAATGCACACGGCACTTCTCCCCAAGTCTCATTTGGCATTGCTACAACTGCTGCTTCTCCGACTGCAGGATGTTGATAAAGTACATTTTCAACCTCCACGGAAGAAATATTCTCACCACCCGATATGATGATGTCTTTTGATCTGTCTTTAATTTGAATATAGCCATCACTATGAATTACTGCTAGGTCGCCACTATGAAACCAGCCACCTGCAAATGCCTCTTCTGATGCCTTGGGGCTGTTCCAATAGCCCATCATACAAGTGTTACAGCGAATTACAATTTCACCAATCGCCTCTCCGTCATGCGGAACTCGCTGCCCAGTCTCTTGATCAATGACGCTAACATCCTCGGTCATTGGGAATCTTACTCCCTGCCTTGAGCTTAATTTAGCAAGCTCGGCTGGACTCTCATTAAGCCAAGATGCTTGAGGTGCGGCTTGAAGGATATGTCCATACGTTTCAGTCAATCCATATACATGCATAACATTAAATCCTAGTTTCATCATGCTCTCTAAAACCTTTGCAGGAGGAGGTGCGCCAGCAGTCATTACTTTAATTTCTCTCTCAAAATATTTTTGCGTTTCTTTAGGCGCGTTGGCAAGCATATTGAGCATTATAGGAGCTCCACCAAAGTGAGTTACATTATGCTGTTCAAGGAGGTTAAATACTTTTTCAGGGGCAAAAGTCCTAAGGCAAACTATAGTTCCAGCGATCGCAGCCATTGTCCAAGCATGGCCCCAGCCATTGCAGTGAAATAATGGAACTGAGTACAGATAAACCGGGTGGTTGGGAAGGCTCCAGCCAATCACAGTACCCATACTCATTAAATAAGAGCCACGATGATGATAGACGACGCCTTTAGGTTTTCCAGTTGTTCCAGAGGTGTAGCTGAGTGAAAGTGGGCTCCACTCATCATCAGGCATTTGCCAGTTATATAGAGGATCTCCATTTACAACTAGAGTTTCATAATCAGTTATATCTGAAGAAATATCAGGCTGTGATTCAGCAAAAGAATCGTTTATTACTACTATTTTTGGACTAACTGAGGTCATAGAGAGGGCCTCAGATGCAACTGCAAAAAGCTCTCTGTCTACAAAGAGCATCTTTGCATTACTGTCGTCAAAAATGTATGCAATTGTTGCGGCATCAAGTCTAATATTTATAGTGTTTAGGATTGCGCCAGCCATTGGAATTGAAAAATGTGATTCAAACATTTCTGGGGTGTTAAATGCCAATACTGAGACAGTATCACCTGGCTTTATGCCATAACTTTTTAGACTTGAGGCAATTCGAACGCATCTTTCTCTTGACTCACTCCAAGTGTAAGTTCTATTTTCATAAATTACAGAAGTGTGCTGACCATAAACATCCGCTGTTCTATGCAAGAACGAAAGCGGTGAAAGAGGTATAAAATTTGCAGGATTTTTTTTCATAGCATTAACGGTTAATTTCTAAGCGTAATTCCATTATCTAACATAGATACAATTCTTGCTTGCGTTTCTTGCGTTTGAGCAAGAGTGAGGAATGAAGAGCGCTCAGCATCTAAAATATCTTGCTCAGTAAAAATAGTACCAGAAGCACAATTTCCACCAGTCATAATTCTTCCAATCTCAGTTCCAACAGTCACATCATGTGGCGTAAGCATGCCATTTTTATGATTTGTTGTAAGCCATTCCAGCATTTCTTCAAAGTGGTCTACGCCAGAAAGTGCAAGGGGATTTCGGGCTTTTGCTTTTAAGGTTGTCTCAATCGATGAAAGCGCACCAGTCAGTATGCGGTCTCTATTCATATGAAAGACATCATTAGCTCTTCTCATTGATAGAGCATCAGCTTCTTGTGGAGAGTTGGCTTTTCTACCAAGTCCAATATTCATAAATGATTTCCAGGCACCTTTCCGACCGTCTCCTAGACTTTCAGACCACCTATATAGTGTTTCTTTACATCCACCACCAGCTGGAACAACTCCCATAAATGACTCAACAAGGCCCATGACAGAGTTAGCATGACCAACAACATGATCAGCATGAAGGACAACTTCAAAGCCACCACCAATTGACATGCCAACAGGGGCAGCAATTACAGGTAGTTTTGAATTTCTCATTTGTAGCATTGTGTTTTGAAAGTAAATAAGAAATGCATCAAGAGCATCAAAGTCATTTTTTTCAAAGCAATTTCTAACACTCCAAAGACTAACCCCACATGAGAAATGCTGGAAGTCATTGTGAATTACCACGCCTCGTAAGCCTTTTTTTTCAGACTCAGATATTGCATCAGAAATCATATCTAAAGACCCACTATCAAGAGCATTAGCTTTTGAGTGAAACTCAACAATTGCTGCACCTTCGTATTCAAACCAGCTAGCAGACTTATTTGAATTGATTGCTTTGAGGGTTTGTCGTACTTCAGAAAATCTAAGCACACCATCTGGCCTGATAATTGGTTTTAGATTGCCGCTAGGCGAAAGGGAGCTTAATCCAGATTTTGAATTGATATAAAATTTATTGTTAATACCCTTAAGAAGAAACTCTGGAACGTCTTTACCATCAGCTTGTAGTCTGTCAACAAAGTACTTAATTCCAATTTCATCTAACAGCTCAAATGGCCCTTGAACCCAGTTATAGCCAAGCTTCATAGCATCATCTATCTGCGTTAAGTCATCAGTGACCTCTGGTACCAGAGAAGCAGCATAGCAGAGCGTTTCTGAAATAACATCCCATATATAAAGACCATACGGGCTTGTGTCTTTAATAATAAAAGAGATCCCAATTTTTTCTGCCTCTTCAAGAAGAGGGGTTTTTAAGCGCTCATGAGGACCATAACTCCCATTCGACAAATCAATTACTTGTCTTTCATCACCAATTTGTTTATAAAAACCTTTTTCATTTTTATTTCCAGTTTGGCCATTTGCAATCATTTTGCTCATAAACTTAATTTGAGACGAGTACTTATGAAAAGCATCATTTTCTGGCAGTATACTTACGAGGCTTTTGACAACATCAGCCATAAGGTCAATGCCTATTAAATCATATAGCCCAAAAACTCCTGTCTTTGGAAGACCTAGAGGTCTGCCAAAAAAAGCATCCGCTTCTGTTGGCGATAGTTTATATTCAAAGGCTTTATGAAGGGCACACTGGATAGCAAAAACACCAACTCTATTAGCAAGAAAGCCAGGCGTATCTTGGCAGGAGACAACACCTTTTCCAAGTATTTTTTCACTAAATAAATCAAGAGTATCAATTACTTCATCTCTAGTAAATTCACCACGCACCAATTCAAGTAATCTCATGAATCTAACTGGGTTGAAAAAATGAGTTATTGCAAAGCGCTCACAAAACTTTTTTGGCATTCCTTTTGTCAGAAGACTAATAGGAATCGTTGATGTATTAGAGGTAATAATGGTTGACTCTTTACAGCTTTCATTTAACTTTTGATAAAGGGCTTGCTTAATATCAAGCCTCTCTACAACAGCTTCAGCAATCCAGTCGCAATCCTCAAGCTGATGGAAGTGATCACGAGTGTTTCCAATTCTTATAAGGCTTTCCGCTTCTTTACTCATAAGGCCAGGCATATCTGGATCTTTAAGCCTTTCAAGGCCTTTAGCCGCTAAGCTATTTACGTTCTCACCCTCACTAGGAAGGTCAAGAAGCCAAACTTCTACCCCAGCATTTGCAACTTGACCAGCAATTCCAGCCCCCATTGTTCCGGCGCCAATAACGCCAACTTTTTTAATTTGATTTGTCATGAAGAGTTTTTTAAGATGAATGATTTAATGGCGTCAAGAGTATCTTTTGGAGACTCTATTGGAAGCATATGGCCTGCATTAGAAATAGTTGTGGTCTCAGCATTCAGCAGCTCAGCTAATTCTAAGCCAAATCGAAGAGGTGTATTTTTGTCTTCTGTTGCGAGAATAACGTTAGAGGGAATGTTGATATTTTTAGCACAATTTATGCCATTTTTATATTCAGTGCAAGCAATAAGATCTTCTGCTAGGGGATTATTAGCCATTATTTGTCGACCAATTCCAATAGGCTGCATTCCTGGAACAGCACTACTACCTGATTGTGATTGAGAGCCAAACCCCCACTTGAGCAACATATCAGCTGCATCAATAGGTGTCTTTTTGGCTGCGTCAACCAGAGCTTCGTTAACAGGTATTGAGGCAGCTGTTGCAACAGCAGTTAGTGTTTTTAGTTTTGCCCCTAAAGAACTGGCTGTCTCTAAAGCAACAAGAAATCCTTGAGAGTGGCCAACAAGATGTATTGATTCACAGCCTGCTAGTTTAAGAGTTTTTCCAAGCCATTTGCCCATCTCTTCAATTGTTTTTAAAGGCTTGCCTTCTGAAAGGCTATGACCTGGAAGGTCAGGTGCGAATACTGAAAAACCATGAAAAGCAAACCATCTAGCCTGAAGGGCCCAAGATCTATGGTCTAGACCACTTCCATGAACAAACACTACAGTAGGCTTTTTAGGATCAAATACACAGCCGCCAGTGGCTACAAAAATATTTTCTCCATCAACAACAATATTCATTACGAAATTGCCTTTTCTACTGCTTTAAGTCCAGATTTGAAGTCACTAATAATATCTGATACAGATTCTATTCCAACAGATACGCGTATTAAGTCAACACTACTCCCAGCTGCTTTCATTGCTTCTTCATCAAGGCGCGAGTGAGTTGTACTAGCTGGATGAAGGACTAAGGTTCTTGAGTCACCAACATTTGCTAAATTAGATGATAATTTTAGTGCGTTGATAAATGCCGCGCCACCTTCTCTGCCACCTTTGACTCCAAAGCATAGCATAGAGCCAGCACCATTTGGAAATAGCTTTTGAGCAATTTCATAAGTTGGGTTTTCAGGTAAATCTGGATGGTTAACCCACATAACAGCGGATTGTTCTAGGAGCCACTTTGCGAGTTTAACTGCATTTTTTACATGTTGATTCATTCTAAGGGTAAGGGTTTCTATTCCTTGAAGAATCAAAAATGCACTATGAGGGCTCATTGCTGGACCAAAATCACGCATTGATTCTGCCCTAATTTTCATTGATAGGGCAGATGGACCAAATTCTTCCCAAAAATTTATACCATGAAATGGCTCATAAGGCGTTGTTAGGGTTGGGTGTTTGTTGCTAGAACCCCAGTCAAAAGAGCCACCATCAACTATTACCCCTCCAACAGCAACTCCATGTCCGCCAATCCATTTTGTGACTGAGTGAACAACAACATCAACGCCGTGCTCAAAAGGTTTGCATAATACAGGCGTAGAAAAAGTAGCATCCACAACAAGCGGCAAGTTATTTTGATGAGCGATTTCAGCAATTTTAGGAAGGTCAGAAACCTCAAGCCCTGGATTTCCTATTGACTCACAAAACACAAGCTTAGTATTTTCTTGTATTGCACCTTTTAGCGCTTTTTCATCATTTATAGAAACAAAGGTACACTCTATGTTAAACCTTTTAAGAGTGTGTTTTAGAAGTGTTCCTGTTGAGCCATAAATTTGTGACGCACTTACAATATGATCTCCTGCAGAACACAGGCTAATAAAAGTAACAAAAAGTGCGCTCATGCCTGAAGCAGTACAAATAGCTCCAACACCACCTTCAAGTGCAGCGATTCGCTGCTCTAAAACCGCAACCGTTGGATTGGTTATTCGGCTATATATGTGACCACCTTTTTCAATATTAAAAAGAGCTGCAGCATCGTCAACTGTTTCGAAAACATAAGAGGTGGTTTGGTATATAGGAACTGCTCTGCTTCCAAAAGACGGTTCTGGCTGATAACCAGAATGTAAAGATATTGTTTCAGGACCAAAAAAGGATGACTTTCCCATAAATGCTCAGTTTAAAAAAACAAAGAGAATATTTTCTCACAACTGGCTATTGAGGTGGTTTAAATTTTGTCTTAAAGGTTATTTAGCTAAAGCCAGCTCTTTGCGCATTTTGTCAATCGTTAACTTGTAATTTTCAGTATTAAAAATTGCTGACCCGGCGACAAATGTATCAGCACCAGCTGCTGCAATTTCTTGAATGTTATCAACTTTAACACCACCATCAACCTCAAGTCTTGTGCTAAGGCCTTTTTCATCAATTAATTTTCTTACAATTTTCAATTTTTCTAAAGACGAGGCTATGAAAGATTGACCTCCAAATCCTGGATTTACTGACATCAGCAGTACCATGTCAAGTTGATCGATTACATGCTCTAAATAGTGAAGTGACGTTGCTGGGTTAAAAACTAAACCTGCTTTACAGCCATTTTCTTTTATAAGTCCTATTGTGCGGTCTATATGTTCAGATGCTTCGGGGTGAAATGTGATGTAAGAAGCCCCCGCTTTTGCAAAGTCAGGAATAATTCTGTCGACTGGCTTTACCATTAGGTGGACATCGATTGGTGCAGTAACACCATGATTTCTCAGTGCTTCGCAAACTAAAGGCCCAATTGTAAGGTTTGGTACATAGTGATTATCCATGACGTCAAAATGAACAATATCGGCACCAGCAACTAAAACATTGTCAACCTCTTCTCCAAGCTTAGCAAAATCTGCTGAAAGTATTGAGGGGGCGATAAAGTTTGGTTGCTTCATTTTAGTCTCCGTTTATTCTATAAAAAGGCTTTGGCCTGTCATTTCTTTTGGCTGTTCAATTTCCATAAGTTCCAAAAGCGAAGGCGCTAGGTCTGCAAGTGTACCAACATGTGGACCTAAAAGTAAGCTTTTCCTTTTCCCAATATATATTAAAGGGACTGGATTAGTTGTATGTGCAGTATGGTTTTTTTGCGTTTCAGGGTCTAACATTTGTTCTGCATTTCCATGGTCTGCAGTAATTAGGACTTCGGTTTCAGACTCTAGACATGCCTGGTGAATTTTTCCTAAACAGCTATCGACTGCTTCAACAGCTTTAATGGCTGCCTCAAGGTTCCCAGTGTGCCCAACCATGTCTGTGTTGGCAAAATTACAAACAACCAGTTTATGTTTTTGGGATCTAAGTGCTGAAATAAGATTTTCAGTTAACTCATATGCACTCATTTCTGGCTTTAAATCATAAGTTTTTACATTAGGCGATTGAATAAGCTTTCTTTCTTCTCCAGCAAGTATTGTCTCAACGCCCCCATTAAAGAAAAAGGTAACGTGTGCATATTTTTCAGTTTCAGCAATTCTAAGCTGACTAAAACCAAGGCTTGAAATATAGTAACCCAGAGTGTTAGAGACAGATATTGGAGGATAAGCGCAAATAAGATTAAAGTCTTTCTTGAACTCTGTGAGGCAAATAAAATTGCATTTTTTGAACGCATGCCTATCAAATCCATCAAATATTTCTGAAGTTAGGGCTTGAGTTATTTCTCTTGCACGATCTGCGCGATAATTCATAAAAATTACTGTATCGCCATTATTAATTTTTACAGGCTCACCAATAATTGTAGGGGCAATGAACTCATCATTTTCGCCTTCTTCATAGGCCATTTGGATTGCATTTTTTGCAGAATCTGCTTTACGATCTCCTTTTCCGGAAGATATTAATTCATAAGCTTTTGAAACCCTCTCCCAGCGATTGTCTCGATCCATTGCATAGAACCTGCCTACTACTGAGACAATTTTACCTACATTTAGCTCAGAGATTTTTAACTCCAGCAGTTCAATAAATTTTGAGGCACTGTTTGGCGGCGTATCACGCCCATCTGTAAAGACATGAAAATAAACCTCTTTGCAGCCTTTTTGTTTTGCCAGCTCAAGAGCCGCATAAATGTGGTCTTGGTGCGAGTGAACTCCTCCATCAGATAAGAGTCCAAGAATATGCACTGCTTTATTATTAGCCTTAGCAGAGTCAAGTGCTTTGCACAAATTTTTATTACTGAAGAAAGCGCCACTTTTAATGTCATTACCTATTCTGGTGAAATCTTGCTCAACAATTCTTCCCGCACCAATTGTTAAGTGGCCTACTTCTGAATTACCCATTTGGCCTTCCGGCAGTCCAACACTTTTTCCAGAGGTTCCAATTAACGTATTAGGGTAGGTATCAATAAGATGATTCCAGTTAGGGGTATTAGCCATTGCTATTGCGTTATTCTCAGAGTTTTGAGAATAGCCCCAGCCATCTAAAATTAAAAGTAGTTTTGTATTTTGCATTGAAAAATTAACAGTTATACATTAAATAAAAAGTGAACTACATCACCATCTTTAACAATATATTCCTTTCCTTCAGAGCGCAACTTGCCAGCATCTTTTGACCCTTTTTCGCCTTTATATTGAATAAAGTCTTCATATGAAATTGTTTCAGCTCTAATAAAACCTTTTTCAAAGTCACCATGTATTTTACCCGCGGCCATTGGAGCAGAATCTCCAATGTTTATTGTCCAGGCTCTAACCTCTTTAACGCCTGCAGTAAAATATGTTTGAAGACCTAGTAACCTATATCCCGCTTTAATTAAGCGATCAAGACCAGATTCAGATTGCCCCATCTCATCTAAAAAACCTTGCTTATCTTCGTCATCAAGCTCAGCAATTTCAGACTCAATATCTGCACATACTGCAACAACTTGACTATTTTCATTATCTGCATAGTTCGTTAATGCAGATAAGTGAGGATTATTTGTAAATCCATTCTCACTTATATTGGCAACATAAAGAACTGGCTTTGAAGTAAGCAATTGCAAGCCCTTAACTAGCTTTTCCTCTTCTTCAGTAAAGACAAGAGATCTAACTGCATGGCCTTCTTCAAGAGTTGGTAGGATTTTTTCAAGCAAGTTTTTTAAAGGCAGGCCTTCTTTTTGCCCTGATTTGGAGTTTTTTAAAGCTTTTTGGTAGGCCTTGTCTGCGCTAAAAAGATCGGATAAGGCAAGCTCCGTATTAATTGTATCTATGTCATCAAGTGGGTCAACTTTATTTGAAACGTGAATGATGTCGTCATTTTCAAAGCATCGAACAACGTGCAAGATTGCATCTGTTTCACGAATATTTGAAAGAAATTGATTTCCTAGTCCTTCACCTTTTGAAGCACCCTCAACTAATCCAGCAATATCTACAAACTCCATTGTGGTTGGTAAAATTTTTTCTGGAGTAACGATATTTGCTAATGCTTGTAATCGAGGATCATTAACAGGCACGATGCCAACGTTTGGCTCAATCGTACAAAAAGGGTAATTTTCTGAATCTATGCCCGCCATTGTTAGCGCATTGAATAGTGTTGATTTACCTACATTTGGAAGCCCTACTATGCCACATTTAAATCCCATCTTCTTGCTCCATTATAAGGAATGAAGGGCCTTCATAGCTGCTTCAAAATCTCCATCAACTAGCATTTCAATAATGCCTGATGCTTCTATCATTCCTTGTTCAATTAGTTTTAATTCAGAGCTAGTTGGAGAGCTTAAAACAAAATCTACAACATCATTTTTTGTTCCTGGATGACCTATTCCCATTCTTAGACGATAAAAATTATTCGTATCAAGTGCTTTAATTGTGTCTCTTAGGCCGTTATGACCACCATGTCCACCACCAAGTTTTAGCTTGATTAAGCCAACAGGCAAATCTAACTCATCATGAATCACAAGAGTCTCTTCAGGTTTGATGTTGTAATAACTCAATAAGCTTTTGATAGAGCCACCAGAATTATTCATAAAGGTCTGAGGCTTGAGAAGGTGAACTTTTTTAGAGCCAAAGTTAATGGTTGAAGTTTCACCTAGAAACTTAGACTGACCATTAAATTTGGAGCTTAATACACTAGCTAATGAATCAACAAACCAAAAGCCGGCGTTGTGACGATGTCCTTGATATTCTTTTCCTGGGTTTCCCAGTCCAACAATTAATTTAATCATTACAACGCTTCGTTTAAGTGATTATTAAGCCAATAAGGCTGGCAACGTTTTATTCTTTTTCGTCACCATCTTTTGAACCTTCAGAGCCCTGATCAGATTCACCCTCTTCGCCTTCTGTTTCAGAATCATCAGACTCTAAAATTTCTTCCTCTTCCTCTACGATAACTTTAGGTTCCGTGACAGAACATACAGTTTGATCATGTGCCTCAACATCTTCATGTTGAAGTGAAGTAATTACAACACCTTTAGGCAAGATAAGATTAGTTAGTGTTAGATGATCACCAATTTCAAGGTTGGTAACATCTACATCAATACCATTTGGAAGGTCTTGCGGTAAGCATGAGATTTCAACCGAAACAACGAATTGATTCAGCATATTTCCTAATCTTAATGCCTCATTTTCATCCATTCCAATAAAGTGTAATGGAGTCATTGTAACAAGAGCATGTTTTGCGTCTACTCGTAAAAAATCCATATGTTGGACAGTATTTTTTGCAGGATGACGCTGAATGTCTTTTAAAACAACAGATTCTTTTGATTTATCAACCATCAAATCTAGTACAGAAGTGAATGTATTTTCATTTTCTAGTAAGTGGGTGATTTCATGAATGTTAAGTGTTACCATCTTTGGGGCTTTAGTTCCGCCATAAACGATACCTGGTACTCTTTCTTCTTTTCTCAAGCGGCGGCTCGCACCTTTCCCTTGATCTTTACGCTCTAATGCGTTTACAGTAATACTCATTTTGAGTTCTCCAATAAATAAAAAAACACCACGTTTTGTGGTGTAACCAATATTGCCCGTCTTGCGACCAGATAGGCTGGAGCATCATTTTACCCGAATTTCTTTTGCTATAGTCATCATTAGAGGCGCACTCAGGCATCAAACGAAATTTGGACTTTAAGGCAAAATCAAATATAATCTTATTATGAATAAAAATATAAATGGACTCCATACTGAAAATTTAGATAATGGCATGAGGCTAGAGACAACTTATAAAGACGGCATTAAATATGGTAGAGAAACTTATTGGTATGAAAGTGGGAAAAAAGCTTCAGAGGGGTTCTATGAAAATAATGAGCTTGAAGGCACGCTAACTTATTGGTATGAGAATGGGAAGAAAGCTTCAGCAGGTTTTTATAAGGATAATAAACTTGAAGGAGTTCTAACTGCTTGGAATGAAGATGGTCTTTTAGAGTCTGAGCAAGAATATGAAAATGGTATTCTTAATGGTAAATCTATTTTCTATGAAGATGGCGTGAGAGTAGCAGAGTACTTTTTGGAAAATGGAGAGATATCAGGCAACACTAAGGGTTGATCAGCTTAATATAGTCACAGTATAAAGAGCTCCTAATCAATGTCTAACTTTTTTGTCTAATGCTTTGATTCACTTATTATGACAAAATTATTCCTAATTGTACTTTTTTTAATGCCCTATTCAATTTCTGCTGATGAAATTAATAAAATGGCTACAATTGATGGAGAGCCCGATGGAATTATAGTTGAGAGCTTTTCTTTTGAGAGAGAAGAACTAACTGATAGCACTTCAATTTTCATCAGTACTAATGAAGTTACAAGTATTAAGTGTACCATTTATGATAAAAATGATAAGCCAATAAAGGTTTCAAACGGCATAGCCACTCCTCCGCTTAGTAAGGTTTTGGTTTTATCTCAAAACGCAATGATTACATCAGTTAAATGTTGGGAACAAGGCGCTGAAAAAAAAGTAAAAATAATAGACAAATCAGTTGATATGTACTACAAGATGCCAACTTTTTTACTAGATGACTAAAACTATAAAACTTCCAATTTTTAGGCCTTGTTGAGTTTCTTTAGCGAGATTTAAACCAGAATATAAGGCTGGCAAATGCACTTACTGCTGCATAAGTCCAGATTGATTGAGTAACAAGGAACCCTGTGAGTGCAAGAAGCGATATTGCAATAATAGTCGCACGCTCCCTTTGAGAATTTTCTCGAAGTTGAGAGAGAATCGCTTCTGTTTGTTTTTTTGAATTTTCTTGTTTAAGCGAGCCTTTTTCAATTTGTTTTAAAGCGTTAATAACCAACATAGGGATTTCAGGTAATTCTAAAATAAGCTCAGGGAGTTGAGCAGAGATTTTTTTAACAGTGTTTTTTAAGCTGTATTTGTCTTTGGCAAGCTTTTCAAGGTAAGGTTTTGCAGTTGCCCAAAGGTCAAGTTCAGGATATAGAGTTCGACCTAACCCTTCAATATTTAGTAACGTTTTATAGAGTAATAGAAGTTGAGGCTGAACTTCCATGTCAAAACGTTTGGCCTCTTTTAGTAAGCTTAATAAAACTTGACCAAAAGAAATTTCACTTAAAGGTTTTTCGAATATCGGTTCACAAACACTTCGAATGGCATTTTCAAACTCTAAGACGTTTGTTCCTTCTGGTATCCACCCTGACTCAAGATGGACTTGAGCTACTTTTTTATAATCCTGATTAAAAAACGCTAAAAAGTTTTGAGCAAGATAGTATTGATCGGCCTCTGTTAGGGTGCCCATAATTCCAAAATCAACACCAATATATTGATCATTTTCACCAACAAAAATGTTTCCTGGATGCATATCAGCATGGAAAAAATTATGATCAAACACTTGGGTGAAGAAAATCACCACACCATTTTCAGCAAGAGTTCGAAGGTTTGTATCAGTACTCTTTAAGGCCTCAATATTAGTTACTGGAGTTCCATAAATGCGCTCTGTTACTAGTATGTTAGAGCGGCAATAATCCCAGTGTACTTTTGGAACATAAAGAAGGCTAGAGTCACTAAAGTTCTTTCTAAGTAGAGATGCATTAGCTGCTTCAACCATCATATTAAGTTCGTTATAAATGATAGTTTCAAATTCAGCCACCGCTTCTCTTGGCCTCAGTCTTTTGCCGTCAGGATGCTTTTCAGCTAATCCTGCAAATGCATAAAGTAGACGAATATCTCTTTTAATTTGTTTTTCTATTCCTGGGCGAACAACCTTAATAATAATTTCTTCATCATTATGAGTAATCGCACTATGAACCTGTGCAATAGATGCTGAGGCTAAGGGCTCATCATCAAAAGATGCAAATAGGGTTGAGACGCTTTCATCCAGGGCTTTTTCAATAATCGCCTTAGAGTCTTTAGAAGGAAAGGGAGGGCATTTATCTTGGAGTTTTGCTAATTCATTACCTATATCTTCTGGAAGAAGGTCTCTTCGAGTTGAGAGTGTTTGGCCAAATTTTATAAATATTGGGCCTAGTTCTTCGAGTGCAAGGCGAATTCTTTCACCTCGAGTAAGTTTTTTGCTCGGAAAGTAATGCCATGGCGTCAAATAAATTAGTGGCTTGAGGCTTTTTAAGAGCGAAGTAGATAATATAAGGTGATCTAATCGATACCGAATTAGAGTCCTTGATATACCAAGGAAGCGAAAAAAGCTTTTCATCTAGAGCGTCCTTTTTTAAACAGTTTAGACCGACTAGGGGCAATCAAAAGAGTGGTAAATTCATTTTTTAAGTTTTCAACAAATGAATCCTTTTCCTGAGATGATGAGCCTTTAATTCTATCTATTGTTTGTCCAAGCTTATGCGCAATAATGTCCCCAGTATATTGAGAAATAAGCTCTTCTATGTCAATAGATGATAATGCAAATAAGTCAGCCAACTGCTGTGCTGTTTTGATACTTCCGTTAATTTCAATGTCTTCGCTTTCAATTAAATCTTCAAAAGATACGCCTTTAAATAAAGCTAAAAAAGCTTTTTTATTGAGAGTGATATCAACATTAGTATTTTTTTGCTCACTATTTTCTATGACGAAAATGCGAGAATTTAGACACAGAAAAAAAAGTCTTAAATCGATATCATCAACATACACACTAACTAGACTATTATCGAGGCGTGTTATGTTAATTTCATTAACATTTATCATGTGGTTAAGAGCTTTTTCAATAGCGAGGCGAAACATAGTAATTAAGTTTTGATTGCTTTATGAAGTGCGACTATGCCACCAGTAAGATTGTGATACTCACAAAAACCAAACCCAGCATCAAGCGCCATAGACTTTAGTGTTTCTTGATCAGGATGTTTGCGAATTGATTCCGCAAGGTATTGATAACTATCTTCATCATTGGCAAAGAATTCACCAAATTTTGGTATAACGTTGAACGAGTATAAATCGTATATTTTTTTAAGCATCTCATTTTCAACTTTAGAAAACTCTAAAATCAGTAATGTGCCACCTTTTTTTAAAACACGATACATTTGCTGAAGGGCAACATCTTTATTTGTTACATTCCTCAAGCCAAACGCAATACTTACACAATCAAATGTGTTGTCTTCAAATGGAAGAGATTCAGCATTGGCCTGAACAAAGTCCACATCAATAATGCCATGATTCAAAAGATTTTTTCTGCCCTCATTAAGCATTGAGCCATTGATGTCAGATAAGATAACTCTTCCAGATTCGCCCACTTTTTTTCTAAACTTTATAGCTAGATCACCTGTTCCTCCAGCAATATCAAGAACATGATCTCCTTCTGATACATTGCTACTAGAGATTGTGTAGTTTTTCCACAGGCGGTGGGTTCCCATTGACATGACATCATTCATTAGATCATATTTGCCTGCAACTGAGTCAAATACACCCTTAACTAGGCCTTGTTTTTTTTCAACGTCGACCTGTTTAAAGCCAAAGTGCGTAGTCTTGTCCATTATTAACTAGAGGGGTAGTCCCTAAAGTCAGCACCAGTATATATCTGTGTCGGCCTAAAGATTCTATTGTGACTAACCTGCTCATGCCAATGAGCTACCCATCCAGCTGAACGAGCCATGGCAAAAATAGGAGTAAAGTGTTCTTTGGTAAAGTTAAATATTTCTGAGTAAAGGATGCCAGAATAAAAGTCAACATTGGGATAGACGCCTTTTTGAGACAATAACTCCTCACAGATGCTTTCAACTTCAAGTGCTGTTTCGAATCTGTTAGATAAGTTGAGGCCATTTTTCTTAATATAAGTTTTAATCATTTTCTCAAGAATTGTGGCTCTAGGATCTTTGGTTTTATATTCACGATGACCCATTCCCCAGATAACTTGTTTATTTTTGAGTCTATTTTCAATCCAAGGGCGGGCATTTTTTGCAGAACCAATTTCATCAAGCATAAGAAGCACATTTTCATTTGCATTACCGTGCAAGGGTCCTGCGAGAGTTCCAACTCCTGATGCTATTGAAGAAAAAGGATTGGCAAGAGTAGACGCTGTTACCATGGTAGAAAAAGTGGAGGCATTGATTGTATGCTCGGCATGTAAAATTAAGGAGGCATCTAAAAGATTAACAATTTCTGGATCAGACTCCTCTCCAAAACACATGTACATAAAATTTTCAGCATAAGACATTTTGTTGCTTGGAGGAATCGGATCATATCCTCTACTAATGCGAGTCCACATTGCAACCAAAGTGCTCATATTTGAGATTATTTTAATAAGCGCATTTTGAGTATAGGCTGAGTCTGGTTCAGATGCGCCAGCATCTGGGTAGAAAGTAGCCATTGCGGCCATTGCAGTTTGAAGCACATCCATTGAGTGTCCAGTTGGTGGAAGTGACCAAAGTAAATGGCGGATTTTTCGTTTTACCTCATTTCTTTTTTGTAAAATATTTTTAAAGTTTGACAGTTCATTAGGTGAGGGTAGTTCACCATTCATCAACAACAAAGCGGTTTCTTCAAATGAGGAATGCTCGACGAGATCTTGAATGGAGTAGCCTCTATAAGCAAGTATTCCTTTTTCTCCATCGATTGAAGAAATTGCTGATTTAGTTGCTGGTACGCCTGCTAGGCCTGGAATATATTCGGTCATAATATTATTGTTAAATTGAAAAAGAAGATCCGCAACCACATGTGGTTTTGGCATTAGGATTAGTTACAATAAATCTTGCTCCTTGGAGATCCTCAAGATAGTCTACTGTTGAACCCATAAGATACTGATAACTCATTGGGTCGATAACTAACTCAACCCCCTGTTTATTAACTCCACTATCGCCTTCTTTAAGATTTTCATCAAAAGCAAAGCCATAGGAGAAGCCTGAACATCCACCACCAGTAATATAAACTCGAAGCCTTAAGGCCGGGTTTTTTTCTTCCTTGATGAGTTGCGCCACTCTGCTTGCAGCACTATCACTAAAAACTATATCAGCCTCATCTTGAATTTCAGCGGTAACCAT
Source organism: Candidatus Pseudothioglobus sp. uisw_070 (assembly GCF_059512545.2). Classification (NCBI taxonomy): domain Bacteria; kingdom Pseudomonadati; phylum Pseudomonadota; class Gammaproteobacteria; family Pseudothioglobaceae (SeqCode); genus Pseudothioglobus (SeqCode); species Candidatus Pseudothioglobus sp. uisw_070. Next base: position 1,812,523 of record NZ_CM183456.2, on the reverse strand, counting down.
AGGTTATCTCCAAATTATTATATATAGACTGCTTTTAAGGCAGTAAACCAATCTGTGTAAGTCCTTCCTGCTCTGCAAGTCCAAACATTAAGTTCATATTTTGGATTGCTTGTCCCGCAGCACCCTTAACTAAGTTGTCAATAACCGACATAATTACTAGTTTATTGCTGTGTTCAATATACTGAATTGAAATTTGACAATAGTTCGATGATTTAACTGAACGCGTTTCAGGATAAGTACCTTCAGGGAGTATTTTAACAAATTCTTCATTTTTGTAGGCATTTTCGAAATAAGGTCTAACATTGACAGTTGTGTCAACAAGGTCAACATAAATAGTAGCCTCTATGCCTCGGATCATAGGTAGTAAGTGGGGGACAAAAGTTAACCCAACTGGCTTTCCAGCAATAAGTTCTAGCTCTTGCTTTATTTCAGGAAAGTGTCTGTGACCACCAACTGCATATGGCTTAAAGCTTTCAGTTATTTCACAAAGAAGAGTTGCTTGGTTGGCAATTCTTCCCGCACCGCTAGCTCCAGATTTGCAGTCTGCAATTATGCTTGAGGCATCAATTAAGCCATTCTCAAGAAGAGGCTTTAAGGCCAGAAGAACGGCTGTTGGGTAACATCCAGGATTTGCAACTAGTCGTGCATTTTTTATAGCATCCCTTCTAATTTCAGGCTGACCATATACTGCCTCCTCAAGAAGTGAAGGCTGTGAGTGTTCCATTTTGTACCAATCTGACCATAAGTCAGCATCATTAATCCTAAAGTCAGCACCCAAATCAACAACTTTGACACCTTTTTCAAGAAAAGATTCAGCATTATCCATGGCAACCCCATGAGGCGTTGCAAAGAAAACAATATCACATTCAAATAAGGCCTTATCATCGGGAAGTGAATATACCAACTCTGAGAGACCATGCATGTTGGGGAAAACGTCTGATATTTTTTTACCTTGGAGAGCCCTTGATGTAATCGAGGTAACTTCTGCAAGTGGATGTTGATGGATGATACGCAATAGTTCGATACCGGTATATCCTGAACCACCAATTATTCCAACTTTAATTTTCATTATTCTTCATCCCCAAGCATTTTTTCTAGATAGTGAATATTCATACCACCTTTCCTAAACACTTTATCGGCCATAATTTTTCTTTGAAGTGGAATATTTGTTTTTATTCCATCAATAACCATTTCATCAAGAGCATTTTGCATCTTAATAATTGCATTATTTCGATTGTCACCAAAAGTAATCACTTTTCCAATCATAGAGTCGTAGTATGGCGGGACATTATAGCCATTATAAATGTGAGAGTCTATTCTAACTCCAAGACCGCCAGCAGCATGGTACTGTGTAATTTTTCCTGGTGAAGGCATAAAAGTTTCAGGATCTTCAGCATTAATCCTACATTCAATAGCATGACCTTTAATTTCAACTTGATCTTGAGTTATTGATAACTTATCACCACCCGCAATTAAGATTTGTTCACGGACAATATCAACACCAGTGATCATTTCAGTTACTGGATGCTCAACCTGAACTCTAGTGTTCATTTCAATAAAGTAAAACTCATCATTATCGAAAAGAAATTCAAAGGTCCCAGCTCCACGATAGTTAATTTTTTTACAAGCTTCAGCACAAATATTGCCAATTTTATTTCGTAATTTTGGAGAGATTCCTGGTGCAGGAGCCTCCTCTACAACTTTTTGATGACGCCTTTGCATTGAGCAGTCTCTTTCACCAAGATGAACTGCATTTCCATGCTGGTCCGCTAGAATTTGAATCTCAACATGGCGAGGGGTCGTTAAGAATTTTTCCATATAAACTTCACCATTACCAAAAAAGCTTAACGCCTCAGATTGAGTCAGCCTTATTGAGTCAGCTAAGTCATCTTCAGAGTCAACAACTCGCATTCCTCGGCCACCACCTCCACCAGAAGCTTTAATAATTATTGGTAAACCAATTTCTCTGGCAATTTTAATGCTTCTTTGTTCGTTGTCATCTAACGCTCCATTTGATCCTGGAACACAAGGTACGCCAGAGCTTTGCATTGCCTCAATGGCAGCTACCTTGTCCCCCATAACCCTTATATTTTCTGCGTGTGGACCAATAAAGATAAAGCCACTTTGCTCAACTTGATCAGCAAAATCGGCGCTTTCAGATAGAAATCCATATCCTGGATGTATTGCATCAGAATGTGTGACCTCAGCCGCACTTATAATAGCGGGAATATTTAGATAGCTTTTGATAGATGGGTGTGGCCCAATACAAACTGCTTCATCAGCTAAACGAACGTGCTTTAAGTCTTTATCTGCTGTTGAATATACTGCTACAGTTTGGATTCCAAGTTCTTTGCAAGCCCTAAGAATTCGAAGTGCAATTTCACCCCGATTAGCAATTAAAACTTTTTTTATTGAGCTCATTCGACTATGATTAGCGGTTGTCCAAATTCTACAGCTTCACCATCTTTAACAAGAATTTGAAGGACTATTCCAGACTTCTCAGCTTCAATTTGGTTCATTATCTTCATGGCTTCAACAATACCAATGGTGTCGCCCTGTTTTACGTGTTGGCCAATTGTAATAAAAGGTTTTGCAGTTGGAGATGGGGCTGAATAGTAGGTTCCTACCATTGGAGATGTTAAAGACTGACCAACAGTTGAGGGCTCATCTGCAATTACTGGAACCGCAACCACTGGAGTCACTGAAGTAGGCGCTTGTTGCTGAACAAAAGAGTGACTTGGTACAGGCGAATTTCCATATCTAGAAATTTTTACTGACTCTTCGCCTTCTTTAATTTCAATTTCTGACATTCCAGATTCCTCTAGAAGCTCCATTAGCTTTTTAACTTTTCGAATATCCATTTACGTTCCCCTTTATTATTCTTTGCAACTAGTTTTTTGAATCTAAATACAAATTCACATTGCGGCCATTAAGGCAGGCAATGATTGCAAGTTCATGTTTTGGCTTAAAAAATATAATAAATAAGCCTTTAAGACTAGATTTTAACTGTAAGTAACTAAGAAGTATTTTAACATCTATTTAATCAAATATAGCTACAATTCGAAGCTTTTAGAAGAAATTAATAAATATTTATTGCAGATTATTTATGTGGTCAACAAACTCTTTAGCACTAAATTCACCAATAATTCTTTGGTCTCGAAGTTCGTTACCATTTTTAAAAAATAATATGGCGGGTGGTCCAACAAGTGAGAATCTTGCAAGCATCGACTGATTAAAGCGATTATTCTCAGTAACATCTAATGTGTGTTTAAGAGAATCTGCAAGAGCCCCATTGACTTGTCTGTTTGAGAATACAACCCTCTCTAGCTTATTGCAAGAAATACACCATTCTGCATAAAACTTAATGACCAGTAGGCTGTTATTCTTTGTAGTTATAGCTAATAATTTATTAAATTCATCTTCATCTGTAATTACCTGAAAGTCGACACTATTTGATGAATCTATGCTGTCCCCATAAATGATTGAGTCAAGAGGTTGCTGAATATCACCACCACCTTTTGCCACCAATAGCCATAGCAAGACGCCATAAGCTAAGAAAATCAAACATGTTGCTTTAAATAGCAAACTCCAGAAGCTAATAGGTTTAGTGATTTTGTTAAAAACACCAAGCATAATTGGCCCTAGAGTGAATAGGAGTGACCATAGAATTAGAGATAAAAGTGGACTCAGAATTCGATCCAGTAAATACAGAGAAACAGCAATCATCGAAAGACCAAAAATTTTCTTGACGTTTTCCATCCATAGTCCAGCTTTTGGCAGTGCATTGACACCCCAGCCACAAATTATTATTAAAGGGATGCCCATTCCCAGCCCCATTGCAAAAAGACTAGCAGCGCCTTTAGCAGCACTTCCTCCAGCAATAACATAACTTAAAGCAGTTGCAAGGAATGGCGTAACACATGGACCAACAATTAGGGCAGAAAGGAACCCCATGATGCTAACACCAATGAAATCCCCACTCGTTTGCTTGTTACTTAGGTTTGTAATCTTAACCTGCAATTTAGAGGGTAGTTGAATGTCATAGTATCCAAACATTGAAAATGCTAAGAATAGAAAGATTAAACTGAAAACAATTAAGACCCAGGGAGTTTGCATTATTGCCTGAATATTTATGCCAGCTCCAAAGTAGCCTGCTGTCGCTCCAATCAAAGCATAAGCGAGAGACATTGAAAAAACGAATACAACCGACATCAAGATAGCTCTTGGAGTGCTTGGAGCTTTCTTTTGTCCAATAATAATTCCAGACAGTATTGGGACCATTGGGTACACACAAGGTGTCCAAGAAAGAGCCAACCCAGCCAAAAACGCTGCAATTAATAAAGTTAAACCACCTTGTTGAAACTTTTCATTGGCACTTTTTTCTGACTTTGTTATTTGACTATTATCTTGAGAAGAAAATGCTTGAGTTCCATTAAAATCAACTTGAATGGTGTCGCTCTGAGGGGGGTAACAAACTCCACCCTCCCAGCAGCCTTGGTGTTCTACTGTTAATATAACTTTGTTGCTAACAATGTCGGTAAGTGAAAGAATAACCTCCACGGATGAATTGTAAATATTGACCTCACCAAAAAACTCATCAACTTTTAACTTTGCCTTTGGAAACAGGGCATCTTCAATTGTTGCCCCTTTGATTGAAAAAGAAATTTTATCTTTATAGAGATAATAGTTTTCTTTAACAATCCATCTCACAGCAATTGTATTTTCATCAACCGAAATAGCGCTTAACTTGAAAGCCTCATTAACTTTTACTGGGCTTTTTTCAAAACCGAGATTATTTTCAGACTGCAATAAAATTGATGATTGATTGCTTTCACTTAGAGTAGGTTCTTTATCAACTGAAAGGATTTCAGCCCAGCTTGTTGAGAGAGGGACAAGGATCAAAAGCAGAATGATAGAAAAAAATTGCTTCATAAAATTATTTAAAATTGGGTAACTTTATTCAAAAGAAATAGTCAAAATCTGACGGGTTTCTGAAAGAATTACAGTATATATTATAGTCTAATCAAAGTTTTGCTCGGGTGACGTTTCTTGGTTGCCATAGAGCTATTTTGTTTAAAATCGATTCTTGATTAATTATTTAAGTCATTTTAATTAGTGATTTATTAAGTAAATGAATTTTTGGTGTTTTTTATGAAAAATCTTACTTTAAGTCCCCGTTTGATTCCATGGCTATTTGTTTTGATATGGAGTACAGGCTTTGTGGCTGCAAAATATGGCCTTCCATATGCAGAACCTTTTACTTTGTTGTCTTACCGTAATGGCCTTACATTAATAGTGCTATTTATAATTATGCAAGTTAAGAAAAGCATTTGGCCAAGTTCTGGCATGGCATTTATTCACTTGATGGTAACAGGTTTATTAATTCATGGAGTTTATCTTGGTGGTGTTTTTCAAGCTATTAAGTGGGAAATACCTATTGGACTTACGGCTATGATTATTGGACTTCAGCCACTAGGAATGGCCTTTATTGCAGGAATAATTCTCCATGAGAGGATTATAAGAAAACAATGGATAGGTTTAATAATAGGGTTTTTAGGGCTATATTTGGTTTTATTTGAAAAGTTTGATTTAGCTATTGAGGGATTTTTTACTGGTTTTTCTTTTCTGTCAGTTTTAGCTGTCTTTGGGTCGCTAGTTGGTATCTCTCTTGGGACTATTTATCAAAAGCGATTTTGTAGTGATATGGATTTAATTAGTGGAACTTTGATTCAATACCTTGGTGCTTTTATACTATGCATTATTATGTCCCTTTGTTTTGAGACTGGTGATATTCATTGGACTAATGCATTCATGATTACCCTAGCTTGGCAGGTCTTTGGCCTATCAATCGGTGCAGTTCTATTATTAATGACAATGATAAAGCAAGATGCTTTAGCAAGAGTTGGTAGTTATTTTTATCTAGTTCCAGCTCTTGTTGCTATCCAAGCTTGGTATTTATTTGATGAAACTATGAACTTTATCTCAATAATTGGGGTTTTATTAATAGTATTTGCAGTCGCAATAGCTAGCTCAAAAAAATAAAGATTCTAAAGTAGTACGTTAATAAGTTTATTTAAAGCTCACCAGCATCCTCTAAAACTTTTCTTGCAATTTTAAAACACTCAACTCCTTGAGGAACTCCGCAATAGATTGCAATAACATGGAGTATTGATTTAATCTCATCCTTACTTACTCCATTCGTTAAAGCTCCTTTGAGGTGGATTTCCCATTCATCCATTTTTCCAAGGGCAGCAATCATTGTTAGATTCATCATAGACCTAGTTTTTTCATTAATGGTGTCATCACCCCATCCAAAGCCCCAGCACCATTCAGTCATTTGTTTTTGAAAGTCTTTGTTAAAATCATCAGCGGCCTCTAGGTTTTTTTCTACATAGTCACTTCCAAGGGTTGCTTTTCTCTTTGATAAGCCTAGTTCGAATAATTCTTTGTCCATTATTTACTCCGTTAATTTTTTAAAGATTATTTATCTCATTATAAAAGGATTGCTCATTGGTTCAGAAGAGGTATTAATCCAGGTTGTTTTAGTTCTAGTGTATTCATGAATAGCATCTATGCCAGCCTCTCTGCTACCACCACTTTGCTTCACTCCACCAAAAGGAGCAATAGGTGATATTGCACGATAAGTATTAATCCAAACAATCCCAGACTGTATTTTTTCACTAACGCGATGAGCTCTTGCTAGGTTTTCAGTAAATACTCCTGCACCAAGACCATAAGCAGAGTCATTTGCCATCCTTATGGCTTCTTCCTCAGTGTCAAATGCAATGACACTTATTACTGGTGCAAATAGTTCTGTTTTAACGCAATCAAATTCCTGATTAGGACAATCAAGTAGAGTAGGCTCAAAGTACCATCCTTCTTTTTTATGACTTGGCTTGTTCCCTCCAAAAATAAGGCTAGCTCCTTGCTTAATAGACTGTTTAACAACGCTTAGCGCTCTTTCGACCTGATGTTTTGTGGCAAGAGGACCAATCTGTGTATCACTATCTAAGGGGTCACCAACTATAATATTTTTTGCGCGCTCTTTAATCTTGTCAACTATTTTAGAGTGTATTGATCTTTGAATAAAAACGCGCGAGCCAGCAACACAGCTTTGCCCAGAAGCTCCAAAGTTTCCTGCAATAATGCCATTTACTGCCCCATCAATATTGCAGTCTTCAAATATTAGCATGGGTGATTTACCACCAAGCTCAAGACTTACATGAGCAAAGTTTTCAGCACTATTCCTAACAATATGTCTCGCAACTTCAGTGCCTCCAGTAAAAGCAATTCTCGCAACTTTTGGATGCGTAGTTAATACACGCCCACAGGGCTCTGCAAAGCCAGTTATGATATTTATAACTCCAGGAGGAAAGCCACTTTTTTCAACCAATTCAGCAAATTTAAATAATGCAGCTGGGGCCTGCTCCGACGCTTTTACTACTAGTGTATTTCCAGCAGCTAAAGCAGGAGCTATTTTCGTTGCTGAAAGGAAGAGTTGAGCATTCCAAGGAACAATAGCAACAACAACCCCAATAGGTTCACGGGTTGTAAAAACACGCATATCAGGCTTGTCAATAGGAAGAACTTCTCCCTGTATTTTGTCTGCTAGGCCCGCATAGTAATAGTAGTAGTCAGAAACATAGCTGGATTGAGCGCGAGTTTCAACCGCTAACTTTCCACTATCCCTAGTCTCGAGATCACCTAATTCGCTAGCATGTTCAGAGATTAAATCACCAAGCCTATGAATTAACTTACCTCTTTGAGTGGGGGTAAGGCTTGACCAGGCAACATCATAGAGTGCTTTATGTGCAGACTCTATAGCAAAGTTAGACTCATCTTCTGTCGCAGATGGAAAGGTTGCCCATGGCATACCATTTGCAGGATTAAGAGTCTCAAAGCGCTCTGATCCAGAACTAAACTTACCATTAATGTAATGTTTAAAGTGCTCCATGTCCCATCCTCTTTAAGTAAATTCAGGCATCACTTTTTCAATAAAAAGCTCTAAAGATTTCTTTTTCTTTTCAAAGCTCATGCTACTATCAATCCAGTAACTATATTCGTCAAAACCAAGATTCTCGCAAAACTTAATACGCTCAATAACTTTATCAGGAGTTCCTATAATACTATTTTGACGCATTTTTTCAGGTGAGTACATTTCAATCTTAGACATTTCTTCTTCCGTAAGTTTCTCAATAAGCCCTTGATTAATAGGTCTTTCATTTTTAAACCATGCACCAAAATAACAGTAGAATCTAGATATATCTTTAGCGCCTTGAACAACTTCTTCTTCACTCTCACCCACAAATGTATGGCGTAATACCATTATTTTTGGACGCTCTATATCTTTAAATTTCTCACAGGAGTTATTGAATTTTTCCATCAATGAGACAACCTCATCATCACCAAGCCATAGAGGAGTTACTTGAACATTGCAGCTCTGCTGAACTGCAAAGTCATGAGAATGTTGATCCCTTGCTGCAATCCAAATGGGCGGGTGAGGGGATTGAAGGGGTTTTGGTGAGCTAGTAGTTTTTGGGAAGGACCAGTGTTCTCCTTCACCTGTGTAGTCACCTCTCCACAAGCCCTTAATTGCTGGGACAATCTCTCTCATAGCGCTTCCAGCTGAAAAAGGATCTATACCATCTGCAAGGCGGTCATACTCAAAAGAGTAAGCTCCTCGAGCTATACCAATTTCAAGTCGACCACCTGAAATAATATCGGTCATTGCCGCTTCTTCAGCAAGTTTTATTGGGTGCCAAAAAGGAGCAATAATTGTTCCAGTTCCAAGCCTAACATTCTTTGTTTTGTTGGCTAAATCAGCTAGATTTACAAATGGATTTGGAGCAATAGTGAAGTTCATGCCGTGATGTTCACCAGTCCATATTGTTTTGAAACCTGACCTATCAGCTATTTGACATAACTCGACATACTCCTCATACAAGCGCTTTTGCGACTGCTCCTCATCTATTCTTTCCATTTGTATAAATAAAGAAAAATTCATATTAATAGCTCCTACACATTTTGATTAGTTTTACTTATAGCCTCTACATTGCCTTCACTTTCCTTACCCACAAATACTCCGAAAGCATTTAAATCTCTTTCTGCAATATAGCGTTTAAGCATTATTCTACTTGCATCATCAGCTAGAAGTTCAAACGGTATTGAATCAAATTCATAGAATTGTCCAGTAGTTATAGATGAGCCATCTTCGACTTTTGTGCGGTAATATATAAGACTAGTTTTATCATCATTATTTTCAAATACTGAAAATAGATAGTGTTCATTAATATGTATTTTTTGCTTTTGGAGACTTCCAAGAAGACTTTCTTCGTCAGAAGTTGAACCCAGTCTTGAAGCATTTGGGAAATAAAGCATTCCAGTTGTTTGATCTGTAAGAAGAAATATTTTTTTTCGCCATTCAATTAACGCCCCAACAATTATTTTTGTGTTTTTATTTTCCATTGCAAGGAGCATTTTTTGTTCAAGTCCAAGATTAACATAATTTCCTCGTAAATAAACCAGTGGGGTTTGTGGATTGTATCCAAACTCCCTTACCTTACCAATAAGAATAAGGTGATCACCACCCTCTATAATATTATCCGTATCACAATCAAACCAGGCAACTGAGTCAGATATGATAGGGCTTCCTGTAGTTTTTGATTTCCAAGAAATATTTTTAAAGCGATCAGTTTCAGGGCTTGCAAAAGTGGTTGATATATGTTGCTGACTTTCAGAGAGAACACTAACTGCAAAACTTCCACCTTTAGAAAACGACTCTATGTTGAAAGACTCCTTGTCAATACATATCAATATTAATTGAGGCTCTAACGACACTGAAGTGAAAGAGTTCGCAGTAAATCCTACTGGACTTCCATCTTTATCTTTGGCTGTAACCACAGTTACCCCTGTTGGAAAAGAGCCAAGTGCTTGTCTTAGATCCCGTGTTTCTTCTGTTTTCATTTAGTAGTATTGGTAGTGTTATTAAGAAAATGTTCTATTATTGAGTTAACTTTTTTTGCCGATATATATGCCATCATATGCGCCTCACTTTCAATGGACTCACTCCAGCTATTTGGAGTTTCTTGAGCCATTTGTTCAGACATTAGCGAAGTAGAATTAGGGTCTTCACTCCCGGTTAAGTATAAAACAGGTGGTTGTAAGTTTGAAAGATTATTTACAAAAACTCGATCAGATGTAGCAAATAAATAGTAAGCTTCTGCGTAAGCTTTTGGCGAGGTATTGTTAAGCCAGCTTCGAACATTATTAATCTTCAGTAAATCATCAGGGCTGGTTTTGTTTTTAAACCACCTTTCAAGTGTTTGACTAATATTAGTTATTTGTTGAGATTTAAAGACATCTTTAGCCCTCATAATTACATCATCTTGGGCTTTTTTAGTTCTCTTAAAGACAATATTTATGGGAATGAGTGTGTCAACTTTTCTAGGATATTTTAATGCGAATGCAACCGCAATAATTGCCCCCATTGAGTGTCCAATTAATGAAAAGTTTGTAACTCCAATCTCATTAACAAGATTGTATAGTTGAGTTACATAGTCTTCTAGGGTGAGTTTGTCCTTTTTGAGCACGCTTTTTCCATGACCTAAAAAGTCATAAGTTATTACGCGATAATCTTTTGAAAAATGTTCAACTTGAGGCTGCCATATTTCTCCACACATTCCAATACCATGTATAAAGATCAATGTAGCAGGTTCGTCTCCAAAGATTTTGTAGGCTGTACCATCTTTATCAAAAAGAGAGGGGATATCTGAATAATTGCTTAATTCAAGGTCTTTCACAAGCCAGTCCATTTATAAATGTTTGTAAAATATTCTTACAGGGCACACACCTTTTTCTCTCACTGCCTGCCGACTTGAGTAATAAGAAATATAGAGTATTAAATGTTATGTGTCAAGGGACAAAAATATGCGATTTTTTTTAAGAATATGGCTTATTATCTAAAAAAAATTACTTAATATCTAAAAAAATGATTAAAAAATGGTAATTTGACTATTTTTGTATATAAAAACATTGTTATTAGTTAAAGAATAGCTAAAAATAGCTCATTTTTATGAAAATTAATGTATTTAAATCAAAAAATACCCTTAAATAGTGTTTTTAACTCATCATTTACGAAGCAATCTATAACTAGGTGGTACCTATCAATATTGCTATTATTGCTTACAGAATGATGTTTCGTAACGTCAAGGTAGTAATAGTGGCCTGTTTTGAGATGAAATAACTTGCCTTTTAGATCATTTTCATTTTCATAAAAAGTAAAAATAACATCATTATTGGTCCTAATAGGAATATGAAGCCTGGCAATCTTTTTATTTTTAATATCATCATCTATATTGTCTGTATGCTTTTTAAGAGTCTTGCCTGCAACTAATTTTGTAAATCGAATTCTCTCAAAATTACAAGGTAGCTTAGAGATCATCTCACTTATTGGCTTCATAATAGGTTCATTGAATAGCGAAGTCCACTGCAACTGAGTGTCAACTTCTACCTTTGTATCTACAAAACCTGGTTTAAATATATCTGATGCATTTGAGCCAAACCCATGAAGTGATAATGCTGTCCAAATATTATTGTTTTTATAAGGCGCTATTTGAGTTAACAGTTGAAAATTCATTCCATCGAGGTAATGCGCAACACCCGATAAATCACCCTCATAGGGCTCTATTGGAATTCTTAAATTATGCACTTAATTCTATTACGATTTTTAGTTGTTAGTATGTGTCGATATGCCTAGTGAAGTTCCAGCAAGAACTTTGTCTGAATCGGACCCATCAAGAACCCAGCCATTTGTTAGCATTCTTGTCATGTATTGTTTGTTATATAGGAAACTTACAATAATTTGCCAAATACCACCAGTTACTATCGTGAAAAGAAGATGAAGCGCCCCAACACCTAATTCACCTCTAAACAATGGAACAACCCAACCAAAGATGAGATATGTCCAACTATAACCATAAAAACCTGTCTTCACCATTCCACTTTGAGTGTGCTTAATATTTATTTTTGTTGCCATTTTATATTTCTTCACTTGAAAATATCACTAAATTATATTTCAATATAAACACAGAATGTACAAAAGTACCTCAGAAATAACTGAATTGAAGGCCTCTTAAAGTAGGACATTCTGCCAGTCTAAAACTGTGTTGTGAAATCAAGGGTTTTTTCACCACTAATAAGGCCATTTTTGTAAATGGATTTTTTGCCACATATTTTTTGTGTCCTGTAACATTTTGCAAATGAAAAACTTTACAGTTACTTACTATGTAGAAAATCATGAAGAGGTGGATTTTGTTACATATGATTTTGATGCAGAAAATTTAGAGACACTTCAACTTCAACTTCAACAAAGTGAAGGGGTTTCTCAAAGATGGTGGAAACATTTCTACACTCAACACTTAGCACCTGATCAAACGACTAGTCTTGATGATATTACTGATTGGGGTTATTTTTATATTGAAGATACAGATGGTAATGTGGCGTTTTGCAACAATGATGAGTATCTTGAGCTACTTCTTAAAGATAAACAAACATTTATTAATAAGTTAATAAAGAAGAATATAACAAATCCAGTAGTCGTTCATCAAAGTAAGAAGAGTTAAATCCAGTTGTATTTTTGACTGAATGATTTTGTAAGTTGGAGACACCTAACAAAGTCATATTTATAATAAAATAAAAATTATGATGAATAACTTTGTTAAACACTCAATAATTAGATTTGTTACAAAAGAATTGACAACGATTATTGATGACACTAAATCATCAACCTATAACTTTACTAAGGTCAGAACAAACTTTTCAGATGATTCCTTTAATATCACTAGAGTTGACGGAATGTTTGAAGGATCATTACATATGTTGATTCACAGAATTATGTACGTAGAAAAACACTATCTGAGGTTTTTAGATTCTGAAATGATGAATGAAGTTGAAGAAGATCCACATTCAAGATGGTGGGTTGATCATGATCATGAGGATTATGAAAAGATTGATGAATTTTTATCTGATATTTATTATGATTGTATCTTTAATGTTTACGAGTACCTAACTAATGACATTGGTAGTGATGTCAAGGATGAATTTAAAGATTATTTAAATCTTTAATTTAAAGTAAATTTACATTTAGATACAATAAGTAATGAAGAACAGGATAAAAGTATTATGCCTATTGTTAACTTTGTTAATGTTTCCAATGATGAGTAATTCAAGTGTAAAAATAAATTTAGAAGAATATATTAATTCATTTTCATGGGATAAAAGAATAGTCCTCTTTATCACAAAAGATATTCATTTCATTAATGAAACTGACGATTTTTTTAAAACAAATAGTTGTGAAAATGAAGAAAGAAATTTGAAGTACATTAGAATTGTTGGAGATGATATTAATAAATACATTGTTCCAGATAGATATAAGAATAAATATGGACTTTGGTTAATTGGTTATGATGGTGGCGATAAATCATATTCAAATGACGCCTCATTACTAAAAGAAATTCACAATATTATTGATACAATGACAATAAGAAAGAGTGAAATGATTGAACAAAATGAAAAATGTAATTAAGGTTTTGTTACAGGATTACTTTTAAAAATGTTTTAAAATGATTTTTGACCAGTTGGAGTAGGGGTTGTAGAGGGGTCGGTTATTGTACGACTATGACTAAACGGTCTTAAACCCCCGTAGTAAAGTAAATCTTTGCTGGACACTTGTTAGACACTTTTCAAGCAAACCCTCGCCACTGACTTGGAGTAGGTATTGTAACTTTGACACTTTGTTAGACACTTTTTGTTTTTTCGTAGTTACGGAATTCTATTTAGCATATTCTATAATCCCCCTAATTCGATGCTATTTTTAAAAATTCAAAATAGAGAAGATTAATGTATATAATTAGTTTTTTTTAAGTGAGAGGCATTAGACACTTACCCTTTTAGGGAGGTTGGTAGTAATACTAACTAAAGCGGATGCAAACGCTGATTCTGCCAGCAGCGTTTAACAAAATAATACAGAATAAGTTCTATTACTTATACTCGCAGTATTTTAGGGTGTTGCCCATAAACAACAGGGTGTAAGCCCCTAGAGAGTATAAACTGCATACTCCAAAAATTTAAAATTATTACATTTCAAAATAATGTAATAAAACGTGCATACGTATGCACTTTTTTTTATGATTCTTAAGGAGTTGAAGTGGTTCGATTTTATAAAGTAATATTCTTAATAATCTTTACTTACCCTGCTTTTGGGGTAACACTTTCAGTAAACTCAGTATGCTCTGATACTAGTCAATCATATAATTTTGATTCTTATGATTACAACCAAGATTTAAATATTAGGATCTCATCATTTTCTTATCAACCTGATTATGTCTTTGTGCGAGTTTTTAATAAAGATAATGCAGATATAGTTATTGAAGATAATGCAGATAATGCAGATAATGCAAGCACAGTTTGTATATCAAAAGAGGGCAGAACGATCAAAATGTTAAATTATGAGTTTGGTGCTGACTTAATTATTATCATTTCAAATAATTCAATTAACCCTGACTTTACTATTTTTTATGATTCTCAAATTTTAAGTTTAGACGAGGCAATAGCAATATCAGTCTTTCAAGAGATACTTAGATAGTGCGTTTTTGTTAGATACTTGTTAGACACTCAAAAAAAGTATAGTTAAATCAATGACTTAAAAGAGTTAATTTACTGTACGACTATTACGAGTGCTGGGCGGACTAATCGACCATTTAAAGTAAATCCAACTTGGATAACCTCTAAAACAGTGTTTGATATTTTGTCTGGCATCGGCGCCATAGTTACCGCCTCATGAAGTTCTGGGTTAAATTTTTCATCAACAGGGTTTATGGCCTCAACTCCAAACTTTTCAAGAGTTGACATAAAAACTTTATTTGTAAGCTCAATTCCTTCAATTGTGTTTTCTAGAGTTGCATTTTCATCCATTGCTAGCTTAAGTCCCATTGAAAGAGAGTCGTTGACCTCTAATAGGGCTTTAACGAAACCATCAAGCGCATATTTATGGGCATTCTCAAGATCTTTTGATGTACGCCTCTTAAGGTTTTCCATCTCGGCTTGGGAGCGTAAAAGCTTGTCCCAATTATCTTTTGCAGACTGCTGTGCCTCTAAAAGCTGAGTTGCTAAATCTTCATTTTTGTTATCATCAAGTACATCTTCTTGAACCTCATTAGAGGTATCATCTTGAGTTTTTTGTTCTTTCTTTTTTGTCATTTTTTAACCAAACTAATGTATATTTAACATGTTATGTAGTTACTTTTTAGTATATTTCAAGGCCTATGTTTAATTCTATTGGCGTTATCTGTAAACCAAACGATTTTACCAGTCAAAAAACTGCTCTGGAGCTTGGTGTTCTCCTTAAAGATCTTGGTGTTATTTTGTTAGAGGATCAACAAGACTTTGAGAAAAATGCTGATCTAATTATTGTTGTCGGTGGAGACGGTACCATATTGAATACCGCAAGAACTTATGTAGACTTCAATATTCCTATACTTGGAGTTAATTTAGGACGTCTTGGTTTTCTAGCCGACGTTTCAGTTGACTCGATGTCGCCAGTAGTTAGTGCGGTTCTAAATGGTGAGTTTATTAAAGAGAAAAGATCTCTTTTAAGCTGTCAAATTGAACAAAAAGGCAAAGTATTGTCAAAACATCTAGCATTTAATGAGGTGGTAATTCATAGGAATGAAACTCCAAGAATGATAGAGTTTGAACTGAATGTTGATGGAGACTTTGTGAACACTCAGAGGGCAGATGGAATTATAGTTACCACACCTACTGGTTCTACTGCTTATGCACTTTCTAGCGGAGGCCCAATTATGCACCCGAGTACAAATGCGATTTGCCTAGTATCAATCAGCCCTCATACAATGAGTCATAGACCGTTCATTCTTGATGGCGAAAGTGAGGTATTGATTACTCTTTTAGATTGTAACGATAGTGCAACAATTAGCTTTGATGCTCAGTCCTCAGTTCATGCATCAGAAGGCGCTGCTCTTAGAGTGAAGCAACATGAAAATTTTGTCCATCTAATTCATCCAAAAGGTTACGACTATTTTGAAATTATCAGGTCAAAGCTTCATTGGGGCCAAAAAGTTTAATAAATTAAAGATATGCTTGAGCACTTACATGTAAAAAATTTAGTTGTTGTCGAAGACTTAAGTGTTGAGTTTAAGTCTGGCATGACTGTTGTGACTGGGGAGACGGGTGCAGGTAAATCAATCTTAATTCAGGCATTAAGTTTAGTTGCTGGAGGGCGTTCTGATTCCTCTCTCGTTAGGAAAGGCGCAAGTAAGGCTGAAATTGTGGCTACATTTAGTTTGAATTCTGGAACCGAGCTTCAAACTTTTTTAGAGGACTTGGATTTAGAAAATGAGAATGAATGCATCTTACGAAGAGTTATTGCTTCGGATGGAAAGTCTCGTTCATACGTCAATGGCTCTAATGTGCCTTTATCAACACTAAAAGATATTGGCAGTTTTTTGATTGATATGCATGGCCAAAATGAGCATCAGCTGTTACTTCGAGCGAACCATCATCGCTTGCTACTTGATGATTATGCCGGCACTCAAAAGCAGTGTGAAGAGGTAAATAATATTGTCAACAATTATCAAGTGGTCAAGAATGAGGTTGAAGACTTACAAAATAATAACTCTCTCCTTGCAGCCCAAAAAGAGTTAATAACCCATCAACTGAATGAACTTATTCAGGCTGAAATGACTCAGGATGAGTTAGATAATATTGAGGATGACTATAAAGTCTCCACAAACGCAAGCGAGCTTGTTGAAAAAATTTCTAAGATAATAGACTCTCTTGACAACGAATCAGGCGTTAATAATGTGTTAATTGAAAGTGAAAATATTGTTAATCAGTCGAAAGAGCTTGATTCGCGGTTAGACACAATACATTCATTACTGGCAAGTGCCCAGCTTCAAGTTCAAGAAGGAATTTATGACTTGACAGATTACCTCGGTAAAATTAGCAGCCAAGAAGATAATTCAGTTCAACTTAGCTCTAGAATTAATGAGCTTCATGAGCTTGGTCGTAAGCATAATTGTCAAATTCAAGGGCTACTTGAGGCACAATTAGCTTTGCAAGAAAATCTTAATATGTTAGGCTCATCGAGCGATAAGATAAATGAGTTATTACTAGCGCAAAGTAAACTTGAGAAAGAATATTATGCTAAGTCAAAGTTATTGAGCGCTGAAAGGGTAATTGCTAGCAAATCTCTTTCAAAAGAGGTTACAAGCTTAATGCAAAAACTTGGAATGCCTGGGAGTGAAATTACTTTTAGCATTAACTCTTCTGAAGGATCTGTAAGGCTTAATGGTATGGAGGAAATTATCATTCTTACAAAAACTAACGCTGGGCAGGATTTTAAACCACTAGGTAAAGTAGCCTCGGGTGGAGAGTTATCAAGAATATCTCTAGCACTTTCAGTTGTCACAAGTAAAACTGAGCTCACCCCATCAGTTGTATTTGATGAAGTCGACGTAGGTATCAGTGGATCAGTTGCTGAAATTGTTGGCCAAATGTTAAAAAAATTATCAAATCGATATCAAATTATTTGTGTAACGCACCTTGCTCAGGTCGCAGCGCAGGGACAAGATCATATGAAGGTTGTAAAAACGCAAAAAAATGGCTCAACTTTTACCCAAGTTGCAAGCCTAAGTCCGAAAGAAAGGACGGACGAAGTGGCAAGAATCTTAGGTGGGATTACAATCAGTGATAAAACTCGAATAGCTGCTGAAGAGATGATAAATTCAAGCTCTTAATCAACTAAATCTTTTTTGAAAATAAGCTTTAATAAATTGCGTAAATTAATTTTGCTTCACAGTAAATAAATTGTCTTTGTAGGACTTGACTATTAAACATTAAATTGTATAATATTTCGTTTGTGCATAGTCAGGGTGAATATCGAAAAAGTGAAATCAATAAGCTCACTTATTCAATACTTTCTCCTAGCTTTAATTGTTGTTTTTTATGCCACTGATGGTTTTGCAGTTGCTGCCTTTTATGGTGCCTTAGTAAGTTTAAGCAATACCTGGATATTTAATTGGTATACAAAAAAACAAAAAGCATTGGTTGACGCTGATGCACAAAAAAGCTTTAGGATGGCGATCAGCAGCAGTATCAGTAGGATGCTCTCTCTAATCCTACTAGCTTTAATTGGACTTGGTTTTTTAGAACTTGAGCCCGCAGCTCTCTGTTTGAGTTTAGTTGTTGGTCAGGTAGGATTTATATTAGATAGGTTAAGGCAAAAATAATGGCAAGTGGTGAACTAACATCTGGCGCTTATATTAAGCACCATTTACAAAATTTAACTTACGGAAAATTTCCAGATGGTCATTGGGGGTTTGCTGAAAGTGCTTTAGAAGCAAAAGAAATGGGTTTCATGGCTTTCCATGTTGATACTCTTGGATTTTCTTTTGTTTTAGGCGCGCTATTTTTATTCTTTTTTGCTAGAGCAGCAAAACGTGCTTCTATTGACGCTCCAAGTGGGTTTCAAAATTTTGTAGAAAGCATTATTGAATTTATTGATGAAAATGTACGTGGTTCTTTCAGTGGTAAAAACCCTATGGTTGCCCCTCTTGCTTTAACGACATTTATTTGGATAATCTTAATGAATACGATGGATTTAGTGCCTGTTGATTGGCTTCCATCTCTAGCTGTTGCTCTAGGTATTGATTTCCTTAAGGTGGTTCCAACAACCGACCCTAATGCTACATTCGGAATGTCTATCGGTATTTTCATATTAATCCTTTACTACAGTATTAAAGAAAAAGGCCTTGGTGGATTTGTAGGCGAACTAACGCTCCATCCTTTTGGTAAATGGATGTTGCCTTTTAACTTCTTTTTAGAAGGGGTGAACTTACTGGCAAAGCCAGTTTCTCTTGCATTACGTTTATTTGGAAACATGTATGCAGGTGAAATGATCTTCATTCTAATCGCACTGTTGCCATTCTGGATTCAGTGGAGCCTGTCTTTACCGTGGGCTATTTTTCATATCTTAATTGTATTACTTCAGGCATTTATCTTTATGACTTTAGTAATTGTATATATGGATATGGCGCACCAAAAAGAGCATTAATTTTTTTTAAACAGTTTTTATAAGTAGGAGTAAAAAATGGAACAAAGTATATTATTTTTAGCAGGATCTATCTTAATGGGTTTAGGTGCATTAGGCGCTGCTGTAGGCATCGGTATTCTTGGCGCTAAATTCATTGAAGGCGCTGCGCGTCAGCCGGAACTTATTCCAATGCTAAGAACACAAATGTTTATTGTTATGGGACTTGTTGATGCGGTACCTATGATCGCAGTTGGTATATCAATGTATATATTGTTTGCGGTTGCTGGATAAATTGTATTCTTTTAATAATTAAGGGTATTAAGTTATGAACATTAACCTTACACTCATTGGGCAAACAATCATGTTTGCCATGTTTGTCTTGTTCTGCATGAAGTTTGTTTGGCCTCCACTCGTTGAGGCAATGGCTGCTCGCAAAAAGGCAATCGAAGATGGATTAAAAGCTGCAGAACTTGGAAAAGAAGAGCATGCTTTAGCCCAGAAAAATGCTGAAGATCTAATAGAAAGCACTAAAACCCAAGCGGCTGAAATTATTGCAAACGCTGATAAACAAGCTAATGGAATGATTGATAAAGCTAAAGGCACAGCTTCTGAAGAGGCTGATAAGATTAAAGCACACGCTAAGTCTGAACTAGACCAAGAGGTTGTGAAGGCACGTAATGAGCTTAAAAATCAAGTCTCAACTTTGGTTATGCAGGGAGTCAACTCAGTTTTAGAGAAAGAAGTTGATGCTAAGGCACATAAAGATATGCTTTCTAAGTTGTCTAAATCACTCTAGGACGGTAGCATGGAATTATCAACAATTGCCAAGCCATACGCTCAAGCGATTTTTGAAATTGCTGAACAAAGTAACTCTGTTTTAGGATGGAGTGACTTTTTAGCTGCTGCTACTGTAATTATGGCTGATAAAAATACAAAGACTTTTATTGCATCTCCAAGCAAAAGTAAAAATCAAAAATTTGATTTAATTTCTGCTTTAATTGCAAGAATGACTTCAAAAGATTTAAGTAAACAAGAGTCGGCTTTTATTAATCTTGTTTTAAACAACGATCGTTCGAGTGCAATTAGCAGTATAGCTAATGCGTTTGAATCGACAGTTTCTAATGCTAACAAGAGCAAGAACTTTAAAGTTATTAGCGCTTATGAGCTTAGTGAAGACGAACAAAAAGCAATCGTTAAAGATTTAACAAGTAAACATAAAACAACTGTATCTGTTGAAACTGAAATTGATGTGACCCTTAAAGGCGGTGTCATTATTAAAGAAGGTGATAAGGTAATTGATACATCAATTAAGGCAAAAGTAGATGCTCTAGGCGTCTCCTTGTCTGTAAATTAATTTTATAAAGAGAGGTTAGTTATGCAATTAAATGCTTCTGAAATCAGTGATTTAATTAAAAAAGAAATAGAGGGGTTTGACTTTTCAGCTGAAGCTCGCACAGAAGGCACAGTAATTAGTGTAAGTGATGGAATCGTTCGTATTCATGGTCTAGCAGATGCTCAGTTTGGTGAGATGCTAGAATTTCCAGGAAATACTTTTGGTTTAGCGCTTAACCTTGAGCAAGATTCTGTTGGTGCAGTTGTATTAGGTGACTACCTTCATATTTCAGAAGGCGACACTGTTAAGTGTACAAATCGAATTATGGAAGTGCCAGTTGGTAATGAGCTGCTTGGACGCGTTGTTAATCCTCTTGGAGTAGACCTAGAAGGTAAGGGAGAAATAAAAACATCTATCACTCGCCCAATTGAGGTTGTTGCTCCTGGTGTTATTGAAAGACAATCAGTTGACCAACCAATTCAAACTGGTATTAAGGCGATTGATGCAATGGTGCCAATTGGACGTGGTCAGCGAGAACTTATTATTGGTGATCGCCAAACTGGAAAAACTGCCGTTGCAATTGATGCCATTATTAATCAAAAAGGTACAGGCGTTAAATGTATCTATGTTGCAATTGGACAAAAGGCGTCTTCAATTGCTACTGTAGTTCGCAAGCTTGAAGAGCATGGAGCATTAGAGCATACTATTATTGTTGCTGCAGCCGCTTCTGACTCTGCAGCTCTTCAATATATTGCTCCTTACGCTGGATGTGCAATGGGCGAATATTTCAGAGATCGTGGCGAAGATGCACTAATTGTTTATGATGATTTGACAAAGCAAGCGTGGGCATACCGCCAAGTATCACTTCTTTTAAAGCGCCCACCAGGACGTGAAGCATATCCAGGTGATGTATTCTATCTTCACTCTCGTTTATTAGAAAGAGCATCAAGAGTTAATGCGGAGTATGTAGAAAAAGTAACAAATGGAGAGGTGAAAGGTAAGACAGGTTCTTTGACAGCTCTTCCTATAATTGAAACTCAGGCTGGAGACGTTTCGGCGTTTGTTCCAACAAATGTAATTTCCATTACAGACGGTCAAATCTTCTTAGAAACAGACCTATTTAACTCTGGTATTCGACCAGCAATTAACGCGGGCCTTTCAGTTTCTAGAGTTGGCGGTGCAGCACAAACTAAAATTGTTAAGAAGCTTGGTGGTAGTATTCGCCTTGACTTAGCACAGTATCGTGAATTAGCTGCGTTTGCTCAGTTTGCATCTGATTTAGATGCTGAAACTAAAGCTCAAATTGATCGAGGCATACGCGTAACCGAACTAATGAAGCAAGCACAATACTCCCCTCTAAATGTTGCTGAAACTGCGACGTCACTTTTTGCTGCTAATTCTGGCGCACTAGATGATGTTGAGGCGAATAAAGTTGTTGCATTTGAAGGCGCACTTTTAGCTTATATGAATGCTAATCAGGCTACATTGATGGCATCTATTAATGAGTCTGGCGACTACAATGATGATATATCAGCAAAACTTCAAGCTGCTATTGATGACTTTAAAGCTAACAATACCTGGTAGAAAGATATGGCAGTAGGCAAGGAAATTAGAACACAAATTTCGAGTATTAAAAATACTCAAAAGATTACTTCGGCCATGGAAATGGTTGCCGCTTCTAAGATGAAGAAAGCGCAAGATAGAATGCTCGCTTCACGTCCGTATGCTGAAAAAATTCTTAATGTTATTGGACATCTGACTCATGCTAACTCTGAGTTTAAACATCCATATATGACCTCTTCAGAAGAGAAAAAGCGTGTAGGAATTATAGTTATTTCAAGTGATAGAGGGCTTTGTGGTGGTTTAAACACCAATTTATTTAGAAGCCTTTTAAAAGATATAGCTGCTTTGCAATCAGATAAAGTTGAGGTTGAGCTTTGTACGATTGGTAAAAAAGCAACTTCATTTTTTAAAAATACTGGACTTAAAATTAACTCTGTTCTTACTGATATTGGTGATAAGCCTCAATTTGATGATCTTTTAGGTACTATCAAAGTAATGCTTGATCGCTATGACTCAGGTGAGATTGATCAAATCATGATTGCTTATAATAAGTTTGCAAGTGCAATGACACAAGTCCCAACTGTCAAGCAAATTGTGCCAATGGAGGTTACTGATGAAACCAGTAAGGATCACCACTGGGACTATTTATATGAACCAGATGCAGAGAGTGCACTAAGCGCACTATTAGTTAGGTATATCGAAGCATTAGTTTATCAAGGAATTGTAGAAAACATTGCTTGTGAGCAATCTTCTAGAATGATAGCCATGCATAGCGCAACAGAAAATGCAGGTGATATGATTGATGAGCTACAATTAATTTATAACAAGGCAAGGCAGGCAGCTATTACTCAGGAAATATCTGAGATTGTAGCAGGCGCTGCTGCTGTTTAAAGATTTAAAAAAAGGAAAAGCAAATGAGTATAGGCAAAATTACACAAATTATTGGTGCGGTTATTGATGTCGAGTTTCCATCTGACTCAATACCTAAAATATATAACGCACTTCATGTTACTAAAGCAAACCTTACTTTAGAGGTTCAGCAACAACTTGGAGACAATGTTGTTAGAACAATTGCTATGGGTGGATCTGAAGGGCTTCAGCGAGGATTAGAAGTTACCGATAAAGGCAAGGCAATCACTGTGCCAGTTGGAACAAAAACTCTGGGACGAATCATGAATGTACTTGGGGAGCCAATTGATAACGCTGGCGAAATTGGTTCAGAGGCTGAATGGGAAATTCATCGCTCTGCTCCTGCATATGAAGAATTAGCACCTGCTACAGAGTTGCTTGAAACAGGCATTAAGGTAATTGACTTAGTTTGCCCGTTTGCAAAAGGCGGTAAGGTCGGATTGTTTGGCGGTGCTGGTGTTGGAAAGACTGTAAACATGATGGAACTTATTCGTAACATTGCCATTGAGCACTCAGGTTACTCAGTGTTTGCAGGTGTTGGTGAGCGAACTCGAGAAGGTAATGACTTCTATCATGAAATGAAAGACTCAAATGTACTCGATAAAGTATCACTAGTATATGGACAGATGAATGAGCCTCCAGGAAATAGGCTTCGTGTTGCTTTAACTGGACTTACTATGGCTGAATATTTCCGTGATGAAGGACGTGATGTTCTTTTATTTATTGATAATATTTACCGTTATACGCTTGCTGGAACTGAGGTTTCTGCTTTATTGGGACGTATGCCATCAGCGGTTGGTTACCAGCCAACACTTGCAGCTGAAATGGGAGCGCTTCAAGAAAGAATTACGTCAACTAAAACTGGTTCTATCACTTCAATTCAAGCGGTATATGTTCCTGCGGATGACTTAACTGATCCATCTCCAGCGACAACATTTGCTCACCTAGATGCGACAGTAGTGCTTTCGCGTCAAGTTGCAGAGCTTGGTATTTATCCTGCTGTAGATCCATTAGACTCAACTTCACGTCAGCTCGACCCGCTAGTTGTTGGTCAAGAGCATTATGATGTGGCTCGTGGAGTTCAAGGCGTACTTCAGCGCTATAAAGAATTAAAAGACATTATTGCGATTCTAGGAATGGATGAACTATCCGAAGAAGATAAGCAGACTGTATCTCGAGCTCGTAAGATTCAAAAATTCTTATCACAGCCTTTCTTTGTTGCAGAAGTATTTACCGGATCTCCTGGTAAGTATGTATCTTTGAAGGACACTATTTCTGGATTTAAAGCTATTCTTGATGGTGAGCATGATGCTATACCTGAGCAAGCTTTCTACATGACTGGCTCTATTGAAGAAGTTAAAATAAAGGCATCGGAGGCATCATAAATGGCAGTAATACACGTTGATGTAGTTTGCGCAACTGAGGAGATATACTCAGGTGAGGCAAAGTGTGTATTTGCGCCAGCTACAAACGGCGAGATTGGTGTCTACCCTATGCATGTTCCTTTAATAAGTACACTTAAACCTGGTGAAGTCAGAGTTGAAACTGAAAATGGTGTTGAATCTATTTTTGTCTCTGGTGGCATCATTGAGGTGCAGCCTGACACAGTTACAATATTTTCTGATACAGCTATTCGTGCTGGTGATTTAGATGAGTCAAAAGCTCTCGAAGCGAAAAAGCGCGCTGAAGAAGCTATGTCTAGTTTGCAGACAGAACAGGATATTTCTACTACTCAAGCAGCACTTGCTGAGTCAATGATGCAGCTTCAAATGATCTCTAAGATGAGAGGGAAGAAGCGCTAGTTTGATTTAAAGAGTACAGACTGAAAATTAACAATCTTATTGTTTGATACATGAACGCCTTCTTTTTGAAGGCGTTTTATTTTGATGCTGATATCATCCGCAAAGCCACCTAATTCGCCATTTGATTTAACTACTCGATGGCATGGTACGGTTGGTGCAAATGGGTTTTTATTCATTGCACTGCCAACTGCTCGATGTGCGTTGGGTCTTCCAATCATTTCCGCAAGACCTCCATATGAAATTACATTGCCAGCAGGAATTTTTTTTAAAGCCTCATAACATTCTGATTGAAAGGATGTCATTTTAGAAAAGATTTTACTAAAGCATCATATTTATCTTGTGACTTTAACAAGAAATTACATACCTCACGAACTGCTCCATTACCACCACTCTTCTCAGTAACCATAAGTGCGTGATCTTTTACAGATTCTTGAGCATTTGCTACTGCAATTGGAAGAGCAACCCTGGTCATGACAGGTAAGTCAATGACGTCATCACCAACATAAGCTGACTCACTAGGATCGATTGAAAGTTTCTTTATTAGTTTTTCCAGAGCAATACTTTTATCAAGTATGCCATGATAATAATGTTCAACTCCAAGTCCTTTAAGTCTATGAGCAACAGATTTTGTGCTTCTTGCTGTGATTACTGCAACTTCAATTCCTGATAATTGTAATAATTTAATACCAAGACCATCTTGCGAATCAAATTTTTTCTGTTCAACACCGTTGTCGTCAAAATATATCCCACCGTCAGTGAGAACTCCATCAACATCTACAATTAAGAGTTTAATTTTTTTAGCTATCTCACTTACTTTTTCATTTGAGTGCATGGGCTTATTTAACCATTAATTTTTTTATTGATGTACACTTGTTGAGCAATTGAAAGTACGTTATTGGTTACCCAGTACAATACTAAGCCTGAAGGGAACCAGAGGAAGAAAACTGTAAATACAACTGGCAGCATCATCATTATTTTTGCTTGTATTGGGTCCGCTGGAGGCGGATTAAGTCGCTGCTGAAACCACATAGATGCACCCATAATTAATGGCAGGATGAAATAAGGATCTTTCATCGCAAGGTCAGGTAAGTACAAGAATGGGGTCATTCTTAATTCAACCATTTCTATAAGAACCCAATAAACAGAAATAAAAACTGGAATCTGAACTAGGATAGGAAGACAACCTGCAGCAGGATTTATTTTTTCAGTCCTATAAAGCTCCATCGTTTTCTTACCAATTTTTTGCTTATCACCCTCATAGGTTTCTTTAATTTTCTGAAGCCTTGGCGCTAATTTTTTCATTCCAGCCATTGACCGGAATGATTTTTCAGAAAGCTTATAAAAAGCCAGCTTAATTGATAGAGTTAAAAGAACAATAGATATTGCCCAGTCACCAACAAAACTATAAATCCAATGAAGAAATATTGACAATGGTTTGGCAACAATAAAAAGGAAGCCATAGTCTACAGTTTTGTCTAGGCCAGGGGCAAGCTCTTCAAGGCGCACATGCTCTTTAGGGCCAACATATAGCTGGTTTTTTTCGAGACTAGCTGTTGTTCCAGCAGCAACTCTTACCGTTGGATTCACTGTGGTTAATAGGTAGTTGCCTCTACTAGTTTTAGTTGAGTAAGTATGTTTTTGACTTTCATTTGGTATCCACGCAGTAAAAAAGTAGTGCTGAATCATTGCGGCCCAGCCACCAACAGATGAAGTTTTTGGCGTAGAGTCAAAATCTTCAAAATCAATTTTCTCAAAAACTTCTTCATCGTTATAGGTTGCGCCGCCACTAAAGTTTTGCATACCCATTGCCATGCCGCTAGACTCAATTATTGAGCCATGGGCTAACTGCGTATAACTGCTAACATTTTGATCAGTCAAGCTGTTATTTCGAATTTGATAATCTACTTCGATGATATAACTATCAGGCTTAAAGTAGAAGTATTTAGTAACTTCAATGCCATTATCTCCCTTCCAAGAAAGTGGCACAATTAGCTCATTATTGTTTTGTAGAAAGTATTCTTGTCTTTCCGAAGTAAATTCAGATTGATGCGTTGGCATTTGATCTGCAGGGATGAGACCACTTTGAGCGTGGAAAATACTCTCTGGAGAATTGCTAAGTAGTTCAAATGTTTGGTCTGAGTATAATTCTGTTGGGTAGTCATTCAGAAATGCACTAATTATTGTTCCACCCTTATTTGAAATTTGAACTGTTAAAAGATCTGTTACAACCGTTGTGTATGCGCCGCTTATGTTTGAGTCCTCCATAACGGGAGTTGAAACTTCTGTAAATGTGTTTTCTGCCACTGGAACCTCAGCAGCTAATGGGACGTCGTTCTCTGCAGATGGCGCATCAATTCCCACTATCGCAGTTTGCGTTACTATATTTCCATTTTCATCGATTGATTGTGTCAGTTCCCATTTATCCCAAAGAAGGAAAATTGTCAAAAAGATTGCAATGAAAAGAAATAATTTTTGAGTGTTCATAAATTTTTAATTTTTAATTGAGTGAATTTTTTTTGGTACAGGATCATAACTTGCCTCTGACCATGGGTGGCACTTACTAATTCTTTTTGCCCCGAGAGTAACCCCTTTGACAGCTCCATGATATTTGATAGCATCGAATGTATACTCTGAGCAGGTTGGAATGTGACGGCAGTTGCTTCCTAACAGAGGACTAACAATCCATTGGTATAATTTAATTAGAGGTAGAAGTAGAAATTTCATTTTGACTGCACCTGGCTCTTTACATTTTTCATAAGTGAAAGGAGGTCTTTAGTAATTTCAATATTATCAGTGCAAGCTGATTTTTTTACCATTATGACAAAGTCAATAGACTCTAAATCGCCCCGATTGTTTCTAAAAGTTTCGCGCGCTAAGCGCTTAAAAAGGTTTCGGTCTACTGCCCTTTTATATTGCTTTTTGGAAATCGCAAGACCAAGCCTTGAAAATGATTTACCAGAATCACTAGCTATGACCTTCCAGAATCTACTTTGAGTATGAAAGCCTTTTTTGAAAATGTGAGCGTAATCTTTGGAATCTGTAATACGCGCACCATGAGCGAGCGAGCTGGTCATGAGTTTAAGCAGCTAAACGTTTACGCCCTTTTTTCCTGCGAGCACTTAAGATAGCACGCCCAGAACGAGTTTTCATTCTAGCTCTAAAGCCATGGTTACGTTTACGTTTTAGTACGCTTGGTTGAAAAGTTCTTTTCATAATGTATCTACCAATAAAAAAGTTTGCAATTTTACCATACTTGGATTAGTTCGGTATGCATGTTAAACGAGAGTTTATATGACAATACTGCTTTAATAAAGCCCAATCTGGATCAAGATGTGGATAATAAGGGTTAAATTAAGAATTTACTTTTCGAGCAAATCACTATATAACTCAATGTATGGTTGAAAAAGTGTTTTTTGCCCACAAGTAATAAGCAATATAGGTTCTTTTGATGTTTATAAGAATCTCGTAATAGTTAGCTTGAAATACATGTATTAATTTGATGAGGCTTTATGACTAATAATATTCTTGATGTACTCACCTTTATGTTTGATTTCCTATTTGAGTCTGCTGAGCAAGACTCTTCTCAAGAGTTGGATGATGATCTTTTAAAGACGCATCTTTCAGAGGCTGGCTTTGATGCTGACCGGATTGAGAAGGCTTTAGTTTGGCTTGAAAATATTGCAGCACTTCAAGATGGAAAAATAGCTAGTTTTGATACTTTGCATAATTCTATGCGAATTTATAGTGAGTATGAAAAAACCAAATTAGATTCTAGGGCCAGAGGCTTCATAATGTTTATGGAAAATATGGGCCAGCTTAATGCCAGTCAACGTGAAATAGTAATTGATCAGGTTATGTCTCTAGAGGACTCAAAATTGAGTATTGATGACTTGAAATGGGTAGTTATGATGGTCATCGGAAATAGCACTGAATCATCTGTGCCATCGCAATGGATAGAGTCTATTGTGTTTTATGATGATAACCCTACCCTGCAGTAGGAACCTTTATGTCTAAGAATCTTGTTATTGTCGAATCTCCGGCGAAAGCAAAAACTATTGAAAAGTTTTTGGGGCCAGATTATGTTGTAAAGTCGAGTATAGGCCACATCAGGGATATGCCCAAGAAAGATATGGGCGTTGACATTGAGAATAACTTTCAACCAACATACGCTATCAGTGCGGATAAAAAGAAAGTAGTTGCTGACCTTAAAAAATCAGTCAAGACCGCAACGAAAATCTTTCTAGCTACTGATGAAGATCGTGAGGGTGAAGCCATTGCTTGGCATTTACAGCAAGCGCTATCGCTTGCAGAAGATACACCGAGGATAGTCTTTCATGAAATAACTAAAGGCGCTATAACGGATGCTATTAATAACCCAAGAACAATTGATACTGACCTTGTAAATGCTCAACAAGCTAGGCGTATTATTGATAGGCTAGTAGGTTTTGAAATTTCTCCAGTATTGTGGCGTAAGATTTCAGGAGCTCGATCAGCTGGTAGGGTTCAATCACCAGTTGTAAGAATAGTTGTTGAAAGAGAGCGAGAAATTTCTGCTCATAATCCTACAAGCTCCCATAAAGTTAAAGCTAATTTAGAAAATAGCTCAAATCAGTCTCTAGAGGTTAAGCTTAGCGTAGACTTTAAATCTAAAGAAGAGGCGCTTTCTTTTGCTGAAAGTGTTTTATTGGCAGAATTAAAAGTTAATTCAGTTGAGACTAAGCCCTCGAAGAGGTCACCTAAAGCTCCATTTATTACCTCTACGCTGCAGCAAGAAGCCTCTCAAAAACTAGGTTTTTCTGTCAAACAGACCATGTCGATTGCTCAAAATTTATATCGAGAAGGTGCTATTACTTACATGAGAACAGATTCACTCAATTTATCTGAACTAGCTATAACAGCTGCTCAAGAGGTTATTGTTTCAAAGTTTGGTTCTGAGTTTCATCAAACAAGAAGATATAAGACAAATTCTTCAGGTGCTCAGGAGGCGCATGAAGCCATAAGGCCTACAGACCTTACTAAGCCATCTATATTAGGTTTAGATGATCAATCTACTAAGCTGTATTCGTTAATTTATAAGAGAACCTTGGCTTCTCAGATGAGCGATGCACAACTTCAAAAAACTAAAATTAATATCAATATTTCAAACCGTAGTGAGCATTTTATTGCTGATGGAGAGGTTTTATCTTTTGCTGGATTCCTCGAGGTTTATGACTATATGGCGGCTGAAGATAAGCTTCTTCCTGAAGTTAGTAAAGGTGATTTGCTAACCCTAGTCGACTTAGCTTCAAAGGAGTCTTTTTCAAGAGCAAAGCCAAGATATACAGAAGCTTCATTGGTTAAAGAAATTGAGCAAATGGGTATTGGAAGGCCTTCAACATTCGCAACAATGATTACAACTGTGCAAGATAGAAACTATGTTGTGAAAGAAACCAGAGAAGGAGTTCAGCGTGATTATCAGTTGATTGAAATTGAAGATGGCGTTATTTCAGAGTCTATCCAAGCTGAAACTACTGGCGCTGAAAAAAATAAATTATTCCCAACAAATGTTGCCTACCTTTTGGTTGATTTTCTAGTCAAAAATTTTAGCAACATTATTGGATATGAATTTACTGCAAACCTTGAAAGTGATTTTGATTTAATTGCTGAAGAGTCAAAGCCTTGGGCAGGAGTTATTCGCGATTTTTATGAGCCTTTTCATGCGCAGATTGAGCTTGCTAAAGATATTTCGAGAGACGAGACTCATGGTAAGAGAGATCTTGGTGAGGACCCTGTCTCTGGAAAACCTGTCAGTGTTCGTTTTGGACGCTATGGTGCTTTTGCTCAGATTGGACATCAAGACGATGAAGAAAAACCAACTTTCTCGTCATTAAGAACTGGCCAAGATATAGAGAATATTACGCTTGCTGAAGCCATTGAGCTTTTTAAAATGCCAAGAACAGTGGGTGAGACCATTGATGGTGAAACAATTAAGGCAAATTATGGGCGTTTTGGCCCATACATTCAATATGGTAAAAAATATGTTTCTTTAAAGGAAATCTCACCAGAGGAGGTAACCTTAGAAGAAGCTCTTGAGCTAATTATTGTTAAGGAAAAGCTTGATGCTGAACGAATTATTAAGGTCTTTGAAGATTCTGATATTCAAGTTTTAAATGGACGCTTTGGGCCGTATGTTTGGAATGGTAAAAAGCGCGGCAAAGGTCAAAAAAATGTTACAGTTCAAAAAGTGTTTGGTGATAAGGCTCCTATTGACCTAACTCTAGAAGAGTGTAAAAAAGCAATAGATGGAAAAATTAAAGCCAAAGCAAAGGCAAAAAAAGCTAAAAAGAAGACTACTGCTAAGAAAAAAGCCTCAAGCTAAATCTCAAGCTTTCTTAGCTATTTGCATTTAATACTAGGTAACGCTATGAAAAAATTTGCACTTGAAAAAGCTAATGGTAATTCAGATGACCAAAGTTAAGATTTGTGGGTTCACTAATGCTGAAAATGCAAGAGACGCCGCTATAGCTGGTGTTGATGCAATTGGTTTGGTCTTTTATAATAAGTCACCGCGTAATGTTGATATTCAAAGAGCACGAGAAATAGTCTCAGCCCTGCCACCATTTGTAAATCGAGTGGGACTTTTTGTCAATGCAAATCCAAGCTTTATTGATGAGGTTTTATGTGAGGTCCCTCTGGACACTTTACAATTTCATGGAGACGAGGTAGTGGGAGATTGTACTCAATATCAAATGCCTTTTATAAAGTCCTTGAGAGTAACGCCCAAGACCAATGTAGTTCAATTAGCTGATAATTTTTCAGAAGCAAGCGCACTTCTTCTCGATTCACATAACCCTAATAGTTATGGAGGCACTGGAGAGGTTTTTGACTGGATGCTGGCGCGAGTCAATATAGATTTACCAATTATTCTTGCTGGTGGTCTTAATTCAGAAAATGTCTCAGATGCAATTAGTCAAGTAAATCCATATGCAGTTGATGCCTCAAGTGGAGTGGAAAGTGCACCAGGGGTTAAAGATATTGATAAAATATTAGCTTTTATCCGAAGTGTACATTCATGAGCTATAACCTACCAGATGATAAAGGTCATTTTGATCAATATGGAGGAGTCTTTGTCGCAGAGACCCTAATGACTGCTGTCACTGAGCTAAAAGATGCTTATGATAAATATAAAGACGATCCTGACTTTTTAAAAGAGTTTGAGGATGATCTAAAGCATTATGTGGGACGTGAAACTCCACTTTATCATGCAAAAAACCTATCCAAGAAGCTTGGTGGTGCTCAAATTTATTTGAAACGCGAAGACTTAAATCACACTGGTGCTCATAAGATCAACAATACTATAGGGCAAGCTTTACTTGCTCAGAGAATGGGCAAAACAAGAATTATTGCTGAAACAGGAGCTGGACAGCATGGCGTTGCATCGGCAACTATTGCTGCAAGACTTGGCCTTGAATGTGTTGTGTATATGGGCGAAGTTGATGTTGTTAGGCAGGCGCAGAATGTTTACCGTATGAAGTTACTTGGGGCAACGGTTGTGCCAGTTTCTTCAGGCTCTAAAACACTGAAAGATGCCCTGAATGAAGCAATGCGTGATTGGGTAACTAATATTGATAATACTTATTATATTATTGGAACAGTCGCTGGCCCTCATCCCTACCCTATGATGGTGAGAGACTTTCAAAGTGTTATTGGTAAAGAGGCGAAAGAGCAATTTAATGAGCAAGTGGGTGGTCTACCAGATGCAATAATTGCATGTGTTGGAGGAGGTTCAAATGCAATTGGGCTTTTTTATCCATTTATTGAAGATACATCAGTAAAAATTATTGGTGTTGAGGCGGGCGGACGTGGAATTGACTTAGGTCCAGATGCTCATGCAGCTCCGCTTACTGCTGGAAGTGTCGGTGTGCTGCATGGTAATAGAACATATTTGATGGAAAATGAAGATGGCCAAATTATAGAGGGTCACTCCATTTCAGCTGGACTTGATTATCCAGGTGTTGGTCCAGAGCATGCCTATCTGAAAGATATTGGAAGAGCAGAGTATGTTGCAATAACAGACAAAGAGGCTTTAGAGGCCTTCCATCTTCTTACAGAGGTTGAAGGTATTATTCCAGCGCTTGAACCATCTCATGCTATAGCGTATGCGGTTAAACTTGCCAAACAATGGTCTAGTGATAAAACTATTATTATTAACCTCTCAGGTAGAGGTGATAAAGACATGCAGACTATTGCTGAGGTTGAGGGGCGTGAGCTCTAAGAGCGAGTTAAAGTATTAAGCCCTAATCCTATAAAAATCTCTTATACTATTGATTATATAAATTATAGTTTGGTAGGTCATGCAAGAAAATCAACAGATTGATAAAGGGCGTTCAGTCATATTTTCCGTTTACCTAGTTGCAGTTTTTCTCAATGCATTTGTCGACCTAGGCCATAAGATCATAATTCAAAACACAATCTTTATGATATATGGTGAGCAGCAGCAAATTATTTTAACTGCTGTTGTAAATGCAATGATTTTAGTACCATTTATCATGTTATTTACATTGTCAGGCTACCTTTCTGATAAATTTGCAAAGACAAGTATCATGCGCTATAGCGCATTTTCTGCTGTCTTAATTACCTTAGCAATTACCTATTGTTATTACAACGGTTTATACCAGGTTGCATTTGGCTTTACCTTGCTTCTTGCAACTCAGAGTGCAATATATTCTCCTGCGAAAATGGGTTATATTAAAGAGTGCCTTAGCAAGGCTGGCCTTAGTAGGGGTAATGCCTTTCACTCTTCAGTGGTATTAATAGCGATTTTGATGGGTACGGTTTTTTTCTCATACTTATTCGAAGCTTATCTGGGAACAATGCAAGCAACTACCCCTGAAGAAATATTAATGAAAATAGCGCCAGTAGGCTGGGTTCTTGTTGGGCTTTCATTGGTTGAGTTTTTAGCAACACTTGGAACACGCCTCTATCCAACAAAGTTAAGCCAGGCTAAATTTTCTATAAAGAAATTTGTTTCTTTTCATTACTTAATGACTAACTTTAAAGCCATGAGGAGTAATGAAATTGTCTGGTATTCTATTTTAGGGACAGCAATCTTTTGGGGCATGTCACAAAACTTAGTGGCAGTTATACCAGCTCATGCAAAAGCTAATTTTGGCGTCGAAAGCCCCCTTATTGTGAATGCGATGTTAGCTTCTTCTGTATTTGGAATTATGATTGGCGCTTTTTTATCTGGCAGAAAAAGTCTCAATTTCATACGTATTAATAATATCTATACCGGCTCCATAATGATTACAGTTTGTTCAATTCTAATCCCCGTAATTTCGAGCCTAAGTTTTATTCCAGATTCTACTGCCTTAATTTTAGTAACTGCCGTCATTCTTATGTTTGGTGTTGGTGCAGGAATGATGATTATCCCTCTCAATGCACTGATGCAAGCGAACTCTCCTGAAGACGGACTTGGAAGCATGCTAGCGGGTAAAAACTGGCTTCAAAATATTGCTATGATTACCCTTTTGATTTTTACAATGATTCTTGCAAACCTAAATTTTGGAAGTGAGTTTATACTTTACTTTAACGCATTTATTGCGGTAGCAGGGTTTAGTGTTGTTCTTAAAAAACTGAAAATTATTCTTTAGTCATGAGGCAAATTGTAGGCCTCTTATTGTTTGGGTGGCGATATCGACTAAAGGTAACTGGTTTAGATAATTTACCTAAAACTGGACCTGTTCTTCTTTTAGGTAACCACATTAGTTGGATAGATTTTGCTTTAATTCAGTGGGCAACACCAAGGACGATTCGATTTGTTGTTCACGATGATTACTATCGTAAGCCAATATTTAATTGGATTCTAAGGGGTGTTGGTGCGGTATCAATAAGGCCTGAAAATAGTCGTAATGCAATGCAAAATATTATCAACTTGCTAAATGATGATTGCGTTGTTGGAATATTTCCTGAAGGTCATATTTCCACCACAGGGGAATTGAGTGACTTGAAAAGGGGTTTTGAAAAAATATTAGCTGAATGCAAAGATAATGTAGTTGTGGTTCCTTTTGCAATAAATAATATGTGGGGTAGTTTCTTTTCAAAAGCTCCAAAATTAATTAAAAATAAAAAGAAATTTAACCTACGAAGGAGCATCAATGTCAATATTGGAAAGCCCCTCACTTCTGAAACAAACAGAAATTCAGTAAAGTCATCTATTGGCAAGTTGCTTTTTTAATGATAAGATTCTATTTATTATTTCAACTAAATATTAAAAGGCTTTAAATGAAAAAAATTATAGTAGTTGGCGCAACTGGAAAACTTGGTAGAGTTGTAGTTGAAGGTTTACAGAAAGACTATGAAGTTATAAGAGCTGGAAGGTCTGGACCAGATTTAAAGATCGACGCTTTTAATTTTGAAAGTGTTAGTGATATCTTAGCTTCTGTTGGTCCATTTGACGGGTTGGTATCTTGTATCGGAGGCACTCCTTTTAAGACTTTTGAAGAGCTTACAATGGAGGACTTTGCAGCTGGCCTTTCCACCAAATGCTTTAGTCAATTAAATTTAGCAAAAGCAGCCATACCTTTTCTCAGTGAAAATGGATCCATCACCCTGACAAGCGGAATTATTGGTGATGAGCCAATAATTGCGGGTTCATGCGCCGCTGCAGCTAATGGCGCACTTAATATGTGCGTTTCAACATTGGCAGCCGAGTATGCTGGAAAATTAAGAATAAATGTAGTCTCGCCATCTATTATTGAAAACTCAGTTGACCACTATGGAATGCTTTTTGATGGCTTTGAGCCAACTTCAAATGAAAGCATTATTCATGCGTATCGCCGAACTATCTCAGCACCAATTACTGGCCGAGTAATGAGCTTAACCAGAGCGCTTTAGGTTCACCTGAAAAGTAGTATTAAAATTTATCTCCAACTGCGCGGCTTATGCCTTCTGGCCTTGGTAGTTTTTTGTGTGCTTCATAAACTAATCCCATTCGCTTCAAGACCAAATCATTTGGCATGCTTGCACCCCGTGTTTTAAGATCGACATGAATGAGCATATGCTCAGCAGTTGCTAATAGTCTGCCGTCCTCATGATTGAGCCAATGAAATAAGTGAAGTTTTTTATTTTCTCCAAAGATAACCTGGGTTTTGGCTTTTATACCTTCTCCAATTTGAACCTCATCCAAGTGGCGAATATGAGTTTCAACTGTAAAATAAGATCCTATGTTTAAAATGTATTCTTCGTCTGCGCCGATAATAGACATCATCTCTGTGGTTGCTTCTGAAAAGCATTCAAGATAACGCGCTTCTGTCATATGACCGTTATAGTCAGCCCACTCTTTTGGTACTTTGGTGACATAGGTAAGTATGGGGTTTGATAAATTTAGCTCTGAAAATTCTAGTTTATTAATTGACCCTGACAAGCTTGCATCAAATTCTTTGAGAGAGTTTCCAGCACCCCACTGATTGTCTTTTAAAACTTTTAAAAAATCGACCAAGTTATCATCGCGTTTTTCCATTAGCTCGTCAATACTAAATTGTCCCGATTGGTGGTCAGACTGACTGGATACCTTTTCTATTAATTCATCTGTAAATTCAGGAACATCCATTAGGTGCGTCCAGGGCCATTCAAGGCAAGGCCCAAACTGTGATATGAAGTGACGCATGCCAGCTTCACCACCTGCCAATCTATAGGTTTCAAATAGTCCCATTTGCGCCCATCGAAGGCCAAAGCCATAGCGAATTGCATCATCAATTTCTTCAGTTGTTGCTATGTCGTCATTTACTAGCCATAAGGCTTCCCGCCATACTGACTCAAGAAGTCTGTCTGCAATAAAAGCAGGAATTTCTTTTTTGATATGAAGTGGGAACATACCAATATTGGTAAAAATTTTACTAGTTTCCTCGATGACATTTTTGGATGTTCTAGAACCGCCAACAATTTCAACTAATGGCAAGAGGTAGACTGGGTTAAATGGATGGGCAACTAGAAGCCTTTCAGGGTGTTTCATTTTTGCTTGTAAATCTGAAGGAAGAATGCCAGAAGTTGACGATGCTATGACTAGATTTTTGTCTGCGCTTGACTCAATTTCCTCATAGGCCGACTGCTTAATTGAAAGCCTTTCTGGAACAGCTTCAATAATTAACTCACAAGATTTTGCAACTTCTGAAATTGAGCCAGAAAATAATAGCTTGCCCTTTTTAGGTAGATTGGAGGTGAGCAATTTTTTATATGCTCGCTCGGCATTATCAATAACTTTATTGACATATTTTGGTGCTTCTTTGGAGGGGTCATAGACAAAAACATCAATCCCATTGAGTAATAATCTAGCTACCCATCCACTTCCAATAACGCCTGCACCAATAACTCCTGCCGCCTTGATACTTTTCATATCTAGCCCCAGCGCTTTTCGAGTTTCATATTATCTCGGACTTGATCTGGCCCTATAATAGTGCAGCCCATGCCCTCTGCCGTCTGAACAGCCTTCTTTACAAGGTCTGCATTGGTAGCAAAAACGCCACGTTTTAGATAAAGATTGTCTTCAAGCCCAACACGAATATTGCCCCCTGCTAGGATGGCCATAGCCACATAAGGCAACTGATTTCTACCAATTGAGAAGGCAGAAAATGTCCAATCTTTTGGAATATTTGATGTCATTGCAAGGAAGGTGTTTAAGTCATCAGGAGCGCCCCATGGAATACCCATACATAACTGAATCATAACAGGATCATCAATTAAGCCCTGCTCCTTTAGCCATATGGCAAGCTGTAAATGACCAGTATCAAAGACTTCTATTTCAGGCCTAACCCCAAGTTCTTGAACTTGTCTTGCCATTTCCTTAAGGACTGCTGGAGTATTGGTCATGACATAACCGCCTTCGCCAAAATTCATTGTTCCGCAATCAATAGTGCAGATCTCAGGAAGTATTTGTCTAACATGGTCAAGCCTTTCAGTTGCGCCTACCATATCGGTGCCTTCATTATTTAACGGCAAAGGCTTTTCAGCAGAGCCAAATACTAAATCTCCACCCATTCCTGCTGTTAGATTGAGCACCATATCAACCTTTGACTCATGAATAATGCTTACAACTTCAGCATAGAGCTTTGGGTCTCGAGC
Organism: Candidatus Pseudothioglobus sp. uisw_070; assembly: GCF_059512545.2. NCBI lineage: Bacteria > Pseudomonadati > Pseudomonadota > Gammaproteobacteria > Pseudothioglobaceae (SeqCode) > Pseudothioglobus (SeqCode) > Candidatus Pseudothioglobus sp. uisw_070. The sequence goes on along the minus strand of NZ_CM183456.2, from coordinate 1,774,710 downwards.
AGGAACCCCTGTTTTTGGGTTGCGAACATGAATGTGAACAATGGCCGCGCCAGCTTGAGCTGCCCCGATACATGAATCAGCTATTTGTTGAGGCGTAATAGGAACTTTATCAGATTTCCCCGTAGTATCTCCGGACCCTGTAACGGCGCAAGTAATAAAAACTTCTCGAGATGGTTGAAGGTTAGTCATATGATTTCTCCAAATTTATGTTTGTTATATTAATCTATATATTACTGAAATCGATTTCTAATAGTAGAAATTTAAATACGATTTCAACATCACTATCAAAAAAAAATAGCATGTGATATAATATTTTGCAATCGTATGCATTACGACCTTTCTATGCAATTTTCTTAAAACAGTATACATAAAAAAATATGGCTAAAATTGAACTAAAAAACATTACGAAGCGTTGGGGTGATTTCGTTGGTGTAGATAACTTTAACCTTACTATTCCTGACGAAGAGTTTTTGGTATTACTTGGGCCATCAGGCTGTGGAAAAACTACCACAATGCGAATGATTGCTGGACTTGAAACTGTCACTAGTGGAGAGGTGCTGATTAATGGTGAGATTGTAAATAATCTCGAGCCAAAGGATCGTGATGTTGCAATGGTCTTTCAGTCATATGCCCTCTATCCAAATATGACGGTATATGAAAACATTCGCTTCCCATTAAAAGTAAGAAATATTGACAAAGAGCTTCATAAAGAAAAAGTTATGAGGGCTTCTGCAATGGTTGAGCTCGATGATTTCTTACATCGCAAACCATCAGAGCTTTCTGGGGGTCAAAGACAAAGAGTAGCTTTGGCAAGAGCAATTGTTAGAGAGCCGACAGTATTTTTAATGGATGAACCACTTTCAAACCTTGATGCTAAATTACGCGTCTCTACCCGAGCGCAAATTAAAAACCTCCAACACAAGTTACGCGTAACAACAATCTATGTAACACATGATCAGGTTGAGGCAATGACACTTGCAGATCGTGTTGTTGTTATGAACAATGGACTCGTCCAACAGGTTGGAACGCCTCAAGAAATATACAATACTCCTGCCAATAGTTTTGTTGCAAGCTTTATTGGTTCGCCTGCCATGAACTTGATGAAAGGAACAATAGCAGATGGAGTCTTCTCTTGTGATAATGTAAAAATTGAAGGCCTGAATAAAAAGCATTCTGGCGATATAACCCTCGGATTTAGAGCGGAAGATGCATCCATTGTGAAAAGTAAGGGAGCGATTAAAGCAGCAGCATTTTCAATGGAGTTATTGGGAGACATGACCATGGTTTCAGTTAAGGCTGGTGGTGATTTAATTTCCATAAAGTCTGATAAAAATTATTATGCCAAGATTGGTTCAACAGTTATGGCAAATGTGCCAGCAAATTTATGCCTACTTTTCAGTTCTAAAACTGGAAAACTGCTTAAAAATTAAAAAATTGGAGATTTAAAAAATGGACCATAACGAACAATCCAAAATGACACTTGCAGTTGTTAAGGCTATGGAAGAGGCCTTAAGTACTAATTCTAATAATATGGAAAAGCATTTTCATAAAAATTTTCGTTGGATGGGTAATAATGGATGTGGTACCAAGAAAAGTCTTGAAGAGTTTCGTAATAATTGGCAGCTCCCTCTGAGAGCTGCTTTTTCAGACCGAATTTATAATACTGATAAATTTTTAGTAGATGGTGAGTGGGCGTCTTGCTTTGGCCATATTGATGCTATTCATAGTGGAGAATTCATGGGTATAGCGCCAACTAATAAGCGCGTAAAAATTCACTATACAGATTTTTGGGAAGTTAAGGATGGGCTCATAATAGACAACTGGGTAACTGTTGACTTTCCAAGTATTTTGTCACAACTTGACGTGGATGTTTTTAATGGTCTAGGCTGGGAGGCTTATGATCGAGGCGAGATTGCCCCTGCAAAGCCAAACTAATTGGAGATATTATGCCGATAACATATTTAAAAAAAGGTAAGACAGATGCTGCTAAGGCTATCGATGATGCTGAGGTTAGTGAGATTGTAAAAAATACTTTAAGATCCATCGAGGATAGAGGCGATGAGGCAGTTAGAGAGTTTGCAGAAAAATTTGATAACTACACTCCAAAATCCTTCAAATTAACCCAGACAGAGATTGACAATTTAATAAAACAAGTTTCGACCCAGGATCTTGAGGACATTAAGTTTGCTCAAGAACAAGTTAGAAACTTTGCGCAAGCGCAGAGAGATTCTATGAAGGATATAGAGGTAGAGACTATGCCTGGCGTTATCTTAGGACATAAAAACATCCCAGTTCAATCGGTTGGGTGTTATATCCCAGCAGGCAAGTTCCCAATGGTTGCGTCAGCGCACATGTCTGTTGTAACAGCTAGTGTTGCAAAAGTTCCAAGAATTATTGCTTGTACGCCTCCCTATAAAGGCTCTCCAAATCCTGCCGTTATCGCTGCAATGCATCTTGGTGGCGCTCATGATATATATGTCATAGGAGGCATTCAGGCTGTTGGGGCAATGGCTCTTGGTACTGAAACTATAGACCCAGTTGATATGCTTGTTGGCCCTGGAAATGCATTTGTTGCTGAAGCTAAAAGGCAATTATTTGGAAAGGTTGGAATTGACTTGTTTGCTGGACCAACAGAGACTATGGTGATAGCTGATGAAACGGTAGATGCTGAATTATGTGCAACAGATTTGTTAGGTCAGGCTGAGCATGGATATAACTCACCAGCTGTCCTGGTAACTAATAATAAAAATCTGGCAGAAGAAACAATCTCTGAGATAGATAGAATTTTAAAGATTCTTCCAACAGCAGAAACTGCTTCCGTGAGCTGGGAAGAGTATGGTGAAATAATTCTTTGTGATAGCTATGATGAGATTTTAGATGTTGCTAATGAAATTGCATCTGAGCATGTTCAGGTAATGACAGATCGCGATGATTGGTTTTTAGAAAATATGCATTCCTACGGAGCGCTATTTTTAGGACCAAGAACAAATGTTTCTAATGGTGATAAAGTAATTGGAACCAATCATACTTTACCAACAAAAAAAGCTGGACGTTATACCGGCGGTCTTTGGGTTGGTAAGTATCTTAAAACGCATAGCTACCAAAAAATTACAACGGATGAGGCAGCTGTAAAGATTGGCAGATACTGCTCAAGACTATGCATGCTTGAGTCGTTTGTTGGCCATGCAGAGCAAGCTAATATTCGAGTAAGGCGATATGGTGGAGAGGATGTTCCTTATGGCAAGGCTGCGCAGTAGTGCATAGAATTAATTATCTTAAGGAGTTAATAAAGCCCCTAAGATTGAGTATGTATAGTTTTACCGAAGATGAGGTTCGAAAAAATCTTAACTCCTTGTTTTATGAGGAAGCTACTATTCATCTTTCTCATCCTTTTGGAGATATTTCAGGACCAACTAATTTTTATAACCAGGCGCTTAAACCCTTGTTTGAATCAATGCCAGATTTAGAAAGACGCGATTATATTGTTATCGGTGGAAAAACAGAAAAGGATTTAGAGTGGATAGGATGTGCTGGTTTTTATAATGGTACATTCTTGAAACCTTTTTTAGATATTCCGCCAACAGGCCATATAGCCCACATGCGATTTCATGAATTTTATTGCTTTCGGGATGACAAAATAATAGAAGTTCAGGCTTTATGGGACATCCCAGAACTAATGATGCAGTCAGGCTCTTGGCCAATGGCCCCATCACTTGGAAGAGAATGGTGTGTTCCAGGTCCAGCAACGATGGATGGAATTTCAGATAAGCCTTATGATCTAGAAAAAAGTAACACTTCAATGGAGCATATTTTAGGAATGGCTGATGCTATGAAAAAACACCCTTCTGAGGGCGGCCCTGAGATTATGAAAATGGATTACTATTGGCATCCAAAAATGAATTGGTATGGACCATCTGCTATAGGAAGTGGAAGAGGAGTTGAAGGTTTTAGAAATTGGCATCAAATTCCATTTTTGAATGCTATGCCTGATAGAGGAAAGGATACAACTTATAGTAAGAGAGATGGCTGGGGAGATAAAGTAGGCTACCACTTTTTTGGCGATGGAGATTATGTAGCCGTAACTGGCTGGCCAAATATGAAACAAACTCTTACCCACGATGGTTGGATGGGCATAGCTCCAACTAACAAAGAAGTTTTTCTTCGTTCTCTAGATTTCTGGAGGCTCGAGGAAGGAAAAATAAGAGAAAACTGGGTGATGCTTGATATCCTTGATATTTATGATCAAATGGGTGTCGACGTACTCGGAAGATTAAGAGAGTTTAACAAAGCAAGAAATACAAAAGGATATTGAGTGTGAAGCTTCCAACTACACCATCGTTTAGACTAGATGACAAGACTGCTTTAATTACAGGAGCCTCATCTGGTATTGGTCTTGGTTGTGCAGTAGCCTTGGCTGAAGCAGGCGCACACGTTGTTGTATCAGCCCGACGTATTGATAAACTTCATTCTGTTGTTGATGCAATGAAAGCGAAAGGGTTAAGTGCTGAAGCAATGGTGATGGATGTTGCTGATACAAATGCAATTAAAGAAACTATTGATAATAAAGGACCATTCGATATTTTAGTTAATAGCGCTGGTTTAGGTAGGCACGCACCTTCTAAAGATACATCATTAGAAGATTTTGATGCGGTAATCAATGTTAATCTTCGCGGCGCATACTTTGTAACTCAAGCAGTAGCGAATGGATTAATAAAAGCAAAAAAACCTGGCTCATTAATCAACATTTCTTCTCAGATGGGTCATGTAGGTGGGATTGATAGAGCAGTTTATTCAGCATCAAAGCATGCGGTAGAGGGATTTACAAAAGCTATGGCCATTGAGTGGGGCTCCCATCAAATTAGAGTTAATACAATCTGCCCAACATTTATACGTACACCGCTTACTCAATCAACTTTTGATAATCCTGATCGTAAAGAGTGGATTGAAAGTAAGATTAAAATTGGCCGAATTGGAGAGGTTGAAGATATCATGGGGGCTGTTGTATTTTTAGCTTCCGCTGGCTCATCAATGGTCACTGGCTCTGCACTTATGGTTGATGGAGGCTGGACTGCTGACTAATGCTAAATAAAAAAGTCACGTCATTAGAAGTAGCAAAATTAGCTGGCGTTAGCCAGTCTGCAGTATCTCGCGTATTTACACCTGGAGCTTCATCCTCTAAAAAAACTAATGAGCTAGTTCGAAAGGCTGCTTTGAAGCTTGGATATAGACCTAATATAGTAGCGCGATCACTAATTACTGGAAAGACAAAAATTATAGGCCTTGTTGTTGCCTACTTAGATAATTACTTTTATCCTGAAGCGTTAGAGCTTCTATCAGGGGCCCTTCAAAAGAATGGTTATCACGTATTGATCTTTATGGCCACAAATACTTCAGGAAATATTGATAACGTAGTGGAAGAGATTTTAGACTATCAGGTGGATGGAATCATTGCAGCGTCTGTTGGAATGTCTACTAATTTAGCATCAAGATGTTCTGATGCTGGCATCCCAGTTGTTTTATTTAATCGTACTCAGGATGACGAAAGGCTGTCAGCAGTTACCTCTGATAATGAACTTGGGGGGCAAAAAATTGCACAATTTCTCTGTGATAATGGCCATACACGAATCGGTTATATAGCAGGCTGGGAAGGCGCATCTACTCAAAGAGATCGAGAGAAAGGATTTACTGACGAACTTAAAAAGAATGGACAGGGTCTTTTTGCTCGAGAAGTTGGTAACTTTAATTTAGACGAGGCTCGTCAAGCAGCACGATCAATGTTCACAGCAAGTGAAATACCAGATGCAGTTTTTGTGGCAAATGACCATATGGCATTTGCAGTAATGGACGTAATGCGCTTTGAGCTTGGACTAAAAATACCTGACCAGGTTTCAGTTGTTGGTTTTGACGATGTCCCGGTTGCCAAATGGCTAGCTTATAGTCTAACAACTGTAAGGCAGCGTGCAAATCGTATGGTGGACGAAACAGTTGCTATATTAATTGACAGCATTGAAAATAACTCAACTAAGCCAAGACGTATAAAAATTGATGGTCCTCTAATACTGAGAGGATCTGCAAAAATTTTAGATAACTATGGAGTTTAATTTATGAAAGGTTTTGATTCAAAATATGCTAATTTTCCAGATTGGATAAATGGCATTACTCATGAAATTTGGGAAGATCGAGGAATTGATAAACTGCTTTATCTTTATTCGGATGATATTATATTAAGATCCCCACACTCCCTGATAATTGGCAATAAGCCAGTTATAGAGGCGACCAAAGCAACCTTATCTGAATTTCCAGATCGTCAACTCTTAGGTGAAGATGTAATCTGGTCTGGCACTCCTGAGACGGGAATGTTGTCATCCCATAGAATTATATCAACGGCATCTCACATGGGCGACGGGCAGTTTGGTAAAGCAACGGGTACAAAAATTGTTTTTAGAACGATAGCAGATTGCCATGCTATTAATAATCAAGTTAATGATGAATGGCTAATTCGTGATGTAGGTGCTATGGCAAGACAGCTGGGCGTTCATCCAAAAGACTTTGCTAGAAAGCAGATAGATTCAGAGGGTGGTATGGATAAATGCCTACACCCTTTTAAAGATTCCATGGATCAACCTGGGCCATATACAGGAAAGGGCAACACTAATGAGTGGGGCGAAAAGTATGTTGATATATTAAAACGGATTATGGACTCTGATCAATCAGTGATTAATGATGAGTATGATCGTGGTTGTGATTTGGAATATCCTGGTGGCGTTTCAGGCCATTCCTACTCGGATGCAGATGAGTTCTGGACGGGCCTTCGATCTTCAATGCCGAGTGCAAAATTTACTATCGAGCATCAAATTGGAAGAGAAGATCCATATATGTCTCCCCGCGCAGCTGTTCGATGGTCTCTAAAAGGTAAGCATGATGGTTGGGGAGTTTTTGGTGAACCTACAGGTGCTGATTTATATGTGATGGGAGTTTCTCATGCTGAATTTGGTCCATGGGGCTTAAGAAGAGAGTACACATTATTTGATGAGACTTCTATGTGGAAGCAAATAATCCTCAAGACTGGTTGATAATGACTTTAGAAGAAATGGAAAAGTGTATTGTTCGATATGCTGATTTAAAGCCATGCAAAACTGCATTTATTGACGCACATACGCCTGGATCAAATCAGAAAGATAACTTTACAATTATTGGTTCTGGGGTATCAGAGAGTCCTGATCAGTATGTTCATATTGATCAATCACCAGGCTTTAATATTGGCGCTGCGGGCCAACCTCCAGGCTGTACAAATTCATTACACTCGCACACAACTGCTGAAGTATTCTATGTATTCAAGGGTCGATGGCGTTTTTTCTGGGGACGCTATGGTGATTCTGGAGAGGTAGTTGCAGAAGAAGGCGATATGGTTAATATTCCTACAGGTATGTTTCGCGCATTTGAAAATGTTGGTGAGGATTATGGAATGTTGATGGCAATACTTGGAGGTGATGATGCAGGGGGAGGCGTTACATGGGCACCTGAGGTTATTAATGATGCCAAAGACTTTGGCCTGATTTTGGGTGAAAATGGATTATTATATGATACTAAAAAAGGGGAGATTTTGCCAAAAAATGTCAACCCAATGCCATTATTAACTGAAACTAATCTTAGAAATTTTTCTGAAATTACAACTGAAGAGTTTATTAATAATTTTTTTGTCAGCTCGTCAGAGTTAAAGCAAAAGTCACAGAATTTACCGCTAAATGTTATTGGGGTAGATGGGATTTTAAAAGATCGCCCTGGTTTTGAAGTTGACTACATTACATCTGACACTTTTACTGGAGAGCAATACTCTTCAAGTCGACACGAGGTTAATATGATAATGAGTGGTGAATGGTCTCTAGAGTGGGGTGACAATGTTGCAACTCTTTCTCCTGGGGATACATGTTTGATACGCCCAGAAATGCTGCATAAGATTGTCCCTAAAGATTTGAGAAGTGCAAGTCTTTTCAGGGTTACAAAGACTGATGATCAAGCAGGCCCGACATGGAGAAGCTAATTTTTAAGGACATGATAATGAATCATAAAGCAATTCTTTTTGGATCGATTGGGACACTTGTTGAAACCTCTGAGCTTCAACGTCGCTCATTCAACCAGGCATTTTCTGAGGCTGAACTTGACTGGAATTGGAGTCCTGATGAGTACCAGAAGCTACTGGCAAAGTCTGGAGGCTGCGAGAGGATCAAAAACTATGCGATTCAACGCGGCGATGATATAGATGCAATGCATCTGCATAGACAAAAAACTAAAATCTTTGATAGTTTGATGGCCAAAGAATCCATCCTACTCCGCCCTGGAGTAGCAAGCCTTATTAGTCATTCACTGGATAGTAGTTTAATACTAGCATTCGTGACAAATACTTCAAAAGTCAATATTGATGCCGTCTTTTATGCATTAGGAGATCAGATAAAGCGCAATGATTTCAGTTTCATTGGCAACGATACAATGGTATCTAATCCAAAGCCAAGTCCAGATATATACCTAAAAGCTCTGTCTGAGCTGCATCTAGATGCAAAAGATTGCATTGCCATTGAGGACTCTGAAATTAGTATGCAGTCTGCTTTGGAAGCAGGTATCCAGTGTATTGGATTCCCGGGAGCGAATACACAAGGTAATGATTTTAGTGGTGCTGAGTTCGTAACGGATCATTTGTCTGCCGATGACCTAACAAAGCTATAAGGGAATGACCTTTTTTATATATTATTAAGGAGTAATGAATGAGTAGAATATTAACTAGTCACGTAGGCTCACTTCCAAGAACTCAAGAAGTTGTTGACTATATTTTTGCAAGAGAAAATAGTCAAAAATATAATGAGAAGAGTTTTGATGAGTGCATGGAAGAGAATGTTTTAAAGACTGTTGAGAGGCAAAAAAATGCAGGTATCGATATTGTTAGTGATGGGGAGACATCAAAAATATCATACGCAACCTATGTGAAAGACAGATATACAGGTTTTTCAGGTGACAGTGCTCGAAATGCGCCAGAAGACTTAAAGATGTTTCCAGGCTTTCTTAAAAGGCTATCCGATGATGGTGGAACTCCTCAATATTCAAGACCAATGTGCACAAGTGAAGTAAAGTCAAAAGGTCAAGGAGAACTTCAAAAGGATATATCTAATTTGAAATCTGCAATGGCTAAAAATAGCATTGATAGAGGTTTTATGAATGCAGCTTCGCCTGGCGTTATTTCACTATTTTTACAAAATGACTACTACCCTTCAAGGGATTCTTACCTGGCCGCCTTGGCCGATGCTATGAGAGATGAGTATGAAACTATCGTAGGGTCAGGTTTAGACTTACAGTTAGATTGTCCTGATCTAGCACTTTCTAGGCATATGCTATTTAGTGACTTGTCTGACTCAGAGTTTATAAAGATTATTGAGTCACACGTTGAAGCCTTAAATCATGCGCTGAAGAATGTCCCAGAAGAGAAGGTTAGAATTCATATTTGTTGGGGGAATTATGAAGGTCCCCACTGTTGTGATATAGATATGAATAAGGTTTTTGGAACTCTTATGAAGGCAAAAGCTCGATATACTTTATTTGAAACTTCAAACCCACGCCATGCTCATGAATGGACAGTTTTTAGAGATCGTAAAAGCGAAATACCAGATACAAAAATACTTGTGCCTGGGGTTGTAGATACAACCACTAACTTCATTGAGCATCCTGAGCTAGTTGCAGAGCGCATCGAAAAATTTGTTAATATAGTAGGGAGTGAAAGAGTAATTGCAGGATCAGACTGTGGTTTTGGAACATTTGCAGGGTTTGGAGCGGTCGATCCAGAAATTGCTTTTGCTAAATTAAAGTCTTTATCTGAGGGTGCTGCGCTTGTAAGTAATAGATTATGACACCCCTTGTAATGATTCCTGGAATGATGTGTGACGAGCGCATTTTTGCTCCACAAATAGAGGCACTTCTCGATGAAGTATCGGTACATATTGCAGATATTTCTAAACATGACAATATTATCGACTTGGCGGCAGATGTTTTAAGTCATGCGCCACCAAAATTCAGCCTTGCTGGCCACTCTATGGGCGGTATTGTAGCAATGGAAATTTGTTCACAGGCACCAGAAAGAGTTGAAAAATTGGTGTTAATTGATACCAATCCTAAATCTGAATTAGAGGAAGTGAAGGCCAAGCGTGAGCCTCAAATTAGTGATGCTTTATCAGGAAAATTAATAAATGTTATTCGTGATGAGATGAAACCTAAATATTTAGCGGATAGCGATAATCCAGATATTATTTTAAATATCTGCATGGATATGGCTCTTTCTTTAGGTCCTAAAGTTTTTGTTAACCAGTCAAGAGCCCTCCAAGGAAGAATTGATCAAGAGGAGGCCCTTAACTCACTTAATATTCCTGTGTTGATAATGTGCGGCTTGGAAGATAAATTATGCCCTCTAGAGAAGCATGAATTGATGCATAATATAATTAGTAACTCAACTTTAGAGGTAATTGAAAATGCCGGTCATTTGCCAACATTAGAACAACCAGAGAAAACTACGGAGATATTAAAAGCATGGCTTATGAACTAGATCAAGAATTACTCACCCTTCTTCAATCAGTAGATACACCTACTGTATGTAACGCAATTGAAGTAGCACAAGGCAAGAGGGGTTTTTCAGAATTTACTCGCGGAACCATGATTTGCTCGGCACCAAAAGGTGGAGCAATGGTTGGTTTTGCTAAAACTGCAAAAATTGCTGCACTGAGTCCCCCAACAGAAGATCAAGAGATAATTAAAGAGCGGAGGATGAATTATTACCGTTATATGTCAGAAGTTACTGGCCCTGCTGTTGCAGTCATAGAGGATGTTGATTATCCAAATTGTATTGGAGCTTATTGGGGTGAGGTTAATACGAAAGTTCACAAAGGGTTTGGTCTTTCTGGTGCGCTGACTAACGGAGTTATGAGAGATCTTGGTGATCTTGCAGAAGATTTTCCAGTCGTTGCAGGCTCTATCGGCCCAAGTCACGGATTTGTTCACGTACGAGAAATTGATACAAAAATTAGTGTTCTTGGTATGAGTGTTTCGCCAAATGATTTAATTCATGCTGACCTTCACGGCGCAGTTGTAATCCCTAAAGAGGTTATTAATGGTTTACAGGACGCTATCCATAAGTTATTTGCTTCAGAGCAGTTGATTCTTGGTCCTGCTGAAAAGAAAGATTTCAATTTTGATAGCTTTAAAAGTGCATGGGAAGATTTCGAAAAATCAAGAACATAAATTTTTTGAGTTTTTTAGTAAGGTTCTTATTGAGAAATTTTAGATAGTATGTCTCGGTTTAATATGCTGAGTAAAAAGTTATATAGAGATTAAGACTCTGTGATATAATCGTTTGCAATCGTATGCAATATATTTTTTAATATTTGTTACGATGTATTATTAATTTGTATTTAATTGAAAAAAAGGAGTGATATTATGTTTTTAAGAAAAATCGCTACAGTTGTAGCGCTTACTACTCTAGCTTCAAGTGCATGGGCCGGTTGCGGCATCTCTGAAGGCAGAGTTAGTATTGTTGGTAATGAGTTTCCAGCGATTCAAACAATCGGTGCAGGCGCAATGGAGTGTGCAGGTGGTGGTGTTACAGTTGAAACAAACCTAACTGCTGATCATCAAAAAATTAATCTTCCAGGTATGACTGGTAACCCAGCTGAATTTACATCAGCTATTGTTGCTAACTCATCAATTGTTGCACTTATGAACAATGATGTGATTAGACCTTTGAATGATCTAGTTGCTAAGCATGGACAGGGTCTTCAGAAAAGCCAGTTAGTTACAATTGATGGAAATATTATGGGTATTGCCTTTATGGCGAATGCTCAGCATTTGACTTATAGATCAGATGTTTTGAAAGATTTAGGAATTGCGGTTCCATCTACTTATGAAGAAATGTTAGCTGCTGCTGAAAAAATTGCGAACTATAATTTGATGCAGTACCCAATTGGCGGTGCTTATGCAGCCGGTTGGAACTTAGCTGAAGAATTCGTCAATATGTATATGGGTTATGGTGGTGAGTTCTTTAAGCCAGGAACAGCTGAGATTGCTGTTAATAACCAACATGGTGTAGATTCACTAAACATGATGAAAGCTTTGTCTGAATATATGAACCCAGACTTCCTAACACATGACTCAAACGCAACTAGTGCCGAATGGAAAGCTGGTAATGTTGCTCTGATGAATATGTGGGGATCACGTATTGGAGCCCTTAAAGGTGATGAAGTAGATGCTGCTGTAGTAGCAGCTACAGCTACTGCTGGTCCTATGACAGTTGGTGGTGGTACAACTGCAGCTTCAACTCTCTGGTGGGATGGATTTACTGTAGCTAAGAATATTTCAGATACAGATGCAGAGGCTACTTTTATGGCTATGATGCATGCAATTCGTCCAGCTATGTTGAACGAAACGACTTCGCCACAAGCTGTTTGGTTAATTGATGGTTATGAGCCTACTCCAGCTGCTGCAGGTGTATTTGCTGCTGCTGCAATGGGAACTAAGCCGTATCCAATGTTGCCATATGCAGGTCTAATGCATTCAGCTGCAGGTGCTGAATTAGTTGACTTCATGCAAGGCAAAGAAACTGCTAAAGAAGCTTTAGCTGGTTTAGAAGCGGCATACACAACTGCTGCGACAGAAAAAGGCTATTTATAAGCTTTTGTAAGTTGTTTGTCTCCTAAGATTAGGGCGTGTGTTTCACATGCCCTTTTCTTTTTTTTGTATAATTAAGTTTCTCTAATCTTATTTCCATATGAAGCATAAGACTTTTTTTTGGTTCTTTTTACCTACAGCCTTAGCAATGTTTTTGTTCATTGCCTTGCCCTTAACTTCGATTGTGAGTCAGTCACTTCATACACCTCATGACCAGGTATTGATTGTTGTTGAATCGTGTGATCCATTTGGTTGTAAATCTGAAACTACTATTGATCATCAGGCAAGTCAAAAAATCAACGAAGAGAAGCCACAAGGTAAGTGGGTTGGATTTCAAATCTATACTGATAGAAACCACTTAGCCTTTAAAGAGGTTGGTGAGTTCTGGGAGAGTAAGACAAGCTTTATTGATTTTGTTTCCAGTCTAAACGATCTTCCATTTTATCGAGCAATGGGCTTTACTTTGACTTATACCTTTGTGGTAACCCCACTGGTTATATTATTTGGATTTATAATTGCAATAGCAGTTAATTCACTGCATCGACACTTGAAAGGATTCATGGTGTTCTTTTCATTGTTGCCGATGATTGTAACCCCTTTGGTTGGTTCGTTAATTCTGTTTTGGATGATTGATGCACGAGGTATTATTGGTTCAGGCCTCCAAGAATTATTTGCAGATCCTACCTTGTCACTAAAGGCATCAACTGGCCTAACATGGATAACACTTATTGTATACGGTGTTTGGCACTCTGCCCCTTTTGCCTTCATTGTTTTTTACGCCGGACTTCAGACTGTTCCACAAGAAACTATAGAAGCAGCAATGATTGATGGGGCCACACGCTTTCAGCAAACTATTCATGTCATTGTGCCTCATTTATCTCCACTAGTAGCATTTGTGGCTTTAATTCAGCTGATGGATAATTTCCGAGTATTTGAGCCAATAGTTGGTTTTAGTGCTTCGGCACATGCGACCTCTCTTTCATGGATTATATGGAATGATATTGGCCAAGAGATAAGACTTCTTTCTTCAGCGGCAACGACATCAGTGTTGACAATAATTGGTGTCATCATACTTCTTATGCCAGTTTTAATTAGAACATGGCGTGAATTTAATCCAGAGAAATAATATGACCTCAAATCAAATAAAAAGACCATTAGGACTCCAACTATTAATATATGGCTTTGTATTGTTCTGGTTAATTTTGGCAGCTTTTCCATTTTTATGGACTATGTGGGGTTCATTCAAAGTAGAGCTGGATTTTTTCTCAAAAGGAGACTGGACTAATGTATTTTCTGGGGTAAGAACACAAGTAGTATATGGAAAATCTTTTACAGGCGCAGGTTATGAGGGCGCATGGATCCAAGAAGAGTTTTGGCGCGCTTTTTTTAATACAGCGATAGTTTGTGTTTCTACAGTACTCATATCATTAACTCTTGCAACTTTAGGCGGTTATGCGCTTTCAAGGTCTGGGTTTCGTTATTCATTTTGGCTGCTAATAATTGCACTTGTTTTTCGTGCGCTGCCTCCAATCACTCTTGTTTCTGGCTATTTACAACCCTTCTATGATTGGAATGTTTGGGGAACATTGCCGACCACTATTATTGTTTTAGTAGCGATTAACCAGCCATTTACATTGTGGATGCTGCACTCATTTTTTCAAACAATTCCGAAAGAGCTTGATGAGAGTGCAAAGGTTGATGGGTGTACTCAGTTCCAAGCATTTCGACATGTAATTATTCCAGTAATGTGGCCAGGCGTTATTACTGCTGGACTCTTCTCATTTCTTTTGGCATATAATGATTTTGCTGTTACAGCGTTACTACTCTCTCAGGAAAACCAAACTATGGTCCCTAAAATTGCCAGCTTTATGGGCACCACTCAAACAGAAGGCAATATTATGTTTGCAGTTGCAGCAGTGGTATCTGCTATAGTTCCATTGTTTATTCTGGTTATGTTTTTTCAAAGGCAGCTGGTTAGTGGGCTAACAGCTGGCGCAGTTAAGGGTTAGTCATTGTCCTCGTTTGATTATATTATTATTGGCGCAGGTTCCGCCGGATGCGTTTTAGCAAATCGATTAAGCGCAGACCCTAAAACCACCGTCTGTTTGATTGAAGGAGGCGGAAGTGATAAGAGTCCTTGGGTGCAAATTCCTGCTGGCCTTTCTGTTGCGTATGACCATAAGAAGCTTGATTATGCTTACAAGGGAGTCCCACAAAAAAAACTAAACAACCGTGTAATTACTGTTAATCGTGGCAGGTGCCTTGGGGGATCTAGCTCAATTAATGGCATGATCTATATTCGTGGTAATAAGAATGATTACGATAATTGGGAGACCCTAGGTTGTAAGGGCTGGTCTTATAATGATGTGTTACCGATATTTAAAAAACTTGAGAATGATAAAACAGGGGGAGACCCTAAGTACCATTCAACAGTCGGTGAGTGGCCAGTTGTCATACCACAAGAGGTCAATAAGACTGCAATGCGCTTTATTAATGCTGGCACTCATATAGGGCTTCCAAAGAATTCTGACTTTAATGATGAATCTCAATTAGGCCTGGGTATTTACAAGGTTAATCAGGATAAAGGAACTCGAGTTAATTCTTATAGGGCTTTTATTAAGCCTATTGTTTCTAGAGCGAATCTAACCATAATGACCCATGCCAGAGTCCAATCAATTGAGGTGGAAGGCGATATTGCTAAGTCTTTAAAGCTTCAAGTTAATGGTATTGATAAAGAATTATATTGTAATAAAGAGGTTCTACTATCTGCTGGTGCCATTGAGTCACCGAGGATACTTTTATCTTCAGGAATAGGCAATAGGGAGGAGCTTGAAAAGGCAGGAATTAGTTGTCATCATAATGTTCCAGGGGTTGGTGAAAATCTTCAAGACCACTTAGATACAATGGTCACAGTTCGCTCAAAGAAAGCAGAATCAATTGGTGTTTCATGGAGGTCTTTGTTGCCCCATATAATTACCTCTCCTTTTAACTTTCTTTTTAGAAGGATGGGCTGGTGGACGAGTAATTTTGTTGAAGCTGGAGGTTTTGCAGATACAAAACTTGGTCAGCCTGAGTATCCTGATGTCCAGTTCCACTTTACGCCTATTTACCGAAGTCACCGCGGCAGAAAGTTTGAGTTTGGGCATGGGTATTCTCTTTTTACTTGCTTGTTAAGGCCGCATAGTTCAGGGTCAGTAAAAATAAAGAAGGAAGGTGAGAATCACAAGATACTTATCGACCAAAACTTTTTATCTGATACTAGGGATGAGCAAAGCATTATTGAAGCGATTAAAAAAGCGAGAGAGGTTTTATCATCTAAAGAATTTGATGAAGTTCGTGGTGAAGAAATTGCACCTGGGAAATCTATCCAATCAGATGAGGAGCTATTAGACTACATTCGTAAAACTGCAGTAACAGTCTATCACCCTGTTGGGACCTGCAAGATGGGGGTCGATGATTTAGCAGTCGTCTCTCCAAATGATTTAAAGGTAAAAAGAATGAATAACTTACGTGTGATTGACGCCTCTATTATGCCTAGCATAGTAAGTGGTAATACCTCAGCAGCAACCATGATGATTGCAGAAATGGGCGCAACAATGATATTAAATAAGGAATAAATATGACTCAAAACTTGCAAAAAGAAAAAAAATTAATTCGTGACTATTACAAGGCACTTGACTCCGCGCAAGGTACTGATATTACAAAAGTTTTAAAAAACTATATTAGTGAAGACTATATTTGGAGAGGCTTCCATCCCTTTAATGAGATTTCAGATGCTAAGGAAGTTTCAGAAATTTTCTGGCAGCCATTTCGTCATGCATTTAAAAATATTCAAAGACGTATGGATATTTTTATTGCAGGAAAAAATCAAATTGACGGTTTTGAATCCGTCTGGGTAGTTTCTATGGGCCATCTTATGGGACTCTTTGATAATGAATGGCTAGGAATTGCTCCTTCAAGAAAGATGGCTTTATTACGTTACTGCGAATTTAATAAGGTTGAAAATGGAAAGATAACTGAAACTGCGATGTTTTTTGATATTCCCCATGTCATGCTGCAGGTTGGACTTAACCCATTTCCACCTCAAACAGGGGCTCATCTTGTTCAGCCAGGGCCAATGACTCATGAGGGCTTGTTGTTTGAAGAACAAAATATGCAAGAAGGCGAAAAGACACTGGCTTCAATAAACTTTATGATTGAAGATATTAAGGGTTGGAAGCACACAGGAAAAATATCACTAGTTGATGAACTTAGAGCTAGCTGGAATGAAGATATGATTTGGTGGGGCCCTGCCGGTATTGGTTCGAGCTACACAATTGAAAGGTATGCTGAACAGCACTCTGGGCCATTTAGGGCTGGATTTAAAGATCGTATATCTAATGGCCATCTTTGTAAACTTGCAGAAGGTAATTTTGGTGGTTTTTTTGGATGGCCCAACCTTACTCTTACCCCTACAGGTGGTTTTATGGGAATGCCTGCATCGGAAAAACCAGGAGATATGAGGGTTATAGATATCTATCGCCGCGAAGGTGATAAGCTCTCAGAAAACTGGATTTTCATTGACCTGTTGCATTTTTGGAAGCAACAAGGCGTTGATATTTTAGATCGAATCAAAAAAACTCCAAGAACCTAAAAAATTTCTCAGTGAGCTGAATACAGCTCACTATTTTTAATAAATATTTTTAACTTGAGTTCAATTCATTTTTGAATTAACATCAATTCTATAACGATTTAAATAGAGTTGATTAATGAGACGAGGAAGAGCTAAGGTCACTAGAGAAGTTACCAACTTTACACAGGCCCCTTATCGACAAAAAAAGAATCCTTTTCAGCCGATGAGCATTTTTTCAGTGGATGAGATTGAATCAATCCATGAAGCCTCTTTAAAAGTTTTATGTGATACAGGTATGGACATCCAGTCCCCTAGAGCAGTAGAGATTTTAAAACGAGGTGGTGCCTCCGTTGACTCTGATGGAAGACGCGTTAGATTTGAACCTGGTTTTATAATGGAAAAAATAGCAACCACCCCTAGTGAGTTTACGCTTCATGGAAGAAACAAAGAAAGGCATGTGCATGTTGGTGGTCAGTCTATTATTAATACAATGGTTTCCAGTGCACCCAATGTTTCTGATCTAGATAGAGGTAGAATTCTAGGTAACTTTGAAGACTACACAAACTTAATCAAACTAGGCGAAATGCTAAATACGGTCCATGCATTTGGTGGCTACCCTGTCGAACCTTGCGATTTGGATGTAAGTGTGCGGCATTTAAAGGCAGTTTCTGCAGCTGCTCGCCTCACAACAAAACCCCTTTTTGGATACGCGATTGGCAGTGAGAGGATGCTTGATGTTATTGAAATTGTCCGAATTAGTAGAGGGATTAATAAAGAAACCCTTCTGAAGGAACCTTCAATTACTACAGTTGTAAATGCAAACTCTCCCTTGGTCTACGACAAGGCCCTTTTAGAAGGTGCTATTGAAATGGCAGAGCATAATCAACCTGTTATTTATACACCATTCACTCTAGCTGGGGCAATGGCGCCAATCACTGTTGCGGGTGCCTTAGTTCAGCAAAATGCTGAAGCGCTTGCAGGACTTGCTTTTCATCAATGTGTTAAGCCAGGAGCTCCTGCAATGTATGGCAGCTTTACTTCAAATGTTGATATGAAATCAGGCTCCCCAGCTTTTGGTACGCCAGAATATACGCAAGCTACAATTGCAAGTGGACAACTAGCAAGAAAATATAAAATTCCTCTTAGAGCATCTAATGCTAACGCCTCTAATGCTCCAGATGAGCAATCAGTATACGAGTCACAAATGTCTCTATGGGCTTGCTTGCTGGGCCAAGTAAATTTTATTCTGCATGGCCATGGCTGGATAGAGGGAGGACTTTGCGCATCTTATGAGAAAGTAATTTTAGACGCTGAGATGAACCAAATGATGGAGGCTTTTCTTCAACCCGCAATTGTGAATAAAGATACCTTAGGGGTAGAAGCGATTGCAGAGGTCGGCCCTGCAAATCATTTTTTTGCAGCTCAACAAACTTTGGATCGATATGAGACTGAACACTACAACCCAATGCTTTCAGACTGGAGAAATTTTGAATCTTGGAGGGATGCAGGTTCAGAAACTGCAACTCAACGAGCAAACAAAATATGGAAGCAGCTCTTAGAAGAGTATGCAGAGCCAAAGTTAAAGCCAGAAGTGGAAGAAGGACTTTCAGCTTTTGTTGACAAAAGGGTTACAGAGGGTGGAGCCGCTCCTTTATAAGGGCACTTTTTTATTAAGGGATTCGTTATGAAAGATTCTGCAAGAGTTGTTGTTATTGGGGGCGGCGTAGTAGGCTGCTCGATTCTTTTTCACCTTGCAAAAATGGGGTGGAAAGATGTTGTTCTTCTTGAAAGGGACGAATTAACATCTGGCTCAAGTTGGCATGCAGCGGGCTCATTTCATACAGTTAGTTCTGATCCGAATGTTTCCAAGTTACAGGACTATACAATTAATTTATACAAAGAAATTGAGGAGACTTCGGGCCATTCAATTAGTCTTCACAAAACAGGAGGCTTCTACTTAGCTTCAAATCAAAGCTGGTATGACTACCTCAAACGAGAGCGCTCTAAGGCTAGAACATTGGGTTTAGACCAAGAATTTGTATCGTTAGATGAGGTGGTAGATAAGCACCCATTAATTGACCCTAAACATTATGTTGCTGCACTATGGGATCCAACTGAAGGCGATGTTGACCCTTCTGGCGTTGTCTATGCTTATGCAAAATCTGCGCGCGTTCATGGCGCTGAATTTTATACGCATACACCAGTTATTGAGACCAATCAAAGGGCAGATGGATCTTGGGATGTCGTGAGTGAGAAAGGGAATATCCATGCAGAGCATATTGTTAATGCTGGCGGTCTTTGGGCACGTGAACTTGGGCGGATGTCTGGAGTTCATTTGCCTGTTATTCCGATGGAGCATCACTATTTAATTACTGAAGAGATTGAAAAGATTGCTGGCTTAGCGGATGGCCAACGCTTACCTAGTTTTATTGATTTTGAAGCAAATATATACACGCGCCAAGAAAATACTGGCATGTTGCTAGGGACCTATGAGCCTCGATCTACTCCTTGGTCTCTTGACGGAACACCACAGACCTTTGGGCATGATTTATTGGAGCCAAAACTTGATAATATCGCAGATCGATTGGAGCTAGCATATGAGCGTATTCCTGCGCTAGCAACCGCTGGCATTAAAAACATTATTAATGGGCCATTTGTATTTTCCCCAGATGGCAATCCTATGATTGGGCCTGTTCCAGGTATGAAAAATTATTGGACAGCTGTCGGTGTTATGGCTGGTTTTTGTCAAGCAGGCGGAGTTGGGAAAACTCTTGCTGAGTGGATGATTGAAGGGGAGCCATCAGTCGATGTTTGGGCAATGGACATTGCACGCTTTGGAAGCTTTGCGACACCTCAATGGGGCGTTACTAAATCCTCTGAAAATTATGAAAGACGCTTTGTAATGACGTTTCCAAACGAAACACTACCTAAAGGAAGGCGTCAAAAAACCACATCTATTTATGATCGCTTAACTCATAAAGGCGCAGTCTGGCAAGACACTTTTGGACTCGAAAATGTTTTATGGTTTGCAAACTCGCCAGAGGATGCTTATGAAGACCCAACATTTCATCGATCAAGATCCCATGACTATGTTGCAAGTGAGGTCAATGCTGTGCGCGAATCTGTTGGTGCAATCGAAGTTGCAAGCTTTGCGAATCATAAGTTTACTGGGAGAGGAGCGAAAGCTTTCTTAGAAAAAATTCTTGCTGGACATATTCCTAATAAAGGCCGCGTTAACTTATCACCCATGCTACTAGAGAGTGGTAAGTTGAATGGTGACCTAACAGTTTCCTGTATTGACGAAGAGACCTATTATTTATTTGGCTCAAGTGCAGCACAAAATATGCACCTTCGATGGTTTGAAAAACATCTGGAGGGTATAGACGATGTCCTCTATCAAAACATGACAGATGATTTTCATGGTATTGCAATATCTGGACCAAAGTCAAGAGAGTTGTTGTCAAAGCTTACGAGAGAAGACGTCAGCTCTGAAGCTTTTAAGTTTCGCGATATAAGGGATACCTTTATAGCTGGCGTTCCTGCATTATGCGTCAGAATTTCATTTACAGGAGAGCTTGGCTATGAAATATATGTCTCACCACAATACCAATTAAAGCTTTTTGAGGAAATAGATGAAGCAGGAAAAGATCTTGGTCTAAAGTGGTTTGGCGGAAGAGCGTTAATGTCAATGAGGCTTGAGAAAAATTGGGGAGCATGGACAATGGATTTTCGCCCTGACTTTACTTTAATGGAGTCTGGAATGGATTTCTTTGTTAATTGGGAGGGTGACTTTATTGGTAAAAAAGCAGCCTTAATAGAAAAAAAGAATGGTCCAATTAAAAAACTTTCAGTCATTCAAATTGATACAGAAACTGATGTGAGTGGAGATGAGGCCGTAATGTATAACGGCAAGTGTGTCTCTTATATTACCTCAGGGGGGTATGGCCACTCGGTTAGAAAATCCCTTGCAATGACCTATCTTCCAATTGAATTGATTGATCCTAGTATAGACCTAGAAGTGGAGATATTAGGCGAATTTCATAAGGCTTCGGTAGAAATGAAACCACTGTATGATCCTTCTGGATTCAAAATGAGACAGTAAAAAGAGGATTTTTATGAGCTTTTCAATACCCAAAAGACACCACTCAAAAATTGGCTCTCATCTAGAGGTCACTGAAGATATTTTTAGCCTTAATAAGCATGCACTTGGACCTGGGGAGCTGGCAGAAAAAGAATGGCTTGACGTTGGCTTAGCAGCTCCAGATATGACAAAGATTAGAGAGTATCGCCTTAAAAGAGTTCGTGAAAAACTTGTTGAATTTGACTGCGCTGGAATTCTACTCTATGACCCTGTCAACATTCGATACGCAACAGATAGTTCTAATATGTCTTTATGGACTTCCCATAATGCAGCTAGATACTCATTAATAATGACTGAAGGGCCCGTTATTATTTTTGAGTTTGATGCCCATGAGTTTTTATCAAATCATAACCCATTAATAACTGAAGTCAGACATGCACTGACATACCTCTACTTTACTGCGGGCAATAAAAGTAAAGAAAAAGCTAAAATTTGGGCTTCTGAAATATCTGATATTGTGGGAGAGCATGGTAAAGGCAATAGGCGGTTGGCTGTGGATCATTGTGCTCCAGAAGGAATTCATGAGCTTCAATCTCTTGGTCTAGAGCTTACTAACGGTGAAGAGGTAATGGAGTTAGCAAGGCTCGTTAAATCAGATGATGAGGTTGATGCAATGAGGCGCTCTATTTTCGCTTGTGAGCGCTCTATAGAGTTAATGCGAAATTATTTTAAACCTGGTATTTCTGAGCAGGAGCTTTGGAGTCGTTTCCAGATGGAGGCAGTCAATAGAGGGGCAGAGTGGATTGAAACCCGACTTCTTGCCTCTGGTCCTAGAGCAAATCCATGGTATCAAGAGTGTTCATCGAGACCAATCCAGGCTGGAGAATTGATGGGGTTTGATACTGATTTGGTTGGCTCATATGGCTATTGTACTGATATGTCACGAACCTGGCTTTGTGGAGATGAGAAGCCAACTAATGAGCAAAAAGAAATTTATACTTTAGGCTATGAGCAAATCCAAAAAAATATGGAGTTATTAAAGCCAGGCATAACCTTTAAAGAGTTAACTCTTAATGCTAAGGAGTATTCTAAGGATGAGTTTCGACATTATTCAGTCCTTTTTCATGGCGTAGGACTATGTGATGAATTTCCAGCAATCCCTTTCAGTTGGGAGTTAAACGAAAACAGTTTTGATGGCGTATTAAAAAATGGCATGGTGATGTGCGTCGAAACCTATGTTGGAAGATTTAGTGGGGGTCCTGGGGTTAAACTTGAAGAGCAAGTTTTAATTACTAATAACGGGCATGAACTATTAACAAGCTATCCATTTGAATCAGACTTATTAATCTAAACTGGAGAAGATTAATTTCTAATTAGAGGTCTATATGAAAATAAATAAAGAATTAATTTCTAATATTGATGATCAGGGTATCTACCTTGTATCTATCACAAATGATAATAACTACAGTGTTTCTTTTTCAAACTTTGGTGGCTATATTCATCAGGTTTTAATCCCTTATCAAAACAACCCTGAATTATATGAAGACGTGATACTTGGTTATGAAGATCCATCCGGATGTATGACAGATAGAAGCTTTTTTAATGTTATTACTGGAAGAGTTTGTAATCGTATGAAGGATGCAGAATTTACACTAAATAATGAGAGACATAAATTAAATAATAATAACGGAAACAACCACCTTCATGGTGGGAGTATTGGCTTCAATAAAAGGCTTTGGAATCTAGATTCAATTGATGAGACTTCAGATGAAGTAATTGTCTCAATGTCTTACCTCTCTGAACATTTAGAAGAAAATTATCCTGGTAATTTATCATGCATAACTAAATACAAGTTCAATAACAATAATGAGTTTTCAATTTGTTATTCAGCGACAACAGATCAAGACACTATTGTCAATATTACTAATCATAATTATTGGAACTTTCATGGCCATAATGATCACTATGGAAAAATTCTCAACCATGGTGTTCAGATATATGGTGATGAGGTTTGTGAGGTAGAGGCTGACCTTATCCCTAATGGTAATTTCTTAAATGTTGTCAATACTAAGTACGATTTTGTCGAAAGTAATATGATTTCAAAAGATCTTTTGGAGCAAGGAGGTATAGACATTAACTACGTTGTTAACCATCAAAAAGTAATGAAGCTAGTTGGGAGAGTATGGAGTAACCAAACAAGAATGGGTGTGGAATATATAAGTGATCAGCCAGGCCTTCAGTTTTATACTGGTGGTAATATGCATCCAGAGTATCAAGGAAAAAACCAAAGGACTTATGGAAAAAATTATGGTCTTTGTATGGAAACGCAGTATTTTCCTGATGCAATAAATCAGGATAACTTTGAAAGTCCAATTCTAAAAGCTGGTGAGACATATGCTTCAAATACTATAATAAAACTCTCAAATAATTATTAGTTATATGAGTAAGATTCCAGAAACAATGAGTGCAATTTTGACAACTGGCCATGGTGGATTTGAGGTGCTTGAATTTCGCATAGACGTCAAAGTTCCTATGCCTATGTCAGACCAAGTTTTGATTAAAGTCCTAGGTGCTGGCATTAATAATACAGATATCAATACTCGCACTGCTTGGTATTCTAAGGCAGTTACTGGTGAAACTAATTCCAATGAAGGCCTAGATGAAGATGGAGGTTGGTCAGGTAAGCCGCTTGATTTTCCAATTATCCAGGGCGCTGATTGTTATGGTGAGATAGTTGCTGTTGGAGTTGGAGTCAACTCAGAGCGAATTGGTGAACGTGTTCTGGTTAGAACAATGCAGCAATATGCAGTGGGATATCGACCCTACGAGTGCTGGACAATGGGCTCTGAATGTGATGGTGCTTTTGCAGAGTTTATGGTAGCTTTTAGTGAAGAGAGTTTTAAGATTGAAAGTGATTGGTCTGCTGCCGAACTTGCATCTATACCCTGTGCTTACTCAACAGCAGAAAACCTATTAGAGCGTTCAAATGTTAAGGCAGGTGAAGTTGTTCTGATATCTGGCGCATCGGGCGGCGTTGGATCTGCTGCAATTCAGCTTGCAAAAAGACGGGGTGCGTCTGTAGTGGCAATAGCAAGTAAATCAAAGGCGGTCGAAGTTAAAGAGATAGGCGCTGATGAGGTTATTAATCGAGAAGATCGATTGATAAGCTCTTTAGAAAAGGAAAGTATTGATGTTGTTATCGATCTAGTTGCTGGAAGTGATTGGGTGGATCTGCTTGATGTTTTAAAGAGGGGCGGAAGGTACGCGGCAGCAGGAGCAATTGCAGGTCCAATCGTTGAACTTGATATTAGAACCCTCTACCTAAAAGACTTAACATTAATGGGATGCACTGTCCAGGACTCCCAGGTATTTAAAAATTTAATTGGCTATATAGAAAGAAATGAAATTA
Organism: Candidatus Pseudothioglobus sp. uisw_070; assembly: GCF_059512545.2. Taxonomy (NCBI): domain Bacteria; kingdom Pseudomonadati; phylum Pseudomonadota; class Gammaproteobacteria; family Pseudothioglobaceae (SeqCode); genus Pseudothioglobus (SeqCode); species Candidatus Pseudothioglobus sp. uisw_070. The sequence continues at coordinate 1,749,912 of NZ_CM183456.2, read as the reverse complement.
AGCCATTAGTATCTAGAATTTATCCCCTCAAGGATATTGTAAGTGCCCAAAAAGACTTCTTGGCTAAAAAATACGTTGGAAAATTAGTACTATTGCCTTGACGCTTAAAGCTACTTTTCTTTACCTGACATAAGCTCTTTCCAGCCCAAGTAGGCATTAACACCTGCCCACATGATAGCTTTTGGCATCAATTTTTTTGGCGCTTCTTCATCAACAAAATTAGGCACAAGACTACTAATTGCCCCACTAATTTTTTCAGCAGTAATGATGCCAATTGCTGTCCCTTTAGCTGTTCCAAGTCCATTTTGACAGCACGCAGAATAAACACCCTCTTCAACTTCACCCTGTGCAAAGACATTATTAAGGCTGAGGCAAAGTCTTCCTCCCCAGCAATATTCCATAGTGACACCATCAAGCGAAGAAAATCTAGCATTAAAGGATGATGAGTGACTTTTTGCTGCAGAGATCATAAATGAATCTGAAGCCTCCATATTTGGATTGTAAGACCAGCGATTTCGTATCAGAATGCGATCTCCACCAATACCCGAGATTCGTCTTACTGAAGACCCCATTGCATCTGCTGAGGTAAGCCCCCACTCTTTTGAGCCTCCTAATATATTAGATTCATTTGAGGTTAATTTTCTTGACATGGATGAGTAAGTAAAAATAGTCATCAGTCTGTTTTCAAAGTATCCAAAACGCTCAACCATTCCATTGACTGCCAATATAATTTTTGAACTTGATATTGATCCTATTTTGGTTTTGGCCTTCCATATTCTTTCACCACCATGTATACCTTCATCAATTAAGTCAATCACTGGAGAGTTCTCATAGATTGTTATATTGGAGTGTTTAGAAACTCCATCCGCCAGCGATTGAATATAAAGCGCTGGCTGAAGCATGGCTGTACCAGGAGTCCAAAGTCCGTTAATGTAATAGTCAATTCCTGTTAAATCTTTCATTTCTTGAGTATCAAGTATCTTATAACTTTCACTCGTTTTATCCAGATGTTTGGCATACTCGGTGTTGAAATTTACACCCTTTTTCGTTGCTGCTGCATTTGTTTTTCCAGCAAGTTGTATTGCTTCAGAGGGCATTTCATACTCTTCTGAAGCGCCCTTAGCAAATTGAATTGCTGAGCGATTAATAAGGGTCTGTTCACGATCTTTTTCTAAACTTCCAAGGTAGTCATCGGAGCTTAGGTTGTGAGGAAGATCAATCATAAAGCCTGAATTTCTTCCCGCGGGACCCTCGCCAATTTCACAGGCTTCAAGTATTGCAATTTTTGCATCCTTATTGATTTGATTTAATCGACGTGCTGCAGAGAGGCCAGCAAAACCCCCACCAATAATCAGATAGTCTATGTTGATATTGTCAATAAGCTGTTGATTAAGCTTTCTTTTAGGAAGGATTTCTTTCCAGCCTGTATCACCAGAGTTTTTTGGGAGCTTGATTTGACCCATTACTTGATATTTTCTCCTAAGGATTTGGTAGGCTAATTCTTGACATCCTGCCTCCGTCAATCGTATAAACCTGCCCAGTCACAAAACTTGATTCTGATGATGCAAGCCACGAAACGAGAGAGGCTACTTCTTCTGTTTTTCCTGTCCTTTGAAGTGGATGTATATTACCTATATTTTCTCTAAAGTGTTTTGGGTTTGGCATTGATTTAATAAACTCTTCATTTAGCTCAGTATCAATCCAGCCAGGCGCAACTGCATTACAACGAACTCCATCTTTTCCATGATCAATTGCAGTAGCTCTGGTAAGCCCATGAAGACCGGCTTTGCTAGCACAATATGCAGCATGATTCGGGTTTGCACCTAATCCCTCAATCGAGCCAATATTGACTATACAGCCCTTAGATTTAATTAAAAATGGCATCGCAAGTTTGCTTAATAAAAATGGCGCTGTTAAATTTAATGCTAATGTTTGATTCCAGGTTTCAAGGGTTGTATCTTGCATGGAGGACTCCTTCATCATTCCAGCATTATTGATTAATACATCAATGCGCCCATATTTCTTAATGATTGCCTTGATGCTATTTGAACACCCTTGTTCTTTAAGCAAATCAAATTCAAAAGAATCAAATAAATTTGAGTGACTTCTTTGAATGCAACAAATTGTTGCGCCTTCTTTTTGAAGACGTTCAGCACAGGCTAAGCCGATACCTTTAGTGGCCCCTGTAATAACAATAATTTTATTAGTAAACAGCTTTTCCACCATTAATCTCCACCAAAGAGCCACAGATATATCTTGCATCATCTGAAGTTAAAAAGTTAACAACATCAGCAATTTCTTCAGGCTCAGCTATGTGACCTATGGGCACTGATTGATTTAATTCATTGATAGCATCATCGGGGTTTAGGCCTCTTATCTCAAAACCTGTTCTAAGCATTGGGGTATTTACTTCATTCGGGCAAACTGCATTAATACGAATATTTTGATGGGCATGATCTCTTCCAAGGCACTGGGTCATTGCCGCTAAAGCTGCTTTAGTTGTGCAGTAAACTAGATGATTTGGTCCTGGCTTTATACCCCAACAGGATGAAATATTTACAATAGAGCCACCGCCAGCTTTAGCCATTAGTGGTATTGCAGCTCGGATTAATCGGAAAGGGGCTTCAACATTTATCTTCATCGATAGCTCAAAATCTTCATCAGATGCTTGGGTAATATCACCACGGCGCATTACACCCGCATTATTAATGAGAGTATCTATTTTTCCAAGTTTTTGATTTACTTCAATTGCTAGATCATCGCAATAGTTTTGATCCAACAAATCACCAGGAAATGCATAAGAATTTCCACCTTTTTTTTGAATTTCCTCAGACAGATTAAAAGAATTCTCTTCAGATTTATCAGCAATCGCAATCGAAGCTCCTTGGCTTAAATATTTATTAACAAGCGCTTTACCAATTCCTCCACAGGCACCGGTTATAAGAACAACTCTTGATTTATTATTCATAACTTAATACTCTTGATTTAGTGCTTCCATTGTTGGAATTATCCTCTCTCTTCTTTGAATAAAGTCAAGAAGCTCTTCGTTCTTACCTTCATCAAGTTTTGGTTCTTGGTAATCAGCCAGTAGTTTTTTTGCCCCCTCAATTCCCCTTTGAATGGTGTCCTTACTCCCGTCAGCTTGCCACTGTTCAATGGAGTTATTGTCAAATAATTTAGGCATAAAAAATGCTCGTTGAAAATTATCCATTGTATGCTGATGTCCAAGATAGTGACCCCCAGGACCAACATCTCTTATTGCTGCTAAACCTTCCTCAAAATCATCCCAGCGAATACCTTCTGCCATCCTGTAGCCCATTTCGCATTGCTCAGCATCGACTACAAATTTTGCCATTGAGCAGTGCATTCCAGCTTCATTCCATCCCGCAGAGTGCCAAATATAGTTTGCTCCAGATAAAAGAACGGCCATCATTGTAGATGCGCTCTCATAGCCTGATTGGGCATCAAAAACTTTAGATCCGCCAAGTGTATTAGAACTTCTCCATGGAACCTTATAGTGCCTAGCCATTTGCCCAATCATAAAATTCATAAGAGAAATTTCTGGAGTTCCTGCCATTGGAGCGCCAGATTGCATGGAAACTGTAGCTAAGTAGTGACCGTAGATAGCTGGTGATCCTTTCCTTATGACTTGTGTGTATGCTAGAGCAGAGAGGGCCTCGGCATTTACCTGAGCAACAGTTGGTGCAACACTCGCTGGTGTGTTCGCACCTCCAAGTACAAAAGGAGAACAGAGTACGGGCTGATTATGTGCAGAAAATACCCTTAATGCTGAGAGCATGGTTTGATCCCAAACAAGTGGAGAGTTTCCATTAATATTCCCGGTAACTACTGGATGAGTATCCATGTATTTTTCTCCAAATAGAATCTTGCACATCTCAATTACATCTTCCGCATTCTTGCCACTACTTGTCATGCCCATAAAAGTTTTATCTGAGTGCTTCATAGAAGAATAAGTGATTCTTAGGTGACGATGCGAGATTGGATGGTCCATTGGTTCAACAATATGGTGAGCGCTTGAATGAATGGCAGGAAGCATATGAGATAGTTTGTGAAAGTTAGCCAGATCTTCAAGTTTTGGCCAGCGCCTTTTGTTTTCAAGATCACATATAAAAGGGGCACCAGTCATCGGAACAAAAATAGAGTTATTGCCACCGATTTCTAGCGATTTTTCTGGGTCACGGGCATTCATAGTGATGCTTTCTGGGATGCTTGAGATTAGTTCACGAATAAGGCCTCTATCAAAACGAACGCGCTCACCTTTGACGTCAGCGCCAGCCTTCTTCCAATCTTCGAGGGCAATTGGGTCATGAAACTCAACGCCTACATCTTCAAGAATTGATAAAGATGCGTCATCCATTTTTAAAATCTGCTCTTCACTCATTGGCTCTGTAAGTGGGATTTTGCGCTTCAAAGTAGGGAGCATTTCAATCTTGACTTTTAGTCGATCTGTTCTTCTTGCATCCCTACCAAGTCTTTCAGAAGAGTTAGCCATAATAGTTTGATTACAATATATTTAATATATGTATCGTAGATTAAATATTTGTTAAATGCAACATTAATTTTTCATACAAACATGAAAAATACTATATTTACTTATTGCCTTATATTCTTGATAAATCAGCAATAAAGAGTAAAATTTAATATTTTAAAAATAAATAAAAAATAATGTCAAATCTGTCTAATAACTTTATAGCCGGCGACTGGGTCAAGGGTTCTAGTTCTATATCTAACATTAATCCTTCCGATACCAACGATGTCATTGGTGAGTATGCGCAAGCAAATAATGCTCAGCTAGAGGACGCCCTTAACTCTTCTCAAATTGCGCAAAAGCAATGGGCTTCTACTGGTTTAGAGCAGCGACAAGCTGTTTTGATGAAGATTGGTGACGAGATGATGGCTCGAAGTGCTGAGTTAGGAGAGCTACTTTCTCGTGAAGAAGGTAAACCGTTAGCTGAAGGCAAAGGAGAAATTTATAGAGCTGGTCAATTTTTTACTTACTACGCTGCTGAAGTGCTTCGTCAAAGTGGTGATACAGCAGATTCAGTTAGGCCAAACATTGAAATTGATGTTCGACGAGAAGCGATGGGGACTGTTGCAATTATTTCTCCTTGGAATTTCCCAACTGCGACTGCAAGCTGGAAAATTGCCCCTGCATTAGCATTCGGTAATGCAGTTATTTGGAAGCCTGCTAATCTAACTCCAGCGAGCGCCTTTGCATTAACAGAAATCATTGCAAAACAAGACATACCAAAAGGATTATTTAATTTAGTTATGGGATCTGGATCATCTATCGGACAGGCTTTAGCTGAAAGCCCAAAAGTCCATGCTATTAGTTTTACTGGGTCTTATGATGTTGGGCTCCAAATAGCTGGAGCTGCGGCAAAAAACCTAACTAAATTCCAATTAGAATTAGGCTCTAAAAATCCATTAGTTGTAATGGATGATGCAGATATTAATGTTGCTGTTGCTGCGGCTACTGGCGGTGCTTTTGGAAGTACAGGCCAAAAGTGCACTGCTTCATCAAGGTTAGTTGTTCATGCATCAATTCATGATGAGTTTGTTGATCGAATGAGTCAGTCTACTGCAGCTCTTAAGGTTGGACATGCGCTCCACGAAGGGACTCAAATTGGTCCAGTAGCAAGTCAACAGCAACTTGACTCAAATCTTAAATACATGTCTTTAGCTAAAGAAGAAGGCTGTGAAATAGTATGTGGTGGTGAAAAACTGGAGCTCGATAATCCTGGCTTTTATATGCAGCCTGCCTTATTAGTTGGCGGTAATAACACTATGCGAGTGAACCGAGAAGAATTATTTGCACCTATGGCTTGCGTTATTAAGGTTGCAGATTATGATGAAGCACTTTCAGTTGCCAACGACACAGATTTTGGTCTTGTTTCAGGCATTATTACTCAGTCATTATCACGAGCAAGTCATTTTCGAAGAAACGCAGAGAGTGGATGCATAATGGTGAATTTACCAACAGCTGGTACTGATTATCATGTTCCTTTTGGTGGTAGAAAAAACTCAAGTTTTGGTCCTAGAGAGCAAGGATCATATGCAAAAGAGCTATATACTCAAGTTAAAACTTCATATATTTCTAGCGGAAACCCATAATGGCTCATCCATCACTTTTTATTGACGCACTTCAGTATAACAATTGGAGTGAAGAGGTCTTCAAACAAATTAATGATGGCGGTCTTAGTGCGGTCCACGTTACAATTTGTTACCATGAAGACTTTAAGGAGATGGTGAAAAATGTTATTGATTGGAATCGCCGTTTTGAAAGTTTTTCAGATTTAATTTTTCATGGCAAGTCTGCAAGTGATGTTCTTAAAGCTCAAAGTGAGGGGCGAACTGCAATATTTTTTGGGTTTCAGAACTGTTCACCAATTGAAGACGATATTGGATTGGTCGAAATATGTCATCAATTGGGTGTTAGATTTATGCAGCTCACATATAATAATCAGAGCTTATTGGGCACAGGTTGCTATGAAGAAAATGACCCAGGTATAACTCGAATGGGTAAGCAAGTAATTAAAGAAATGAATAGAGTTGGCTTAGTGGTTGATATGAGCCATTCTTCAGAAATTTCTACGCTTGAGGCGATTGAAATCTCAGAGCGCCCTATTGCAATTACCCACGCTAATCCAACTTTTTGGCATCCTGCACTAAGAAATAAGTCTAATAAAGTTCTTAAGGCTTTAGGTGAAAGTGGCAGTATGCTTGGCTTTTCAGTCTATGCGCACCATCTTAAAGATGGTACTAACTGTTCACTAGAGAGTTTTTGTAATATGGTTTCTGATACTGCCGAAATTATGGGTGTTCATAATATTGGTATTGGAACTGATTTATGCCAAAATCAACCTGACAGTGTTGTTGAATGGATGAGAAATGGAACCTGGACAAATGAGCGTGACTTTGGAGAGGGCTCTGCAAGTTTTGCAGGTTTCCCTGATCAGCCAAAGTGGTTTCGTGATAACCGTGACTTTTTAAATATTGCAACTGGCCTAAAAAGTGCTGGTTTTAATAGCAATGATATTGATTCAATCATGGGTAAGAACTGGCTAAACTTTTTTGAAGCATCATTTGAACCTTTATAATTGGAATTATGACTACAGAAACTGCAATTATTGATATTGAATCTGATTTTATGAGATCACCTGAAAAGGTTATGCGTCTTGAGAGAATGGGCTCTTCATTCCCTACTCGTTTAAGTTTTATGCGAACACTTATAAGGCGAATGGCTCGTGAGAATTGGAAATTTGAGAGAACTCGTCGAGAAGTTGATAAGGACGGTTATGGTTTAAGTATTTATGCTGTGACGACTCCAAATAGGACATATTCATTGGTTGCCTTTACTCAAAAAATACCAGATGAAATGAGAACTGATAGAGTTATTGCAGAAGTATGGGATGCAACTTTTAATCTTTTTGATGGTGTACCCACTCAAGAAGATATTGACTATTTAGCAAATAATACCCCCAAGCAGGAAGGGGGTCGATATAGACCAAGTGAGCTTGCTTTAGCAAGAGCAAACAAAAGTTTAAGAGTATTTAAAAATGCAGTTGACTCTTTATCAAAAGGTCAGCAACCAGATATTGATTTATTAACTTCTGTAGGTTATTTAATGAGAACTTCCGCGGTTTATGGAAGTGGAAAGTTTGGCTGTGCAGACCGAGCTAAGATTGCTGATCGAGAGGAGTGTAAAGCGCCATTTCAAATGGAGTTGTTAACTGTTTATTTAATTCGCTGGTTTACGATTGATTCAGTTGAAGAGCTTGCAAAAGAAAGAGGTGGTAAAAAAGCAGTTAAACTTGATAAAACTACACGACAATTTATTGGTGTGGGAAATGCAACAGGTTTGGGTATGGCTCCATTTTTACTTAAACACCCAGCATTAATTCATAATTGGGTTGTTGCAAAAGAAACCGCATTAGCAAGAGTAAGATCAATTGAAACGCCAATTGAAGGCACACTTAAAGTTTTCTTAAAGTCACTACTTCAGGTTAGTCAGCATGTTGATGAATGGAATGTTGAGGATACTGTCCAGGCTGATAGAATCTCGTGCTTAACAGACGAAATACAATCGCTTAGGATTTGGTGTGAAGATGAGTTTAATATATCTAGACCCTATCCTTGGAATGGAATTTACCAGTTTGTTGAGGATAATTTTTCATTGGAATGTCAAGAGATGGTCGTTTCTTTAATTATTGAGCCTCATGGTTCACTAGTAGATGATCTTGCAGAGACAATGTCAACTAATTTAATTCCAAAATTTAATGCAGATATGTCATTAGCCCAATTAAAAGAAGTTGTTGAAGATTCTTATCAATGGGCTACTAGTATTGATTTTTCTTTAAAAGAATCACAGCACCATTTTTGGTACTATTCTGAAGATAAGTTGGAGCCTAGGTTTGGCTCTAAAGGAATCGATGATGGCGTTGAGCAAGAGATGCCACTGGCTATTGGTAGAGATGTAAGTCAGCTCAATAAAGTATTGTCATCCACTTCTAATGATATTTCAATCAGTGAGTTTGTAATGATGTACCCAGAATTTAGACATATCATTCGTCGAATTCAAAATACTTTTGTTAGGCCTTATTCTGAAGTTCAGGATAATTTATTAAGTGAGTCCATGAGACCACTAGATTTATTACGTTTTAAGTTAGCCTTTTTCGGCGCTTCAAAGTTTGATCCAAAGTCCGACTTATGGACTCGGATATCAATGTATCAAGGCGCTCCAATGCCTGATCAACTGTCAGAGCCAAACCATGATTGCTGGTCATTTCCAATTGCGGGAAGACCCCAGTCATTTCCGTGTATAAATTGCACATGTCAGAAAGTTATTTAACAATTTCATTAAATGAAGTTCTTTTTTATTTCACTAGAGCAGCCTTTGGTGTAGAAGCTCCTATTGGTCTTTCAGAAGACTTTGCAAGAGCCAATATGTGGATTTCAGAAAATGGTTTTGACCCTTCGCTATGTAGCTTAAAAGCGCTTGATAATCTAGATAGTCAAGCAAGTAGTTTATCGATTCAATTTGAAAAAACAAAAGCAGGGGGGCATTTATTTTGTTCAGAAGAGAAGCTCTTATCTTCTTTAGAGGCATCTTCAAGCAGTGTTGATTGGGTTGAGATTAATAGTAGAGTCAGTGAATTAAAAATTAGTAATGTTGATTCTCCATTTTTAGTTGTTTCTGCTCTTGGTGCTAATAAATGTAATGGGCTAAAAGTAGTTTGGACTGATCAAGATAAAAATCAATTTCAAGTTAACTTAACTGATAATGAAGAGTGGGAGGTTTTAAGCTCATCATCTAATCCTATAGAATTAAGTAGCAATGCTGATGTGTTAATTTCACCTCTAGAAATGAGTGATAAATCCTATAAAGGTAAGAATCTTAAAAAATTTAAGTTAGCTGAAGAGAAATTAAGAGTACTTCATAATGGCGTTAAAGTAGAGGAGAATTGGCAGGCAATTTATAGCTACTTTTCACGCTGCTTGGTTAAATCAAGTGCTGAGTCTAGAGCTTCAGGTGCAGGCGCAGGACTAGTTGATACAGATTAATTTAGCATTCAATAAAGCTTACAGCCAAGCCGCCTAATGACGTCTCTTTATATTTTGTAGACATATCAAGGCCAGTTCTTTTCATAGCAGCAATACACTGATCTAGCGAAATTAAATGTTCACCACTTTCTCTAAGCGAAAGTGAGCTTGCAGTATAAGCCTTAACTGCGCCAAATCCATTTCTCTCAATACAAGGAACTTGAACAAGACCCTTGACTGGGTCGCAAGTCATTCCAATATGGTGTTCTAGCGCCATTTCTGCAGCATTTTCAATTTGCGCTGTTGTGCCGCCTCTTACAGTACATAAAGCTGCAGCAGCCATTGAGGACGCTGAACCTACCTCTCCTTGACAACCAACCTCAGCTCCTGATATAGAGCTATTATGTTTTATGAGCCCACCAATCGCAGATGCTGTTAATAAGAATTGACGAATTTGTTCTTGAGTTGCCGACTTATGTTTGTAGAAGTAGTAAAGAGTTGCTGGAACTACACCTGCTGCTCCATTAGTGGGCGCAGTCACTACCATGTGACCAGCAGCATTTTCTTCATTTACTGCCATGGCATATGCACAAAGCCAGTCACTAGAATTTGTATTTTCTGGATCACTCTGGAGGCTTTCATGTAATTTTTTTGCGCGCCTCTTGGTATTTAAACCACCCGGTAATATACCTTCAGTTGCAAGACCACTCTCAACACAAGTTTTCATTGCGTCCCAAATAGTATCAAGCTCCTTATTCAGAATTTTTTCAGGAATATTTTCTATTTCATTGGCGAGCTTCATTTCCCAAATAGTCTTATCATGCTTTTTAGACATTTCCAGCATTTGATCTGAATTATCAAACGGGAATGGATAAGCTGAGCTGGGCTCCGCTGCAATGGGTGCTTCAACATTATCTATTTCAGCTAATGTAGATATAAAACCACCACCAATAGAGAAATAAGTATGTGAAATTAGAATTGAGTCTGACTGGTCAAGAAGCTCAAAAACCATACCGTTAGGGTTTTGCTGTAATGAGTTTCTAGTATCGAAAATGATATCATCTTCCGAAAAGAAGGCAACTTTTTGAGTGTTGTTGATAGCTATATTTTTTGAGTTCCAAGTTCTCTCAATGACTTCATCCATATTCTCTTTAATGATGGTATTTGGAAGATATCCATTAAGTCCAAGAGTGACAGCTCTATCTGTCGCATGTCCAACTCCTGTATAAGCTAAAGAATTCTTTAGAGTACATCTAATATGACGCATTTCACCAGCAGGATTTGAATCTAAAAATTTTTTGACATGCGTCATAAAATCATTGGCAGCAACCATAGGCCCCATTGTGTGCGAGCTTGAAGGCCCAACACCAACTTTAAATAAGTCTAAAACACTGATAAACATAAAAAAATTAGATAAAAGTTATTGCTAATATTCTACATTAATATTTGATTTTAGCTATTAAAAAAATTCATGATACCGTGAATTTCTTAATAGCTATTTTTAGGAGTGTTGTCTTAATAAGTAAATTAAAATATCAATATTAATTAGAAAATCACCATGGGTTAAATTATGTCAATAGTATTAGCGTCTACAGACTTCTGGGAGGATATGGAGGTTTGGTCAAATGGCCTGCAAAAGGCTATGCCAGAGATGGATATAAAAGTTTATCCGGATGATGGCGATGTTAATGAGGTTGAATTTGCTGTGGTCTGGAAGCATCCTCGAGGTATATTAAAAAAGTACCCAAATTTAAAAGCGATTTTGTCTCTAGGGGCTGGAGTAGATCACATTATTAGTGATCCCGACTTACCAGAAGGACTACCTATAATCCGCCTGGTCGATAAAAAATTAACTCATGAAATGTGCCTTCATGCCTTGCATTGGGTGCTTCATTTTCATAGCGATCAGTATCTTTATAGATCACAACAACTTAAACGCCAGTGGATTCAGCAAAGCTCTATTCAATCAGAGGACCGAACAATTGGCATTATGGGTCTAGGAAATATTGGCAGAAGTATTGGTGAATTATTAGTTACTCAAAGTTTTAATGTTATTGGTTGGGGCGCTAATCAAAAATCTTCACTGACAGATATTAAATATTATTATGGTCAGGATCAGCTTTCTGATTTTTTAGGCAGGACGAACATTCTAATTAATGTCCTTCCCTTAACATCCGATACTACCAACATTATTACAAAAAAAGAGCTTAGCCTTCTTCCAAAAAATTCATTTATTATAAATATTGGTAGAGGTGGAATAATTAATGAGGATGATTTGTTGACTCTTCTTAGTGACGGACATATTAAAGCAGCTGCTTTGGATGTATTTACTCAAGAACCGTTGCCAGAAAATAATTCACTTTGGGGCCATCCTTCAGTTTATATAACGCCACACATTGCAGGCCAAAGTAATCCAAACTCAGCAGGACAAACTATTTCTGAAAACATCCATCGAATTCAAAAAGGAGAATTGCCTTATCCTATATATAGTAAGACTAATGGGTATTAATTCTGATATAAAACTTTGTGATTAACTAAAGGAAAACTGGTGAGCCTTGTAACCATTCTGTCGATATTCACATAATTACCCTATTTATATCAATTCAAGACGAATTGAATTCAACTAAATAAACTATCCTATATAATATGGCTTTTTGAGACAAATTATAATGTCTAAAGATATGCTAATTCGAACTACTCCTTTGCATCAAATGCACTTAGATGCTGGAGCAAAGATGGTGCCATTTGCTGGGTATGATATGCCTGTAAGTTATCCTCTTGGGATAAAAAAAGAACACAACCACACACGTGAAAAAGCAGGACTTTTCGATGTCTCCCATATGGGACAGATAAGGCTGGGTGGTGCAAATGCAAAAAAAGCACTTGAGTCTATAGTTCCAGTTGATATTATTGATTTACCCTTAATGAAATTGCGCTATGCTTTATTTACAAATAAATCTGGCGGCGTAATGGATGACTTGATGGTTACCAATCTGGGTGATGAAGGTTTGTTTTTAGTGGTTAATGCTGGCTGTAAAAATGCTGATTTTGCTCATTTGCAAAAGACAATTGGCGATGACTGTAAAGTAGAGTTTCTTGAAGATAATGCACTTTTAGCATTACAAGGTCCTTTAGCCCACAAAGTTTTATCTGAGATTGCACCTTCTATTAGTGAAATGATTTTTATGACCGCTAAACAAATAGTCATAAATGGAATTGAATGCTTGATAACAAGGTCTGGCTATACAGGAGAAGATGGTTTTGAAATTTCATTAGCAGCCAAAGATTCTGAGGAATTAGCAAAACTTTTACTTTCCAACATAGAAGTTGAATGGGTTGGCTTAGGTGCAAGAGACTCTCTTCGTTTAGAGGCTGGATTATCTCTTTATGGACATGAGCTTGATATTTATCATAGTCCTGTTGAGTCTTCATTGGGCTGGGCCTTATCCAAGGTAAGAAGAACTAGTGGAGAAAGAGAAGGTAATTATTTAGGCTTCGAAACTATTATGAGACACCTTAATGAGGGCTCTGAATCAAAGGTTGTTGGCCTTCAACCAGAAGGAAGAATGCCTGTTCGAGATGGGGCCATGATTGAAGATGAGTTGGGTAATAATGTGGGAAAGGTAACGAGCGGTGGCTTTGGCCCTAGCATAAATAGGCCAATAGCTATAGCAAGGTTAAAAAAGAGTTATATAGAAAAAAATTCCAAGCTTTTTGCATTAGTTAGGGATAAAAAAATTGCAGTTGAGGTTGTAAGTCTGCCATTTGTTAAACAGAACTATTACAGAGGTTAAATATTAATTATGAGGAGCAGTGATGAGTATTAAATTTTCAGAAGATCATGAATGGATTCAATCGCAAGGAGATGATCTAGTAGTTATTGGGATAACAGATTTTGCCCAAGAACAATTAGGGGATCTGGTTTATGTTGAGTTACCAGAAGTTGGGGATGAGTGTAGCCGTGGAGAAAATATTTCCGTAATTGAGTCAGTTAAAGCTGCTTCAGATCTAGTTGCACCAGTTTCTGGAACTATTGTTGAAGTTAACAGTCGTTTAGAAGATGAGCCAGAACTTGTCACTGAAGACTCTATGGGAGATGGTTGGTTTATCAAAGTGAAATTATCAAGTCCTAAAGAATTAGATGAGTTAATGGATGAAAGCGCGTACAACAGTTTTATTGAGGAATAAGGAAAGAGTTTAATGGCTAAAAAAATTGAAGATTTATTAAATAATGATGCCTTTACTACTAGGCATATTGGTTCTTCAACTGAGCAGAAAAATCAGATGCTTGATTATCTTGGTTTTGACAACTTAGATAAGTTAATTGATGAGATTGTGCCAGATGTTATTCGTCGAAAAAAGCCGATGAATATAGCTAAAGGTATGTCGGAGTTGGCAGCCCTTAAAAAATTAAGAAATCTAGCTAGAATGAATATTCGTTATAAGTCATTCATTGGCCAAGGTTATTACAATGCAATTACTCCACCAGTAATTCAGCGCAATGTCCAAGAAAATCCCTCTTGGTACACTGCTTATACTCCTTATCAGCCAGAAATATCTCAAGGCCGGTTAGAGGCATTAATGAATTTTCAAACAATGGTCTCAGACTTAACAGGGATGGATTTAGCAAATGCATCAATGCTAGATGAGGCAACCGCCTGTGCAGAAGCTATGACTTTGTGTCATCGAGTTAGTAAATCTAAGAGTAATATCTTTTTTGTAGCTAATGATTGTTTTATTCAAAATATTGAAGTAATTAAAACTCGAGCTGAGCCACTAAATATTGAGGTCGTTGTTGGTGACCCTCTGACTGATCTAAAAGAGCTTGATTGTTTTGGAGTGTTATTGCAATATCCTAATACTTATGGTGGCTATAGTGATTACTCAAGTTTAATAGAATTAGTTCATCAAAAAAAAGCTCTCGTTGCAGTTAGTGCAGACTTACTTTCTTTAACACTTTTAAAGCCACCTGGTGAAATGGGTGCAGACATAGTAGTTGGTAATACTCAAAGATTTGGAGTGCCAATTGGTTATGGTGGTCCACATGCTGCCTTCATGTCTATCAGTGACAAATACAAAAGGTCTATGCCTGGGCGTATTATTGGAGCATCGGTTGATACTAAAGGGAGGCTTGCTTATAGACTTGCACTTCAGACTAGAGAGCAACACATTCGCCGTGAAAAAGCGACAAGTAATATTTGTACTGCTCAAGCTCTTCTGGCAATTATGGCAAGCATGTATGCTGTTTATCATGGACCAGAGGGACTTAAAAATATCGCTGATCGAATTTTTCGCTACTCAAGTGTTTTTGCTGAAGGGATGTCAGAAATGGGATTTCGTATTTTAAATGAGACATTTTTTGATACATTAACTATAGAAGTTGAGAACTCTGATGCAGTAGTTATGCAAGCTGAAAAGAATGGATACAACATAAATGTTTTTAGTAAGACACTCGTTTCAGTTTCATTTGATGAACTAAGTGCTCCTGAGGATATAGAGCGCTTATGGAAAATATTTAATACGGAATCTGACCTAGACACTCAAATTATATTTGAAAAAAATAAGACTCAAATTCATAAAAGTCTTAAAAGAAAATCAAGCTTCTTGACACATGATGTTTTTAATACCTATCGATCAGAAACAAATATGATGCGTTATATTAGGTATTTGGGAGATAAGGATATTGCACTTGATCGTTCAATGATTCCTCTTGGTTCATGCACAATGAAGCTTAATGCTGCAGCAGAATTAATACCAGTATCTTGGCCAGAATTTTCTCAGATTCATCCAGCAGTTCCAATGAATCAAGTCATAGGTTATCAGGAGATGATTAGTGAGCTTGAAGAAATGCTTTGTGAGGCAACAGGTTATGCTGCAATATCACTGCAGCCAAATTCAGGAGCTCAGGGTGAGTATGCAGGATTAATTGCAATTCGTGCTTATCACCGAAGTAGAGGTGAAGAAAATAGAAATATTTGTTTAATCCCATCTTCTGCTCATGGCACTAATCCAGCATCTGCACAAATGGCTGGTATGAAGGTAATCGTAATTGATAGTGCAGAGGATGGCAATATTGATCTTTTAGATTTAAAAGCAAAAGCAAAAGAGCATGCCGATAATTTAGCTGCAATAATGATTACATATCCTTCGACTCATGGAGTATTTGAAAAGGATGTAAAAGAGGTTTGTGAAATTGTTCATAATGCTGGAGGCCAGGTTTATATTGATGGTGCCAATATGAACGCAATGGTTGGTGTTTCTGCTCCAGGTGAATTTGGAGGCGACGTATCACACCTTAATTTACATAAAACATTTGCTATTCCTCATGGTGGTGGCGGTCCTGGAGTTGGGCCAATTGGCGTTAAAGAGCATTTAGTACACTTTTTACCAACAACGCCATTAAATAATACAGATGTTGGAAGTATTTCTGGAGCTCCATGGGGCTCTGGCAGTATTTTGCCTATTAGTTGGATGTATATTGCAATGCTTGGTAAAGAAGGCCTTTATGCTTCTACATGCAATGCAATTTTAAATGCAAACTATATATCAAAGAGACTTGAAGAGCACTATCCAATACTTTATAGTGATGAAAATGGTAGGATTGCCCATGAGTGTATTATTGATATTAGACCCATTAAAGACACAGTTGGTATAAGTGTAGATGATGTAGCTAAGCGACTCATTGATTACGGTTTTCATGCCCCAACTATGTCATTTCCAGTTGCTGGAACGTTGATGATTGAACCAACAGAGTCTGAGTCATTGGATGAGCTTGATCGATTTTGTGATGCTATGATACAAATCAGAAAAGAGATACTAAAAGTTGAGTCTGGAGAATACTCTACAGAAGATAACCCGCTAATTAATTCTCCACATACTCTAGAAATGGTAACATCTACGGAATGGAATTTTTCATACTCCAGGGAAGAGGCAGCATATCCTGTCGAAAGTTTAAGGCGAGTTAAATACTGGCCGCCAGTTTCGCGAGTGGATAATGTCTATGGTGATAAGAACTTAATTTGTTCTTGTCCAAGTGTAGAAGATTATAAATAAAATTTTTATGACATCATTTTTGATTAGTGTTTTAGGTGACGATAAACCTGGGCTTATTGATGGTCTTTCAAAGATTATTGTGGCCAATAATGGTGACTGGATTGAGAGTAATATGTCAAGCTTTGAAGGAAAGTTTGCTGGAATTCTGAAGGTTAATGTGCCATCCAAAAATGCTACTCAATTAAGTAAAGAGTTGGTTTCATCGTCTTTAGGATTGCAAATAGCGTGCGAAGAAACTTCTCCATTAAAGCAAGCTAATGTAAAGAGTTATAACATTGAGCTTATTGGTCAAAATCATGTTGGCATTATCAATAAACTATCTCATGTTCTAGCAGATGATTTGCAAGCAAATGTAGAAGAGTTAAAGACTGAAATAATTGATGCATCTATGTCTGGAGAGCAGCTTTTCAAAGCACAAATTACTCTTCATTTGCCAGTCTCCCTTGACGAAAACCTTATTAGAGATAAGCTTGAGCTAATTGCAGATGAGATGATGGTAGAGATATATTCTTACGAAAGTTAGGATGGTTTAATTAGTAAGAGTTTTTATTTCTTTTGATCTAGAAACTTCCATAAGCAATAAATGGACCATTTCTATAATTAGACTTTCCATAGTTAAACGGCTCATCATTTGGATGCTTAACTGAGCCACCTGCACATCTCAAAACAGCATCTCCAGCAGCAGTGTCCCATTCCATAGTTGGACCAAATCGAGGATAGACATCAGCCTCACCACAGGCAACTAAACAAAATTTTAATGAAGACCCAATGGATGTTGTATTCTTAATTTTATGATCATTTATCCAAGTATTTGTTAATTCGTCACGATGAGAAACGCTCGCTACAGCAACAGCTCCAGATTGAGGTAATTCTCGAATAGTTATAGGCTTAATTAAGTCATTTGATTCTTCGAAAGCGCCAGTAGTAACTGAAGCAAAAAACATCCTGTTAAGTGCAGGTGCATAAACAACCCCTAAAGTTGGAATGCCATTTTCAATAAGTCCAATATTTACAGTAAATGAACCTAAGCCATCTTTTTTAAGGAACTCTTTTGTGCCATCAAGTGGATCTATGAGAAAAAACTGATTCGTAGCTTTTGAACTATGACTTTTTGAGTCTTCTTCTGAGACGATTAGGATATCTGGGGTAATCTCTTTAAGTTTTTTAAGAATTACATGCTCTGCTGCTTTGTCAGCTAGTGTAACCGGCGATCCATCTTCTTTGAAGTTAACATTTATTGAATTAGTATAGATTTTCATAATCTCATTACCAGCATTTCGGGCTGTTAATTTCAACTCTTTTAATAAATATGAGTAATCAATAGTTTCCATTTTTCTGAGTTAGTGTTTTATAAAAACTACTAAGTAATAATATTATGCTCTGGACCAAATGGAAATTTGGTAATGTCATAGGCGCTATCTTCCGTTAACACCATAACATCATGTTCACGATAACCACCAGCACCAGGCTGACTTCCTGGGATCATAATCATAGGCTCCATAGAGACAACCATATTTTTTTGCAGCACTGTATCTATATCCTCTCTTAGCTCAACTCCAGCTTCACGGCCATAGTAGTGAGACAAAACTCCAAATGAATGGCCATATCCAAAAGTTCTACTTTCAAGCAAGCCATACTCTTCAAAAATTTTATTAAGTTCAAGTGCGATGTCTTTGCATGCAACTCCTGGCTTGATAAGTTTCATTCCTTCCTCATGTACCTTTACATTAATTTCCCACAATCTCAGGGATGCGTCATCAACATGATCATAAAATAATGTTCTTTCGAGTGCAACATAGTAACCTGCAATCATTGAAAAACAATTAAGACTTAAAATATCACCTTTTTGAACTTTCCTAGTGGTCACGGGGTTGTGCGCGCCATCAGTATTAATGCCAGATTGAAACCAAGTCCAGGTGTCCATTAGCTCTGAGTTTGGATATCGCTTAGCAATTTCTCTGACCATAGCCTGAGTTGAGTTAAGGGCTACCTCGTGTTCTGGTACTCCTTCTTTAACAGCTTCAACGAGTGCTGCTCCGCCTATATCACAAACATTTGCTCCCTGAATGATATGAGCAATTTCCTCATCTGACTTGATAGAGCGCATCTTCATGCAATCAACTGAAATATCAATAAAGTTTGATTTGTTAAATGCAGCTTGAAGCTTATCTAAGCGTTCTTTAGTTATATGATCATACTCTATGCCAATTTTATCGCCATTACTTACGAGCTGTTGTAATGCATAAAAGAAGCTATCTTTTTGCCAGTCTGTGTAGACTAAGTTTTCACCAAAAGTTCTACGCCAAGGTTGGCCACCATCAATATTTGCAGTTACCGTTGTAGTTATATCTTGCGTAACGACAAGTGCGTAAGGTCTGCCAAAAGAGCAATAGAGGAAGTCACTGTAATAATTAATGCCATGAATTGACGTAAAAATTACACTATCAATGTTATTTTGCGCCATATGAGTTCTGAGACTCTGCTGGCGATTTTGGAATTCTTTATCACTAAATGTGTGAACTATATTGTCACCATTTGGTATAAGTATTGTTCTTGGCATATTCATAGCGACTCCTTTGATTGAGTTAATTTGTGCGGGTGTTAGTTATTTTAGTAAAGTATAGCAAGCTTTTCTTAAAGCATATATTTTCTGCTTGATGAAAAATAGCTTACGATCCATGGTCTAATTACTCTAATTCATTGAGGTTTATTTAAAATACTTTCACGTATGAATGTATAAAGTCCTGAAGCTACGACAATTGATGCCCCAATAAGGGTAAAGCTATCTGGCCTCTCTCCAAGAACTATTATTGCTAGAAGCATTGCGAATACAATCCGTGAATATCGGAATGGTGATATAACGGACATTTCACCAATGCGTGATGATATAACAAGAGAATAATAAGCAATTACCCCAAAAGTCGATGCCCCAATAAAATACATAATTTGATATAGTGACGGAGCTATCATTGGCGAATTAAATGGAATAATCAAAATACCTGAGAATCCAAAAGCTATAAAGGCATATAAAGCAATTGTTACCGAGGGAAGGTCAACCTTCATTGCGCGAGTTGATAAATCTCTTGCTGCTAGAAATAAAGCTCCAAGCAATGCAAATATTGAAGCCGGCATAAAGCCACCATAGCCAGGGCGCAAAATTAATAACACACCCATAAAGCCAACAAATACTGCTGTCCAGCGCCTCCATCCTACTTTTTCTCTAAAAAATATTACAGCGCCAATGGTTACTAATAATGGCGTTATTTGTAGAATAGCTGAAGCGGATGAAAGTGGCGTTAAAGCAATTGCTGTAACAAAAAATACCGCCCCTAAAAGCTCACAAATTGTTCGAATTATTACATGCTTATTTAATAGGTCTTTATGAAAAATTGGTGCTTTCTGAAAAAGTGCAATTATGAGAAAAACGATACTTCCAGTAAAGCCAAGAATTATTATTACTTCTGAAATTGGAAAATAAGCTGAGAGAATTTTAATAAATAAATCCTCAAATGCAAATCCAGCCATTGCAAGAATCATGAATAGAATGCCTCTTAAGTTATCCATGAATTTTTTAAGCCTAAGTGTTTAAAGTTAAATTTTAACTGCTACTAAGCTCTGAATTTACTTATTTTTTGTACAAATAACAGTGTTAACTTTGGTATCTCTCCTTGGCACGTAAAAAAATGATTGACAGATATATATTTTAAGAACAAAATGCGGAAATAATTAGTGTCAATCTTTATGTTATGTAGGGGTTTCATGCAGAATAGATATTTTCTTGGATTTTTATTAGTCGTTATCAGTGGAATAATCTGGAGTTTTGGCGCGCCACTTGTACGCCTACTAGAAGATGCTGAAAACTATAGACTTCAATATCTACTTTATAGGGGTTTAATAATCACATCGGTGATTCTCATTTATGTAGCATTTAGAGAAGGCAAAGATTTTTTTCTTACATTTAAGAGGATCGACTCCTGGAGTTTGGTAGGAAGCGTGGTAATGTCATTTACATTTTTTGGATGGATTTATGCATTAACAACAACAACAGTAGCTATTACTCTATTAATGCTTGCCCTGTCCCCAGTTCTTTCTGCGTTTTTAGGCTACCTTATTTTAGGTGAAAGGTTGAGCCCTATCACTTTTATAAATATGCTAATTGTTGCTGCTGGAATTACAATTATGGTTTGGGATACTGAAAAATCTACTACTTTATTAGGTGTTGTTTATGGTTTCTTTGTAGCTTTAGGCTTTGCAATATACACAATTACAATTCGAAAAAATCCTGAAGTGCCTAAATTATTAACGCCTGCTCTTGCTGGCTTTTTTTGTATGTTATGGGCAACAATTTTAATTCTAGTAAGTGGAAGTAGTTTTGAAATGGCCTCAGCCAATATTGGAATTAGTATGATGCATGGCTTAGTAGTTGGAGTTGGCCTTATATTATATGGCTTAGGGGCAAAATATTTGCCTAGTGGTGAGCTTGTAATGCTTTCATTGCTTGAGGTGGTTTTGGGAATTTTTTGGGCATGGCTTCCAATATTTGGCATTCACGAGGTTCCGAGTACAAATACTTTAATTGGTGGTTGCGCTATATTTATGGCAATTATTTTTCAGGGAATGAATGCCAGAAAAAAACATGTAATTCCTATGCCTTAGGGTGTTATTTTTAATTAAGTCTAGCTGGAATTAAAAACAGTCTATTTTCTTTTCTAATTTTTACAACTGCATAAGGCAATGATAAAATTGTAAACAATTATTTAAATACTAAGTTGAAGTAAGATGAATGAATTAGTTTTTCCCAATATAAATATTGAAAGTCTTGATAGATGGGTTGGAGATCTATCACCTCTAAAGTGTATTGAAATCAAAGATGAAACTCACAATGTTAAGAGCTTTACTTTTAAGTCAAAGAAAGACGCTTGGTTTCAGTTTTTGCCAGGCCAGCATACAACTCTATTTTTAAATATAGATGGTAATGAGGTTATGCGAACTTATACCATAGCGTCAAGTCCAACTCGACCGTACACAATAACTATAACTAATAAAAGAATGAAGGATGGGGTTGTTACTAACTGGATGCATGACAACTTAAAGATTGGTGATTGCGTTGATGCTCTTAATATTGGAGGGTCTTTTAGTGTTGCTCTTGATCAGCCCAGGTCTAAAATTTTACTCATGTCAGGTGGAAGTGGTATTACCCCAATGCTCTCAATGACAAGATATTTTATTGATTTATCTATAAATGTTGATTTAGTTTTTATTCATAATGCACAATCTCCCAAAGATTTAATTTCAAAAGAAGAGCTTGAGTTTTATGAACTCCATCAGACTAACTTTAAAAGGCATTTTATATGTGATAAACCAGATGCAAACTGGGAGGGACCTAGTGGATTTTTAAGTTCTGAAATGCTTTTAGAGCTTGTGCCAGATTTCACTGATAGAGAGGTATATTGTTGTGGGCCAGAATCTTATATGCAAAATGTAAAAAAGATTTTAGAATTGAGCAATTTCGATATGTCTGCTTATCATCAAGAGAGCTTTGATATTGAGAGTTCAACTGCTCAAAGTAATATGGCAGTTAATCTGGAATTGCCAGAACATAAAGTTCCAGATAGTGGAATAAATGAATATAATGTCACCCTGTCGAAGAGTGATAAGGTGGTGTCTTGTGGCAGTAATTCGAGTATATTGGTTTCAATTCAAAAACAAGGCATTACAGTTCCTTTTGCTTGCTCTATGGGGCTATGTGGAACATGTCGCACCAAGATGATAGAAGGTACAGTTGAGATGGATGCTCAGGGTGGGCTTTTAAAGTCTCATGAGGAAGAGGGTTACATACTTACTTGTTGTTCTTATCCCACAAGTGACGTAGTTCTTGATTTATAGTTTTATTGTTTGAGCTTAAATTATTATGCAAAAAAAATATTCTTGGTATTCGTTATTAAAGGCTGGATTAGGCAATCAAGAATGGGATCAAGCAATCCCATTATCAAAACCTAAATCTAAGTACGATGTTATTATCATTGGTGGTGGTGGCCATGGACTAGCTACAGCTTATTATTTAGCTAAAGAGTGCGGTATTACAAATGTTGCGGTTCTTGAAAAAGGCTATATTGGTGGTGGAAATACTGGCAGAAATACCACTATTATTCGTTCAAACTATTTAAGGGACGAGGCTTCTAGTCTTTATGAGCACTCCATGAGACTTTGGGAAGGGCTTAGTGAGGATCTAAACTTCAATGTTATGTTTAGTCAGAGAGGGGTATACAACCTTGGACACACTCTGCAAGATATGAGAGATATTGAGCGAAGAGTAAATGCTAATGTGCTCAATGGTGTTGATGCGGTAGTAGTTGACCACAAGGAGATAAAAGAACAAATTCCAATTATTAATACTTCTAAAAATGCAAGATACCCAATTATGGGAGCATCTTTCCAGGCACGTGCTGGCGTTGCTAGGCATGATGGTGTTGCTTGGGGTTTTGCCAGGGCGGCTTCAAATCTTGGAGTTGACATTATACAAAATTGTGAGGTTATTGACATCGAGGTTGAAGAAGGCAAAGTCAAAGGTGTTAAGACAACACTGGGTGATATTATGGCAGATCGAGTTGGCTGCGTAAGTGCAGGGCACTCTTCAGTTGTTGCAAAAATGGCAGGATTAAGACTACCAGTTGAAAGCCACCCTCTTCAAGCATTTGTGTCTGAAGCTATGAAACCAATTCTCCATACGGTAGTAATGTCGAACGCTGTTCATGGTTACGTAAGCCAGAGTGATAAGGGAGATTTAGTTATTGGAGCTGGTATTGATGGTTACAACTCATATGCTCAAAGAGGTAGTGCAAAGATAGTGGAACATTGCGCTGCTGCAATACTTGAATTGTTTCCAATTTTTTCGAGAGTTCGTATGAACCGTCAATGGGGAGGCATAGTTGATGTTTGCCCTGATGCTTGTCCTGTAATTAGTCCAACAAAAGTTGAAGGGCTTTACTTTAACTGTGGCTGGGGAACTGGAGGCTTTAAAGCGACTCCAGGTTCTGGAAATGTTTTTGCTCATACCATTGCTCAAGATAAGCAACATGAGTTAGCAGTTCCATTTCATATTGATCGCTTTACAAGTGGAGCTCTTATTGACGAGCATGGTGCAGCAGGAGTTGCACATTAGTTATATATAAAGGTAATATTATGTTTTTGATAGATTGTCCATATTGTAAAGAATCGAGAGATCAAAATGAATTTTCTCCTGCTGGAGAGGCTTTTATTGCCAGACCTCAGAACCCTGAAGAGCTTAGTGATGATGAGTGGTCTGATTATGTATTTTATCGCACTAATCACAAAGGAGATCACTGGGAGCAGTGGGTCCATACTAATGGATGTCGTAAATATTTCTTAGTTAAAAGATCTACGATTAGCCATGAAATTCTTGAGGTTGCGGCTTTTGGAGAGGTAACGAGCGAGAATCCATCATGAGATTAAAGAATCATAAGAGTGACTTTATAGATCAAT
This sequence comes from Candidatus Pseudothioglobus sp. uisw_070, assembly GCF_059512545.2. Lineage (NCBI taxonomy): Bacteria > Pseudomonadati > Pseudomonadota > Gammaproteobacteria > Pseudothioglobaceae (SeqCode) > Pseudothioglobus (SeqCode) > Candidatus Pseudothioglobus sp. uisw_070. The sequence goes on along the minus strand of NZ_CM183456.2, from coordinate 1,725,792 downwards.
CTGAAGTTCTAAGCTTTATATTTAATAACAAATCCTATAAGGGGTATAAAGGCGACACCTTAGCTTCTGCATTAATAGCAAATGATGTTCTGTTCTTTGCTAGAAGCTTTAAATATGGACGTAAGCGTGGCCTAATGGGTTCAGGTGTTGAAGAGCCTAACGCACTTGTTTCACTAGAAATTGGTGGGCGCTATACGCCTAATTTGAAGGCAACTGAAGTTATGCTTTATGATGGCTTAAGTGCTGTGAGCTCTAGTAATCCAAATTCAATTGATTTTCGCGCTTTAATTAAACCCTTGCATCGATTTATGCCAGCAGGTTTTTATTATAAAACCTTTATAAAGCAAAAGGTTTGGGCAATGGTTGAAGATAGCCTAAGATCACTTGCAGGTTTTTCAAAAGCCCCTACTGAAAAAGATGAGGATGTTTATGATCATATTTTCCATCATACTGAGGTCCTTGTTGTTGGAGGTGGCGTAGCAGGAATAACAGCTGCATTAGAAGTTCTCAATAACTCTAAAACAACACGGGTTATTTTGGTTGATGAGCGAGCGCATTTAGGTGGGGAATTATTTAATGAATTTCAAAGTGATGATACTGCCATTAGTTGGCATCATGATAATCTTAGTAAGCTACTGGAATTTAAACATATAGCCAATAGTCGTTTGAAAATATTCTCCCGATCAACAGCCTATGCTTGGTATGACCATAACTATATAGAGGTATTGCAAACTAATGCTACTGGTGAGTCATTGATATCAGGAGGCACACAAGCTGCTAGGAAAGTGCTGCACAAGATAAGAGCTAAAGAAGTTATATTGGCAACTGGAGCTCATGAGCGCCCTATGTTATTTGAAACGAATGATTTAGCAAATATAATGTTGAGTCAGTCTGTTAGGCGGTACCTTAATGAGTTTGGTGTAATCTCAGGCAAAGATGTTGTTTTGTATGGAAATAATGACAGCATCTATAGCACAGCAATTGACATCAATAATAATGAGATTAACTGTAAGGTCATTGATATTAGGCCATCTGGTGGAGAGAGTGAAACTGTCTTAAAGGCAAAAAAATTAGGTATCGAAGTTCTCCAAGGTTATGCTGTGCTAAAAGCACATGGAACAAACCTTGTAAAAGGTATCGAGGTTTCTTTGGTTGAAATGCAAGGCAAGAAGTGGAGGCTTACAGGTCCTTCAAAAAGATTAAATTGTGACTTATTGGCATCATCAGGTGGCTTTAATCCTGTGGTCCACCTTGACTGTCATTGCGGCGCAAAAACTTTTTTTGATGAAGATTCTCAAGCTTTTTTGCCACAAAAGGTGCGAAAAAATAGACAAGTGTGTGGCTCAATTAGTGCCATTGGATTTTGGAAGGATGTTGTAATTGATGCAAAAAATAAAGCTCAATTGACACTTTTATCTTTGGGCGAAATTAAGAAATCTACCCAAGATAGCATGAGTAAAAATTATTTAGATTACTACAATGCTAGTCAATTTTTTGTGCCAATAGAAATTCTGAATAGGCCAAAAGTGTTTATTGATATGCAAAATGACGTAACTACTTTAGACGTTGCTCTGGCAATTAGGGAAGGGTATCGTTCGATTGAACATATTAAGCGTTACACCGCGATGGGATTTGGAACTGATCAAGGTAAAACTGGCAATATCAACGGTATTGCTGTTGCAGCCCAGTTTCTAGATGTTCCTTTGTCTGAAGTTGGAACAACTACATTTCGCCCAGCTTATACTGGAGTTGATTTTGGCGCTATGGCAGGCCGGGAAGTGGGAGGTTTTTTTGATCCCCAAAGGTATACAACAATCCATGACTCTCATTTAGAAAGTGGAGCAGAGTTCGAGGTTGTAGGCCAGTGGTACCGACCTTGGTATTATCCAAAGAGTGGAGAAGATATTCATCAAGCAGTTAATAGAGAGTGTCTTGCCGTTAGAACTTCACTAGGAATGATGGATGCATCAACTCTTGGAAAAATTGATATTCAAGGGAAAGATGCCAGAGAATTTTTATCCAGAGTTTATACCAATGCTTGGATGAAACTTGCTCCAGGAAGCTGTCGTTATGGACTTATGTGTAATGAGAAAGGAATGATCATTGATGATGGAGTTTCAACCTGTATCAATGATAATCACTTTATTATGACTACTACAACTGGTGGTGCTGCAAGCGTTTACTCTGCTCTAGAGATGTGGCTACAAACCGAGTGGAGTGACTTAGATGTTCACCTTAGTAGTGTTACAGACCAATTTGCAACCGTTGCAGTTGTTGGACCAAATGCTCGTAATTTGATGAAAGTTCTATGCCATGACATTGACTTTGAGCGTGATAATTTTAAGTTTATGCAGTGGCGACCTGGAACAGTATGTGGCGTAGAAGCAAGGGTTATGAGGATTAGTTTTTCTGGCGAACTTGCTTATGAAATTAATATTGAGGCTAATTATGGTCGATATATTTGGGATGAGGTTGCATTGGCTGGAAAGCCATGGAATATAACGCCTTATGGAACTGAATCAATGCACTTACTTCGCGCAGAAAAAGGTTATATTATTGTTGGTCAAGATACTGATGGTTCGATGACACCAATGGATGTCAACATGAAATGGATCCTTGCAAAAGATAAACCTTTTTCTTATATTGGCCGTCGTTCTTTTAGTATTCCTGCACTCAATTCTGATGATCGCTTTCAGCTAGTAGGTCTATTAACAAAGGATGCTCATGTTGTGCTTCCAGAAGGTTCTCACATAATTAATAATAAAGGAGGATCCATAGGTTATGTGACCTCCAGTTATTTTAGCCCAATACTTAGAAGGTCAATTGCAATGGCTCAACTTAAGGGGGGACTTTCAAAAATGACTGAAACAGTCTTAGTTAAAATTGTTCAAGAGAAACAAGGTTTAAAGGAAATCCCTTGTGAAGTTTCTAGTAGTATTTTTTATGATATTGAAGGTGAAAAGGTGGATGGTAATGAGTAGTTTAGTAGAAAACAATGTTGTGGAATTTAGAACAACTTTTCAACCTGTTTTGGATCAGGATGGTTTTCTTATTAATCAGGATGACCTAGTTTGCCGTGAGATTACAGATTTATCTTTAATGGTTATAAGGACATCAAAAGATCATAAAAAAAATGCTATTACTATTAAAGACATTTTTAATGCAAAGTTACCTGAATCTTTATCTGCAAGCCGCAATGATAACGGTGATAATTTTCTATGGATAAGCCCAGATGAAATTTGGTTGCTTCATAATAGAAATAATAAAGATCAACTTCTTGAAAAATTTAAATCACTCCCTAAAGGAATGTCAACGACAGACAGTTCTGGAGCTTATGGTATTCTGGAGTTTTCAGGAAATAATGTAGATGCCTTATTGTCTAGATGGATGAGTTATGATTTAGAGGGCTCCTTGACTATAGGTAAAGTTGTATCAACTACTTGTGGGCAAGTACCAGTTTGTATTTATCGAAATATTGAGGGAAATTTGTTGATGATGGTTAGACACTCGTTTTCTCATTATGTTGCTGGATTATTAAAGGATAGTGCAAAAAGAATATAAGGAAGAATAATTTATTATGAAAAAGGTTAGCTTTAAAAGTATGGAGAATGGAACTGCTGAAGAGTATGCTTTTCTAAATGACCTTGAAGATGAATTTAATTTAGAGCTTCCAAAACGATTGATTGCTTCACTGAGAGCACTTAATTCAAGTCTTTCTGGTTATCAAATTAGTAGACTTGAGCATAGTTTACAAGGTGCTACAAGAGCCCACTTTGCTGGGGAAGATTTGGAAATAGTAATAGCGATTTTATTTCATGATATAGGAGATGGTCTAGCTCCATATTCACATTCAGAAATGGCAGCAGCAATCCTTCGACCTTTTGTATCAGAGAAGACTTATTGGATTGTAAAACACCACGGTGTCTTTCAGATGTACTACTATGCACATCATTCAGGTGGAGATAGAAATGCTAGAGAATTATTTATGGATAGTCCTTGGTATCAAGATGCTATAAAGTTTTGTCATGAATATGATCAGAATTGTTTTGACCCAAATTATGAGACAAAGCCTCTAGAATTTTTTATTCCCATGATCAATGATTTTTTTTCAAGTCCCAAGTTCAATGAGCCTGAAAAACTTGTATGATAACTAATTAAAATTAATTTAATAAAATGAATACTTTTTTACTTCAACTTCTACCAAGACAAATACACCTAATTATTTTTATACTAGTAGGCTCATTGCTTGGTTATGCGGCTTATAGTATGAAGGTTCTAGGTTTAGAGGCTTGCACTCTTTGCATCACTCAGCAATTCTTTTACTGCCTTATCGGCGTTACAGCTTTTATTGCTTTTCTTCATAATCCTTACCCTTTCTTTAGTCAAATATACTCAGTACTGATATCTATTAGCTCAATTGCAGGAATTTGGATTTCTGGAAGACAAGTATGGCTTCAAGGTTTGCCTGAAGATGAGGTGCCATTATGTGGTCCGCCTCTAGAATATATCATTGATGTATTTCCATTTGCTGATGTAATTAATGCATTATTTATGGGTGATGGTAACTGTGCAGAAATACCATGGAAGTTTTTAGGTCTTAGTATGGCAGGCTGGTCTTTGGTTTGGTTCTTAGTGATTTTTCTTTTGAGTATTTTAGCAATAAAAAAATCTACTTCTATTTTTAAAACACAACAATAAGCTGACTATTTCCAAAATAAATACTTCTATGGTAAGATAATTTATCAATTAAGTAGAGTAACTTTTAGGATTTGGCTGATTTTAAAGCAACAGTAAAAAAACTATTTGATTCCGTTGATGTCCAGATCAATGGAGCTCGCCCGTGGGACCCAAAAATACATAATGAACTTTTTTATGCACGCGTTATTAGTGGAGGATCTTTAGGGCTTGGTGAAAGTTATATGGATGGTTGGTGGGATTGTGATTCATTGGATCAATTTAGTGATAAATTACTAACTGGAAGAATTGACAAACAAGTAAAAGCAACTAACTCAGCTTTTTTAAGTCATTTTATTAAGGCTTATTTCTTTAATGCTCAAACTAAAAAAAGAGCCTATATTGTTGGAAGAGAGCATTATGATACTGGGAATGATTTATTTTCGTTGATGCTCGATAAGAGAATGAATTACTCCTGCGGCTATTGGAGAGGTGCTGATAGCCTAGAGCAAGCACAAGTTAACAAGTTGGATTTAGTTTGTAGGAAGCTCCACTTAAAGCCTGGTATGGATGTTCTTGAAATTGGATGCGGCTGGGGAGGTTTTGCAAAGTATGCTTCACAAAATTATGATGTAAATGTTCATGGAGTAACTGTTTCAAAAGAGCAGATGCATTATGCAGAAAAATCTTGCAAAGGGCTAAATACTTCGTTTGAGCTAAAAGATTATCGAGAGTTAAGCAAGAAATACGATGCCATAGTTTCAATAGGTATGTTTGAACATGTAGGTAGTAAGAATTATAAAACATTTATGAATGTTGCCCATAGATGCTTAAAGGAAGATGGGATGTTTTTACTGCATACAATTGGAAGGAATAATTCGACTCATGCTACTGACCCATGGACGAATAAGTATATATTCCCAAATGGTATGACTCCTTCTTCTAGTCAAGTTAGTGAGGCCTTGCAGGGTTTATTTGTAATCGAGGATTGGCATAGTTTTGGCCAAGATTATGATGCAACATTAATGGCATGGAATGAAAACTTTCAAAATAATTACCATAGTTTGAGTGAAAAATATGATGAACGGTTTAAGCGAATGTGGGAATATTATTTAATGATGTGTGCTGGCACCTTTCGCTCTAGAAGAAATCAATTATGGCAGCTAGTAATGTCAAAAAACGGAATAAAAGGGGGTTATAACTATAAAAATAATCCTAGATTTAGTGACCAAAAAGACCCTCTATCATAGCAATAGAGTTACAGCCTGCATCAAGTACACTTTGTTGGTTTTCAAAAGTAATTCCCCCTATACCAACAATTGGAATATTAATATTGCTTTTAATATTTTGAATCGTTGAGTGAGAACAATAAGCAGCATTTGGTTTAGTTTTAGATTTAAAAACAGCCCCTAAAGCAATATAATTTGCACCATTCTTTTCAGCTTCTAAAGCAAGTTCAAGATCATTATGGCATGAAACACCAATAATAAATTTCTTACCAAGCAGACTTCTTGCAGAAGAAACATCCACATCATTTTGCCCCAAGTGAACTCCATCAGCGCCAATTTTCTTACAAAGGTTGACATCATCATTGACTATAAATAAAGTATTATGTTGTAGGCATAGTTTAAGCAACTGTGTTGCTTCATCTAGCTTACGTTTTTCGTCTTGGATTTTACGGCGGTATTGGAGAATATTTACTTTATGTTTTTTAATTGCATTCTCAATAAGGGCGATATTCAGGTCTTTGTCTGGTGTGATTCCGTACAGACCTTTTATTCTTTGATTTAACATATCATGGCTCTTTTTCAAACTAAGAAAATTCAATCATTCATAGTATTCATTATAGTCTTAGCAGCTATCTTATGGGTATTTCAAGATAATTTTCTAAAACTTTTGGTGTTTCAAAAAGTTTCAGATCAATCAATCTTAAGTGCTGAAGAGCCTGAAGAAACTGCTTATCTTGAAAAAATAGATAATTTTATTCTTAAAGAATATTCAAATGAGCAGATTTTATTGCACACGATACAAGCTGATACTTACTATAGTTATAAAAACTCCCCAGTCCAGATTCTCAACGTTGAAGTTAAAACATTTAATGATAATCAAGAAGAAGGACTTGTACTTAGATCAAATCGCGCTGAAATTCTTAAATCTGGCGAGATGTTTTTTAATGGTGAGGTAAAAATTGAAACTAAGACAGGAGTTTCACATGAGCTTGATACTGAGTCCTTAATTGTTCTCAGTGATAATGGACAAATAAAAAGCAATAAAGAGGTCACATATTTAGGTGAGACAGTAAGAATCATTTCTGAAGGAATGGAAATGAATATTGATAGTGATACGATGTATTTAGTTGGCAATGTTAAAATTTTTGAAGATTCTGGTATGACGATTGATACAAAAAACCTATATATTAGTCATAATGGAGGTGAAAAAATATATAAAAGTAAAGAAAAAACAGTTTATCGCTCAAAAGATACTATTGCTAATTCAGAAAATGGAATTGATATGGATATGAATATAAAGCTAATTAATCTGTTAGGAAAAGTAGAGATTGTAAATGGTCCTGGAGATATTCTTAAGAGCTCTAATGTTGTAATTGATCAGTCCAATGATGGTGAAGTCTTAAAATCGAACTCACTCTCTCACTTTAAATCAAATACTGTTGACATAAAGGCAAAAAAAATGCATTATGATGCTGTAACAAAGAAACTTGAATTAATGAATAGGGTTGTGGCTGTTTATGAATAAAATTATTTTATTAATTACCATTTTTTTTACGACGTTTGTTTTTGCGCTCCCAGAAGATGCAAAGCAACCCATAGAAATTGAAGCTGAGTCTGTCATAGTTGATGAGCTATCGGGTTTTAATGAGTTTAGTGGAAATGCAGAAGTTAGGCAGGGTTCACTTTTGATGACTGCAGAACTTATTCAGGTTCAAACTAACACTGATGGCGTTGAAACAATGAAAGCAACTGGAACAGTTGATAATCCTGCTAAGTATATGCAAAGTCAAGAAAATCAGGCGCGCTTTATAGAGGCAACTGCAACACTAATTACCTATGATGTGAATGAAGGCATGATTTTTTTGGTTGGGAATGCCTACTTAATTCAAGGATTTGACTCGTTTAGTGGTGATACATTAACCTATGATATTAATAACGATAAAGTTATTGTCAAAGGCTCAGAGGATGGGACTAAAAGAGTAAAGTTTAAAATCGATCTTTAAAGAACTGTAATTTAACTAATTAGAGCTGATGTAATTCTGTTTTTGACTTCATCAAGTGAGCCAACTCCACTTATAGCAATAAACTTTGAGCCTGAAGCAGCAATTTTTGCATCATCACGATAGTATTTAACAAGAGGCTCAGTTTGTTTGTGGTAAATTTTTAAACGCCCTCTAACAATAGTTTCATCATCATCAACTCTCTGAATTAAATCTTCACCAGTTAAGTTATCCTTGCCTTCTAATGTTGGAGGGTTGAAGTCAATATGATATGTTCTTCCTGAAGGTAAATGAACGCGGCGACCAGACATTCTAACTACTATGTCATCGTCTGGAACTTTAACCTCAACAATATAGTCAATCTTAATGCCTTGTAATTTAAGAGCATCAGCTTGATTAATGGTTCTAGGAAATCCATCAAGTAAATAGCCATTACTACAATCTTTTGATTGAACTCTTTCTTTAACCAAAGCAATAATTATCTCATCAGGGACAAGGTTTCCTGCGTCTATAGTTTTTTTTGCTTCGAGTCCAATAGAAGTTCCTGCATTTACTGCTGCCCGCAGCATGTCACCCGTAGAAATCTGAGGGATATTAAATTTTTCACAGATATGAGCTGCTTGAGTGCCTTTTCCAGCACCAGGCGGCCCTAATAAAATAACATTCATATGGACACTTTGTAGTTAAATTTCAAAAGGCGGTAATTTTTTCTTAACTTTTGATTTTTGCATTACGACATAATCGGGTAACCCATTATTATACGGTGGATAGTTCTCACCTTCAATAAGTGGAAGCAAATATTCACGACATGATTTAGTAATTGAAAACCCATCTTCTGAAATATAATTTTCTGGCATCATTTTTTCGACGTTAGCAATGTCTTTTAATTCGCCATAACCTATTTCCCATTTATAGGGGTTATTAGATAACCTGACAATTGAAGGCATTATGGAGTTCTTACCATCTAGCGCCATTTCAACTGCAGCCTTGCCAAGTGCATAAGCTTGCTCCACATCTGAATGCGAGGCTAAGTGACGGGCTGATCGCTGGAGATAGTCAGCTACTGCCCAGTGGAATTTATAACCTAAGGCTTTTTTTACTATATTTGCAACAACCGGCGCTGCGCCGCCTAATTGAGCATGCCCAAAGTCATCACGCGTACCTTGCTCAGCTAAAAATTTTCCATCAGGCCATTTAGTTCCCTCTGAAACGACAATAGTGCAGTAGCCAAACTCTTTCACATTCTTATCTACTTTTTCTAGGAATTTCCCTTCATTGAAGTCAATTTCTGGAAAAAGAATTACAACGGGTATTGACGAGTCAACAAGCCCTCCAGCGGCTGCTATCCACCCAGCATGACGCCCCATAACCTCAAGTACAAAAATCTTTGTTGACGTAGCAGCCATTGATGCGACATCAAAACTGGCCTCCATCGTAGAGACTGCAATATACTTAGCTACCGAGCCAAAACCAGGACAATTATCAGTAACAGGAAGATCGTTATCAACAGTTTTAGGAATATGAATCGCTTGAATCGGATACCCCATGCTTTCTGAGAGCTGAGATACCTTTAGGCAGGTATCTGCCGAATCCCCGCCACCATTATAAAAAAAATAACCAATGCTATGAGCCTTAAAAACCTCAATTAGGCGTTCATATTCAGCTCTATTTGCTTCAAGAGACTTCATTTTATAGCGACAAGATCCAAACGCACCTGAAGGAGTGTGAGTTAGTGCTGCAATATCGGCATCAGTTTCAACTGACGTATCAATGAGATTCTCAGTTAAGGCTCCAATGATCCCATTCTCACCTGCATACACAGTGCCAATTTGATCTGGGTGTTTACGAGCTGTTTCAATAACGCCACTAGCCGAAGCATTTATTACTGCTGTGACTCCTCCAGATTGAGCATAAAAAGCATTTTTCATAATATTTTATTGTTAGTTTGTAGTTAAAATAAAAAGGGGATAAGTTTAAGGGTGCTGCTAATCAGCCCACTTATAAATTTCTCTTCAAACTTCACATAAGTATATCATTTGAAGTAAATATAGCCTTCAATAATTCTATAGTGCAGTTTAATTATATTAATATTAAGTATTTTTAAAGAAATATAATTTTATAGAGGACAAATTAAGATTTTGTGTCAATTTGTTTCATTAATAATTTGCAAGTTGCTAATAATACTTTCTATGGCATTACTTCAAGAAAATTCTCAATATTTATAAAGCCAGGAACTATTTTTTTATCAATCATACTACTTGGTTTATTTATTGCGATTATATTCTTAATTTTAAATGTTGAAGCTGACTCTAGAACATCTAGTGAGTCATCAAAAAAAATTGTTCTTTCATTGTCAAATTGAATAACAGTAGTTAATTGCTCCCAAAATTGTTGCTTCTGCTTTATAACTCCAAAATCATGTGAAGAGATAATTTCATCAAAGTAGCCTTCCAGCTTTGACATTTTCATTTTTAGCGCAAGACCTTTTCGATGAGCATTGGTGACTAAGTAAATACGTTTTTCTTTTGATCTTGCTGAAATAAGGAAGTTTATAACATGATTATGAACTTGAATTAAGTGAGCAATATCACCTTTTAATTTCATGATATCAAAATCCAGTTTTTCTTCCCAATAATCTAGACAATACCAAGTTAATTTGCCTTCTTGAGAATCAAGCATTGAAATTATTATATTTTTTGAATCCTCAAAGCTAGTATTGTGCTTTTCAGAATAAACCTTTGGAAGGTATTTAAGCCAAAAATGCAGATCGAAGTTTAAATCTAAGAGCGTCCCATCTAGATCAAGCAAAATGGTATCAATTTGACTCCAATCAACGTAGGAATTTAGTTTATTTTCTTCGCCAGGACGTGCCATCTATACTATCTTCTAGAATAATACCAAGTGTTAAAAGTTCATCACGAATCTGATCAGACATTGCAAAGTTTTTTGAGGCTCTAGCCTCATCCCTCTGATTTATTTTTATGGAAACTTCAGCCTCTGTTAGTTCTGAGCCTTGCTGGAGGTACACCTCAGAATCGTATTCAAGAATACCTAGGTAGTTACCTAATTTTTTTAGTAATTGAGCTAAAGATGCAGCATGCTCAGAATCCTTTAAGCGCTCAATATTTACTTGCTTAGCAATTTCAAATAAAATACTTAATGCAATAGGAGTATTAAAGTCATCATTTAATGCGGCATCAAATCTGTCTTCATAATCAAAAGTCTTGCCTACTTGTGCGCCTATTTTTTTACTAGAGGAGAAGCCTTTCGTTGCAGTATAAAGTCTTTTTAATGCAGATTTTGCACTTTCAATATTCGTGTCGCTAAAATTTAGTGGGGAGCGATAATGACTGCTTATAAGAAAATATCGAAGAGTCTCACCATCATATTTATCTAAAACACCACGAATAGTAAAGAAATTTTTAAGTGACTTACTCATTTTTTCGTCATTAATATTAACGAATCCAACGTGCATCCAAGTGTTGACAAATTTGCAATTATTAGCACCCTCTGATTGGGCTATTTCATTTTCATGATGGGGAAATGTTAAGTCCATTCCACCACCATGAATATCAAAATGATTTGATATAAAGTGAGTCGACATTGCTGAGCATTCTATATGCCAACCTGGCCTTCCTTCTCCCCATGGCGAAGACCATTTGGGTTCACTTGGTTTCGCTTTTTTCCAGAGAACAAAATCAAGAGGATCGTGTTTATTACTCTGAATATCTACTCGAGCACCAGCTACCAGATCGTCTAAATTTTTCCCAGAAAGCTTGCCATAATCCTTAAATTTTCTAACAGAATAAAAAACATCACCATTTTTGCCTTGGTAGGCAAGCCCTTTCTTTGAAAGTAATGCAATCATATCTATCATTTGATTGATTGAGTCAGTAGCGCGAGGCTCAATATCAGGACTGAGAACTCCTAGCGCTTTTTCATCCTCATGCATAGCATCGATAAATCGATTTGTCAGAGAGTAGATATCCTCATTATTTTCTATTGCTCGACTAATAATTTTGTCATCAATATCAGTAATATTTCTTATGTATTGAACGTTTGGGTAGTTTCGCCTCATATGACGCGTAATGACATCAAACATAACTAATACTCTAGCATGTCCCATATGACAAAAATCATAAACAGTCATTCCACAAACATATATTCCAATATTGTTTGGGTCTATTGGACGAAAGTCTTCTTTTTGATTAGTAAGCGTATTATAAATTTTGAGCATTGAGATATTTTATACTGGATTATCTTAATTAATACTAATACCAGTTATATTTGTTCTAACTATGATTATCAATTAATGAATTAAAAAATGTATAATTATTTTTCAATTTTTTATTATCTAAGCCTTGCCTAACTGTCTTTACAGCTCTTGTAAAATTATTATGAAAAAATATAAATGTAATATGTGTGGTTGGATTTACGATGAAAGTATAGGAGTTCCTGATGAAGGGATCAGTCCTGGCACTAGATGGGAAGATATACCTAATGATTGGGTTTGCCCACTTTGTGGCTCTGGTAAGGAAGACTTTGATATGGTGGAAATTTAGATTCAATACAATTGAGCAAGCGTAAAATAAATTAATTAAAGTTTTAACTTCAAATCAAATATGTCAAAAATATTAATTCTCCCCGGTGATGGAATAGGTACAGAAATTGTTGATCAAGCGGTCAAAGTAATTAATTCATTAAATTCTAACCATGAAATGGGGATGACTCTTGTTAATGGACTGATTGGCGGAATTGCATATGATGAAACTGGATCACCTCTTCCTGATGAAACTATCAATACAGCTAAGAGTTGTGACTCAATTCTATTAGGCGCAGTTGGAGGGCCAAAATGGGAGGCACTAGAAAGAGATTTAAGGCCAGAGCGAGGACTATTAGGTATTCGATCTGAGCTTGATTTATTTTCTAATTTAAGGCCTGCAATTCTCTATCCACAGTTAGCGAGTGCATCGAGCCTTAAAACTGAAATTGTATCGGGTTTGGACTTAATGATTGTGCGTGAGCTGGTTGGTGGTATTTATTTTGGTACGCCAAGGGGAATAGAAATTAGAGATGGAGAGCGCTTTGGGATTAACTCAGCGACCTACTATGAATCTGAAATAGCCCGTATTGGACACTCTGCTTTTCAAATTGCTCAAAAAAGAGGAAAGCGAGTTTGCTCTGTAGATAAGGCAAATGTTCTTGAAGTTTCTGAGCTTTGGAGAGAAGTCATGGAAGAAGTTTCATCAAGCTATCCAGACGTAACTCTTTCCCATATGTATGTCGATAATGCAGCAATGCAACTTGTTAGAGATCCCAAGCAATTTGACGTTATGGTTACAAGCAATCTTTTTGGGGATGTTTTGTCTGATTGTGCTGCAATGCTCACTGGGTCAATTGGCATGCTTCCATCTGCTTCTCTTGATAAGAATAATTTTGGAATGTATGAGCCTATCCATGGCTCAGCACCAGATATTGCTGGAAAGGATATTGCCAATCCACTAGCAACTATACTATCTGTTTCAATGATGCTTAGGTATTCACTTAATCAGGTGGAGCTCGCTGATAAAATTAATTTGGCTGTTAGCGAAGTACTGGATAAAGGCTATAGAACCAAAGATATTTCTGCGGCTGGAGATAAAGTTGTTGGAACTGAGGAGATGGGTGATTTAATTGTTATGGCTTTAGAGTCTTAGTAGAGCACCTCTTCACTATCAATAGATCGCCATAAAAACCAACAGGCAACGGATCTGTAGGGGCGCCATGTATCTGAAATTTCTATAATTCTATCTATATCGAGTTTTTTACCATTATTGTAGAGTTGGTTCATAGCTCTTATAACCCCAACATCTTTCAGTGGAAAAATATCTTTTTCTAGTAAGTGAAACATGCCAAACATTTCTGCAGTCCATGGGCCAATTCCTTTAATAGTGATGAGTTCTTCATAGATACTAAGATAACTTCGTCCTTCCCAATATGCGTTATTCTCAATATTGTTAGCAATAAAATGTTCAGAAATGTTATAAATATATTGTATTTTTTGCTTGGATAAGCCGCATAGCTTTAAATTTTCCCTACTTGTTAATAGAACCTTATTGGGCTCAATAGTTTTAACTAATTCCACTATTTTATTCCAAACACTTGATGCTGCCTGAATAGATATTTGTTGACCAACTATTGAGCGAAGTAAGGTTTCATAAGCTTCACCTCGAGATGAAATAGAGTAGTCTTTGAATTGGCTAATAAGATGTCCAAGGGCTTTATCAGTCTTAGTTAAATAGTTGAGTGATTCTTGCCAATAATCTGGGTTTTTCATAAAAAAATAGGGTTATTTATATTAAAAGAATTTTATTTGATAAATATTTACTATATCTGATTATATGTTTAAAACGCAGTATCGTATAATCTGATTTATAACATTAACCAGTAATCAAGGAATCTAATGAGTATAAAAAAAAATGTAGCGTTTATTGGACTTGGAACTATGGGCTATCCTATGGCTGGTCATCTATCTAAGTCAAATTTATTTAATTTAAAAGTATTTAACCGCTCTCCTCAAAAGGCTGCTGCATGGAGTAAGGATTATGAGGGTGAGGTTTCAAGCTCAATTAAAGAGGCAGTAATGGATGCCGACTTTGTTGTTACATGCACTGGAAGAGACGAAGATATGATGGAGATTGTATTTGCTGAACAAGGGATGATTACCCACCTTAAAAAAGGATCAATCTTTATTGACCATACTACAACCTCTTATAAATTAGCCAAGCATTTAAATGAGTCTTTAGCTGCAAAAGGAGTGTCATTTATAGATGCCCCAGTTAGTGGCGGAGAGGCAGGAGCAGTTAATGGAGTTCTTAGTGTGATGGCTGGTGGAAGTAAAGAAGTCCTTGATACGTCGGAAGAGTTGATCAATACCTATTCAAAAAATGTTACTTATATGGGAGAATCTGGAAAAGGGCAGGTTGCCAAAATGGTAAACCAGATTTGTATTGCAGGTTTACTGCAAGGCTTGTCTGAAGGATTATTATTTGCAGAAGCTGAAAATCTTGATATGAATAGTTTGTTATCAGCAATCTCTGGAGGAGCAGCGCAATCTTGGCAAATGGTAAATCGAGCTGAAACAATGCATCAAAGAGAATTTGATTTTGGGTTTGCTATTAAGTGGATGGTAAAAGACTTGGGCTATTGTATTGATCAATCCAGCTCTAATAATTCAAATCTAGAATTTACCAAGGAAGTTTATGATCGATATGTTAACTTAATGGATAAAGGCCATACTTATAGTGATACTTCAGCTTTAATGTTATTTGATGGCTTGAATAAATAACATTCATGTAGTGCAAAAAAATATGATTACTGCTTCACTTAATGAAAGCTTATTACTTTATTTTTTTGATGAATTATTATTTAGAATAGTGTCCATACCTTCCAACCATGATGATAAAGCTTCTTTTTGATCTAATTGATTAACTAAGCTCTCAGTAATTCCTCCAGGTGTTGCTACTTTAGATATGATTTCACTTAAAGTTTCATCACTCTCTAGTGCAATTTCTATATTTCCTTTAAGGGTTTCTAAAAGAAGGTTTTGAGAAAATTTTGAAGATAAATTATTATTTTCAAACCATTTTGAAAGAGTTTCAAAGAGAACAAAACTTGCTCCTGAGACGGCTCCAATAATTGCAGCAACATTAAATTCTTTTTCTGTTTTGCACTCAAATACGGGACCTAAAAATGATAGAAATTCATGCCATTCAGAGTTTTCTGGAAATAAAAGACTGGGTCCTTTATTAGATGCATTTGCATATCCTGGCATCATTGAAGTGTGAACTGCCTTGCAGTTAGTTGTTCTGCAGATTGCCGCTCTTGTTATTCCGGCAATTGCAGATAAAATACTATTTTCTTTTCGAAAATTTAGATCACCTAAGATTGAGAGTGAATTATTTGATGGCAAACAGATAAATACCATATCACAGCTATCTAGGAGATGCTGATTACTTTCTGCAATTTCTAAATTAAATTTATTCTTTAGTTTTAATCCTCTTTCATGAGATCTTGGTGACAACATAAAATCGAAAGGAGCACTTACCTTGTCTATTCCAGTGATAATAAATTCGGCAAGTTGACCAGCACCAAGTATTCCAATTTTCTTTAGTGCTTTAGGCATTTTTAAGGCATTTCATCAAGCGTTTCAGATATTGCACGAGCAGTAACTTCAATGTCCTCTTCTGTATGGACAATTGAGGATAATGAATGTAATGTAGCTGATGGATTCATATAAATTCCTTTATCAAAAAGTCTCAACGCAAAATTTCGAAATTTTAAACGATCTACACTTCTACAAAAGTCACGATAGTTAGAGATTTCTTTTTGGTCGGTGAAGAAGATTTGAAACATGGAATTCACACCCTGGCAAACCATCTTATGTTTATTATTTTTTTTAGAAATAGATTGGATTTCTTCTGTAAGTTTAATGCCAAGATCTTTAATTTTGACAAAACCTGCCTGATTGTCATCTAACATTGTTGTAAGCATCGTTTTACAAATATGCAATGCTAATCGACCTGCATTATGTGTCCCAAAATGTAGAACCTTTCCCCATTCAAGGCCAGACATTATTTCGTCAGATCCACCAATCGCTGCCATAGGAACCCCAGAGCCTAGTGCTTTTCCATAAGTAACAATATCTGGCTTTAAGCCATAAATTTCAGCACATCCACCAGCAGCAACCCTGAATCCTGTAACAGTTTCATCTAAATAAAATAAGGCACCATGTTCATTACAGAGCTCTTCAATTCTATTAAGGTACCCTGGTTTTGGTACTATTACGCCCATATTTGACATAATTCCTTCAGTCACAACACAAGCAGCATCACGGCCATGAAGAGCCATTGCTCTCTCTAGTGCATCAAAATCATTCCATGGAACAATAATGGTATCCATCCAACTTTCTTCTGTCATCCCAGAACTATCTGGAATTCTTATTGGAGAATTAGGATGCCCTAACGAGGTTATTGGCTGAGGGTTGCTATTAATTAATACAGCATCCCACCACCCATGATAGTGACCTTCAAATTTAATAATTTTTCGACGCCCAGTATGACCTCGTGCAAGTCTAATTGCTGCCATAGCTGCTTCTGTTCCTGTGTTAGCAAATCTTACTTTATCAACATGCGGCAGTAAATTTACTAAGATTTCTGCAACTTCAACTTCAACTTCTAAAGCAGTTGCAAAATGACTTCCACGTGCAATTTCTTTTGTAACTGTGGTCACAATTTTTGGATGTGCATGTCCTAATGGAAGAGCTCCAAATGCCATCATCCAGTCTATATATTCTCTACCATCTACGTCGTATAATCTAGATCCCTCGCCATGAGACATATATCTAGGGGTTGTGCCAAATGCTGCAGGGCCTCTAGAGGCTGATGAAACTCCTTCTATCAAAACTTTAGAGCCTCTTGCAAAGAGACTTTCAGATGTATTTTTTTTCATTTATTAGGCCCCAAAAGCGAATATATTGTAATTTTAATATGTTTTATAAAAGTCTTATAAGCTATTTTTAATGACTACTAAAGCCCATTAACCCTATGTTAACATTTTCTTTTTTATTACAAGATTAATAATTACTTAAATTTATCTTTGTTATTAAATTGCACTAAACCAATGGCATAATATTGCTATGCGAAAAAAGCCAAAACTAACAAATATTCACACTGTTGCACAAAGCCGTATTTTCAATCTTGAGTCTATGGATGTTGAATTTTCAAATGGAGCGACTCGAATTTATGAAAGGTTAATGTCTAGAGGAAATGGTGCAGTTTTGGTTATTCCAATGCTTGATGATGATACTGTTCTAATGATTTATGAATTTTCTGGTGGAACTGAGCGCTATGAGCTAGGCCTAACAAAAGGCAAGATTGATAAGGGCGAAACTCCTATAGAAGCTGCTGGAAGAGAGTTAAAAGAAGAGATTGGTTATGGTGCTCGTAAGCTTACTTTTCTTAAAACCATTACGCTTGCTCCAGGCTATCAATCAAATGCAACTCATATTGTTCTTGCTGAAGATCTTTATGAGGAGTCGGCTGAAGGAGATGAGCCAGAACCACTAGAGATAGTTCCTCATAAGCTATCTGAACTAGAAACGCTTACCTATAATGAAGATTTAACGGAAGCACGAAGCATACTTGCTTTGTATATGGCAAGAGAGATTATTCGAGGTCGATAAAGGGTGAGCGAAATACCACCTTCTTTTTGGCTTGATGAAAACAACTCTGAATTTCCAAAACTAAGTCTTGCACTAACAGAGCCTAATGGACTGATTGCAATTGGCGGTAATTTGTCCGTTGAAAGATTACTGAAAGCTTATTCATTAGGAATCTTTCCTTGGTATGGCAAGGATGAACCTATACTTTGGTATTCGCCTGACCCAAGAATGGTTATTACACCTGAAAAATTTCATCTTTCAAAGAGCTTGAAGAGAGTCATTCAATCTTCTAAATTTGAGGTTTGTATTAATACCGCCTTTAAAAATGTCATAGTTCAATGTCAAAAAATAGCGCGACAAGGACAATCTGGTACATGGATAAATGATGAAATGATTGAGGCTTATTGTAAACTTCATGAGTCTGGCCACGCCCATTCATACGAAGTTTATGAAAATGGAGAGCTTGTTGGTGGGCTTTATGGTGTTGCTTTGGGAGATGTTTTCTTTGGTGAGTCTATGTTCTCATTAGTGAGTAATGCATCAAAAGTTGCTTTTGCTTACTTACTTCAACAGAGCGCATATCAATTAATTGATTGTCAAGTTGAGAACAATCATTTAGAAAGTTTAGGTGCATTCAAAATGCCTAGGGATTTGTTTATACAACAGCTGAAGGCCTTTGTGTAAAATACTAGTATTAAAGAAAGTATCAGAGGTCCTATGAAAATTTTATTTAAATATGTTGTATTACTAGCGTTTGTATTCACTTTGTCCGCATGTGGCAGAATGGGTGATTTAACTTCGAATGAAGGTGGCCAGATAGATTCTGGAGAGTCAACATCTAGCACTTACTAGACATATAATTAATTGAATTCATTTTATTTTCAAAATAAAGTATTACACGCTGAGTCTGTTCCTGTTTCAGACTTAATGGGCGCGTATGGGTCTCCCCTTTACATTTATTCTAAAAGTCAAATAGAGTTTAACTGGCAACAGTTTGAAAAATCCTTTGGTTCGCATCCTCATTTAATTTGTTATGCTGTAAAGGCCAACTCAAATTTGGCAGTATTAAATGTTCTTGCTAACCTAGGTTCAGGATTTGATATAGTTTCAATTGGTGAGCTTGAAAGAGTAATTGCTGCAGGTGGTAATCCAAAAAAATGTGTATTCTCTGGAGTTGCTAAAACAGAGCAAGCGATTCAAAAGGCACTTGAATACGGAATTTACTGCTTCAATGTTGAATCAGTAGCTGAGTTAGACCGAATTGAGTCTGTTGCGGCTTCACTAAAGATGAATGCACCAATATCTATTCGCGTGAACCCGAATGTAGATGCAAAGACTCATCCATATATCTCGACAGGCTTAACTGAAAACAAGTTTGGAGTAAGCGTTGAGATTGCTCTATCTTTGTATAAAAAGACAAACCTTTCAGATCATCTTGAAGTTTTTGGTTTAGATTACCATATAGGGTCGCAAATTACAGACATTTCACCTTTCTTAGAGGCTCTTGATAAAGCACTCGAACTTATAGTAAGGCTTGAAGAAGAGGAAATTTATTTAAATCATATCGATATTGGTGGTGGAGTAGGGGTGACTTATGACAAAGAAACACCTATAAGTATTAATGATTACATGCATTCAGTAATTCAAAAAGTTGGTGATCTGAAGATTATGGTAGAACCTGGTAGATCCATTGTTGGGAACGCAGGAATCTTTGTCACCAAGGTTGAATATTTAAAACAGAATGAATTGAAATCATTTGCAATTGTCGATGGTGCAATGAATGATTTACTTCGACCTGCTCTTTATGGCTCCTATCATCAGGCGGTTACAATTGAAGATAATTCAAAAGGCATAAAGGATTCATGGGACATAGTTGGGCCTGTATGTGAGACTGCAGATTTTTTGGCAAAGAGCAGAAGTCTTACTCTTGAGCAGGGAGACTATATTGCACTAATGACCGCTGGTGCATATGGATTTGTTTTAAGCTCTAACTATAACTCTAGACCAAGAGTTGCGGAAGTAATGGTTGATGGTTCTGTGCATCAATTAGTGCGAATGAGAGAAACTACTGAATCACTTTTTAAAAATGAGAAGACATTAAAAAATGAAACTAACTAATAACCAGAAAAAATATTTGCGTTCTATGGCACATGACTTAAAGCCCTTTGTAATGATTGGTCAGCATGGATTAAGTGAGTCGGTGCTTGCTGAAATGGAATCAACAATGCTCAAGCATGAGCTGATTAAAATTAAGTTAAGAATCAGTGATCGTGAACAAAAACTAAAGATTATTAATAAAATTATAGAGCTTTCTAAGGCTGAACTAATTCAAGTGATTGGAGGGGTGATTGTTATTTATAGGCCTTTTGAAGATAATCCTGATATTATTCTACCAAGATCATAAAGATTAAAAAGCTTTAGATAAATCCTGTTAATGCTTAGATAAAATGAAAATTGCCATCAGTGCTGCAGAAACTTCTGGCGACCTTGTCGCATCATCACTAGTGAGTGCACTGAAGTTGTGCCGACCTGATTATGAAATAGAAGGATTAGCAGGTGACAAGATGGCTGCTGCTGGATGTAAAAGATTATGGCATACTGACCAAGTCAACGTGATGGGCCTTAGTGAAGTTTTAAAGAAACTGCCCACTATTTTGAGGCTTAGACGATCTATCATTCAATACTTTTCATCCAATAGGCCTGATGTTTTTATTGGAGTTGATTCTCCTGATTTTAATTTTAAGATTGAAAGAAAACTTAAAAAAAATGGAGTTAAAACGGTTCATTTCGTTAGTCCTTCAGTATGGGCATGGCGAGCAAATCGGATACATAAAATTAAAAAGTCAGCCGATTTAATGCTTTGTCTTTTTCCATTTGAGGTAGATTTTTATCGCACTCACCAGCAAAAAGCTATTTTTGTTGGACATCCATTGGCTGAAAAATTACAGCCTCGAAAAAATCATATGCCAAATAAGCAAGTTTTATTAATGCCAGGATCAAGAGAGGCTGAAATTAAAACTTTATTGCCTGAGCTTTTGTCGGCTGCTAAATTGATGCGTAAAAAAGATCCTGAGATTCAATTTAGCTTGTCACTTGCAAACGAACGTCTAAAGGACTGGGTAGAAGATAAGATTCAAGGACTGAATATTGTTCTAAGTTCTGGTGATGCACATGAAAAGATTAAAAATTCTGATCTAGTTATTGTTGCCTCAGGAACTGCAGCCTTAGAAGTGGCATTACTTGCTGTGCCGATGGTTGTGGTATATAAACTTTCAAAGGTAAGTTATCAGATTGTCAAGCCTTTACTAAATACTAAAAATGTTTCACTGCCAAATAAAATTTTAGGGAAAGACATTGTCCCTGAATTACTTCAAAATGACGTAAATGGTCAAAACATTTTTGAACAGGCTATGAAGTTAATTGAATCAGATAATACAAAACTAGTTAAAGAATTGGAAAAAATTCATGGTCTTTTAAATCAAAAAGCAAGTGTTAAGTCTGCCGAAGCAATCATTGAGTTCTTAGATGGATAAAGAGTTAAAAAAAATAGTTGAGTTAGCACTTTCAGAAGATATAGGTTCTGGAGACCTATCTTCAAGCCTTCTTGATGACGTCATTATAAATGCTGAAATAATTTGTAGAGATCGAGCAATTATCTGTGGAACAGAGTATTTTGACTTATGCTTTCTATCTCTTGATAAAGACATACAAATAAAATGGAATTTGAAGGATGGTGACGAGGTTAAGCCTGGTGAAGTTATTTGCAATATTAAAGGAAAATCTCGAGCAATCATTACTGCAGAAAGAACGGCACTTAATTTTCTTCAAATTTTAAGTGGTACGTCAACTAAAACGAATGATCTAGTTAACCTCATAGGTAAAACAAAGGCGCAATTACTTGATACAAGAAAGACAATCCCGGGCTTAAGAAAAGCACAAAAATACGCTGTTAACTGTGGTGGTGGAGTGAACCATAGGATGGGGCTTTATGACTGTATTATGCTAAAAGAAAATCATATTTTATCAATTGGTTCCCTTGATAAATCCATAAAGAAAGCTCTTAAAAAATATCCTGAAAAACCAATTGTGGTTGAAGTAGAGACTATGGAGCAGCTTCGTTCTGTACTATCAATAAAGGGAATAACGAGAGTTCTTTGTGATAACTTTAGTCTTATAGATCTTAAAGAGGCTGTCAAAATTGCGCAAGGTGTATATCCAATTGAAGCCTCAGGTGGAGTGAATGAAACAAATATTGTTAGTTATGCAGAGACTGGTGTTGACTATATTTCAATTGGCTCAGTTACAAAAGACGTTGCTGCGGTTGATCTATCTTTGAGATTTTCTTGATACCCTACTGCCTTAAAGGCTGGGCTTAGGTTATCTTCTCTGAAATTATAAGTTAAGGGTTTATTATTTAAATCAAGAACTGTGCCACCTGCGCCTTCAAGAATATATACCCCAGCTGCAGTATCCCATTCTGAGCAGCGCCCAAATTTAGGGTAGCAATCATAAACCCCTTCTGCAATTAAACAAAATTTAAGCGCACTTCCAAGCTTAAAAGTTTCAAAATTTGTTTTAGATCTAAGATGATTTTTAAGAGGTTTATTGTTATTTGAGTATCTTCCCACTACGATTTTTTCCCACCTATTAGGTTTTTTTGTAGAAATTTTATGAGGTTTATTTCCAACCAGTTTTATTGATGATTTACTTGGCAGCCGATAGTAGTGCACTTTGTGAAATGGCGAATAGATTAAACCAAAATCTGGATAATGATTACGAATAAGAGCGATGCTAATACAAAAGTCTGGTGAGCCATCTATAAAGTCACGAGTTCCATCTAAAGGGTCGATTAGCCAATATTCATCCCAAGATTTTCGAGATGAAAAAGGGATATTAGATGATTCTTCAGATAGTATTGGTGTGTTAGGAGTTAGTTTTTTTAAAGTATTTATGATTAACTCATTTGATTCTTTATCAGCCTGAGTTACAGGGGTATTGTCACTCTTCATGATGAAGTTTCCTGAATTTTTGCGATGAGACATAATAATTTTTCCTACCTCAACAGTAAGAGTTATTAGTTCTGAAAGAATTGTATCTAGCATAAATCAAATTATATCATTGACAGTTGTATTTATTTTTTACTAAGAAGATAACTTAAGTAAAATTTATTTCTATTAATAAGGTGAAGCTGAGAATATGAAAAAACAGATATTAACTATGGGTGGTGGTGGATTTACTTCTAAGCCAGAGAATCTTAAATTGGATAAGTATTTATTGTCTTTGTCAGACAAAAAGAATCCTAAAGTTTGTTTTATACCTACGGCAAGTGGAGATGATGAGAGTTATAAAAAGCGTTTTTATTCTTCATATAAAAAGCTTAATTGTGAAACGAGCGATTTATCTTTATTTAGTCCGCCAGAAGGTAACTTGAGAGATTTTGTTTTAGAAAAAGATATTTTTTATGTTGGTGGAGGTAATACAAGAAACCTTTTGGTTCTTTGGAAAGAGTGGGGCCTTGATAAGTTTTTACATGAGGCCTGGTGTAATGGGGCAATAATGGCTGGACTAAGTGCTGGATCTATTTGTTGGTTTGAGCAAGGCTTAACTGATTCAAAGACTGGTAAATTGCTTCCACTAGATTGTTTAGGCTTTCTTCAAGGAAGTAATTGCCCGCATTTTGATACTGAAATTCAAAGGCGACCTGAATATCATAAAGCTATTTTAAATGGCACCATGAAGCCTGGAATTGCCTGTGATGATGGTGTTGCAGCCCACTTTATAGATGGAAAGCTTGAGCGCTGTGTGTCGTCTTTATTAAATGCAAAGGCTTATAGTATTAAAAATGATAATAGCATTATTAACGAGTCAGTTATTGAACCGAAATATCTCGATGATAAGTTTTAATTTACACAATAAAAAACCTAGTATTAAACTAGGTTTTTATATATATGGTGGGCCTACTTGGACTTGAACCAAGGACCAATCGATTATGAGTCGAGTGCTCTAACCAGCTGAGCTATAGGCCCGTAGAAAAACTATTCTAAAAAACTTTGAAGTTTGTGTGCGCGAGAAGGATGCCTCAACTTTCTAAGCGCTTTGGCTTCAATTTGGCGAATTCTTTCACGAGTAACATCAAACTGTCTACCCACTTCTTCAAGTGTGTGGTCTGTGCTCATGTCTATTCCAAATCGCATTTTTAAAACCTTTGCTTCACGAGGTGATAAGTTAGCTAAAAGATCACCCGTAGTTTCTTTAAGACTTTCACGGGTTGTTACTTCCACAGGTGAAGAAAGGTTTGTATCTTCAATAAAATCACCAATTGTAGAATCTTCATCGTCTCCAACTGGGTTCT
This sequence comes from Candidatus Pseudothioglobus sp. uisw_070, assembly GCF_059512545.2. NCBI lineage: Bacteria > Pseudomonadati > Pseudomonadota > Gammaproteobacteria > Pseudothioglobaceae (SeqCode) > Pseudothioglobus (SeqCode) > Candidatus Pseudothioglobus sp. uisw_070. The sequence continues at coordinate 1,701,336 of NZ_CM183456.2, read as the reverse complement.
CCATTGATAATGGCTCTTTAGCAATCTTAAGTATTTTATTAATTTTATATTCTGGTAATTCCATCTCAACAGAAAGCTCTTCAGGCGTCGCCTCCCTTCCAAATCTTTGAAGAAGTTGACGTCTTACTCGATTCAATTTGTTGATAGTTTCAATCATGTGAACTGGAATACGAATAGTTCGGGCTTGATCAGCAATTGATCTGGTAATTGCTTGGCGGATCCACCAAGTTGCGTAGGTTGAAAATTTATAACCCCTTCGATATTCAAACTTGTCTACTGCCTTCATTAGCCCAACGTTTCCTTCTTGGATAAGGTCTAGGAATTGAAGGCCACGATTTGCATATTTTTTGGCAATAGAAATTACAAGCCTTAAATTAGCTTCAATCATTTGACTTTTGGCAACTTTAGCCTTTCTGTCACCCTTTCGAAGCCTTTTGTTAATTTCTTTAAGCTCTGCAATTGTTAACTTCATTGCTTGTTCATGCTCTAAAAGACTCTTTTGTGAGTAATAAATTTCTTTTTCAGTTTTTTCTAATGCTTTTAGAGTTGCTTTATCAAGATCAATAGATTTAAGCCAGTCAAAATTCGTTTCGTTTCCTGGAAATGATGCATAAAAAAGCTCTGAACTCATACCAGCATCAAGGCAAACTTGACGTATAAGCTTTTCTTCTTTTTTCACCATATCTACTCGGCTTGAAACAAGCTCCATCATTGTACTAACAAGTTTTGGTGCAAGTCTTAGTTCAGAGATGCAATTAGAAAATTTTTGTCTAGCTTTAACAGTCTTATCATCAAGATAGCCATTTTTCTCAAATAATTTAACATAGCTTTTATGAGATTTTTGTATTTTATCAAAACGTTCATATACCATTCCTTCATCAGGGCCAGTATATTCTAACTCATCAAAATCTTCTTCATCCTCATCAATCTCTTCTGAGAGCTCATCTGTTTCCATTGCATCAAGCTGTGCTTGTTTTTCATCTAGTAGGGCTTGTTTTTCCTTAATAAGTACCTGTTTTTCTTCGAACTCTTCAGCATCCCCTTGGTAACCAATAACTACATCAGTCATCTTACACTTGCCTTCTTCTAGTCTTGTGTAGGCCTTGAAGAAATAGTCAGAGATTTCAGGATAAAGAGAAATTGCCTGTAAGATCTGATAAACACCTGCTTCAATTTCTTTTGCAATACGGACTTCGTCTTTTTGCTCTAAAAGTTCAACTACGCCCATTTCTCTCATATACATTCTAACAGGGTCAGTAGTTCTTCCAAATTCTGAATCAAGGGCAGCTAGGGCAGCAACTGCAACCTCTGCAGAGCTAGATTCTGCTTTTCCACCCGACTTCATTACTAACTCATCAGCATCAGGCGCTTCATCAGCAACCAATATGTCCATTTCTTCTAAGATTGTTACAATTGGCTCAACCTGTTCAGGTGTTAATAAGTCTTCTGGTAAGAGGTCATTGATTTCTGAGTAAGTCAGGTATCCTTGTTCTTTTCCAATTGTTATTAGACTATTAAGGGCTTTTTTGTGAGCTTCAGTAGTTGTTTTCATAATTTGATTTTTTCAAAACAGAGAGGAAATTATACCTAAAAGAGGAGATTGTTTATACCATTAATTCAACCCTATAAAGGCCTAGGATTAGTCTGAATCTGCAAAAATTGTACTGATAGATTGTTCATCACTAATTCTTCGAATAACGTCTGCAAGAGTTGTTGCAATTGATAATTGCCTTATTTTGTTGCATTTATTTGCTTGATTCGTTAATGGAATTGTGTTTGTAATAACCAATTCATCCAGCTTAGAGTTTGATATATTTTCAATAGCACCTCCAGAAAGAACCGCATGGGTTGCGTAAGCAACAACTTTCTTTGCGCCCTTTTCTTTTAATATTTCAGCAGCTTGGCAGAGCGTTCCGGCGGTATCAACCATGTCATCAATCATAATGCAGGTACGTCCTTCTACATCACCAATTACATTCATGACTTTAACTAAGTTTGGTGCTGGACGCCTTTTATCAATAATTGCAAGGTCTGCGTCATTAATTCTTTTTGCTGCTGCTCTTGCTCTAGCTACTCCACCAACATCTGGAGATACTACGACTACATCTTGATAGTTATGATCCAAAATATCTTTGACAAGGACAGGTTGAGCATATATGTTATCAATTGGAATATTGAAGAAGCCTTGAATCTGATCTGCATGTAAGTCCATTGTCAATATGCGGTCTACACCTGACGTTTCAATTAACTGAGCGACAAGTTTTGCAGTTATTGGAACGCGAGTTAGTCTCGAGCGCCTATCTTGTCTAGAGTAGCCAAGGTATGGAACTACTGCTGTAATTTTTCCGGCAGAAGAGCGCCTCAGAGCATCAACCATTATTAATAACTCCATTAAAGTTTCAGCCGATGAAGGGCCGCAGGTTGGCTGAATAACGAACACATCACATCCACGCACATTATCAAGGATTTCAACTTGAGCTTCACCATCACTAAATTGTCCTACAAAGGCCTTACTTTGGGTGATATTGAGATTAGTAATAATTTCGGATGAGAGATCAGGATTTGCGTTTCCGCTAAAGATCTTTATTCTTTCTAGAGACATCCAATTAGACTTTTATTGATGTAGGATGCAATTATACAAACAAATTACGTGGCTAAGCACAATAGTTTTGTAATTGAATCGAGATTTATAGTACTTCCTCTATTGATGCTGCAATATCTTCCGGCTCAACAGTTGAACTAAAACGTTTAAAGGGTATACCATCACGATCAATTAGAAATTTACTGAAATTCCATTTGACGCTATCGTTTAGTTTTCCTTTCAACTCGCTTTTTAAATATTTGAACAGGGGATGAGCATTTTTACCATTGACATCAACTTTTGTTGACATAAGAAACGTAACGTCATAATTTAGGTTACAAAAATCTTTGATTTCTTCAGAAGTTCCAGGCTCTTGTTTACCAAATTGATTGCAAGGAAAGCCAATTATCACTAAACCTTTTTCTTTGTACTTTTGGTAGAGTTTTTCGAGTCCAGAATAGTGATAGGTTAGACCACAGAAGCTTGCAGTATTTACAATTAAAATTGCTTTGCCTTTAAATTGGCTCAAAGAGATTTCTTCCCCATCAAGCTGACTAAAGTTAAATTGATATGCATTTTCATTCATGATTCTTACCTTATGCTGGTTAATTTAAATAATATGGCTGGGGCGGATGGATTCGAACCATCGGTACACGGGATCAAAACCCGATGCCTTACCACTTGGCTACACCCCAATTATATAATGGCGATTTATCAATCGCTTTTGCGATAAAACCAGTCCATTTTGATGGCAATTTATTAATTGCTATCGATGCATCTTTTTCTTTTTCAAAGGCTACAAAAACACAACATCCACTTCCAGTCATTCTTGCAATTCCGATGTGGTTATCAGTTGAGTCTAGATGAGCTATAGCCTCTTCTATATCAGCTTCTAAATGAATTGCAGCATCTAAGCAGTCGTTATGAGGATTAGATACCATTGAAAAGTCTGCTATTTTCCTTTGTACTGGAGACATTGTCAATGCTTTGTGTGTGAAAATTTCTTTCGTGGATATATGTTTACCAATTGTAACAATTAAATAAAAGTATTTTGGTAGGCTTAGTGGTGTAAGTATTTCACCTGTACCTTCGCCCCAAGAGCTATGACCATTAATAAATACGGGAACGTCTGCACCAAGATTTTGACCAATATCTACTAATTCTTCTTTAGGTAAATTAAGATTCCAAAGCTTATTAAGAGCAATTAAGACAGTCGCTGCATTTGAGCTGCCACCTCCTAAGCCACCACCTATAGGTATTTTTTTTACTATAGCAATATCTGCCCCACCCTTTGATCCTGTGATTTTTTTTAGGAGAGTTGCGCTGCGTATTGCTAAGTCCTGATTTTTTGAAATATTTTCATTGCCACTAATTCGGCTAATTAATCCATCACTTCTATAATTAATATTTATCTCATCACAGTAATCTACAAGTTGAAAAATGGTCTGAATGTTATGATAACCATCAGACCTTTTTGAGGTTACATGCAAAAATAAATTAATTTTAGCGGGTGATAAGTAAGTCAATTTAAGCTTTAATGAAATGCTCTTTGTAGTGCTTTAATTCATCAATTGAGTCGTAAACATCTGATAATGCTAAATGCCTAGATTTTTTATATGTGGAAGAAATAATGCTTGGCTTCCACCGAACAGCTAATTCTTTTAATGTGGAGACGTCGATATGTCGATAGTGAAAAAACTTTTCTAGTTTTGGCATGTAGTTATATAAAAACCTTCTATCCTGACAAATCGAATTTCCACACATGGGAGATGCGCCTTGGTCGACATATTTAATAAGAAAATCTAGGGTTTGGGATTCTGCCTCAGTAGTGGAAACTTTGCTTTCTATTACTCTTTGGACAAGTCCAGATTGATTATGTTGATTTGTGTTCCAGTCGTCCATTCCATCAAGTAGATCGCTATTTTGATGAATAGCTAACGAAGGGCCCTCTTCTATTACATTTAGATTGGCATCGGTAACTACTGTTGCTATCTCAATAATGACATCACTTTCAGGAATTAATCCTGTCATTTCAAGGTCTATCCAGATAAGATTAGTTTTTTTATTCATAATTAATTTAATTATTACTAGCGAAAATATATTCTTCAAGTTTTTCTTTTGCACTTCCATCTGATAATACTTTGGAGGCTTTTTCAATCCCTAAGCTCAGTGTATCTTCGAGACCACTTACATAAATAGCAGCTCCAGCATTTAAAGCAATGATATTTTTTGCAGTACCATTATGCCCAGAAAATGCTTCATAAATTAGAGAGAGTGACTCATCAGCATTTTCTGCTTTAATATCATTAAGGTTACCTAGCTTTAAACCAAAGTCATCTGGATGAACACTATAGGTTGAGACTTCATCATTATATAATTCAGCTACAAAGGTTTTATCAGCTACAGAAAATTCATCAAGTCCATCTGCAGAATGAACTACCATAACATGTCGAGATTTAAGGCTTTTTAGGACGTTAGCGATTGGCTCAACTAGGTTTCTGTCATAAACCCCAATAACTTGATTAGGGGCTTTAGCTGGATTAGTAAGGGGGCCTAAAACATTAAATATAGTTCTGACTGCCAGTTCTTTACGCGGACCAATTGCGTGTTTCATTGCACTATGATGTGCTGGTGCAAACATAAATCCAACGCCTATTTTTTCAATACATTCGCTAATGACTTCGGGGCTTAAGTTAAGATTTATTCCAGCTGCCTCCAGAACATCTGCACTTCCAGATTTTGATGAAATGGAACGATTGCCATGCTTAGCAACCTTTCCACCTGCAGCTGCAACAACAAAGGCAGAGGCAGTCGATATATTAAACAACCCTAGACCATCTCCACCCGTTCCGCAAGTATCTACAAGGTACTCAGTGCTACTTAATTCAACAGAAGTTGCCAGTGAGCGCATTACCTTTGCACTGGCAGTAATTTCTTCAATTGTTTCGCCTTTCATGGATAAGCCAATTAAAAAAGCACCAATCTGTGCATCCGTTGTTTGGCCAGTCATAATGCTATTCATGACATCAAGCATTTCACCTTCATTTAGATCTTTTTTTGAAATAACAGCTTTAATGGCTTGATTTATATTCATGGTTAGCTTTGGCTCATTAGATATTCAATATCATCTACATTTTTAATAGCTGCTTCAGATAGAACATGGTTTCCATCAATAGTAACTAGAACATCGTCTTCAATCCTGATTCCAATATTCCAGTATTTTGGATCAATTTTATCATCCTTGCGGATGTAGATTCCAGGCTCCACTGTTGTTACCATGCCTACTTCAAATTTTCGAAAAGAATTGTCAATTTCTTTAGCCCCAACATCATGAACATCTAAACCTAACCAATGGCCTGTTCCATGCATATAGAATTCTCTTAAATTACTTTTATCATCCATTATCCCTAGCTTCATAAGCCCCCTTGAAATAATTTCACATGCAATTTCATGAGGCTTATTTACATCTCCACCTGGAATAATTGAAGCGATAGCCTGAATCTGGGCATTTAAAACAATTTCGTATATTTCTTTTTGAGGGTTACTAAACTTTCCATTAACTGGAAAGGTTCTTGTAATATCAGATGCATAACCAAGAATTTCACAGCCAGCGTCTATGAGAAGAAGGTCACCATCATTTAATAATTTATTGTTTTCATTGTAATGAAGTATGCAAGCATTTTCTCCGCCTGCGACAATTGGAGGGTAAGAATGTTCTGAGTTTTCGTTTTTGAATACGGAGTCAAATTCAGCAGCGATGTTGTACTCATAAAGTCCGGGCTGAGTTTTTACCATAGCCTTCATATGTGCTTTTGAAGCAAGATCTGCTGCAGTTTGCATATTTTTTACTTCAGATGCATCTTTAATAATCCTCATTTCTGACAAATATGGGTTTAAAGGTTGAATACTGCTACTAAAAATTGAAACAATAGTTTTATTAAGAATATTAGTACTTGCTCTATTTTTCCAGCCATCAGAAGTTGGCTGATCAAAATATAAAGAAGATTCTTTATTTATGAGTTTCTTAATTTCATCTGTAAAAGTATTAATATCATAAGCATAGTCGACTAATAAAGTTTCAGGTGCGAGATCAACTCCAAGTCTCACTCCATTCCAGATTTCCTGAGTTTTATCTTTGGGCCTTAAAAAAATGCTGTAATTATTTTTAGAGAAAACTGCGATTGCATCAGGCTCTATAAAACCAGTAAGATACCAAAAACTGCTGTCTGGTCGAAAGGGGTAGTTGACATCACTATTTCTTTTTTGTTCACTATTTGTAGATACAATTACTACTGCATCATCTCCTAGTATGCTTAACAACTCTTCTCTTCTTTTTTTATGTATCATTTTGTTAGGTACATTAATTCATTGATAAATAACCCAAGAAAGATACCATGAAAAAGATACGACTTTATCAAAATACTGCTCTATCTCTGGGCAATAGTATTGAGTTAAGTAAAGATAATAGCCATCATCTTAACAAAGTTTTGCGTTTTCCAGATGGTAAAAATATCACTATATTTAATGGTGATGGTTTTGATTACGACGCAAAAGTTCAAAGGTTAAAAAAAATAACCAGCATTAGTATTGTTTCAAAGTTAAAAAATGATTCTGAATCCAAGCTAAATTTAACGCTAGCGCAGGGGATTGCTAAAGGCGAAAAAATGGATTTTTTAATTCAAAAATCCATAGAATTGGGTGTAAAAAGTATTATCCCAATGCAACTAGAGCGCAGTGTAGTTAGATTAAAAGGTGACCGAGCTCAAAAAAAAATAGAGCATTGGCAAAAGATAGCAAACCATGCATGTGAGCAATCTGGACGAGCCGTAGTTGTGAATATCTGCCAACCTACTTTACTCAGTGAATTGCTTGGCAATCAAAATCATAATGGCTTTGTTCTGCATCATCGTGCAAATATAAGTCTTGCTCAAATGCCTGAGTACTCAAGTGCAACAATTCTCATTGGACCAGAGGGAGGATTAACGGATCAAGAAGTTGCTGATTCAACAAATGCCGGATTTAAGCCACTCTTATTAGGAAAACGAGTTTTAAGGACTGAAACTGCATCATTAGTTGCTATAGCTAATATGCAGCTTTTATGGGGTAGCTGAAAATATTTTTAATTTTCTTTTTTTACTCAACATCACCTAGGTCATTACTAAGTTCCCGGGCTCGGTCATAAGCAGCCCTTGTAGCTGCTGCAACTATTCCCTCAAAGTTTTGATCTTGAAAGCTTTCAATAGCTGCTTGGGTTGTTCCATTGGGGGAAGTAACTTCTTTCCTAAGTGTCTTTGAATCTTTGCCACTCTTAGTTGCCATTAGGCTTGCACCTAAACTAGTTTGAATACTTAAAGAGTTTGCAGTTTTTTCATCTAAACCAAGAGCAGTTGCTGCTTGAGTAATTGATTGCATCAATAGAAAAAAATAAGCCGGCCCACTTCCAGATATGGCAGTAATTGCATCAATTAATTTCTCATCATCTACCCAGAAACATTCGCCCACAGACGATAAGATTGAAGTTACTAATTCTTTTTGTTGATTGCTGACTAAATCATTTGCAAAAAGACCTGTAACGCCACTTTGAAATAGTGCAGGTGTATTAGGCATTGTTCTTACGAGAGCAAAATTACCTCCTAACCAACGATTAATATCATTACCCCTAATTCCGGCTACGATAGAGACAAAAAGGTGGTTTGGTTTAACTTTATTTTTTAATTGAAGGCAAACTATCGAGAGTACTTGAGGCTTTACTGCAAAAACAACAATATCACTATTATCTAGTAAAGAGTTATTATCAGAATATGTTGTGATTTTAAGTTCAGAATGACGGTTGATAAGAAGCTCTTCATTAGAGTCGCTTACATTTATATTTTTAGCATCAAAGCCATTACTTAGGAGGCCTTTAATCAGTGCATACGCCATATTTCCAGCTCCAATAAATCCAATGACTGTTTTGTTTTCCATATAAAATATATTAGTTATAAATGCTTAAATCAATTCTACCAAACTTGCAATAAATAAAGAACATTAATGAAAAAATTTCAGCCAAAACTAATATTGATTGATGTTGATGGAACTCTAGTTGATAGTGTCCCTGACCTTGCCTACTGTGTTGACGAGATGATGATTCAGCTTGGTATGCCGATAAGAGGAGAGTCAAGGGTTAGACATTGGGTTGGAAATGGTGTTCCTAGATTAGTAGAGCGAGCTTTGACTGGAGATTTGGATCTTAAGCCAAGTCGAGAAGTATTCGAAACCGCGTATCCAATTTTTTTAGATCTGTATGCTGAAAATTCAGCAATAAGGTCAAACTTATATGATGGGGTTAAAGAGGGATTAGATTATTTACAATCTAAGAATTATCTTTTAGGCTGTGTTACTAATAAAGCAGAGCAGTTTACTCACCCATTACTAAAATCATTAAATATCTATGATTACTTTAAGATAGTCATTTCTGGTGATACTTTGAAAAAGAAAAAACCAGACCCTTTGCCGCTTCTTCATGGCGCTAGTTTTTTTAATATAGATCCAAAAGAATGCCTTATGTTGGGAGACTCTGTAAGTGATGTAAAGGCTGCTAGAGCAGCTGGATTTGATATAATTTGTATGTCATATGGCTACAATCATGGTAATAACATATTAGATGAAAGCCCTGATCTTGTAATCGATTCTATGACGCAGTTAAGAGAGTGCCTTTAATGAGTATTGATGATAATCATATTTGGCATCCTTATGCTACGATACCAAATAAGGTGCCTACTTATCTGGTTGATACTGCAGATGGGGTTTATCTTAACTTTAAAAATGGAACTCGTGTTATTGATGGTATGAGTAGCTGGTGGTCAATGATTCATGGTTACAATAATCCTTTCATAAATAGGGCAATGAAGGCTCAGATTGATGCTGTATCTCACGTAATGTTTGGAGGGCTTACTCACCAACCTGCTATTGACTTATGTGAAAAACTCATAAAAATAACTCCTCAAGGGCTTGATAAAGTTTTTTTTGCTGATTCTGGCTCTGTTTCTGTAGAAGTTTCTCTTAAGATGGCTTTGCAGTATTGGCAAAATAAAGGAAAAAAAGAAAAGTCACATTTTGTAACCCCTAGAGGTGGTTACCATGGTGATACTTTTGGAGCGATGAGTGTGTGTGACCCAAATAATGGCATGCACCATTTGTTTAGTGGTGTACTTCCAAAACATTACTTTGTAACTCAGCCCAAGTCAGGGAAAAGCGCTGAAGCTCTTTTAGATTTAGAGTCAAGACTTAAAGAAAGTCATAATAATATTGCAGCAATTATTCTTGAGCCCATTGTTCAAGGGGCTGGTGGAATGAATATTTATGATGCTGATTATCTCAAAGGTGTTAGATCTTTATGTGATGATTATGAGGTCTTATTGATTGTAGATGAAATAGCGACAGGTTTTGGCCGAACAGGAGAACTCTTTGGTTGCAATCATGCAAATATTTCTCCTGATATTCTTTGTATAGGTAAGGCTTTAACTGGTGGCTATATGACTATGGCAGCCGCAATAACTTCCGAAAAAGTCTCTACTACAGTTGGCGTATTAATGCATGGGCCTACTTTTATGGCAAATCCTTTATCCTGTTCAGCGGCGAATGCTAGTATTGATTTACTTCTTAGTAGCAACTGGAAAAAAAGAATCTCAGAGATTCAAGACATTCTTTCATCTCAATTACTAGCTTTAAAGAAACATAAATCTATATTTGACGTTAGAGTCATTGGGGCAATAGGCGTTGTAGAGTTTAAAGAGCCTCTTGATATGAAGAGAACCCAAGAGCAGTTAATTGACTGTGGAATTTGGCTTAGACCTTATGGCAAACTACTCTACACGATGCCACCTTTTATAATAACTGATCAAGAGTTACTTCAAATTACTGATGCAATGAAAGATGTGGCTGAAAGCCTTTAGGAAAAAGTTATATTGACTATTCAATTGGATCAATATCAATAAACCAGCGAACTGATGAGCTCACCTTGATTGTCTCAATATGCTTATAAAAGGTTTTAATTAACCTATGAAGCTGAACTCTATCTTTAGATTGTAAATATAAATTGAAATAGTAATAATTTGACTTCTTCTCAATAACACCAGGTACAGGTCCCCAAATTTCGATTGATTCTATATCAATATTATTGATTAATTGAGCCACTTCAGTTAAAAATTTTTCAGCTTCATTTTTATTTTTAGAATTTGCGCAAATTAGTGCTTGATGAGCATATGGAGGGAGTTGTGCCTCCTCTCGCTCTAGTAACAAGGTTTTTGCGTACTCAATATATTGTGAATCTCTTACAAACTTAAAGATAGGATGATGGGGGTAGCGAGTTTGAATATTAACTTCTCCTCTATATTCTCCTCTTCCACACCTTCCTGAAACTTGAATAAGTAATTGTGCTAATTGCTCTGTCGCTCGATAGTCTAGCGACATGAGGCCAACATCTACATCTAAAATACCAACAAATGCTAAATTAGAGAAGTCATGTCCTTTTGCTAACATTTGAGTGCCAACAATAATGCAAGGCTTCCCAGAGTTTATTTTTTCTAAATGCAACATAAATGCTTTTTTCTTTCTTGTTGTGTCTCTATCAATTCTAATTACATCAGAATTGGGAAAATATGACTCAAGATTTTCTTCCAACCTTTCTGTTCCATAACCTAGTATTTTCAGGCTTTGACTATTGCAAGAGGGGCAAGAGGATTCTGGTGACTTTTCGAGACCACAATGATGACATTTAAGTCGATTAATATTGCGATGGTAGACAAGCTTTGAGTCACAATTGGTGCATTCAGATTGCCAGTCGCATTCAGTGCAATAGTAAACTGGCGCATAGCCCCGACGATTAATAAAGAGCATGACCTGTTTATCGTCTTCTAAGTATTTTTTTATTTTAGAAACTAGAGGTATTGATAGGGCTTCTGAAGGCTGGCTCCTCATATCAATTAAGTTAACAATTGGCATAATTGCTTCACCAGGGCGAGTGGTCAAAGTAAGTCGCGTCAGTTTTTTGTCAGCAACATTTTTTAAGGTCTCAAGCGAGGGTGTTGCAGTACCTAAAATCAGAGGAATATTTTCAAATTTGGCGCGCATAAAGCTTAGATCTCGAGCAGAATAGCGGAAGCTCGATTGCTGTTTAAAGGAGCCATCATGCTCCTCATCCACGATAACTAATCCAAGTTTAGGGATTGGAGTAAAGATAGCAGAGCGAGTGCCTAAGATAACTTTTGCTTCTCCATTTTTAGCCAATAGATAGGCGTCTTGTTTTTGGGTTTCATTAAGTTGTGAGTGAACAGCAACAACTCTTTCATTTATTCTTTCTTCAAAGCGCGCGATCATTTGAGGTGTTAATCCAATTTCAGGGACTAGAACAAGAACTTGCTTCCCATCCTTTATAAGTTTTTCAGTAAGATTGAGATAAACCTCAGTTTTTCCACTTCCTGTGACTCCTTGAAGTAGGAATCCATGGAAGGTATTTTCATATTTAAGAACTTCATTAACTGCATTTTGTTGTTCAGATGTTGGTTTGAAGGATCTCGGTGTGACTGCATTATTTATTTCAGTTGGTTTCTTAATAATTGCAGGCTTTCCAAGTCTCAGGTTTTTTGGAAGGGCATTAGCAAGAACTTCACCAACTGGATGATGGTAGTAGTTGGCTGACCAGAATAAAAAATCAAGAATTTCTTTGGATAATAATGCTTCAGTATCAATTACTTCTTCGATAGCCCGAAGTTTACCAAACTCACTTTTATCTTTTAGAGAAAGTACAATTCCTATAACTTTTTTTGAACCAAATGGAACTTTAACTCTGGCTCCTACGCTTACTTCTTGATTACAAATGTAATCAAATGTATTGTGTAAGGGCACTGGAATGGCAACTTCTATGATTTGACTCAAAGTAAAATGTTTTAGGGATAAAATAAGTATTTTAGCAATATAAATTAGCCATGGTAGTTATTCAAAACATCATCAACGATATAAATATAGATGAAGACAAGCTTGGGTTAGTTTGCCAAAAATTTATGAGTGAAGCAGGGATTAAAGAAAGTGAGTTGCTCATTCGCATAGTTTCACCTGTTGAGATTCAAGTTCTTAATAAAGAGTACCGAGCTAAAAACCAAGTAACTAATGTGCTATCTTTTCAAAGCGATATTCCTGAGGAAATTGGAGAGCCAATATTAGGTGATGTTGTTATTTGTGCTGATGTGGTAAGAGAAGAGGCGCTAGTTGGAGATAAAACGTTTTCAGATCATTTGACTCATATGGCGATACATGGAATTCTTCACTTGGTAGGGCATGACCATACAGATCTTGAATCTGCTAATAAAATGGAGTCTATTGAAATTGATTTTTTAAAGACTCTGGGGATTAGTAACCCTTACCATTAGGCAAAACTAAGAATTGATTAAAAGCCCGGCGAGTTTTTTGATGCCTTTTTCTTGCTGATTATTTTTTCTATAGATAACTCCAATATCTCGTTTTGCCTTGGTTGAATTCATGTCAATGGATATATTGGGATAATGCTTAAGTATGCCAAAATCGATTGCCATTTTGGGTAGAAAACTCACGCCAATATCTGTATCAACCATAGCAACAAGTGTTGGAATACTGGTACAAGAAAAGCCAGAAATATGTTGATTTGAAATTTTATTATTTTGCAATATATGTGACCTCAAGCAGTGACCCTGTTCGAGCATTAGCAGTGACCCATTATCAATTACTTTAGATTTGCGTTTTTTATGTTGAATAAAATAAATTGGGTCAGAAAAGACTTGAAAGCTTTCAATAAAGTTGGGCAATTCATATGGAAAAGCAAATATGGCAAAGTCAATCTTAGCTTGCTCTAGTTGCATAAGTAAATTTTCACTTGTATCTTCCTTAAAAGAAACCTTAAGTTTTGGATAAAGCTTGCTTAAGTTAGATAAGAAATTTGGCAGAATATAGGTAGAAATCGTAGGTATTACTCCAATGGTAACTTCAGAATCAAAAAAATCTAACTTTGCAGTACTTAATAAGACATTAATCTCAGCCATCACTAATAGAGCTTGTTTTACAACTCGATTCCCAGTTGCTGTAAAGTGAACGTTTTTATTGTCTCTCTCAACAAGCAGAACTCCTAAGTCGCTTTCAAGTTTTGATATTCCTGCGCTGAATGTCGAAGCGCTAACAAAGCAATCATTTGCAGCTTTGGAAAAGTGATTAGTTTTTTTTAGTGCAACTAAATACTGTAAGTTTTTTAGTGAAGGTGTCATTTTTTTTATTCGTTTTTTACGGATATTATATACACATTTATTCAATTTATTTATATATAAAGTACTGGTATGATGATGGCTCGTTTAACCAATCGGAGGAAGTTATGTCATTAAGCGGAAGTAAAACAGAACAAAGTTTAAAGGATGCATTTGCTGGAGAGTCTCAGGCAAATAGACGCTACTTATATTTTGCAAACCAATGTGATGTTCTTGGTGAGCCAGATATGGCTGCGTTATTTAGATCAACTGCTGAAGGTGAAACTGGCCATGCTCATGGTCATATGGAGCATCTCATTGAAGGTGGTGTTGGTGATCCAGGGACAGATATGCCTGCTAAAGAAGTAAAAGAGATGCTTGAAAGCGCTGTTCATGGAGAAACTCATGAATACACTGATATGTATCCAGGTATGGCCAAAACAGCAAGAGATGAGGGTTTTGATGAAATTGCTGAATGGTTTGAAACTTTAGCTAAAGCTGAACGTTCTCATGCAAATCGTTACCAAAAAGCACTAGATAGCTTATAAAAACTTCGTTGCCATAGGCTTAGCTTATGGCAACAAATCCTAGGTATATATGTCTAAATTTAAAGAAGGTAATTTAGAGGCACCAACTCGCCACCCTCTAAATTGGAAAGATGAAGATTTTTATAATGAAGATTCTCTCAATACAGAATTAGAAAGAGTTTTTGATATCTGTCATGGTTGTAGACGTTGTGTGAGCCTTTGCAAGTCTTTTCCAACACTCTTTGACTTGATTGATGAGTCTCAAACATTTGAGGTTGATGGCGTTGATAAAGCAGACTATAAGAAAGTGGTTGACCAATGCTATTTATGTGATTTATGTTTCGTGGCAAAATGCCCTTATGTTCCGCCGCATGACTTCAATGTTGATTTCCCACATCTAATGCTTCGCGCAAAAGCAATTCAATTTAAAAAAGGCGAAACAAAACTATCTCATAAGATCTTAACATCACCACAAAAAGTAGGTTCTATTGCATCTATGCCAGTAATCTCGCCAATTGTTAATTGGTCTAATAGCAACAAAACAATGAGAAAGGTAACCGAAAAAGTTTTAGGTGTTCACGTTGATGCTGTTGTTCCAAAATACCATACCAAAAAACTTTCCAAAATTTTTGTAGAAGATAATTCTACAAGTAAATTCAAGGTAGCAATTTTTGGTACTTGTTATGGTGAATATAATGACCCTCAAACTGTTATTGATTTAGTCGATGTCCTTAGGCATAACGGTGTAGAAGTAAAACTCATTAAAAAAACTCAGTGTTGTGGTATGCCCAAGATGGAACTTGGCGATCTTGAAGCTGTGGTTAAGTATGCGAATGAAAATATAACACCACTTATAAAGTTAGTTAATGATGGTTATAAATTAATCGCGCCAATACCTTCATGTGTCTTAATGTTTAAAAATGAATTGCCAATGATAATTTCTGAAAATGAAGATATTATGGCAATATCTAAAGCATTTTATGACCCCTTCGAATATCTATCATTTTTAAAAGAAAGTAATCAGTTTGATGGTAATTTTAAGCCAATTGATAAAGAAGTACTTTATCAAATTGCTTGTCATCAAAGAGTGCAAAACATTGGCTCACATACTAAAAGAATTCTGGGCTTAATTCCAGATCTAGATGTAAATATTGCGGAAAGATGTTCTGGACATGATGGTACATATGGAGTCAGAAAAGATACGCATACTTACTCTGTACAAATTGGAATGCCAGTTGCAAAAAAAATAACTGACACAACCGATTTGGTCGTTAGCGACTGCGTTATGGCTGGCAACCATGTTGCGCATATTGCTACGCAAGATATAGAATCCATTCATCCAATTAGTTTGGTGAAAATGGCTTATGGTTTATAATAAAAATGAGGTTAATTAAATGCTAACAAGACAAGACCTATTCTCTCTTGAAGAATACGCAGAAAAACGTTCAGCTATTCGTTCAGATACTATTCAAATAAAAAAGCTCAGAGAGGTTAATCTTGGAGAGCATGTAAGGATGTTGTTTGAAAACAAGAAAACAGTCCAGTTTCAGATCCAAGAGATGCTTCGTATAGAGAAAATTTTTGAGGCTGACGGTATTCAAGAAGAGCTCGATGTATATAACTCACTGGTACCTGAAGGCTCAAACTTGAAGGCTACTATGATGATTGAATATACTAATGTTGAGGAGCGAACGGTTGCATTATCTAAATTAATTGGCGTTGAAAGAAGCATCTATTTTCAAGTTGGAAATCATGACAAAGTGTTTGCTATTTGTAATGAGGATATGGATAGAGAGACAGAGGTTAAGACCTCAGCTGTTCACTTCATGCGTTTTGAATTTGATCCAGGTATGGTTAAAGAGTTTAGCTCAGGAGTGCCAGTCAAGGTTGGCGTTTCCCACCCCCATTATGATTATGAAATTATTTTGAATTCGGAATCACAAGACGCCTTAAGTCAGGATTTTAACAATAATTAGTTTGGTTAATAGTATTTAAGCTTCAGTAATTTCACCAAGCGTTTCCATGGCTCGTAAAGAGCCATCTACATAATACATTCTTAATTTATCTCTTTCCCATGGAGGAATGTTTGATTCCTGGAATACTTTTTTAAGGGATTGTGAATGACCTTTCCCTTTAACTTTTATTCGTTGACCTTCTAAACGAAAACGTATTTCAAAATTAGGAAGGTTTTTTAATGATTCGTAATAGGGACATGGTAAGTTTGAAGACTCAATATGCTCATCAAAAAAATACAACTCACCATTGTATCGCCTAACTTCATAGTGGTGCCATCTTAAGATTACATTAGCATCAGTTTTTGCACTCAATGAAGAGATAAGCTCATTTAGAACTTTATTAGAAGGCAATAGAAAGCCTAGATTGGCAATATAATAACGAAGCACGTTAACTATTCTTCGTTTTGGCAGTTGAATTAATGAGCTAACTTGAATTTTATTATTGACCAGTAATTCAAAATTTTTAATATCAAGTTCAGCCAAGTCTTGCATCAGCCTCAATGCTTCTGCCTGATGCGCTGCACTCCTTGAAACATTCTTAATAAGTCCATTAAATGCGCTTGATAGTTTTGGTAGAAATTCAATTCTTAATAGGTTTCTTTTAAAATTAGTATCTAGGTTGCTATCATCCTCTATCCATTTGAGATGGTTTTTTGAAGCATAGTCTATGATTTTTTGTTTTGAAATATTCAGAAATGGACGATAAAGTTCTGAGTCACCGATACTTTTTATTTTTGGCATTGAGGCAAGGCCAGCAACTCCACTCCCTCTAAACAATTGAAGTAAAAAAGTTTCCGCCTGGTCCTCTTGGTGATGAGCAGTACAAAGAATCTCACCCACTCTTAATTCAGATTTTAATGAAAGATAGCGTTTTTTACGTGCATTTTCTTCGATATTTGAAGAATTTTGAATATTTATACTTATATATTTAAACTCGATTTTGGCTGAATTACATATTCTTTCACAAAAAGCGCACCATTCGTCGCTGTGTTTAGAAAGGTTGTGGTTTATATGAACAGCTCGAACGTTACCAGGATAATGTTTATTTAAAAAGTGGAGAAGAACAACTGAGTCAATACCACCACTTAAGGCAACGACAATTTTCTTGTCAGTTAAGTATCCGTCTTTATTCGCTAAATCTTCCAAAGCCTAGTAGTTTTTCATGTCTATTCTCAATAAGTTTATCAATAGGCAAGTCAATTAGATTAGTTAGCTCTTTAATCAGGGCTTTTTTGAGAAATACAGAAGCCTTTTCAGGATCTCTATGAATTCCGCCAAGAGGTTCAGGTATTACTTTTTCAATTAATTTATGTTTTTTTAAATGCTTACTTGTTAGTTTAAGTGACTCTGCAGCAATTGGTGCTTTAGAGGCGTCTTTATAAAGTATTGAGGCACAACCTTCTGGAGAGATAACAGAATAAATACTGTATTCAAACATCATCATAGTATCACAAAGGCCAATTGCAAGCGCACCGCCTGAGCCACCTTCACCGATCACCACAGATAAGATTGGTGTTTTTAAGGTAGACATTTCGAATAAGTTTCTAGCAATCGCTTCACTTTGTCCCCGCTCTTCAGCACCAATTCCAGGATAAGCTCCAGGGGTGTCTATAAAAGTAATTACTGGAAGTGAGAACTTTTCAGCCATCTTCATTAGTCTAAGGGCTTTGCGATAACCTTCAGGCCTTGTCATACCGAAGTTATGAAAAATCTTTTCTTTTGTTGAGCGGCCTTTTTGCTGCCCAATAAACATAAATGTGAGGTCATCAATTTTTGCAATTCCACCAATTAATGAATGATCATTTGCATAAGCTCGATCTCCACAAAGCTCAGTGAACTCATCAAAGATTTTGTCAATATAATCCAAAGTGTAAAGCCTTTGAGGATGCCTTGCTAGCTGTGACACTTGCCAATCAGTTAGTGATGAAAAAATTTTCTTTGTTAACAGTTCACTTTTTGCTTTAAGTGACTCCATTTCTTTAGCAATATCGGCATCATCTTTAATGCTCTCTAGGGCATCAATTTTTTCTTCAAGTTCAGCTATTGGTTGTTCAAAATCAAGATAGTTTAAGTTCATTTAATACGCTTAATGGTCGTTCAAAATTTAATGATAATTATAGCAGATGCAATGTTTATAATCTTGCAATGGATTTACTTACCCTGCTTTCTCTAACGTTTGCTACATTTGTTTATGCAATTTCGCCAGGGCCTGGCCTATTTGCAGTACTGGCAATTTCTACAAGATATGGCTCTATTCCTGCGATGTGGCTTTCAATTGGACATACTGTTGGTGATATCATTTATGTCGCACTTGCAATGCTAGCACTCAATGCCATAGCAGGCCTGATTAGTGATAGCATGCTGTACGTTAAAATTTTAGGTGCTTCATATTTGATATATATTGGCTATCAGCAGTATAGGTCAAGAGGTATTAGCTTCGAACAAACAAGTAAAAAAAGTTCAACACTAAAGCTTTTATTAGCAGGATTTATTGTTGGGGTTACTAACCCTAAGACCATTATTTTTTATTTATCTTTTCTACCAATCTTTATAGATTTAAATAATTTGACAGTTGCAACTGAAATTAAAGTAGTTACAGTTATTGGTATTACAGTATTCTTCGTACTCACTCTAGCAAACATCCTAGGGCTTCGATTAAGAAAACATATTGAAAATCCAGCGATTATAAAACGCGTGAATGAGGTTACCGGTATTACGATGATTTTGGTTGGCTGTTTTGTAGGCCTCTACTAATATGACTTGGGAAAATAATGTTTCAATCTGAAAAAAATATGACATTTATTATGATTCTTGTTCCATTTGTGTGGGCATTGTCAGGTATCTCAGCAAAATATCTTTCCTTTTATATCGGTGCAGATGAGATTGTCGTCTACAGGTTCTTTTTATCTGTTCTTTCAACTATCCCACTTTTGATATGGATGAAAATACCTATCAAAATTAGTTTGTTTAATCTTGTTTTATCACTCGTTATTGCAATCTTTATGATTAGTAACTATCGGTTTTATTTTATGGGAATGCAAAGGGGTGCTGCGGGCTTAGGAGCTGCATTAGTTACTGTTTTGATTCCAATATTTGTCTATATCTTTATGATTTTTTCAAAGAAATCTAAGCCACTTATTAAGGACTGGGCCGCATTACTGGTGGGCACAATTGGTGTTCTTTTGATGATGAATTTTGATCAATCTAACTTGGCACTATTAATCAGTGGAGGCAATCTCTATTTTGTTTTGGCAGCTTTGGCTTATGCAGCTGTAACTATTGTTGGAGCCTATATGAAAAATATGCATGTATTGGCTTTTAACTTTTATATAAGCCTATTTGGTTTTATGATCGATTGGGTTTATTCTTATGATACAAGTCTTCTCGTAACTTTAATGGATATGGATTATATTTTCTGGATTAACATTCTTTTTGTTTCAGTTGTAGCTGGTACTGCTATTACCGCAGTTTACTATACTGGAATAAGGGTTATAGGGTCTAAAAAAACTTCGGTGTTTAGTTTACTGTCACCATTTTTTGCAATTGCTTTTGGGGCAATTTTTTTTCAAGAAGCACTAAACTTAAAAAATATTATAGGAATTATTTTGGCCGTATCTGCCTTATTTGTTTTAATTGATTTGAAGCTGAAAGCTTTCTTGCCGTCTAGGTAGCGGATTATGGAAATAAATATTTTTTTAGTCCTTGGTTTTACTCTTTTTGTTTTTGCAGTAACCCCTGGTCCAGGAACTCTGGCGCTTCTTTCTATTTCTACTTCGAGAGGGCTAGCCTCAGCAATATTTTTTTCAGTTGGAATGACGCTTGGTGATTTGTCATATTTAACCATTGTTATTTTTTCTTTAAATGCTCTAGCCGATTTGATTACACCTGTTACAAACGCGGTCCAATATTTTGGAGCCTGTTATTTATTTTATTTGGGCTATTCTCAATGGACGGCTGGAAAATTCAGTATGAATAATGAAGTTTCAGCCCAATCCCATTTGAAAGAATTACTGACTGGCTTCCTCTTGGCTGGAACTAATCCAAAGGTAATGATTTTCTATTTATCAGTCCTTCCTTCTCTGATTGATCTTAATCAAGTAAGTTTAGCTTATGGATTGAAAATCGTAGCCACAGTTGCCATTTCACTGTTGCTTGGTTTGGTATTTATTGGTGTACTAGGAAAAAAATTAAGGCAGTTAATAAGTAGTCAAAAAATTGCCTTGAGGGTGAATAGGATTTTTGGAGGAATAATGATTGGTGTTGGTTTTAGCCTTTTTTATTTCTAACTATTTATTACTCTGGAGTTGCGCTAATATCACGAGTCAATAAATCCTTCATAATTGCAGTGCGCATTTCATCAGTAAAGTCAAACCAATCAAATATTTCATTCATATGACGATTGCAGCCAACACAAAAATTATTTTCATTGTATTTGCAAATACTGACGCATGGACTTTTAATCTGCCTTAATTTGTTTTGCTCACTCATACTCATTAGTTGGCTTGGTGTTTCAACAGTAATTTCAAAGGCATTTTAATCGAGTTATGAATTTATGAACGAAGTTTTTCATTGCTGTCATCATAGGCCGCACTCATTGAGACATGACAACTGCGACTGCCTAGAGAGGTTTCAACACTAAGCTTAACCCCCTCTTCACAAAGGTTTGGCTCTAAATAAGCAAAGGCCACACTATGGCCTATTCTAAATCCATAAGCACCACTAGTTATAATTCCACTAAGCTTATCTCCATTAAAAACCGCTTCATTCCCAAAGCACTCGGCTGGAATATCATCATCAAATATGAGATACGCTAACTTGGTCTTAATCCCATCAATTTGTCTTTGGCGTATATTTTCACAGCCAATGAATTCACGACTCAAGTCAAGAAACCGATCCATGCCAGCTTCTAAGGCTGAAATTTCTTCAGTGAATTCTGCGCCATAAGCCCTGTACATTTTTTCTAAGCGCATGCTATTAAAGGCCTGTCCTCCAAAATCTTTTAAGCCATGGGAGCTTCCCATTTCCATTAAAGATTCATAGATAGAAATGATTTGCCAGCTTGGCATATGAAGTTCCCACCCTAATTCACCAGCATAGGAAACTCTCATTGCAAAGACATTTGCAGAATCGATCTTAATTGTTTTACAGCTTAGCCAAGAAAATCCAGTGTTGCTGAGATCTTCTTGAGTGCATTGACCTAAAATATTTCTTGCTTCAGGGCCAGTCAAGAGAAGCCCACCCCATTCCTCAGTTAAATTTTCTATTGTGATATCAAAGTCATCTGAGTACCATTCCAGCCATTGGTAGTCTTTAACTTCAGATCCTATAGCACCCATTAGAAGAAACTCTTCATTACTGATACGGCTAATTGTTTGCTCTGCCCTTATTCCGCCATTTGGAGAGTGAAAAAGGGTTAATCCAATTCTGCCATCTTTTGAAGGTAATTTATTGCAGGATAAATTATCTAGAAATTTAAAAGCATCCTTGCCGGTAATTCGAAATTTTGCAGTTCCGCTAATATCAGTTATGCCGCAAGCATTTTGAACAGCTACACACTCTTGTAATACTGCTTCATGAGCTTCACTATGGGCCCATGTTAAAGTTTCATTTCTTATTTCATCAGTTGTGAACCAAGAAGGCTTTTCATAGCCAGTATTGACAGTATGTATAGCTCCCTTTTGACTCAATAAAGTGTGCAAAGCACTTACTCTTATAGGTCGTCCATGTGGTCGATTTTCATTTGGAGAGGCGAATGAGTACATTCTTTCATACGACTCAATAGCACGCGTAGTGCAGTATGTTTTATCAGCCCATTTGTCAAAGCGACGACTATCAAGCGAAGCCATATTGAGTTCAGTCTGACCATGAACCATCCACTGAGCTAAGTATTTACCAATTCCGCCCTGTGCAATTCCAATACTTGCGCCACAAAGATTCCAAAAGTTTTTGAGTCCTTTTGCAGGGCCAACAAGTAAATTATCATCAGGAGTGTGGGTTATTAGTCCATTAATTACTGTGCTAATTCCAACTTCTTTAAATAATGGAACAATATCCATGCATCGTTCTAACCAAGGCATTAATCTTTCAAGATCACCCTCAAAGAGTTCCCTATCAAATGACCAATCTACACCATCAAGTGCCCATGGTTTAGAACCTCTTGTTTCGTAAGGACCAATTAAAAAACCACTTCCTTCTTGCCTAATATAGGAAGCCGCAATAGAGTCTCGAGTTACGGGCAATTCCTTAGAGAGAGCTGCAATATCAGGATGGTTATCAGTAATTAAATACTGATGCTGTAAGTTAACCAGCGGCACATAAGAGCCAACCATGGCTCCAACCTGTGGTGAGAAGCAACCACCAGCATTAACTACATGTTGAGCAATAATTTTTCCTAACTCAGTAACAACTTCATACTCACCGCTTGGAAGGATATTGATATCAATCACTCGATTAAAGTTACTAACTTCAGCGCCTGCTTTTTTCCCAAGTTGTGCTAATTGAGTGACTACCGTTGTAGGATCTACATGGCCATCATTGGGTGTATATAAAATACTTCTGGCTTTATCAAAGTTCATCATTGGATTGATGATTGAGGCCTCTTCTTTCGAAACAAAATACATTTCACAGCCAATATGATTTGCCTTACTCAAAATATTATTAAACCACTGTTCTTCAACCTTGTCATGCCCAACCCTTAGTGAGCCAGTTTTATGAAATGAGGAGTCAAGACCAGTTTTTTCTGGCAAGATCTCATCGTAAAGTTTTATTGTATATTCGTGAATACTTGAAAGGGTATGGTTGCCATTAAAGTTTGGACATAGGCCTGCAGCATGCCAAGTCGATCCACTTGTGAGTTCACCCTTTTCAACAAGGACAACATCAGTCCAACCTTCTTGAGTAAGATGATACATAAGGTTAACCCCTAGTGATCCGCCGCCAATTATTACTACTTGAGCATGTGATTTCATATTAATTATCTATTTTTTAAGAGGTTTGCGGCCAATATCTTTTCTGCTTAATTTAATATTAAACTTTTCGCGTATTTTTTGATCAACTTCATCGCTAATATGACTTGGAAAATGCTCCGATAGTATTTCTTTTTTTTGTTTAATAGCTTTTTCTAGTAGGACTGGTTTACCCATGTCAGCCCAATCATTTGGACTGTCCCTATCACTTAAATCAGGAAAGATATACTCACTTTGCATAACGCTAATTGTTAAATCTGATCCAAGATAGTGAGCTTTATCATTCAAACAAACATCTTTAATCGTTTCAAAACAAAGTGACTCTTCACTATCATCGCTGAACCCTTTTGTCATTCTCATTGACGCGCCCAATAAATCATTATCCATCAGCAAACTTTCAGGACATGTACCTAAAAGACTTGCATACATTCCAGCAGATTCATAAATTATATTAGCGCCAGCAATTGCTGTGACTGCATGAGTAGATGCTCTTTCTGACCCCGCTTGAAAATCTGGGAATTTAGAATCTGTCATTCCTGCAGGCGTTCCAGTTGGTAGATTTAAAAAGTTGCCCATCTGCGCACAAGCTGCTGAAATTAATCCTTGTTCTGGAGAGCCTCCACACATTGATCCAGTTCTTAAGTCAGACACAAAAGGCCAAGTTCCAAGAATTGCCGGTGCACCTGGTTTGATAGCATTCACATATACCAGTCCGCCAAGACATTCAGCCCAAGCCTGGGACACAACGCCAGGAAGAAGAGGAGGCGCTGTTGCTCCAGCTTGACCTGCTGATAGAAGTAATATTGGCATGCCACCTTCTACGCCAACACGAACACATTCTAAAGACTCTTCTGCAAATTTCATTGGGGGTACTACATGGCAATTACTCATACTTAAAAACGGCCTTTCACGCCATTTTTCTTCACTTCCAGCAATAATATGAAGCATTTCAAGCGCATCAGTTACGTGCTGAGCTTCTGTAAAGCTTGCGCCTAAATGCTTCTCAGTTCCCATTGCCACACAATAAACTGAGTTTTGATCCATCTCACGAGGACTAGCAATGTCTCTCAAAACACAAGTTCGTTGAAACATATGAATGTGTTCACACTGATCTGCAATTCTAGCCATATCGTATAGATCTTGACTTTCAGATTCTCGATACTCGTTGTTCTCAGGGTCGGCAATAAGAACTGCAGCGCCAGCAGTTGAGAAGTGAACTCTTGAGCCACTTAAATCTAAATCATGTTTTGGGGATTGCCCATGAAGAGTGAGATTTCGCTGTGAAAGGTTCATGGCTTTTTCAACAACTTTTTTTGGCATTCTTAATCTACCATCATCTCCAAGAATAGCGCCAAAAGCAACGCAAGTTTCAATACAGTGGGGAGTGGCATCACCAAATCCAATTTCTTCTAGAATTCGAAAAATATTAGCTTCAATATCAATAACTTGTTTGTCACTAAGGGGTTTATATCTTCCACCAATCTCACCCGGTAAAACAGGCTTTTTTTCTTCTGCTAGTGGGGCACTTCTTAGTGCAATTCTTGCTTCTCTTCCACCTGATTTTCTTCTTGTCATAATAGTGATTTGAGTTGAACTATAAACCACATTTTGATACTAAATCAAAGCACTGTCAATTGTTTTTTTATTGCAGGGTTAAAGCGCCTATACGAAGCTAAATTTACTGTTATTAATTATTTTTTCTTGCCACTTTCAAAATGAAATTATGCACCTTTTCTAATCCCAGAAGGTCGCCTTTAGGTAATAGTTTTAAGTTGAGTATAGAATTGAACACCTTCCATGCCATGAAACATATGTTCTATTTTCTAAATATTAGAAAACATATATATCTCTTCATGTATACTCCAAATATTGAAGTTCTAAAAATCCTTCAATATTGGGGTCAATCGTGACTTCAAAAAAACTTATAGAAAGGAGATACAAAATTATGTTGAAAATTAATAAATATGTCTCAAGTCTATTTCTTTCAGTTTTTGTTCTTTTCGGAACAACTGTGGGAAGTACGGCAGCGATGGCAGATGGTGAAAAGTTTGTACTAATTAGCCATGCACCAGATTCTGATTCATGGTGGAATACAATTAAAAATGCAATTGAAATTGCTGGTGAGCAAATGGGTGTTGATGTTGATTATCGTAACCCAACTACTGGAGATCTTGCTGATATGGCACGTATCGTTGAGCAGGCTGCTGCAAGCAACCCTGATGGTATTATTGTTACGATTGCTGATTATGACGTCCTAAAAGGACCAATTACTTCAGCTATAGCAAAAGGAATCCCAGTTGTAACAATTAACTCTGGTACTCGTGAGCAATCTGAAATGCTAGGAGCATTAGCGCACATTGGTCAGCCTGAGTATGATGCTGGTTTTGGTGCTGGTAAGAGAGCAAAAGCTGCTGGAGCAACAAAGTTTTTATGTGTTAATCACTTCTTCACAAACCCGGTATCAGTTGATCGTTGCCAGGGCTATGCAGATGCTCTTGGTGTAGATCTTGGAAATCAAATGATCGACTCTGGACAAGATCCAACAGAAATAAAAAATAAAGTTATGGCTCATCTTAGATCACATCCTGATACAGATGCAATTCTTACTTTAGGTCCAACTTCTGCTCATCCAACGCTTTCAGCTTTAGATGATATGGGTCGTTCGGGCGATATTTATTTTGGTACTTTTGATCTTTCAGGTGAGATTGCAGCTGCTGTTAAAGCAGATGTTATTTCTTTCGCTATTGATCAACAACCGTACTTACAAGGATATCTTCCAGTTGTAATGTTGACTAACTTGTCAAGATATGGCGTATGGCCTTCAGGTGCAATTAACTCTGGCCCTGGATTTATCACTAAGAGTAATATTAGCTTAGTTGAAAAATATGCAGGCGTTTACCGTTAATAGTTAATTTAGTTTATTAACGTGCTACCCACCATAATCTTAAATTGGTGGGTAGCATTTTTTTTATCTTTATCAGGTTTAAAGTTCAAATTTAACTATTTTGGATAAACCAATAGGATCAAATCATGTCTACAATTGAAAAAAAAATTTCATTAATTCGTTCCAAATTTAGTGTCGCATTACTTCGTCCTGACTTAGGTGCAATTGTTGGAGTTGTATTAGTTTTTCTATTCTTTTTTTTAGTAGCCCGAGATACGGGGATGTTTTCATTAGAAGGCTCTATGAATTGGGGAATCGTGTCTTCACAGTTTATCATTATTGCTGTTGGCGCTTGCCTTCTCATGATCGCTGGAGAATTTGATCTATCAGTAGGGTCAATGATCGGTTTTGCCGGAATTGTCATAGCAGTGACCTCAGTAGTTTGGGGTTGGCCAGTATGGCTTAGTATCCTTATAGCATTCGTTGTTTCGATGTCTATAGGTGCATTAATTGGCTACATTACAGTCAAAACAAATTTACCATCTTTTATTGTTAGCCTTGCTTTTTTATATATCTTGCGAGGAATGACGATCTTTATTGCAATTATAAGTACTAAAAAAACTATTATTGGTGGAGTTACAGAGGTCGCGGAAAATGACTGGTTAGCGCCATTTTTTGGTGGAAAAATATTCACAGGTGTATTTGACTGGCTTGCTGAGCAAGGCATAATTCAAACGTTTGTCGCTGGCACAAAGGCTGGTCAACCAGTTGTATCGGGTATCCCAATGATGATGGTTTGGGCTATAGGACTCGTTATTTTTGCACATTTTTTATTAACAAAAACTCGGTTTGGTAACTGGATCTATGCCTCAGGCGGTGATGCACAAGCTGCTCGTCATATAGGTGTCCCAGTAAACAGAGTTAAAATATTGATGTTTGTCTTTACAGCCTTTTGTGCGACTGTATTTGCAACTACCCAGGTTATTGAGTTTGGTTCAGCTTCAGCGGATAGAGGAATTCTAAAAGAGTTTGAGGCGATTATTTCAGTTGTTATAGGCGGCGCTTTATTAACAGGTGGCTACGGTTCAGTTATTGGAGCTGCACTAGGAGCAGTCATATTTGGAGTAGTTCAACAAGGCTTATTTTTTATTGGAGTAGAGAGTTCTTTGTTTAGAGTGTTCTTAGGCGTTCTTTTATTGTTAGCGGTGATTCTTAATACACATGTTCGTAAATTAATTACTGGGGCAAAATGATGAGTGATTTACCGTTAATGGAACTTAAAGATATCCATAAGAGCTTCGGAAATGTAGATGCTCTCAAAGGTGTTTCAATCTCTATTAATGCTGGAGAATGTCATTGTTTATTGGGCGATAACGGAGCAGGAAAATCTACATTTATTAAAATCATGTCTGGCGTTCATCAGCCAACAAGTGGCCAGATAATTATTAATGGACAAGAGACTGAAATTAATAACCCTCGAGATGCAATTGATGTTGGAATTGCTACAGTCTATCAAGACTTAGCTTTAATTCCTTTAATGTCTGTATCTCGTAATTTTTGGCTTGGCAGGGAGCTGACAAAAAAAGTGGGCCCAATCACTGTCATGGATTTTGAGAAATGCAACTCAATTTTGATGACTGAAATGGACAAAATGGGAATTCAATTGCGTGACCCTTCTCAATCAATTGGGACTCTGTCTGGGGGCGAAAGGCAAACTGTTGCTATTGCCCGTGCTGTATTTTTTGGCGCCAAAATATTGATACTTGATGAGCCAACCTCAGCCCTGGGAGTTTATCAAACCTCAAATGTGCTAAAAACTATTGAAAGGGTTCGAGAAAAAGGTGTTGCAGTAATCTTTATTTCTCATAATGTTTCCCATGCTTTGGCAGTGGGGGATAAGTTTACGGTTTTATCTCGAGGTGAGACTCTAGGTACTGCTAAAGCAGGTGAAATTGATTTCCAAGAATTACAAGCCATGATGTCTGGTAATAAAGAATTATCAGTATTAAAAAAATAGAGGTTAATTATGAAAATATGTCTAATTGGTGCCGGTCGCATAGGAGCAGTTCATGCTATCGCGATAGCCAGTGATGAAAATGCTAATCTCCACTCTGTTGTAGATTTTCATCAAGAGTCTGCTGAAAAGCTTGCGAATAAATACAATGCTATCACTCTTTCAATGGATGAGGCATTCGAAAATAATGAAATAGATGCTTTTATTATTGCTAGCAGTACTTCTACTCATGCAAACCTTATAGAAAAATGCGCGAAAGTTGGTAAGCCTGTTTTTTGTGAAAAACCTATAGATCTAAGTCTTGATAGAGCATTGGCGTGCGCTAAGGCTGTTGAAGAAAGTGGTATTGTATGTATGTTAGGATTTAATAGACGTTTTGATCCTCATATGGCTAGTTTAAAAAATAAAGTTGATGCAAATGTAATTGGTTTAATTCAGTCTTTAATAATAACTTCTCATGATCCTGAGCCACCTTCAATGGACTATATCGCAGGGTCCGGTGGTTTATTTCACGATATGATGATCCATGATTTTGATATGGCGTGTTGGATTCTTAATGACACTCCAAGAAGTATCTATGTTTCTGCTAATGCTGCAAATGATGATATTGCTAAGCAAGGAGATGTTGATACAGCAAGTGTGATAATGAATATGAATAAGGGGGCAATAGTTACTATTATTAATGGTCGACAAGCCTCCTTTGGTTATGATCAGAGAATTGAAGCTTTTGGTGAGACAGGCATGCTTCAAGTAAAAAATGTCCTTGAAGATAGTGTTATTTTAAGTAACTCATCTGGAATTAAGCAGACCAAAAACCAACACTTTTTTTTAGAAAGATATGGAAAAGCGTTCCACAATGAACTAGTGCATTTTATGGAATCATTTCAGTCTGGTACTCAGCCTAGTGTTAATATTTCTGATGGGGTTCTTGCGTTAAAAATTGCTGAAGCTGCTAAAGAGTCACTCCAAAGTGGCAACTCAATTAATTTATAGATTTTTAAAAGAATGCCTCCACAAGATATTAATGATTTAAATAGCTTGCTTCAAGAAAGCTATCCAAGATTAAGCAAAAAAATGAAGTTGATTGCTTTCTATGTAATTGATCAACCACAAAACCTTGCAATAAATACCTTGGCAGTTATTGCTTCAGAAATTGGAGTGTACCCTTCAACCTTAGTCCGTTTTGCAAAGCATTTTGGTTTTAGTGGTTTTGCTGAACTACAAGATCTGTTTAAGGTCAAAATTTCACAATCTCCTATTAACTATCGACAACGCATCACAGACGTGAAAAAAGTTACTGAAACAAATGTGTCTACAAATAGTTCAAATATCTTTAAAGAAATTACGAGTCGCAATATTGTTGCTACAGAATTACTTTCTGAGCAAATAGATGTTCAGTTAATAGAAGAAACAGTGAAGGCATTGTGTGATGCTAGAGAAGTAATTTTGTGCGGTACAAATAGAGCCCAACCTGTAGCAAATTACTTTTATTACATGTTAAACAATCTCGGTATACGATGTCGTATTGCTAATGATGTAAATGAAGTGGAGAACCTTTCAAATTGGCTTGATGACAAAACAGTATTCATTGCAATTACTTATAATCCTTACAATACGATGACAACAGAAGCGGTTAAAGAGGCAAAAAATTCAAAAGCAAAGGTAATTTTGCTGACCGATACAGAGCTCAATCCTATTGCTCATTTAGCAGATTTTTTATTTAGCATTCATGAGGCAGAAATTCATACTTTTAGGTCTTTAGGGGCCACAATGTGTCTCGTTCAGGCTATATGTATATCAATTGGCTATCATCAACAAGGAAATTAAATATGTCACTTTTATCTCGCCCTAAATTAAGCTCAAATGGTTGTTATCAAGACATTACTCCAAAATCAGCAAATTGGGATTTTGTTGGATTTAAAGCTTATGAGCTGGAGCCCTCGCAAACTTTAAATTTGACAGAAGTTGATAATGAGCTATGTCTGGTAATTTTATCTGGGAAGGCCGATATTACTGTAGAAGATGAAGAGTTTTATAATCTTGGCGATAGAATGAGCGTCTTTGAAGATAAAAAACCTCATGCGTTATACGTGCCTAATAATCATAAAATAACCATTACAGCATTAACTAAGATTGAACTTGCAATTGCAGCTGCGCCTGGTTTTGGTAATTATCCTGTAAGACATATAAAACCTGAAGAAATGACTAATGAGGTGCGGGGAGAAGGAGCTAATACAAGGTCTATTTGTAATATCTTGCCGGAACAAGATGAGGCTGATAGCCTTTTGGTTGTTGAAGTTAAAACTCCTGCAGGTAATTGGTCGAGCTATCCACCTCATAAACATGACTCAGACAACATTCCCGTTGAAACTTATCTTGAGGAAACCTATTATCATCGGATTAACCCATCACAGGGTTTTGTTTTCCAACGTGTCTATACTGATGATTTGTCTATTGATGAAACTATGGCAGTAGAAGATAAATGTGTTGTATTAGTTCCATCTGGATACCATCCTGTTGGCGTTCCATATGGTTATGATTCTTACTATTTAAATGTAATGGCGGGCCCAAAACGTCAATGGATTTTTAAAAATCACCCCGATCATCAATGGATGTTAGATAAATAATGAAAGCACTTGATGTTATTTGCCTAGGGCGCGCTGCAGTAGATTTATACGGGCAACAAATTGGATCTACTCTTGAAGGCATGGGGAGTTTCGCAAAATATCTTGGAGGCTCTTCTGCAAATATTGCTTATGGCTCTTCAAAATTAGGGCTAAAGTCTGCAATGATCTGCAGAGTTGGTGATGAGCATATGGGAAGATTTGTGCGGAATGAATTAGCAAGTGTTGGAGTTGATGTTTCGCATGTTGTCACAGACAAAGATCGATTAACAGCTTTAGTTGTTCTAGGTATACAAAATAAAGACACTTTCCCGCTTATTTTTTATCGAAACGATTGCGCCGATATGGCAGTTGACATAAAAGACTTTTCAGCCGAATTCATCGCTAGCAGTAAAGCGCTTTTAATTACAGGGACACACTTTTCTTCTGACAATACATATAAGACAAGTATGAAGGCTATTGAGTTCGCTAAAGCAGGGGGCACTCAGGTAATTGTAGACATCGATTATCGGCCTGTTTTATGGGGTTTAACAGGACTGGGTGATGGGGAGTCTCGTTTTATTGCAAGCGCTGATGTAAGTAAGCACATACAAACTATACTACCGTCTTGTGATGTAATTGTGGGCACTGAAGAGGAGATACATATTGCTGGTGGAAGTGAGGATACAGTTACTGCTTTAAAGAAAGTTCGAGAGGTAAGTGATGCTATTATTGTTTTAAAACTTGGACCATTGGGGTGCACAGTAATTAGTAATGATATTCCAAATAACTCAGGTGAATTTGAAGTTATCAAAGGTAATAAAGTAGACATATTAAATGTTCTGGGTGCTGGCGATGCTTTCATGTCTGGATTTTTGCGTGGTTATTTAAGAAATGAAAGTCTTGAAAAAAGTGCCAATTATGCAAATGCATCTGGAGCTTTAGTAGTCTCTAGACATGGTTGTGCGCCAGCGATTCCAAGTGAGCAAGAGCTCTTTTATTATCTAGATAATGCGCATAATATTCCAGATCCAAGTCAAGACAAAGAGCTTAATCATCTTCATAGAGTTAGTTCAAGAAGTATTGCTCGATCTGAGATTTTTGGCTTCGCTTTTGATCATCGTAAGCAGCTCTATGACCTAGCAATTGATTGTGGAGAGAGCCCTAAGCGAGTAGTTAAGCTAAAAAATTTATTTTTGAATTCTATTGAAGAGACTATTAACAGAAGTAATATTGACGAGAATAGTGTGGGTGTTTTAATCGATGACACTTATGGTGAAGAAGCGCTTCACTCTATTGCTGAAAAGTCATGGTGGATTGGAAGGCCTGTGGAGCTTCCAGGCTCTTGTCCTTTAGAGTTTGAGGGAGGAGGATCGATTGGATCAAAACTCCAGTCTTGGCCACTTACGCATGTTGTAAAGTGCCTGATGTTTTATCATATCAATGATCCTATTGAATTGAGGTTAAAGCAAGAATCGAAAATTATAGAGCTCAATTCTGCTTGTATTCAAAGTGGACATCAATTGTTATTAGAGATTATTCTACCTGGAGACTTGGAAGAGGATGAATCAACTATTCCACAAATACTAAATAGGCTTTATGGTCTTGGTATCAAGCCGGATTGGTGGAAATTGCCAGCACTGAAAGACAAGTCATGGGAGCAAGTGAGCGATGTGATATTACAAAATGATGCGCATTGTGAAGGTGTGTTATTATTAGGTCAATCAGCATCTATGGATGCTGTAAAAAGTTCTTTTGAGGATGCCTCAAAACATAAAATTTGCAAAGGTTTTACTGTTGGTAGGACAATTTTTTATGAGCCAGCCAAACAGTGGATGGAAAAAAAGATAAGTGATCAAGAGTTGATTGATTTAGTGTCCAATAATTACATAGAACTAATTAAATCTTGGAAAAAATATAGAGAGGAGTAAAGACTATGAAAACAGTCAGACTAACAATGTCACAGGCTATCGTTAAATATTTATCAGCCCAATATATAGAGATTGACGATGAAATACATCCATTATTTGCTGGAGTTTTTGCTATTTTTGGACATGGCAATGTTGCTGGAATGGGTCAGGCATTGTCAGAGTGTGAAGAGTGGCTTCCTACATTTCGTGGCCATAGTGAACAAGGAATGGTTCATTCAGCAATTGCTTATGCAAAGGCTAATAATAGACAAAGAATGATGGCTTGTACAAGTTCAATTGGACCTGGCGCAACTAATATGATTACATCTGCAGCATTAGCCCATGTAAATAGACTGCCAGTGTTATTGTTGCCTGGTGATTATTTTGCAAGCCGCACTCCAGATCCTGTTCTTCAACAACTAGAAGATTTCTCAGACCCTACAGTCAGCGTTAATGATTGCTTCAGGCCAGTTAGCCGATATTTTGATCGAATTATGAGGCCTGAGCAAATAATTAATAGTTTACCTGTGGCAATTCAAACACTGCTAGACCCAGAAAATTGTGGCCCAGTAACTTTATCTTTACCTCAAGATGTGCAGGCTGAAGCATTCGATTATCCTGAAGAATTCTTTACTCAAAAAACTCACTCAATTCGCCAGATTAAACTTGATGATGCTGAATTAGACCATGCAATAGAGTTGTTAATTAAATCAAAAAAACCTTTAATAATTGCAGGTGGAGGAGTTCATTATGCTAAGGCCTGTGAGGACTTACAAAATTTTGCCAAACAACACCAAATACCAGTTGCAGAGACATCTGCTGGAAAAGGTGCCTTGGCTTGGGACCACTCTAGTTATGTTGGTGCTATTGGGGTTACCGGATCAAATGCAGCAAATAATATGGCTAAACAGGCAGATTTAGTTTTGGCAATTGGTACACGCTTAAATGATTTCAATTCTGGCTCCAGAGCGTTATTTTCAAGCACAACTATAGTGCAATTAAATGTAGCCCGTTTTGATGCAATAAAACACAATGCATTGCCATTATGGGGCGATGCAAAGCTTGGAATTCAACAATTAGATATGAAGCTATCTGATTGGAAAGTGAGTCAAGAATGGAAAGACTTAGCGAATAAAGAAAGCAGTAAATGGAATAACTATTACGATGAAATAACTTCAATAAAGAGCACATCTAAAACTATGGATTCACTGCCAACTGACGCCCAAGTTTTGGGAGAGTTAAAGCGAAATGGAAAGGCGACAGATATAGTTGTTTGTGCTGCAGGAAGTCTTCCTGGTGAACTTCACAAGCTTTGGAGGACTGAGCAAACGGGTGGCTATCATGCGGAGTATGGATTTTCTTGTATGGGCTATGAAATAGCTGGCGGTCTGGGTGTAAAAATGGCTGAGCCTGAGCGAGAAGTAATTGTTCTTGTAGGAGATGGGTCATATTTGATGCTTAATTCAGAATTAGCAACAAGCGTAATGTTAGGACAAAAAATAATTGTAGTTGTTTTAGATAATCGAGGTTTTTCTTGTATTAATCGACTGCAAAATGCAACTGGAAACCGATCATTTAATAATTTATTGAAGGATTGTGAAAGTATTGATGACGGCCATCCAAATGTCAATTTTGCGCTTCATGCGCAGTCTTTAGGAGCGAGCTCTGAACATATTGAAAATATTAATGAATTAGCTTCAGCTCTGGAACGTGCCCGTTTATCTTCAAAATCTTATCTTATTAGCTTAGTGACTGATTCTCATAAAATAAGTCCAGAAGGTGGATGCTGGTGGGAGGTTGCCGTTCCTGAGGTTTCGTCAAATAAAAATGGCGAAGAAGTCTATAACTCTTATAAGAAAGGGAAAAAACAACAGCCTTATTAAATATGAACAAAGAAGCATTAAAATCAACTAATAGCCAAGTTTTTTTCAGTGAGTCTGATATAAATTATGATGACCTAAAGAAAGTCTGCTCTCAAAAAACTTTAAAAAAGGACTACCCATTATCCGAATCAGTTATAAATAATGTGGTCGTTTATGATGCAAAAAACTTTACTTCATTTATTGGAAATAAAGAAAAAGAAAAAGAACTAAAAACTGAGTTATTTCATGCCTTAGAAAGTGGCCCAGGTGTTTTTGTTATTCGCAATCTTTATGAACATGAAGTTTTAGATCAGAGCAATAGGATTTTTGAGAAAATTACTCAAAAAGAGATTGGAACTAGCAATGATCATTTTGCTTCTGGAACAAATACAAGGATATGGAATAGTTTTCAAAAAGTTGCGTTGGAGGATCCTGATGCATTTATTAGTTACTATTCAAATGATATTTTAAAGTTAGTTGCCGAGTCCTGGTGTGGGCCAAATTCTCAAATGACTGCGCAAGTTAATATTGTAAGACCTGGCGGTGAAATGCAAAAACCACACCGTGATTATCATTTAGGGTTTCAAGAAAATAAAGTTGTTGAGCTGTTTCCTATTTCAGCTCACCGCCTTTCAAACTATTTAACTCTCCAAGGTGGGGTCGCGCACACCGACATGCCTTTAGAAACTGGGCCCACGATTGTTTTGCCCTATTCGCACCACTTCGACTTAGGTTACCTTGCATGGAGAGACGATGCATGTACTGAATTTTTTAATACGAATGCAGTTCAAAATCAAATGAATAAAGGCGATGGTATTTTTTTTAATCCTGCTTTATTGCATGGAGCTGGTTCCAACACTTCAAATGACTTTCATAGGATCGGCAACCTTTTACAAATTTCATCTCCTTTTGGTAAGACTATGGAGAGTATAAATTACATTAAAATTCTTAAGCGTATTTACCCATTCCTACTGGAGCATTCAATTAAAAAAACTCTTTCAGAAAAACTAATTGAGAATGTCCTTATTTGCGCGACAGATGGCTATGCATTTCCTACAAACCTTGACTATGATCAAAATTCAAACTCTAAGTTGCAGGGCATGAGCATGTTTGAACTTACTAAGCAATCGCTTCTAGATTTAGTTAGTCTAGAGGAATTTAATTTAAAGCTTTTGGAACTTCAGCAATTTAGACTTGCTGATTAAATAATATTAACAATAATTTGGAGAAGTAAGATGAGTGTAAAAATTGGTGTTAGTCCGATTTCATGGACTAACGATGATATGCCTGAACTGGGCAAAGATACTACAGTAGAGCATTGCTTAACAGAGGGAAAACAAGCCGGTTATCGTGGATTTGAATTAGGAGGTAAGTGGCCTAAGGATTCGGAAATACTACGACCATTATTTGATAAATATAGTATGGACGTAGTTTCTAGTTGGTTTTGTGGGGGCTTGTTAGCGGACAGTCTTGAAGATGAGATAGAAAGAATAACACCACACATGAATCTTCTTAAAGATATGGGGACGGAAGTAATTGTTTATTGTGAAATGGACTCTTGTGTTCATGGAGATATTAGTTCGCCACTCTCAAAACGCCCTATCCTTGATGATGGTCAATGGGAAGAGTGGACTGAAAAGTTGAGTCGGCTAGCTAAATATACTTTGTCGAATGGAATGAAGCTTGCTTATCATCATCACATGGGAACAGTTGTTCAAATTGAAGAAGAAATAGACAAGCTAATGTCTATGACAACTACTGATCTTGGTTTAGTATTTGATACTGGTCATTTAATTTATGCTGGTGCTGATCCTTTAGAAGTTTATAAAAAACACAACGATAGAGTTATGCATATTCACTGTAAAGATGTTCGAGGGGAAATATTAAACCACTCGCTAGATACTGATTCAAGTTTTTTAAACTCAGTTTTGAGTGGGGTTTATACAGTTCCTGGAGACGGTGATTTTAATTTTTCTGAGCTATTTAAAATGGTGGGCGAAGCCAACTTCAGTGGCTGGGTAGTTGTAGAGGCAGAGCAAGACCCGGCTAAGGCCCACCCATTAACTTATGTGACAATGGGGTATAAAAATATTAAAAGTTACTGTGAAAAATTTGGAATTCAAATAGAGGAAAGAGAATGAAAACTATTGGCGTAGGAGTTATTGGTACTGCTTTTATGGGCAAAGCCCATTCTATTGCTTATGCAGCAGCTGGGAGTGTTTTTGGTGATGGCTTACGGCCTAGTTTGGAGATGATTTGTGATTACAACTCTGAGAGAGCTGAAGTGATGCGAACTGAAATGGGATTCTCTCGTTGCACCTCTGATTGGATGGATGTGGTCAATGATCCAAAGGTCCAGTTGATTTCAGTATGTGTTCCCAATTCGCTTCATAAAGAAATTTCAGTAGCTGCCCTCAAACTTGGTAAGCATGTTTGGTGTGAAAAGCCTATGTCAACTAATTTAGCAGACTCTGAAGCTATGCTCGCAGCTGCTGAAGCTAGCAATGCACAAACTATCTTAGGCTACAACTATACTCAAAATCCTGCTGTTCAAAGTGCTAGAGAGCTCATTGAAGAAGGCGCTATAGGGCGAGTAATTGGATTTCATGGGATTTATGATGTTGATAATGAAGCTGATCCAGATAGACCTCATTCATGGCGTATGAATCGTGAAGCTTCTGGCTCTGGTGCAAATGCTGATGTTATGTGTCATTTGGTTAGTATGGCTCACTATATGACGGGTAGTTCAATAACTCGACTAGTGGGAGATTACGATACAGTCCATAAGGAGCGTTCGGATCCAGAGAATCCAGGACAAACATTGCCAGTTGATAACGATGATGTCTGTACCGCATTGGCTCACTTTGAGAGTGGAATCAAGGGAACATTGCGTGTTAGTCGAGTAGCATGGGGAAGAAAATGTGGATTAAGTTGGGAAATACATGGCTCTCAAGGCATGATTTGTCATGACCAAGAGCGTTTAAATGAAGTTAAGCTTTATACAAGAAGTGATGATCCAAGACAGGAGGGCTTTAAAACAATATTGAGTGGCCCAGCGCAACCACCATATGATGCGTTTTTACCCAATGCAGGCCACAGTCTTGGCTTTATTGATGTAAAGGTTTGTGAGCTTAAACATTTACTTGATTCAATTGAAACGGGTCAGCCAGTATGGCCAAACTTTGCCGACGGTTTAAAAATCGAAAAAGTCATGGATGCAATTGACCGTTCTGCAATGACTGGAAAGTGGCTGGATGTCTGAAATAAATCTATCACATGATGCAATATAAAGAAAATCGATTATATGATGCCTTGGTCGTGGGACGAGCCGGCCTTGATCTATATCCACAGCCTGTAGGCAGTAAAACTCGCGATGCAGAATTATTTGCTAGTGATGTGGGCGGTTCTGGGGCGAACATTGCAATAGCTATGAAGCGTGCAGGTGGTAAAGTAGGTCTTATCTCTGCCTTGTCTGACGATCCAGTTGGTGAATTTGTTCGGCTGCGTCTTGAAATTGAAGGTATTGATTTGCAGATGATGCAAACAACTTATGGTAATGAGAGGACTAGTTTAGCAATTGCTGAAGTGCGACAAGAGGACTGCGAAGTAGTAATATATCGTAATAATCCTGCTGATTTACAAATTGTCTGTAATGAAGATGTAAAACTTGCAATTACTCAAAGCCAAAATCTAATAATAACTGGCACCAGCTTAATTGAAGCTGATTCACGAAAACAAACTTTGAAAATGATGGTTCATGCTCAAAAAAATGACTGCAAAGTATGGCTAGATCTAGATTACAGGGCATGGAACTGGCCTGATCAGAAAACTACCCGTTTTGTTTATCAAGAGGCTGCAGAATTAACAAATGTATTAGTTGGCAACGAAGAAGAATTTAAAATCCTTCAAGAAGATATAAATATACAGGTTAAACAATGTGTTTCAAGCAATCAGGTAATGATTCTTAAGCGGGGCAAGAGTGGCTGTAGTCTTTTTTTTGGTAAAGATCGGCTTGATGCTGGAATTTATAATTTACCTGCGCTTAAACCATACGGTTCTGGTGATGCCTTTTTAGGTAATGTGATAATAAATTATATGTCTTTTGGAGACTGGCAACTAGCTATTGAATCTGGGAGCGCTGCTGCAGCTTTGGTAGTATCCAAACAAGGCTGTGCCAGCGCTATGCCAAAAATGGAAGAAATTGAGTTGTTACAAAAAAATACAACAATTAAACCAAAAACAATTTGGAGTTAAATATGCATATCCCTCAACATAACAACAAAAATAAGGCAATCGTAGATTGTAATAATGAAGTAGTCCCTCTATGCTATTTTAATATCATTAAGTTGAGTGCTGGAGAATCATATACTTATCAACTAACTGATTATGAGTCATGTATTGTTCCCGCTACTGGAAGCGTTGATGTGCAGGTTCAGGGCCAAGTGTTCC
Source organism: Candidatus Pseudothioglobus sp. uisw_070 (assembly GCF_059512545.2). Classification (NCBI taxonomy): domain Bacteria; kingdom Pseudomonadati; phylum Pseudomonadota; class Gammaproteobacteria; family Pseudothioglobaceae (SeqCode); genus Pseudothioglobus (SeqCode); species Candidatus Pseudothioglobus sp. uisw_070. The sequence continues at coordinate 1,662,280 of NZ_CM183456.2, read as the reverse complement.
AAGAGGTTGGCAAGCGACATCATATTTGGGAAGGTGATCCTGAAGGTGTTTATGTCCCCGTTAACTGCGAAGCAACGTTAATTTGCATCAGTAATGAAGTGGAAGTGTTCATTTCTGGAGCAAAGCATAATCAAACCCATGAGGCTTTTGTTATAAGGCAAGAGGATATTGATAAAGTTCAGTATGGATCTGATGACACTAAGACACATCGCAAAATCAAACATATTCTAGGTAAAGAGCCGGCGGGTAAGGTCGGTAAATTGTTGGTTAGTGAGCTATTTACAGTAGGAGCAGGAGGCTGGTCAGGATTTCCACCCCATAAACATGAAGTAGACGTACTTCCTGATGAGAGTCGACACAATGAAGTTTATAATTTTCGTTTTAATCCATCTAATGGCTTTGGTGCACAGTTTTTGACCCCAGATGGGCAGGACTTTGGCCCCGTCTATCATATACGGGATGGCTCAACATTTATCTTTGATAAAGGCTACCACCCCTGCGTCGCAGCTCCTGGGTTTGAGATGTATTATTTCACAATTTTGGCTGGAGAAACTCAGCGCCCATTACATATGAATTATCAGAAAGATTATGCTTATCAGTTGGAAACTATTCCTGGTATGCAAGACATGCTTAATAAATTTAAATAAAATATGATTACTAATCTTAAAGATATTCTTTTACCAGCTCAAGATAAAAACTATGCTGTGGCCTGCTTCAATGTCTTTGGTTATGAAGATGCGCGTGCGGTTGTTGATTCTGCAGAAGCTCGTAATGCTTCTGTAATTTTATCCATTAATCTTGATATGCGTCAATTTATGACAATGGAAGAGATTGTTGGTATGTTGAGACCTATGGCTGAAAAATCCAAGGCACCTGTTTGTTTGCATCTTGATCATACCTATGAGGTTGATGCAGTTAAAGAAGCAATTGATGCTGGATTTACATCTGTAATGTTTGATGGATCTCAATTGCCAATCTCTGAAAACATCTCTTTAATACGAGATGTGGTTGACTATGCTCACCCAAAAGGAGTATCAGTAGAGGCTGAAGTAGGGTCGGTTCCTTATGCAAGTGGCCGTGATCATATTAAATCTGCATTAACTGAGGTTACTGATGCTCTTATGATGGAGCAACAGGGGCAGCCAGATGCACTTGCAATCTCAATAGGAAATGTTCACCGCTTAGAAAGTGGAACTGTAGAAATAGATTTAGAGCGCTTTAATGAGCTTGAGAAAGCGCTAAACTTGCCATTAGTAATTCATGGGACAAGTGGATTAGAAGATAAAGACATCCAAACGCTGTCTTTGCGCCAAGTTGCTAAGTTCAATGTGGGTACTGTTCTTCGAAAGAGTTTTGGCAATTCACTGCGATCCACACTTGAGTCAGATCCCGAGCTTTTTGACAGAATAGCTATTATGAAAAAAGTTATTCCAGATTTAAAGGCAACCGCTAGTAAAGTAATCAGTTTACTGGGCCAGTAATAAATTATTTTATTTTGTTGAACTTAGGATTAATTTTTTAAGATAGTTTTTTTGCTAGTTGTTTAATAATTTTATAAGTCTCTAGCCAGTCAATACATCCGTCAGTGACTGATACTCCATACTGCATTTGATCTTGGTTATCTAATATTTTTTGTTTTCCAGAGAATAAATTGCTCTCTAGCATTAAGCCAAAAATTGACTTATTTCCAGCAGATATTTGGTTAGTTATGTCTTCAATTACCTTGCCTTGATTTCTATAATCTTGATTTGAATTGTCATGTGAGCAGTCAATCATAATCCTTGCGGCAAGGCCACTTTCTTTAAGAAGATTTTCACATTCAATAACATCATCCTTATAGTAATTAGGCTTAATGCCACCCCTAAGAATAATATGAGATGATTTATTTCCTATTGCCTTAAAAGTTGAAATCTGACCTTCATCATTAATACCTAAAAAGCTTTGAGGAGATGAGCACGCTTTAATAGCATTGATTGCCATGTTAAGATTTCCATCAGTACCATTTTTAAAACCAACAGTCATAGAGAGTCCACTTGACATTTCACGATGAGTTTGAGATTCAGTTGTTCTTGCTCCAATTGCACACCAAGAAATAAGATCACCTAAATATTGAGGAGTGATTGGATTAAGCGCTTCAGTTGCAGAGGGTATGCCTTCATCAGCTAGCCATGCTAAAAATTCTCTTCCTTGACGGAGCCCTTTTTCAACGTCAAGTGAATTGTCCATATCTGGGTCACTAATTAATCCTTTCCAGCCAACCGTTGTTCTTGGTTTTTCAAAATATACCCTCATGACTAAGAAGACTGATTCTTTAACTTCCTCTTGAAGGGATTTGAGTTTAAGGGCGTACTCCTTGGCAGCTCCAATGTCATGAATCGAGCAAGGACCAACAATTACCATCAGTCTTTCATCTTTTCCTGAAAAAATGTTGTCCACAGTTTTTCTGCTAGTTAAAATGTTCTCTTTACCTTTGTCACTTACTGGAATAGTTTTCTTTAATTCAATAGGCGAGGTTATTACAGTTTCGCTTTCAATATTTTTATTGTGAATTTTATTGTTCATTTAAATTGGCGATTATTTATTGTCAAGCAGTGATTTAAGCATAGATCTATATTTTTTTTAAATAGATAGGGAAAATTAGGTTAATTATATTTTTTTGATAATTAGGAAAACTAGTTTAAATAATGAAACAGACACTTAAAAAAGCTGCATTAATTTTGGTACTCTTTTTAGGAGGGTGCAGTTCAATTACTTTTATTTATAATCAGTTCGATAATCTTTTTCCATGGTATCTACAAAGTTATGTTGATCTTGATCGTGATCAAAAAAAATACTTAGATGAGCTTTTAACGCCTTTTTTTCAGTGGCATAGAGTGGAAGAAATGCCAAAATATGCACAAATTATTGGTGACTTAGAGCTGGCTATAAATGATGAGGTAGATCTAGAGAGCATTGCCCTGATTACTCATAATGTTGAAGAGTCTTGGTTTCGTCTAGAGGATCAAATGATCATGTGGGCAACTCCTCTTGCTAGAGAGTTATCAGATGAGCAAATCACAAAATTTATTCAAGTTTTAAAAACTAAAACTACTCAGAGTGAAAAAAAATTGCTAGTTCGTAACGATCAGGTGTATCAAAGTGACAGTTACAAAAGCCTCCGTAAGAACTTAAGGCGCTTTATGGGTTCACTGACTAAAGAGCAGCTTGATTTAGTAAAAATTACAAGTAAAGAAATGAGGAGGGTTGATGCTGAGCGCATTCAGAGTCGAAAAGCATTCAATGAAAAGCTTAGCCTAATCCTTCAAAGAGAACAAGGCTGGGAAGAAAGGCTGAAAAAGATAACTCATAGCGATGACTTGGTTGCTGATAATTACCAATCGACATATGCCTTCAATACTGATTTAATTCAGCATCTATTAGTGGCAATATTAAATTCTAGAAACGATAAGCAAGACCAAAAGTTACGAACACAACTTGCAAGGTATAAGGCCGATATTAACAGTCTAACTAACTAACTGTATATAGCTATTACCAGCGCCTTCTCATTCGGCCTTTGAAGATGGCAGATCCCCAGCTGAGGACAATACCTATTAGAGCTGCACTTAATAGCCATATGAATGGCAAGCTTGCATCTGAGCCAAAAATGATAGCCCTATAGGCTGCGCCGATAGCATCAAAAGGTACCGCTGTTCCAATGCGTTCAAGCCAGTCAGGCGCTGCGCTTACGGGCGCAACTGATCCACTGAGTACAGATTGATACTGAACTAAAGGAAGAATAATTAGCAAGGCTGAAAGCCCAATAATTTCGAAGATCCCAAGAAATAGCCAAGTTAAGCAAACACCAACTAGCCATACACTTAACCATGCCATCAAGAACACTTCCCATTGAAGAGTTGTTAATGTAACAACTGTTGCTAGAGTAAAGCTGGCAAATCCCATAGTCATAACTGGAACAATAGTTCGTAAATAAGCCCTGTTAAGAAATGCCATTTGACGCGTTCCCAGAAATAAAAGAATTGCTCCGACCATTGAAGCCATCCAAGTTGTAAAGCTCATTACAAAGGGCGCTGGGAGTGAGGCTAAACTTTTTGCTTTAAACATTGTTTCTACATTTGTAGTTACTAGCATGCCTGAATTGGGTGATTGGTTATTTAGCTTTGTGGAACGCAGATTTGAAACAAAAGTTGAGAGCGCCATTTGGACCATTGATGGTAGCTGGCTGGCTATTTGCGTTTCAGCAATCGTTAAATGCTGGGAGTTTAATACTCCGATTGATAGGTTTTTATTGCTAAGAGCAAGCTGAGAAAAATTTTCAGGAAAAGTAAGCACTGAAGACACTTTACCTTTTAAAAGGGCATCTTTTGCGGCATCAAAATCTTTAAGGAGAGTCACTCTAAAAGGGAGGTTTTTAGAAAGTCCTTTAATGGCCTGTATTGAGATTAACGGGAGTGAGGGGCCAACATCTTCATTAACAATACCTAGTTCGAAGGATGATGAAATTCGAGCGGGATCTGAGGGCGCTGTCAGATTAAATATTGAAAAAACCAGCATGATTACAGTTGGAACAATAATTGCTGGTTTAAATAATTGGCTTCTTCGAAAATCGGAAAATGAGGAGGGCATTATATTGAATTTAAAATAGGGTTAACAATACACAAATACACCTACTTAGTCAAACTGACTTTGTTGTCACTAAGTATCATTTCAGCTGCTTTTTCTGCAATCATCATAGTGGGCGCGTTAGTGTTCCCTGATACAAGCTCTGGCATAATCGAAGCATCAACAACTCTTAAACCTTTAACGCCATATACTTTAAGCTGGTCATCGACTACGCTGTCTTTATCATTACCCATCTTGCATGTTCCAACTGGGTGATAAATACTCTGGCTATTGTTTTTTGCAGCCTCAAGTAAATCTTCATCAGAAACTAATGAGCCGCCAGGAACGAACTCATCAAGAATATGTTGCTTAAGTGGGCTGGCATTAGCAATTTTTCTGGCCACCTTTATTGAGTCAATTGCTATTTTTTGATCACTCTGTGTAGATAGATAATTTGGAATAATTTTAGGAAGATCTTCTGGATTCTTTGAGTTTATAGTGACCTCACCTCTGCTCTGAGGCCTAAGATTACAAATAGACATTGTAAATGCAGAAAAAGGATGAACCCCATCTCCTGGCTTATCTGCGCTTAGTGGCTGCATATGAAACTGTATATTTGGCCTTGACCCATCCAAGGATGTATTAGTAAAAATGTAAACTTGGCTCGCACTGAGCGTTAATGGCCCTGTCCTAAAAAGTGCATATTGCAGTCCGATTAAAGCTTTTTTCCACCAGGTGTTTAGTTCATCATTTAAGGTTCTAGTATTCGTTTTAAAAACCATCCTTACTTGCAAATGATCTTGAAGATTCTTACCTACTGCAGGGTTATTATGAACAACATTAACTCCAAGCTTAGTTAGGTGTTTTTCATCTCCAATTCCTGAGAGCTGTAATATTTGAGGCGAACTAATTGCCCCAGCAGATAAAATGACTTCATGGTTAGCATAAATAGTTTTATTTGGCTGACCTTTACTTTGAATACATTCGACACCTATTACTTTTTTATCAGAGAAGACCAGTTTGCTGATTTGAGTATTTGTGATGATTGTTAAATTTTCTCTAGATCTAATTTTTCTATTTAGAAAAGACCTATAGGAGCTTCTTCGAAAGCCCTTGAATGAGGTTTGCTGAAAATAGCCGACACCCTCCTGTTTCTCTCCATTGCAATCTGGATTGTAAGGTATGCCTATTTCTTCAGATGCCTTGATAAAGAGATCGGCGATTTTTCTTCTAAGTCTGAGGTTAGATACTTTTAATTCACCATCCACACCATGGTATTCATTTTCTCCATTTTCTTGGCATTCAAACTTTTTAAAGTATGAAAGCACATCATCATAGCCCCAACCTTTATTTCCTAAATCTTTCCAGTTATCGTAGTCATGCCTATCGCCACGTATGTATAGCAATCCATTTAGTGCACTAGAGCCCCCAAGCACTTTGCCTCTTGGCCAATCTATTCTTCTATTGTTTAATCCTTTGTCTTTTTCTAGTTTGTACATCCAATCAAACTTTGGATTATTCATGGTTTTAAAATAACCAACGGGCACATGAAGCCAAAGATTATCATCCTTGCGGCCAGCTTCAATCAATAAGACACTGTTATCAGGATTAGCTGAAAGCCTATTTGCTAATAGGCAGCCAGCCGAGCCAGCTCCTACAATAATGTAATCGTATTTCTCTTGCATATACTTCTAGTAGTAAATTATTTTATTAATCAAGAATAATATAGATTGAAATATTTAAATGATATACAGTGAAATTATTATTGTAAGTATATTTAGTGAATCTATTTCTTTATAGCTAAATTATATAGCTTAAAGAGTAATTTTATTTATGAAATAGATAATACATATATATCAATTGATGTATACTAAAATTTGATTAAGTGCTTTAAGTACTCTTTGAACTTATCGCTAATCAAAGTACTTTTTATATTTATTTAGATTAATTAGGAGATTTTATGTTTAGAAATAAAGTTGTTCTTTTGACATCTGTAGCATTGCTTACTGCTAGTTCAAGCGCTATGGCGGTCAATTTAAAAATTCAATCTGTATTAAACTCTACAGGTAGTGAAGTTGGTTACGTTAGAGACTTTGCAGAGGATGTTGCTGCATTAACTGATGGTAGAGTAACGATGGAAGTCCTCCCTGGAGGTTCTGTTGTACCTAACGCTGACCTTATCGATGCTGTAGACGCTGGTCTAATTGATGGCGGATTTGCATGGACTCACTACTGGTCTGGTAAGCACCCTGCAGCAATGCTGTTTGGCTCTCCAATCGCTGGAGCTGGCCTTGGTATTGATAATATTGCATGGCTTTCTTGGTTCCACAGTGCCGGTGGTAAAGAGTTATACGATCAACTATGGGACGAGATGGACCTAAATGTTGTTGGTTTGATGCTTCAACCGGTTGGTCCTGAAGCGCTAGGTTGGTTTAAAGAGCCAATCAATAGTATGGATGACTTCCGTAAATTAAGATTCCGTGCACCTCCAGGACTCCCAGGTCAAGTTTATAAAGACATTGGTGTCGCAGCTGTAGCTATGGGTGGTGGTGATATTCTTCCAGCACTTGAGAAAGGCGTAATTGACGCAGCCGAATGGTGCTGTCCAGAGCCGGACAGAGACTTTGGTTTCCAAAAAGTTCTTAAGTATTACTACTTACAAGGACTTCACCAGAACGTTGTGAATGCAGATATGTATATTAATGGCGATGTGTGGGATAAGATCTCTGCTCGTGACCAACATGCTATTCATGTTGCTGCAAGAGCAGCAAGACTTGACTCTATGTCAAATCGTATCTATGCAAACGGTATTGCAATGGCAGACTTGCTAGAGCAAGGCGTTCAGCTAATGGATACGCCTGAAGACTACTTCGTAGAGTTTATGGCTGCTGCGCAAGCACAACTTCAAAAGAATGCTGATGAAAATGCATTCTTTGCTGAAGTATGGGCATCACAGAGAGATTTTGCTGAAAAAGCTGTACCTTTCTGGTCAGGAGCTCAGTCTTCTAACGCTAAGTTAGGTTTAGCTTTTACGAAGACTTTACAGTAAAGATCTTTAGTAAAACTTAAAAACTAAGTTGCCAATAGTGAAAACTGTTGGCAACTTTTTTTTATCTAAATATATTTTTTCTAACTTCAGGTTCTCCTTTATCCTGAGGTTAGAAAAGCCATATTAATAGAAGGGTTTTATTTAATGAATCCTAAAATTTGTTACAATAGCTGTAGTGTTTTTTAGATTTATAATTGGGTACATTTATGTCAGAAAAAGAAGATATTAGTGAATTAGACATTACAGATGAAATGATAGCTGAGGGCAGATCATATACCGGGGTTATGCCGGATGATATGCCTAAGTTAATGGCAAAAATAATTCTCAGTATTGATCTCTTCAGTCTCAGAGTTGGTCAGTTAGCATGTTGGCTCACTGTTCCAGTATTCACTGCCATGTTTATTGAGGTTGTGGGAAGACACTTCTTTGGCTCCCCAACAATGTGGGCCTACGATATTAGTAGAATGGGGGCGGGGGCAATGTTTATGCTCGGCGCTGGGTATGCACTCTCAAAAGGCATTCATATACGAGCGGACTTTATGTATCGAGATTGGTCGGTCAAGACTCAAGCAATCATTGACTTAACTTTATATATATTATTTTATTTTCCTGGATTGATAGGCGCTGCGTGGGCATGCTATAAGTACGCTTATAAATCTTGGTCAATCATGGAAAGGGGTATGGACACTGCCTGGATGCCTTATATGTATCCAATTAAGTTTGCCTTATTTGTTGGATTTATTTTCCTTTTAATTCAAGGCGTTTCAGAGGTGCTTAAGTGCGTCTATGCAATCAAAAATAGGAGATGGCCATGACTCCAGAAGTACTAGGCATTGTCCTAATATTAACCATGTTGTTTGCCATATTTATTGGCTTTCCAATCTCATTTACGTTAATTTTCTTAGGAGTCTTCTTTGGCTATATAGGTTTTGGAGATCTTGTTTTTTACTTAATGACCTTTCAGTTTTCTGGGAGTATGCTTGAGCAAACCCTCGCAGCAATTCCATTGTTCACCTTTATGGGTATTCTCATGGAGAAGGCTAATCTCATGGAGAGGTTATTCACATCCGTTCAGATGGCACTTGCCAGAACCAAAGGCTCTTTATTTGTAGCCGTTCTTTTTGTTTCAGTAATTTTTGGAGCTGCAACAGGTATTGTGGGTGCATCAGTCACGATTTTAGGAATTATGTCAGCTAAGACAATGAACAGAGCGGGCTATGATGTTCAGTTGGCTGCAGGAACAATTACTGCTGGCGGTACTTTGGGAATCTTGATACCTCCAAGCATTATGTTGGTTGTTATGGGCCCTATTCTAAATGTTCCAGTAACGGATTTATTTGCTGCGGCGATTATGCCTGGATTAATGTTAGCAGTACTTTACACAGGTTATACACTTATTAGATGTCACTTAAATCCATCATTAGGCCCTGTCGTTCCTGAGGATCTTATTCCTGACTCTATGAGAGAGGTGTGGATTGAGTTTTTTAAAGGACTTGTTCCGCCCGTTCTATTGGTAGGATCATCCTTAGGTAGTATATTGGCTGGCCTAGCAACGCCTACAGAAGGTGCTGCAATGGGAGCTGTGGGAGCAATATTTTTAACACTTGCGTACCGAAAATTAAATTTTAAAGTTTTTCAAGAGTCTTTATTAAAAACCCTTGAAATTACTACATTAATTATGGTTTTAGTTTGTGCCTCAAACTTTTTTGGCTCAGTTTTTTCTAGATTGGGAACGCCGACAATGATTACTGAGGCATTAATGCTTCTAGATCTTCCACCAACAGCTATATTGTTAATAGTTATGGCATTTATTTTCTTGTTGGCCTGGCCATTAGAGTGGGTGCCAATTGTACTAATCATTATTCCAATCGTTTTGCCTCTAATTGAGCAATTAGGTTTTAACTTAACTTGGTTTGGAATCCTTGTGGCTGTTAATTTGCAAACTGCTTGGCTTTCGCCGCCTGTTGCATTGTCTGCATACTTTCTCAAGGGGGTTGCCCCAGACTGGGATTTATCAGATATCTATAAAGGTATGATGCAATTTATGGCTATTCAAGTTGTTGGATTAGCGTTAATTATTATCTTCCCGCAAATTGTTCTATGGTTGCCAGAATATCTCTATGGCTAAACAAGGCTTGGTTAACTTGAAGGAATTTTAGCTTTACATAAATCTTTGACGCAGGAAAAATCTCAGTTTTGAGTGTTGTCTAATCCTTAGAATGTATCGCCGAAAGTGCTGTTTTGGGTATTGACGTAGTCGATGTCATCGGTATGAACGAATGATGTTCTTAGCTCAATAGTCTCGTTATGATATGTTTGACCGATACGCTCTATCCGAAGAATAGGCGTATCTAATTTAACATTGAGAAGAGCGGATACTGTTTTATCTGCAGAAGTTGCTTTTAATTTCTCTGAGCAGTTTGTTATAAATATGTTGAATTTATTTTGATATAGGTTGTATATTGTATTAGCTCGGTTTTTAAAAATTTCTTCAGTTAGCGTTGGAAATTTAGCTTGTGATATGATTATCTTATCAACAATATAATTTTTTTTATTAATGCCTAGCATATTAAATATTTGATATACATTACTCCCAGGAGAAATATTTAATATTTTTGCTTCATACTTAGTGGCTTTTTTTGTTTCAAAAGAAATGAACTCTACTTCTGGGTAGGATATCTCATCAGTTCCATTTAATGCAAAATGAAAATACGCAAAATGGAAAGTGCTTTTATCATGCTGAAAGACAAAAGTTCCTAAACCCTGTTTTCGAATAAGGAAGCCTTCTTTTTCTAATGCACCTACTGCCTTTCTAACTGTTCCAATTGAAACGTTGAAGAGATCAACAAGTGTTTTCTCATTTGGAATTAGTTGGCCTGGTCTTAACTCGTCACGATAAAGGCAATTAAATAACTCATTCCTTATTTGGAGCCACATAGGAGTCTTGCTGTCCCTGTCTATGTTAAATTGGAGATCAGTAATGCTCATATAATGCGTAAGTGATTAAAAATGTGGCTTAAGGATAACCTTAGCTGAGGCCATTGTACCATTGTGAAGACTCTTAAATGCCAAATCAGTTTCAGACAGAGGCATCTCTTCTATCCATGATAAGTCACCAAAATCTCCATTTTCAATTGACTTTAAGGCAGACTTAAAGTCTTCCATGTTGTAGGTGTAACAACCAACTAGCTTCACTTCTTGAAGTGTAATTTTTCGGATGTCAATATTAGTAGTCCAGCTAAGAAGGCCTACATTAACTACTGTACCTCCTGCTTTGACTGAGGCAATAGAAAGAGCATTTGTCTTTTCACTTCCAACACAGTCAATTACAACATCGAATGTGCTGTCTTTGACTGAATCTGTTAATGGGTTAATGGCAATAACGCCAACATGGTCTTTAACGCAAGGATGCCTAGCCATATTGGTTTCAAGTACCTGCATTTTAACGCCATGGGATTTAAGTAACAGAGCTGTTAAAAGGCCAATAGCACCAGCACCTATAACTAAAACGTGGCAATCGCTTATAGGCTTGAATGAATTTTCTATGGCAAGATTTACAGCATGGACCACAGTTGCCGCGGGCTCAGTTAAGGCCACATGGTTTGAATTCATAGTGCTAGGCGCATGAACTAGGCATTGATTTGGTATGGTCATGTATTGAGCAAAAGCGCCCTGCCTACTCATTCCAATCATATCCCTATCACTGCAAAGGTTGTCTCTACCCTGAAGGCAGTATTCACATTTTCCGCAAGTAATCAAAGGATTGCCTGTTACTTTTTGACCCTTATGAATGCCCTCAACTATTTCGCCACAAAATTCATGACCCAGTATTAAGCCAGGGTTTCTTCTTGGGTCTTTGCCATGATATGCGTGCATATCAGACCCACAAATTCCAACGGACTCAATGCGCAATAAAACATCATCATCACGATCAATTTGCGTTGGCTTGTATTCACTATAAAAAGTCATTTCATTCGGCGCTGTGTATACTACCGCTTTCATTTTATTAATCATGCTGCTGAAAACCCTCCATCTAAAAATATTGTCTGACCGGTGACATATGAGTTTGCATCACTGCACAAGAAAACACTAATACCAAAAATGTCTTTTTCTTCTCCGTTGCGATCCATCATTGTTTTTGCTGCTAAATTCTTTAATTTCTCAGGATCTTGAAATAATGACTCCGTTAGGTTTGTTCTAAAAAATCCTGGAGCAATTGCATTGACTAGTACTCCATTCTTTGAATAAGCCTGAGCTAAGGCTCGAGTAAGCTGCATAATGCCACCTTTGCTTGCACCATATGGAATGCTGTTATCAAATGCCCTAAGGGATTGAAGAGAGGCAATATTTATAATTCGCCCCCAATTATTTTTAGCCATTGATTCAGCAACAAGCTTGCTTAAGTAGAAAGGGGCAGTTAAATTAATGTCAATAGTCTTCTGCCATTCTTCGAGTGTTAACTCTTCAGCAGATGTTCTAAGATTTATTCCAGCAGCATTTACTAAAATGTCAATTTTTTCAGACTCTTTAGAGATATGAGTTACCATATTTTTAAGGTCAGCAGCTGATGTGACATCCGCTTGGATGAAGGCGCCTTTAGAACCTTGATCTTGTATCTCTTGAAGGGTTTCTTCTGCATTGCTTCGACTGCTTGCAATCCAAACAAATGCGCCTGCGCGAGCAAGCGCAAGCGCCATCATTTTTCCCACCCCACTTGTACCACCAGTTATTAGTGCTACTTTATTTTCTAGTGAGAAATCTGATAAGTTCATAAAGCTATTCTAATACAGGTGCGCCTAGGTCAAACGTTTCATCTGGAAAATATTTACTTAGCCTAACATCCGAGGCTCTTGCGTGTCCTTCCATTCCCTCTAATCGGGAGATTCTAGAAGATGCTTGGGCAATTTGACGTGTAGATTCTTTGTCCATACGCTGCCAAGTTAAAACCTTTAAGAATTTATGAGCAGAAAGGCCTCCAGAATAACGACCAGCTGCCTTTGTAGGAAGAATATGGTTAGGGCCAGAAGCTTTATCTCCAAAAGTCACTGTTGTCTCTTCACCTAGAAATAGAGATCCATAACATGTTAAGTTGTCCAGCCACCAATCAAGATCTTCACACTGAACTTCAAGGTGCTCTGCTGCGTATTCATCTGATATCTTTACAACCTCTTCACGAGACTCACATAGCATAACTTCACCATAGTCTCTCCATGCACAGAATGCTGCATCTTTTGCAGTTGGTGGAAGTTTTTCAATATACTCTGGTACCAACTCCATTACTTTTTCAGCTAATTCTTTAGACGTTGTAAATAGCCAGCCAGGTGACTCGTGTCCATGTTCCATTTGACCCACAAGATCAATTGCAACAACGTCAGCATCGGCGTGCTCATCAGCAATCACTGCAACTTCTGATGGGCCAGCAAATACATCAATGCCAACTTGTCCAAAGAGCGTTCTTTTTGCCTCTGCTACAAATTTATTTCCAGGACCAACAATGATGTCAGCTTTTTTTCCAGTAAATAGTCCATGAGCCATACTTGCTATTGCTTGTACACCACCTAAAGTCATAACGTGATCAGCTCCAGCAGTCTTCATTGCATACAGAACATACGGATGAATACTTTTACCTTGATACGGCGTTGAGCATGCAATGATGCAAGGCACGCCAGCAGCTTTAGCTGTTGCAATACTCATATATGCAGAAGCAATATGTGCGTAGCGTCCGGTTGGAACATAACATCCAGCAACATTTACTGGAAGTAGTCTTTGACCAGCCTCAACGCCATTATTTTTGGTATGAAACTCTTCAATAGAGTCACGCTGAGCCTTTGCAAACTCATAAACTTGCTGACATGCAAAATCTATATCATCTTTAACATTTTGAGGAACGTCAGAGATAATATTGTCAATTTCAGAATCTGAGAGCAAAATCTCACCAGACCATCCATCTAGTTTTTCTGCGTAGTTTCTAACTGCTTGTTCCCCATCTTTATCTATATTGGAAAGCATGTCATGAACCACTTTTTGTGCTTCTAATACATTTGATGCTGCTGATTTATCAGCTTTTTTTAAGTAGATCATATTCTTCTCGTTTATTAATAGTTAGGCGCTTTCATATAAACGCGTTAATACAAACTCTTGATGCCCTAATATTTCTGCAGCAGTCATTCTTCCGTTTGAAGTGTGAATAAGGCTTTCAAGAAGCATATCACCAGCTTGATCCATATTGATATCACGCTTTAATAAACCAGTTACATCAACATCCACATGCTCTGACATCGTTCTAACTGTTCTTGGATTTGCACAAACTTTAATAACAGGGAGAATTGGATTACCAATAATATTTCCTTGTCCAGTAGGGAATAGGTGAGCTACATATCCAGAGGCTGCGCATAATGTAACCATTTCTGCAGCTGCAGAAGAAGAGTCCATAAACCATAGGCCCTTACTTGTAGGCATTTCTGCTTTATCTAAAACGCCATCAACGACACATTTTTTCCCAATCTTTTGTATGTTGCCTAATGCCTTTTCTTCGATCGTAGTTAGACCACCTTCAATATTTCCTTTAGTAGGCTGTGAATCAGATAGGTCATCTGTCTTAAAGCGCTCAATCATATCTTGATAGCGATTAAACATAAACATAAATTTTTCAGCAACAGCATCATTAGCACATCTAGCTTTAACTAAATGTTCTCCACCTGTAATTTCAGATGTTTCACCAAAAAGTAAAGTACTGTCCATTTCATATAACTTATCGAACGCATTACCAACTGTTGGGTTTGACCCAAAGCCCGAAGTAGTGTCTGATTCCCCGCATTTAGTTGATACCCAGATTTCACTTAGGTCACATGGCTCTCTTTGAAGTCCTGTTGCGAAATGAACCATATCATAAGCCGCTTTGGAAGCGTCAGCGATAGTTTGTATATCACCTTTTTTCTCAATAGAAAAACCTTGAACTGGCTTACCCGTTGCAGCAATTCCATCAACGATTTTTTGCGTCCAGTCTGGCTCAATTCCAATAACCACTACTGCGGCAACATTTGGATTTGCTCCCGTACCAATCATTGTCCTAAAATGTAGATCTAGATCTTCACCAAACTGAAGTCTACCGTAGGGATGAGGAAGTGCTATCGTGCCTTTAATATTGTTAGAAACTGCTTCACAAGCAGCATTTGAAATATCATCAACTGGCAAGATAATAACGTGGTTACGAATTCCTACTCTATTGTTTTCGCGACGATATCCATGGATTTTTTGATTTAAATTTATCATTACCACCTCTTAGTTTTTACGTTATGAACATGTAGATGATCACCTACAGCAATCTTTGAAATTGTTCTACCAATATCTACACCATACTTGATGACAGTGTCATCTTCATTTAAATCCTTAATAGCTAACTTATGCCCAATTGGAATATCTTGATTAATTTTGATATCTATCAAAACATCCTGGTCCATTATCCAACCACTTAGGGTGTCGTTTGCTTTTAATCCTTCGACGGTAACAACGCCAACGGAATCATCTTCATCATGAACTATAAACTGAATCATTCTTGCTCCTTGAAATACGTATAAAAAAAACTTTTAATTAATCTTTTAGTGAAAAAAATTAATGAGAGATATATTATATCATATATATGAATTTCTACTTTATATATTGCTTAAAAAATTATTTACTTTCGATATAAAACTAAATATACAATATCATGTTAAGGCTTGTACTCGCTAAACTCAACGCTGAAAAATTAGAGTAAAAATGAAAAAAATTATCTTGTTTGTGATTATTAATTGTTTGTCTTTTCCTGCTCTATCAGCAGCTGGTGACCTTTACTACTGTGAGATGATTCAAGCAGTTGAGTTAAAAGAGGACGGCCTTGTTAACTATATTCCTCAGAAATTTAAATTTAGAATTACTGAGAAGAGTTCTATACAATTTGGAATGGATGAAAACTATTTCAAAGGCCTTGAATTGGTTGTTACAGATTTTTCAAATAATGGTGAGCAATTTTATGGCGAAAGCTTTGAATACTCATATGGAAGTTTTTACTTTGCTGACATTATTAGATGGCCATCAAAAGGAGTGGATAAATTAACAGCTACTGCGGTAAGTGCACAATGCTCAATTGTTGATGACTACACAGTATAAATAGGAAAAGTTAATACAATTATGATTTCAAGAGCACTTAAAACAAATCGATTAATACGCTTATTTGGTATAACCAAAGTACCAATGATTTGGTATTGTCGCCCAAAGGTTATTGAGCATACGGATGAAAAGATTGAAATTAGAATCCCTTTTAAGCGAAGAACTAAAAACCACTTAGGAAGTATGTATTTTGGTGTTTTAGCAGTCGGCGCTGATATTACTGGCGGCTTTTTAGCGATGGATCCAATTCAAGAAAGTGGACGAAAAATAACTTTAATATTTAAAGATTTTAAGGCTGATTTTCTAAAGCGTCCTGAGGGCGATGTCCACTTTATATGTAGAGATGGTTTGGCAATTAAAGAGCTGGTAAAAACTGCTGCAAGTTCAGGCGAGAGGCATAATTATAAATTGAATATTGAAGCTACTGTTCCTTCGTTATCTCCTGACGTCGTTGCTAAATTTGAACTTACACTATCTTTAAAGGATAAAACACAAAGCTAGGCTGGTGTTTAAGAGTCTCAATCAGAAGGAATTAACTAGTACAAATTTCCAACATATGGATGATTATTTTTTAAGGTTAAAATCAACTATATAATGAGTTAAAAGAAGTTTCATTATGTGAAATATTTACGCAATGCTAGAATAATTTTTATGTAATAATTCATTTTTTGAATGCTATAGCAGCAATCACTATCAAATCTGGAATAAATAAAATGATTCTAAAAAACTTGTCACCGTCTGAACTGATTGAAAAATCATTATCTCTTAATGAGGGAATATTAACAGATACTGGAGCTTTGCTTATCACAACAGGCAAGCGATCTGGCCGAAGTCCAAATGATCGTTTTATTGTTGATAATTTTGCAACTTCTAATTCAGTTGACTGGGGCGATGTTAACAGGCCTTTTTCAGAAGAAAAGTTCAATAAACTATGGGGTAGAGTGAGTGATCTCTTATCTCAAAAAGATCATTTTCTCTCTAATCTGCATGTTGGAGCGCATGAATCGCATTACCTTCCAGTTGAAGTAAATACTGAAACTGCTTGGCAAGGCTTATTTGGTAGAAATATGTTTATTAAGCCCGGAACATATAATCCTAAAAATAAACCAGTTTGGACGATTTTAAATGTTGCATCTTTTGAGTGCAATCCTGAGCGTGATGGAACCAACTCAGATGGAGTTGTTATTATTAACTTTGCACAAAGAAAAGTATTATTAGCTGGCATGCGTTATGCAGGCGAAATGAAGAAAGCAATGTTTTCAGTGCAAAACTATTTGCTGCCTGAAAAGGATGTTCTGCCAATGCACTGCTCAGCAAATGTGGGAGAAAATGGCGACACAGCATTATTTTTTGGCCTCTCAGGAACTGGCAAGACAACCCTTTCTGCAGATCCCGAGCGTTACCTTATTGGTGACGATGAGCATGGCTGGGCTAAGGGCTCAGTATTTAACATTGAGGGAGGCTGTTATGCAAAAACGATCAACCTTTCTAAGAAAAATGAACCCATTATTTGGGATGCTATTCGTCATGGCGCAATAGTTGAAAACGTCAAAGTAGATGCAGGTAAACATGCAGATTATGATGATACTTCCATATCAGAAAATGGTCGCTGCTCATACCCATTAGAGCACGTTGAAAAGCGCGTTGAAAAAAATGCTGCGGGCGAGCCCAAAGTTGTTATTTTCTTAACTTGTGATGTTTCAGGTGTCCTTCCTCCAGTTTCAATCTTAACTAAAGAGTCTGCTGCCTATCACTTCTTGTCTGGTTATACAGCGCGCGTTGGCTCAACAGAGCTTGGTGCAGAGGCCGGCATTAATCCAGCATTCTCATCGTGTTTTGGGGCCCCATTTATGCCTCGAAATGCAAGCAGTTACGCCAATTTATTAATTAAACGACTTGCAGAATTTGATACACAGGTCTATTTAGTTAATACTGGATGGACGGGGGGTTCAGGGGCTCCAGGAGGCTCAGGATCAAGATTCCCTATTCCTGTAACTCGCGCAATAGTTTCTGCTTGTCAAAGCGGGGCCCTTCTTGAATCAAAAGTGACACACCTCGACTACTTAAATCTTGATATTCCTAAATCTATTCCAGGAGTTGATGAGGGTTACCTTAACCCCCGTGATACATGGGAAGATAAATCAAGTTATGATAGTGAATCTATAAAACTCGCGAATCTATTTGCAGAAAACTTTAAAAAGTTTAATGTTGATAAAGCAATCGTTGACGCCGGACCTCTAGCAGTTAGTAAATAAATAAGTACTGAACAAGTATTACGACTACGGCAACAATAATGGCAACAATTACGACTGGGGGCGTGTTCTTCATATAGCAAATTATAAGGTTTGTTTGGCTACTATTTTAGTGAAGTATTAAAAAATATTATCTTTAAGACGAGGATTTTGTATATTATTTGATTTCTTATTTAATATTCAAATGGCTACTACCAATAATGACTTCAAAAGTATTTTCAAGGCCCTTCACTCAACAAGAACCTATTAGTCAAGAGGCGATTGATGCTGCTGTGGAGGTTCTAAAGTCGGGAAGGCTTCATCGATACAACTCAATTGGTGAAGAGTTTTCTGAGGTTTCACTATTAGAGCAAGACTTCGCTAATTTTCAAGGAAGTCGTTACTGTCTTGCCTGCGCATCTGGTGGCTATGCGATGAGCGTCTCTCTTAAGGCTGCTGGACTTGAGGCTGGTGAAAAAGTTTTGACTAATATGTATACCCTTGCGCCAGTTCCAGGCTCAATTTCTAACGCAGGTGGTGAACCTATTTTCATAGAAATCAATGAAAATCTTGTTCTTGATTTAGAGGACCTTTCAAGGAAAGCCATATCAAGTAAGGCTCGCTTTTTACTCATATCTCATATGAGGGGACATCTAGTTGATATGAATAAATTGATGCAAATTGTCGAAGATAATGGCTTGATTTTAATTGAAGATTGTGCCCATACAATGGGGGCCAAATGGGGTGATAAAAGGAGTGGTAATTTTGGACTTGCTGGCTGTTTTAGTACCCAAACTTATAAGCATTTAAATTCAGGTGAAGGGGGTTTGCTGACTTCGAATGATGCAGAATTCATGGCACGTGCTATTATTCTTTCAGGGTCTTATATGCTCTATGAGAGGCATGGTGCTGCACCTGATAAAGAAGTATTTGCAGATATTCGATTGCAGACTCCAAACTATTCAGGCCGTATGGATAATCTAAGGGCTTCTATTCTTAGGCCACAATTAAAATCTCTTGAAGGAAATATTAAGCGCTGGAATGAGCGTTACCAGTTAGTTGAGGGAAGCCTCAAAAAGATCAAAGGAGTTGAGCTCCCTGAGCGCCCTATTGAGGAGAGCTATGTGGGGAGTTCAATTCAGTTTAGGCTGCCTGGCATCTCTGAGGTCGATGCCGCCAGATTCCTGGTAATAAATAAGGAGCGTGGGGTTGAGATAAAATGGTTTGGCAGTGACAATCCAAATGGATTTACAAGTAATCATAAGAGTTGGAAATATTTGAAACAACAGAGTCTAGAACGCTCTGATGAGATCCTTTCTGGCCTTTTTGATCTCCGATTGCCACTAACATTTTCACTGGAAGATTGCTCACTTCTCTCAGAGATTATTGGTGATTGTGCGGAAGCCTTTGTATCAAAAAAATAAGATATAGATATTAAAGGATCAATCTTTACTCTTGGTTTGAGCCATATGATTCCCAGCGATCCATCCTGAAGTCCACGCACTTTGAAAGTTAAAGCCACCAGTTATGCCATCAATATCCATAACTTCTCCAGAAAAATAAAGACCAGGGCAGATTTTACTTTCCATGGTTTTAAAGTTAATTTCTTTTAGGTTTATCCCGCCACACTCAACAAACTCTTCTTTAAAGCGGCTTTTTCCGAGAACATTGAGCTCACAGTTAAATAAATTATTCAGAATAAGATTTAATTCTTTCTTACTGATTTCTGACCAGTTTTTTTCTTTTGAAATTTCACACTTAATCAGAAGTTGAAGCCAAAACCGCTTCGTTAGATCGTTTGGGTAAGCGTTACCTACTGAAGTCTTTGTATTATTACTCTTAATAGTGCTAAGGAGTCTTTCAGCATCATTTTGATGGCCAATACCGAGCCAGTTGACAATTAGCTTTGCTTTGTAGTTGGTATGCATCATTTCACGGGCGGCCCATGCTGAAAGTTTTAGCAGGGCAGGACCGCTAAGGCCCCAGTGAGTAATTAAAAGTGGGCCACTTTGTTCAAAAGGTTTTACGCCATCAATTTTAAGAGATAAAGAGGCTTGAGGAAAGGAGGTTCCTGATAAGTCTTTGAGGATCTCATCTTCAATCTTAAAAGTAAAAAGTGAAGGCGCAATTTCTGTAGTTGAATGACCAAGATTTTGCGCTAGCCGGTAACCACCAGACATACTGCCAGTTGCAATTAATACTGAATCAGCAATAAAAGACTCATCCTCATTGATGAATAAGGATATTTTTCCATTGTCTAGTTTTTTCAGACTTTTGACATTCATCTTATTCAATAATTTAATTCCATGTTTGTTGGCTTCTTGCATAAAGCAGTCAATAATAGTTTCAGAGTTATCTGTCACTGGAAACATACGGCCATCAGATTCATATTTAAGTTCAACACCTCTTTTTTCAAACCAATCAACTGTATCCGATGCTTGAAAATTTTGGAAAGGCGAGAGTAGCTCTTTACGACCACGTGGATAGTTTAAACAGAAATCGTTAACCTCAAATATATGGTGAGTCACATTGCAACGACCTCCTCCAGAAATTCGAACTTTTTTTAGAAGTTTGGAGGAGCATTCAAATACATGAATGTCAACATTAATTTTTTCTGCTTTTGCAACTTCTGCGCATCGAAGCGAAGCAAAAATTCCGCTTGCGCCGCCACCAATGATTGCAATACTTTGTTTTTTGACTATCTTCATCAGTGATGCATAAAATCTTTAGAGGTTATATAAATTTATTGTTATATTTTAGACAACATAAAAGATTACTACTGGATAACTCTCTAGTACATCAAAAGAAGTTTGAATTTTCCTAGTATCATAAATATTAATTAAAAAAAACTCCCAATCTTCACCTGTTCTTTATATCCATTATTTATAATTAAGTTATGAAAAAACTACTACTTCTAATGTTGTTTACTTTTACAACAATAGCCCTTGCTAATGAGGAGATCCTTAGCTTTCCATTCACTCCAGACAACGTAAACGACTGGAGATATTTTAGTGACCAAGTAATGGGAGGAGTCTCCGAGGGTCAGGTCTCACTTGAGCAAGATGCAGACAAGGTTTTTATAAGGCTCTCTGGGAATGTTCGCACTGATAACAATGGTGGCTTTATTCAATTACGTACCACAACATCACTGTCCAATAAACCATTGATGTTCAAACTACTTCATAATTCAAATAAAGAAGAAAAAAAACTTAAAGGCATCCGTCTAAAAGTTAAAGGTAATGGAGAAAAATATCATATTTTTATTCAGACTACTATCTTTTATAGGCTTCCTACTAGCTATAAAATTGCAACATTTGATACAAGCCCAAACTGGGAAACAGTTGATATACCTTTTAATAAATTTAAGAAGCTCAAAGATAATATAGACTCAAACATAAGAGCTAAAGATATAAAGACCATTGGTATTGTGGCTTATGGCCGTGACTTCAAATCTGATTTATCAGTTTCATCAGTTGAGTTTTATTATTAATATATTCTAGCTAGGCCAAATGCAATAGTCCATTTACTGGCAGTTTATTTTTCCTTTAGTTTATTATCTCTGTCCAATTCTAGCTTTGTAATAGCCTTGTCAATTAAGTCAGATTCTGCTGAAAAAGGATTCTTTTCAGCATAGTTCGTTGTTTCAGTGTTCTCGTTATATTGTTTTCTTAAAGGTTTTGGAGAGCTATATTCAATATACTTTTCAATACTAGTAAAGTGGTGTTTTGACGGAATAAGGTCAGCGTTTAAAAGTTCATTAGCAAGGTAGTGAAGCGAGGATTCTGACAAACCATCTTCTCGCTCCCACATATATTCAAACTTACCTTTAATATATCCAATGTTTATTAACTCTTGATAAAGTTTAAGTGCAAAATCCTCTCCCCAAGGGCTATCGCTAATGTTTCTAATCTTGAAAACTCTTTCCATTAGATATCCATATTCATATGCCCATTTAAGAAATTTCTCAGAGCGAATAAAGTCTGAAAAGTTTGAAGGCTGACCTCGTGTTGCTAATCTTTCAAGTAAGACATATTCCTCCTTCTGTCTGAGACGCCATTCGATGTGTCCAAAACCATTATTGGCATATATTCTGGTGTTGATATTAAGGTTGTTACCTTTGTAGTCTTGATATTTGATATCTTTTATTTCAAATAACCTCTCTCCAAAACTAAACTTTTCAAATCCTGTCTTACCAATAATAGATGGACTCAGCCCTAGAATGGCTAATAGACATTCATTAATTGTCGTGTCGGTCAGTTCTTCAATTCTGCGAATATCAAACCTCTCACTTTCTAGTTTGGCTATTCTGAACTTCCATCTCTCGTGGTACTGATACCATTTCTTCCAGATATTTAGATATGATTTATCCAGTTCATAGGCCGCCCAATCATCAGAATTAGTTACACCTTTTGGGTTACAAAAACATCTGTATTCTGGTACTTCTAGCCAACTATTCTTAATATAGATATCTCTCCACTCTGCATAAGAAAGATTGCCATCTTTAATCTCACCAAACGCCCTGTTCTTAAACATACCGAACCAATAATCTACAGAATGTTTAACTGTCTCTAGTTCGTTTTTTAGTTCTACTATTGTGCTGTGAGTGATTGCCTTAGAAGTGATGAATCTCATCTCCTTGTTATATTTTTTAATCATTTCAGCTCACTCCATTTTGCAATTAGTTCAGAGTCACAATAAGAGCAGAAACCTTTGACTCTTTTAGTTGCTTCAATACGTTCATTATTTAAAAGTGCAAATCTCATATTAGAATTATATTACACAAAATAATCTTTAGAATATTGACTCTATTTTTATGCACTATAAAAAAATAAAGCCCATGGCTAGAGTTTGATACAATTGTCAGCTTTTATTCAGCTTTACTGGGTTTACTTTTTTTGGTAACTTAATACTTATGTCTGTTATATCCTCCCCCCCATCAAGATTTAGCCCATCTGAAGCCCACCAAATAGCAAAAACTTTATACGGTTTTGAAGTCTCAGTTAAAGTCTTGGATAGTGAGCGAGATCAGAATTTTTATTTGAAACGTGAAGATGGCAAGGAGTTTGTATTAAAGATTTCAAATCCGGCGGAGGATGTTGAGCTCATTAAGTTACAGGTCGCTAGTTTGAAGCATATCGCCAACTCTGATTCATCCATACAAGTACCAAGTACGATTCAGACTCTAAGCGGTAAATTTATTAGTCGGCATAATGGCTGTTTTATTCGCTTACAATCTTTTTTAGCAGGACACTTTATAAAGGACATTGAGAGTCCTGAGTCTTTCTTATTGGAAGAATTTGGCGCCTTTATGGGTAAGTTAGACGTTGCTTTTCGAGAGTTTGGTTATCCCGATTTAAAGCGTAAATGGATATGGGATGTTAGAAATATTGACTTTTTGAAAAGTCATTTAGACTATATTGAGAGTGAGTCTGATAAAGCTGTAGTGCGTCATTTTATTGAAAATTATCAGTTAAACATTGTGCCGAATGAAAAATATTTACGCACCCAGTATATTCATAATGATGGCAATGATCACAATGTACTTCTAAATGACAATGGCCACATATCTGGCGTTATTGATTTTGGCGATATGGCGCATACTTTTTTAGCAAGCGAATTAGCGGTTGCCATCACTTATCTTATTCTAGAAGAAGCAGAGCCTGAGACAAAGATCAAATCAGTTGTAGAGGGATTTCAATCAGTTTATCCATTAAGAGACGAAGAAATTGAGTCACTCATTCATCTTGTTTGTGTTCGCGCATGTTTTACTGTAGTAACAGCGAACTACCGAAAAAAACTATTTCCTGAAAACAAGTATATTTCTGTTACTGAGCCATACGCATGGACATTTTTGAAAAATTTTGCTGACAAAGAATTAAGTAATTTTAAAATATATTAAAAAGTGAAATCCAAAAAAAATACATTGAAGTTAAGAAAAAAACACCTGGGTCCATCACTCTCTCTGGCTTATTCAGAGCCACTAAAAATACTCAGGGGGAAGGGTCAATATTTGTATGATGAAAAAGGCAAGGAGTATTTAGATTGTGTTAATAATATCAGTCATGTTGGGCATTGCCATCCAGCAGTTATCCAGGCGGCTCACCAGCAGAATCAACTATTAAATACCAACACTCGCTACCTTCATGATAATATTGTTGAGTTGGCTGAGAAGCTTTGCAGTAATTTACCCAAACCCTTGTCCATTTGTTATTTTGTAAATTCGGGTAGTGAGGCGAACGAGCTGGCTTTGAGAATGGCCAGAGCATATACCGGCAGTGATAGCGCAATTGTCCTAGATAACGCCTACCATGGAAACACCGACTCTCTAATCAATATCAGTCCTTATAAATTTAATAGTAAGGGTGGGCAGGGAAAGCCAAAACATGTTGAAGTTGTTCCGATGCCAGACTTATACAGGGGTGAATTTAATAACCCAAAAACGGCGGGAAAACAATATGCCCATGAGGTTCAGGAGGCAATTAATAAGCAGGGTGAGGGTTCAACCTTTATCGCTGAATCGATATTAGGTTGTGGTGGGCAAATTCCTTTACCAAATGATTTTTTAGCAGAGTCGTATAAATGGATTAGGGAATCCTCTGGAGTTTGTATCAGTGATGAAGTTCAGGTGGGTTTGGGCAGAGTGGGCTCTGCCTATTGGGGGTTTGAGACACAAGAAGTCATCCCGGACATCGTCACAATTGGCAAACCACTGGGTAACGGGCACCCTATAGCAGCTGTTGTAACCACAGCTGAAATAGCAAGCGTCTTTAATAATGGCATGGAGTATTTCAATTCTTTTGGTGGCAATCCAGTTTCTTGTGCAATTGGACTCTCTGTTCTCAATGTAATTGAACAGGAGGGGTTGCAGCAGAATGCCCTAAATGTAGGAAATTATTTGTTCTCAGAGTTGTCTTTATTAAAAGATAAATTTTCATTGATTGGTGATGTTCGAGGCGCTGGATTATTTATTGGAATCGAATTGGTTGAAGACAGAAAAACGCTGAAGCCTGCAACAGAAAAGGCAAAGTTGATTACTGATAAAATGAAAGAGCTTGGTATACTTCTCAGTACTGATGGGCCACATAATAATGTTATTAAAATTAAGCCTCCTTTGGTTTTTACTCAGGACAATGCAAAGTTGTTGGTGGATTCATTGTCAAAGTTATTAGTCTAGGATTTGATATGTTTAAAAATTCGTTAAAAATTTCAAAAATAAGTTATTTTTTTTCCTTAATAGTTATGATTACTATTAACTCAAAAGCGATCGCTGTTGAAGACCTTTCATATCCATTCAATGCCGATAGCGGAAGATACTGGCAGTACATTAGTGATCAAGTGATGGGTGGTGTTTCTGTTGGTAAAGTTACTCTTGAGCAAGACGGAGAAATGTATTATGCAAGACTTACAGGTAATGTAAGCACAAGGAATTATGGCGGCGTTATTCAATTACGTACAGGAATTTCATTTGCAAATTCTGAAAAAGATGGCAAAAATCTTCAGGGCGTTCGTCTCAATGTAAGAGGTAATGGTGAAACTTATGATATCCATATAATCACTAATGATATGGCTTATTATGGAGACTTTTATTCTGCCACCTTTCAAGCTGATTCTGATTGGAAAATGATTGACTTGCCTTTTAATACATTCGAACGTAAGCGTTACAATACTTCAACGTTAGATGCTAAAAATATAAGAAGCTTTGCTATTGCAGCATATGGCCGTAATTTCACATCTGATGTTTCAGTCTCAACAATAGAGTTTTACTATTAGAGAATAAATGAAAACAAAAGCGAAGTTTCGACTTTAGTCCAAGTTGATATAGAATCTTAGTATGAAAAAACTACTCTTACTTTTTTTACTGTCTTTTAGTCTTATTGGCCTAGTCTATGCTGATAATGAGTTGCTTCCATCAAAAAAACAGTGCAATGATCTTTTTAAAAACCAAAAAATTATCAATGCTTTAGATTACATTGACATGATTACTGATGCTCAGAATGATGTTTATGATAATAGGCTCTACTCATATGTTTCCAAATCAGGAAGCGTTGCAAAAAATGGCCCCTTTGGAAAGTGGCTTTATGACGAAGTAGATAAGATTACTAGTGCATATCGACCTGAGAAGTTTAGTAAGTTTAGAGACGTTACTTGGCAAGATTATATAAAACTTGAAGAAGCCGTATGTAAAGTCAATTATAAGGCTGGAATACTTAGGGAGGTTGTAATTGCAGCTCAAGTTGTTGGTGGAAGAGCGAATGAATGGTCTGGGCATGCTGCTAATTGGGAGAGTTTTCCTTATGTCGAAACAGGCAGAAAGGTAATCAAGTCGCCAAGTCCTAAAGGGTTAAGTCACTATAAGAAATATATAGCAGCTGGAGGTGTCATTATTGTAGGTGGTAGTAATATCCCTGATGGAGCTTTTTATTCTTCATATGATGCTGTTATGTATATGACTTCAGAGTGGCCTGGGGTAAGAGAAAAATTAAAACAGAATGAGGCACGTATTTCTCTTTTTTATGGTCCTAATACATCTGAGTTGCCTGAGTACTCAAATGAAGAAGAGCCTGGAGGTTTTGCAATGGGTCTGACCGATACCTCAATGACTGCGAATGCAAGCTGGCTTTGTTTTCCAGGAAATTGGGATGTTGGTGGAAACCCAGTCATTCATGAGTTAGTTCACTCTCTGAACCATATTGTATTTGAAACAACAAATGAAACTTACTTCTATGAAAGGGTTTATGATTTAGCACTTTCAGCAATTGAGAGAGGTATTTATGGAGACTTTAAGCAACACCTTCAAGATGGTGAAGAGCAGGATATTTCTCACTTAGTTGGAGAGTATTGGGCGATTTCAGTAGAGGGTTATATTATGAATCGAGGGCCAAGATTTAAAAGCTCTCACTATTCAAGAGAATGGATAAAGGAAAATGATCCTGGTGTTTATGAATTAATAAGGCGTTACTATCCTAAGGCGGATTGGACTTATTGTCCAGGCGTTGAAAATCATATGTAATTTAACCTGCTTTAATAAGAAACAAAGATATCTTGGTGGAGATGGGGGGAATTGAACCCCCGTCCGAAAACTTTCAGTCAAGAAGTCTACATGCTTAGTAAAGGCCTATTGAGTTAACTTTTTACCACCCGACCAACAGGGATGTAGAAAGCGATTTTAGATTAGGTTTTAACCCTATTATCCTAAAATAATAATAGTGGCGAGTCTGTAAGCGACCGTTATCCCAAAAGTACAGACGACTCTCAAGTAACGGTTAGCATTATGCTGCTAAAGCGTAGTTGTTTTCGTTTGCAACTATTATTTAAAGAACGTTTTTACGAGCAATCTTTGTCCTCGACATGCATCCTTGAAATCCAACTCCTCGTCGAAGCCATGTCATCCCCAGATAGCTCTATTATACTCTTGATTAATGTAAATTAGCTAATTGTAACTCTCGCAAACTTTCTTTTACCTACTTGGTAGATTGATGTCCCAGCGACGGGCGTTAAATCCTTGTCAATTATCTTCTCACCATCCATTTTTGCAGCGCCCTGCTTAATCATTCGAAATGCTTCGGATGTTGAGGATACAAGGTTAGAGTCTTTAAGCAGGTTTGCAATCTTAGTTCCTTGTGAAAAAGTGAACTCATCCATCTCATCTGGAATTTGATTCTTCGCAAATCGGTCGATAAAGTTTTGCTGTGCTTTTTTAGCTTGATCACTATCGTGAAAACGCGTAATAATTTCTTGAGCAAGGCGAAACTTAATGTTTCTTGGATTTTCTCCATCCACAACTTCTTGTTTCCAGGATTCGATTGTTTCCATTGATTCAAAGCTTAAAAGCTCGAGGTATTTCCACATAAGCTCATCTGAAATCGACATCAATTTGCCAAACATGCTGTCTGCAGGTTCATCAATACCAATATAGTTGTCAAGTGACTTGCTCATCTTTTGAACGCCGTCAAGCCCCTCTAGTATTGGCATAGTAAGAATAACCTGAGGCTCCATATTTGCTTGCTTTTGAAGGTCTCTACCAACTAGTAGATTAAATTTTTGATCAGAGCCCCCAAGCTCAATGTCAGCCTGAAGTGCAACAGAATCAAATCCTTGAACAAGCGGATATAAAAACTCATGTATTGAAATTGGTTGACCTGATTTATAACGTTTGGAAAAGTCATCACGCTCAAGCATCCTTGCAACAGTATGTTTTGATGCAAGAGAAATCATTTCTGATGAACTCATCTTACCCATCCACTCAGAATTAAACGCTATCTTTGTTTTGTCCTTGTCAAGAATCTTAAAAACTTGATCTTCATAGCTTTTAGCATTTTCTAAAACTTCACTTTTAGTTAGTGCCTTCCGAGTGACATTTTTTCCAGTTGGATCTCCAATCATGCCAGTAAAGTCACCAATTAAGAAAATAATTTCATGACCAAGATCTTGTAGTTGTTTCATCTTGTTAATGACAACTGTGTGCCCAAGATGAAGATCTGGAGCTGTTGGGTCCATTCCTAGTTTAACTCTTAATGGTTTATTTTTTTCAAGTTTTTTCTTTAGCTCATCTAAGGGCAGAATTTCTTCAGTTCCTCGTTGAATAATTGCTAGCGTCTCTTTGATTGTCATTGCATATACTCTCTATGGCCTTATTTGTCCGTCACCTATGACGATATATTTTTGTGATGTCAGGCCCTCAAGTCCGACTGGACCTCTGACATGAAACTTACCAGTACTTATTCCAATTTCTGCGCCTAGTCCATATTCAAAACCATCAGCAAAACCAGTTGATGCATTCACCATGACAGAGGATGAGTCAACTTCAGAGAGGAATTTTTTTGAATTTGCGTCATTGTCAGTTACGATCGCATCGGTATGAGCTGAGCCATATTTGTTGATGTGAGAAATAGCCTCATCAACCGATTCAACAATTTTCATTGAGAGGATTGGGCCAAGATATTCCTCATACCAGTCATCTTCCGACGCTTTTTTGATAATACTGGAGAGTTTTTGTGATTTTTCACATCCACGTATTTCAACTTCTTTTTCGTTATAAAGCTCTATGAGTTTTGATAGTGCTTTTGTATCAAATCCCTCATGCACAAGAAGTGTCTCAGTTGCATTGCAAACTCCATACCGACGAGTTTTGCCATTGAATGCAATGTCAATTCCTTTTTGTGGGTTAGCATCGATATCTAGATAGGTATGACAAACGCCATCAAGGTGCTTAATAACTGGGACTCTAGCATTACTACTGACATTTTTTATAAGTCCCTTGCCGCCCCTTGGAATAATAGCATCAACATAGTCACTGGCTTTAACAAGCTCAGTAACTGCCTCACGATCAGTGACTTCGATGAGCTGCACAGAGTGTGGGTTGAGGCCAGCTTGCTTTAGTCCTTGTTTAATGCAATTGTAAAAAGCCATGTTCGAGTTGATTGCCTCAGAGCCACCTCTTAGAATGACCGCATTTCCAGATTTAATACAAAGAGCGGCTGCATCAATAGTGACGTTAGGGCGTGACTCATAGATCATCCCTATAACGCCAAGTGGCACCATCATCTTTCCAATTTTAATTCCGCTAGGCCTAGTCTTTAAATCAGAAACCTCGCCAATAGGATCGTTCAATAAGACGATTTGATTGAGACCTTCCACAACGCTTTCAAGCCTATCATCGTTAAGCATTAACCTATCCAAAAGTGCAGAGTCAATATTATTTTTTTTGGCAATTTCTATATCTAAAGAATTTGCATCAAGAATAGTTTGCTTATTCTCTTGAATCGCAGCAGCAATATTAAGTAATGCATTATTTTTTTTATCTGTGTTGGCGATGCGCAGAGTGTTGGAAGCAATTAGGGCTTTTTGACCTATGTTAGATATTAATTCAACTATTGAGCCCACTATTTTTCCCCGATAAAGTGATGACTACGGATTGTAGTTCATCGTAAACGTTAAGATTATCCATGCCTTTGACAGAACGGTCAATACGCCCGAGTGCTAAAAGAAGTTTTTGTAGCTGCTGATAACTATGTTTTTTAAGGGCAATTGATATCAATGGCTTTCTTTTCTGCCAGACCCTATGATTATTAAGAATTGTATCGATTGTTTGATTGGTTTTAAGTTCGATTGACATTGTAACTAAGCTTTTTATTTCACGATAGAGCGATGAAATTAAAATGACTGGTGGCGTTGAATCATCAACCAGTGAGCTGAAAATTTTATTTACTTTTTCCGTGTCACCTTTGAGTGCTGCATCAATCATTCCGAAAACTGTGTACTGAGATTGCTGATCAATTTGACTTAAATATTCATCTAGATTTATATTTCCATCTGGATATGCAATTTGAAGCTTTTGTATCTCCTGCATAGTAGCAAGAAGATTTCCTTCAGTGCAGTAAGCTATCGCATTTGCAATTTCATTGCTTGAGCTAAGGCCAAGCTGGGACATATGCTTAACAATCCAGCCAAGAAGTTGGTCACTTTGAACCTCCCAATGCTGAATAATAACCCCTTTTTTATCCAGAGCTTTAAACCATTTACTTTTTTGCTGCGCCAAATCTAGTTTTCCAGAAGAGATGATTAGCATAATATCTTCTGGAAGGTTATCGGTAAGTTCAGAAAGTGCTTTAGAGCCTTTGACTCCAATCTTTCCTGTTGTAAGTCGACACTCGATGATCCGCTTGTCTGCAAAAAGTGAAGGGCTAGAAATCAAATTAAAGATAGTATCCCAAGCGAAATTACCGTCAATATCAAATCTAAAGCGCTCATTAAATCCCCGCTCTTTAGCATTATTTTTTATAGTCGTTAGAGATTGCTCAACCAGAAGTATTTCAGCACCAAAAGCAAAATAAAGCGATGAAGGCTGGTTTGAGAGATGATTTTGGAGTTGTTCGGGTTTAATGTTCATGCTTTTTAAGAAAACAGGGTAAGAAATAATGCAACTAATTAATTTTTAACCTTCAGATTGTCATTATGTCATAGTTATAAAATATATTGATTAAACCTTGAAAAATGCTATCAAAACCTATATATATAAAATCAATAGGGTATATTTACATTTCTAATTCAGGTTAAAGTTAATAATATGTATAAAAATATTTTACTATGGTTGGTCCTAGGCAGTGTACTTGCCTCTCTTTTTGGTCAGTTTAATGTTGCGGATGAAACAAACGAGATAAGCTATTCTCAATTTATCCAAAATGTGAAGCAAGGTAACGTTTCTAGTGTCAAGATAGCTGGTAGCAATATTAGTGGTGTTACAGCAATTGGCGAAAAATTTGAAACATACAGTCCAGGGGACCTTGGGCTAATGGGCGACCTTCTAAATAATGGCGTTTCAGTTCAAGCTACGCCTCCTGCAAGAGAAAGTTTTATAAAGCAGCTACTCATTTCACTCGCACCAATACTATTACTAATTGGTGTCATTATGTACACAATGAAAGGCGCAGGTGGTGCAATGGGTGGAAAAAATAATCCAATGTCATTTGGAAAGTCTAAAGCGCGCCTAATTACAAAAGATGAATCGCACGTCACCTTTGAGGATGTTGCTGGCGTTGAAGAGGCTAAAGAAGAAGTGAGCGAACTTGTTGACTTTCTTTCTGATCCTGGAAAATTTACTAAAGTTGGCGGAAGAATCCCGAAAGGTGTTCTTATGGTTGGCCCTCCAGGAACCGGTAAAACATTATTAGCTAAAGCCGTTGCTGGTGAGGCAGATGTTCCTTTCTTTTTCATTTCTGGTTCTGACTTTGTGGAGATGTTCGTTGGTGTTGGAGCCTCTAGAGTCCGAGATATGTTTGAACAAGCTAAAAAAAATGCACCTTGTATTATCTTTATTGATGAGATTGATGCTGTAGGTCGTCAGCGTGGTGCGGGAATGGGCGGCGGACACGATGAACGTGAGCAAACGCTTAACCAAATGTTGGTTGAAATGGATGGTTTTGAGGGATCAGAAGGTATTATTGTTGTTGCGGCAACTAATAGGCCTGATGTTTTAGATCCAGCTTTATTAAGGCCCGGAAGGTTTGACAGAACAGTGACTGTTGGATTACCTGACATTAATGGTCGTGATGCTATTTTAAAAGTACACATGAGAAAATTACCAATTGCAAAAAATGTTAAATCAATTGACATTGCAAGAGGTACACCTGGATTTTCAGGCGCTGATTTAGCTAATTTGACAAATGAAGCTGCACTAATTACGGCAGGCCTGAGTAAAGAATTAGTAGGAATGGGTGAGTTTGAAAAAGCGAAAGATAAAATTATGATGGGTTCAGAGCGCAAAGGAATGGTTATGGATGCTTCTGAAAAGGAAATGACAGCTTTTCATGAGGCTGGGCACGCGATTGTTGGAAGGCTAGTTCCTGAGCATGATCCAGTTTATAAAGTAAGTATTATTCCTAGAGGTAGGGCTCTAGGTGTAACTATGTTCCTACCTAAAAAAGATAGTTATAGTATTTCAAAAAGAAAGCTTAATTGCCAAGTTGCATCATTGTTTGGTGGTCGTATTGCAGAAGAGATAGTATTTGGAGAAGATGCGGTAACTACTGGAGCTAGTAATGATATTGAGCGTGCAACAGATATTGCTCATAAAATGGTAAAGTTATGGGGCATGTCAAGCGTCATGGGACCAATGTCTTATGGAGAAGAGGAGGGTGAAGTATTTTTGGGGCGCCAAGTCACAAAACATAAGCATATTTCAGATGAAACTTTTACTAAGGTAGATAGTGAGATACGAAAAATAATAGATACTAATTACTCTTTAGCCTACAAAATTCTTGAAGATAACAGAGATATACTGGATGCAATGGCTGCAGCCCTTGTTGAATTTGAGACAATTGACACGAATCAGATTGATGACTTAATGGCGAGAATTCCAATGCGAGAGCCCGCCGAAGTTATAGATTCAGAGGAGGCCTCATCTGAGCTTGGAACTGGAAGTGGAGAAACTGAGAGCGCAAAACCATCTACAGATAAGAAGCCAGAAGCCGACGGAAGTACTGAGCAGTTTGCATAATTGAAGGATGTGATGATGGTAAATCAACCAATCATCATGGGCGTTTTGAATATTACACCGGACTCCTTTTCTGATGGAGGCTTGTTCTTAGATTCAGTTAGTGCAGTTACTCAGGCCCAATTAATGGTTGAAGAAGGCGCAGGAATTATTGACATTGGTGGTGAGTCAACGAGACCAGGCGCGCCTGCAGTTTCCTCTGAAGATGAATTAAAGCGGGTTATGCCTGTAATTGAAGCTTTGAGCGGCAGTATAGATGTGCCAATATCAATTGATACCTCAAAACCTATTGTTATGAAGGAGGCCTTTTCTGCAGGAGCAAGCATCATTAATGATGTTAATGCATTGAGAGCAGATGGCGCACTCGAGATGGCAGCTGAGTTGCGAGCTGATGTCTGTCTAATGCATATGCAGGGAACTCCTAGGACTATGCAAACCAACCCATCGTATGACAATGTTGTCGATGATGTTAAAAAATTCTTTCACGAGCGAATCGCGGCATGTGAGAACGCTGGAATTCAGCTAGGTTCTATCACCATTGATCCAGGGTTTGGCTTTGGTAAGAACTTAGGTCATAATATAGCCTTACTAAAGAATCTTTCTGAGTTTCATGATTTTGGAGTTTCAATTCTAGCTGGACTCTCAAGGAAATCAATGATTGGAGCCTTATTAGGAGATAAAGATGTTGACTCGCGACTCATTGGAAGTGTCACTGCTGCGTTAATTGCAGCTGAGAATGGTGCGGATATTATTAGAGTTCATGATGTTTCAGAGACAAAGGATGCGCTCACAGTCTGGGAACAAATACAAAATTTTAGGGAGTAGTTTTGAATAATTTTTTTGGTACTGATGGAATTCGAGGAGAGGTTGGAGTAGCCCCTATAACTGCAGATTTTTTGTTAAAAGTTGGCTGGGCTGTAGGCTCGGTTTTGCGTGAAACTGAAGGCGGTACTGCAAGTGTAATTATTGGAAAAGATACAAGGGTTTCAGGATATTTATTTGAATCTGCGCTTGAAGCTGGGTTTTTATCAGCAGGAGTCAATGTGGGCATGCTTGGACCTATGCCTTCTCCAGCAATTGCATACCTGACTCAGGCGTTTGGAGCGTCCGCAGGCGTTGTCATAAGTGCATCACATAATCCATACCAAGATAATGGCGTTAAATTCTTTTCAAGTAAAGGCGTAAAGTTCAGTAACAAAGTGCAAAAAGCAATAGAAGATAAAATTGCGAAACCCATGGTTAGTGTGGATTCTGCATCAATTGGGAAAGCAAAGAGATACGGACAAGCACTAGGTAGATATATTGAGTTTTGTAAATCAACATTTGATAAAAAATGTGATCTATCAAATTTAAAAATTATAATTGATTGTGCCAACGGCGCAACTTATCATATTGCCGAAGATGTTTTTAAAGAATTAGGCGTTACAACCATAATGATTAATAACAATCCAGATGGTTACAACATCAATCGAAATTGTGGAGCAACAGATACAAAACAGCTCCAACAAGAAGTTTTAAAGCAAGACGCTAATCTTGGGATTGCTTTTGATGGTGATGGCGACAGGCTAATAATGGTTGATCACTTAGGAGAGAAGGTTGATGGTGATGAACTTGTTTATATCATTGCAAATGCCTGGAAAAACAATGGTGAACTAAAATCTGGTACAGTTGTTGGTACAAAGATGACTAATTTAGGTATGAGGAAAGCTCTTGGAGAGCTGGGACTCACTTTTATTGAGGCAGATGTTGGTGACAGGCATGTCATGGACGAGTTAATAAACAATAATGCTATTCTTGGTGGTGAGGGCTCTGGGCATATTATTTGTTTAAATAAATCAACTTCAGGTGATGCAATAATAGCAGCTTTACAGGTATTAGAGGTTATCTCCAAGTCACAAAAAACCCTTTATGATCTCAAGACTATGATGACGAAGTATCCTCAAGTTCTTGTAAATATTAAAATTGAAAATGATATAAATTTAAAAAACAATTCTAATCTAGTTGATGCAATTAACCTGACTGAGTCTAAGTTATCAGATAAGGGGCGAATTCTTATCAGAAAATCAGGGACAGAGGCGTTAGTTCGAGTGATGGTTGAGTGCAATGATTTAGAGTTAGCAACTGAATCTGCAAATTACTTAGCAGACGTAATTAAATCTATGTAACTACTTTGTAATTACAATTATTTTCTTCTATTAACTCCTACTTAAATTAATGATCTTTTCACCCTTAGAGTTATTAATGATTGCCATAATATTTACTTGGATTGGGTTTGTTAGGACTGGACTTGGTTTTGGAGGTGCTGTTCTAGGTCTCCCAATTTTAATGCTCATTGGAGGCTCTCCAATAGATTGGCTGCCAATAATTGGGATTCATTTATTATTTTTTTCTAGCATCACTCTTTCAAATTCCTTAAGACAGGTTGACTGGCAATACCTGAAGAAATCTCTGCCATGGATACTTCCAGCAAAAATTATTGGTGTGATAGGTCTTTTAAGTCTTCCACCAAATGTAATGACTGTAATTGTGTATTTAATTACAATTCTTTATTCATTAACTTGGATAAATAATAGTCAAATAATTTCTAAAAAGACTTGGATAAATAATTTACTTTTATTTTTTGGTGGTTATTTATCAGGCACTTCCTTAATGGGAGGAGTCCTTCTAGTTGCAGTTTATATGAACCATATAGATTTGAAGAAACTAAGAAATACCTTGTTTGTTTTATGGTTTTTTCTAGTTTCAATAAAGATGGTGGCCTTCATGGCTGTTGGCGTATATATAGATTGGCGCTTTTCTTTAATGCTAATTCCAGTAGCTGCTCTAGGTCATTTTATTGGACTTAGAATGCATGAAAGAATGATTAAAAGTGATGCAAAATTTAAACGCTGGATGGGCGGTGTGCTTATAATAGTTTGTATGGTTGGACTGCTGAAAGTTATAGTCCTTTAATAAATTTTTTTTGGTTACTGTCCAAGTTTAGTTAATGGTATTTCAGTAGTGCTTTTAATTTCTTCGATTGCAAAATTTGAAGTAACTTTAAGAAATTGAACTTTTTCAATTAAATTTTTATAGAAAGCGTCATAACTCTCAATGTCGCTTACCACAACTTTAAGAAGATAATCTGTCTCACCACTCATACGATAGCACTCAATAACTTCAGGAATATCTTGAATGGTTTTGGAGAAAATACTAATTCTTTCTTGATTGTGATTGTTGACTTTGATAGAAACCATTGCAGTTACGTTGGCGCCAACTCTTTTTCGATCTACCAGTGAGACTGTTTTATTAATGTAACCATTATTTTTTAATTGATTAATTCTTTTCCAGCATGGAGTGGTTGATAAGTGAACTTCCTTTGAAAGCTCCTGAATAGTTAGTTCTGCATTATGCTGGAGAAGCTCTAGTAATTTGATGTCAATAGTATCCATAATTTTATCTGTTATTCATATTATTTAAAATAATATACTATATTTATAATTATATTTATAATAATATTCTTTTTTGTATATTAATTCTTAAGAATATAGAATATTTTACTATAATACCCACCATATTTTAAAGAAATAGTTTAATGTACCAATATAGCACCGAAGACAGTAAATTTCTAGTTGAGCGAGTTGATCAATTTGAGAAACAATTAAAGCGCCATTTAGCTGGTGACTTGGATGATGCTAAGTTTAGAAGTCTTAGGCTTAGGAATGGACTTTATATGGAGCTTCATGCTCATATGCTTAGAGTCGCTATACCATATGGCACTCTTAGTTCTGAGCAGCTTAGGTCTCTTGCCAATGTGGCAGACAAATACGATAGAGGTTTTGGACACTTCACAACCCGACAAAATATTCAATTCAATTGGATAGAGCTTCCTGAAATTGCTAATTTACTTCGCGAGCTTTCAGATGCTGGCCTTCATGCAATCCAAACAAGTGGAAAAGCTACAAGGAATATAACGGCTGACCCCTTATCTGGCTTAACAGAGGGTGAAATTGAGGACGCAAGACCTTACTGTGAATTAATACGACGCTGGTTTAATCTTCATCCAGAGTTTTCATGGCTACCTGGGAAATTTAAAATTGCTATAAATGGAGCAAAACTAGATGAAACTGCATTAAGAATTCATGATCTTGGTTTAAGGCTCGTTAGAAACGGCAAAGACCAATTGGGCTTTAGTGTTTTTGTTGGTGGCGGGCTTGGAGCGGCGGCTATGATTGCAGCAGAGACTGCATCATTTATTGAGGTTGAAGATATTCTTAGTTATCTTGAATCTACCATGAGAATTTACAATTTAAAAGGTCGCCGTGATCATCAAAAAAAGTTGCGAATCAAGTTTTTAGTTCGTGAGCTTGGAGCGGAGGAGTTTTCTCGGTTAGTTGATGAAGACTGGCAGCAAACTAGAAATGATTCAAAGTTAAAATTAAATCTAGTTGAATTAGAGCAACTAAAAAAAGACTTTGCTTTGCCAATTAGGCCGATAGGTTTAGACGGCTTTAAAGAAAAAGTTGATTTTAATTACAGTATTTGGAAGAAAAATAATGTTCGCAGGCATAAAGTTGATGGTTTCAGTATTGTTAATATATCGCTTACAAAGTTAGGTGCAGCTCCTGGTGATGCAACCTCTGAGCAGATGAGGCAGCTTGCAGACTTAGCTGAGAGGTACAGCTCAGGTGAACTTAGAACGACCAAAAGGCAAACAATCGTTTTTCCTTATGTCAGAAAAGATCAGGTTTATAACTTATGGCGGTCTCTTGAAAAATATGGTTTAGCTAGTCCGCATCAAGGCACCCTAGCCCAGATAGTAGCATGCCCTGGCAGAGACTATTGTGATTTAGCTAAGGCTGTTTCTATCCCGATAGCTACTAGAGTGCAGGAGCGTTTTAATGATATGAAAAAGCTACTCGACATTGGCGATTTAAATATTAATATCTCTGGATGTGAAAACTCCTGTGCCCATCACCATATAGCGGATATAGGCTTATTGGGTATGCAAAAAAATGGTGAAGAGTATTATCAAATAACTTTAGCAGGAGAGACGCTGCATGAAACTGTTATTGGAAAGAAGCTAGGACCATCAGTAAGTGGTGAAAATATTGTTGATGCTATAGAAACTATTGTTAATGTATTCCTAAAACATCGACAAAATCAGGAGAGATTTACTGACGTCTTTAAAAGAATAGGTATTGCTCCATTTAAGGAGAAGGTATATGGGTGAAGCTTGTCAAATAGAGCGCATACTAAACAAAGATTATGAAAGTGTTGACCTTGTTTCTTTTCAAGAATGGATTGAAAATATTGAGAAGTTATCAAAACTCTCTGTAGGGGTTATTATTGCGCCTTCAGACGATGTTTTTTTAATCAAAGATTACCTTGATTCTTTAGAGTTAATAGTTCTTGATTTTAATAATTTTGATGATGGTAGAGGCTATTCTCAGGCTTATTTATTAAGAAAGAGATGGCAATTTTTAGGTGAAGTTATTGGTATTAATGCCCACCTAGATCAATTGCAATTTATGATTAGATCTGGAGTTACAAGTTATGTATTGCTTGACTCTTATATAGGATTGAATGAAGAAGATTACGCCAATGGGTTTAGTATTTGTTATCAAGAGGCTGCAAACAATTCAGGGCTTCAGCAAAAATACTAGATTAATAGTATAATTTACCCAAATTTTATATACAAAAAAGCTATGCAATTAATAAGCCAAAGAGGAAATGTATGTCGA
The DNA here is from genome assembly GCF_059512545.2 of Candidatus Pseudothioglobus sp. uisw_070. NCBI lineage: Bacteria > Pseudomonadati > Pseudomonadota > Gammaproteobacteria > Pseudothioglobaceae (SeqCode) > Pseudothioglobus (SeqCode) > Candidatus Pseudothioglobus sp. uisw_070. The sequence goes on along the minus strand of NZ_CM183456.2, from coordinate 1,623,538 downwards.
CATTGATAACTGAAAGAGTGACTCATGTCCATCACTGGAATGACACATTATTTAGCTTTCGTACTACTCGTGACCCAGGCTATCGTTTTAAGAATGGCCACTTTACTATGATTGGTCTTCCTTCTGATGGTAAGCCATTGATGCGCGCCTATAGTATAGCTAGTGCTAACTATGAGAATGAGCTTGAGTTCTATAGTATTAAAGTACAAGATGGCGCTCTTACCTCCAAGCTGCAAAACCTTGCTGTAGGAGATGAAGTTCTAGTGGGCAAGAAGTCCACAGGAACCTTAATTCCAGACAATATGCTTCCTGGACGCTACCTATACTTGCTTTGTACTGGAACAGGTTTGGCGCCATTTATGAGCATCATTAAAGATCCAGAAATCTATGACCAATTCGACAGGGTTATCTTGGCTCATGGTGTGCGTGAAGTTTCTGAGCTGGCCTACTCTGATTACATTGAAAATGTTTTGCCAAATGATGAATATATTGGGGAAATAGTAAGGGAGAAACTGGTCTACTATCCTACAGTAACCCGTGAGCCCTTTAAAAATAATGGCCGCCTAACTACCCTGATGAGTTGTGGTAAGTTGTTTTTAGATTTGAAGCAGCCTCAGCCCAATTTAGTAGACGATCGATTTATGATTTGTGGAAGCCCTAGCATGCTTAAGGAGTTAGTAGATATGCTTGAATCTAAGGGCTTTATTGAGGCTCGTAATGTGGAGCCAGGCCACTTCGTTATTGAGCGTGCTTTTGTTGAATCTTGAGTCCACGCTTTATTAGGCCTAATATGAATGACAGTCTTTAAGTAAAAACTTTACCTTCCAGGTTCTGTTAAGAAAGCAAAAAATATATACTGCGTAAGTCTTTGAAGTTTCCTTTTTTCAAGCGTAACTTTCATAGTCAGTAAAGACTATAAACTATATTTAGTTTAAAATTACCAGCTATATGAACGAGAATTTTTTAATCAATATTGGCTTAGGATATACTGCTAAGATCAAAGGGAGCTCGTTAGTTGATCAAATAGATGCTATCTTGCCTCAAACCCAATGTACACAGTGTGATTTTGAAGGTTGCAGGCCATACGCTGAGGCAATAGCAAATGGTGATGCTGAAATTAACCAATGTCCTCCAGGAGGACAGGAAGGGATTGATGCTTTAGCCGAGCTTCTAGGTGTTGAAGCTCTTCTTTTAAATGAAGCACATGGTGAAACAAAGCCAAAGCAAATTGCCTTGGTTGATGAAAAAGTCTGCATTGGATGCACTTTGTGTATTAAAGCCTGTCCAGTGGATGCTTTTATAGGCTCATCAAAAGTTATGACGCAAGTTGTTGCTGAAGAGTGTACAGGCTGTGATTTATGCCTACCAGTTTGCCCAGTAGATTGTATTGATATGATTGATATTAAGCCAAATTTTGAAATTCCTTTTGTTAATTATTATCAATTCTATAATGAGTTGTATAAAAAACAAAGCCAAGAGAGTGACCAAAGAGAAAAGGCTAGAAGGAGATTTGAGTTCCGTGAAGTACGTTTAGAAAGAAACAAACAGGAAAGGTCTGATCTACTGGAGGCAAAGATGATTACTCTGAAGGAGAAAATGGCAAAAGACAAGATTCAGAAAGAAAAAATTGAGGCAGCAATGAGTCGAGTTAATGCCTCAAAGGTAGACAATGAAGCTAAGTGATTTTGATTTTGACCTACCAAAGTCTTTAATTGCTCAATACCCTAGTTCAAGTAGGACTGATTCACGGTTACTAGTGCTAAGAGATATAATTGATGACTCTACTTTTTCTCAATTGGGTAATTTTCTCAAACCAAATGACTTACTAGTTCTTAATGATACAAAAGTTATAGCGGCTCGATTATTTGGACATAAAGATTCTGGAGGTAAGGTTGAAGTTCTAGTTGAGCGATTGATTAATGATCATGAAGCGTTAGTAATGATTAAGTCAAGTAGATCTCCAAAAATTGGTACTTATGTAGTCCTTGAAAATAAAAGCCGCATCAAGATATGTGATAAAAACGATGGTATTTATAAGGTTAACTTTGAGTCAGATTCTATTCTAAATGTACTTAATGAAATTGGGCATATCCCTTTGCCACCATATATTAATAGAGAGGACTCTAAAGAAGACCAGAGTAGGTATCAGACAGTATATGCTAAAAATGATGGTGCAGTTGCAGCTCCTACTGCAGGACTTCATTTTGATGAGATGTTGTTATCTAGCCTTGAACATCAAGGCATTAATCATACATTTTTAACTTTACATGTTGGGGCAGGAACTTTTCAGCCTGTTAAAGTTGAGGATATTGAGAGTCATAAAATGCACAGTGAGTATTATGAAATTTCTACTGAAACAATAGATAAGATAGAGCAAGCAAAGGCGCTTGGTGGGAGAATAATTGCGGTTGGCACCACAGCTGTAAGAGCCTTAGAGTCAGCTTCAGTTAATGGAAGCCTAAAGTACCAAAAGGGAGATACAGATATTTTTATTTACCCAGGATTTAAGTTTCAAATAGTAGATGCTATGATTACAAATTTTCATTTACCAAAATCTTCACTCTTAATGTTAGTGAGTGCTTTTATAGGTTTTGAGGAAATGTTTGAGACTTATAGCCATGCTATTAAAGAAAAATATCGTTTTTTTAGCTATGGTGATGCAATGCTTTTGGAGAAAAAATCACAGTGATTTAATAGAGAGATGTTTTGAAAGCAGAAAAATTAAGAAGGCTAGGATGGGTAACAGCATAAAGCCAGTTTTAATTGAAGTTACCTCAGCAATAAGGCCTACAAGTAATGGACCAAGTAGCATGCCTCCATATCCTAGGGTTGCAATGCTAGCAATGGCAGCTCCTTGTGAAATTCCTTTATCTTTACCAGCACGAGAAAACGCTAGAGGGATAATGACAGCTATACCAAGTCCTATAAGGCTAAAGCCAATCATTAATGGTATGAGTGACTCAAAGGTTAATATAACTAAAGAGCCTGCTAGAGCAACTAATCCAGAATAACGCGCTGTTTTAGAGGCGCCAAATTTTAAAGCTAGTTTGTCTCCCATAAGCCTCATTACAAACATGCAAATTGAGAAAACAGTAAACCCTAAAGCCGCACTTCCATTAGGCAACTCTGAAATACTTCTAAGAAAAATAGCACTCCAATCTGCAACCATTCCTTCTGCTAATGAGGCAAAGAAAGTTATAAAGGCAACAGGAAGTAATGCTCCTTTTGGAATGGAAATAAATGAAGCTGTACTATCTTTTTCCTTCTTTTGGGATTTAAAGGGGATGGTTACAACACTAAGCACAACTAAAAAAATTATAATTGAAGTAATTGAAAAATGCATTGGCACCTCAATTTTATTGTAAGTAGCTAATACGCCTGAGCCTGCTCCAATAGCAGATCCTAAACTCCACATTCCATGAAAAGACGACATTAATGGACGATTATCTTTTCGCTCAACTTCCACAGCCCAGGCATTCATCGCCACGTCAACTCCTCCATGAATTGCTCCAAAGAAAATCAAAGCTGGAATAAGCATCCATATTGAGTTAGCAAAAGCTATAAAGATAAGAGTAAGTGGTATTAATAGCGAGGTGGTTCTTTTTGTTAAAGTTGATGCTCCATAATGATCTGCAGCTCTTCCAAAGACTGAGAAGGCAATGACAGCTGAAAAACCCATTAGAAATATTAATAAACCTAAAGCAGCAGGTGATAGGTTATGGAAATCTGAAATTTCAGGAATGCGTGACGCCCATGTTCCAAAAACAACACCGTTAACAGTAAAAATTACTGAAACTGCGAATCTACTATTCCTAATCACTCTCATTTATTTACTATAAGAGAGTACATTGTTTTTAAAGAATTTCAAGCAGGGTTTGACCCATTAATGCTGGTGTAGGCGCAACACTTACTCCTGCATTCTCTAATGCTTGAATTTTACTTTTGGCATCACCAGACCCACCACTTATTACTGCGCCTGCATGGCCCATTCTTTTTCCTTTAGGAGCGGTAAGTCCAGCAATATATGAAATAACAGGTTTAGAAATATTTGACTTAATATACTCCGCAGCCTCTTCTTCAGCATTGCCACCAATCTCACCAACCATTACTATTGAATGCGTATCATCATCTTTTTCAAACAATTTAAGGCAGTCAATAAAATTCATTCCTTGAACGGGGTCACCACCAATACCAATACAAGTGCTTTGACCAAGTCCTGCTAGAGTAGTTTGGTGAACTGCTTCATAGGTTAATGTTCCTGAACGAGAGACAATTCCAACTGAGCCGCTCTTGTGGATATTACCCGGCATAATGCCAAGTTTACATTCATCTGGAGTAATTAATCCTGGACAGTTTGGTCCAATTAATTTTGACTTACTGCCTGTGATAATGGCTTTAATTTTAATCATATCTTGCACAGGAATGCCTTCAGTTATGCATGCAATTACTGGAATCTCAGCTTCAATCGCCTCGACTATAGAAGCAAATGCAAACCTTGGCGGCACATAAATCATTGTGGCATTAGCTCCTGTTTCAGCCATAGCCTGTGCAACAGAATTGAAGACTGGTTTATCCAAGTGAGTTTGTCCACCTTTGCCAGGAGTTACGCCGCCGACAAATTTTGTACCATATGCAATGGATTGTTCAGAATGAAACGTACCTTGCTTGCCAGTAAAACCTTGACAGATTACTTTGGTTTCTTTGTTGATTAAGACACTCATTTGGCCATCTCCACAGCTTGTTTAGCAGCCTTAGTTAAGTCAGCCTCAGTAATAATATTAAAGTTACTTTTATTAAGAATTTGAAGGCCTTCTTGTGCATTTGTTCCTTCGAGTCTTACAATGATTGGAAGCGTTAATCCTACTTTCTCTATTGCTTGTAAAATACCATTTGCAATAAGATCACAGCGCACTATGCCACCAAAAATGTTTACTAAAATAGATTTAACATTTTCTTCACTTTGAATTATTTCAAAAGCTATTGCTACTCTATCAGCAGTTGTGCCTCCACCTACATCTAAAAAGTTAGCTGGTGATCCACCATGATATTCTATCAAATCCATTGTCGCCATTGCTAATCCAGCACCATTTACCATGCAGCCCACAGAGCCATCTAGAGAGATATAATTTAATTGATGTTCGCTAGCGCTTCTTTCTTTTTCATCTTCTTGTGCAATATCTCTTAGATTAGCAATTGATTCATTTCTATAGAGCGCATTATCATCAAAATCAATTTTACCATCAAGAGCCATGATTTCATTTTGACCAGTAATAATAAGTGGGTTTATTTCAATAAGGTTGGCATCATGCTCAGTAAAAATAGCATAAAGTCCAAGAAGTGTCGAAGCAAACTCATCGTGAAGTGATAAATCTAGCCCAAGTTTTTTAGCAACATTGACACATTCTTCGACTGATAATTTACCTAGAGGATTAATTTTTTGTTTAATAATTTTATCAGGCGTTTCTGAGGCAACTTTTTCGATATCCATTCCACCTTCTGTTGAAGTGAGAATTGTGATATTTTCTGTAGCACGATCAACAAGAAGTCCCAAGTACAACTCTTTAGAAATATCTTGACCAGCCTCAATAATGACTTCATTGATAGGTTGACCATTTGCATCAGTCTGCGGAGTAATTAAATTAGTACCTATTAATTTTTTACTGGCATCAACTGCATCCTGCACTTTATTGCATACAATAACACCTCCACCTTTTCCCCTGCCTCCAGCATGAACTTGAGCTTTAACAACCCAAATTGAGCCACCAAGTTTCTCACAAGCAGATTGAGTTTCATTACTATTTGAAACAACAATAAATTCAGGAACTTTAATATTATGTTTCTTAAATAAGCCTTTTGCCTGGTGTTCATGTATATGCATATAATTAAAACATTAGGGTTAAAATATGTGGAAGGGTATTTTAACATTCTTCGTTTGTTGTCTTTATTTCAAATTTTTAAATTATGAATATATTTCTTTTATAACTTATTAAAATATTCATTTGTAAATTTATGCCTTTTCCCTTAAAACTTTAGGATTAAAAAAAATATGAATTACAGTACTAGCCAGTTTAAAAACGGTTTGAAATTGATTCTCGATGGTAATCCATGTTCAATTGTCAATAATGAAATTGTAAAGCCTGGAAAAGGACAGGCCTTTAATCGAGTTAAATTTAAAGATCTTATTACAGGTAAAACCCTTGAGAAGACATATAAATCAGGTGAGTCACTTGAGGGCGCCGATGTTATGGAGTTAGAAATGCAGTACCTTTATAGTGATGGTGAAAAATGGCATTTTATGGAGCCTGAATCATTTGAGCAATATGACTTGAGTGAAGAGTCAATGGGAAGTGCTGTAGACTATTTAGTGGAGCAAGATATTTGTACTGTGACCTTGTGGAATAATAATCCAATTACAGTCGTTCCTCCAATTCAAGTTATATTAGAAGTGATCGATACAGACCCTGGCCTTAAAGGAGATACAGCTGGAACTGGTGGTAAACCAGCAACCTTAAATACCGGTGTGGTCGTTCAGGTTCCTTTGTTTGTTGGTATTGGAGATAAGGTCAAAGTTGATACTAGAACAAATGAGTATTCAGGTCGCGCCTAATATAGGCTGACATGTCCAAAGTAAAAAAAAATCTAGTTCATTATCAAGATTTAATCATAAAAATTAGGGAATTTTTTTATTCTCGTAAGGTCACTGAAGTAAAAACTCCTTCCCTTTTGTTCTCTCCTTCAACCGATGTCTATATTGATAGCATTGAAGTGAAAGTTAATCGTGATATCTCTAGGCCAACTGATCTATATTTACATACATCTCCTGAGTTAGAAATGAAGCGACTTTTATCCAAAGGAAGCGGAGATATATTTCAAATTTGCCAAGTATATAGAGATAATGAATATGGGAGTAATAACTCTAACGAATTTACAATGCTGGAGTTCTACCGTATTGATTTCGATATGCATTCTTTGGTTGACGAAATTATAGATTTACTAAAAATTCTTGGGAAGACTGATGCTGCAATTAAAATATCATACGCACAAGCTTTTTTTGAGTATGGCAATATTGATATATTAAATGCTGATCTGGAAGACCTAAAGAAAATTGCAAATTCATTAGGTTTAAATTCAGATTATGACTGGATTGAGGATCTTCAAACCCTTCTTTTTGTGCATCTCATTGAGCCAAAGATAAGTCAAATCCCTATTTGCTTTATTTATGATTACCCTAAAGAGCAGTCAGCACTTGCAAAAATTGATGGCCCTATCGCCCATCGCTTTGAATTGTATATAAATGGTATTGAAATTGCTAATGGTTATGAAGAAATACAATCTGCTGATGAATATAGAGATCGATTTAATAACGAGTTATATAAAAGAAAAATGATTGAAAAGAAAAAGTTATTAGTTGATGAGGAGTTTTTGAGAGATATAAAAGTTGGCCTTCCACATTGTTCTGGCGTAGCTATTGGAATTGAAAGATTATTTTCTTCAATAAGTTTATAATTATTGTATCGACTAGCAATGGTAATTGATAAAAAACTTTGGAAAATTTAGATAAACCTTTCTGGAAAAATAAAACTTTATCTCAGATGAGTTCTAAGGAGTGGGAGTCGCTCTGTGATGGCTGTGGAAGATGCTGCTTACATAAGCTGGAAGATGAGGATTCTGGAAAGATCTACTTTACAGATGTCGCCTGTCATTATTTAGATGAAGAGGAGTGCTCTTGTCCACACTACGACAACCGTCAGAAATATGTTCCAGACTGCTTAAGTATTAAGCCAGATTGGGGAAAAAAGTTTAATTGGCTTCCAAGTACATGTGCATATCGACTACTATACGAAGGGAAAGAGTTACCTATGTGGCACCCACTAATAAGTGGGGATAAGAATAGTGTTCATTTGGCAGGTATTTCTGTAAGAGGAAGAACGTATAGAGATAATGAAGTTTCAAAAGATCTTTTATTTGAACATATTATAAATTGGGTGGATTAAATGAAAAAATTAACCGTATTAATGCTCAGTGTATTTTTATTTTCTAATGTATTTGCAAATGAATGGCCACATCAAAATATTTCTAATGCAGAATTTGCGACAGAGATTGTAGACAGAGAGCCCTTTAATATTGTTGGAGAGCTTGACAATTCTTTGGGTAAAATCTACTTTTTTACAAACATTCGTAATCTTCAAGGTACAAGTGTTAAGCATCGCTGGATATATAATAATAAAGTGATGGCCGATGTTATTTTTGATATTAAAGGTCCTCGTTGGAGGGTTTGGTCATCAAAAAATCTTTGGCATACCTGGACAGGAAAATGGATAGTCGAAGTCGTTACTTCTGAAAATGAAGTGCTTTATAAAAAAGAATTTAACTACATAGAAAAATAATGAATAAAGTCGTATTAGCATACTCGGGTGGATTAGATACTAGCATTATTGCTAAATGGTTACATGAAACATATGACTGTGAAGTAGTAACCTTTACAGCAGATATTGGTCAGGGTGAAGAAGTTGAACCAGCTCGTCTTAAAGCTAAAGCCATGGGGATAAAGGAAATTTATATCGAAGATTTACGTGAAGAGTTTGCACGTGATTTTGTTTTTCCAATGTTTCGAGCAAATGCTATTTATGAAGGGGAGTATCTTTTAGGCACGTCTATTGCACGACCTTTAATCTCTAAACGGCTGGTTGAAATTGCCAAAGAGGTTGGTGCAGATGCAATCTCTCATGGAGCAACAGGAAAAGGCAATGATCAAGTAAGGTTTGAGCTAAGTGCATATGCTATGAATGCAGAAATTAAGATTATTGCACCTTGGCGTGAATGGGATCTATCTTCTCGTGAGAGCTTAATGAAATATGCTGAAGAGCATAATATTGAAGTAGACTATAAAAAACAATCAAAGAAATCACCATACTCAATGGACGCTAATCTACTTCATATTTCTTATGAGGGTGACCTGCTTGAGGATCCATGGCAGGAAGCAGAAGATGAAATGTGGCGCTGGACAGTCTCCCCTGAAGAGGCTCCAGATCGTGCTGAATATATTGAGTTAACTTATGAAAAAGGTGACATCATTGCTATAAATGGCGAATCAATGTCGCCAGCTCAAGTCATGGAAGAACTCAACAAACTAGGTGGTGCGCATGGGATTGGTAGGCTTGATATTGTAGAGAATCGTTTTGTTGGCATGAAGTCTCGTGGATGTTATGAAACACCTGCTGGTACGATTATGTTAAGAGCTCATCGTGCTATTGAATCACTTACTTTAGATAGAGAAGCTGCACATCTTAAAGATGAGTTAATGCCAAAGTATGCCAAGCTTATCTATAATGGTTTTTGGTTTGCACCAGAGCGTGAAATGCTGCAAGCAGCAATTGATGCCTCGCAAGAAAATGTTAGTGGAGTAGTTAGGCTGAAACTATATAAAGGCAATACCTCAGTAGTTGGTCGTAAATCAGATAATAGCTTATTTAGTGAAAAAATTGCAACCTTTGAAGATGATGGTGGAGCATACGATCAGAAAGATGCTGAGGGCTTCATCAAACTTAATGCACTTCGATTGAGACTAAAGTCACTCCAATAGTGATAAAAATTGGCATCCTGTCAGATACTCATGGAACAATTCATCCAGGAGTAATAGACCTTATGAATGATTGTGACTTTGTCATTCATGCAGGGGATATCATAGAGGAAAGTTCTTTGTCTGCATTAAATCCAAAGCAAAAAATGATTGCCGTAAAGGGTAACAATGATCAGCATATATCTTCTTTTAGTGAGGTTGAGTTAGTAGAGTTTCCTGGAGGCAGCATAGCAATAGAACATGGCCATTTACATGGACATGTTCAGCCAAGTCATGATTCTTTGAGGGCTACTTACCCAGATTCAAGGGTCATCATATATGGGCATACTCATAAACAAGTTATTGATAATCAGCAAACACCTTGGGTTATAAATCCAGGCTCTGCTGGAAAGATCCGAAATTATGGGGCTGCGAGATGTCTAACGCTGACTATTGAAAGTCAAAAAGAATGGAATATTGAGCAACACATCTATGACGATATTTTTTAAAAATTAACTATATTTAATCTAACTTTCCACCCTCAATGATTTCATCAGCAGTTGCTTCACGAATTGATAAAATTTCTACATAAAAAATAATATCTTTGCCCGCAAGGGGATGATTGCCATCAATTGTGAGCTTCCCATCTTCAATACTTGAAACTATGAAATCTTTAGTACCACCTTTATCATTTTGCATAGTAACAGATGCTCCAATAAATCTATATTCCATTGGAACATTATTGATATCATCTGTAAAAATTAGTTCATCAGCCTTTTTTCCAAAGGCATCTTCTGCTTTCAGTAAAATCTCTACTTCATCACCAACACACTTACCTTCAAGCTCTTTGGTTACCTGATTGAACAATAATGAATTATCTCCCTGAACATACCCTAATGGCTCTTCGACCTGCTCAATAACTTCACCATTAGATTGATCTATGATTCTGTAAGTTAGTTCAACAAATTTGTTTATGGAGATTGTTTCGCTCATATTTCTAATAGTGTAATAGATTGAGTATTCAGATTCGAATTCAATAATTTAAAGAAGTATTAAAAAATAGTTGCACCAAATATTTTGACTTCAGAGTCCTGAATACCCAGAACAAGTCGACCTAAAAATTCTCCAGGAACCTCATCACTAGTTTGCTTATATAGAATTGAAACATGATCACCTCTTCTAAGGCATCCTAAGAACTCTCTTTCAACAGATAAGCTTGATAACATTTTATTTTTTGTCCACTGCTTTCCCATTTCAATCTCATTTGCACCCATCAACATTTCTTTTGAAAAGTGTTTAATAAAGCCTAGGTAATCTCGTTTATTTGATGATGCAACTAACTCATCCATCAATGGGTCTGCAATTTCAAGTATTTCTTCGTTAGTTTTCTCAAGAAGATTCATTTAGTTCACCTAGTAGTTTTTAAGTTTGGATTGTATGATAATCTAATAGCATTATTATTGGGGCCTCAAATTGAGACCCCAGTTCTAGATACTTTAAATCTGATTAATCAACTATATGATAAAGGGGCGCTTTTTCCATAGTCCATTTAGCAGTTTTTGGATCACGTCTAGAAACAGTTAGGCAATGCCAATTCTCATCATCTAATTTCATGTGATCGCCTCTATAGTAATAACCTGGCCAGCGCGTTTCTTCACGAAATAATGTATGCTGTGCAACACATTCTGAAGTAATTGTGCGATGTCTTAATTCCCAACCACGCATAAGCTGATGAAGATCTTCAGCGCCTATATGCTCAAGATCTTCTTGCAATATTTCTAAGAGCTCAATACATTTTGTAAGTAGGTTTCCATTCGTCATATAGTTAACACCAATACCACCACAATATTCATCCATAATTTTCTCAAGGCGTTGGAGCCCTTGAATAGGTAATATATAGCTTGGCGACACTGTACCAGCAGTAATTTCATTACGACCTACTGTATAGTTTTCTAATGGCTTATAAATAATCTCTTTTAGATCATCACACTGTTTATTACTAACTTGAATCTTATCATCACCCATATCTTGGATATATTTAACGGCTGCTTTTGCAGCTATCCTTCCTTCAGTAAACGAGCCTGAAGAAAATTTATGTGCAGTTCCACCAACAGTATCACCAGCACCAAAGAGACCTTCAACAGTCAGCATTCGGTTGTATCCCCAGAAATACTCAGGCGGGGAAATGTCTTCAGGACCACTGACCCATGCACCAGAACAAGTAGCATGAGAGCCCATTACGTAGGGTTCAGATGTAGTTAATTCAGGATTAGTATATTTAGGATCAATATTTTGAGAGGCCCAAACAACTGCTTGACCGACAGTCATTCCTAGGAAGTTTTCCCATCCAATTACTTCTAGATGCGGATCTTGAAAAGCTTCCATGGTGACCATGTGAATTGGTCCTCTACCAGCTTTAACTTCTTCTATAAACGCATGGTTACGTAAACATGTCGGCGTCGGAGTATGATCAATATATTCACCAACCATAGCTTTAGTGTGTTCATACCACTTAGATTCGTACTCTTCACCGTAAGTATTTTGAGTATATGTTTTGAGGTGGAGAAAATATGCACCAACTGGCCCATAACCATCTTTAAATCGGGTTAACACAATTCGGTTTTCCATCTGCGTCATCTTAGCGCCCACCTGAATTGGAAGCGCATAGGCTGAACCACTACTCCATGGAGCATACCAAGTCCTTCCCATTCCTTCACCTACTGAACGAGGCTTAAAGATATGAGAGGCACCACCTGCTCCTACAATTACTGCTTTGGCACGGAAAACATGATAATCACCAGTACGGCAATTAAAGCCAACTGCTCCACCAACTCTATTTTCCTTAGCCTCATCCATTAAAAGATGCGTAATCATAATTCGGTTATAAATTTTGTCTACTGATTTGCGAGCCGCTTCTGCAACGATAGGTTTGTAGCTTTCACCGTGAATCATTATTTGCCATTTACCTTCGCGCTGGTAACGACCAGTTTCTTCATTTCTCATAATGGGTAGGCCCCATTCTTCAAATTTGTGAACGGCAGAGTCAACATGTCGAGCCATATCAAAAGCAAGGTCCTCACGAACTAAACCCATCAAGTCATTACGTGCATATCGAACATGGTCTTCGGGTTGGTTTTCATCCCACTGCATTCCCATATAGCAGTTGATCGCATAAAGGCCTTGAGCTACTGCACCACTTCGATCAATGTTTGCCTTTTCGGCACATATAATTCTCATATCACGGCCCCAATATCTAGCCTCATAAGAAGCACCAGTTCCAGCCATACCACCACCAACAACTAAAATATCACAGTCTTCCCAAACAGTTTTTCTCTTAGCCATTAGTAGTAAACTCCCTCTTTTAGCTTATCTTTATTTATTACGGGTAATCCAGTTTCAATGTTAAGAGCATCTGGCTCAAAACATAAAAGTTGTGAATCAAGTGCTGCTTGATCAGGAACTTCTAAGTCCGCAAGTTTTGGAATTTTTTCACCCCATGGTTGCGTAGTAATTGGAGAAACAAAGTTTTTCTCACGACCATCTCTAAATTTAATTTTCCAAGAGATAGTTCCTTTTTCTTCTTCACGAAGAACTCTTACGCTATGGCCCATTGGAGCAAAGTCAGCATAACCTCTTACATCAATTGCATTTTGAGGGCATGCTTTAACACACGAGTAACACTCCCAGCAAAAGTTTGGCTCAATATTGACTGCACGTCGAATAGTCTTGTCAATGTGCATAATGTCAGATGGACAGATATCTACACAGTGTCCACAGCCATCGCATCTAGTCATGTATACAAAAGTTGGCATAATATTTTCTCCGAAAATTAGTTATTATTAGTAATGTCTTGGCGCTTCGCGTTCAATTCCAAGGCCAAATTTCTTTGGCATATCAGCAGGTTCTGGAAGGTTCTCTCTTGAACCGTCAGCTTTAGTAACTCGTTTTTGAAAAGCTGCAGCAGGCTTATAAAACATGTGGGCAAATTTTGACCATAAGACACCACCAAATAGAACAGTGCTAGCCCCAATGAATAGCCCAAAAAATAGAGTTTGCCAGATATTAATTCCATTGGACTGCATGTAAGACCATAGGAGCGCAAAAGTAGACATAGCTAAGAGCGATAGAACAAATAAGTCTGCCCTAATTACTCTGTACCACTTATTACCTTCAGCCGCAACATCAACTCTTATAAAGAACCAAAACCAATAACCACCAACACAAAGCATAGCTGCACCTAAATGCCATGCTAATGGCCAAATTGAAGGAGTCATTGTGTTAGGAGTTGAGTAAGAAAAAATCATTACAACTGTCGCAACGACAAAAATGATAAATCCATACATTGTCAGAAGGTGAGCCAATCTTCTTCTAGTGCTGCAAAATTCTGACGAGGTTAAGATTTCATTGGTTGCAGTTTTAAAAGCAATAGAAACTTTTTCTCCAGAGCCTACGTTTCTGGTTGCAGATTTTTTTGCTTTAACTGAGTTGTTGAAGAAATACTTAGCACTCTTTTTATGAACCACATCAAAAAGCGTGGCACCTATAACAAGAACAAACATTGCAATTACATAAGTTTGCATTACAAAAGATGGAATAAATGCTGAAATTTCAGAAAATGGGTTAATAGATATCATATTATATTTTTCCTTTTTTTTTGTTGTATTATGGAGGCCCTTATCCATAATAAATTCACTATATTTCCGAGCATGAGATTGTAGAATATTTGCGCATTTGTAATTCAATTTTTATAGAACCAGAAAACTCATAACTAATAGACCAGGATTGTTGATTAAATTTAATTTCATCTTCATCTATTTCGCAGAATGCCCTTTAAGTTCAATTTTTACTTTGTCACTTTCTTTAATTTTAGAATAGTACTTACGAAGAATTTCAACAACTTCAGGTCTTGAAAAATTATCAGGAACTTCTAGGTTTTCACTAAGAAGATGTCTTAATTTAGAGCCTGAAAGCATTAGTCTGTCTTCCTGATCATGTGGGCAAGTTTTCATGCTTGACATTCCAGCACACTTTTCACACCAAAATGTCCAATCAATCTTTAAGGGCTTAGTAGCCAGACCATTGTCAATTTCATCAAAAATATTGTGAGCATCAAATGGTCCATAATAATCTCCAACACCCGCATGATCGCGTCCTACTATAAGATGAGAGCACCCATAATTCTGTCTGAATAGCGCATGAAGTAATGCCTCCCTTGGACCAGCGTATCTCATGTCCAATGGGTATCCCGATTGGAGAACAGTGTTATCTACAAAGTAATTTTCAATTAATGCTGAAATAGATTTGGAGCGAACATCAGCAGGAATGTCACCTGGCTTTAGTTCTCCTAAAGTTGAATGAATCATTACTCCATCGCATATCTCTATAGCAATTTTAGCTAAATACTCATGCGAGCGATGCATAGGGTTACGAGTTTGAAATGCAGCTATAGTAGACCATTCTTTTTTTACAAAGTATGCGCGTGTTTCAGAAGGTGTCATGTAAAGGTCACCATATTGATTTGGAAATCCTCCATCTGATAAAACTTTTACAGCTCCAGCAAGATTGTATTTACCTTGGGCCATAACTAAGGCAACACCAGGATGTTTTATGTCGCTAGTCTTGAATACTTCGTTGCACTCTAGCTCTTTGTCAATTAAGTATTTTTCAGAAATAAGCATTGTAGCGATAACTGCATTATTTTTTTCGTACACAATAGCAACTTCCTGACCAACTTTTAAATCTTCATTATCAGTAGAAAGTGTTATTGGGATAGGCCAAAAAGTTCCATTGTCCAATGCCATATTTTTACACACACTTAGCCAGTCAGCTTTTCCCATGAAACCTTCAAGAGGAGTAAAACCACCAATACCAAGCATGATCAAATCACCAAACTCTCTTGATGAACAAAACAATTTATACATTGAGTCTGTTTTTTTCAGCTCTGAGTTTAATGCATCTCCTCCTAAAGCGAGGATTTTGAGTTCATTACTTGCGTGGGGTGGTACTAATTGAGACATAAATTAATTATTTTTTTAAATAGTTTTAATAGATTTTTAGAACTCATATATATGAGTTATCAATATGTTATTATAGGTTTAATTGTTTAAATATGTCAATTAAAACTTGACCTACTTGGCAATCATTTGTTAGTATAAAAAGTATACATGAATTAATATATATCTTTTATTTTTTTCTGTTTAATTACACACTTCAATCGCTTTTTAAAATATTAAAATTGTGCCAATGATTCGTTCTGCATTAACAATATCGCTACCAATTCTATTTGGTTTTGTACCTTTAGGGATTGCCTTTGGTCTTCTGTTCCAGGAGCTCGGTTACCCATGGTATTTCGCATCCTTGATGGCCATCTTTGTCTATGCTGGAGCTGCTCAGTTTATGGCAATTGGGCTTCTCTCTTCTGGAATAGGTTTATTAGAAATTGCAATTTCAACATTTTTCTTAAACTCAAGGCATATGTTCTATGGTCTTGCCTTCCTTGAAAGTTTTGGTAATTGGAATCTTAGAAAGTTATATTTAATATTTGGTCTAACGGATGAGACTTATGCGCTCATGACCACAATAAAGGTTCCTAAAAATTTTACTAAGGAGCGTTATTATTTCTTCATAACGCTATTTGCCCAATTATATTGGGTTCTGGGATGTACTATTGGCGCCTTAACAGCAAATGCTTTGTCATTCAATACGAATGGAATGGAATTTGCAGCGACTGCTTTGTTTGTGGTGTTACTTATTGAGCAGTGGGTTAAGGTGAAGAGGTTGCTGCCGTTTGTCATCGCATTCATCGCATCTGCTATTGCTTTATTATTTTTTATAAAACATATGCTTTTGGTTGCCATTATTCTTTCAATAGCATCAATAGTTTTATTGCGATTAATCAAAATACAGTCTAATGAATGAAATAAATTATCTTCTAGCTGCTATGCTTGTGATGACAGTAGCAACTTATATTACAAGGCTGACGCCATTTTTACTTTTTGGTAAAGGTCAAGAGAGCTCTTTGTTTAATTACATTTCTAAAAGTACACCGCCAATGGTGATGACAATACTTGTAATTTATATGCTAAAGGATGTTGAGTACTTAACATTTGAAATTGTCTATACATTTATTGCATTGCTTGTAACTGCTGGACTTCATATTTATAAAAGAAATGCTCTATTAAGTATTGTTAGTGGAACGATTGTTTATATGATCTTTGTTCAAACTTAGTACAACTTAATATTATTAAATATTACCTGAGATCTTTGAGTACATATGAATTACTATATAATCTGACACCCATTAATAAACGACTCATTTTAAACTTATAATCTTATGTTTCAATTAGCCAAAATTTTCCCTTTTATAGCATGGTTTAGACTGACCACTATAGAGACAATTAAGGCTGATTTTTTTGCAGGATTGACAGGCGCTATTATTGTCCTTCCTCAAAGTGTTGCCTTTGCAACAATTGCAGGAATGCCTCCAGAATATGGCCTTTATACAGCGATGGTTATTCCTATAGTTGCTGCACTTTTTGGCTCGTCTTTCCATTTAGTATCTGGCCCAACCACAGCTATTTCAATTGTTGTTTTTGCAGCAGTCAGTAAGTACGCTGAACCTGGCAGCGCAGAATTTGTATCGCTAGCTTTGACGCTGACCTTTTTGGCGGGAGTGTACCAACTAGTTTTTGGACTTGCTAAATTTGGTATGTTGGTAAATTTTGTTTCTCATAATGTTGTCATCGGTTTTACAGCTGGCGCAGCGCTATTGATTGCAAGTAGTCAAATCCCATATATTGTAGGTATTGATATCCCCAGGGGAGAGGATTTTCTTAATACCTGGTTTGATATTTATACGGGAGTTGGGGAATTTAATATCTATCTTTTAATTGTTGGTCTTGGGACTTTAGTAACTGCGATAGTTGTTAAAATTTTAAAACCAAAATTTCCTAATTTATTAATTGGGATGCTAGTTGGTGGGCTACTGGCTTTTTACTTGGGTGGCTTTACTGACAGCATAAAAACTGTCGGAGCAATGCCGGCTTACTTTCCTCCGTTATCAACGCCTGACTTTTCGTTAAACTCATTAAAGGCACTTGCACCAGAGGCATTTGCAATTGCACTTTTAGGTCTTATTGAGGCTTCATCAATTGGAAGGTCGATTGCTACTAAATCAAATCAAAGGATTAATGCGAATCAGGAGTTTATTGGTCAGGGAACATCAAATATTGTAGGAAGCTTTTTCTCAAGTTATGCATCTTCTGGATCTTTTACAAGGTCGGGAGTTAATTTTGAATCTGGAGCAAGAACCCCTTTATCTGCAATTCTTGCAGCACTTTTTCTAATGGCAATTGTGTTTTTAGTTGCACCACTAATTTCGTATTTACCTCTTGCAGCAATGGCAGGAGTTATCCTTCTTGTTGCATATAACCTCATAGATTTTAAAAATATTAAAAAAACGTTTACGTACAGCAAATCAGAGAGCGTTATCTTTACGGCAACTTTTCTAGCAACTCTATTATTTGAGCTAGAGTTTGCGATATATCTTGGAGTGCTATTATCATTAATGCTTTTTATTGCCAAGACATCAACTCCAGATGTTCATACGCTAGCATTTGGGACTCCACCAGGTGAAGGCGATAGAAGGTTGCAAAGTATTAGAAAGGCGCCTTTAGTGCAATGCCCACAGCTCAAGATAATTCGTATTGATATGTCAATATATTTTGGATCAATAAACCACATTCAAAAACAAATAAGTCAGATTGTTGATAATCAGAGAATTTACCACATTTTGATTGTTGCAAGTGGCGTTAACTTTATTGATCTAGCTGGAATAGAGGCGCTTCTAATTGAAAATAAACGTTTAAAAGCCCACAATGGTAGTTTATATTTTGTTGCTGTGAAATCTACAGCCTTTGAGTTTATGGAAAAAGTAAATTTTGTTAATGAGATTGGCAGAGATAACTTTTTTGATTCAAAAGCAGAGGCCATTAATGTTTTATATGACCGGCTTGATAAGAGTAAATGCGAAAAGTGCCAAGCACTAGTTTTTAAAGAATGTAATTAATAGATTTTTCCAATAAAAAAGCTCGATTTAATCGAGCTTTTTTTTGATTGGAGGCTGGGACCGGAGTCGAACCGGTCTATAAGGCTTTGCAGGCCCCTGCATAACCGCTTTGCTACCCAGCCAATTGAGGTTAAATTTAAAAAAAAAAGCCTTGTTATCAAGACCAACACAAACAGTTAGAATATGGAGCGGGAAACGAGATTCGAACTCGCGACATTCACGTTGGCAACGTGATGCTCTACCAGCTGAGCTATTCCCGCACAAGGTTGGAAATTATAGTGTTTTTTTTCTAACTGTCAAATGTTTTTAGCCCTGCAATTAGATATTTTATACCTGACCAGAGTGTCAGAATTGTTGCAGCAAAGAGGAGGACACGGCCCATTATATTTATCTCATTAAATGAAAAAACGAATAGAGGCTGATGAATCAAAAGAAATAGTATTGCAATCATTTGTACAAATGTTTTTGATTTCCCTATCCATGACACAGCAACATTAGCTCTTTTACCAACTTCACTCATCCATTCTCTAAGCGCAGAAACAAGAATTTCTCTCGAGATTATGATTATTGAAGGAATTGTGATATACCACGTGTGATAGTAATCTATTAGAAGAATAAGCGCTGTACAAACCATCAGCTTATCTGCAACTGGATCAAGAAATGCCCCAAGCGCAGTTTCTTGGTTGAGTCTTCTGGCTAAGAATCCATCTATAAAGTCAGTCGCACTGATAACTATATAAATTGCAATAATAGAATTATTAATCCAGCTAAGTGGCTCTCCATCCAGATAGTTTGGCTGTAAATAAAACAAACCAATAAAGATAGGAATCAAACAGATTCTTGATAGGGTAATTAAATTAGGAAGAGTCATCATAAGGCTAATTCTATCAAAGACTCGAAGTATTTAGGGCAAACTTATTCAAATGTTGGTGCGCTCGGCAGGATTTGAACCTGCAACCGCTCGGTTCGTAGCCGAGTACTCTATCCAGTTGAGCCACGAGCGCAGCAGCGTAATTATCGCCATGTTTCATGCAAAGGTCAAGAAGAGTTTGAGGTATTTATTAAATTATCAACCAATTTATTAAGCTCCATCATTCTTGAGCCTTTTATTAAAATTGTAGCACCTTTATGATGGTTCTCTATCTCATTAAATATTGATTCAATATTCTCAAAATGGCTGCCTTTGTAGTTTTGAGCCTCTTGACCAATTGTTAGAAGATTATCAATATTTTGTTCACGCGCATAATCTCCAATGTGTTGATGAAGTTTTTTTGAATCTTTACCAAGCTCTGCCATTGCTCCCAGAACTAAAACTTTCTTTCCAGAAAATTGTTTAAGTGAGTCAATTGCAGCTTTCATTGATTGAGGATTTGCATTATAACTATCATCAAGAATAGTGAAATTTTGAAGTTTAATTAATTCTAGCCGCCCTTTTTCAGGCGCTGAATTCTCAAGACCTTTTTTTATCATCTGAGGGCTAACCCCAAGCTTAAGGGCACAAGCTGAGGCTGCTAATGCATTGTCTATTTGATGTAAACCAATCATTGAAAGAGTTATATTTACAGAGCTAAGATTAAAGTTAAGATTAAAGTTTAGAGCAGAATTAGTGTGCTTAATATCACTGGCATATATGTCACTTTCATTACCAAAAAAAGTAAGAGCTTTAGTGTTAGACATTTTTTCCCAGATATTGATATGAGGTGAGGATTTATTAACGATTGCAATACCATCTTCAGATAAAGATTCGAGAATCTCTCCTTTTGCTTTTACTAAGTTTTTCTCACTGCCAAACTCACCAAGATGCGCATTATTCGCATTTGTAATGATTGCAATATGTGGGTGAGCCAACTTGCACAATAACTCAATTTCATTTACATGATTTGCGCCCATTTCAATAATGCAGTATTGGTGATTTTTTTCAAGCTCTAAAAGTGTTTTAGGAACGCCTAAGTGATTATTAAGATTACCTTTAGTTGAAAGTGTTGGACCGTGTAGGGACAAGATTGAGTGAAGCATGTTTTTTGTTGAGGTTTTTCCATTGCTTCCAGTAATTGCAATTACAATTGGCGAGTGAGATTGACGATGCCAAGCAGCTAATTTTTGGTATGCTATTTCTGAATTATTAACTTCAATAGTAGGTAAATTTGAGTTAACTTTTTTATGAGTAATAGCTGCAATAGCCCCTAAATCTTCTGCTTGTTCAATAAAATTATGACCATCAAAATTTTCACCTTCAAGCGCAATAAAAAGCTTTCCAGAAATTTGACCTCGTGTGTCAGTACAAATGCCCTGAAAGTTGATCGCTTTATCTGAGCTTGATTTACCACTAATAATTTTGCTTATTTTATCGGTGTCAGATGAAAGCATCTAATGCGACCTCAACATCACTGAACTGAAAAATTTGATCACCAATAGTTTGTGTTGTTTCGTGACCCTTGCCTGCTATAAGTAATACCTCATCTTCCCCTAAGGTTTTTACTGCCGTTTCTATTGCATGTTTTCGATCTAAAATTACCTGAACATCATTCTCTACTTTAATTCCACCAAGTATATCTTCAATAATTTTTTCTGGACTTTCGCTTCTTGGATTATCATTGGTAAGAATTATGCTGTCAGCCTTTTCACTTGCGATTTTCCCCATTAACTGCCTCTTGGTTTTATCCCTATCTCCACCGCACCCAAAAAGCACTCTGATTTTAAATTCAGGATAGTGCGCCCTAAGAGATGCAAGGGCATTATCAAGTGCATCTGGTGTGTGTGCATAGTCTATCCAAATATGGCTGTTTTCAAGTTGCTGCATTCTTCCAGGCGGTGGATAAAGTTTTGCAAGAAAAGGAATAATTTGATCTTCACTATATCCCAAACATTTAACACTAGTGAATGCTGCAAGAGCATTTGATAAATTAAACTCCCCTATTAAGGGTAACTCAAAGACGTAATTATTGAGCTGACAAATAAAACCATTCTCACTAGTTTTAAAGAATTCTAAATCATCGATTCCAAAGGTAAGTGGATCTTTATCCGAGGCAGTATCTAAAAAATATTGATGATTTTCATCATCCCTATTAATAATTGCTTTTTTTGAAAAACCATTCGTAAATAATTTACCTTTGGCCTCTTTATAATTTCCCATTGTTTCATGATAATCAAGATGATCTTGCGTCAAATTGGTGAAGATGCCCTGAACAAATGAAAGCCCTTCAAGCCGATCTTGGATGAGCGCATGCGAAGAGGCCTCAATAATGGCTAGTTTAATTCCCTGGCTGCTGTATTCTTCAAGTGAGCTATATATTGAGAAGATATCTGGTGTTGTGTTTATGCTTTTCTTTTCAACCTTGCTGATGCCAAGTGTCCCAATAACGCCATTATTAACTTCTAAGAAGTCAAGCAGCTGTGAAATGTAATGACTGACAGAGGTCTTACCATTTGTACCCGTGACTGCAATAAGATCAACATCCTTTGCTTTGGTGTAGAAATTTTGAGCAAGCCCAGAAAGTTGAGGCTTGAGGTTATCAATTCTGATGGTTGGGACGTCGCAATCAAAATCCTTTCCCTCAATTAAAACTCCTATGCAGCCATTTTCAATTGCACTGTCGATATACTCAGCTCCATGATTTTTCTCACCTTGAAGGGCAATAAACAAATCACCCTTAGTAAGTGTTTTCGTATTGAGTGACAGACCAGAAACATCAAATGCTTCAGTAGTTTCAGCAATATCGGATAAAAGGATTTTAATGTCCATTATTATTAAAACCTATAAAGGTAATGGTCAACTTACTAAAATAATTTCGCTTGAATCAAGGTATGCATGTTGATTGCGCCAACTATATTATTACTTGAGTCAACAACTGGCAGTGAATTTAAGCTGTATTTTTCCATCAACTGCATTGCGATTAATGCGGGCTCTTGTGGTTCAATGGACTTGCAATCTTTGGTCATGACATCTTGAATAGTTAATTTCTGAAAATCTACATTAGACTCTAAAGCCCTTCTTAAGTCACCATCAGTAAATATTCCCACGAGCTTTTCATTTTCAGCAATGAGAACCATTCCAAGTGCCTTTTCACTCATCACTAAAAGGCTATCAATAAGCAGCATCTCTTTAGTGACCTTTGGTATATCTTCCCCTGATTTCATAACACTGGAGACAAGCGTGAGTAGTCTCCTGCCTAGAGAGCCTGAAGGATGAGACATGGCAAAATCATCTGATGTGAAATTATTTAAGGACATAAGCGAGACAGCAATTGCATCACCCATAACCAAGGTTGCGGTAGTGCTTGAGGTTGGCGCTAAATTGTTAGGGCATGCTTCATTATCGACACTTATATCTAAATGAAAATCACTTGATGAGGCGATTAAAGACTTAGCACTTCCTGTCATACTGATAATAGGCACATTCATTCTTTTGATTCCTGGGAGTAATGAGATAATCTCATCTGATTCTCCAGAATAGGAAATCATGATAACTACATCATCATGACTAATCATCCCAAGGTCGCCATGACCAGCCTCAGCTGGATGTAAATAGAAAGCAGGTGTCCCTGTTGATGCCAGGGTGGAAGAGATTTTTTTGGCGATATGGCCTGATTTACCCATCCCAATTAGAACAACTTTCCCTATACAGTTTTTAAGAATTTGGCAAACCTCATCAAAACTTTGATCAATTCTTCCTTTAAGTTTTAAAACAGAATCAGCTTCAGTTTGAATGACGTCTTTAGCAATATCGATTATAGATTTACCCACAGGCATAGTAGAATTGGTCTTTGTTGTGTATTGATAGATTATAAATATTATTTAACTAGTATGGGTTATATAATTATTTCTTAATTTGAAATATAATCTCGGGATGGGAAAACTTTTAGCATTTATATTATCTGAGCTATTTCAGTGGAATTAAAAAACAAAGTTCTGTTTGTTTGTATGGGTAATATTTGTCGCTCTCCAACAGCGGAAGGTGCTTTTCGATCAATTGTTGAAAAAAATAGTAAATCTCAACATTTTGAAATAGATTCAGCTGGGACTCACGCATACCATATAGGTAATTCACCTGATCAAAGGTCTCAACAAGCCGCTATCAATCATGGTGTTGATTTGTCAAGTCAGAGAGCGAGGCACGTTCATGAGAGTGATTTTTATTATTATGACTACATTATTGCCATGGATTCTGACAATCTCGAAAGATTGAAATCAATCCAACCTTCTGAAAGTCATTCAAAGATTGAATTAATGTTAAATTACTCCAAAGAACATTATGGTGCTAGTGTTCCTGACCCCTATTATGAGGGAAAGTTTGATGAAGTCTTTGAGATGCTTTACTCAGCTTGCACATCATTTTTTGAAAGTATAGTAAAAAAAGACTAATATTCATTGACATTCAAGTCAGCACCAAAGTATAATTGCCCGCTTTATTGACCCCGCTATGTGGGCGAAAAATTAAATATACATTGGAGTATAACCCTTTATGTCAACGATTAACCAATTGGTAAGAAAGCCAAGAAGTAAGAAGATTGTTAAAACTGGTGTCCCAGCGTTGGACAGTTGCCCACAAAAACGTGGGGTATGCACTCGAGTTTATACAACAACACCAAAGAAACCTAACTCTGCTTTAAGAAAAGTTGCTCGTGTCAGATTAACTAATTCTGCTGAAGTTACAACTTATATTGGCGGTGAAGGACATAACTTACAAGAACACTCGGTAATTCTTATTCGTGGTGGTCGTGTTAAAGATTTACCTGGTGTACGTTACCACACTGTTCGTGGAGCATTAGATACAACTGGTGTAGATGGAAGAATGCAAGGCAGATCAAAATACGGTACAAAAAAACCAAAAACATAATTTATTAAGAGAAAACTAATATGAGAAGAAGAGCCGCCCCAAAAAGATTAATATTGCCAGATCCTAAGTATCATGATCTTGTTCTAGCTAAGTTTGTAAATATTTTAATGCTAGATGGTAAAAAATCAGTCGCTGAAAAGATTGTCTATGATGCACTTGATACAATTGAATCCAAAGGAAACGCGGAGCCAGTTGAAACATTTAAAAAAGCTCTTGAAAATATTGGTCCAGCAGTTGAAATCAAATCTCGTCGTGTTGGTGGTTCTACATATCAGGTTCCAGTTGAAGTAAGATCAGATCGGAAAGTTGCTTTGGCGATGCGTTGGATTATCGAAGCATCAAGAAAGCGTGGTGAAAAAGGAATGAAGCTTAGGTTGGCAGGCGAAGTGCTAGATGCAGTTCAAAACCGTGGTACTGCATTTAAGAAAAAAGAAGACACTCATAGAATGGCGGATGCTAATAAAGCATTTGCTCATTTTCGCTGGTAATTTAAGGACTCAATCATGGCAAGAATTACTCCAATTAATCGTTATCGTAACGTTGGTATTATGGCACATATTGATGCTGGAAAGACGACGACTACTGAACGCATACTTCTATATACAGGACGTACTCACAAAATTGGTGAAGTCCATGATGGAAGTGCAACAAT
Source organism: Candidatus Pseudothioglobus sp. uisw_070 (assembly GCF_059512545.2). Classification (NCBI taxonomy): domain Bacteria; kingdom Pseudomonadati; phylum Pseudomonadota; class Gammaproteobacteria; family Pseudothioglobaceae (SeqCode); genus Pseudothioglobus (SeqCode); species Candidatus Pseudothioglobus sp. uisw_070. The sequence continues at coordinate 1,598,424 of NZ_CM183456.2, read as the reverse complement.
GGACTGGATGGAGCAAGAGCAAGAGCGAGGTATTACAATTACTTCAGCTGCAACTACTTGTTTCTGGAAGGGAATGGATGGTCAGTTTGAAGATCACCGAATTAATATTATTGATACCCCAGGCCATGTTGATTTCACGATTGAAGTTGAAAGGTCATTAAAAGTATTAGACGGCGCTTGCGCCGTTTTTTGTGCTGTGGGCGGCGTAGAGCCTCAATCTGAAACAGTTTGGAGACAAGCAAATAAATATAACGTTCCTAGAATTGGCTTTGTTAACAAGATGGACCGAGCAGGTGCGGATTTTTTACGTGTATGCGACCAAATTAAAACAAGATTAGGTGCTAACCCTGTTCCGATGCAAATTGCTATTGGTGCAGAAGATGCCTTTGAAGGCGTAGTTGATCTTATCCGTATGAAAGCCATTTATTGGAATGAAGAAGATCAAGGCGCAACATATGAAGTGAAAGATATCCCTGCTAATTTGCAAGATCTTGCAGATGAGAAACGTGAATTCATGATGGAATCTGCAGCAGAGGCTAACGAAGTTCTTATGGAGAAGTACCTTGATGACGGTGAATTGAATCCTGATGAAATTAAAGAAGGTATCCGTCTTCAAACCATTGCAAATCAAATTATTCCAATGTTCTGTGGTACAGCGTTTAAAAATAAAGGTGTCCAGGCTGTTCTAGACGCTATGGTAATGTATATGCCTTCTCCAGAAGAAGTGGATGCTATTACTGGAATATTAGATGATGCTGCTGAATCAGAAGGAGTAAGGCCTCCTAGAGATGATGAGCCTTTTGCAGCTCTAGCTTTTAAAATTGCGACAGACCCTTTTGTTGGTAACCTAACTTTCTTTAGGGTTTACTCTGGTGTTTTGAAGTCAGGTGATTTTGTATATAACTCATCTAAAGGTAAGAAAGAGCGTATCGGCCGAATTGTGCAAATGCACTCCAACGATCGTGAAGAAATTAAAGAGGTAAGAGCTGGAGATATTGCTGCAGCTATTGGCCTAAAAGATGTTACGACTGGTGACACACTATGTGACATGAAAGATAAAATTATTCTTGAAAGAATGGAATTTCCTGAGCCAGTAATTGCTGTTGCAGTTGAGCCTAAAACTAAAGTTGACCAAGAAAAGATGGGTATTGCTTTAGGAAAGCTAGCAAATGAAGACCCTTCTTTTAGGGTTTCTACAGATGAAGAGTCTGGACAAACAATTATTGCAGGTATGGGCGAGCTTCACTTAGATATTATTGTTGATCGAATGATGCGTGAATTTGATGTTGGGTGTAATGTTGGTGCCCCTCAAGTAGCGTACCGTGAAACAATTACAAAACTTGTTGAGCACGAACATAAATTTGCCAAACAATCTGGTGGTCGTGGTCAGTATGGTCATGTCTATCTAAGAATTGAGCCACAGGAGCCTGGTGCGGGCTATGAATTCGTTGACGAAATTAAAGGTGGTGTTATTCCTAAGGAATATGTTCCTGCAGTTAATAAGGGTGTTCAAGAACAAATGCAAAACGGCGTTATTGCTGGATTTCCATTAGTTGATGTTAAAGTTACTGTTTATGATGGTTCTTATCATGATGTAGATTCTAACGAAATGGCATTTAAAATTGCAGCCTCTATGTGTGTTAGAGAGGGCGTTAAACTTGCTAATCCTCAATTGCTAGAGCCAATGATGAATGTTGAAGTATCAACACCTGAAGATTACATGGGTGATGTTATGGGTGATTTAAATCGTAGAAGAGGTATTGTAAGTGCTATGGATGACACTCCAGCTGGCAAACAAATAAAGGCTGCTGTTCCTTTAGCAGAAATGTTTGGATATGCAACGGATCTTCGTTCAATGTCACAAGGGCGTGCAAATTACTCTATGGAATTTGCTAAATATACTGCAGCTCCAAGAAATGTTGCTGAAGATGTTATTGAAAAATTAAATACTTAATAGGGGATTAGAAATGGCAAAAGAGAAATTTGAAAGAACCAAACCACACGTAAATGTGGGAACAATTGGTCACGTTGACCATGGAAAAACTACCTTAACTGCAGCCCTTACTAAGGTTATGGCTGAAATGAACGGCGGTGAATTTAAGGATTATGCAAATATTGATAATGCTCCTGAAGAAAGAGAGCGTGGTATCACGATTTCAACAGCGCACGTAGAATACGAGTCAGCGGCTCGTCACTACGCTCACGTTGATTGTCCGGGACACGCCGACTACGTTAAGAACATGATTACAGGTGCTGCGCAAATGGACGGCGCAATTATTGTAATCGCTGCAACTGATGGACCAATGGCTCAAACGCGTGAGCACATTCTATTGTCTCGTCAAGTTGGTGTTCCTTACATCGTTGTTTACATGAACAAAGCCGATATGGTTGATGATGAAGAATTAGTAGAGCTTGTTGAAATGGAAATCCGTGAACTCTTAACAGAGTACGAATTCCCAGGTGATGACACTCCAGTGATCTTTGGTTCAGCTTTGAAAGCATTAGAAGGCGATACATCAGATATTGGTGTCCCTTCAATTATGAAGTTAGTTGAAGCATTAGATACATACATCCCAACTCCAGAGCGTGATACAGATAAGACATTCCTAATGCCAATTGAGGACGTGTTCTCAATCTCAGGTCGTGGAACGGTTGTAACGGGTCGTATCGAGCGTGGTGTTGTTAATGTTGGTGATGAAATTGAAATCGTTGGTATTAAAGATACGCAGCTGACTACTTGTACAGGTGTTGAAATGTTTAGAAAATTGCTTGACTCAGGTGAAGCAGGTGATAACGTTGGTGTTCTTCTTCGCGGAACGAAGCGTGAAGACGTTGAGCGTGGTCAAGTACTTGCTAAGAAAGGTACGATTAACCCGCACACTAAGTTTGAAGCAGAGATTTATGTTTTAAGTAAAGAAGAAGGTGGACGTCATACTCCATTCTTTAACAATTATCGTCCACAGTTCTACTTCAGAACAACAGACGTTACTGGTGCATGCGAACTGCCAAAAGGCGTTGAAATGGTTATGCCAGGTGACAATGTGAAGATGACAATTGAGTTACTAGCTCCGATTGCAATGGAAGAAGGATTAAGATTTGCAATTAGAGAAGGTGGACGCACGGTAGGTGCTGGAGTCGTCTCGAAAATTACGAGCTGATTAGTTGAATAAGGGCCGTCGATATCTTGTATAATCGACGGTTTTTTCGTATCACAAGTTAGATAAGGTAAATAGGCAAATGAGCAATCAAAATATTAGAATTAAATTAAAGGCATTTGATCATCGATTAATCGACAAATCAGCCGTAGAGATTGTAGAAACAGCAAAACGAACTGGTGCTAGTGTAAGGGGTCCAATCCCTTTACCTACTAAGACAGAACGTTTTACTGTGTTGTCTTCTCCGCATGTAAACAAAGATGCTAGAGATCAGTACCAACTTAAAACTTATGTTAGGTTGATGGATGTAATTAGTCCAACAGACAAAACAGTAGACGCATTGATGAAATTAGATCTTGCTGCTGGTGTTGATGTGAAAATCCAACTTAACTAATAGAACAGAAAGGATTAATAAAATGGCAATTGCATTAGTAGGAAAAAAATTAGGAATGACGCGTTTGATGGCTAACGATGGTTCAGCATCTTCCGTTAGCGTCATTAAGATAGAGCCTAATCGAGTAGTGCAGAGCAAGTCTGTCGATACCGATGGTTACAATGCAATTCAAGTCACGACTGGCAAAAAGACTAATAAGAAGGGTGACGCAAAAATTCGTCGTGTTTCTAGCTCGTTAAAAGGTCATTATGCAAAAGCTTCTCAAGAAATTGGCCTTGGACTTTGGGAAATGAGAGTTAGTGAAAATGAAGTTTCTGATATGCCTAATCTTGATGTTTCATATTTTGGCGCTGGACATTACGTGAATGTAACAGGAAAGTCAAAAGGTAAAGGATTTCAAGGTGGCGTAAAGCGCCATAACTTTAGTATGCAAGATGCAACTCATGGAAACTCAGTTTCTCACCGTGCGATTGGTTCTACAGGACAATGTCAAGATCCAGGTCGCGTATTCAAAGGTAAAAAAATGGCTGGTCAAATGGGTAATGCTCAAGTGACAGAAGAATGTCTGGAGATACTTAGAGTTGATAGTGAGCGTAATTTGTTGTTAGTTAAAGGTGCCATTCCAGGTTCTAAAAATGGCTTTGTAAGAGTATTTTTGTCAGATAAAAAGAATAAAATTAATTCTGAGATAAGTAAGCAGCTATCTGAACAACAAGTGGCTCCAGTTGAAGAAGTTGAAGAAACGTTAGTTGAGGCATCAGTGGAAGCAGTAGTTGAAGCTCCTGTAGTTGAAGATGTTGCAACAGATATAGAACAAAATCAAGATAAAGAAACTGAAGCTTAATAAATAGTTATTTAAAGGTCTAGCGATGAAAGTAAAAGTATTAAATTTAAAAACGAACAAATCTACTTCTCAAGAAGTTTCAGATGATATTTTTGGTCGGAACTATAATGAATCATTAGTTCATCAAATAACAACTGCTTATATGGCAGGTGGAAGAAGTGGCACTAAAGCACAAAAAAATCGTGCTGCAGTCAGTGGTGGTGGTAAGAAGCCTTGGAAGCAGAAAGGTACAGGGCGTGCTAGAGCAGGTACTTCACGTGGACCTATTTGGAGAAGTGGTGGAGTAACTTTTGCTGCTCAGCCTCGTAACTATTCTCAAAAAGTTAATAAAAAAATGTACAAAGGTGCAATTAGCGTTATATTTTCAGAGCTACTTCGTAATGATCGCTTAAAGATAGTTTCAGATCTTGAAATTACTGAACCAAAAACAAAAAATGTTACGTCACTAATGAAATCCTTAAACCTTAAGGATGCTTTGTTAATGACAGATGAGCTAGATGAGAACTTGTACTTGTCTTCAAGGAATTTATACCATGTTGGTGTTTGCGATACTCAAAGTATAGACCCAGTAAGCTTAATTGGTTATGACAATGTAGTTATGACAAAAGCCGCATTAAAAAAAGTTGAGGCAATGTTATGAATAAAGAAAAAATATTAAGCGTCCTACTTGGGCCAATTGTTTCTGAAAAATCTACTTTAGCATCTGCTAATAACCAGTACGTCTTTAAGGTTAGGCCTGATAGTAATAAGAGAGAAGTGAAGGCTGCAGTTGAAGAGTTATTTGGAGTAACTGTTGAAGATGTTACTACTTCAAATGTAAAAGGCAAGAGAAAGATATACAAAGGTAAAGCTGGACAGCGTGTTAATTGGAAAAAAGCAGTCGTTAAAGTGTCTGAAGGTCAGATGATTGACGCAACTGCCTCATAGAGAATTTATTATGGCAATAGTTATAAAAAGAAAACCAACCTCACCTGGCAGAAGACATGTTGTCAGTGTAGTTGATAAAGATTTGCACAAAGGTAAGCCTTTTGCAGCTTTAACAGAAAGTAAGAATAGAATAAATGGTCGTAATAACCGTGGAAAAATTACTGTTAGGCATAGAGGTGGAGGCCATAAACAAAGATATCGTATTATTGACTTCAAGCGTAATAAGGATGATATTACTGCAACAGTTGAAAGAATTGAATACGATCCAAATAGAAGTGCAAATATTGCTCTTGTCTTGTATGCTGATGGTGAAAGACGTTACATTATTGCACCTAAGGGTGTTAATGCAGGTGATCAGGTTGTTTCTGGAAATTCAGTTGCAATACACAAAGGAAATACTTTACCTTTGAGTAATATACCACTTGGTAGTGTTATACATTGTGTTGAGCTTAAGCCACAAAAAGGAGCACAAATTGCACGAAGTGCTGGTACATCAGTCCAGCTAGTTGCCAAAGAAGGTAACTATGTAACTCTTAGACTTCGGTCTGGTGAAGTAAGAAAAGTTTTAGCTGAATGCCGTGCGACACTTGGTGAAGTTTCAAAGTCAGAGCATAGCTTAAGAAAATTAGGAAAAGCTGGAGCCACTCGTTGGAGAGGTGTTAGACCAACAGTTCGTGGTGTAGTAATGAATCCAGTTGATCACCCACATGGTGGTGGTGAAGGAAAAACTAGTGGTGGTAGACATCCAGTTTCTCCTTGGGGTACTCCTACTAAAGGATACAAAACACGTAGCAATAAACGTACTGATAAGCTTATCGTACGTCGAAGGAATTAAAGGGAAATTATGGCAAGATCACTTAGAAAAGGTCCATTTGTAGATGAGCATTTAATTAAGAAAGTATTGAAGGCTCAAGATAATAATGATAGAAAACCAATTAAGACTTGGTCGCGTCGATCAGTTATTGTTCCTGAAATGATTGGGCTGACAATAGCTATACATAATGGTCGTAATCATGTTCCAGTTTCAATAAATGAAAATATGATTGGTCATAAATTAGGCGAGTTTGCCGTAACAAGAACATTCAAGAGTCACTCCGGTGACCGTAAATCGTAAGCATAAGGTGACATAATGATAGAAGTTAAAGCAATTCATAAATACGCAAAAATCTCACCTTTTAAAGTTAGATTAATTGCTGATCAAATTCGCAATAAGCCGGTGGAAGAGGCTTTGAGTATTTTGACATTTAGCAATAAAAAAGCTGCGGTACTTGTAAAAAAAGTTCTAAGTTCGGCGATTTCTAATGCTGAGCATAATGATGGATTAGATGTAGATGAACTAAAGGTAAGTAGTATTTTCGTAAATGAAGGTTCTACAATGAAACGTATTCGCCCAAGAGCAAAAGGTAGAGCGAATCGTATTCTTAAACGATCAAGCCACATTAGTGTTGGCGTAAGCGAGTAAAAAATTATGGGTCAAAAAGTAAATCCAGTAGGCATAAGACTAGGAATTGTTAAAGATTGGCATTCAAAGTGGTACGCCAGTAGTAAAAATTATTCCGAATATTTGTTGTCTGACATTGCAGTAAGAGACTTCTTATTCAAAGAATTAACTACCGCATCTGTAAGTCGCATAAGTATTGAAAGATTGTCAAATACTGCTAAAGTTATTATTCATACAGCTAGACCTGGAATTGTAATTGGTAAAAAAGGTGCTGATATTGAGAAGTTGAAGAACTTGGTTTCAAAAATGATGGGCGTTCCTGTCCATATAAGTATTGAAGAAGTGAAGCAACCAGAATTAGATGCCCGTTTAGTTGCTGAAAATATTGCACAACAACTTGAAAAGCGAGTGATGTATAGACGCGCAGTTAAGAGAGTTTTAGGTAACGCTACAAGATTGGGCGCACTAGGAATTAAGATAATGGTAAGTGGTCGATTAAATGGAGCTGAAATAGCTCGATCTGAGTGGTATCGCGAAGGACGTGTTCCATTACATACATTTAGAGCTGACGTTGACTATAGCAGTTATAGGGCGAATACTCAGTATGGAGTTATTGGCATTAAAGTATGGATTTTCAAAGGTGAAATTCTAGATCATAATAAAGGCACTATTGAAGAAGTTTCAAAGCGTGGTGCTGGAAAACAAACAGTAAAGAAGTAAAGGAATTAAGAAATGTTGCAACCTAAACGTACAAAATTTAGAAAAATGATGAAAAACCGCAACCGCGGTTTAGCTGCTGGCCACAATGTAAGCTTTGGTGATATTGGCCTTCAAGCAACTGGAAGGTGTCGAATGACTGCTAGGCAAATTGAAGCAGCACGTCGTGCAATGACCAGACATGTTAAGCGCCAAGGAAAAATTTGGATTCGTGTATTTCCCGATAAACCAATTACTAAAAAACCCCTTGAAGTTCGTATGGGAAAAGGTAAAGGTAGTGTTGAATATTGGGTTGCGTTAATTAAACCTGGACAGATGTTATTTGAAATGCAGGGCGTAGATGAAGTCGTTGCTAGAGAAGCTTTTGAGCTTGCAGCTGCAAAGCTTCCTGTCAAAACAACAGTAATTAAACGGACAATAATGTAATGGATGTTAAAGAATTAAGAGATCAAGACGAGTCTCAGTTAAATGACCAGCTTATAACATTGCTTAAGGAGCACTTTGAATTGCGTATGCAGCAGAGCACTTCTCAGTTAAGTGATTTATCAAAGCTTAGTAAAACAAAGAAAGCAATTGCCCAAATTAAAACAATAATTAATGAGAAGAAGTCATGAGTGAAACTAATTCAGTAGAAAGAATATTAACAGGCAAGGTTGTTAGTAATAGCCGTGATAAAACAATTGCTGTTTTAGTTGAGCGCAAAGTGCGCCATCCAATTTATAAAAAATATATTAAACGTAGCACAAAAGTTCATGCACATGATGAGAAGAATGAATGTGGTCTTGGTGATGTAGTAAGAGTTTCTGAATCAAAGCCTTTCTCAAAAACAAAGAATTGGGCTTTGGTAGAAGTTGTTGAAAAATCTGTAAATATTGATTAACTAGTAGCATTTTAGAGAGAAGAATATGATTCAAATGCAAACAAGATTACATATAGCTGACAATAGTGGTGGGGTTAAGGCTATGTGTATTAAAGTTTTAGGCGGTTCAAAGCGCCGTTATGCCAATATTGGTGATGTTATTAAGGTTAGTATCAAAGAGGCATCTCCTCGAGGTAAAGTTAAGAAAGGTGATGTATATGATGCAGTAGTTGTTAGAACTGCTCAAGGTGTTCGCCGAAGTGATGGCTCTAGAATTCGCTTTGATAATAATGCTGTAGTGTTGCTGAATCCAAAATTAGAGCCAATTGGCACTCGTATTTTTGGACCTGTGACTCGTGAATTAAGAAACGCACAGTTTATGAAAATTGTTTCACTTGCACCAGAGGTTCTGTAATGATGAAAATTAAAAAAAATGATGAAGTGATAGTAATTGCAGGAAAGGATAAGGGCTCAATTGGATCTGTAAAAAATATCCTTGGAGTAAAAGTTATTGTAGAAGGTTTAAATCTAGCTAAGAAACATGTTCGTGCTAATCCTCAGGAAGGTATTCAGGGTGGTATTGAAGAAAAGGAAATGCCATTAAGTATTTCTAATGTTGCAATTTACAACCCAACTTCAAAAAAAGCAGATCGTATAGGTATTAGAACAGATGATAAAGGTGTGAAAGAAAGATTTTATAAATCGAGCGGCGAATCCGTACTTTGATATAACAAATAAATAGGTGACAAGTGTCTAGATTACAAGAACAATACAAAAATGAAATTCTTCCTAAATTAAAGGAAGAATTAGGTGTCACTAATACAATGTCAGTCCCTAAGATTGAAAAAATAACAATAAATATGGGATTAGGCAGTGCATTGGGAGATAAAAAAATACTAGAAAGTGCTCTTGAGGAGTTAGGACTAATTTCTTCACAAAAGCCAATGACTTGTTTAGCAAGAAAGTCAGTAGCAAGCTTTAAACTTAGAGAAGGAAATGCTATTGGGTGTAAAGTTACCTTGAGAAAAGAAAGAATGTATGAATTCTTAGACCGTTTAGTGAATGTTGCAATACCTCGTATTAGAGATTTTCGCGGACTTAATGATAAATCGTTTGATGGTCGAGGAAACTACAACATGGGTATTACTGAACAGATTGTGTTCCCAGAAATTGAATTTGATAAAGTAACAAAAGTGCGTGGTATGGATATTGCTATCACTACTAATGCAAAAAATGATGAAGATGCTAAGAAACTATTGGCGATGTTTAATTTTCCATTTAAAGGAGAAAATAATGGCTAAAAAGTCTATGATTCACAGAGATGTGAAGCGATCAAAATTGGTCGAAAAGTTTAAGGAGAGACGTCTTGAACTTAAAAAAATTATTAAGAGTATTCATACCTCTGATGAAGACCGTTTTCAGGCGGTGATTAAATTACAATCACTCCCAAGAGACGCTTCACCTGTACGTCAACGTAACCGATGTGGTCTTTCAGGTCGTCCTCATGGGTTTTATCGTAAATTTGGCTTGGCCAAATCCCAACTCAGAGAGCGCACTATGAATGGTGAAGTCCCTGGATTATCTAAAGCAAGCTGGTAGGAGTTTAATATGAGTATGTCTGACCCAATAGCTGATATGTTGACTAGAATTAGGAATGCACAAGCAGTTAATAAAGATCAAGTAAGTATCCCAGCTTCAAATTTGAAGTCGGCGATTGCCAGTGTTATGCAAGACGAAGGTTATATCACTTCTTTTGCTATTGAAGGCGATAAAGCTGCTAACAAAACGTTAGTAATAAAATTAAAATATTTTGATGACCAACCAGTTATTGAAACCTTAAACAGAATTTCTAAGCCTAGCTTAAGACATTATGCGAGCAAAGACGAGATGCCAAGAATTATGAATGGTTTAGGTATTGTCATTGTCTCAACACCAAAAGGTGTAATGACAGGTCAAGCTGCCAAAGCCCAAAATATTGGTGGTGAAGTCCTGTGCAGTGTTTCATAATATTGGAGATTAATAATGTCTAGAATTGCAAAAGCACCAATTACAATCCCTGAAGGCGTAAATATTACGCAAGCTGAAGGATTAATTTCGGTCAAAGGAAAACTTGGTGAAATGACAATGCATGTTAATTCAGCAGTCCTTGTTTCTAATAATGATAATATATTAACCTTTGAGCCAAATGAAGTTAGTAAGAAAGAACAAAAAAACGCATGGGCTCAGGCTGGAACAGTAAGAGCAAATACAGCAAATTTAATTAAGGGCGTTACCGAAGGCTGGGAGAAGAAGCTAACACTAATTGGAGTTGGTTATCGTGCTAAAGCGCAAGGTAAAGTATTAAACTTAACTTTGGGTTTTTCTCACCCAGTTAACTATAATTTGCCTGAAGGTATTTCTGTTGAAACTCCTTCGCAGACAGAGGTTATTGTTAAAGGTATTGATAAGCAGAAAGTTGGTCAAGCTGCAGCAGAAATTAGAGCATTTCGTCCTCCAGAGCCATATAAAGGTAAAGGCGTTCGTTATACAGATGAGCAGGTTGTTCGTAAAGCTGCTAAGAAAAAATAATTGATTAAGGTAGTTAAATGAAATTATCAAAAAAAGATGCTCGCTTAAGAAGAGCAACAAAATTTAGAGCTAAACATGCTGAAAGAGATGTAGAGCGTTTATGTGTCTTCAAATCTTCTCAGCATATATATGCTCAGATCATTAGTGGTTGTGGAACGAAAACGTTAGCTTCTGCATCAAGTATATCTTTGAAAATGAAGAATGGTGGAAATGTTGAAGCCGCTTCAAAGGTGGGAGATTTGATAGCAAAGGCTGCTAAAAAAGCTAAAGTTTCTAAGGTCGCATTTGATCGTTCAGGATTTAAGTATCACGGACGAGTAAAAGCCCTTGCTGAAGCGGCAAGAGAAGGCGGATTAGATTTTTAATTAAGTAAACTTAAGGTTTAAAGAATGGCTGATAATAAAAGAAATAATTATAAAGAAGAAAGTGAATTCATCGAAAAGCTGGTTAATATTCGACGCGTAGTTAAAGTTGTCAAAGGTGGTAGAATTTTTGGTTTCTCTGCTCTAGTAGTAGTTGGTGATGGAAATGGAAAAGTTGGATATGGAACTGGAAAAGCTCGTGAAGTTCCTTTAGCTATTCAAAAAGCAATGGATAAAGCTAAAAGAGCTATGAAGCCTGTCCCATTAGTAAATGGAACATTGCACTACCCTATTACATCATCTGTTGGAGCTGCTAAAGTATATATGCAGCCTGCCTCTGAAGGAACAGGCGTAATTGCTGGTGGACCCATGCGAAGTGTTTTAGAGGCAGTTGGAGTTCATAATATTTTGGCAAAGTGTAATGGTACTCGTAACCCAATTAGTGTTGTTAGAGCTACTGTTGAAGGCTTAACTCAAATGTCATCGCCACAAATAGTCGCTGCAAAGCGAGGTAAAACGGTTGAACAAATTACTGGAGAAGTGTGATGGCTGAGAAAAAAGTAGAAACAAAAGCAGCTCCTAAGAAGTCAACTCCTAAAAAAGTAGTTGCTAAGGTTGCAACTTCTAAAGTAGTTGAAACTAAAAAAGTACCTACTAAAAAAGCTGTGTCTACAAAGTCAACGGTAAGTGTGACATTAATTAAAAGTTTTTATGGCCGTCTTCCTAAGCATCGTGCGACAGTAACTGGTTTAGGATTAAAAAGAATTAACCATACGGTTATTCTTGAGGACACGCCAGAAGTAAGAGGCATGATTAATAAAGTGTCTTACTTATTAAAAGTAGAGGGTTAAATAATGAATTTAAATACTTTGAAGCCTGCAATAGGTGAAAAAACTAGCAGGAAGCGTGTCGGAAGAGGCATTGGTTCCGGAATGGGTAAGACAGCTGGAAGAGGACATAAAGGTCAAAAATCTCGATCTGGCGGATTTTCGAAGGTTGGTTTTGAAGGTGGTCAGATGCCACTTCAAAGAAGATTGCCTAAGGTTGGTTTCTCGTCAAGGGTTTCTATAATAACATCTCAGGTAACACTATCTCAGCTTGATAAGTTAACTGAAACTGATATCAATATTGATGTTCTTAAGAAACACAACCTAGTTACTAAAAATATATTAAGAGTCAAGGTTATGCTTTCAGGTGAAATCAATCGCGCTATTAACCTAGTTGGAATTAAGCCAACTAAGGGTGCTAAAGCAGCTATTGAGGCTGCTAAAGGAACCATAAGCGAGTAAGGATATGAGTGACGATCTATTAAAACGCATCCTATACTTAGTTGGTGCTTTAATCGTTTTCAGACTTGGAACGCATATTGTGATTCCATTTATATCACAGACTGCGTTAGCTTCACTTGTGGAAGATAACAGAACTGGTATTCTAGGAATGATGAATATGTTTTCAGGTGGAGCCTTAGAACGCTTATCAATCTTTACGCTTGGAATCATGCCTTACATTTCATCTTCAATTATTATGAACCTGATGACATCAGTTGTTCCGAAGTTTGAGCAACTTAAAAAAGAAGGTGATCGAGGAAGAAGAACAATTACTCAATATACTAGAATGGGTACAGTATTTTTAGCGGTATTTCAATCATATGGAGTGTCAATTGCACTTCAGTCTCAGTCAGGTGGAGGCGTAGCGTTAGTTACAAATCCTGGCCTAACCTTTAGTTTTGTAACAGTAGTTACTTTAACTACCGGTACTTTATTTTTGATGTGGCTTGGTGAACAGATTAGTGAGAAAGGAATTGGTAATGGAATTTCAATGATAATCTTTGCAGGTATTGTTGCAGGCTTGCCAGCTTCATTTGGTAATACTCTTAGTATGGTTGGTACGGGAGAGTTAAGTGTATTTGTTGTCGTACTTATGTTGGCAATGGTAGTTCTTGTAATGGCTTTTGTTGTTTTCATGGAAAGAGGCCAAAGACGAATTGCTGTTAATTATGCTAAAAGACAACAGGGAAGAAAAATGGTTGGTGGTCAGACATCCTATTTACCACTCAAGATTAATATGGCAGGTGTTATTCCGCCTATTTTTGCCTCAAGTATTATTTTATTTCCAGCAACTTTAGGTGGATGGTTTTCTCAATCTGAGGGAATGGGATGGTTAGCAGATATTACTTCAAGCATTTCACCAGGCCAGCCTCTCTACATAATTTTTTATGGTGCTGCCATTATCTTCTTTACCTTTTTCTATACAGCTCTTACTTTCAACGCGAAAGATACAGCAGATAATTTAAGGAAATCAGGTGGATTTATACCAGGTATTAGACCTGGACAGCATTCGGCAGACTATATAGACGCAGTAACTTCAAGACTAACAGCAGTAGGTGCTATTTACATAACAGCAGTATGCCTACTTCCAGAGTTTTTAATTTTGTATTGGAACGTTCCGTTCTACTTTGGTGGAACTAGTCTTTTAATTATCGTTGTTGTAGTAATGGATTTTATAGCACAAGCGCAGTCTCATATGATGTCCAATCAGTATGAAGGCTTAATGCGCAAAGCAAATTTAAAGTAAGGGTAAGTTATGAAAGTAAGAGCATCAGTTAAAAAAATTTGTAAAGATTGCAAAATTATTAAAAGACATGGAGTAATTCGTGTCATATGTAAAGAGCCTCGCCATAAGCAGAGACAAGGTTGATGACATTGACAGGCGTTCATTTACAAAGTAAAATTGCACGATTTTTCAACTATAAAATTTTGAATGGAATTATCCATTCAAAAATAAAATTTTTAGAGGCATAGGTAGATTATATGGCACGTATTGCAGGCATAAATATTCCAACAAATAAACATATTGTAATTGGTTTACAATCAATTTTTGGTATTGGAGAAACTAGATCAAAACTAATTTGTAAAACACTTAAATTAGAGCAAAGCACTAAGGTGTCTGCACTAACTGAAGATCAACTAGAAGCAATTCGTGGAGCTGTTTCTCAATTTGAAGTTGAAGGTGATTTGAGGCGTGATGTTGCAATGAACATAAAACGCCTAAGAGATTTAGGTTGCTACCGTGGTATACGTCACAGAAAGGGATTACCGTTACGTGGCCAAAGAACAAAAACAAACGCTAGAACTCGCAAGGGTCCGCGTCGTTTAATTAAATAATTAAGGCATAAGTTATTATGGCAAAAGAGCAAACAGCTAAGAAAAAATCTAAGAAGATCGTCTCTGACGGTATTGCACATATTCATGCAACTTTTAATAATACTATTGTGATGATTACAGATCGTCATGGGAACACTTTATGCTGGGCAACTTCAGGTGGTGCAGGATTTAGAGGCTCAAGAAAATCAACGCCTTTTGCAGCTCAAGTTGCAGCAGGTAATTGTGGTGAAAAGGCTCAAGCTTTTGGAATGAAAAATGTAGAGGTTCGAGTTAAAGGCCCAGGCCCAGGCCGTGATTCTGCAATTAGAGGCTTGAATGCACAAGGTTTAAAAATTCAATCAATAACAGATGTGACGCCTATACCTCATAATGGTTGTCGTCCTTCTAAGAAACGTAGAGTATAAGGATAAATTATGGCAAGATATACAGGTCCTACATGTAAATTAGCACGCCGTGAAGGTGTGGACTTAGAGCTTAAGAGTGGAATTAGATCTATCGATTCTAAATGTAAATTAACACAACTTCCTGGTGTTCACGGAGCAAATGCCCGTCGTCAAAAAGGAAGTGAGTATGGATTGCAGCTCCGTGAAAAGCAAAAAGTTAGACGTATTTATGGTGTATTAGAAAAGCAATTTAGTCTTTATTATAAAAAAGCTAGTGCAAAAAAAGGGCCAACTGGTGAAAATTTACTATCACTTCTTGAGTGTCGTCTTGATAATGTTGTCTATAGAATGGGTTTCGCTTCAACGCGTGCCGAAGCAAGACAATTAGTGTCTCATAAGTCAATTGTAGTAAATGGCAAGCTGGTTAATATACCTTCTTTTCAAGTAAGTGCAAATGATGAAATCTCTGTTCGAGAAAAAGCAAAAAAACAAAGCCGAATTCAACTAGCACTTGAAATTTCTGGTCAAAGTGGATTATCAGAGTGGTTGGATGTTGATAATAAAGCATTAAAAGGTGTTTTTAAAAATGTCCCTGCTCGCGATGAATTATCTTCAGATATTTCAGAGCAATTAATCGTTGAATTGTATTCTAAATAGGAATTAAATATGCAAGGAAGTGCAAGAGATTTTCTAAAACCAAAACTAGTAGATTCAGTTGAGTTGTCTAAAAACGAATATCGCGTTGTTCTAGAGCCTTTTGAAAGAGGTTTTGGACATACTTTAGGAAATTCAATTAGAAGAACGTTATTATCTTCTATGGTTGGTTCTGCGATCACAGAAGTAGCAATTGATGGTGTAATGCATGAATTTTCAACTATTGAAGGTGTTCAAGAAGACGTTCTAGATATACTTCTCAATCTTAAAGAAGCTTCTATTGGCCTAAATTCAAGTGATAGCGCTACAGTTATTATTGAAAAACAAGGTCCATGTGAGCTTACAGTTGCCGACATTGAAGCAAATGGTACAGATGTTTCTGTATTTAATCCTGAGAAAGTAATAGCTACAGTGAATGAAGGTGGAAAAATTAGAATGACTGTTGTTATTAATACTGGTATCGGTTATGACGTTGCTGTTGCTAGATCAGTTGATTCTGAGACAATTGGAAGCATTCAGTTAGATGCAAGTTTCTCTCCTATAAAAAGAGTAAGTTTTACTGTTGAATCTGCAAGAGTTGAACAAAAAGTTAATCTAGATAAACTAAATATTGTTATTGAAACTAATGGTTCAGTTAATGCTGAAGATGCTGTTAAGAGAGCTGCTACAATTCTTCAAGATCAATTATCTTCATTTGTTGAGTTAGAGCCAGTAATCGAAGAGGAGCCACAACCAACTTCAGATGACTTTCCTCCAATGTATTTATCAGCTGTCGATGAGCTTGAATTAACAGTTCGCTCTGCAAACTGTTTGAAAGCTGAACAAATCTATTATATTGGTGACTTGATTCAAAAATCAGAGCAAGACTTACTTAGAACTCCAAACTTGGGGCGTAAGTCACTTAATGAAATTAAAGAAGTTTTGACAGAGAAAAATCTAGAGCTTGGTACAGAAATTGAAAACTGGCCACCAGTTGACTTAATGAGTGAATAAGGATAAATAATGAGACACAGAAAGTCAGGTAGACAATTAAATAGAAATTCATCGCATAGAAAAGCCATGTTTAAGAATATGGCTAATTCATTAATTCTGCATGAAACAATTAAAACAACACTTCCTAAAGCGAAAGAATTAAGACGCGTTATCGAGCCTTTAATTACAAGAGCTAAGGCGGATAGCGTTGCTAATCGTCGTCATATTTTCTCTAAACTAAGAGATGATGCAATGGTTGCTAAGTTGTTTACGCAATTGGGCCCTTTTTATCAAGATCGTCCTGGTGGATATATACGTATTTTAAAAGCAGGTTTTCGTACAGGTGATAAAGCTCCAATGGCATTAGTTCAATTAGTTGATTTTGAAGGTCAAGAAGAGGTTATTATTGAGGCACCTAAAAAAGAAACTAAAGTTGCTGCACCTAAAAAAGAAACTAAAGCTGCTGCACCTAAAAAAGAAACTAAAGCTGCTGCACCTAAAAAAGAAACTAAAGCTGCTGCACCTAAAAAAGAAACTAAAGCTGCTGCACCTAAAAAAGAAACTAAAGCTAAAGCTACAAAAAAAGAATCATAAAGGAATTACCATATGCCAGCAATTAAAGTAAGAGAGAACGAACCATTTGATATTGCACTTCGTCGTTTCAGACGTCTTTGTGATAGAGCTGGTGTCATTACAGATGTTAGGAAAAAAGAGTATTTTGAGAAGCCAACGTGGGTTAATAAGCGTAAAAAAGCTGCTGCAGTTAAAAGAACTCATAAAGAAATGTCAAAAAATCGTATTCACCGTAAACGTATGTACTAATCACTATTTATAGTGCAAAAGTAAATCAAAATATGTCACAGCTAAAACAACTCATTACTAACGATATGAAGTTAGCAATGAAGGCTAAAGACAAAGAAGCCCTTAAAGCAATTCGTATGATTCTAGGGGCAATCAAACAAAAAGAAATAGATGAGCGCATCGAATTGACTGATGGACAGGCTTTGTCTGTTATTCAAAAAATGGTCAAGCAACGTAAAGATTCTATATCACAATTTTCAGACGCTGGAAGAACTGACTTGGTTGATATTGAAGAAGCAGAGCTTTTAATAATAAATAACTACATGCCAAAGCAGCTAAGTAAAGATGAGGTTGAGGCTGCAGTTATTAAAGCTATTTCTGAAACTGGAGCTGACTCTATGAAAGATATGGGTAAGCTAATGGGCGTTCTTAAAGGCCAGCTTGATGGTAAAGCAGATATGGGCGTTGTTTCCCAATTAATTAAAGCCAAACTAAGCTAGTTCTAGTTATACATACTGGTTACTATTTCTTCCATAACGACAAAGGTTGAGCTATGCTGAACATTTGGTAGCGATGAAATTTTTTCACCTAAGACCTTTCGATAACTCTCCATATTTTGCGTTCTGACTTTCAATAAGTAATCGAAATTTGATGCAATCATATGACATTGTTCTACTTCTGTTATATCTTTAATTGCTCTATTGAATGAATTTAGTGCGGCAGTTTTTGTATCATTCATCTTAATTTGAACAAATGCAATATGATTATTCTCAACTAACTCATGATCAATAATAGCCTTATAGCCTTTGATATATCCTGACGTCTCTAATTTTTTAATACGATTTAAACAAGGGGTTTTAGATAACCCAATTTGATTAGACAATGCAGTAACAGTCATTCGACCATCACTTTGAAGGAGCTTAAGAATCTTATGATCGAAACTATCAAGAGTAGGCATAATAACTATTTAATTTAAAATAATAGATATATTATAATTTAATTTTTAATATATAAGTCTAATTATATGTTTATTAAAAAATTATAGTTATTATGACTATTTAATATAAATTAAAATTGTTGTAAATTTAAAATATTTCTTATAAGATGCAGGATCAATACACTTCTAAAGTATTTGATATAGATTACACATCTTCTCGAAAAAAAATGAGAGATGCAAGAGTAATGTCAGAGGCAGAGGCCCTAGATCAACTTAAGCTATCTGAAACAACAGATGCATATCAAAGAGTAGATTTTCAGAAAAAAACTTCGAATCTTATCAAAGATTTAAGAGCTTCAAATCAACCAGACTTACTGTCATTGTTTATCTCTGAATATAATTTAACAAGTGATGAAGGGCTTTCATTAATGACTCTAGTTGAGGCTTTTCTTCGAGTTCCAGATAACAAAACAAGGGATAAATTATTTATTGATAAAGTTGCTAGAAAGGGATGGACCAGGCATATTGGTGGTAGTAAATCCTCTATGGTTAACATTGCAACTATTGCTCTTAGTATTGCAGATAGGATGATTGCACATGGAAGCAATAAAGAGATTAAAAATAGAATAAAAAAAGCGTTAGAGATTCTATCTAGGCCCGGTATACGGTTTAGTGCAAACAATGTGATGCAATTTTTTGCTAAGCAGTTTGTCTATGCTGAAAATATTAAAACTGCAATTAAATCAAGTAAGGCTAAAAATGGTCTGTATTCATTTGACATGCTTGGAGAAGCTGCTTGGACTATGGCAGATGCTGACAAGTATTTTTTATCTTACAAGAATGCATTAATAGAAATTGGAAAGCATAGGCAATCAAAAAATGTATTTGAGGCTGATGGAATATCGGTAAAACTTTCTGCACTTCATCCTAAATATGATTTTATGCACAGAGAGAGAGTTCTTTCTGAATTACTACCTCGGATAATTGAGCTCGTAAATATTGCTCAAAAATATAATATAGGAATTAATATTGACGCCGAAGAGGCTGAGCGCTTAGACCTCTCATTGGACGTTATTGATCGGGTTATGGATTCGATTTCAAATACCTCATGGCAAGGATTTGGAGTAGTAGTTCAGGCTTATCAAAAGCGTTCATCATATGTAATTGATTGGCTTCACCAAAGCTGCAAAAAATATGATTTAAAGATAATGGTAAGGCTAGTCAAAGGGGCATATTGGGATAGTGAAATTAAGAAAGCCCAAGTTATGGGAGAAGTTGATTATCCAGTTTTTACAAAAAAAATAAATACTGACTATTCATTCTTAGTATGCGCTCAAAAACTACTCTTGATGAGGAATTTTATCTACCCCCAATTTGCTAGTCATAATGCACATTCATTAGTCAGCGTTTGCGAAATTGCTGGAGATAATGTTGGATTTGAGGTACAAAGACTTCATGGTATGGGCGAGTCTCTTCATATCTATATAAAAAATAAATATAATGTCCTTTCAAGGGTATACGCGCCAATTGGTAGTCATAAGGAGTTGTTGGCTTATCTAATGAGGCGATTATTAGAGAATGGAGCTAATAGTTCCTTTATTAATCATTTATTTGATGAGAATATTAAGCCAGAAAGCTTAGCAGTAGATGTTTTTTCTGAAGTTGAAAAAGATACTAATAACTCTCATTCAAAAATCCCACTTCCAAAAGACATTTTTAAAAATATCCGGCAAAACTCATCAAGTATTATGCTGACTGAGCAGAATGAAGTTGATTTACTATTTCAATCTCAAGAGCCTTGGTTAAAGAAAAAGTGGCAAGCAAAATCAATGATTTCTGGGATAGCCCTAGAGGACTCTAATCAAGAAGAAGTAAAAAATCCATCTGATACTTCTGATATTTTGGGCAGTTTGCTATATGCAAATCAATCACAGTTAGATCGCTGCTTAATAACTGCACAAAATGCATTTAATTTAAATTCTCATGACCCAGACAGAATTCTTGAGAGTTTAAATAGAGCCGCTGAACTCTATGAAGAAAACCAATTTGAATTGATGGCCCTTGCAATGCGAGAGGCTGGAAAGACTTATCAAGATGCCATTGATGAGGTTAGAGAGGCGGTTGATTTTTTACGCTATTATTCCAACTTAGCACATAATATAATTCTTAATAAAAGACAAGCCATGGGAGTTTTTGTTTGTATTAGCCCGTGGAACTTTCCTTTGGCAATTTTTACAGGCCAGGTCGCTGCTGCGCTTGCTGCTGGAAATGTTGTAATTGCTAAGCCTGCTGAGAGTACCTCTTTAATAGCCTATAGAGCAAGTGAGTTATTAATTGAGGCCGGAATTCCTTTAGGAGTATTTCAGCTTTGCTTAGGAAAGGGTTCAGATGTTGGCTCTTACCTAACTAGCAGTTCAATAATTTCTGGTGTAGCCTTTACAGGCTCATCAGCTGTAGCAAAACAAATCAAACACAACCTAATTAAAAATGGAAATCCAGGGGCAAGAGTTATTGCTGAAACTGGCGGCCTAAATGCAATGGTAGTAGACTCAACCGCTTTATGCGAACAGGTAACAAGAGATGTCATTGATGGAGCATTTAAAAGTGCAGGGCAACGTTGTTCTGCACTTAGGGTACTAATGATTCAGGAAGAGTGCTTTGATGAAACCCTAAAGATGATTCAGGGCGCAATGATGGAGCTCCGTATTGGAAATCCTAAACACCTCTCCACCGATTGCGGTCCAGTTATAAATCGTGAAGCTCAAGTAAAACTTCAAAGCTATATTGAAAAATCTAGAAAAAGAAATCAAATAATTAAAGATATTCAATGTGATCTTAAGACTGGCTATTATGTAACTCCAACAATTATTAATCTTAAATCAATTGATGAAATTAATGAAGAGTTTTTTGGTCCAATCCTTCATGTTATTTCATACAAAAGTGATGAGTTGGAGTATATGATTGATCAATTAAATGCAAAAGGCTTTGGATTAACGTTTGGTATACATTCCAGAATTGACAAGCAAGTTGAGGAAATTACGTCCAGAGTTAATGCTGGGAATATCTATGTGAATCGAAATCAAATTGGTGCTGTTGTTGGATCTCAACCTTTTGGAGGTGAGGGCTTGTCGGGAACTGGCCCTAAAGCAGGAGGGCCAAGTTCACTTCATGGATACAGCCAGAGTATAGCCTCAACTAAGACAACCGATCATGAACTTAAACTTTATGGGAATGCACAAGTTAATAATTTGATTTTGCCGAGCATTCTAATAAATGAAGATTTGATAACTAAAATGAAAAACCAGTTTTCGTTCATTGAAAGTGATTTCTTTGACTTCCTGCATGATGAAATAGCTAAATACGCAACTAAGATTTTCTTGCCTGGGCCAACTGGTGAATCAAATAGTATTAGATATAAACCAAAAGGAACAGCATTATGCCTTGGTCCAACAGCTATTGATGCACTTAAGCAGACTTTACTAGCTCTTGTATTAGGAAATAGCGTTGTTAGTCTTATTAAAGAAGATGAATATAACTCTCTGATTACGCTTGGCTTTGGTAAAGAGAATATATTTAGATTGGTTAACGGGCCAAGCCTGAAGTTGATGAAAAGTGAATCGTATAAATTAATATTATTTTTTGGTAATTTGATGTCAGTGGAAAAGTTAATAGTTAATCAGCGCTCAGCGATTACCCCAGTTATGAGTTCTCTTTACGAAACATGGCAATTAGTTAATGAGCGTGTCATTACAGAAGATACAACGGCATCTGGCGGTAATGCCAATCTCTTAGCGCTTTAATCTTTATTAGTTGTTTTTAAATGTTGTTGGCGTTAATTTAGTCTGGCCAATAAACCAACGAATAAATGAAGAGGGATCTGAGTAGCCAAGTTGATATGAAATTACTTTAACCGAAAGACCTTTTTGAAGCATATTTTTGGCTTTTTTGAGCTTGAAGTTATTTAGAACTTTTCGAAACGTTGTGTTTTCTTTTGATAATTCATAGCGAAGCTGGATAGTGCTGACACCAAGCTGATCTGAAATTTCTTGAATATTGATATTACTATAATAATTTACATAATTATTCATCAGTACTTCAATATTTTCAACAAGATTAACCTTACTAACCTTTTTATCGATTTTTTCTTGCGCAATTGACTTTAAGTAATCAACAAGCTTCGTGTTTGAGAGAGTATTCTTTTTTAAATAATTTTTTTTGCTAATTACAATTGATGTTTCAGCACTTTGAGAGTTAATTGGGCAACTAAAAACTGATTTTTCTTTTATGGCTCCTCCAGAGGTATGAGTTTTTGTATTAATGCATTTAATTGGGAATCTTTTAGACCTAATAAAGGCAGCAAGTATTGAAAGGCATAGATTCTCATAAACAGATGAATGCTGAATCTTTGGGTTTGCAATAAATAGCACTTTAACTTCATTGAGATCTTCCCTAATTACAAAATTAATACCTTCTAATTCAATATTTATATAAGTTTGCAATAGCTTAAAGCCCTCTTTTAAGTGTCTAGAGTAAACAAACATTAACCCAAAGGCTTCAGCATAGTTAGGCCTTATTTGAGCTAATCGAGCATAATTTATTGAGATTAGCTCATCATTAAAAACTGATTCAGCCTCGATAAAAAAGTTTAAAAAAATATCAATTGGTAGTGATAAGTTTGGATTTAATAGCATATTTTTTGATAACCCAATCCCGTTACAAATTTCATTTACTTTTTCTGGGTAAATTTGTTGTAACCTTAGAATTGATCGCCAAACTGCACTATTTGTATTCATACTAATTCAACATAAAGTTAAGATAAAAATCACAATCCTTAGAAAATAAAGCGTTATAAAATGTTAATATTTTATTATATTATGATAACTTAGATTTAATTTTTATAACTATACTAGTTATTCAATTATTAAATTAATAATTCATTTACGACAACGCTTTAAATAAGGATTAATTGTTATGCTCGAAACTATATTTCAATATTCACTTCTTTCTTTCTTTCTTTCTATTGTATTAATTCTAGTAGCTTTAGTGAGATTTCAAATTAAGCCATGGCAATTGTGGCTAATAGCAGTTGGTTTGACATATCCAGGCGCTGTAGTTGCTGACCATTTTGGCGCTCAGCTTTTACTTCTTTTTCTTTTAGCTTTAGGTATTCTAATAGTTCCAAGTGTTAGATTATTGTTGTTTACTAAGCCTCTTTATAAGTTAATGCGCAAATCCCTTCCTCCGATTGGCTTAACCGAAAGTATTGCACTTGAGGCAGGAAGCGTTTGGTGGGATGCTGAGTTATTTCAAGGCAATCCTGATTGGACGAAGCTATCAGAACTTGAGGCAACTGAACTCACTGATGAGGAGCAAAGTTTTGTTGATAATGAAGTTGAAACCCTTTGCGGTATGGTTGATTCCTACGAAATTGTTTCCAGTGAAGATTTGCCTAAGGAGGTTTGGCAGTATATTTTTGATAAGGGATTCTTGGGTTTGATTATTCCAAAAGAATTTAATGGACTCGGTTTTTCTCATTTCGCGCATGCCATAATTGTAGGAAGGCTTTCATCGGCCTCACAGTTTTTGGGAATTTCGGTTATGGTTCCAAATTCTTTAGGACCTGGTGAGCTGTTATTAAAGTATGGGACCGAAGAGCAAAAACAACATTACTTGCCTCGTTTAGCCAAAGGAAAAGAAGTGCCATGCTTTGGACTAACCTCTACAGTTGCTGGATCTGATGCGGGCTCTCTGGTTGATAATGGGATAGTATGTTATGGTGAGTACGAAGGTAATAAAGTATTGGGTCTAAGATTAAATTGGGAAAAGCGCTATATAACCCTTGCACCTATAGCTACAGTGATAGGGTTGGCTTTTAAGGCATATGACCCTGATAATTTACTGCCAGCTGATCACCCTCTTTATAAGAAAAATGATTTAGGAATTACCTGCGCACTTATTCCACGAAAAACTGAGGGTTTAAGTATAGGAACACGTCATCGTCCAATTGGCGAGCCATTTCAAAATGGCCCTATTTATGGTAAAGATGTTTTTATACCAATGGACTGGGTAATCGGTGGTGAAAAAATGATTGGCCATGGATGGAGAATGCTTATGGAGTGCTTAAGCGTTGGTAGAGGAATCTCGTTGCCTGTAACTGGGGCATCTGCCACTCAGGCTATGCTTTTAACTACGAGTACCTATGCACAAACTCGTGAGCAGTTTGGAATTCCAATTTCGAAAATGGAGGGAATCCAAGAGAAACTATCGAATCTTGCTACAAATGCATTTCGAGCAACTGCAAACATTAATCTTTCTACTTGGGCGCTTGATGCTGGACATCGACCATCAATTATTTCAGCAATAGTGAAATATAGAAACACTCAGTTATTGCAAAATTCTTCGATAGATGCAATGGATGTTCATGGTGGAAGAGGAGTAATGCAAGGCAAAAGAAATTATGTTTCAAATGTCTATTCTGGTGCTCCAGTTGCGATTACTGTTGAAGGCGCAAATATTCTAACTAGAAGCTTAATGATTTTTGGACAGGGACTTGTTAGGTGCCACAAAACTTTACTAGATGAATTAACAGCGCTTCATGATGACGGGAAGAATGCAATAAAGAATTTTGATAAAGCTCTAGTAACTCATGTTGGAAGCTTTATTAATAACATTGCTAGAGCAATTGTCTACGCTTGGACTAAAGGCAGATTGGCAAAACCTTATGGTAATAAAACGACAAGGCCTTACTATAGAAGCTTATCAGTTTTATCCGCAAAGTTTGCCGTCTTAACCGATATCGCCTCTTTATTGTTAGGTGGATCTTTAAAAAGAAAAGAGATGGTGTCTGGTCGATTTGCTGATGCAATTTCTGCAATGTATGAAATCAGTTCATGCATAAAGCTTTATGAGGAGAAATTCCAAAATGACGATAATATCGAGAGTATTCTTAAATTATCAGTTCTCACGTTAGTCAAAGAGGCTGATATTGCGATGCGAGAAAATATAGAAAGTATGCCAGTGAATGGAGTTATTAAGGCAATAATAAGATTTTTCCTTTTTCCTTTTTCAGTCACTAGCGATAAAATTAATGACAAATTAATTATTGCTACTTCAAACTCTATTACTGATATTGACTGGTTAATTGACAACTTATCTACATGTATTTGCTCCAACTTAAGAGAAAAACCTGGACACCCTTTTTATATTCTATTTCAGGGGTATGAGGCTGGGATTAAATTAAAAGTGCTCAGAGATAAAGCCAAAAAAGCTGGATATAAGTATCAGCCAAGTATTACCTTAGAGTTTTGGCTTCAAGGGCTTGTTGATAATAAAACTTTAACCACTGAAGATAAAGAAAATTGGCTCAGATGGAATGACATTCTTCTTGAAGCACTAAAAGTGGATGATTTTGAAAATTTAAAGAATTAAAAATATAGGAAAACTATGAAACAATATTTTGATAAAGCTTTTAGCAAGATTGCCGTTCTTGGCTCGGGAACAATGGGTGGGCAAATAGCTGCTCACTTCGCAAACTTAGGGTTTGATGTAGTCATGTTTGATACAAGTGAAGAGGCGTTAATGAAATCGCTCTCCATGTTGAAAAAATTGAAACCTACGCCATTTGCAAGCCTCTCAATAGCGAGTTTAATTAAGACCTCAACTTATGAGAATCTAGATACTCTATCAAAATGTGATTTCATAATAGAGTCAATTGTCGAAAATATTGATATCAAAAAACAACTTTTCATGAAAATAGCTCCTTATGTAAATGATCATGCAGTTCTCGTGACAAATACTTCTGGGTTATCAATTCAAAAAATTGCTGAGCATTCTCCAGAAAGCTTGAGAAGTAGAATTTTTGGAGTTCACTTTTTTAACCCTCCCAGATATTTACCGCTTGTTGAATTAATACGAACTTCATTTAGTGATGAAAAGTTACTTCATATAGCTGAAGGATTTATTACCTCGGCATTGGGAAAGGAAGTTGTTTATGCAAAAGATAGTCCTGCTTTTATTGCTAACAGAATAGGCGTCTTTTCTTTTTTGGCTGTATTAAAGCATGCTGAAAATTTCTCTTTATCTGCTGATACAGTTGATGCACTAACTGGTAAGAGGGTTGGAAGACCTGCTAGCGCTACATTCAGAACTCTAGATGTTGTTGGTCTTGATGTGATGTCAAATGTTGTAAAAAATATTTATGAAAATGCCAAGGATGATCCATGGGTTGAACTATTCAAATTGCCTGATTGGATTGATCATTTAATTGAAAAAGGGTCATTAGGAAGTAAGACTAAAAAAGGCATATATGAGAAAGTAGGAAAGAATATAAATGTTTATGATCCAGCTACTGGAGAATATAGACTCGCAGATAAAACTATTAGTTCAACGGTCAAGAAAATACTCAAAGATAATGGAAATATTGAGAACTCATTATTAGAGCTTTCCAAATCTGGTGATCCGCAAGCACAATTTTTATGGTCAGTTCATCGTGATGTTTTTCACTATGCCTCTTTTCATTTAGAGCATGTGGCAGAAACAGTAAGGTGTGTTGATCTTGCATTAAAGTCAGGCTTTGCTTGGCAGAAAGGTATCTTCGAGCAAGTCCAGCTTACTGGTTGGAGTAAGGTTAGAGAGGCCCTGAATATTGATATTAGTGGCGGTAAAACTCTTTCTCAAGAGCCCCTTCCAAATTGGGCTATGGATAAAGATTTTGTTTATTCTGATGATGGGGCTTTTGATCCAAATAAGAATCAATATATTACAAGATCATCTCATCCAGTTTATGAAAGGCATCTGCATAAATCTCTTTTGCAGGGTGAAAAGCAATATCACCAAAATATTTTGCTGGAAGGTGAGGCGACTAAGCTACTTGATATTGGCGATGGTATTGCCAGCGTTTCTTTTAAAACAAAAATGAATGTTTTAAGTTCAAACGTTTTAACTGAGCTACCAAAGTGCCTTGACTATCTTGAAGAAAATGGTTTTCATGCTTTAATTTTTAAGCAGGAGCAAGAGCATTTTTGTGCTGGAGCAAATCTATATGAAATAATTTCTGCTATTAAACTAGGCCTACTAGAAAAAGATCCAGGAGTTGCCTCTAAAGCTAAAAAGAAGGCGTTTGAAGTTATGAATCCAGGGCTTCCTAAGCTTGGTAAGCTTTATTCCATTAAAAAAACAGTAGCTATGCTGCAAGAATTATTGATGCGCTTAAAGCATGGCAAAATAGTAACAGTTGCTGCAGTTGATGGGCTTGCACTTGGGGGAGGCTGCGAGCTTTTATTACATTGCAATAAAGTGGTAGCCTCAATGAATTCTTATATCGGCCTTGTAGAAGTTGGTATTGGTGCCTTACCAGCGGGCTGTGGCAGTAAGGAAATGGCTTTAAGGGCATTTCTTAATAAAGAAACAGACGATATATTTCCTTTGCTTTCTAAGCATTTTGAGCAAATTGCCATGGCAAAAGTTTCAGCAAGTGCTTTAGAGGCAAAAGAAATGGGCTATTTAAAAAATGATGATGTAATTATTGCTAATCCAAACGAGTTACTTTATGTTGCAAAGCAACAAGCAATAGCATTACTAGAATCTGGATTTAAATCTCCCTTAGATGCGACATTTAAAGTAGTTGGAAAAGCTGGGTATGCAAACATTATGGCGCAAATTGCCAACCTTTATGAAGGACACTTTATGTCAGATCATGATAAGTATTGTATAACCTCTTTGGCAAAAGTAATGACTGGTTCTGAAGTTGAAGAAAATACAACAGTGAATTCGCAAATGCTATTAGATCTTGAGAGGAAGTATTTTATCGAACTTTTAGGCACTCAGAAAACGCAAGAAAGAATTGAGTTTATGCTAAGAAATAGCAAGCCACTTCGAAATTAACTGGAGAACATTATGAGAAAAGCTTATATTATTGATGCAAAAAGAACTCCAGTTGGAAAAGTAAGGGGTTTATTGTCTAAAACTAGAGCAGATGATTTATTAATTCATGCAATACAAAGTGTATTGAAAGCATCGGATACTAGTGAAGAAATTAATAAAAATATTGATGACATTATTGTTGGCTGCGCAATGCCAGAGGGCCCACAAGGGCTTAACATTGCTCGCATTGCAACATTACTTGCTGGCTTGCCAGATTCAACGCCTGCGTACACTTTAAATAGGTTCTGCTCATCAGGACTTCAGTCGGTATCCAATGCCGCTGACTTAATAAAATCGGGTTCAGCTGATTTAGTTATAGCAGCTGGCGTTGAAAGTATGAGCAGCGTTCCTATGACTGGCTTCAAACCTTCTATGAATCCTAAAATTTTATCAGATGAAAATATTTCTATTGCATACGGAATGGGATTAACAGCAGAAAAAGTAGTACAGAAATATAAAATATCAAGAGAAGCTCAAGATGAATTTGCATTTGAAAGTCACCAAAAAGCAATTCTTGCAAATAGTAATGGTTCATTTTCAAATGAAATATCCCCAATAACAACTGTTGAAAATGGATACTCAACTACTTCCAATGAATACACAACTCGTTCTAATGTTGTATCTATGGATGAAGGGCCAAGAGAAGATACAAGTCTTGAAGTTTTGGCTAAACTAAGAACTGTATTTGCTCAGGATGGCTCAGTTACTGCAGGAAATAGCTCACAAATGTCTGATGCTGCTGCTGCAGTTCTTGTTGCTAGCGAAGAGGCTGTTGAAAAATACAATCTAACACCAAAAGCTGAGTTCATGGGCTTTTCAGTTGCAGGAGTTCCTGCAGAAATTATGGGAATTGGCCCAGTCAAAGCAATTCCTAAAGTTTTAAAATCAACAGGCTTAAGTCTGGATGATATAGGCTGGATTGAGCTCAATGAGGCCTTTGCTGCGCAATCATTAGCTGTAATTCAAGAGTTGGGCCTTGATCCTAAAAAAGTCAACCCACTTGGGGGTGCAATTGCCCTTGGTCATCCCTTAGGAGCTACAGGGGCTATAAGGATTGCTACTCTGGTATCAGCTATGCAAAGAGAAAATATTGATTATGGTATGGTCACAATGTGTATTGGAACTGGAATGGGCGCTGCAGGCATACTTAAAAATATAAGAAATTAGATGAAAACACAAAATTTTATCAGTAAGCTAAGACTGCCAATCATTCAGTCACCAATGTTCATTGTATCCAACGCAAGACTTGTTATTGCATCATCAAAGGCAGGAATTGTTGGGTCATTTCCGTCAGCTAATTGTCGAACATTAGAAGCACTGGATCAAACTTTTTCTGAAATAACCGAAGCTTTAGGTTCAGGCAAAGAAGCACTTCCTTGGGCGGTTAATCTTATTGTTAGTAAAATGTATGCTCGGAGTAATGATGACCTCGATTTAATTCTTAAGCATCAGCCACCAATTGTAATTACTTCACTGGGTAACCCCAAAGAGGTTGTTGAAAAAGTTCATAAATATGGCGGATTAGTTTTTTCAGATGTTATTAATTTATACCACTCAAAAAAAGCAATTGATGCTGGAGTTGACGGTTTAATATTGGTTTGTAATGGCGCAGGCGGGCATACCGGTGAATTGTCACCATTTGCTTTTGTAGCTGAGGTGAGAGAGATCTTTGATGGCACAATTATTGTCGGCGGAAGTATCAGCTCAGGCGATTCAATCTTAGCAATCCAGGCTATGGGTGCTGACATGGCTTATATGGGAACTCGCTTTATTGCTACAAAAGAAAGTGATGCCACTGAGGAGTATAAAGAGATGATACTTAACGCCTCAGCCAGTGACATTATTAAGTCTAATAAAATTACTGGTGTTAATGGAAATTGGCTCGAGCAATCACTAAAAAATGCTGGGATTTCTCCTAAAGAAAGAGGAATTAAGCAATCATTGGGTGATTTAAAAAAAATGATAATGCCCCTAATTAAACAAAAACTTAAAGTAGATTTTGATATCAGTAAGGTTACTGCTAAGAGGTGGCGTGATATTTTTTCAGCAGGGCAGGGAGTTGGCTCTATCTCCAATGTACCAAGTGTTGAGGATTTAGTGTTAGAATTAGAAATGCAACATGCTAAATCAAAAAGTCGAATTTTAAAAGGATAATAAATAAATGCTATCTAGGCCAGCAAAGCGAGATTTAAAACATAATAGAGTCATCGAAGGAAAGGGCTATAAAAGAGATGATGGGCTTTGGGACGTTGAGGTATTCCTAGTTGATAGTAAAACTTATTCATTTGAAAATATGCATAGAGGCTATATAAGTGCAGGAGAGCCACTTCATGATATGGCTGTAAGATTAACTCTAGATGACGACAGGAAAATTATCGATATAGAGGCAGTAATAAATGCATCCCCATACAATATTTGCCCGCAAGCTGTACAAAATTGCCAAAATTTAAAAGGTGAGTATTTAATTTCAGGCTTTAACAGAAAGGTTATCAAAGCTATGGGTGGTGAAAAAGGATGTAGGCATATTACTGACTTATTGGCTTATGCCGGAACGATTGCTTATCAAACTCTTTGGAAAGAGAAAACTGGCGGCAAAACCAATACTATTTCTTTAGAGGAGGCCAAATCGATAGAAAAAAAATTTACAAACTCTTGTTTTGCATTTAAGAAAGATGGAGAGGTTTATAATCAGTACAAAGAAATACTAATAAACAAGATAGAGAAAAGTTAATTACTAGAATAAGGAGAAAAGCATGGAAAAAGTCATACCAAACAAACTTGAAGAAACAGAGTTTTTTAAAGAGCATGGTAACTTAGTAGAGTTTTTTGATAACTGCTGTCAAGAGCATAATGGAAAAATGGCATTTGAAAGCTTTGGTGTTGAAATTTCATATGAAGATCTTTCAGAAAAAGTAAATGCTTTTGCCTCATGGCTGACTAATAATTTTCAGGCAGGAGATAGGATAGCTGTGATGATGCCAAATATGCTTGCCTATCCAATCATTGTATATGGAGCTCTGAAGGCTGGAATCGTTGTTGTTAATGTTAACCCTCTCTATACTCAAAGAGAATTAGAGCATGTCCTTAAAGATAGTGAAGCTAAAGTATTAGTAGTCTGGGAGGGCGTCGCTACTGTAGTAGAAAAGTCTAATCTTGCGAATGTAGAAAAAGTAATGATTACAACTGTTGGTGACCTTCTTGGATTTAAAGGGAAAATTATTAATTTTGTAACTAGAAAAGTTAAAAAATTAGTGCCTAAATTTAATATTGATGGCGCTATTATGTTTAAT
Source organism: Candidatus Pseudothioglobus sp. uisw_070 (assembly GCF_059512545.2). Taxonomy (NCBI): domain Bacteria; kingdom Pseudomonadati; phylum Pseudomonadota; class Gammaproteobacteria; family Pseudothioglobaceae (SeqCode); genus Pseudothioglobus (SeqCode); species Candidatus Pseudothioglobus sp. uisw_070. Next base: position 1,567,035 of record NZ_CM183456.2, on the reverse strand, counting down.
AAAGTACTAAGTGACAACTTAGGGAAAAATCCAGTTAAAGTTGATATCTCTATTGATAATACTGCATTTCTTCAATACACTGGAGGCACAACAGGAGTTTCAAAGGGCGCAGTATTGTCCCATCGAAATATCCTTGCAAACATTATTCAAGCGTTTTTTACTATTGATCCAAAAATGTATGATGAATCAAGAAATGAACAGAGAATTGCCATCTGTCCGTTACCTCTTTATCATATATTTGCATTAACCGTTCACAACTTCATGCTGTTTCATATTGGCGGAAAAACTGTTTTAATTACTAATCCAAGAGATCTTAAGACTTTTGTTTCATTAATGAAAAAACATAAGTTTCATATGATTTCTGGCGTAAATACTCTTTATGAAGCTCTATTAAATTATGATGGCTTTAAGGAGTTAGATTTTAGTAACTTGCTTATGTCATTAAGTGGCGGAATGGCTGCTTTAGATACCACTGCAAAAAGGTGGCATGAAACTACTAAATCTGTCATTTGGCAAGCATACGGACTAACAGAGACTTCTCCTTTGGTGAGTGTTAATGATTATAAGCAAACTGAATTTACTGGCTCTGTAGGATTTCCTGCTGCTTTCACTGAAATTGAAATTCGAGATGAGGATAATAATGTTTTAACTGAAACTAACGAGGTTGGAGAGCTCTGCGTACGCGGACCACAGGTTATGAGTGGATATTGGAATTCTGATGTTTCAGGTCTTGACGAAAATAATTGGTTCATGACAGGTGACATTGCTCGAATAGATGAAACAGGTAATATTTTTATCGTTGATCGTAAAAAAGATATGATTATTGTTTCTGGTTTTAATGTATTTCCAAATGAGGTAGAGGCTGTTGTAAATGAGCACCCTGCAGTTCTTGAGTGTGGCTGCGTTGGAATTGAGGGTGAAGGCTCTCAAGAGCTTGTGAAAGTATTTATAGTTCTCCATGAAGGGCAAACGTTATCAGAAGAGGAGATCATTAGTTTTTGTCGTGAAAAATTAACTGCTTATAAAGTACCTAAGCATATTGAGTTTATTAAGGAAATTCCTAAAACAAATGTTGGTAAAGTTCTTAGAAGAGAGTTAAAGACTGGGTCTTAATGAATGAGATACTGTGGAAGCCAACTCTAAGTGAAATAGAGGATTCCCAAGCCTGGGAGTTTATTCAAGAAGCTAATGTTAAGTTTAATATAAGTCTAGAAAATTTTCATGACTTATATAAATGGTCATGCAAATGCCCCGAGTCTTTTTGGGAGTTATTTTGGACATATTCTAAAATCATTGCGGAGAATGACTCTAAAGAGGTTTTAAAAAATGGCGATGATTTTTTAGAATCAGAATGGTTTTCAGATTCTAAATTAAATTTTGCAAAAAATCTATTATCTAAAAGGGATCAATCACTTGCCATTGTTTTTTGGGGTGAGGATAAATATAAAAGCTCTTTATCACACTCTGAATTATACAATCAGGTTTCAAGGCTCTCTCATTGGCTTAAGAAAAGTGGCGTTGTAAAAGGTGACCGCGTTGCTGGCTTGCTTCCTAATATGTCCGAAGCGGTGGTCTCAATGTTGGCAACATCTAGTATTGGTGCAATCTGGACATCCTGCTCTCCTGATTTTGGTGTTCAAGGAGTCCTAGATCGATTTGGTCAAGTAAAGCCTAAAATATTTATTTGTGTGGACGCATATCTTTATAACGGAAAGGTTTTTAATTGCCTTGAAAAGAATGCAGAAATAATTTCAAAGCTGCCATCTATTGAAAACACTTTGTTGGTTCGTTATATTGACGATCAAGCTTCTTTAAAAGAAAATAATTCCATTTTTGCATTTGATGAAATTGCTGATCAGGAAGTAACACCTGAATTAATTTTTGAATCTGTTGCTTTTAATGACCCACTCTATATTTTATTCTCATCTGGAACTACTGGCGTTCCAAAGTGCATTGTTCATGGAGTTGGTGGGACTCTAATTCAACATAAAAAAGAGCATACTCTTCACTGCGATATTAAAGAAGGCGAAAGGGTCATTTATTTCTCTACGTGTGGCTGGATGATGTGGAACTGGCTCGTTAGCTCTTTAGCTTCTGGGGCAACAATAATGCTCTATGATGGCTCTCCAATATTAAAACATAATGCTGGTGTTTTGTTTGACTATGTAGAGCAAGAAAGAATTAATGTTATGGGTATATCTGCAAAATTTTTGGATACTTGCAGGAAAATAAATCTTAATCCCAGTGTATCTCACAATTTAGAAACTCTGCGAATATTGCTTTCTACAGGATCAGTATTAAGTCCCGATTGTTTTGATTATGTCTACCAATACGTAAAAGAAGAGATATGTTTGTCTTCTATTTCTGGTGGGACTGATATTGTTTCATGTTTTGTATTGGGCTCTACAATACTTCCAGTTTATCGAGGTGAGCTACAAACTCGAGGCCTTGGTCTTTCTGTTGAAGTTTGGAATGAGCTAGGCGAATCTGTTATTGGAGAAAAGGGCGAGTTGGTTTGCACTAGTACTTTTCCTTCAAAGCCAATAATGTTTTGGAGCGATAAGAATATGGATAAATATAAAAGTTCATATTTTGAACGCTACTCTAATGTATGGTGCCATGGGGATTATGTAAAGCTCATGGAATCGGGCGGAATGATTTTTTATGGGAGATCAGATGCGACCCTTAATCGAGACGGAGTGAGGATTGGAACAGCTGAAATATATCGACAAGTTGAAATACTAAATGAAGTATTAGAGTCTGTCGTTGTTGAGCAGGCACTTGATGATGACTCACGAATTATCTTGTTTGTAAAGTTAAGTGAAGGTCAGCAGCTGAATGATGAGCTTAAGAATAAAATAGCTCATCAGATTAGAAGCAATACCACGCCTAGACATGTTCCAGATGTGATCATTCAGGTCTCTGATATTCCTAGAACAAAGAGTGGCAAAATTGTTGAATTAGCGGTTCAAAAAGCAATTAATAATCTTCCTATTGACAATAAGACTGCCCTAGAAAATCCCGAAGTTCTTCAGGAATTTTATCAACATGAAGAGCTTCAATGATGCTACATTTTGAATGGTTATCAAAGGTTATAATATTATATTGTTTCTAATTTAAGGTTTGTATTTTGGCTAAGCTTTACTTTTATTATTCTGCAATGAATGCCGGAAAGTCAACCTCACTTCTTCAGTCTGCATATAACTATAAAGAGAGGGGTATGAGGCCTTATATAATGTCAGCAGCAATTGACAATCGATATAGTGTTGGTAAAGTAACATCAAGAATTGGCCTTGAGGCAGAGGCCTATCTTTTTCATAAGGAAGATGATTTGTTTAAGATACTTTCTGAGGAAAATAAAAAACAAGGCATCAACTGTGTGCTTATTGATGAAAGTCAGTTTCTAAGTCGAGATCAAGTTAAGCAACTAGCTATTACTGTAGATGATCTAGATATACCTGTTCTTTGTTATGGTATTAGGACTGACTTTAGAGGTGAACTCTTCCCAGGTAGTCAGCATCTTTTGGCGTGGGCAGATAATCTAATAGAGCTAAAAACTATTTGCCATTGTGGAAGTAAAGCAACGATGGTGGTTCGCACAGACGAAAAAGGTAATATTATTAATGATGGCGATCAAGTAGTTATTGGCGGTAATGATCGTTACCAGTCCATGTGTCGAAAGCATTTTGCAGAGCATATCTGGTCAAATTGAGTTGACATATGAAGGTAAATAGCACTTTAATAGTCTCTTGTTGTGAGTGAGCTTGTTGCCCTTCTTTTGCTTTTAGGTGCATTTTCTGGATTTTTAGCTGGTCTATTGGGGGTTGGTGGGGGGCTAATAATTGTTCCAGCTTTGCTTTATCTTTTGGCGCCATCTGTGGACCAGTCAATCTTAATGCATACTTCAATTGGCACTGCTTTAGCGGCTATTGTTTTTACTTCTATATCTAGTCTCTATGCGCATCAAAGGCACGGAGCAATACTTTGGGATAATTTTAAAAAGTTAGCCCCTACGATTCTACTTGGGTCTTTTACAGGCGCCCTATTAGTAAAATATATGAGCTTTGATTTTCTAAGGCTATTTTTTGCACTCTTTGAGATTAGTGTTGCTTTGATTCTATGGTTTGGGGTTACTACATCAAGTCATGCTGATAATTTATCTAGATGGGCTTGGTCAATAACTGGGTATTTTATTGGCCTAATTTCTGCTATGGTTGGAATTGGTGGCGGAACTATGACAACACCATTTTTGGTTTATAACAATGTAAATATTAAAAATGCTATAGCAACCTCTGCATCTGTTGGGATGCCAATTGCAATTGCTGGAAGTATTGGTTTTATGATTACAGGCTCAAGTCAAGACCTTCCAACTGGTGGGATTGGATTTATCAATTTTGAAGCGCTTGTCGCTATTGTCGCTACGAGTATTTTTTTTGCGCCATTAGGAGCCAAGGTAACCCATGCTGTTGATAGTAAAAAACTTAAAAAAGGGTTTTCAATTTTTCTAGGTTTTTTGGCGGTTATGGTTCTATTTTATTAAATGGTTACTAGCTAGACTTATTACCAAACCATCACTGATCATCAGTAAAATTTAAAGCAACAGAGTTAATGCAGTATCGCTTTCCAGTGGGCTGAGGGCCGTCAGGGAAAACATGCCCTAAGTGGGCGTCACAAGACGCACATCTAACTTCGACTCTAACGTGGCCCATAGAGTTATCTTCTAGTTGACGAACACAGCTACTGTTTGCAAGTTCATAAAAACTTGGCCATCCACTTCCCGAGTCAAATTTAGTGCTCGATTCAAATAACACTGCGTCACAGCATATACAATGATAGTGACCTGTCTCATTATGATTATAATATTCACCAGAGAATGGAGGCTCAGTGCCACATTCTTGAGTAATATGATATGCTTCAGGTGATATATTTTTCTTATTATCCATTCGTGTATTATAAGATAAATTTACAGTCATCTTTAAAATCTGCAGTTAATAATTATGGAAATATATTTAGTAGGCGGCGCTATTCGAGATCAGATTTTAGGGATAGCATCCGAAACAACAGAAAAGGATTATGTTGTTGTTGGTTCATCCCCTGAGGAGCTTTTGTCACTAGGCTATCGTCAGGTTGGAAAAGAGTTTCCAGTATTTCTTCATCCAGAGACTCATGATGAGTACGCACTCGCAAGAATTGAGCGTAAAGTTGGTAAAGGTTATAAAGGCTTTGAATTTGATACTTCTAGGACTGTAACACTTGAGCAAGACCTTTCAAGGAGGGATCTAACAGTTAACGCAATTGCCCAAAAAATAGATGGTAATGGAAGTTATATTGATCCTTATGGCGGAATAGAAGATATCAAAAAGAAAACACTTCGGCATGTATCTGATGCTTTTTCAGAAGATCCTGTGCGCATATTACGTACTGCTCGTTTTGCATCTCGCTTCTCTAATCTTGGTTTTACTATTGACGATAAGACGCTAGAGCTAATAAAAAAAATGGTTGTCTCTGGTGAAGTCGACGCTCTAACATCAGAGCGCGTTTTTAAAGAAATTGCTCTTTCAATGCAGACAGAGTCTCCGTCTGTATTTTTTGAAGTTTTGATTGAATCTAGGGCATATGAAAGGTTATTTCCGATGCTAGAGCTTAGTAATAATAGTGATTTTAAGCAACTCAATCAATCAATCAAGCAACCTGAAGTCTCCTTTGCTCTTTGGCTTCATAAGCAAAATCCTCAAAATATTGAGGCGCTTTGTGAGCATCTTAAATGTCCAAAAGATATCCAACAAATTACTGAACTCGTTGCAGAATGGAGTCATTTTGCTATGAATTTCTTGTCATTTAATCCTCAGGAAGTCTTAAATTTTTACTTAAAGAATGATGGTTTAAGGCGTCATAAAAGGTTTCAAATAATTCTGACGGCTTTTGATTGCTTGGATATAAATACAAAGCCAATAATTAAATTACTAGAGCTTCTTAAATCAATTCAGATTTCGAAACTTGCTAATATCAATATTGCACAAGAGATAGCTCAAGAAAGACTATCGATTATTACTAGATTTATCGATTCTACAGAGTAGGTCATAATCACAGTAGTCGCAAGCATTTTTTGCAGGCAAGACGCTAGCAACGCCTGACTGAAAATTTTGGCTAGCTGAGATTAAGCTTGATTTCCATACAGTCAATTGACTGTCCCAATCTGGCATTTTATTACTCGCCTGTTTACTTATTGGAAGTTCAAATTTATTCTTTGTTATTGCCTTAAACTCACAATTGTTAGAGTTAATAGTTGCAAATGAGATTCCATCAACTGAATTCGTTATTGCGTAAATAGGAAGCTGAGCCTCCTTTAAAGGATCTCCAGTGAGATGGCTTGCTTTAATATTTTTTCCAGTTTTATAATCAATGATGAGTTTTGTGCCAGAAGCCATTTGATCCATACGATCAATACGAGTTGAAAACTTCAAGCCCTCAATATTAACTTCAGATGCTGATTCAGTCTCTAGCACTTCAAAGTAATCTCGCTGCTTCTCAAGATCAAGATATTCATTAATAATTGCTAAAAGCCTATTTTTTTCATTGACCTTAAAATTTGAATTAGGTATTTTCAAAATTGCAGACTCAGTATGCTTCTCTATTAATAAAGTAAGCTCATTATCAGAAAGTTGTAATAATTTTGTGCTGGTTGTAATCTCATTGAAGAAAGTCTCTAAGATCTTATGGATTAAATTGCCCTGTTCAAGTCGGCTTATACCAATATGTGGCTCTTCAAAGTTATCAATACTAAGACGGTTTGTAAATCCTTTAAACCCGCAACTCATCTGATCTTGAAGGGTTTTAACGCCTTTTTTTATGGAAGGTTCAATAATTTTAGAAGCTTTAAAATCTTCAATATATTCTAAATCTCTAGGAAAATCTTCAGATAAAGCTTCGAAAGGAAATTCATCAAAGTCTAAATATGGAGTAGGAAGCTCTTCACGATTACTTGAGTTCTTTGGGTAACTGTATGTAGTATCAAAACTTAAATTATTTAAGTTTTCTAATGTTTTTTTGCTTTCTTCAGCAACTAATTGAAAGCTTGAATTCGGAAGTTTATACTCAATTGAAGTCTTTGATGGAATGAATAATGGCATTTTTATTCGCCCTGGAAGGAAGTTGCTTGTCATGCTCGATACCCATGCATGATCGAAGAATAAACCCTCAGCCTCAAGAGAGCCCATTATATGAATATTTGACAAACCACTTTTTGGTTGAAAAATAACAGCACTTATATGGGCACTTAAGATATCTAAAGCATTTGATAAGTTTGTTTTTTTATAATAAATTGATAGTTTATTTAGAATTAAACTTTCAGTCTGATACTTTTCAAATATCTGATATTCACTACTTGATAAGACTCTATCTGAAGTAAAGCCCCAACAAGAAAGTAATAAGTTGACAAAATCAAGGGAATCTTCAAGAGATATAGTTTTTGAGGTATTAATTGTATTTATTTTTATAAAAATCTCTTTAAGTGATGGGCATGTATCTAAAAGAGAAATGATTTTATTAACCCTGCTCTCTTTGGCACCAATTTTTAAAACTTTAGAGACCAATAACGCGCGACTATCTCGCTCACTCTTAGCGCCTTTAATATAAGGTGAAGTAACAACCTTGATCAATAATTCATGGCTTATATGACCCTTGATAAATTCAGTTGAAATTTGTAAAACAGAGGAAAGATGTTGAATGAGTGGGTAATGTCCAAGCGGTATTCCAAGAGAAATATTGTATGGTTTTTGATGAGTTTCGATTAGGGTCGAAGTAAATTCAAGATCAAAAATAGTTTTAACAATATGCTGTAATTCATTTAAATTTGGGATAACAATTCCAATTTTTTTATCTGGATTTTTTAGACTAATCTCTTTTGCCCATTTTGCTATTGTCTTTAATTCAGTATCTTGGTTATTGAAAGAGAAGGCAGGAATATTTTTATTTTGACCTTGACGCAACATAGGCCTACATTTTAATATTTCAAAAAGTTTTTTTTGCTCAGGTGTTGGCTCATTGAAGCCATAATAATAATATTTCCCTTCTTTATTTTGAGTTTTTAGAGATTCTAGTGAAGCACGAAAAAGATCTGTATGATCGATACACTTATTAGCCGTTTTAAACTTATCATATTTACTTATCCAGCCTATAAAGAGCTTAGGAGGGATTGCACCAAAGCTTGATAACTCAGATATATCAATAAAATAAGTTTTGCAAATTGTGTAGCACTTAATTAGCTCATCAATAAAAGTTTCAGGATTGCTTGTAACATCTCCTTTACTAATTTCTTTTAATAAAAATCTTATTTCAAACTGAGTTAGCAGGCGCAAACTTCTTGATGGATTATTTTGATTCCAGTTGCCTTCAAGCCATGATTTATAGGAAGATACTTTCGGCATTTTTGATGTACCATTAAGTTCAGATATTGATTTCTTGATTGCTAAGACTTGGCGATTGTTCGCGACAATAATTGTATCGTTAGCTTTAATTAAAGAGAGGTCTAGGTTAACCCTCATTACTCACTTCAAATATTTTATTAAGATAACTACAAAGTTCAGGCACCCCTTCTTTTTTCAGGGATGAGAAAAGCTGAACACTTATTGATGGGTAACCTTTGATTGCTTTCATGACAGCAAGTTTAGCTGAGCTTGCAGCTCCCTTTTTAAGTTTGTCAGATTTTGTTAGTAAAATATTTGTAGGGACTTTATTAGTGATAGACCACTCAAGCATCATTTGATCAAAGGGCTTTAATGGATGGCGACAGTCCATTACAAGTATTGCAGCTCGCATGCACTTTCTATTGTCAAAATATTCACTCATATTTCTATGCCAATTTTGTTTTACAGCATCTGGAACCTTGGCATATCCATAACCAGGTAAATCAACAAGCCTTCGATCTTTATCAAGCTCAAAGAAGACTAAATGCTGAGTTCTACCAGGAGTTCTGCTAACTTTCGCTAATTTTTTTTGTTCTGTGAGTGTATTAATTGCACTAGATTTACCTGCATTAGAACGACCTGCAAAAATAACTTCATATCCAGCATCTTCTGGACAACCTTTAATGGATGGACAGGATAAAAGAAACTTTGCTTTGCGATAGAAATTATGCATAATTCAAGTAGTTCGGTGCAGACATTGTCATTATATAATCTTTATTAATTGACATCTCATTACATTCTAATTCTATTAGGTATTCTGACATCATATGGATAATGAAATATATCTTAAAAGAAAGTACCAATACTTTTCTCTAGAGGACAAGCTTAATACTCCTCTAGAGTTATATCAAGCTGAAGTTCATCCAGATTGGATTGACTACAATGGCCATATGAGCGAGTCATTCTATTTGTATGCTTTTGGCGATGCTTCAGATGCTTTATTTCAATACATTGGGGTTGATAATGACTATCGCTTAGCAGGCAAGTCTTTCTATACTGTTGAAACGCATATAAACTTTTATTTGGAAGTTTCAAAGGGAGAGCCTCTTAAGTTTACTACTCAATTACTTGGTTTAGATGCAAAAAAGCTTCATATTTTTCATCAAATGTTCCATGCTGAAAGTGGTGACTTATTAGCTACAACTGAGCAAATGCTTGTTCATGTAGATATCAACAAAGGGAAAGCATGCCAGATTGAATCAACTGTTGAAGATATACTTTTAAAGATTTGGGGATATCATAAAAAATTGTCTACACCAAGGCAAAAAGGCCGCATTATGGCGATTAAAAAATAAAGTAAGTTAATTAAATTGTAGGAGTAGGGATGGATTTTGGCCTTTCTAATGAGCAAGAAATGATTATCGATTCAGTTAAAAGTTTCGTGGAGCAAGAGCTTTATCCTCACGAAGATGAGGTTGAACAAAGTAATAAAATTAACAAACCACTAGCTGAAAATATCAAAAAAAAGGCAATCGATCAAGGTCTTTATGCTAGTAATATGCCAGAAATACATGGAGGTGGGGGTCTTGATACTTTGACTTTATGCCTTTTAGAGAAGGAGTTAGGTAAGGCAAATTTTGGTCTTCAGTATATTGTCGCAAGACCTAGTAATATATTGCTGGCTTGCCAAGGAGCACAAATTGAAGATTATTTAATTCCAACGATTCGAGGAGATAAGGTTGAATGTCTTGCAATGACAGAGCCTAACGCAGGGTCAGATGTTCGATCTATGCAGTGCAAGGCAGAGAGAGATGGAGAGTTTTTTGTAATTAATGGCTCAAAGCATTTTATTAGTCATGCGGATGTGGCCGACTACGTTATCTTATTTGCAGCTTCTGGAACTGAGAAGACTTCCAGAGGAGAGAGGAAAAAAATAACTAGCTTTTTGGTGGATATTGGTACCTCAGGGTTTTCTGTAGAGCCTGGATACAAAAGTGTTTCTCATAGGGGATATCATAACTTTATTCTTAATTTTGATAATTGCCGTGTCCATGAATCTCAAGTATTAGGTGAGGTAGACCATGGATTTGATGTGGCAAATGAGTGGCTTGGCGCTACGCGATTATCAGTTGCAGCAATGTGTCTTGGCAGAGCTGAAAGAGCCCTGCAAATTGCAACAGAATGGGCTGCAACGCGTGAACAATTTGGTCAAAAGATTGGTAAATTTCAAGGAGTTTCTTTTAAGCTTGCTGATATGTCAATGGAGCTTCATGCTGCAGAACTATTAACTTTAAAAGCTGCATGGAAGGATACGCAAGGAGAAATGACTAATAGTGATGCTGCAATGGCAAAACTGAAAGCTACAGAGACTCTTGCAATGATTTCTGATGAAGCCATACAAATACTTGGAGGTATGGGTCTAATGGAAGAGCTGCCTTTGGAAAGAATATGGCGAGACCATCGAGTTGAACGAATTTGGGATGGTACGAGTGAAATTCAAAGACATATCATTTCAAGGTCACTACTAAGACCATTTGAGTAGTCCTTTATGAGTAGAACTAATTTGAGTCGGCTAATATCACCAAAATCAATAGCTGTGGTTGGAAATCGTGGTGCAAATTTTGCGATTAGAGAAAGTAAAAAATTAGGCTATAACCATAAAATTTGGGCAATCCATCCAACTCTAGATTTTCTTGAGGGAATTAAGTGTTACAAAGATATTAAAGATCTTCCTGAGGCTCCAGATGCTACGTTTATAGCAGTTAATGCCGAGTCTGCTATAGCTATAGTTGCTGATTTAAAGTCGATTGGAGGTGGTGGAGCAGTTTTGTACGCTTCTGGTTTTGGAGAGCTTGGAGAAAAAGGAATAAAACGAAATCAGAGGCTGGAAGAGGCTGCTGATGGAATGCCATTAATTGGACCGAACTGTTATGGCTTTATCAATAGTCTTGATGGAGTTGCATTGTGGCCTGATGTTCATGGTTGTGAGCCAGTTTTGAGTGGGGTTGCAATTATTACACAGAGTGGCAATATAGGCCTTAATATTACAATGCAATCGATCGGGCTTCCAATTGCCTACATGTTTACTCTTGGCAATCAAACAAATACAAATATTGCAGATATTATTAATGCGATGCTCGATGACAATAGAGTCAATGCAATAGGCCTGCATATCGAAGGAATTTCCGATATCAAATCGTTTGATGTTGCTGCTCGAAGAGCCCTTGATAAAAAAATTCCAATTGTTGCAATTAAGTCTGGACGTACTGATGTTTCTGCAAAGATTGCACTCAGTCATACCAGCTCAATGACAGGCTTGGACCAACTTTTTAATGTTTTTTTTGAGCGACTCGGGATTGCTAGAGTGGATACTGTTCCAGAGTTCCTAGAAACTTTAAAACTGCTAAGTATTTTAGGAACCATTGACCATAACGGTGTTGCATCTATGAGCTGCTCTGGAGGAGAGGCAGGAATGATGGCGGATTTGATTGATGGTCTAGATATCACCTTTCCTAGCCTTGATGATCTTCATAAAGATAGAGTTAAACTAGCGCTTAATGATTATGTCGAGGTTGATAATCCACTTGATTACCATACCTTTATTTGGGGTGACCGAAAAAGAACTTCAAAATGCTTTAAGCAGATGATTAGTGGCAATTTTGCTGCAACAATGTTGTTATTGGACTGGCCAAGAACGCAAGAATCAGAACAAAAAGATTGGGACTTAACTTTATTGGCTCTCTCTGATGCGATTTCTGGGACACGTGAGAAGACTATAGTATTAGCTTCAATTGCAGATTGTATGCCTAAAAGGATTATTAAGGAATGCCAAAAATATGGTATCGCGCCAATGATAGGGCTGGATATTTGCTTGAAGGCTCTTAATCACTCCTATAGAATTGGACTCGCTTTTCAGAAAAGCTCAATGCAATCGATAGAGATATTACGCTCATTATCTCACCCTTCTAAAATTTCAACTCTAACAGAGTTTGAAGGCAAGAAATTGTTGAAAAAATATGGAATTCCTGTGCCAGATGGAAAAATTATTAGTAGCACTTCTGAGGCTTTAATTGCCGCTGAAAAAATACATTACCCTATAACACTGAAGGTTTCAGATGTTGAGTTGGTACATAAAACAGAGCTAGGTGCTGTTATGCTAAATATAAATGATCCTTTAGCGCTAGAGAAGGCTTGCCAGGATTTATTTAAGATTGGTTCATCCCTTCTTATTGAAAAAATGGTGCAAGATTCAGTTGCTGAATTGATTATTGGTGTTGGCCTTGACCCAATTTTTGGAAAATATATTATTATTGGAAGTGGTGGAATTTTGGTGGAGCTTTTCAAAGAAAGTATTCCACTTCTATTTCCAGTTAATAGGAAGGATGTTTCTCTAGCCTTATCAAAATTAAAAGCTTTTCCTTTAATTAACGGTTATAGAGGTAATCCACAAGGAGACGTTGAGATGATTATTGATTGCGTAATGGCTACTGTCAAACTAGTTAGTGAAAATGATATTGATGAATTGGATATTAATCCATTATTAGTATTGAAGAGAGGCAGCGGAGTTATTGCTGTCGACACTCTTATTAAGTTAAACTTAGGCTAATCAGCCTTTTAATTGGGAAATTTATGAACAACAGTGTTAATTGCAAAATCTATGATGACGTAATGTTGATTACCTTGGACCGACCAAAAGCTAATGCAATTGATGCTAAAACAAGTCATGCGCTGGGTGATGCATTTATCAGTTTTAGAGATAATAATAATTTACGGGTGGCTGTGATAACGGGTGCTGGTGATCGTTTTTTTTGCGGTGGCTGGGATTTAAAAGCCGCATCTGAAGGCGAGGCAATTGATGCAGACTTTGGGCTTGGTGGTTTTGCAGGACTAACGGAGTTGTGGGATCTTGATAAACCTGTCATTGCCGCAGTTAATGGACTAGCAGTTGGAGGAGGCTTTGAGTTAGCTTTAGCAGCTGACCTTATAATTGCAGCAGATACTGCAGAGTTTTTTGTTCCAGAAGCGACCTTAGGCATTATCCCTGATAGTGGGGGCGTCTTAAGATTGCCACGACGATTGCCATCTGCAGTGGCGATGGATATGCTTATGACAGGTCGACGAATGGCCGTAGATGAAGCAAAACACTTTGGCCTAGTTAATCGAAGCTGTACTTTAAGTGAATTAGAAGATTCAGCAATAGAGTGGGCACATCAAATTGCTAAGTCTGCACCTCTTTCTCTGGCAGCAATAAAATCTGTATTAAGGCAAACAGACCAAATGGATTTAGAAAGTGCTTATAAAGTTATGCGATCTGGTGAGATCCAGGCTTATCAGAAAATGTTGAACTCTGAAGATGCAAAAGAAGGTCCTAAAGCTTTTTCTGAAAAGAGATCTCCAAGCTGGAAAGGAAAATAATCATTATAAATACAACAGATTTTGAACAAGCTAGAACTGGGTATAATTTATTTGATGAATTAAGTTAGGATATAGATTCAATGAAAAGATATTTTTTAACATCAGTCACAATTGCTTTAGCTATTTTTTCGCTAAGTTCAAATGCCAATAGTGAAGGCGAAGCAATGTATAGTGCTTTGGGCTGTGTAAGTTGTCATGGCCAGAATGGACATTCGACAGATGAAAATGCACCTTCTTTAGCTGGAAAAGATGCTGATTGGATTGTTCAGCAATTAGAATATTTTCAGTCAGGTGAGCGTCAGAACTCATACATGAATGCAATGGCTCCAATGGCTGAAGGATTTGAACGCTCGATTGCTGAATATCTTTCTATTCAAAATTCTAAATACTAATATTAGTCGATAAAACTGTCCTAATTGAAGTTTACGATACCATTATTTTTCACGTATAATTTCCTTGAATTTTTTGGAGATTAAGAATGAAAAAGACCATTATTGCTTTAGCTTATATATTAATTGCTTCTTTCAGTAGCCCTATTATTGCTGCTGGTGATGCTGAGGCAGGTCAAGCAAAGACTGCAACATGTATGGGTTGCCATGGTCTGGCAGGTAATAGCACTATTCCTACTTTTCCTAAGTTAGCTGGACAAGGTGAGGCTTATCTTATAAAACAATTACAGCACTTTAAGTCAGGTGAAAGAAAGAATGCAATGATGAATGGTGTTGCTGGAATGCTCTCTGAGCAAGACATGATGGACATTGCAGCTTACTATTCAATCCAAACTATAAGTGAAAACAGTGCGAATGCAGATGCTGAAACTCTTGAGCTTGGTCGTAAGATTTATGTTGGTGGAAAAATGGATACTCAAACGACAGCTTGTATTGCTTGTCATGGAGCTAAAGGTTTAGGTATTCCAACTGCAGGCTTCCCAGCAATCAGCGGTCAGCATGCAGCATATACTACTTCACAGCTAAAAGCATTCCGTCAATATTCCATAAATGAACAAACGGGCTCCACAGATGTTTCTAGGGCAAATGAGATGATGGTGAATGTTGCTAAAGGTTTAACGACAGTTGAAATTGAAGCTTTGTCACAATATATAGCTGGACTTCATTAAACTAGAGCTGGTGATTTTATGAAAAGAAAAATTGGGATAGTAGCCCTATCCCTATCATTTTTGGCAGTACTCTGGCTTTTGCTTGGTATGGCTAATTTGGTGCCACTTTTGATAGAGTTACCGAACGAAACAAGTATAAGAGCGCATGCCTCACTAGCAGTAATTTTCTTGTTGATAGGTTCTGCGGCTTTTTGGAACGAAGATTAATTTTTAAAGAAGGATGTAATTATGATGAAAACGTCAGATATATGTATTTTAATGTCAGTGGGTGTTGCATTTGTAACAACTGCTTTTCTTTGGTTTCAAGGAGTGGACACAAAGCAAGAAGCATTGTTTACCGCAACTTGGATTCCATCTATTTTAACGTTCGCTATTTATTTTAAAATAATAGCCAGGAAGGACTAATTATGGATGATTCACTAATATTCTTTACTGGGTTATTTTGCTTTGCGCTTGCTTTAGTAGGAGCGGTAATGACTGTTGTAGAATTTAAACGTCTAGAGTCAGAAGATAAAAAATAACATTGGGCTGTTAAGTCTTTTAATAGAATAGTCTAGTTTTAAATAAGAGCTTTTATAGGCACTATTAAAATTATAAACGCGTAACTTTTGAGCTTAACCCATTCTCTCTGTGTTGCCGTCGACTGTCATTATTTGACCAGAAATTTTGCTTGCTTCATTTGATATTAAAAAGCTTGCCATGTTTGCTATATCTTCTTTATCTACAAATGTTTTAAGAGAAACCATTGCCTCATAGTCTTCTTTTACCTCATTTTCAGAAGAGCCTATTGATTTGGCTCTTGCTTTAATAACACGATTAATTCTATCGCCTGAGACTGACCCTGGGCAAATCGCGTTTACTCTAATATCGAATTCACCGAGCTCCATGGCGAGTGACTTTGTAATTCCAATGATGGCCCATTTACTAGCAGCGTAAGGAGTCCTTAGTGGAAATCCAAATAGTCCAGCTGTTGAAGATAGATTAATAATTGAGCCCCCCTTATTCTTCTTTAAAAGCGGAATTGCAAACTTAGTGAAGTAGAAGTGGCTATTTAAATTTATATCTATCGTTTGCCTCCAGTCCTCGATGGTTAAATCTTCCATTGGTCCAGTGGGACCAGCAATACCAACATTATTTATGAGAACATCAATGCGTGTAACTTTTTGAGAAAGGGCTTTAAAGTAAGACTTAACTGACTCCGGATTCCCAGCGTCAACATTTTCAATAAATACCCTTTTATTGAAAAGCGGATGCTTATGAATTTCATCAATTTTTTGCTGATTAATGTCAGATAAGTAAACTGTGTGGCCTTGATCTATCAAAACATTAGCCATACACCAGCCAAGTCCATCAGCTGAGGCTGAAATGATTATATTTTTACTTGCAAAATTACCCTGAGACATTACTTTGTTTTTGTTAAGGCTTCAGAGAGTTCGTCAGATGAGATGTACCCAGTTGTGCTTCCATTTTTATCAATAACTTCAATAGTTGATCTATCTTTCAAAACCTTAGGCACTAGTTCTTCAATAAAAGTATCTTCATCATACTTGTATGTTGATGATGGGTTAATGCCAGAGGTATCAAATTTATCAATTTTTGTCATTACAGTCTTAGCTCTTAAAACTTTTGAGCGATTAACGTCTTTAACAAAAGCTTTAACGTAATCATCCGCTGGATTGAGGATAATATCTTCTGGGCGACCAACTTGAACCAATCGTCCGCCATTTAGGATTCCTATATGATCGCCAAGTTTAAGCGATTCATCAAGGTCATGGGTTATAAAGACAATCGTTTTTTTAAGTTTCGATTGAAGATCAACTAGTTGGGTTTGCATTTCACTTCTAATCAAAGGATCTAAAGCGCTAAACGCTTCATCCATTAGAAGGATTTGTGGGTCAGTTGCAAGAGCCCTTGCAAGACCAACTCTTTGCTGCATTCCGCCAGATAGTTGAGCTGGGTATTGGTTTTCAAATCCTTGGAGCCCTACGGCATCAATTTGACCCTGGGCAATTTCTTTTCTCTTATCTTCAGGGACTTCCTGAATTTCAAGTCCATAAGCCACATTTTCAATGATTGTCTTGTGAGGGAATAATCCAAAGCGCTGAAAAACCATACTCATGGTTTTTTTTCTAAATTCTAAAATTTCTTTCTCATCTAAGCTTAATACGTCGACATCATTTACAAGAACTTGTCCTGCAGTAGGATCAATTAATCTATTAATGTGCCTAATCAAAGTCGACTTACCTGAGCCAGATAGGCCCATACAAACAAAAATTTCACCTTCTTCGATAGATAATGAAACGTTATCTAAGCCAACAGTATGTCCAGTTTCTTCTAGAACTTGTTCTTTATCTGCCCCGTTTTGGACCATTGATAAAACCTGGTCAGGCTGGGGACCAAATATTTTATAAATATTTTTAATTTCGATTTTTGACATAATAGGGGTTTATTCTGGTGGTTTATTTCTATCTTGTATTCTTTTACCGTAAGCCTGCGTAATTCTATCTAACACAATTGCTAATAGAACAATTGCGAGACCGGCTTCAGTTGCTTTTCCAACGTTTAGCTGTTGAAGTCCAAGTAAAACTTCATCGCCAAGGCCTCGAGTTCCAATCATTGAGGCAATGACAACCATAGCTAGTGCCATCATTGTGCACTGGTTGATTCCTTGCATAATGTTTGGTAGGGCAAGAGGTAACTGTACCCCAAGTAATTTTTGTTTCGGGCTAGCCCCAAATGCTTCAGCTGCTTCAATAACTTCGGTATCAACTAGTGTAATTCCAAGATCAGTCAATCGGACTAATGGGGGAACCGCATAAATAACGGTTGCAATAATTGCTGGAACAGCGCCCAATCCAAACAGCATAATTCCTGGGATTAGGTAACAGAAGCTTGGAATTGTTTGCATTAAATCAAGAACTGGCAGTATTGCATTTCGAACTTTATTATTTCGAGACATTGCAATACCCAATGGAATACCAATAATAATACAAATAATAATTCCAATTATCATAATAGAGGTTGTTTCTATGGCTTTATCCCAAAACTTTGGATGCAGGAAGCCTATAAAAAATGTACAGAACCCAACAAAAACGGTGGTTCCTATTTTTCTGCCACTAGAAAAGAAGACAACTGCAACAACGAGTGCAATGACTACTGGCCAAGGTAGAACGATTAAGAATTTCTTAAGAGATAGGATTGCACCAAGAAGAAAATCGTTGATTACTTCGAAGTAAATTCCATATTTTTCATTAAAGACTTTAAAACCGTCATTAATCCATTTCATTAGAGGAATATCTAACCATTTAGGCCAGTCATAGAGCCAACTTAAATCAGTAAATAGCTCCATAACACTATCGGGCTTTCTTTTCGATGAGTTATAACTTACGACTAAAAGCCATACAAAGAATATTGGGAATGTAAAGTACGTGAGAATTTTTCTTATCATAATGATTTTGATGAAAAAAAGAGCCCACAAGTGAGCTCTTTTTTATATTAAGATTAACTTATAGAGCTCCAGATACTTTAGCAGCAACGTCTGCTGGTACCCAAGATTTCCATGAATCATCATTCGCTAAGTACTCCATTGCAGTTAGCTCCATATCACCATCTGACTCATCTTCATAGAATGCAAGTAGTCTGTTAACTTGCGCAGTTGGTATGCTATAAGCCTCTAAAAATGCAGTCTCTGCAGGGTGTGAATCCGCCCATGAAGAAAGAACTGACTTGTCTAGTGACATGTCTCTGTACTCAACTCCACAAGTAGGTACCCATGCATCTGTTCCATTGGCTTTGATGTCTTCAACAACAACTTGCATAGATGCCCAGCACTCAGAGTTAAATGGAGGCTCTGCTAGTCTAACTAAATCAACCTTACCCATAAGACCAGTTGGCGCCCAATAGTAAGTAAAGATTGGTTGCTTTTTAGCAAACGCACCTGCGATTGCTGCATCTAGTGCTCCACCTGAACCTGGATCAAAGTTAGTATAGTATTTATCTAGTCCATAAGCTTTTTGTTTAACAAGGTTAATTGTGTAGCAAGTCCAGCCACCAATACAGCTTGTCATTCTTCCCATTGATGGGTTTTCTGGATCACTGAATAACGCAGCAATTTCTGGATTATTCATATCTAGAACATTTGTAAGATTGTACTTATCAGCAGTTGCTCTATCAACATAGAATGCTTGCTGAGAGTCAGGAGTATTTACTCCTAGGTTTCTTACTGTTCCTGCAGCTTCATGACCATCAAAAGTATCTTTAATGTTGTCATACCAAAGCTCAGTAACTACATCAAGCTGTCCATCATAGTGCGCAGCCATAATAGGCGTTGTACTTCCTTTAGTTATACTAACTTCACACCCATAACCATGCTCCAAGATGAAGCCAGCAATAGCAGTATGAATATTAGCACTACTCCAGTCAAAATCAGCTAGTCTTGCCTTACCGCAGTCAGCACTAACAACTCCTGGCATTAGAGCAACTGAAATAGCTGAAATAGCTAATAGTTTATTTATTAGTTTCATTTTTTCTCCTTAGGTTTAAAACAAAATCCTTATTAAATATAAGGATTGATTTTTAGTATATATAAAATTTCAGTGCAAGTTGAATTATATTAAATTATTCAACATATTGTTTTTATTAAAAAATTTATATTAATAAAATAATAGAAATATTAAGTTAATAATAATTCTATTTATTTAGAGTCGATAGCAATCATTAAAAGATGCTTTAAATTAATTAGGGTCGTTAATTAAAGAGGGTTATGAAGTAATGGTGATAAGGGAAATTTACTTATTTATTTCACCATGAATTATTCCAATTTAGGCAATTTAATATGTCTATACTTTCATCAATATTAGGCTGAATGAATGAGGTGGGATTTCAACAAAATCTTCACCACATTCTAATTGATTTTTTTTAATAGCTATTTTATTTAGATTTTTCTTGTCATTTAAGTCAGTTGGTGAGCTACCATTAACTAAATAGTTTGCTATTATTTTCTTATGTTGGGGTATTGAAACTATTAAACTTTCTTTTTCTGATTTGTTTACTATTGAAAGACATACCTGATTTTGATCATAGGTGGCTGAAGCATCTATTAATTTATTATTTTTGTATACTGGCTGTTTTCCAAGCGCGGGAGATGAAAAAGTAGGGCTACTTACAGACGTTTTAAGTATTTCTCCTTTGTGATATTTAGTAAATAATTCTAATACTAAAGTAGTAGGAGTTTTCCATATTTTTTGACCGTCTATCCTATAGTTACCCATCACATTAATAAGGTGATACACCCCAGTATTTGTAATCATATCACCCCTATTAATACAAGCGTTTAATAAAGAGCCTGCATATAATGCATCAGAAATATTATAATTTTCAATATAGTTTGGATGTTCAGCTTCTACGTAGGTGTTCCACTCATCAAAGGCAATGGTAATATTTTTTTTAGTATATTTTTTGATTTCAGCAATTGTTTTATCAAGCATTATTTCTACTTCTGTTGACGCAGCAACTGTAGGAATATATCTAGAGGTGTAATGAGGATGTGTTTTATCTTTTTCAGTTCTTATAGAGTAATAATGAACACTTAATTCATCGACTCTTTCTCTGATATTTTTCAATACTATTTCATTCCAATGACCAAAATGATCCGCACAAGCTCCTACTGCAATATATCTTAAATTTGGATTAACTTTCTTGATTGCTCTTACAAATTTATTATATTTAAGTGCATAGGTTTTTGCATCTGTATGACCAATTTGCCAGCCTCCAAACATTTCATTACCAATAAATATGGTTTTAAGATCATAAGGCTTAACTCTTCCATTTTTTGCCCTAAGTTTGCCATATTTTGTTTTGATTGATCCGGTGATATATTCAATCCAAGAGGCGGCTTCTTCAGGAGTTCCATTGCCTGTATTCATCGTTATCATTGGCTCACTTCCAATATACTCACACCACTGCATGAATTCATCAGTTCCAACGTCATTGTTTTCCCATTCATACCAGGCATAGTCATAAAAAGGTAGACGATAATTCTTATCTCCAATTCCATTAATCCAATTATAGCCAGATAGGTAATTTCCACCTGGCCACCTTAGATAACTAGGGACCCATTCTTTAATTAATTTAGTGATATCTTTCCTGAAACCAAAATTTGTATTTTTTGGCTTTAAAGAACAATTGGCGATAAATAATTCATCACTATTAATTGAAATAGATAAAGTTTTTTTGGTTTTTAAATTATTAAACTTAATATTTTTTTTAAATTCAAACCACTTAGAGCGACTTTTTATAACAAAATTTAATTCACCAATTTGTATATAAACTTTTTGACCAGCCCCCTTTAGCATTATGCTGAATTGATGTGCTTCATCAACAAAATTTACGTTTATAGGCTGTTTAATACCTCTATTTTTTTCACTTTTGTCTCTTATGGTAATTTGTTGAGATTGTTTACCACTGCCAAACCTATTTATTTGTTCTTCACCCTTAACTACAAATTCAGAATTTGAATGAGCATACATGACATGCTTTGCCGAAGGATTAAAACCTTGCCAGGGTTTTATAATTCCAAAATCTAAATGATCATGCTCAACTCCTGTTTCCCAAGTAAATTTATCAGCGCCACAAAACTTCCTATTTTCAATGACCTCTGCCCAGACACCATTTTTATATATGGCTTCACCAATGTGCTCTAGATTAGCACCAAACATATGAGGAGAAAGTTTGCCTATGCCTTCATCTATGTTAAATAGAATTTTATTTTTTGATTTAATCATTCATTCCCCATATCTTGTCTTCGGGCAAGTGGACAAAGACTTGATCATTCTTAGATATCTCTTTATTACCTACAGATTGGACAGAACAGTCCAGGATAATATCTTTAATTTTAATTTTGTACCTAGTATTTGTTCCTGAAAAAATAATAGATGTAACAATTCCTGAAAAGTAATTTTCTTTAAAAGTGTTGGTTTTTGATATCTTTATATTTTCAGGTCGGATAGTAAGTAAATGATTACTATTCAAGTCTTTTTTATTTTTTTGATTGTAATTTAAAGCCCCAATCTCTGTATCAATTTCTTGATTCTTTATTGTAGATTTTAGAAAGTTAACGCCACCAAAGAATCTTGCAGCCCTTTCATTAATTGGCGATTCATAATATTCTTTTGGTGATGCAAAACTTTGAAGCTCACCATCAAAAATTAACGCAATATTATCAGCTAATAGAACTGCTTCTTCTTGGTCATGGGTTACGAAAACTGTTGTGACATTTAATTTTTGCTGAATAGTTACAATTAATTCTCTCATCTCATCTCTTAGATGCGCATCAAGATTACTTAATGGCTCATCCAATAATAGTAGTCTTGGTTTTGAAATTAACGCACGAGCAAGTGCAACTCTTTGCTGCTGACCGCCTGATAGTTGTTTGGGTCTCCTGTTACCAATATCTGGCAGTTTAACTAGCTCCAGCATATCCTTAACCTTTTTATCAATTTCCCCTTTATCCATGCCCTTCATTTTGAGTGCGAAGCCAACATTTTCATTAACGTTCATATAAGGAAATAATAAATAGTTTTGAAAAACCATAACTACCCCTCTTTTCTCTGTAGGAATTGGCAGTAGAGATTCATTATTAAGAGTTATATCTCCACTATCAGGTGGAAATAATCCTGTAATCATTTTTAATATTGTTGTCTTTCCACAGCCAGATGGGCCTAAAAAAGCTATTAATCCACCTGTTTTTATATCTAAACTAACATTATTAACTGCAGGCCTATCCATTCCAGGAAAGCTTTTAAATAAATTTGAAATTTTTAAATCACTCATCTTCTATGTAGCCTTTTCTATGGTTAATTAAAGTTTGCCAAATCCAGATGTCGCAGAAGAATCTCCTGAGACGAATTTAGAGGTAAAGAACAAAATTACTATTGCTGGAAAGATAAATACGATTGATATTGCAGCTGTTAATGCTGGATTTCCAGATGAGGCTGTTGAGAATACAAGCAGCGGGAGTGTCATAATCTTTCCAGCTCCAATCAAGAAAGTTAATAAATATTGACTCCAAGAAACTAAGAAAGCAAATAAAGCAGCCACTACCATTCCTGGTGCAATTGCTGGGAGTGTAATCAAATAAAAGGTTCTGAATTTGTTAGCACCTAATGTTCTAGCTTGGTGTTCAAAGTCAGGATTATAGTTAGCAAAAATTCCAGTCATTGTTAGAACTACATAAGGCATTATTGGAACTAAATGTACCAAGCAAACACCCCAGAAACTGCCTGAGAAGCCCCATGAAATAAAGTTAATGTTTAATCCAAGTACAAATGCTATTGGAGGCAAAATGGTAGGAGAAATCATGATGAAAATAATAAGTTTTTTAAATCTGAAATTAAGTAGACCCAGCACTCTTGCTGCTGGTAATGCAATAATAATAGAGACAATAGTAACAATGACACCAATTGTAACGCTATTAACTAGCGCTTTAATAATTGCAGGGTTTGATAGCCACAAGTCTATAAAACCATCTAGAGACCTAAGGCCTTCTTTTGGAATTAGTTTAAGTCTTACCCAGGCTTGTAAACTAAGCTCTTTAGGAATAAGTTGGGGATAAAACCATCTAAATGAAAATGCATTTATAAAAAAAGCAATTAAGGGAAGAATTAGAATGAACGCCCCTAAATAAATTGCATAAATGTTTGTTTTTTTTAAATTAGTATCCATAAAAATTAATCTTTTCTAATCTTACTTTGCGTTAGTCGGAAATAAATCACAACTAAAACCATTACAATAAATGCAATAATCATACTAAGAGCCATTCCTTCACTTCTCGCGTTTAGATCTGGATTGAGAAAGAAATCTAAGGACATTACTGGAAGCATTTGAGGGTAGTTAACACCCAGAATTGCTGGAACTTCATATGCTCCAAAGCTAAATGCAAAAACAATTATTGAGGCGGAAAATAAATTTGGCATTACCAGGGGAAGAATAACGTATCTAAATCTTTGCCATTTATTAGCACCCAAGCTCTGAGCTAATTCTTCAAAATTTTCTCCAAGAGACTGAAGAACTGACATTAGTATAATAAAAAAGAATGCAGCTTCTTTCCATATATAGGCCAAGATAATTCCGAAGCCATATTTATCTTTAACTAAGATAGGAAACTCACTTGGTGAGGCAATAAATCCTATCTGAGTAAAAAATCTAGCTAATAATCCACTTTGAGAGAAAACAAAAATCATCCCTACTGCAACTACTAGGTGAGGCATAGGTAAATTTAAGGAAAATATAAAATTACAAATCTTTTTTGCAAAAAAAGTTTTTCTAATAGATAAGGCTCCCCATAAAGCGAATGCTGCAGCTAAAAAGGTACTAACAAAGCTAACCCATAAATTTAATGCTAGGCCTGACCAGAATAACTTTGCATATCTTTCAGAAAACATGACGTTATAGTATGCGTCAAAATTAAGATCATATCTTCCAATAGTTGGCTGATAGCCAAGACTTTGAAGAAATCCATATAGTATTCCTCCAAAAAACAATGTACCAATAATTAGAAGGGGCGGAGTTAAAGAAAGTACAATTTTTAATTTATCTCCACCCATTCTTATATCCTATTTTAGAAGGACATTTGCTTGCCAGTCAGCTTCAATTTTATCTTGATACTCTGCAGCAATATCTGAAACAAGAGCTCGCGCTAATATTCCTTGATCTTCCGCGGCATCACCAAGATTATTTTGAGCATCTTGAATAGCAGCAACACCATCAGAGCTTGTTACTTTTGCAGTGCTTATTCCCCAGCCACAACAAAAACCATTGGCAGGTTGAACTTGAGCAGCTTGGAGAGTAGGCTCTAAAACAAGGTTAGCATAAACTAACGCTGCTGCTTTATTAGGGGCATTGTATGGAATTGCCCAGTAATTGAAATCACCAATCATGTTGTCATAAAAAGCAAAAGCTCGAGACGTTGGAGGTGTTGTTCCAGCAGAGTTTGTTGGTCCTGCTCCTCTTGGAGACTGAGTAAAACTCATATCAACTTCACCATTAGCAAATAACGCATGTAGTTCAGCATTATTAGTTGGATAAGTCTCACCACCTCTATGAAGATCAGCTTCCCAAGAATTTAATAGAGCCCATACTTTTGGAGCCCACTTGTTGTATAGCTCTTCATTGTATGGCCCAACCCATTGTTCTTGGCCACCACTTAGTTCAAAGAAAATTTGCTTAACAAATCTCGTTCCAACAAATCCACCTTTACCAGGTCTGATATATGTAAATCTACCTGGATTGTCAGAAATCCATTTAGTTAGAAAACCATAATTTCTTGGCATGTCTTCATAGTCGTTTCTAGCTGAGTCATACATAAAATGAAACTGCGCACTTGACCAAGGACTTTCCATACCATCAACTGGTCTTCCAAAGTCTAAATTTACCGCAGGGTTATCCCATGCAACGAATTTACTATTTGGTAATCCAGCAGCAAATGGACCATACAGAAGGTCTGCTTGCTTTAGAGTCCAGAAGTTTTCACCGTTGATCCAGATCAAATCAACATTACCATTATCTCCAGTGATACCAGCTTCTTTTTCACTTAAAACTTGGTTAACCACATCAACAGTTCCTGCAACACCAATTCTATTTAAAGTAATGTTGTAGTCACTTTTTAAAGGCGCGCCATAGAAATCATCTACGAAGCCATTAATTGCATCTGATCCACCCCACATATAAACGTTGACTTGTCCACCATTTGCTGCAGCTTCGACGTCGTCCCAGTTATTAAACCCTGGGGCAACCTCAGCTGAGGCTATTTTGGCGAAAAGTAAACTAAATATGGCAATGGATACTATCTTGATTTTATTATTCATCGTATCTCCTTTTTTAGTTACAAATTATCAAATAAACATTTATTTGATTAGTCATCCAATGGTGATAAGTAATCTACCAAGGGAATTTCTTTTATTAGCTTTAATTTATTCCAAGCTGCAAATTCTATTAATTCTTTACTGTAATCACCTTGTCCAACCGCATAATGATGTTCATGACCAACCATATTTAAGGTGTTTACTAAATTTTCTGAAGTTATCTTTTTTCGATTTAAATGGATATTTCTAAACCATCCTCTAGTTCCATCAAAGCCCTTATTTGTATGCTCAAAAATACTAGAATTCAATACTAATATTCTTTCAGCATTGTTGCTTATGTATGTAGTTGTAGTTTCTTGAGGAGCAAACACTTGATCACCTGCAACGCCATATTTTTTATCGGTCTTTCTTCCAAGGGTTGTATGATCTACCCATTTAATACCATCTTCGTTTGAAAAATGTCTTGGTGATACGCCGCAATGCCACATTTGTACAGCATCTGCTTCTTTATCAAATGTTGCTAAGTCTAATAATGTAGATGATTTTTCCGCATTTGAGATGTAGTTCAAAAGAAGCATGCTCATAGATCCTTGAACATCTCCTTCGCATGATACTGCAATCCCATCTTCACTTCCCAACCAGCCATAAGCCATGCATGGAGCAACCCCGTATAACTCTTGCATCTGGGACCAGCATTGAACAGCCATAGAATCCCAATTATTATCTTCCTTCATTTTCTTTAAAGCAAAATAAATACGCGTAACCTTGTTAAATGAATCATCATTAGAGACCGAAATACTAGAGGCTGCACTTTTAATTTTTATAACTTCACTATCAATAATTTTTTGATCAAAACTATCAGCAATCTTAACTAGTTCTTTGATTGTTGACTCTTCAACTGATAATCCAATATTTTTTTTAATAATTGATTGGTCAACCTTCATGTTGTCAAAGCCAGGAGATATACCTCCTACAAGACCTATTTTGGCATGCTTCATTTTCTTTAAAGCAACTAATGATCTAATTGTTACGGAAAATTTGTTTATAAACTCATCAGTATCTGCATAATTGTAAAACCACTTGGTTGTAATATCTTTATCCGATAAAACTTTTTTTATCATGGCCAGATAATGACTTGTAGACACTAAAGAATGAAGCTTAACATCACCTTCGGTCTCAATATCTGGAACAGCCCATACACCTATTTTGTCTGTAATGTTGCATAGAGGATACAATTGCTCACCTGCACTGCATGAACTTGTTTGAAGAAGCAAGAAATCTATCTTATTCTTAAAAAATTGCTCTGCCTCTTCTGAATCTTTTTTTGAAAAGATAGTTTTATGAAATGGAATAAAATTTACATCAAAATTACTGAGTAATTTCTTCAGAGCAATTTCTGATTTCTCTCTCACTTTATACTCATTTGAATAGTAGGGAGCAATTGCCGTAGCCACGTATCCAATATTTAGCTTTACTGTCATTTAATTAATTTATCCGAATTTAGTTAGGAGTCAAATTGATATCATATCACATAGTAAAGTTATAATAAATACTTTTTTAAGTATTTTAATTTCATACTAAAAAAACTACCTATATAACAATGTTTTTAGGTTATCATAGTTATTAATTATTTTTTTTATTGGAGTTGTTATAACAACTTATATTATGGATATTGATGCAGATAAGCTACATTGGATTTATAAAAAACTATTTACTATTCGGTCATTTGAAGAGAGAATTAAAAAGATCGCCAAGGAGAAATCAGTTCCTGGATATTTACACACATGCATCGGATCAGAGGCAATTTGTGTTGGAGTTATGGCTGCGTTAGGAGATGATGACTGGATTTCAAGTACTTACCGTAATCATGGCCACTCAATTGCTAAAAATTGTGAATTAAAAGAAATAACATCAGAAATCTATGGAAGAAGTACTGGTATATGTAAAGGCAGAGGTGGAAGTATGCATATCAGTGATTTTGACAAAGGCATGCTTGGATCTTTTGGAATTGTAGCCGCTGGGCCTCCAGTAGTTTTAGGGGCCGCACTTCAAGAAAAAATTAATGGTGGGACCAAAATGGCAGCAACTTTTTTTGGTGATGGTGCTATACATAATGGGGCCTTTCATGAGGCTGCAGGCCTGGCTAAACTTTGGGATATCCCTATGCTTTTTGTCTGTGAAAATAATGGTTATGCCGAAGCTACTGCAACTGATTGGCATCTCAATACCAAAGAACTAAAAGATATTGCCAAAGCTTATGACATGATTTCATATCAAGGTGATGGTAATAATGTTTTTGAAGTGCACCAAATAACCAGAGATGCCATTATTGAATCCAAGACTAAAAACACCCCTATTTTTTTAGAGTTTAAAAATTATCGATTTTCAGGGCAATATGAGGGGGATACTCAGCTTTATCAGCCATTAGAAGAGATTGAAGAAGCAAAAAAAAATGATCCAATCAAAAAATCTATAGAAATGGCCGCTCAATATAATCTTTCATCTGACGAAGTTAAAAAAATACAGGCTGATGCATTGAAAGAGGTAAATGACGCGTTTGATTTTGCTGAAACTCAGCCTTGGCCAAAGCCAGAAGATGCATTAGAAGAAGTTTATGTTAACTATCCTAGAGAGTTACTAATATGAGAGAACTAACTGTAAAAGATGCTATCAATGAAGCCCTTGTGGAGTCATTTCAAAATGATAAAAATGTAATTTTGATGGGAGAAGATATTGCTGGAGGCAAGGGAAGGGAGCAGTATCCTGGTACACAAGATAGTTGGGGCGGGCCCTTTGGTGTTACCCAAGGATTGCTGACTAAATTTGGTCCTGAGCGAGTCAGGGATACAACTATTACAGAGGCTGGTTTTTTTGGTGCAGCAGTTGGAGCTGCTATGACTGGCTTAAGACCAATTGTAGAGTTAATGTACGTTGATTTTTTAGGGGTTTGTTTTGATCAGCTGATGAACCAAGCAGCTAAAATGAGATATATGTTTGGTGGAAAACAGCGAGTTCCAATGGTTGTTAGAACTGTGGTTGGTGCTGGCTTTAGAGCTGGTAGCGAACATTCACAAGCACTTTATAGTTTATATGTTCACATACCTGGATTAAAAGTTGTTGCGCCTTACGATGCTTATGACGCAAAAGGATTATTATTATCAGCAATTCAAGATGACGATCCAGTAATATTCATGGAACACAAAAGGCTATATATGAAAACTTGCCATGTTCCTGAGAATATGGAGCCTATCCCTTTAGGTAAAGGAAGGATAAGGCGACCAGGAAAGGATGTCACTATCATAGCAATACAAAGAATGAATCTCTTTGCAGAAGAAGCTGCAGAGGAAATGGCTAAGGAGGGTATAGATTGTGAAATTATCGATCCTAGAACTTATTCACCATTGGATGAAGAATTAATTTTTGAATCAGTTAGAAAAACAGGGAGAGTAATTGTTGTTGATGAGTCCAACCCTAAATGTTCCTTAGCATCTGAAATTACTTCTTTGATTTCGGAAAAATGTTTTGATGATCTAAAGGCTGCCGTTATTAAAATAACTGCTCCACATACTCCTGTGCCCTTTAGCCCTCCTATGGAAGATTTTTATATACCTTCCACAGCAAAAATAACTCAAGCAATTAAGAAACTTTATCATGGCTAATACTGCAAAGACTAAATATCAAGATGTCTATACTCAGATTCGAAGCTTTATTTCCTCTGAAAAGTGGCCTTTGGGAGGCACAATCCCTTCAGAAAATGATTTAGTTGATTACTTCAATGTTAGTAGGATAACTGTCAGATCAGCCCTTAGGCTGCTTGCTGATGATGGACTAATTGTCAGAAAAAGAGGCAAAGGAACAGTAGTCACTGGTTCAATGCCTCAAACAGAAAATTGTTTTGAATCATTAACACAAAAAATTATTCAGAATGGAGATGTTCCTTCATCAGTTATCTTAGATTTTCAAAAAATTACAAATGATAATCATACTGATCACTTCAATCAGGGCGAAAAGTTATATTATGTAAAGCGATTGAGAAAAGTTAATGATGAGCCATATTTGATTAGTAACGCTTTTGTGTCATATAAACATGCGTTTGGTTTGAGCAAAAATTATTTCTCAGAAGATGGCTCAAATCAGTCAATTATATTTATCTTAAATGAGAAATTTGATATTGATTTTAAGAAAAACTCACAATTTATTTGTGCAGAAACCTTGTCTTCATATGACTCTTTAGTTTTAAACAAAGACTCTGGAATTCCCTGTTTGGCTCATGAGTGTCTTTTATTCAACCACACAAACGAATTAATTTTGGTTGATAAAAACATTACTTTTAATACAATTAAACTAGATCAGGAGTTAGTGTAATGACAGTACCTATTGAGATACTCAATAAATTTCCAAAGCTTTCAAATGACCAATTGTTACTAAATTTATCAAACCCTATTGGTAAAAGTAAACTAATAATTGATACTGATACCGCAAATGAAATTGACGATCAGTTTGCCTTGGCTTGGGCCTTATTGTCTGAAGATAAAATTGACTTATTAGGAGTAACTGCTGAACCATACTCTTTTCAACACCACAAAGAAGAGCTTTTAAAGGCTTATAAAATAATTAAAGAAAAAAAAGAAATTTCTGACAATAATATTGAATTAGTTAATAATTATAAAGATTGGGTAAATGGATTAATTGATTCGAACAAACACCCTGATGATATATATTTTGATTCACCTGCAGAAGGAGTTGAAAAAAGTTATCAAGAAATAATTAAAATATTTAATAAATTAAAAATGCCTCATGAAGGGAGGGTTTTTAGGGGTTCAGATCAATATTTAACTAGTTTTGATGAGCCTTTAGTCACGGAGTCTAGTGAATTTATTGTTAAAACATGTCTTCAATCTCCTAATGAAAAGATTTATGTTTGTGCGATTGGGTGCTTAACAAATATAGCTTCAGCTTTATTGATGGCGCCAAAAATTATTAACAATTTAGTAGTGGTTTGGACATCTGGATTTCCTACTTATAGTGTCAATAATAATACTAATTCTTTGAATTTAGTTCAGGATGTATTATCCTCTCAATTACTTTTTGAGTGCGGTGTTGCGCATGTGTACTTACCAGGATATAACGTTGGCGCACAATTAACTTTATCTCTTCCTGATATGAAAGAATTTGTTAATGGAAGAGGAGATATTGGAAATTATCTTTATGAGCTTTATACAAACAACCCTCTTCATAAGCAAAGAGGAGTAATTGATCAAACTTGGAGAACTTGGGTTATTTGGGATGTTATCAACATTGCTTGGATGATTGAGCCTTCATGGGTCCCATCACATATTGTTTCTTCACCCGTCTTAAATGATGAGCTTTTCTGGAAGCGAGAAAATGAATCTTATCCAATGAGAGAGGCGTTCGGAGTTAATAGGGATGCAATATTCCATGACTTTTTCGTAAAAATTGATAAATTAAAATGATTTTAGGAGTCCATTCAGCAACATTTGTAAAAAATTGGTATGAAGATGTCACGCCTTATATCCATAAGTGTAAAAAAGCTGGATATAAGTCTGTAGAAGTTTCTCTTCTGGGGCAAACTCCTTCAAGTGTAAAAGACATTTCAAAGCTAGCTAAAGATTTAAATATTACTCTTACTTGTACCACTGGTCTTTCGAAAGAAGAGGATATAAGTAGCGGTGATTCAGACATTCAAAAAAATGGAATTGAGGCACTTAAAAGGGCAATTGATATGACCTCAATTATGGAGGCTGAACTGCTCACTGGAGTTGTCCATGCCGCTTGGGGTATAAGTAATACTATGGGCAAGGAAAAAGAAGATAAATTTAAAAATTCATCTAACTCTATTAAAAAAATTTCAAGCTTATTAACTGAAAAAAATATTAAATTAGGGATAGAGCCTCTAAATAGGTATGAATCAGATTTTATTAATACAGTTGATGAAGGATTAAGGTTGTGTGAGCTAATTGATCATCCTAATGTAGGGTTACTTTTAGATGTATACCACATGAATATTGAGGAAAAAAATATGTGTCAATCAATTGAAAAAGCTAGACACAAATTGTTTCATTTTCAAGTTGCAGAAAATGACCGAGGCGTTCCTGGTTCAGGCTCCATTAACTGGCCAGAAATTTTTAGTACTTTGAAAAAAATTAACTATAAGGGGCATGTTTCTTTGGAAATGTTTATCCAAGCAAATGAAGATACTAGTAAGGATTTATTTACATGGAGAAATATAGAGGCTGACCCATATGATGCTATTGTAAGATCTTTTAATTTTTTAAATGAGCATTTAAATGCATAGTCAGTATAAAAATTGGATTGTAAATTCGTATGATAGGATTAAATCTAATTCAGTTGAATTAGATAAATTAGATCAGCTTGTAGGAGATGGTGATCATGGCTCTACAATCCTTAAAGGAATGACTGTTGTAAAGCAATCCTTTTTAGATAATCTTAATTCACCGCTAGATGACACTATGGTAGCTATCTCAAAACAAATGCGAATTGAAATGGGTGGTGCATCAGGAATTTTAATGTCGATTTTTTTTAATGAGTCTGGAAAAATAGATAAATTACATTTAACTCAGTCAATCATTGAAATTTTTGAGAAATCGATAGAAAAAATTATGAAGAGAGGAAAAGTAAAGGCTGGAGATAAAAGTATTCTTGATATCTATATTCCAGTTTTAGAATTCTTAAGAAAAAATTCAGATTTAAAAATTGAAAAAAATAAGATTAATGAAATTCTTTCTCTTTCACTATCTAAAACAAAAGATATGAAAGCCCAAGTTGGAAGGGCTAAATTTCTTGAAGAAAAAGGACTTGGGTTTATTGATCCTGGAGCAAAGTCTACTGAAATTATTCTCAGAGAGTACTTCGAAGCAATTCTATGAAAAAAATTATAAATAATAAAGACAATATTGTTGATGACATGCTCAGTGGTTATATAAAGGCTAATAGTGATAGAGTTAAGTTTTCGAGCGTTAGTAAGAGAATCATTTTAAGAAAACAACCAAAAAATACTAATAAAACAGCAATCTTAATTGGTAATGGTTCTGGCCATGAACCTATTGCAATGGGGTGGGTTGGTGAAGGGCTGTTAGATGCAAATGTTGTTGGAGATATATTTGCGGCACCATCTGGAGATCTAATCTTTGAGGGTATAGAGGCCCTTAAGGAAAATTCTGGAACTATTCTTTTAATATCAAATCATGCGGGCGATGTGATGAATGGAGAGATGGCAATTGAGTTAGCAAAAGAAGATAATATTGATGCTGACTTATTATTAATGTATGACGATATTGCCTCCGCTCCAAAGGGTGACGAAGACCAGAGAAGGGGTGGCGCAGGAACTACTTTCATTTATAAAATTTTAGGAGCACTTTCTGAGACTGGAGAAAATAAAGAAACCTTATTAAGTTTAGGAAAATCGGTTAGAGACCAAACAAGAACACTTTCAATTGCTGTGGCTTCTGGAGTCTCTCCAATATCAGGTGAAAAAATATTTCAATTAGATGATGATGAGGTTTTTATTGGTATGGGTGTTCATGGTGAGTCAGGCTATGGAAGACAAAAAATTTCTTCTTCAAAAAAAATAATAAAATTTATGATGGATAAAATATTTGATGACTTCAAATATAAAAGTGGTGATGTTGTAATACCTTTTATAAATGGATCAGGAGCAACTACATTAATGGAGCTATTGATTGTATATAACGATGTCGATGATTATCTTGCTAAGTATAAAATTAAATGTTTCAAGCCACTAATTAATGAGTACATTACTACCCAAGAAAGTGCAGGATTTTCAATATCATTATTAAATTCAACTGAGCAGATGAGAAAGCTATGGATTTCTCAATCTTCAGCGCCATATTTTCACCTTTAATGAATAAGCAACTACATTTTAATAAACTATTGCATGATGAAAAATTTGTCGCTCTTGCTATTGATCAAGGAACTAGCTTAAAAGACATTATCAAAGAAAAGAAAGGAAAAAGTTTTACGCAAGCAAATTATTATTATTTCAAGAAGCAAATCGCCTTAAATCTTGGTGTTAATGCATCCTCTATTCTATTTGATTATGATACGTACATGAGTGATACATCCTTACATTCAATAGAGACATCTAAAATCATTGCATTTGAGGATGATGCATACAATATAGATAATAAATCACGCATAACCCTACTTCCAAAGAAATTACATCAAGATGATGAAATCATAAAAGATTTTTCTGCTGTTAAGTTTTTTATGTACTTTAATCCAGACTCTGATCCAGCAATAAATAATGAAAAATTTAAAGTCATTAAGCATGTTGGTCAAATATGTAATGATCTAGAAGTACCTTATTTATTTGAGCCGCTTCTCTATTTTGATGAAAGAACTAAGATTGATTATCAAAGTTATTTATTAAAAAAACCAATCTATATTAAATATCTTTATCAGGAATTTTCTCATGAGGAATACCAAATAGATATTATTAAAATTGAATTTCCCTTTAATGAGTTTGAAGTTAATGGATTTCAAAATGATGGTGCTGCTGCAATTTATAGTTATGAGAATTGCTCTGACATAATGAGAGAATGTTTTGAGAATGGCTCAACACCTTTTGTTTTTTTAAGTGCAGGAATGAAATTTAATAATTTTTTACATAGTTTAGAGCTTGCCAAGTCTTCAAAAATTGATTTCCTAGGCTTCTTGTGTGGAAGGTCAATATGGCAAGATTCTATTGATATCTTTTGCAAATATGGTGAAGATAAATTTTTAAATTGGATAAATGAAGAAGGTCAAAAAAGATTACAAAAATTGAAAAATTCTATAATTAATAATTAATTTAATCATTGGAGAGTTATGTATACAAAACTTGGGATGTTTATTGGTGGAAAATGGATTTATGAAACTGAGCGTGGCTGTGGTGAAGATGTCTTAAACCCTGCGGATGAAAGTATTTTAGGGTTCTTACCTCATGCAAGCGAGTATCATTTAGATGATGCCATTAAATCCTCTGAGATTGGCTTTGAACAGTGGAAAAATACTCATCCAGATAAAAGAAGTCAGATAATTCTAAAGGCTGCAGATATCTTAGCACAAAGAACCGATCAAGTATCTCAAGTGATGACCTTGGAGCAGGGGAAGCCTCTTGCAGAATCTGTTGGGGAGATAAACCAGTCAATTGCTATTTTAAAATTTAATGGAACTAGCGCAAAACTAATTAAAGATGAATTGGTCGCTGATAGAGACACTGGATTAAAAACTTTTATTAAGCCCCATCCACTTGGGATTTGCTTGTGCCTTACAGCTTGGAATTTTCCAATTGCTTTGGTTATTCGAAAGATTGCCCCAGCCCTGGCTGCTGGATGTTCGGTAATTATTAAACCTTCTGAAGAAACACCAGGCACAGCTATAGAGGTAGTTAAAATTTTTCAAGAAGCTGGCCTTCCTAAAGATGTTATTAATTTGGTATTCGGCGTTCCTCATGAAATTTCAGATTACCTGTTAAGCAGAGATGAAGTTAAGAAGTTAAGCTTTACTGGGTCAGTTCCGGTAGGAAAACTTTTAGCAAAAAAATCAGCAGAAACATTAAAAAGATGTACTCTTGAGTTAGGTGGACATTCTCCAGCAATCATTGCAGAAGATGCTGACATTGAAACAACTCTAGACACATTAACTGGCTTTAAGTTTAGAAATGCTGGTCAAGTTTGCATTGCTCCTAGTCGTTTTTATGTTCATGAGAATATATATGATAGGGTGAAAGATGGATTTTTAAAGAGGATACAAAATATTACTTTAGGTAATGGCATGAATGAAGGAGTATCAATGGGGCCTTTGTCAAACTCCCGAAGAATGGATGCGATGAAAGACTTCCTAGATGATGCTGTAAATAAAGGTGCAAATATAATTTATGGTGGCTCTAGACATAAGGATATTGGTTATTTTTGGGAGCCAACTCTTATTGAAAATATTAGTGAAAACTCGAAGATGATGACTCAAGAAATTTTTGGCCCTATTCTTGCATTATTTAAGTTCAATGACTATGACGACGTCATAAAAAAAGCTAATTCTTTAAATTATGGACTTGCCTCATACGTTTATACATCTAATGAAGCCTTGCAAGAAAAAATGGCTAAAGAAATTATTGCTGGTGGAGTCTCTATCAATACTGCCTCGCCATTACATCCTGAAATCCCTTATGGGGGGATTAAAGAAAGTGGTATTGGATATGAGGGAGGAATGGATGCTATTTATGCATTTATTCACAAAAAAAATATTAATATCGTTTAACTACAAGAGGGGAAATATGAAAAATATAGGTTTTATTGGAGTTGGAACAATGGGCCTTCCTATGGCTTTAAATTTATTAAAAAATGGACATGCACTTTCCTTTTATGATCCATTTGCTGATAAAAAAACTATTGAAGCATTAACTGCAGTTGGTGCTAAACAAGAAAGCAATATTCCTGACTTATGTAAGAGCCAGGATTTTCTTATATCTATGCTCCCTATTGGAAAAAATGTAAAAGATGTTGCTCTTGGTGAAGATGGAATTATCAATCAAGATAATACAGATTTAATCTATATTGATATGAGCACAATATTGCCAGCTGACTCTATTGAGGTAAGTAAGCAATTGCAAACAAAAAATATTCAAATGTTTGATGCGCCAGTTGCTCGCTTAGTTAATAATGCAATTGATGGCACTTTGCTCATAATGGTGGGAGGGTCATTGCAAGACTTTCCTAAAGTTGAAGAGATTTTGAACTGCATGGGTAGTGATGTTGTTTATTGTGGGGCAATAGGCTCAGGAAGTAAAATGAAAATCATCAATAACTATATGGCAATTGTTTCAAATATTCTTACTGCCGAAACACTTTCATTGGTTGAAAAGTCAGGGATAGACCAAAAACTTGCAATAGAATTAATGTCAACAACAGCTGCTGGCAAAGGACATATGAACTTTAGTTATCCTAAAAAGGTTCTGATAGATGATATAGGGCCTGGTTTTAAAAACGTTTTAGCTTTAAAAGATTTACGCTTAGCTATTGAGCATGGCGAGTCTGAGGGAATTGAGCTAACCTCAGGAAAAAGTGTAGTCAATGTCTATGAAAAGGCAATGGATACCAAGTATAAAGATTTAGACTGGACAGCAATGTTTAATTTTGTAAAGGAAAGTAATAATCTTGATTAAAATAAAATCCTTAAGATCTTATTATTTAGAATTTCCATTAACAAATCCTGTCATAACCTCTTTTGGAGTTATGAAATCAAGGCCATGCGTAATAATTGAACTTGAGGATTTTAACAAAAATATTGGATATGGGGAAATCTGGTGTAATTTTCCAAGTGATGGGGCTTCTTATAGGTTTCATTTACTCAATAGCATTTATCATAAAAATATTGTTGGTTGTGAATTTTCAAACCCTAACAAATTAATTAATAAAATTTCTGAAAACTTTAAAACTCTTTTTGTTCAATCAGGAGATCTAGGTTCTTTTCGTAACATCAATGCTGGAATAGATTGTGCATTTTGGGACCTATTTGCTAAGAATCAAAAATTACCTCTTAATAAGTTGTTAAATCCTGATTCAAAGAATCATATTTCTGTTTATGCTAGTGGTATAAATCCAAGTGCATCTCATGAACAAATAGCAGTTGCAAAATCAATGGGAATAAAGGCCTTTAAAGTAAAAATAGGTTTCAATCACTCACTAGATATGGATTTACTAGAGTCTTTAGATAATTATTTTGCTAATGATGAAATGATGATGTTAGATGTAAACCAAGGATGGAATATTAAGGAAGCACTCCATTATTTAAATGTATTAGAGGGCTTTAATTTTTCCTGGATTGAGGAGCCTATTTCTGCTTTATCTAGCCAGGTTGAATTTAACAATGTAATTAACTCAACCAGTTGTGATTTAGCATTTGGTGAAAACATTACTAACTTTGATGAGTTTATTTCTCTTAGTCAAAACAATAAATCTAAATATATTCAACCTGATCTTACTAAATATGGCGGTATTTCTTTAATTAATAATTTATCAAAAAAAATTCAGACTAATAAAATATGGCTACATTTTTTAGGAGGCGGTGTTGGTCTGTTAGCATCTGCCCACATTATGTCTGCCATTAACCCTTCTGCTTATTTAGAGACTGATATCAATATAAATCCTCTCAGAACAAGTTTATTTCATAATGAATTAAATATTGAGAATGGAAAAATAAGTTTTAATGATGATTATGGAATAGGAGGCCCACTTAATTTTGATACAATTAATAAGTATCTAGTTTCATCAAATGTTTGAAGTAAAATTTTGTTTTATCTATACATAAAGTATAAACTCCATCATTTTATTAATGAATTATTCATAATAAATATATGTCTAATTTCGATTACATAATTATTGGCGCTGGTTCAGCTGGGTGTGTGCTAGCTAATAGATTAAGTAAGGACCCATCCAATAAAGTGCTGCTTATAGAGGCCGGTGGTTCAGATCGTCGATTCTTTATCCAAATGCCAATTGGTTATGGGGTGACTTACCATCAAAAAGCTGTTAATTGGATGTATATGACAAAGCCAAGTCCAGAAGCTGATAATAAGCCAAGTTATTGGCCAAGAGGAAAGGTTTTGGGCGGATCTAGCTCAATTAATGCAATGGTTTATGTGAGAGGAAATCATAAAGATTTTGACCAGTGGTCTGAGATGGGTAATACAGGCTGGTCATATAATGATGTTCTGCCCTACTTCAAGAAAATGGAATCTTGGCAAAATGGTGCCAATAGTTTTAGAGGCGGTGATGGGCCATTAAATGTCTCGGAGGTGTCTGACCAGTTACACCCATTATGTAAGAATTTTTTATCTGCAGCTCAAGAGATTGGTATTAATCTTAATAGAGATATGAATGGAAAAAATCAGGAAGGAGTTGGCAACTTTCAAATCACAACTCATAAGGGTCAGCGAATGTCCTCCTCAAGAGCTTACTTGTGGCCAATAAAGAGTCGTACTAATCTTACTATTATTAAAAATGCTTTGGTTTCAAGAGTATTAATTAAAGATAAAAAGGCTTATGGAGTTGAGTATATTAAGTCAGGTAAGATTCATCAAGTGATGGCTTCATGTGAAGTTATATTAAGCGCAGGATCAATTAATTCTCCTCAGCTTCTTCAGCTATCAGGAGTAGGCCCAAAAGATGTTTTAGATAAAGCTACAGTTTCTTTAATTCATGATAGTCCAGCTGTTGGAGAAAACCTACAAGACCATTTGGGGGTTAGTTATTTTTATAAAAGCAAAGTACCAACCCTAAATGATCAGTTAAGGCCATTTCTAGGAAAGATATATCAGGGTCTAAGATATATTATTACAAGAAGAGGGCCACTGAGTTTAAGTGTTAATCAATCAGGAGGATTCATTAAGACACGTGATGGTCTTGAGAAGCCCAATATCCAGCTTTATTTTTCGCCCGTCAGTTACTCTCTGGAATCTCCTGAAAAAAGGGCAATGATGAGTCCAGATCCCTTTTCAGCAATGTTATTTGGAATTTCTAGTTGTAGCCCTCTTTCAAGGGGAAGAGTTCATATTGAAAGTAATAACCCATTAAAACCTCCAATCATTGAACCTAACTACCTTTCTCATAAAAATGACATCAGAGATTTATTAGAGGGGGTTAAGGTCCTTAGGAAGTTGGCTAAAACTGATAGTTTTAGAGAAGTTATTGGAGAAGAGTTTCGTCCTGGGCAGGAATGTCAGACTGATGAGCAAATGATTCAGCATATTAAAGATACAGTTTGGACTGTTTTTCATCCTTGTAGTACTTGCCGAATGGGCCCTGATCCACTGAAAAATGTTGTTGATAGCAATCTGAGGGTTCATGGGATCAAAAATCTGAGAGTGGCAGACGCCTCAATATTTCCTCAAATAGTTTGTGGTAATATTAATGCCGCAACTATTATGGTTGGTGAAAAAGCATCAGATTTAATATTAGCAAGTGCAGAAAATAATTAAAGTTATTAAAGAATCCTTATGAAGATAATTAGTATTGAAACTTTTACGAATGAATACGTCGGTTTAGTTCGCATAAGAACTGATGAGGGCGATGAAGGGTGGGGTCAAACCTCTACCTATAATTCTGATATTAGTTCTCAGGTAGTTCATAGACAAGTTGCTCCTCATATTTTAGGACTCAGTGGATTTAACATTGAAGATATAAATAGAGAGGTCTTAGAGAGAGAGCATAAGTTTCCTGGTACATACCTTTATAGAGCTTTAAGTGGAATTGATACCGCGCTTTGGGATATTAAAGCTAAGCGTGCGAACAAGAGTGTTTGCCAGCTTTTGGGCGGTGAAAAACAATCTATTCCAGTTTATGCTTCAAGTATGCAGAGAGAGATTAGTCCAGAAGCCGAGGCTGAAAGACTTCTTGCGCTAAAGGAAGTAAATGGTTATTTCGCATTTAAATTTCGGATTGGAAAAGAGTGTGGCCATGATTTTGATCAATGGCCTGGGCGAACTGAGGCAATTATAAAAGAAGTGAGAAAAGTTCTAGGAGATGATGTTGCTTTGCTTGTTGATGCAAATAGTGCTTTTAGCCCCAAAAAGGCAATTGAAGTTGGACACATGCTCCAAGATTATGGCGTAAGTCATTTTGAAGAACCTTGCCCATACTGGAAGCCAGATTGGACTCGAGAAGTTAAAAATGCACTAGATATTGATATCAGTGGCGGCGAGCAAGACAATGATATGAGAGTTTGGAGTCATATGATTGATACTAAGGTTGTTGATATTGTTCAGCCTGATATATGCTACATGGGAGGCGTTACTAGGACACTAGAAGTTGTAAAGATGGCAGAGAAGGCAAATCTTCCTGTAACTCTGCATTCAGCAAACCTTTCTCTAGTGACACTTTTTTCGGCTCACATTATGGGCTCTATTAAAAACCCAGGAAAATATTTGGAGTTTTCAATAGAAGGTCCTGATTACTACCCATGGCAAGATAATATTTTTTACCCAAACTATAAAATTATTGATGGGTGTCTTGAGATGATCCACAAGCCTGGTTGGGGGGTTGAAATAAATCAAGAATGGCTGTCTTTATCAGATTACAAAGTAAGCTATACAGGGTCTCGCTTTTAGTGCAATTTTTTGGGTAAGAAAATCCTGTATAATTTCTTTTTTTTTAATAAGTTACGGATTTATAACTAGATGAAGACCTCACTCACTAAACTTGAGGGATTAAAAAGATCCCTTGTGGTTGAATTGCCTGTAGACACTTTCAATCAAAAAACAGAAAGAATTATCAAGAGCCTTGCCTCAAAAGTTCGTATTGATGGCTTTAGGAAAGGAAAAATTCCAGCTGCAATTTTGCGTCAACGCGTTGGCGGTAGTGCTAAATCCGATGCTGCTAATGAAATTGTTACTGAGACTTTGGCGGATGCCCTTAAAGATGCAGATGTTTCTCCGGCTGCTCAGCCGTCATTGGTGAATGTAGATACTGAGAATTCAGACAGTTTTATTTATACAATAGAGTTTGAAGTGTTTCCAGAGATCAAAGTGGGCTCTTTAAAAAGCTTGACTATGGATCAGATTAATTCAAAAGTTACTGAAGAAGATGAGGAACGAGCTCTTCAAGATCTACAAGATAGGTCAACTGAATATAAGACTGTCAAGAGAAAATCTAAAGAAGGGGATCGTTTAATTATAGATTTTGAAGGCTTGCTAGATGGAGAGTCATTTGAAGGCGGAGCTGCTGAGGGTTTTGAAATTGTTTTAGGCAAAGGCACTATGATTGAAGGTTTTGAAAAAGGTCTTATAGATATCGCACCTGAAAAAACCGTTGAAGTAGCTGCAACATTTCCGGAAGATTATCATGTAGAAAATCTGGCAGGAAGAGAGGCCATCTTTAAAGTTACTGTTAATGAAGTAGGTTCACCAACAGAAGTAAAGAGAGACGATGAATTTGCCAAAAAATTTGGTGAAAAAGATTTTGAAACTATGAAATCGAGAATGTCAAAGCAGATGCAAGTTGAATTAGAATCTCGATTAGTTCAGCAAAATAAAGACACCGCATTTTCTGTTCTTTTAGATGCAAATGATTTTGAGGTGCCTGAAGGCAGCGTTTCTGCTGAGTCACTCAAGCTACAGCAAGATATGGAATCTAGAATGGAGCAGCAAGGTATGCCTTCTAAAGGTAAATTACCTGCAGAAATGTTTCAAGAGGAAGCGGCAAGAAGAGTTAAACTTGGTTTGTTAATTAATAAAATTGCAACAGATGGTGAAATAAAAGCTGAAAAAGAACAGGTTGATGCTAAACTTAATGAAATGGCACTCCAATATGGTGAAAGTGCTCAGCAAATGATTGATTGGTATAATACAGATCCTTCAAGACTTGCCAACATTGAATCAATTGTCGTTGAAGATATGGTTGCGAAACATGTTGCAGATCAAGCCAAAGTAACGATGACAGACAAGACCTTTTTAGAAATAATGAGCCCACAAAATTAATATGACAATTCAAAACTTAAATCAAATCCCAATGGTAATTGAGAGCTCTGGAAGAGGAGAGAGGGCTTATGATATTTATTCTAGGCTTCTCAAAGAGCGAGTTGTTTTTATGGTTGGTCCGGTTGAAGATTACACTGCAAATGTAGTAGTAGCTCAGTTGCTTTTTTTAGAATCTGAGAATCCAGACAAAGATATTCATTTGTATATAAATTCACCAGGCGGCTCAGTAACTGCAGGCCTTGCTATCTATGACACAATGCAATTTATTAAGCCAGATATTTCTACTCTTTGTATTGGACAGGCGGCAAGTATGGGTGCATTACTTCTTACAGCTGGTACTAAGGGGAAAAGGTTTGCGCTACCTCATGCTAGGATGATGATTCATCAGCCTCTTGGAGGATTTTCTGGTCAGGCAAGCGATATAGATATTCATGCACAAGAAATTCTTAAAGTTAGAGATAACTTAAACACCATACTTAAGGACCATACTGGTCAAAGTATGAAAAATATTCAGAAAGATACTGATAGAGACAATTTTATGTCAGCGAGCGAGTCTGCCAAATATGGACTCATTGATAAAGTAATTAATAAGCGATAAATTTAAGTTTGTCTATGGACCAAAATACTGAAGACCTTAGCTGTTCGTTCTGCTCAAAACACAAAGATGAAGTAGTTCGCTTAATTGCAGGACCGGGAGTTTATATTTGTGATGAATGTATAGACTCCTGCTATAGCTTGATTCAAGAGCAAACTATCAAAGATAAAAAAGATCAACATCAGGATTGGAATAATACTCCAAAAGAATTGTATGCCTCTTTAGATGAGTATGTGATTGGACAGTCTCATGCAAAAAAAGTTCTGTCAGTGGCAGTTTATAATCACTACAAGCGACTAAAAACAAATTACATCTCAAACGATGTAGAGCTTGATAAATCAAATATTTTACTTATAGGCCCAACAGGAAGTGGCAAAACGCTTCTTGCGCAATCTCTGGCGCGTTTTTTGGACGTACCTTTTGCTGTTGCTGATGCAACAACTTTAACAGAGGCTGGCTATGTTGGTGATGACGTAGAGAATGTAATTAAAAGTCTGCTCTCAAAATGTGATTTTGATCCAGAAAGGGCAGAACAAGGCATTATTTTTATAGATGAAATCGATAAGATTTCACGCCGGTCTGACTCTCCCTCAATCACAAGAGATGTTTCTGGTGAAGGAGTTCAGCAAGCTATGCTTAAGTTGATTGAAGGCACTATTGCATCGGTTCCTCCTCAGGGTGGTAGAAAACATCCTAACCAAGAAA
This sequence comes from Candidatus Pseudothioglobus sp. uisw_070, assembly GCF_059512545.2. Lineage (NCBI taxonomy): Bacteria > Pseudomonadati > Pseudomonadota > Gammaproteobacteria > Pseudothioglobaceae (SeqCode) > Pseudothioglobus (SeqCode) > Candidatus Pseudothioglobus sp. uisw_070. Next base: position 1,523,426 of record NZ_CM183456.2, on the reverse strand, counting down.
CTATTGATGTTGACACTTCAAAAATATTGTTTATTTGTGGCGGTGCATTTGATGGGCTTGGGAAAGTAATTGATAGGCGCATTGAAAAGGCTACTGGTATTGGTTTTTCTGCTAACGTTAAGGAAGCAAGCGGTAAAAAAACATTAACTGAGCTTTATAAATTTTTAGAGCCAGATGATTTAATTAAATTTGGATTAATTCCTGAATTAGTTGGTCGTTTAGCTGTTCATACTTCTTTAGATGAGCTTGATGAAGAGGCATTGGTTCAAATTCTTACGAAGCCCAAAAATTCTGTAGTCAAGCAGTTTCAGCAATTTTTTGCCATTGAGGGTGTTAAGCTGACGATAAGAAAAAATGCTCTTTTAGCGATTGCTAAACTTGCGCTTAAAAGGAAAACTGGTGCGAGGGGTTTAAGAGCTATTTTAGAAGATCTACTACTGGAGACTATGTATGAAATACCTTCTACTCCAAGCGTTAAAGAGGTTGTTGTAGATAAAGAGGTTGTGGAAAGAAAAAAACAACCTATGATTGTTCATGTTTCTGATAAAAAACAAAGCAATATTCGTAAAGCAAGTTGATTAATTTCATCTTATATATACTGGTCTCTTAAGAATATCTATGGAGCTTTTTGATCGCCAAAAAGATGCAGTTGGTCAAGGTGAAAGAACTATATTGGTTCATATTGAGCTAACTTCAAATAGAAAGGCATCAAGTAGTATTGGTGAATTCCAACAGTTGGCACTTTCCTCTGGCCTCAGTATTATTGACACTATAACAGTTAAAAGAAGCATTACTAAAGCCCAGTTTTTTATTGGCACGGGCAAGGTTGATGAGCTAGCAACAATTGTGTGTGACAATGAAATCGATTTAGTTATTTTTTCTCTACAGCTATCCCCCTCTCAAGAGCGCAATTTAGAGAAAGCATTAAAGTGTCAAGTGATGGATCGAACTGGCTTAATATTAGATATCTTTGCATTAAGAGCAAGCTCCTTTGAGGGAAAGTTGCAAGTAGAGCTAGCGCAGTTAAAGCATCTATCTACTAGACTTGTAAGAGGCTGGACACACCTTGAAAGACAAAAAGGTGGTATTGGACTTCGTGGACCAGGTGAGACGCAGCTAGAAACTGATAAGCGATTAATTTCGGTACGTATAAAAAATATTAATAAGCGATTAGATAAGGTTCATAAGCAGCATGATTTGGGACGTAAATCCCGAATTAAGAATCAACTTCCTATGATTTCACTTGCAGGATATACCAATGCAGGAAAATCAACCCTCTTTAACCTTCTAACTAAGGCCAAAGTTTATGCAGATGACAAGTTATTTGCTACACTAGACTCAACTATTCGACGTGTTATCTTGCCAGCTTCTGGTGAGGCAGTTATAGCTGACACGGTTGGCTTTATTCAAGATCTACCTCATGAGCTGGTTGAGGCCTTTAAGTCGACTCTTGAAGAAACACGACAAGCTAACGTCCTACTTCATGTGGTCGATGCGTCAGATCCGAATAATAGGGATAAAATTGAGCAGGTAGAGGATATTATTGAGCAAATAGAGGCACAAGATATTCCAAAAATTATTGTAATGAATAAGATTGATGGAATTGCTGATTTTAAACCTCGCCTTGATAAAGACCATGATGGTAATATTTATAGAGTTTGGATTTCAGCTCATACGGGAGAAGGAATAGATCTGCTTTATCAGGCACTTTCGCAGAGTTTAAGTGGAATGATGACTTTTGCAGGAATTAAGTTAGATGTTCAATCTGCTTACATTAGAAGTGAAATTCATAAAGTTGGATTTATTCAAAAAGAAATAATGAATGAATTTGGGCAATGGCTACTTGAAATTAATGTCACTCGACACTATCTAGAAAGATTACTAGACAAGCAAGGCGTTTCATTATTATGGGAACAGAAATCATCACAGAGCCAAACGGCTTAAGCAAGCAATCAATACCACTACTTCCTCTTAGAGATGTAGTAGTTTTCCCGCACACGGTAATTCCTTTATTTATAGGAAGAAAATCTTCAGTTAATGCAGTTACTCAGGCTATGGAGGCTGATAAGAATATTTTTTTAGTTACCCAGAAAGATGAAACTATTGAAGAGCCAAATAATGAGCAGCTTCACAAGGTTGGAACCCTTGCAACAATTCTTCAATTACTGAAACTTCCAGATGGAACTATTAAAGTTTTAGTCGAAGGTGTTAAAAGAGCAAAAATCGAAGAATTTGTTGATTTAGGTGAGCATACAGAAGTAATTTTAAGTGACTGTAGTTTGACTCATGATGATGACACTGAGATAAAGGCTATGATGCGTTTAGCCCTTGAAAACTTTGAAAAATATATCAAGCTCAGTAAAAAAATCCCTGAAGAAGTTTATAAAGTACTTAAAGAGATTACAGATATTGAGCGTTTCAGTGATGTCATTATTGCAAATCTTAATCTTAAAATTGAAGAAAAGCAGAACTTACTTGAGAGCAGTGAGGCAAGAGAAAGACTCGAGAAAATTCTATCAATCCTTGAAGGAGAGCTAGATGTTCTTGGCGCAGAGCAAAAAATTCAAAGTCGAGTGCGCAAACAGATGGAATCCAATCAAAGGGATTACTATTTGAATGAGCAAATGAAGTCCATTCAAAAAGAGCTTGGAACTGTCGATGATGAGAATGAAATTGAAGAATTACAAAACAGTATTAATAAGGCAAAAATGCCTAAAGAAGCTAAGAAGAAGGCCCAAGGAGAGCTTAATAAGCTTCAAAGAATGTCATCTCAATCATCAGATGCTTCAATCATTAGGACTTACATAGAAAATTTATGCTTAGTTCCCTGGAGTAAAAAAACGAAAACAAACCAAGATTTGGTAAAAGCTCAAAGAATTCTGGATGAAGATCACTATGGTTTGGATAAAGTTAAAGAGAGGATCATGGAGCACTTAGCAGTCCAAAGTCGAGTCACCCATAATAAAGCAAATATATTATGTTTGGTCGGACCACCAGGAGTTGGAAAAACTTCTCTTGGGGAGTCAATTGCAAAATCAGTCAATCGTAAATATGTTCGTATGGCTCTTGGGGGAGTTCGAGACGAAGCTGAAATTCGAGGCCATAGAAGAACTTATATTGGGGCAATGCCTGGTTCAATTGTCCAAAAAATGCAAAAAGTTAATGTAAAAAATCCATTATTTCTATTAGATGAGATTGATAAGATGGCATCTGATTTTAGAGGAGATCCTGGCTCTGCAATGCTAGAAGTCTTAGATCCAGAACAAAATCATACTTTTAATGATCATTACCTAGAAGTTGATTATGATCTTTCTCAAGTCATGTTTGTTGCTACTGCAAACTCTTTAAATCTTCCTGAAGCTTTAATAGATCGCATGGAAATTATTCACTTGTCTGGATATACTGAAGATGAGAAGCTTGAAATTGCTAAGCGCCATCTAATTTCTAAACAAATGAAAAATAATGGTGTTAAAAGCTCTGAAATTATTTTTAAAGACTCCGCAATAATGGATATTATTCGTTATTACACAAGAGAGGCAGGAGTTCGAAGCCTCGACCGCGAAATTGGAAGTATTTGTAGAAAGGTTATTAAAGATATCACTCTAAAAAAACGAAAAGCTAGAGCAATCATCAATTCAAAAAGCCTTCCAAAATTTTTGGGTATGAAGAAATATCGCTTCGGTCTTGCTGAAGAACACAACCAAATTGGTGAAGTGACTGGACTGGCATGGACATCTGTTGGTGGAGACTTGCTGACAATTGAAGCTTCTTCATACAAAGGTAAAGGAAAGCTCAATTACACAGGCCAGCTTGGTGATGTCATGAAGGAATCCATTCAGGCGGCAATGTCTGTAACAAGATTGCGAGCTGAATCACTTGGCATAGCGGATGACTTTCATGAAAAACTTGATATTCATATTCATGTGCCTGATGGATCAACTCCGAAGGATGGTCCAAGTGCTGGAGCTGCAATGTGCACCGCTCTTGTGTCAGTTTTAACAGGTCGAAAGGTAAAAGCTGCAGTGGCAATGACTGGAGAAATAACTCTAAGGGGCGAAATAACTCCAATTGGTGGGCTAAAAGAAAAATTACTTGCGGCGATGCGGGGCGGGATTCAAACTGTCATTATTCCTGAAGATAATGAGCGTGAGTTATCTGAAGTGCCCGAAAAAATTAAAAGTAAACTTGAGATTATTAAAGTTAAGTGGATAGATCAGGTTTTAGACATTGCACTTGAGGAAAAATAAAGGCAATTAACTTTTATAGCTTTTTTGTAAGTTTGGCATAATAAAAGCCGTCATATATTTTCTTAGGAAGTTGTTGTTTTCCAATGGAGCCATCTCCCCATGAAAGGGATATTTCTTCATTAGTAGCATCTTTAAACCTGTCAAGAAAGCTAACAATTTGTCTCTCGTTTTCATCTGGAAGAACTGAACAAGTAGCATATATAAGCTTCCCACCGGGCTTTAAGAGATGCCATAAATTATCAAGAATTAACGCTTGAATTTTAGTAATTTGATTGACATCTTTTAGTTTTCTTAATAGTTTAATATCTGGGTGTCTTCGAATGACTCCTGTTCCTGAACAGGGGGCGTCAATTAAGATTTTATCAAACTGATTTTGGTCCCACCAGTCTTGCCTTGTTGCGTCCCCAACAATCATTTCAACATTCTTAGTTTTAAGGCGATCAATATTTTCTTTAACTTTTAGTATCCGTGTTTCATCACTATCTAGAGCAACTATATTTGCTTCAGGACATAGTTCGGCTATGTGAGTTGTTTTACCTCCAGGAGCACAACATGCATCAAGAATTAATTCCCCTTTTTTTGGTGAGATTAGATGAGCTGCAAGTTGAGCAGATACATCCTGCACATAGCAAGACCCTTTTTCAAAATCTGGCAGGCTGCCTACTTTTACAGCACTCTCAAGAATAAGTGCTTGCGGGGCAATGTTTGATTTCTCAGAACATATATCTTGTTTTTTTAATTTCTCTTGAAAAGCGCTTAAATCAATTGATGGGTGAACTCGAATTGACATTGGGGCTTTTTTATTATTTTCAAAAAATATTTCTTGGAAGTCTAACGGATAATCTTTTTTTATTTTTTTTACAAGCCAGCTTGGATGAGAATGATGAGCTGTCTTCAAGATTGAGTCTTTATCTCGATCAATTCCTCTAAGTATTGCATTAACAAAACCTTTGGCCCAGGTTTTTCCAATTTTTTCTGCAATTTCAACAGTTTCATTGATTGCTGCATGACTTGAAATATCAGTATATAGAAGCTGATATGCTCCAAGAATCAATAAACTATGGATATCAAGGTTTTTCCTTTCTAAAGGCTTCTTTATTCGGGGCGTAATTATGTCATTAAGATGATGATAGAATCGGATTGAGCCATATACCAAGGATTTTGCAAAAGGAGATTCAGTACTTTCCGCTGGAAATAAGGCGTCCGATAAAGCTTGCTTCTCTAAAGCTACTAAGCAGATGGCTTTATGAGCTATAACCCTGGAGTTTACGTTATTGAGCAATTGCTTGTAAGATACTATTTAAAAGTTGATTGGGCTCTTGGTAGCCAGGAATATTTGAGCCATTTTCAAGGAAGATTGAAGGCGTTCCATTAACTCCTAATTGCTTAGAGATTGCAAGTTGATCTTCAACAGGATTTATGCAATCAGGGCTATTAGGTAAATAACGATTAGTTTTATAGTTGTGCATTGCAATGGCTTTATCTTCAGCACACCATATTTTTTCCATAGCGCTTTGTGCATTTGGATGAAGTTGTTCAATTGGAGAAGCTAAGTATTTAACTGTGATACCTAGAGAATTCATACCCTGCATATTTGAGTGAAGCTTTGCACAATAAGGACAATCTACATCTGTAAAAACATGGAGAATGTATTGCTCATTTTCGGCCTTGAAAACTATTTTATTATTTTCATTAATACTATTTAAAATTTTAATTTTTTCTGAGTTTATTCTTTTAGTAGAAAGATTAGCCATTAACTCTATGTCGGTTACTGCACCTTGAATAACATAACGCCCATCAAGCGAAATATACAAAACCTCAATCTGAGGATTGGTAAGAACTACCTCGTAAAAACCTTCCAATTCTGAGCTGCTTATATTCTCAGTTTTAATAGTTGGGAAGAATGGCTTTAAATTATCCAAAACCTTGTCAACATTTGCAGTTACGGAGTTAGTAATTATGATTAAAGATAAAAGAAGAAGCTTTTTCATATTAAAAATTCAAGATTAAAGAAGTAAATTTTACAGTTTTTTGGTAGAATACCGAGATTATAATTTTCGGAAAAAGTCATGGAATTTTTTGTTACTCATCAAGCAGCGGATCATTACAGTGGTGACTGCTCAGTCGCTTTTGTTTTTAAAGATACAACTAATGAAAATAGAATTCTTCAAGGGCTTCTTGAGCTCCATCGTTTTGAAGCAAGTCTAGGCGAAACCCTAATGCTTAGTAAGGTCGAAGGCTATAAATCAAAAAGGGTATTAGCAATTGGCTTGGGAGAGTCGCCATTAACTCAGAAAAAATATATTAAGGTGCTTAAGTCACTTTCTTCAGCCATGGATGATACAAAAGTAAAAAATGTTGTAATACCAAGTCTTGAAGTAGAGGGATGTGACGATTCTTGGTTGCAAATTACAACTGCTCGAGTGTTAAAAAATGAAAGTTACCAGATAAAAAAAGTTGGCTTAGAAGTGGAAAAGAAAGCTACTGTTCTTGAGGCAGTGAATATTCATTCTGAAAATAATGGTATTACAGAAATTAGTAAAGGAGTTGCAATTGCAAATGGAATGGCTCTGGCACGAGAGTTAGGCGACTTGCCGCCTAATATATGTACGCCAACTTATATTGCTGAAAGAGCTCAATTATTAGCATCAACCTACAAACTGAAATGTGAGGTTTTAGAGGAGTCAGATATGGAGGCCTTGGGGATGAATTCATTACTCTCAGTTTCTCTTGGATCGTCTCAACCTGCAAAGCTAATTAGTTTAAATTACTCTAATGGTGGAAAAGAAGACCCGATTGTTCTAGTTGGAAAAGGAGTAACTTTTGATAGTGGAGGTATTTCGTTAAAGCCAGGATCTGGTATGGATGAGATGAAGTATGACATGTGTGGTGCTGCATCAGTTCTTGGAACTATGAGTGCGGTAGCGGAGATGGGCCTTAAAGTTAACTTAACAGTTGTAGTGCCTACTGTTGAAAATATGCCTGCTCACAACGCCTCTAGACCAGGAGATGTGGTAAAAAGTATGTCTGGCCAAACTATAGAGATTCTAAATACAGACGCAGAGGGCCGGTTGATTCTTTGTGATGCCCTAACTTACTGTGAAAAATTTAATCCTAAAGTTGTGATTGATGTTGCGACTCTTACTGGCGCCGTGATTGTTGCATTAGGTAAACATCACTCTGGCGTTATGTCTAATGACCAAAATCTCGCTGATAGCCTTAAAGCATCAGGGATTTCATCAATGGATACAGTTTGGCAGCTCCCACTTGATGATGAATATGACGAATTACTTAAGTCTAATTTTGCAGATATGGCAAATATTGGTGGGAGAGAAGCGGGAACTGTAACTGCTGCGTGTTTTCTAGCGCGTTATACTAAGAATTACTCTTGGGCACATATTGATATTGCAGGAACTGCTTGGCTTGGAGGTTCAAAAAAAGGCGCAACAGGAAGGCCAGTTCCTCTATTAACTCAGTATGTCATGGACCAAGTTTAGGAGTAAATTATGTCAACATTTAAAAATGTAGAAATTAGTAAAGAGGCTAACATTTATTTTGATGGCAAGGTTACAAGTAGAAAGGTTAAATTCAGAGATGGAGTAGTTAAAACTCTGGGAATTATGATGCCAGGCTCCTTTGAATTTGGTACTGAGCAGCATGAATTAATGGAAATTACAGCTGGTAAAATGAATGTATTGTTAGCTGGAAAAACTGAATGGCAAACGATTCAAGGCGGGGAATCGTTTGAGGTTCCTGCAAACAGCTCTTTTAAGTTGGAAGTAAAATCTGTAGTAGATTACTGCTGCTCTTACTCATAAACAAGGCTATTCTTGATTCTTTTCTTTATAGAGCTTTGTTTGGTTGACTCGCATTCTCTCAATTAAGGTAGCTATAAGGTTTACTTTTCTTTCGCTATAATTTATTCTTACAAAAAGACAAAATCATGATATGAATCCAGTTGTATTGATTAATGGTGAAGAGCAGGACAAGATTTCTATTTTTAACCGAAATATGCAGTATGGCGACGGTTTATTTGAAACTTGTGTTGCTAGGGATAATCAAATTTTATTTTGGCCACGTCATTATTCTCGCTTAGAAATAGGTTGCGTAAAACTTAACATTAATAAGATAGATGAAGGTATATTGCTGAGCGATATAAAGAAGGCATTTGAGTTATCATCGAAGAAAAATTGCATTGTTAAGTTGATCTTGTCACGTGGTGATTCTCTCAGAGGGTATGGCTATAGAGATGACATTGAGCCTGTAAGAGTTGTTATTGTCTCTGAAATGTATCAACCTTTATTTAATAAAGAATTTTCTCTTGAATATGCAACAAGTGGTTATCATTCAAATCCACAATTAGCTGGCATAAAGCATTGCAATAGGCTTGAACAGATTTTAGCAAGGTCTAACTTGTCAAGTAATGAGGCAATTATGCTGGATGAAAAAGAAAATATCATCTCGGTAACACAAGGCAATATCTACTATATATTTGGAAATAAGTTATTAACACCTAAACTAGATTGCTGCGGTGTTGTGGGTAGCAGAAGATCGCTTATTCTTGAGCTTGCAATGTCACTTAAAATGGAAGCTTTAGAAAGTAATATTTCTATTAATCAAGCCCAAAAAGCCGACGAGGTATTTATTTCAAATAGCGTGATAGGTATTCAGCCTGTCCATTCAATTGAGAGTTATAAGCTTGGTAAAAATCCACTAACAGAAAAGATTCAAAAAGCATTTTTATCTAAAACAAAAGAAATTAGTTCGTGGACATGTCCATAAGCGATAAGAATAAAAAGTTTTCAAAATTAGCAGCTTTATTTGTTCTGCTATTATTTGCAATCTGGTCCCTTTCAACGAAAGATATGATAGCTACTGAAAGCCATATATTTGAGGTTAAAAAAGGATCTTCAATGGGCTCTATTGCCAAAGAGCTGAGTAATAAGGGACTCATAAAGTCTGAGTTATTTTTTACATCATTCAGTAAATTTCTTAATGCTAATAAGAAATTAAAGTCAGGTTATTATGAGATATTGCCAGGCACAAGTGTATGGACTTTTATAGATAAAATTTCAACAGGATCTGTTCTTTCAACTAAGGTGACCTTGATAGAAGGTAAGACTATTAAATTTTATTTTAATCAATTAACTAATGACCCTTCTATTAAGCCTAGTGGCTCTCTTAAAGAGGTAATGACATCAATTGGTATTAATGAGCCATATGATGGATGGTTTTTTCCTGAAACGTATAGTTTTAATTATGGAGAGAGCCTTGAGAATGTATTGAAAAGGGCTCATCAAGAATTGATGAAAAATTTAATGGTATTGTGGGATCAAAGAGATAAAGGTTTGCCACTTAAGACACCGTATGAGGCTATTATCCTAGCCTCTCTAATAGAAAATGAAACAGCACTAGATGAAGAAAAATCATTAATTTCAGGTGTATTTATACGTAGACTTAATGAAGGGATGCGGCTTCAAACTGACCCAACTGTTATTTATGCTTTAGGAGATGCTTACTCCCCTCCACTTAGGAAGAGTGATTTAAGGATAAACAGTTTATATAATACCTACCGCAATAAAGGGCTACCACCAGGAGCAATTTCTTCTGTAGGTTATCAATCTCTGTTCGCCGCCCTTCATCCTTCAGGCAATACTGACTTATATTTTGTTTCAAAAAAAGATGGTAGCCATGCTTTTGCACCAAACTATGAGAAACATAAAGAAAATATCAAGAAATATTTAAATAATAACTAGTCTAAAATTGAAAGTTATGAATAAAGGAAAATTTATTACAATTGATGGGGTTGAAGGTTCTGGTAAAAGTACTCAAATTGATCTTATTTGTAGTTATTTGCAGCGAAAAAGTATAGATGTTGTAAGAACTCGTGAGCCAGGTGGTACTGATCTAGGTGAAAAAATTCGCTCCCTATTGCTTGATGTTGATAATAAAGAAATGCATAGTGATACAGAGTTATTGCTAATGTTTAGCTCTCGTAATGAGTTAATACAGAATAAAATTATCCCCGCTCTAAATAAGGGCTCTTGGGTTGTTAGTGATCGATTCACTGATGCTTCATTTGCTTATCAAGGCGGAGGGAGAATGCTTGACTTAAATCGTATTTCTAAGCTTGAAAGCTGGGTATTAGGTGAATTTCAACCAAATTTAACGTTGTTTCTTGATGTGAGTGTTGATGTTGGAATGCAAAGAGTTGAAGCAAGAGCAGCCAAAGATAGGATTGAGTTGGAGGAAAGAGCCTTTTTTGAACGGGTGCGCTCAGTTTTTATTGATAGATCTAAATCCTATCCAGAGAGAATAAAATTAATTGATGCAAGCGGCTCAATAAATGAAATTCATAACAACATAAAATTATTTTTAGACGTATTATGAATTTGCCTTGGCATAGTAGTGCTCATAAAAAGATAAATAAAATGATTGATCAGAATCATTTGCCGCATGCGCTTCTTATTACTGGAGTTCAAAAGATAGGTAAATTCGAATTTGCCCAAACCCTAATTCAAAAACTCCTATGCAAAGATTCATCCTGTGGGAGCTGTGCAGTCTGTTTATCTTTAACAAAAGATGAGCCAAATGCTAATTTAGAGCATAGTGTATTAATACGACGATCGCATTATCCAAACTTAATTTATTGCCGAGCTGAACTAAATGACTCAGGCTCTATGTCTAAGGATATTCGTGTAGATCAGATTCGTTCTTTTTGTGAATCACTTGGAAAAACAGCTGACTCACTGCAAATTGGCATTATTTTTTACGCGGACCAAATGAATGTAAATGCTGCAAATGGTCTTTTAAAGACTCTAGAAGAGCCTAGAAAAAATACTCTTATTATTTTATTAGCTCACAATGCGCGCTCACTTCCGCAAACTGTTTTATCTAGATGCCAGACTATCCATATCAATCCCACATATGAGCAAGAAAGCGCAGATTGGCTCTCAAAAAATATTGACAAAGATTCAAGAGATGATTTTGATGCTTTGCAGCTATTAGAAAGTTCCCATGGAATACCTTATAAGGCCCTAGAGGATTTAAAGGGGGACTACTTTTTTCACTATCAAAACTGGCAGAATTCACTATTAGAGATTGCAATAAGCCCAACTAAGATATACGATACTGCAATATTTGACGGAAATGAAATTGGGGTTTTGAAATGTTTACAACAGCTAATTAATGAAGGGATAAAAATAAAAATCCTTAATCATGAAGGGGCTAATTTAGAGCTAAATAAGGTTGTTGAGAGAACATCTAGTAATTATTTATTCAATTTGCAGGATGATATTAATTCTGCGATTTCTATGTCACAAACTACTGTCAATATGAAGTTATTATTGGATAATGTATTAATTGTCTGGTCACACATTTCTCATTTAAAAAAATACCCAGCTATTACTAATATTCAGGAAAACTAATGAATCGATCATCAGCATTATTTAAAGAGGCTCAAGACTATATGCCTGGAGGTGTTAATTCGCCTGTTCGTGCCTTTAATGGTGTCGGCGGAACTCCAATATTTTTTGAGCGTGGAGAAGGCGCTTATCTTTATGATGTAGATGGCAATGCGTATATTGATTATGTAGGCTCTTGGGGCCCAATGATTTTAGGGCATGCTAATCCTATAATTATAGATTCAGTAAAAGCTGTTTTAAAGAAAGGATTGGGTTTTGGGGCGCCTACTGAAATTGAAACATCTCTTGCAAAGAAAGTTTGTAAGCTTGTTCCTTCAATTGATTTAGTTCGGATGGTGAGTTCAGGTACTGAAGCAACTATGAGTGCAATTCGCTTGGCTAGAGGGTATACAGGGCGAGATAAAATTTTAAAATTTGAGGGTTGTTATCATGGGCACTCTGACTCTTTATTGGTAAAAGCAGGTTCAGGTGCATTAACTTTGGGTGTGCCAACTTCGCCTGGAGTGCCAAAAGACCTGGCGAAACATACTCTGACACTTGAATATAATAATTTAGAGGTTGTGGAGGAATTATTTTCTGAGATGGGCGAAGAAATTGGATGCATTATTGTTGAGCCAGTTGCAGGAAATATGAACTGTATACCTCCAAAAGAAGGATTTTTACAAGGTCTCCGTAAGATTTGTGATGAATATGGTGCTGTGCTTATTTTTGATGAGGTGATGACAGGTTTCCGGGTGGCTTTAGGTGGTGCTCAAGAGTTTTATAATGTTAAACCTGATCTTACTGCCTTAGGAAAAGTGATTGGAGGTGGCCTTCCTTGTGCTGCGTTTGGAGGGAAGAAAGAAATTATGAATCAAATTGCCCCTCTTGGACCTATTTATCAAGCTGGAACACTTTCTGGAAATCCTCTTTCAATGGCTTCTGGACTTGCCATGTTGAGCGCTTTGGAATCTGATAAATCTTTTTATGAAAACCTTGGTAAGCGCTCTCAGTATTTAGTTAATGGAATAGTTTCTGAAGCTAAAGCACAAAATATTCCGATGACAAGTAATAGTGTTGGAGGAATGTTTGGTTTATTTTTCAGTTCTGAAAAAAAGGTTAGTAACTTTTCTCAAGCATCAAGCTGTAATATAGAACTATTTAAGAAATTCTATAATGCGATGCTGAAGCAAGGAATCTATTTAGCGCCATCTGCATATGAAGCGGGCTTTCTATCAAATGCTCACACAGATGATGACCTTGATAAAACTATCAATGCAGCTTCAACTGCATTTTCTTTGATATGAGCTTAGTAACGGTTGGCGCTGAATTATTGGCTGCAAAACAACGACTTCAGATATTTAAAAATAATGTTACTGTTTTTGGCTCCGCTAGAATTAAGCTGACAGACCCTTTGTATAATGATGCTTATGAGTTAGGAAAAAGTTTATCTAATAGTGGCTATAACGTATTTACCGGTGGCGGTCCTGGAATCATGAGTGCAGTAAATAAGGGGGCGTATGAGGGGAAATCAAAAAGTATAGGCCTGAATATTGAACTACCACAAGAGCAATCTAGTAACCCTTATCTTGATGAGAATATTACATTTGACTACTTCTTTTCTCGAAAGGTTATGCTTGTCAAATACTCTAGTGCTTGTGTGTACTTTCCCGGAGGTTATGGAACTGCAGATGAGTTAATGGAGGTTTTGACTCTAATGCAAACTAACAAAATGAAAAAAGTTCCAATAATTTTGTACGATTCAAAATTTTGGGCATCATTACTCTTATGGATTGAGCAGTCAGTCGAAAAATCTTATGTAAGTAAAGAAAATTTTGAATTAATAAGAGTGGTTGACTCAGTTGAAGAAATTATTAATATTGTGGAAACAGAAGTATGTCTTTAGCAATTTTTGATCTTGATAATACTCTGATCGGCGGCGATAGTGACCACTTATGGGGTGAGTTTTTATGCGATGAAGGCATCATTGTTGATCGCCAATCATTTCAAAAAAAGAATGATTATTTTTATCAACAATACGAATTAGGCTTATTAGATATATATGCATGGGCAGAGTTTAGTTTTGAGATACTGGCGCGACACTCCATGAAAGAGTTAGGCGAGCTCCATCATAAATTTATGATTGCAAAAATTGAACCAATTATTTTAGATAAGGCTCAAAATTGTATAGATAACCATAAAAAAAATGGAGACACAGTTCTCGTCATAACAGCCTCAAATACCTTTGTCACTTCTCCAATTGTCAAGAGGTATGGGATCGACCATTTACTGGCAACTGAGCCTGAAATAAAGTCAGGACGTTATTCTGGAAAAATTTCTGGGACTCCATGCTTTCAGTCAGGAAAAATAGATAATTTAATACCATGGATGGCTAAAAATAATGAAACATTAGAAGGTTCTTCTTTTTATTCAGACTCGCATAATGATCTTCCACTCTTGGAGTTAGTTGATCACCCAGTTACAATAAATGCTGACAAAATTTTAACCTTAGAGGCTAAGAAAAGGGGCTGGTTGAATATAGACTGGCGTTAGTCTAGATAAACAAATCTTGGCTAGATTTATCAGCAACATCAAGATAAGTTGCGGCTCCAGCAAATTCTATTCCTTCAATAAAGTCATCTCTTGAAAATCCAAACATACCCATTGTCATTTCGCAGGCAATAAATTTAACACCCATTTCAACACAAATAGATCTCAGCTCTTCAATTGAAGCCATACCATTATTTTTAAAGGTTTTTAGCATCATTCGAGTTGCAAAAAGTTCCATACCAGGGATGTTCCAAAAAATATTTGGAATTTTTTGGCTAAAATCTATAGCTTGAAACCACTTTGGGCCAAATGGCATTTTCATTGGCATATCTGGATTTCCTTGAGGTGATATACGAAGATGTGACAAATCCTTAAGGAGAAGGTTTAAGCCATAAAAAGTGCAAAAAACTGTCACTTCTTTGCCCATTGCAATACCTGTTGAAGCTAGTATAAAGGGCGGATATGCCCAGTCAAGAGTGCCTTTAGAGGCAATAACAGTCATTTCTTTTGAGTTAGGCATTTTTGTTTGGTAAATTAATTTTTTTGAATATTAAAGATGATTTTATTTCCATCATTTTTTTGTGACAATAACTTATGACCAAGTTGGTTGCAGAAGGCTTCAAAGTCTTTTTTTGAACCTTGGTCTGTGCACGTTACTTCAATTACCTCATCCGTATTCATTTTGGCTAATGCCTGCTTAGTTTTTAAAATAGGCATTGGACATGCATAGCCGCACATATCTAGAGTTTGATCTGCCATAATGTACCTTAAGGATTAAGTAAGAGTATTTTAGTTGCTAATTAACTCTATTTTATCGTATTTTTTTTAACTAAAACACCTGCAGCCATTGAAATTAGGAAGACTAGGGTAATTGGATCAAAGGTTGCTAATGCTGAGATTGCGGGTCCAGGACAAAGACCAACAAGCCCCCAACCAATTCCAAATAGTGATGAACCTATAATTAGTTTTTTATCTATATTTTGTTTAATTGGCAAATTAATTTTATCACCTAGGGCTGAAAGTTCTTTATTTTTTAAGAAGTAAAAGAATGGGCCTGCAGTAATAATAGCCCCGCCCATAACAAATATTAAAGAGGCATCCCAGTCGTGGGTAATACTTAAAAAACCTATGACTTTTTCGGGATTTGTCATTCCTGAAATAACTAAACCAATACCAAATATAATCCCACAAATTAAAGAGATAATTTTATCGTTCATAAGTAAATCCCAAACTGCTGAAGAACAGCAACAGTAAGCATTCCAATTGCTACAAAAATGCCAGTAGCGATTATAGAGCTTGTTGATAGCCTTCCAATTCCACAAATCCCATGCCCAGAAGTACAGCCCCCTCCAAGTCTTGTTCCAAAACCAACTAAAAAACCACCTGGAATAATTAAAAGATAAGAGTGGGTTATGTTGAATGCTACAGGAGCACTGGAGGCAATAAAATTGAAGTAAATTAAAGGCCCAATTACTAACCCAAGTAAAAATGCAAGATGTGAAAGCCTTTGAGAGGCTTTAGTTATGGCATTTTCAAAAATTCCACTAATTCCTGCCAGCCGGCCTGTCATATAGAAATAAAAAACTACAGAGAGTCCAATGATTACGCCTCCTAAAAGAGCGCTAAAAGGTGTAAAGTTGTTCATTAATATGAAGCTAAAACAAAATCTAATTTAATTACTTTAATCATAACAGAATTATTCAATTATTTAAAGGACGGTAAATAAGTTAATCTGAAACTATTGTTTTTACGCCACTCTCAGATCCCAAAAGAAGAATATCGGCACCTCGATTTGCAAATAGTCCATTAGTAACAACTCCAACAATATTATTTAATCTATTTTCAAGAGTTTTAGGATCATCTATAGTTAGATCATGTATGTCAAGTATTAAGTTGCCATTATCTGTTGTTAGCTCTTCTCTTAAGATTGGATTGCCTCCAATAGATTTAATAATTTCACGTTTTACATAGTTTGTAGCCATAGGAATCACTTCAATTGGCAAAGGAAACTTACCCATCACATCAACAAGTTTA
The DNA here is from genome assembly GCF_059512545.2 of Candidatus Pseudothioglobus sp. uisw_070. Lineage (NCBI taxonomy): Bacteria > Pseudomonadati > Pseudomonadota > Gammaproteobacteria > Pseudothioglobaceae (SeqCode) > Pseudothioglobus (SeqCode) > Candidatus Pseudothioglobus sp. uisw_070. Next base: position 1,507,192 of record NZ_CM183456.2, on the reverse strand, counting down.
GATTCATCAGCTATACAAATAAATTGGTTAGAAACTGCAGCAACTATCTTTTCACGTGTCAGTGCTCCACCACCACCCTTTAATAAATTGAGCTGATGATCTGATTCATCAGCACCATCAACATACACTGAAATTTCTTTAATTTCATTCAAATTAACAACATCTATTCCGTGGCCCCTAAGACGATTTTCAGTATCAATTGAGCTCGCTACAGCTCCTTGAACTGAATCTTTAATTGTAGCAAGTTGATCAATGAAAAAATTTGCTGTTGAGCCTGTTCCAACGCCTATAATAGTCCCTGGAATAACATACTTAAGCGCTGCTTTTGCAACCTCATTTTTTAATTCGTCTTGGGTCATTTTCTCTTAATTTTTTTGTTCAAAATTATTATACACTATGAAAAAAATAATCCTTGCAACAGGCAATGAAGGCAAAGTGAGAGAACTTAATGACATGCTTAAGGGCCACTATAACGTAATTTCTCAGAATGATATGCAAGTCAAAGAAGTTCCTGAAACTGGAACTACATTTATTGAAAATGCATTAATTAAAGCTAGACATGCATCTCTCCAATCGAAATTACCAGCCCTAGCAGATGATTCTGGTCTTCAAGTTGAAGCTCTTAATGGTGATCCAGGTATTTATTCTGCGAGGTATGCTGGCGAGGATGCAACGGATAAAGATAACATTGAAAAGCTTATTTTAAATATGGATCAGCATAGTAATCGCAAAGCCCATTTTTGTTGTGCGATGGTCTTTATACATAGTGCTAATGATCCATGCCCAATTATTATTGAAAAGCATTGGGAAGGAGAGTTGTTGAGAGAGCCAATAGGCATTAATGGTTTTGGTTATGACCCTATTTTTTATTTGCCAGATCATGATTGTAGCTCAGCTCAGCTTCAGCCCCAGGTAAAAAATGAGATATCACATCGAGGACAGGCTTTAAGTGAGCTATTGAAGCAACTATTATCTTTTGAATAATTTTTTGGAATTGCCACCTCTCGCTCTCTATATCCACTACCCATGGTGCGTCAAGAAATGTCCATATTGTGATTTTAACTCGCATGAGGGGTCAATTCATAATGGCTATATTAAGGCTTTACTTAAAGACTTAGATGATGATTTAAAGTTTATTCAAAACCGAAAAATCCATTCAATTTTTATTGGCGGTGGAACACCAAGTTTGATGAGCATAGAGGATGCTTATGAGTTGTTTGATGGTTTAAATGAAAGGCTATCAATATCAAAAAACATTGAAATCACACTTGAAGCGAACCCTGGAACATTTGAAGTAGAAAAATTTGCTGAATTTCGAAAGGTAGGCATTAATCGCCTTTCAGTAGGGGTGCAATCATTTAAAGAAAATCAGCTTAAATTTTTAGGAAGAATTCATAGTGGAGGCGATGCCTTAAGGGCAATTTCTGAAGCTAAAAAAGTAGGTTTTGATAATTTGAATATTGATCTAATGTATGGCCTAAAAGATCAAACTATTGATATGTGTCTTGAAGATGTGATGCAAGCAATTAAATTAAAACCAAGTCACATTTCTTTTTATCAGCTAACCCTTGAGCCAAATACATTATTTGCAAAATACCCACCAAAACTTCCAATTGATGAAAAGATATGGGATATGGGAGAGCAGGGCGCTGAACTTTTAAATCAGAATGGGTTCAGACAATACGAAGTATCAGCTTATAGTGAGAGGCCATCAGAACATAATATAAATTATTGGAAATTTGGAGATTACATTGGCATTGGTGCTGGAGCGCATGGAAAGATAACAGATGTTGAGTCTCAACAAATATTTAGAACACTAAAGCCTAAATCACCAAAGGACTACTTATCTAAAATGCAGACTGGAGCTGATATTCCAACTAAAAAAGAAGTGGATAATGTGGCTTTTGAATTTATGCTTAATAGTCTTAGGTTAAAAGATGGTTTTAGCTCTTCATTGTTTGAATCAAGAACAGGATTATTAATCAAATCTTTGAGTTCTGAGCTAGGAAGAGCAGAAAATCTTGGTTTATTAGAAAATAAGAATAATTGGATAAAGCCCACACCGAAAGGTTTTAATTTTCTTAATGAGCTGCAAGAAATTTTTTTATAAAACTCCTTTTAATTAATTCTATTAAAAAAAATAGGTAAAGCCTGACACTTGGGTTTATGGCTGTTAAAATACTTTTTAGTTTTTATAAACTTATAATAATATGAAATCTCATACAATTGCTGACGTTCTTACTGAGTCTTTGCCTTATATCCAAAAGTTTAAAGGCAAGACAATTGTCATTAAATATGGTGGAAATGCTATGGTTGATGAGGATCTAAAATCGAGTTTTGCGAGCGATATAGTCCTTATGAAATCTGTCGGTATGAATCCTATTGTGGTTCATGGCGGTGGCCCTCAAATAGGTAAAACACTTGAAAAACTAGGTAAAAATAGTAAATTTATAGATGGCATGAGAGTTACTGATAGCGAAACTATGGATGTTGTTGAGATGGTCCTTGGCGGCCTAGTTAATAAAGAAATTGTTAATCTTATTCATCAACATGGTGGAAATTCTATTGGGCTTACTGGCAAGGATGGGCGGCTTATTACAGCAAAGAAACTGAAGACTAAGGTTGAGCCTACTTCAGAAATTATTGACTTAGGCCATGTAGGACAAGTTGATCAAATAGATGTTTCAGTAATTAACTTGTTATTACAGGGTGATTTTATTCCTGTCATTGCGCCAATTGGTGTTGGTAAAGATGGCTATTCATACAATATAAATGCAGATCTAGTTGCAGGCGCAATTGCCGAGTCATTAAATGCTGAAAAGCTTATTCTTCTTACTAATACTGCTGGTTTGTTGGATGATGATGGAGAGCTTATGACTGGAATGAGCTCGAAAAAGGTCAAAAAACTGATTGACGATGGCACAATTCATGGCGGTATGCTTCCCAAGATTGGGTGCGCTTTGTCAGCAGTTGAAAATGGCGTGGAAGCGAGTCATATTATTGATGGCAGAGTTTCTCACGCAGTTCTTTTGGAGGTGTTCACTGACTCTGGTGTTGGAACGTTAGTAACAAAAAATGGTTAAAAGTAATCGAGATACAATTAGTGTTAATGATTGCCAGATATTAGCCCACTATAAGTATGAAGCAGAGCAATATATTCTCACTCTAGCCTCAAAAGAGATTGCAGAAAATACCCAACCTGGTCAATTTGTCCATCTTTCTGTTTCTGGGATGCTTGCTATGAGAAGGCCTATTTCAGTTATGTCTGTTGACAAGGACAATGGAACCTTTGATCTTCTTTATAAAATTGTAGGAGAAGGCACTAGGCAGTTGGCAGATCGTAAAATTGGAGATGTTTTGTCGGTTATTGGGCCTATTGGTAACGGTTTTAAAATGACCGATAAAAAAATTCCACTTTTGATAGGCGGTGGCGTTGGAATGCCTCCAATTATTGCAATTGCTCAAAATATAAAAGATAACGATTACTTTAATCCATACGTTATCTTAGGCTCTGAAGTGCCATTTCCTTTTGACACTGTCGTAAGTAACCTAGGTGGGTTTTATTCTTCAAAAATTTATACTATGCCTTTACTGGAAGAGTGGGGCATACAGGCTGGACTAACAAGTCTACAAAACTTTGAAGGGGTATATGAGGGTTATGTGACTGGCTTAGCAAAAGAATATCTAGATAGTTTATCCAAAGATGATTTATTAAATGTTGAAATTTTTTCGTGCGGACCTCACCCTATGCTTGAAGCTGTCTTTAAATTAGCTAAAGACTTCAACTTGCCTTGCCAAGTGTCACTCGAAGAATATATGGCTTGTGCAGTTGGTGGGTGTGCTGGATGCGTTGTTGAGGTTCAAACAGAGAATGGCCCAGCAATGAAAAGAGTTTGTGTTGACGGCCCAGTTTTTGAAGCGCAGACAGTGTTTTAATGATTGCTGATAATTTAAAGCGGGTAACTTCACGCATAGATTCAATTGAATGCAATCATGAAGTGCAGTTAATTGCAGTTAGTAAAACTCGCTCTACTGCTGAAATCCAAGAGGCGATAAATGCTGGCCAAATTCATTTTGGAGAAAACTATTTACAAGAATCCCTAGATAAAATTTCTTTTTTTAAAGAAAGTAAACTAATTTGGCATTTTATTGGCCCAATTCAATCAAATAAAACAGCCTCAATAGCAAAAAATTTTGATTGGGTACATAGCGTTGATAGGCTTAAAATTGCAAAAAGACTCAGCGATCAAAGAGACCCTAGCCTAAAAAAGCTCAATATTCTCATTCAGATAAATATTGACGAAGAACAGACTAAGTCCGGGTTACTTCTTAAAGATATAAATGAAATTATTTCAGAAGTGAGTGATCTGCCTAATATATCTTTGAGGGGCTTTATGTGTATTCCAAGTCCAAAAAACTCAGCTGTGAGCTTTAAAGAGATGGCAAATTTAATATCAAAATACCCTTTTCTTGACTCACTTTCGATGGGCATGTCCTCAGACTTAGAGCTTGCGATAAAAAATGGTGCAACCTTTGTCCGAGTAGGAACGGATATTTTTGGACCAAGAAGTTAATTATTAATGTATTTTTTTTGGATGATAATGTTATGAAAGTAAGACTACTTATTACGGGTGGAACGATTGATAAGGTTTATAACCAATCAAATGGCGAGCTTGAGTTTGATAAAACACACTTTCCAGAAATGATTTCTAGATCAAGAATTGAAGTGGACTTGACGCCTGAACAAGTTCTTCTAATTGATAGCTTAGATATGGTTGATGCAGATCGAGATTTAATAATAGATAGGTGTGTTAGCTGTGAGGAGAAATTTGTTTTAATTACTCATGGAACAGATACCATGTGCGACACAGCAAAACTTTTAGGTGAGGCCTCAATTGACAAAACAATTATTTTATTTGGATCGATGGTGCCTTATGCAGTGAATAACTCGGATGCTTTGTTTAATTTTGGGTGTGCTTTAGGGTCTCTTCAGTTACTAGAATGCGGCGTTTATGTTGCAATGAATGGAAGGGTTTTACCCTGGACTAATGTTGAAAAAAACAGGAGTCGAGGCGTTTTTCAGGCCTTGAACTCCTAAGTTTGAATCATAGCTCTTTACTCTAGGCTATCAAGCATATACTGAACTGATAGTTTGATTTCGTTATCTGAACAATCCATACAGGTTCCTCTTGCAGGCATACCGCCCTTTCCTGCAATAGCTGATAAAGTAAGTTTTTCAAGACCCAAATCAATTCTTGGAGCCCAATCTTCTAAAGAGGCATACTTAGGCGCACCCATCACTCCAGAGCTATGACAGCCTTGGCAGTTGGCACTATAAATTTCTTCTCCAGTGCGCTCAGCTTTTTCTGAGCTTGCAGATGTGGCAACAACAATGCTACTATCAATCCGAACTTCGCCTATAGGTTTTATTCTTTCAAGTAAGGCGCTATCAATCATAACATCACTATTAGATGTCTCTTCGCTTGATGAGTTGAGAGCTTTGTAGCCAATAAAAAGCATAGCAAGAACCCAAACGATAATCATTAGTTTTGTAGAACCTTTAGAACCCTGACTCATTGCGCCTTTCCTTAGATTATATTAAATTCCGGAATATTATACATTTGGTTATAATAACTTGCAGTTTAATGCAATAAAAATATGCTTAAAAAAACTCTATTACGTAGCTTCAATGTTTTAAAGATTAGCACATGGTTAGCTGCATTTATTGCTTTTGCTTTATTGGCTGTTGTTGCTTTTTTTATATTATTCCCTCAGACGATTAAAGGATCAATTGAAGATCGCCTCTCTCAAGTGAGTGGGTTGAGCGTTAGTATCGATAAAATTTCTCTAGAATTTCAAGATAATGAGCTTATATTGGCAGTTAGAAATGTTGAAATTTATGCTGAAGGGCTTGAGCCGATTGCCTCAATAGATGTCCTGAGATGGGATGCTAATTTAATTGCTCTATATAGAGGGATTGAAATACCTGGCCATATTGATGTCAATGAATTATTAATTGACACTTCGTCAATTGATGAGTATGTTTCGATTATAAATACAGATTCAGTTTTATCTAGCCTTGGGTTGTCTGGCCTTTTAGCTCTTAAATCGCTTTCTATCAATCGAACGAAGTTAATCGGAGATCAGTCAGTTGAGCTAGCGCCTATAGAAATAACAAGAAATAAACAAAAGGTAAGTTTGTCAATGAGAGACCAGACAATTTTTACTAGCCCCAAAGTTCCTAAGCTTGGGAGTATAGTAAATATAAGCAGCACTATTGATGTTTCAAAAGCAAGAGAGGATAGAATTGCAGTCATTCCTTTTTCACTAAAAAATGAGGACTTTAGTCTCTCAGCTCAGCTTAAAATTTTTACTCAACAAGACAAAGTTTACCTTGAGTTTGAGAGTTATATTGATCAGATTGAAGTTTCAAAAATTAATCAGAATATACCTGATATTCTTGCTAATACTGAGGGTGCTCGATGGATAAATGATGTTTTGACTGAAGGTGTTTTGACTGATATAAAGCTGACAACTCGTTTTAATATGTCAGGCGATCTTGAGGCGCCAAATACGAAATTTTCTGCAAATCTGTTGGGAGCGAAAATAAATGTTAGCTCTGATTGGCCTTCTATTGAAGAATTAGATGCAAAAGTTACTTTTTCAAATGATTATCTAAAGATAGTTGGAAATAAAGCAAGCATGAAAGGTATTGATTTAAGTTACTTGAGCATCACTACAAGGGATTTTACTCAACCAAATGCTGTACTGTCATTAAATGGAAGATTTAGCTCACAAAGCAAGAAGATTGCTAAATTTATAACTCAGTCCCAAGTTCCTTTAAAAATTAAAAGTTATTTTGATGAGTTTGAGCTTAATGGAAAGTTGTGGGGTAATGTTAATTTAATAGTACCACTTCAAAAAACTAACGGTCAAAAAACTAAAATTGCTTTTGATATGTTCGCATCTGAAAATTCATTAACACTTCTTTCTGGAAAATTAAAAGTTGATGAATTTAGTTCACAACTTTCATTTAGTGATGGGTTGATAAGAACAAAAGGCAAAGGCCTTATTGGCGGCGAACTTTTTCAAATATCTTTAAATCCTAAAGAATGGATTGACGACCAAGATAATAATTTTAGAGTTAAGTTAAGTCACTTGGATAGTGAAACTAATTTTTATGTCACCAAAAATTTAGCTAATCAATGGGATAGCGTCATTGAGTCAGATAACTTACAAGCTAATATTAGTCTAATAATTAATCAAAACGGAAATTATTTTGTTAACTTGAAAGATTTAAATGTTGAGAATTTTGAGAATGTAGATGCTTGGAAGTTAACGCCTAATATGTTTCCTAGTTTTCATTTATCCTCAAAGAATGCTAAGTTCAATGGAAAAACTATCCCTAATCTTGAGGTTGATCTTGTTAATAATGAAGATGTGATGGAAATTAAAAATCTGATTTTTGAAAATATCGGTCTTAGTAATGAGGATTTAATTTTTAATGGAAATTGGCTTAATGGTAAGACTGTGCTTAGGGCAAAAGCATCGAATGATAACTTGTCAAACTTTTTAACCAAATTTGGAGTTGATGAGCCAGTTATTGGAGGCAGTTTTAATGTCGATTTGAGACTATATTGCGACTGTGAGCCGTGGCAAGTTTCTATGAAAAAAGTTAGTGGCTTCATGAAAGCGGATGTTGAAAAAGGAGTCTTTACGAATCAAGACCCAAGCCTCATAAAGCTTCTTTCTTTTATTAACCTAGAATCTATTGCAAATAGATTGAGGCTTTCAAGAAGTGAGCTGAGAGAGCAGGGTTATGTATATGATCAAATAAATGCTAAGTTATTATTTGAAGATGGTGTTGCTAAGGTGGATTATTTTCTAGTTGAAAGTGAAGAAAGTGATATTGAACTTACTGGCTCTGTTGACCTAATTAAAAGAGACTATAATTTAGCAGCAAATGTACAACCTTCAATCGCTGATACTATTCCAATTGCTACTTATTTTGCTGGAGGTGGACTGGCTGGATTGGGAGTTTGGGCTGCAGACAAAGTACTTTTTGGGGGTAAGGTGATTGGCGAACTATTAGACAATGTTGTTGAAATAACCTTTATGATTTCGGGCCCATGGTCTGATCCAATTATTGAAAAACTAGATGGAGTTAAAGTTTTATGATTAAGCAATTACTCGGTGAACACAAGATTAATGAGAATGAAGTATTTAATTTACTTAGTTCGTTATCTGAGACAGGAGCGGAATATTCTGATTTATATTTTCAACACTCTGTTGCAGAGTCATGGGTTCTTGATGAAGGGATAGTAAAGGATGGTTCGTACAATATTAGTCATGGAGTAGGTGCTCGATGTGTATCAGGTGATAAAACTGGCTTTTCTTATTCTGACGATCTTAATATTAAAGCTATTAAGGGGGCTGTAGATTTTGCAAAAGGTATATCTAATAGTAACTCCAGCAAAGATCCAGAGATTTTAAAGACTATTAATTATCCCACTAAGTATGCCGCTTTAAGTCCACTTGATAGTTTAACTTCAAAGGAAAAAGTTGATCTACTGAGGGAAATCAATTCGATTGCAAGAAAAGAGCCAAAGGTTGTCCAGGTTAGTGCTTCTCTATCTGGAGCCTATACAGAGGTATTAATTGCTTCAACAGACGGCGTATATCAAATTGATTGTAGGCCAATGGTCAGAGTAAGTGTAACGGTTATTGTGGAGCATAATGGAAGGATAGAGCAAGCCTCAAGCGGCGGCGGCGGGCGTTATGATTATGGCTATTTTGCAAGTAATTCGCTTGCTGAAACTTACACTAAAGAAGCCCTTCGCTTGGCCTTTGTTGCGCTTGAATCTAAAGATGCGCCAGCTGGCAAAATGCCTGTTATTTTAGGCTCTGGATGGCCGGGTGTCTTATTGCATGAAGCTATTGGACATGGCCTAGAAGGAGACTTTAATCGAAAGGGGAGCTCTGTTTTTAGTGGAAAAGTTGGTGAAAAGATTGCGAGTGATAAATGCACTATTGTAGATAATGGAACAATTGCTAATCGTCGTGGTAGCCTTACAATTGATGATGAAGGAACACCAACTCAAGAGACGACACTGATAGAGAATGGAATATTAAAGGGCTACATGATGGATAAGATGAATGGTCGCCTAATGAATAAGCCTAGCACTGGAAATGGAAGGCGAGAATCTTATGCTCATATTCCAATGCCAAGAATGACTAATACTTATATGCTAAATGGAAAGGATCATTTTGAAGACATGGTTTCCTCGGTTGAGGATGGAATTTATGCCAAGAATTTCGATGGTGGTCAGGTTGACATTACTTCTGGAAAATTTGTATTTTCAGCTAATGAAGCCTATTTAATAAAAAATGGAAAAATAACAACTCCTATAAAAGGAGCGACTCTTATTGGCGCTGGAGATGAGGTTCTCCATCAAATTTCAATGGTTGGCGATGATTTAAAACTCGATCCAGGGGTGGGCGTTTGCGGAAAAGATGGTCAAAGTGTTCCAGTTGGAGTGGGGCAGCCCAGTTTAAAAATAGACATGTTAACTGTTGGCGGAACTCAGCTATAGTTTGCTGTCTTTTTTGCAATTATTTGAAGGCTAATAACTAGCTGTTTTCCAATAATCTTGTTATAATATCTCGTTGTTTAATTTAGGATAAACAATGCTCGAAAATTATTTGCCAATTATCGTATTTATATTCCTTGGAATAGCCTTTGGAGTTGGGCTTACGCTTGTTGGCTATCTTCTCGGTCCAAGCAATCCTGGTGAGGAAAAAAACTCACAGTTTGAGTGTGGATTCCCTGCATTTGATGACTCGCGAATGCACTTTAATATCCGCTACTATCTTGTTGCTATTTTGTTTGTTCTTTTTGATTTAGAAGTTGCATTTTTCATTCCTTGGGCAGTAGTCCAGGCAAAACTTGGATGGTTTGGATTTGTGGCTATGTCTATTTTCTTACTACTACTGGTGGTTGGTTTTATTTTTGAATGGAAGAAAGGCGCATTAGAGTGGGAATAATGAGGATTAAATATGGCTATTGAAGGTTTAATGAAGGAAGGCTTTGTTACCACATCACTTGATAAGGTTATTAACTGGGCAAGGACTGGATCGCTATGGCCAATGACTTTTGGTCTTGCATGTTGTGCTGTTGAAATGATGGAGGCAGGCTCAGCACGTTATGATCTTGATCGTTTTGGGATTGTTTTTCGTCCAACTCCACGCCAGTCTGACCTGATGATTGTTGCTGGAACCCTAACCAATAAGATGGCGCCAGCATTGCGTAAAGTTTATGATCAAATGCCGGATCCAAAATATGTTCTTTCAATGGGTTCTTGTGCAAATGGTGGTGGCTATTACCATTATTCTTATGCTGTTGTTAGAGGCTGTGATCGCATTGTGCCAGTTGACGTTTACGTTCCTGGATGTCCACCAACAGCGGAAGCTCTTCTCTATGGAATTCTTCAGCTTCAAGATAAAATTCGAAGAACTAACACGATTGCCCGCACTTAGGTATGAATGAATTTAAGAAAAATTTAGCTAAAGCTTTTGGTAAGAAAAATCTAAGCGAGTCATTCGACGAGTTAACGCTTGTTATTAATAGTGATGATGTAATTGAGGTTTGCACGCAATTACGAGACGATTTTAATTTTGATATTTTGATTGACCTTTGCGGAATTGACTACTTAACCTATGGAGAGTCAGATTGGAATGGAAATGCTAGCTCTTCAGGTTTTGGAAGGGCGCGCCAAGCACAAAAATCATCAAATAAAAAGGACCAACGTTTTGGAGTTGTTTACCATCTCCTTTCAGTCTCAGACAATCAGAGGTTACGAGTCAAAGCAGTTCTCTCTTCAGAAAACTTAATGATTAAATCTGTAACGAAAATTTGGAATTGTGCCGACTGGTATGAAAGGGAAGCATTTGATTTGTTTGGAATCTTGTTTGAAAACCATAATGATCTGAGAAGAATACTTACAGACTATGGCTTTGTTGGCCACCCTCTAAGAAAAGATTTTCCAATGATTGGTGAAGTTGAGATGAGATATGACGAAGAGTTAGGTAGGGTAGTTTATGAGCCTGTAAGCATTGAGCCAAATATAAATGTCCCTCGAGTCATAAGGAAATAACTATGTCTGAAATGAAAAACTACACGCTTAATTTCGGACCGCAGCACCCTGCTGCTCATGGAGTTCTTAGATTGATTCTTGAGCTTGATGGTGAGGTTGTAGAGCGTGCTGATCCTCATATTGGACTTCTTCATAGAGGTACCGAGAAACTAGCAGAGTCTAAACCGTATAACCAGTCTATTGGATATATGGATCGCCTTGATTACGTCTCTATGATGTGCAATGAACATGCCTATGTGATGGGTATAGAAAAGATGCTGGGTCTTAAAATTCCAGAGCGAGCTGAGTATATAAGGGTAATGTTTGATGAAATTACCCGAATCATGAACCACCTAATGTGGATTGGAACTCACGCACTAGATGTCGGCGCTATGAGTGTTTTCTTGTATGCTTTTCGAGAGCGAGAGGCTCTAATTGATTGTTATGAGGCAGTAAGTGGCTCAAGAATGCACGCAACTTACTATAGACCAGGTGGAGTCTATAGAGACTTACCAGACAAGATGCCTCAATATCTAAAGTCTAAGTTAAGAAGTGATAAAAAACTTGAAGAGATTAATAGAAATCGCCAAGGCTCGTTACTAGACTTTATTGAAGATTTTGCGATTAATTTTCCAAAAAGTATTAAGCAATACTCTGACTTATTGACTGATAATAGGATTTGGAAGCAGAGGCTTGTAAACATTGCTATTGTATCTGCTGAGCGTGCAAAACAACTTGGATTTACTGGAGCAATGCTAAGAGGCTCTGGAGTTGAGTGGGATATTAGAAAAAATGAGCCCTACTCAGTTTATGAAAAATTAGAATTTGATGTTCCAGTTGGCGTAACTGGTGATTGCTATGATCGATACCTTGTCCGAATGGAAGAGATGCGCCAATCAACTAGAATTATAAATCAATGCGTTTCATGGCTTAAAGCTAACCCTGGACCAGTAATGTCAGATGATCATAAAGTTACCCCTCCAAACCGTGAAGCTATGAAGGATGATATGGAGTCATTGATCCATCACTTTAAATTATTTACTGAAGGGTTTTGTATTCCCGAAGGTGAGAGTTACACTGCAGTTGAAGCGCCCAAAGGTGAGTTTGGAGTTTATCTAGTTTCAGATGGAGCCAATAAGCCTTATAGAGTAAAAATTAGAGCACCTGGATTTCCTCATCTTGCATCAATGGATGAGATGTCAAAGGGCCATATGCTTTCAGATGTAGTGACCATTATTGGTTCTCAAGATATTGTTTTTGGAGAGGTTGATAGATGATTTCTGATCAAGCAAAAAAAGAAATTGATTTTTGGGTAACAAAATATCCAGAGGGAAGGCAAAGTTCAGCCGTAATGCAGGCACTAACAATTGTTCAGAATGAAAATAATGGGAGCTTGACGGGCGAATTAATGCAAGAGGTTGCTGATCACCTTCAAATGCCATGCATTAGCGTCCAAGAGGTTGCAACTTTTTATGAGAACTATAACCATAAACCAGTTGGCAAGCACATTATTCGATTCTGTCACAATATTTCTTGCATGCTTAATGGCTCAGATGAGCTCATCTCATATCTTGAAGAAAAGTTGCAAGTAAAGACAGGCGAGATTAGCAAAGATGGTTTAGTAAGTGTAAAGAAGGTTGAATGTTTGGGCGCCTGTGTTGGAGGTCCAATGTGTCAGATTGGTGATCAATACCATGAGCATTTAACGCCGAGTAAATTAGATAATATTTTGGATAATTTAAAATGAATGAAGTCTGCTTTAAAAACTTAGATAAAAAAAACCCAGCAAGTTTTGCAACCTATGAATCAACAGGTGGTTATAAAGTTTGGAGAAAAATTCTTAATGGAGAGTTAACTCCTGAGGATATTCTTACTGAATTAAAAACATCAGGATTAAGAGGACGAGGTGGGGCAGGTTTTCCAACTGGCTTGAAGTGGAGTTTTATGCCTCGCAATCAAGAAGGACAAAAATATGTAGTTTGTAATTCTGATGAAGGTGAGCCGGGCACTTGTCATGATCGAGATATTCTTAGATATAATCCTCATTCTGTAATTGAGGGGATGGCTATTGCAGGCTTCGTAATGAATGCAACTGTTGGCTATAATTATATTCGTGGCGAGTTCATGGAGCCCTATTACCGTTTTGAAGAAGCTTTAAAAGATGCTTATGATGCAGGGTTACTTGGTAAGAGTATTCAGGGGAGTACGGTTAGTTTTGATTTATATACTCATTTAGGTGCTGGAGCTTATATATGCGGAGAAGAAACCGCATTATTAGAGTCTCTTGAAGGCAAAAAAGGTCAGCCAAGATTTAAGCCTCCTTTTCCAGCAAATGTTGGGTTATATGGTAAGCCAACAACCATTAATAATACTGAGACATTTGCTAATGTTCCAGAAATTTTAACTCGAGGTGGGCAGTGGTTTGCTGATTTAGGAGTTGAAAATTCGGGAGGCACAAAATGTTTCTCAGTTACAGGTAATGTAAAGAATCCTGCTAATTTTGAAGTACCAATGGGAACGCCTTTTAGTAAGCTGTTAGAGTTAGCTGGTGGCCTTAAAGAAGGAAGAACTCTCAAAGCAGTTATTCCAGGTGGCTCGTCGACTCCACTTTTGTCAGCAGATACTGCAATGAATATGACAATGGATTATGACAGTATTGCAAATGCCGGCTCAATGCTTGGTGCAGGCTCAGTAATTATAATGGATGACACTACATGCATGGTTAAAACCCTAACACGATTAGCTCACTTTTATTATGATGAGTCTTGTGGACAGTGTACTCCATGTCGTGAAGGTACGGGCTGGCTCTACAGAGTATTGCAACGCATTTTAGATGGTAATGGAAAAAATGAAGATTTAGACTTACTTGTTTCAGTTGGAGAGAAAATAAGTGGCAACACTATTTGCGCCCTTGGTGACGCAGCGGCAACGCCAGTTGAGAGCTTTATAAGACATTTTAGACATGAGTTTGAATACTATATTAAGCATGGTAGAAGTATCGTAGAAAGTGAGCATCATTTAATTGAGGAAGAGGCAATTGTCTGAAATTGAATTTGAAATTGATGGCAAATTAGTTTTCGCTAATCAAGGCGACTCTATTATTTCTATTGCGGATAGAGAAGGTATTGATGTACCTCGTTTTTGCTACCATAAAAAGCTATCAGTTGCAGCAAACTGCAGGATGTGTTTAGTTGATGTTGAGGGTGTTCCAAAAGCCCAGCCAGCTTGCTCTACTCCTGTTGCAAATGGTATGAAAATTCAAACTAGAAATGATAAAGCTAAGAGTGCACAAAAAGCGGTGATGGAATTCTTACTAATTAATCATCCTCTTGATTGTCCAATATGTGACCAAGGTGGTGAGTGCGAACTTCAAGATGTGGCAATGGAGTATGGCACAGATGTTTCAAAATTTAACTTAGGAAAACGAATAGTTGCAGACAAAGGTATTGGTGCATTAATTCAAACTGACATGACTCGATGTATTCACTGTACTCGTTGCGTTCGTTTTGGCGCAGAAGTTGCAGGTATAGTTGAAATGGGTGGAACTGGAAGGGGTGAAGGCGTAAAAATCGAGCCATTTTTAACTGAAGGTATTCAGTCAGAGCTTTCTGGAAATATGATTGATGTTTGTCCAGTTGGCGCTCTAACTTCAAAGCCATTTAGGTATGAAGCCAGAACCTGGCAAATGAATGCCGTGGAAACGATTGCAAGGCATGACTTGATAGGCTCAAATATTTATACCCAAACCTATAGAGGTAAGGTTAAAAGAGTTGTTGCAAGAGATAATGAATTAGTAAATGAAACTTGGATTTCTGATCGTGATCGCTTTTCATATGAAGGACTAAATCATGAAAGCCGAGCATTACATCCTAAAATTAAAAAGAATAACAAATGGCAGGAAGCCAGTTGGGAGATTGCTCTTGATTTTGCGATTAGTGGCCTGAAAAAAAATGCACAAAATCCAAATCAATTGGGCGTATTAGCTTCAAAAAACTCAACACTAGAAGAATATTATTTGATGCAAAAATTAGCTCGTAGTTTTGGCTCAGAAAATATTGATTATCGTTTAGATAAAGCAGACCTAAGCATTGGAAGTTCCATGCTTTCAAATATTTCTTTATCTGAAATGGAATCAATAGATCACGCTTTAATTGTTAATTCATACCTTCGATTAGAGCAACCAATGATCAATCATCGTATTAGAAAGGCAACTTTAAATGGCGCCTCGGTTAATACGATTAATAATAAAAAATTTGACTTTAACTATCGGACTAATTTGGAAGTTTTATCTTCTCCACAAAAAACTGTACTAATGCTTCAGTCTGTCCTCAAGTCTCTTCATGACAAAACTAAGACTACTGCTCCAAAGCACTTATCTAAGATCACAGTTGACGATAGTCAAAATAAAATTGCAGATGACTTAATTACTGCAGAAAGGCCAGTGATTGTTATAGGCGAGCACGTAAATAGTAATATATCTTCTTCAGATATTATGAATATTATTTCTGAAATTGCAACGCTTGCAAATGCAAAAATTGCCAACTTAAGCCATAGTGGAAACTCATTATCTGCTGAAAAAGTTGGATTTAAGCCTTCTAATAAAGGAAAAAATGCAAACTCAATGCTTTCTGAAAATACTAAAGCATTTATACTGATGGACGTTGATTTGAACTATGACTTTATTAACCCAAAATTAGCTGCTGATACTTTTAATAAAGATGATGTCTTTGTTGTTTCACTTAATAGTTTTGAAGATGAGGCGTCTCAAATAAACTCTGATGTAATATTGCCGCTAGCTAGCTTTTATGAAAGTTCAGGTACGCATATAAATTTTGATGGCATTGCTCAATCATTTAGCGCCTCAGTTAAAGGTCCAGGAGACTGTAAACCAGGCTGGAAAATTATTAAAGTTCTTGCAGATTTATTTGAGTTCAAAGGTTTTGAATATACCGATTCAACTCAAGTAGCTGATGAAGCGCTTGCTATTACTTCAATCGGAAATAATGATATTGTTGACAAGAATACTAAAGCAATTGATGATTCTAAGATTGCAATTCATTGGCAGTATTCGCCTTATGCAGTCGATGCAGTAACTCGCAAAGCTAAATCTCTCCAAGAAACACAAATTGGAAAAATGAATGCTGCATTTATTTCTTTAGTAACGGCCAAAGAGTTGAAGCTTTCAGGTGGTGATTTATTTCATGGAGTTCCAGTTTCTATTAATGAAACTGTTGCTGAAGGGTGTGTCTTTGTTCATACTTATCAATCGAGAAAGGGATAGGAGGTATTGACTATGTGGCAATCATTAGTTGACAGTATCCATAATTTAATTCCTTGGTTTGATGGGGGACTTGCAGACGTAATAATTATCTTAATCAAGGGCCTTGCCCTAATCTTTCCATTAATAATTGCGATGGCATATATGACTTATGCTGAGCGCAAAGTTATTGGCTTCATGCAGCTTAGAATTGGTCCAAATAGGGTTGGGCCATTGGGGCTATTGCAACCATTTGCTGATGTTTTTAAAATGATGTTTAAGGAAATAATTTTTCCTACTAAGTCAAACATTTATCTATTTCTTTTAGCGCCTGTATTGGCCTTTGTTCCTGCAGTAGCAGTTTGGGCAGTTGTTCCATTTGGAGAAGGCTTTTATATTGCTAATCTTGATGTGAGCTTGCTGTATGTTATGGCAATCGGTTCAGTCGGTGTTTACGGAATTGTTCTTGCAGGCTGGGCATCTAACTCTAAGTACCCACTTCTTGGAGCTTTAAGAAGCACAGCTCTGCTGATTTCCTATGAACTTGTAATTGGATTTGTTCTTGTAACAGTCGTAATGATTGCAAGCTCTGTTAATTTAAATACTGTTGTAGAAAAACAAGCTGGAGGGATACTTAATTGGTATTGGATTCCACTATTCCCAATGATGATAGTTTTTTGGATTGGGGCTTTAGTTGAAACAAATAGGGCACCATTTGATGTTGTAGAGGGCGAGTCGGAAATTGTTGGTGGTACGCATGTTGAGTATTCTGGAATGCCTTTTGCATTGTTCTTTATGGCAGAATATTTCAACATGATTTTTATGGCTATGCTGGCAGTTTTATTATTTTTTGGCGGATGGCATTCTCCATTCGAAGGTATACCTCTTCTTGAGGGTTGGTTTGAGTTTGTTCCTGATTTATTCTGGCTACTCTTTAAGATGAGTTTCTTTTTATTTTTATATTTTTGGATTCGTGCTTCCTTTCCAAGGTTTAGGTACGATCAGATTATGCGTTTATGTTGGAAAATTTTCTTACCCTTGACAATTGTGTGGATCTTTGTGGTTGCATTGATGACACAGCTTCATATAGGACCTTGGTTTTAAGGAGAAAAAGATATGATAAAAAAAGTTAAAAAACTAGTAAAAGATTTTGGTTTAGGCGAGCTACGAACTGGTCTTAAAGTGACTGGTAAAGAATTTTTAAATAATAATATTACGGTTCAGTTCCCAGAAGAGCGAACGCCAATTTCACCCAGATTCAGAGGCCTTCATGCTCTTCGTCGCTACCCAAATGGAGAGGAAAGGTGTATCGCTTGTAAGCTTTGTGAGGCGGTATGTCCAGCAAATGCGATAACTATTGATTCTGAAATGAGAGAAGATGGTACTCGCCGAACAACTCAATATGATATTGATCTTTTTAAATGTATTTTTTGCGGCTTCTGTGAAGAAGCATGCCCCGTTGATGCCATTGTAGAGACTCATATTTTTGATTATACGTTTGAGTCAAGAGAGGGAAGTATTATTGATAAAAAAGGGCTTTTGGCTATTGGCGATGAGAATGAAAAAGAGATTAGCAAAGCCAGACTTGAAGACTCTAAATATAAATAATAGGTAGCTATGGAATTTTCATCAATTTTATTTTATGTCTTCTCCTTTTTCTTTATCGTTAGCTCGATAATGATGATTACATCAAGGAATACTGCAAAGGCTGCTTTATTCTTAATACTAACTTTTTTTAGTGCTGCTAGCTTATGGTTGCTTCTTGAAGCAGAGTTTCTAGCAATTACACTTATATTAATTTATGTCGGCGCCGTTATGGTGTTATTTATGTTCGTTATTAAGATGCTTGATACCGATAAATCTACCCTTCGAGCTCAGTTCACGCGCTATCTGCCATTGGGAATTTTTGTATCTATAATTGTGATTGCGCAAATGGTGCTAGTCCTTAATGCCGGTCAGTTTGATCTAGCAATGACTGGTGTTCCAGAAAAGCATGACTCTTCATATAGCAATATTACTGCCATTGCAGAGCAGCTTTATACAGTTTATGTGTACCCTTTTGAATTAGCAGCAATACTTCTTTTAATCGCAATTATTGCAGCAATTACTCTTGTTCATCGAAATGAATCTAGAAGCAAAAAGCAAGATATTTCAGAGCAAATTAATGTTCAGGCAAAAGATAGAATGAGAATGGCCTCTATTAAGCCAAAGCCAGCAAAGGAGTCAAAATGATAGCACTATCTGATTACCTAATTCTGAGCTCAATAGTTTTTTGTATCGGTCTAGCTGGAATCTTTATTAACAGAACTAATATCATTATGCTTTTGATGTGTGTCGAGTTAATTTTGGCTGCAGTTAATACTAATTTTATTGCCTTTTCATATTATGGCGGCGATCTTGCTGGACAAATATTTGTATTCTTTATTTTGACAGTTGCTGCTGCTGAAGTGGCTATAGGTCTTGCAATCCTCACACTGATGTTTAGAAGTCGTGGCTCGATTGATATTGATGCAACTAATACATTGAAAGGGTAGCTATGCTTAATATTTATTCTACAATTGTACTAGCGCCCCTAATTGGTTCAATCATAGTTGGACTTGCTGGGAATAGACTCGGACGAAAAGCTTCGCATTCAATTACGATTTTAGGGGTAGCAATCTCTACCGCACTATCACTTTATGTTTTTAATCATCACGTTCTAAATGATGGTGAAATTTTTAATCAGAACATCTATACATGGATGCAAATTGGAGGACTCAATATTAGTGTCGGCTTTTTAGTTGATAACTTGACCGCTCTGATGTTGGTGGTGGTTTCATTTGTTTCACTAATGGTGCACATCTACACAATAGGCTATATGCATGATGATAGGGGATATACTAAATTTTTTAGCTACATATCCCTATTTACTTTTGCAATGTTTACACTTGTAATTTCAAATAACTTTATGCAGCTATTCTTTGGCTGGGAGGCTGTTGGTCTGGTTTCATATCTTTTAATTGGATTTTGGCACCATAAGGAATCAGCAGTTCAGGCTAACTTAAAAGCTTTTCTTGTGAACCGGGTTGGTGACTTTGGTTTTCTTCTAGGAATTGCAATGGTCCTGATGTTTTTTGGTACTTTAGATTACGCCGAAACATTCAGTCAAAAAGATCAAATTATTGGACAAACTTTATTTGGAGGCGTCTCTGCTATAACGGTAGTCTGCCTTCTACTTTTTGTAGGAGCAATGGGCAAATCAGCACAGGTTCCTCTGCATGTTTGGCTGCCTGGCTCGATGGAAGGCCCTACTCCGATCTCTGCTTTGATTCATGCGGCAACAATGGTAACGGCTGGTATCTTTATGGTTTCCAGAATGTCACCCTTATTTGAGTTAAGTGATGTTGCACTAACAGTAGTCATGGTAATAGGAGCCATAACAGCCCTATTTATGGGCTTACTAGGTATTGTTCAAAATGATATAAAGAAAGTTGTTGCTTATTCCACACTCTCTCAGCTTGGTTATATGACTGTTGCTCTAGGAGTAAGCGCCTACTCAGTTGCAATTTTTCACTTAATGACTCATGCCTTCTTCAAAGCTTTGCTTTTTTTAGCAGCTGGATCAGTAATTGTTGCACTTCATCATGAACAAGATATTCGAAAAATGGGTGGCCTAAGAAAGAAAATGCCAATAACCTACGTTACTTCTCTTTTAGGTACTTTAGCTCTGATCGGCTTTCCTGGCTTCGCAGGGTTTTATTCAAAAGATATGATAATTGAGGCCGTTCATTATTCGGACCTACCTTTTGCTGGGTGGGTTTATTTTGCAGTTGTGCTGGGCGTATTCATTACTGCTTTTTATAGTTTACGACTATTATTTTTAGTGTTTCATGGTGAGTCAAGGCTTGATAGTCATACCGAAGAGCATGTTCATGAGACAGCTCCATCAATTACGGTTCCTTTAATATTACTAGCGATACCATCTGTATTGATTGGGTATTTTACAATTGAGCCGATGCTTTTTGGTGGGTGGCTAGAAAATGGAATATTTATTGATTCTTCTCATCTTGCCGTTTCAAAACTTGAGGATCACTTTCATTCAGCGTTCTCTTTAATAACCCATTCAGTCATGACACTTCCATTCTGGATGATGGTTGGTGGTGGTTTGACAGCATGGGTTTTCTGCATATATCGAACTGACTGGGCAGACCTAATTCAGAGTAAATTCAAACGTATTAATTATGTGTTGAATTCTTTGTATGGTTTTGATCGATTTAATGAAATTGTCTTTGTTCGTGGATCACTGAAAATTGGTAATCTGTTGTGGAAAATTTCAGATATGGCAATCATTGATCAGCTTTTGGTTAATGGGAGTGCTAGATTCGCTCGTTACTTAGGCGCTTTTATTCGACCAGTTCAAACTGGGTATGTCTATCACTATGCATTTTTTATGATAATTAGTTTGATGTTTGTTTTGGGGTGGGTTCTTATTGCCTCAGATTATTCATTTTTTAGTTAAGGTAATAGTATGGATTCATTACTAAGTATTTTAATTTGGCTTCCTATATTAGGGGCTGGCTCAGTCCTATTTATAGGAAACAATAGAGCTCAACTTGCCCGCTTGGTAAGCGCTGGTATTTCTGTGATTGTTTTCGTCTTATCAATAAATTTATTTTTAGACTTTGATACTTCAACCTCCTCAATGCAGTTTGTAGAAAAGGTCAGTTGGATTACCCAATTTAATATTTTTTACCATCTAGGTGTTGATGGAATATCAATGCCACTAATTATTCTTACCACCTTTTCAACAATATTAGTAATTGTTGCTGGGTGGGAAGTTATCAAGAATAGAGTGGCAGATTATATGGCAGCTTTTTTAATCATGGAAGGCCTCATTATTGGTGTTTTTTCGTCAATGGACTCCATGTTGTTTTATGTTTTTTGGGAGTCATCACTAATACCAATGCTTTTAATTATTGGTGTCTGGGGTGGTCAAAATCGTGTCTATGCCTCGATTAAATTCTTTTTATACACTTTTCTAGGGTCAGTATTTATGCTGGTTTCACTTATTTATATGTACAATTTAAGTGGCTCATTCGCAATTTCTGAAATGTACACCTTGCCGCTTACTATGGCTCAGCAGAGTTGGATATTTTGGGCTTTCTTCCTTGCTTTCGCGGTAAAGGTGCCTATGTTTCCTGTCCATACATGGCTTCCAGATGCTCACGTCCAAGCACCAACAGGTGGCTCTGTAATCTTGGCAGCTATAATGTTAAAGATGGGTGGTTACGGATTTTTCCGCTTCTCACTGCCTATCACGCCGGATGCATCATCATCATTTGCAACTGTAGTAATCGTTCTTTCTTTGATCGCAATTGTTTATATTGGTTTTGTAGCGCTGGTTCAAAAAGATATGAAAAAATTGATTGCCTACTCGTCAATTTCCCATATGGGCTTTGTTACTTTAGGTGTTTTTGCGTTATTTTCTATTATGAAAATGGGATCAAATGGTGAGCTAATTTCTATTAGTGGCGCAAGTATTGAGAGTGCTTATCTTGGCTTAGAAGGTGCAATGATTCAAATGATTTCTCATGGCTTTATTTCTGCAGCAATGTTCTTAGTTGTTGGCGTGCTTTATGACAGACTTCACTCAAGAGAAATATCTACCTATGGAGGGGTTGTAAACTCAATGCCTAAATTTACAGGTTTTGCTGTTCTATTTGCAATGGCAAATGCTGGCCTTCCTGGAACTTCAGGTTTTGTCGGGGAGTTTATGGTTATTCTTGGAGCTTTACAAGCTAATTTTTGGTTTGCATTTTTGGCTTCAATGACTTTGATCATTGGTGCTGCATATACATTATGGATGGTTAAGCGTGTTTTTTGGGGAGAGATAACTAACCCAGAGGTAAGCACTTTGAGTGATATCAATTCTAGGGAATTTGGAATCTTAGCTATTTTAGCTATTGCTGTATTATGGATGGGTTTATACCCACAGCCAGTAATTGAGGTAATGCATGCTTCCATTGTTAATCTTCTTGAGCAAGCACTTACAACTAAACTACCAGTTTTATTATGATGAACTTTAATTTTAATGTTGCAGAACTTCTCTTTGCTTTGCCAGAGTTGTTTTTATTATTTGCAATTTCACTTATATTGTTATTTGACCTTTTTGTAAGCCAACGTTTAAAGCAATTTACTTATTACTTGACTCAGTTAGCACTTCTAATAACAGGTTTCTTGGCGTTTAATTTAATTGGCGAGAATGCAACGATTTTTTCTGGTACTTTTGTTCTTGATTCTTTAGGATCAACTTTTAAAGTTTTCATACTTGGGTTTGCAATTATTGCCCTTGTCTATACTCGTCATTATCTTAAGGCGCATGAGCTTTTAAGAAATGAGTATTTTATTCTGGCAATGATGTCAATACTAGGAATGATGGTAATGGTTTCTGGACATAGCCTCCTTACTTTGTACTTGGGTTTAGAAATAATGTCATTGTCGTTGTACGCACTTATTGCCACAGCAAGAGACAGAGCTAGTGCTATTGAGGCTGCCCTTAAATACTTTGTTCTGGGCGCTATTGCTTCGGGATTATTGCTTTATGGAATGTCCATGATTTATGGAATAAGTGGAAGCCTGGATATTTCCCAGATATCAAGTTTTGCAAGTGCCTCAACTTTGGGCTCTCAGCAAACATTAATTCTTAATTTTGGTTTAGTTTTCTTAGTCATTGGTATTGCTTTCAAACTTGGAGCTGTGCCTTTTCATATGTGGGTTCCAGATGTATATCAGGGATCACCAACTTCAGTTACTATGTTTTTATCAACTGTGCCAAAAATTGCCGCGATCGCATTACTGATTCGATTGTTAATTGATGGTTTAGGAGAGCTTCAGCATTACTGGGCAGATTTATTTATGATCTTAGCTGTCCTCTCAATTGCAATAGGATCATTAGTTGCATTAACTCAAACTAATATCAAACGAATGCTTGCTTACTCAACAATATCCCATATTGGTTTTGTTTTATTGGGTTTTGTTACAGGAGTGGTAGATGGTTATGGCGCTGCAGTCTTTTATGTGCTGGCTTATATCTTGATGAGTTTAGCGGCCTTTGGTTCAATTATTGTTCTAAATAGGAAGGGGTTTGAGGCTGATCAAATTTCTGATTTTCAAGGTTTGAGTAAACATTCCCCATGGTTTGCATTTATTATGTTGGTGGTTATGCTTTCAATGGCTGGTGTTCCACCCTTTATTGGTTTTTATTCTAAGTTATTTATTCTTCAGCAAGTGGTTGCAGAGGGCTATGTAATTCTTGCTATAACAGCGGTAATCTTCGCTGTAATAAGTGCTTACTATTATCTGCAAATTATTAAAACAATGTATTTTGATGATGTAGATAAAGAGATACTGGTTTCTGCTCCATTAGATATGAAGGTTGTGCTTTCTATCAATGGTACTCTTATTCTAGTCGTTGGCTTGATGCCAAGTTTCTGGATGGAGCTATCTGTTTCACTATTCTAAATTTTTTAAAAAAAGACTGCTAAATTTTTATGTAGAATATCTCAATGATTATTGCACATCGAGGTATTTCATTTGATCTACCAGAAAATTCTTTACCAGCTTTTAATGCCTCTTGGGATAAAGGGGTGGATGGAATAGAAGGTGATTTTCATCTTACCAAGGATGGCGCCATTGTTTGTATTCATGATGATGATACTCAAAGAGTCTGTAATAAAAAGTTAATTATTAAAGACTCAACCCTTGCAGAGTTAAAGCAACTCAACTTATCTCATAAAATTTCTAATAATTCAAAAGTAAAAATTCCTACTCTAGCTGAAGTGCTTAACGTGTTGCCTTCTGGTAAAAAAATATTTATAGAGATAAAGTGTGGTATTGAGATTATAAAGCCCCTAATTAAAGAGCTTTCTCAATCTGAAATACATACCGAGCAAGCTGTGATTATTTCATTTGATGAGAGAGTTATTAAGGCTTTTAAATCAGCAGCACCTAATTATAAGGCTTACTGGTTATATTCATATGAGCCGGACTATGACTTAAATAAAATATTAGATGTACTGAATGATATTAAGGCCGATGGCCTCAGTTCAGATAATGAAAACTCAAAAACTTTAATTGACCGAATTATGGATGCTGGTTTTGAATACCACTCATGGACAATTGATGATATTGATATTGCTAATAAATTGATTAGCTGGAGAGTACAATCTATCACAACAGATAATCCAGGCCAAATCCAAAATGAGTAATAAGATATTTTCAAGTATTTTTACAGCAATTTTATCTGCCTTCTTTTTCTCTCTTGCAGCCACTACTGCTCCCTATTTCTATGGTGTTGGAGGAGGCGTATTTCTTCTTCTTTCTGTTCGCTATGTTAGTACTTTTATTTTTGCAAGTATTTTAAATAAATCACCTAAGAAAATTAAAAGCAAGTCAACACACATTAGACTAATACTAATTAGTATTTTTCAAGCAATTTTTATTGCATCGTATATGTATTCAATAAGCTTGATTCCATTAAGTTTAGCCGTAGTAGTGATTTATACATTCCCAATTATTACCTTTTTTGTTAACTCAATACTTAAGAGCAGATCCATTGATTTTTTATCAGCTGCCGCACTTCTTGTGTCATTATTTGGCATTTGGATTTTAGTTCAAGGAGATTCAAGTGATTGGAATTTATGGGGCGTTTTTTGGGGCCTTATTGCTTCTCTTGCCCAGGTTACTGTAAATATTTTATCTCGCCATAAAAGTGTAGAGTCAGGATGGGGCTTAATTCAATATATTATGGTATTGCCTTCAGTAGTTTTTGTGTTGATATATTTTATAGTCACTTTAGAACCTATAGCTTCAGTATCTTCAGAGATGTTACTTTGGAGTATTCTTTCAGCAATGGGGATGACTGGAGGTATTTACTTTTTCTTTAGGTCAATATCAATTATTGGACCCGTGCGAACCTCAAATGTGATGTACTTAGAGCCTATTTTTACTATTATTTTAGGTGTAATTCTTCTTCAAGATATGCTGGGCATGAATCAGTGGCTTGGTATGTTTATTATTTTTACTGCAACAATCTCACTTGAGAGGTGGGGTAAAAAATATAATTAAGTTAAAGAAGTAAAATATGAAGATATTAATTGCACCTGATTCTTTTAAAGAAACCTTAACAGCTTCTGATGCAGCAAATGCAATTGAGGAAGGTTTTTTAGGTATTTTTCCAGATGCTAATATTTTAAAATTACCGATTGCTGATGGTGGAGAGGGAACAGTTGATGTTTTAGTTGCTGCTACTCAAGGTAAGTATTTTTCAACGAAAGTGTCAGGCCCTCTAGGAGAGTATATCAATGCCAAGTGGGGTATGCTCGGCAATTCAAAAACAGCAGTAATCGAAATTGCTGAAGCTTGTGGCTTGCACCTAGTTCCACTTAAAAAAAGAAATCCAATGAATACCTCTAGTTTTGGAGTTGGTGAGCTCATTCTTGCTGCAATTGATGTAGGTGCTGAGCATATTATTATTGGTTTAGGAGGAAGTGCAACAAATGATGGAGGAATGGGTTTTTTAGAGGCAATTGGAATCCAATTTTTAGACTCTTTTGGTAAGGAACTCACTGGAGGTGTAGAAAGTTTAAATACACTTTCAGATATTAATATTACTTCTATCGACTCACGCCTCAAAGGAGTCAGTTTTGAGATTGCATGCGATGTGGACAATCCTCTCATTGGACAGCAAGGCGCATCAGTTATTTTTGGATCTCAAAAAGGTGCTGATGAAAAGATGATTAATCAATTAGATAATCTATTGAGTCATTACTCTAGAATCGCTTCCAGTAAATTAGATAATAACCTCTCAATGCAGCCAGGGGCAGGTGCAGCAGGTGGCATAGGTTATGGTTTTCTTGCTTTTTTAAAGGCGGATCAAAAAAGTGGGGTACAAATTATTCTTGAAAAACTTAATTTTGAGCAACATCTATCAACTTCAGATCTTGTAATAACAGGCGAAGGTAGGTTTGATAGTCAAAGTCTTAGAGGTAAAGCTCCAATGGGAGTAATTGATTATGCAAGAAAGTATAAATGCAGTATCTTTGTAATTGCAGGTAGTGCAGAGGATGATGAAATACTTGAAAATAAATATGATATCGACAAGGTATTTAGTATTATTTCTAATGACCTATCATTTAAACAGTCAATTGCAAATCCCAATGATAGTCTAACGGCTACTGCAAAAAAAGCAGCCCAGCACTATAAAAAATATTATTTGAATCTTTAATATCCTAGATCAGGGTTTATTAAATTATTTAATTTTTCATCAGCAATGTATCTTTGCATATTCATTAGAACGAGATCAAGTGTTAGAGGAATATATGTATCACCATCATCAGCAGATATATGTGGCATAACCATTAAGTTCGGTGTATCCCATAATATTGAATTTGAAGGGAGTGGCTCAGGATCAAAAACATCAATAATAGCAGCCTTGATGTGACCAGAATTTAAGTTCTCTACAAGAGCATCATAGTCCATTGTGGCAGCCCTTCCGACATTAACAATACCAACTCCTGGCTTCATTAATGATTGACGCCTTTTATCTAATAAATTAAATGTTTCAGTTGTATTCGGTGTTGACATAAAAATGTAATCAGCTGCAGGGAGTACTTCATCTAATTTATCTACCTTAACCATTTGATCGACGCCTTCTAAAGGCTTTCCATGACGACTTACCCCAATTACTTTCATGCCCAATAATTTGCATTTTTTTGCAGCAGCATGTCCTATATTGCCAGTACCTATAACCAGCAATGTCTTACCTAATATTGGAGATGAATAGAGAGATTCCCAATGCTTGTTTTGTTGATTTTGAATGATTTCAGGGATATGCGTATGCAGCATTAGCACACTCATTAGACCAAACTCCCCTGCTTTTGCTGAGTGCACACCCCGATTATTAACAACTGAAACGTGTTCTGGTACCCAGTCCATTGGACATAAATGTTCTACCCCTGCACCAATAATATGAATCCATCGAAGTTTAGGCGCAATTTCAGCAAGATTCTCAGTAGGAAAATCCCAGCACACAAGAACCTCAGCAGTCTTCATGGATTCATAAAAGTTCTCTAAATCCCAATCAAAAATTGGCTCAATTTTGTTTTTTAAATCCGTGTAGCTTTCAATTGCATTATCAAACCTTTCTTTGGTAATAGCAAAAACACTTTCCCCTTCAATAGTTGGTGGGAATGAATCAGGGTCAGCATGATTACTCTTAAAATGAACTCTTATTTTATTATCACTTGCCATAGCTATTTATTTATTGGTATTTGAAGTTTCTCTTGATTGTATTTCTTTTAATTTTTTCGTAACTATTTTAACTCTCTCTTCTTCAACCTTTCCATCGACTTCAAATTGAATTTGAACGAATTCATGTGCAAGTTTACTTAAGAAGGAATTGTCTTCCAAATTACTTGCTGGAATATTAAGGACAGAATCACCTCCATAAGTTGGAACTGGCAATCCATTAATGCCACTTGCTAGATATGGTTTTTTGCCAGAGGCAACAGTTTTTATTTGCTCTCTAATTCTCTGACGCATCATTGCAACTCCTTGATCACTGGGTAATAAATTTTCATTTTTATGGATATTTATTGGACCCATTCCTTCGCATGCTTCTCGGTCTGCAGGAAATCTTTGACGTTCTTTGTAGGGGCGATCAAAAATTTCACCCTGTTCAATTAGTTCAGGACCCTCTGGAGTGTTAAATTCCTGTGGATCTCCTCTCTCCCCAAAATTAGCCCAGGCATAGCAGATAGTTGTTTCATCGTCGATTGGAACAACCCATCTTGTAAATGAACTTCTACCATAGTGTATTTGCTTTGTTCCATCTGCAGCAAAAGCTGCGCCTGCTTGAGTAAAGTTTGGCAAAACAACTTCGTTAATCCTAAACCAAATATTGTCACCAACTCTCCTGGTATTGCAGCCTAAAATCCAACTATCACGCTCAAAAAAATCAATCTGTCCAACTTCTCCAAAGCCTTCTGAAAACTGTTGTCGACTCATATTTGAATGAAGGAAAGAGGTATGAATTGGATCAACTATAGCATCCAAAACCTGAAGCCAGTTGCAATTGAAGGGTGCCTTATAGGGAACCATTTCCATATCTTTAAAATTTAGGCTGTCATACATTGGGAATTCGGGTTTTTCATCAATTGGCCCAAGATAGGCAAAAATTAAACCTTTAAATTCATAAGTCGGATAGGCGCCAAGTCGAACCCTCTGTTTAATAATGTCAGCTACATGTTCAGGCTGGCCAGGAACATCTAATAATGTTCCATCAATGCCAAAGTGCCATCCATGGTAGCAACATTGAATTCCTGTTTCTTGACAAATACCAAATTCAAGAGAAGCTTGCCTATGGGGGCATTGTTTATGAACCAATCCTAATTGATTACTTTTGTCTCGAAATAGAACAAGTTCTTCACCCAGAATTTTTATTGATACAGGAAGATCATCGAGTTCAGAAGAGATAAAAACTGGCTGCCAGTATCTTCTAAGGTATTCACCTGCTGGCGATCCAGGACCAATACGTGTAATTTCATCATCAGCATCTTTTGAGTGGATTAATCCATGCCCTGAATATCCTTTCAACTCAACCTCGAAGTCACTTCCTTTAATGCCCATATTGCATCCTCCCCTGATTAAAAGTGTTAATGAAAGTTACAAATCATACCAAATTAATATGAATGTTAACAGTAAATAATTTTTATGATTATTACATATTAATTATTTTTAATCGAATAAATAGCTGTATTGGTAACTTATTCTTTAATTTATTACATTTAATGTAATAATTAGGTTTATAATTTTTGTCATTATCATTTGTTTCATTTATTTTTTGAGGTATTACAATTAATAAACTTGACATGTCATCTTTTTTTGAGAAAGGCAAGCTTAAGCATGGGCTGCCCTCATCTGCCTATACTAGTGCTGATTTTTTTCGCACTGAGTGCGATACCATTTTTACCGATAATTGGGTTTTTGTAGGTTTTGCTCATGAGCTAAATGAGCCAGGCGATGCAAGACCAATTATGGTTGCTGGTCAGCCAGTAGTCTTAATTAAAAATAATGAAGGAAAAATTTCAGCTTTCCATAATGCATGCTCTCATCGATGTTTGAAGTTAGTTGATGAGCCAATGAATGTTGGCAAGATGTTATCTTGCCCCTATCATGCATGGACATACAGTCTTGATGGTGATCTTTGTGCTACGCCGTTCTTTGGTGGCAAAGAGCATCAGCCAGAAGGCTTTGAAATGTCAAATCATGATCTTAAATCAATAAAAATAGCTATTTGGCAAGATTGGATTTTTATTAATTTAAGTAGCAATGCTGTCAATTTTGAGGATTATGCAGCTCCTCTTATTCAAAATTTTAGTGATATAGATTTTCAAAAAGTGAAGCCTGTAGCTACTTTGGATTTTGGTGAGATTTCTACGAACTGGAAATTTCTTATGGAAAATTTTATAGAGCCTTACCATGTTCAATTTGTCCATCGAACAACAACAAATCAGCCTCTTGAGGATCATTACACAATTGTTGATGGCGTTTGCCTAGGAAGCGCTATTGATCTAGATGATGATGATAAGGTAAAGGGGAGTTTGTCTGTAAGTTCAAGATACTTAACTCTTTTTCCAAATTTTATAATTGGTCGTTATGCTCCTGATCAAATTGGAGTCTATTTGAATGTTCCAGTTGATGAAGGTCATACGCATCAAAAAAGGGTTATCTACACCACAGAAGGCGAGAGCGTTTCAATTAAAGAGGTTGATGAAATGAAAAAGCTATGGTGGGATGTCCACAAAGAAGATCATGCAATTTGTGAAAGGATGCAGCTTGGGAGAGCATCTCCAGTTTCAAAAGATGGTGGTATGTTGTCACCTCACTGGGAAGATAGTGTTCGCGCTTTTCAAGAAATGATTTTAGAAGCCGTTACTAACCCACCAAAAAATAATACATAAAGGAGAATTTAATGACCGATACAAGTTTTAATAGTGACTTTAGATTAGCACATACGATGATGAGAGTTCTTGACTTAGAAAAGTCACTTCATTTTTATTGTGACATTTTAGGTATGCAAGTGCTAAGGCGAACTGATTACCCAGGGGGAAGATTTACAAATGCATTTGTAGGTTATGGTCCTGAAATTGAATTTCCTGCGCTGGAGCTAACCCATAACTGGGATCAAGAAGAGCACTACGACAAAGGTAATGGATGGGGGCACATTTGTATTGAAACGCCAGATGTATACAAAGCTGTTGAAGACCTAGAAGCTGGAGGTGCCAAAATCATTAGTCCAGCTAAACCTATGAATGCTGGAACTCGAATACTTGCATTTATTGAAGATCCAGATGGATATGTCGTAGAACTTAATGAAAAACTTAACTTAACTTAAAAAGGGATAAAAATGAGTAATAAACCACAACTATATAAATTTGGTGACATTGAGCACCGTTTACACACTTTAGAGCCAGGACAAAGCTACATCAAGCCTTTTGTGACTAGTGCAGTTAGTGATACGATGTGCGGCGGTTTGAATTTTTTAAACCAAGTATCTGTGCCATGGGAGTTAACATGCGATGAGATTATTTATTGTATGGAGGGGACGTTTAGATTAACGTGTGATGGCGAGTCTTATAACTGCAATCCAGGTGATGTCCTTTATATCCCTAAAGATAACTCAATAGCTTATGAGTGTGATGAAAAATGCGTAATATTCTATGCCGCCTATCCTCATGACTGGAAGCAACAAGCAGGAATTACTTTTGTGCCTGGAATAGATCCAGAAGACATGCCTCAAAACTAGGATTTAAATGAGTCATTCAAGTAATCGTATAGTGCACCTAAGTCAATCTAATGATAGTAATGATAGCGATCAACTTCCGCGTGTTCCAACCAGGGATACGCTAAAAGATAAATTGAATCAACGAATCATTGATATGCTTGAGATTGATGGACGAAAGCCATTTAACGAAATTGCTAAGTCACTGGAAATCTCTGAAGGAACTGTTAGGAATCGCGTGAATCGCATGAAAGATGCAGGTGTCTTGCAAATCAAAGCATTGGTAGATCGCTCTGCTATAAATTATGCAACAGATTCGATGCTCGGAATAAAAGTTGCTTCAACTTCTAGCCCTACTGAGGTTGCTAAACGTCTTCAAGATTGCAATGAAATAGTCTTTATTATCTGGGTCACAGGTCGATATGATCTTTTAGTAGAAATTGCCTCTGAAGGAGATGAGACCCTTACTAGGTTTCTAGATGAACATTGTTTTAATAACGGTGATATAAAGGATGTTGAGGTAATGAAAGGCCTGGCAACATATAAAAATCAATTTTTATTAAAATCGCAAGAAAAATTATAAATATTTAATAAATTCATAAATAAGGAGAAGAATATGGCAAAGATTTATCACACAACAATGGCAGATGCCCTGCCATCAAAGAAACGTGTTGCAGAGGAAAAAGCTCGATTAGAAAAAGCAGGCGTAAAGTACATTCTGTCGTGTTGGATTGACATGCTCGGCCTTCCTAAAACAAAGCCAATTCCTATGAAGGAGTTTGAGGCATTGTGTGCAGGAAAGGGCCCTCAATTTGCAGTTCACTCAGTTTCTTTTGTTCCTGAATTAGGACCTAATGACTCAGATCAAATCCCTGTACCTGATTTAGATAGCTTGGTAATTTGTCCATGGGATAAGACTTGTGTATGGGTTTTTTCAGATTTATGGTGGGAAGGTAAACCTTATAACTTGTGCCCTCGTCAAACTCTTAAAAGAGCGGTACAAAAAGCAGATGACGCTGGATATAAAGCCTTTTGTGGTATTGAGCCAGAATTTATTGCGATGCGATGGGAAGATGGTCAACCTGTTAAAGCTTTTGATGATGACCCATTACCAGGTGATGGCTTACGTCCTCGCAGACAAGCTTTTGGATACGATGTTGAGTATTCAATTGACTCAATGGAATTCCTCAAAGAGTTAATTGATACTGTAAATGATTTAGGCTGGGATATGAAGGATGTGGTTTGTGAGGGCGCCTACTCACAGTTTGAGCTTGACTTCACTTATACAGATATTCTTCAGATGGCAGATCGATTAGTTTTCTTAAGGGTTCTTCTTAAAGAAGTTGCTAAAAAGTATGGGATGTTTATTACCTTTATGCCAAAGCCAACGATTGGTGATTGGAGGTCTGGAGCGCATATTAATTTTAGTATGACGAGTAACTCGGATAACAAAAATGTTTTTGAAGGTAAGGATGGAAAATTCTCTGATACAGCTTATCATGTAGTTGGTGGATTGCTAAAGCATGCAACAGAAATTACAGCTATTGCTTGTTCAACGGTAAACTCATATAACGGTTTGGTTCCAATAGTTGGTGGATTTGAAGGAGGAGTCTATACATGGGCGCCGACAACAATGGCCTATGGAGATAATAATCGATCTTGCATGATCCGACTCCCTCAAAACCGGTTTTGTATCGAGAATCGTGCTGCTGACATGTGCATGAATCCATACTTATCCTTAGCACTTACAACAGCTGCAGCTTTGGATGGAATTGAGAATAAGATTGATCCAGGCGATCCTTTAAATATAAACTTGTATACATTAAGCCCTGAAGAAATGAAGGAAGCAAACATTAAATCTTTACCTCGTAATCTTTTAGAGGCAATTGAGGCTTTAAATGAGGATGATTTTGCAAGAGAGGTTTTAGGTGATTCAATGCTCCTTCAATTTTTCTCTTATAAGAAAGATGAGTGGGATCGATATCATCAGGCTGTTACAAACTGGGAAGTTGAGGAGTTTTTAAGGCTCTATTAAGCCAGATTTTTTATCAAAAGATAATAGATAAAAGCATTAATCGTTTTTTTCATTTAAACTATTGCCCTTGAGTTCATGTCATGCATGAATACAGGGGCTATAATAATTTTTTGGAGTTTTTATGTGTGGAATTGTAGGACTTTTTATTAAAAATCAAGCTCTAGAGTCTCAATTAGGTGCGCTTGTAGCACCAATGCTCAGTGAGATGACTGAGAGAGGGCCAGATAGCGCAGGTATTGCCGTTTATCGTAATCCTCAAGAGAATGGCTGTAAGATTACTGTCCTTGCTCAGCACCAAGACTTTAATTGGGGTGCTTTAGAGGCTGCAATAAGTAATCATTTTTCTTTAATAGATATTACAGTCACCCGCAATCATGCAGTTTTGAGTCTAGATTCTGAAATTGATGATGTTCAAGTTTGGATGAGAGATAACTGGAGTGATCTTAGTATTACAAGTGCAGGAACAAATATTGAGATCTTTAAAGGTAAAGGTAACCCAGCTGAATTTATTGATCAGTTTGATATTAAAAGTATGACTGGCACTCACGCACTTGGACATACCAGAATGGCAACAGAAAGTGCAATTACAACAGAGCACTCCCACCCTTTCTCAACAGGCCAGGATTTATGTCTTGTGCATAATGGCTCTTTATCAAACCATAACAGATTACGTGAAACTTTACGAAAAAAAGGTGTTCGTTTCAAAACTGATAATGATAGCGAAGTTGCTGCAGGATATTTGAGCTGGCGCTTAAGTGAGGGGGATGATCTGGATCAAGCCTTGAATCATGCCATAGAGGATTTAGATGGATTCTATACCTTTGCAATTGGAACTAGGGATGGTTTTGCAGTTATGCGTGATCCAATTGGTTGTAAGCCAGCAATTATGGCAGAAACTGATGATTGGGCTGCGATGTCTTCTGAATATCGTGCTATTGCAACTTTGCCAGGCGCTGAAAATGCGCGCATTTGGGAGCCTGAACCAACTCAGATTTATAGCTGGAAAAGGAGTTAATAATGACTGAAATTAATTTAAAAAAAAGCACTATTAGAGAGCTTAATGAAGCATTGCAGGCAGGGTCTTCTGGTGATAAATTTTCTGTAAATAATACTGTTGGAAAGCATGCTCTTTCAGTTGGTCTTACAACAAAGGTAG
Source organism: Candidatus Pseudothioglobus sp. uisw_070 (assembly GCF_059512545.2). NCBI lineage: Bacteria > Pseudomonadati > Pseudomonadota > Gammaproteobacteria > Pseudothioglobaceae (SeqCode) > Pseudothioglobus (SeqCode) > Candidatus Pseudothioglobus sp. uisw_070. The sequence continues at coordinate 1,472,791 of NZ_CM183456.2, read as the reverse complement.
ATGTTGAAATTAATGGACATGTTGGCTACTATTGCGCTGGTATGAATCAACAGGCCAATATAATAATTAATGGAAATGCTGGGCCAGGTTTAGCTGAAAATATGATGTCTGGCCAGGTACGTGTTACTGGAAATGCCTCTCAATATGCTGCTGCAACAGCACATGGTGGACTATTAGTTATTGAGGGAGATTCAAGTTCACGATGTGGAATTTCGATGAAAGGCGTAAATATTGTTGTTGGCGGTAATATTGGACATATGAGTGCATTTATGGCGCAATCTGGATGCTTAGTCGTTTGTGGAGATGCTGGAGATGCTCTAGGTGATTCAATTTATGAAGCCAAAATTTATGTTCGAGGTAAAGTCAAAAGCCTAGGTACAGATTGTATCGAAAAAGAGATGCGAGATGAGCATAAGAAAGAGCTTCAGCAATTACTAAGCCAATCAAAAATGAGTCATGGGGTTGAAGAATTTCGACGTTATGGTTCTGCGCGCAAATTATATAATTTTGACATTGACCAAGTCGATGACTACTAAGGAGATCAGATTATGAGCAAAGATAATCCAACATTAATAGAGTCTGCAACTTTTCCTCGGCATGTGATTGCGGAAATTCAGCGCGCAGCTAAAACAGGAATTTATGATATTCGTGGATTTGGTGCTAAAAGAGATATTCCTACATTTGACGATTTAGTATTTCTTGGTGCTTCAACTTCTCGCTATCCATTAGAGGGCTATAGAGAAAAATGCACAACTGAGGTCATTTTAGGTAATAGGTTTGCAAAAAATCCTATTCATTTAAAAACACCAATCACAATTGCAGGCATGAGCTTTGGCTCCCTTTCAGCTCAAGCCAAAGAATCGCTTGGAAGAGGCGCGACTATAGCAGGCACTAGCACAACTACAGGGGATGGCGGAATGACTCCAGAAGAAAGAGGGCATTCTAAAACTTTAGTTTACCAATACTTGCCTTCAAGATATGGGATGAATCCAGATGACTTAAGGAAGGCTGATGCAATCGAAATTGTTTTGGGTCAGGGTGCAAAGCCGGGAGGCGGAGGCATGCTATTGGGGCAAAAAATTTCTCCTAGAGTAGCACAAATGCGAAACCTTCCAGAAGGAATAGATCAGAGATCTGCTTGTCGTCATCCAGATTGGACGGGTCCAGATGATCTTGAAATCAAGATACAGGAATTACGTGAAATAACAAACTGGGAAAAACCGATCTATGTCAAAGTTGGAGCGACGCGAGTTTTTTATGATGTCACCCTTGCTGTAAAGGCAGGCGCTGACGTTGTTGTTGTTGATGGCATGCAAGGAGGAACTGCAGCAACACAAGATGTTTTCATTGAGCACGTTGGAATACCGACGCTTCCAGCAGTTCGAATGGCTGTTGAAGCTCTCCAAGAAATGGATATGCATCGTAAGGTACAGCTGATTGTTTCTGGTGGTATTCGAAGTGGGGCAGATGTTGCAAAGGCCTTAGCTTTGGGTGCGGATGCAGTTTCAATAGGTACTGCTGCATTAATTGCACTGGGCGACCAAAGCCCTGAATTTGATGATGAATACAAAGAGATAGGTTCAGCAGCAGGTTTTTGGGATGACTATCAGGCGGGAAATGATCCAGCTGGCATTACGACTCAAGATCCTGAGCTTGCAAAGAGATTAGATCCAATTCTAGGTGGCCGCAGACTTGCGAATTATATAAATGTTCTTACGCTTGAATTGCAAACATTGGCCCGGGCATGCGGTAAGAGTCATGTGCATAATTTAGAGCCAGAGGATATGGTAGCATTAACTATGGAGGCAGCTGCGATGGCTGGCGTTCCCCTAGCTGGTACTGATTGGATTCCAGGTAAGGGCGGAATATAATTACTAATTGAATAAAAATAATAACGAATAAATAGGAGAAATTATGGCCACTAAACTTAGTAAAGTAGCTGCAGATAAAGGTATTGAATATTTTCTTATTAGCTTTGTAGATCTTTTTGGAAGTTTGCGTTCTAAGTTGGTTCCTGCAAGGGCCATTGATGGAATGCAAAAAGATGGAGCGGGTTTTGCAGGATTTGCAGCCTGGTTAGATATGACGCCTGCACATCCCGATATGTTTGCTATTCCAGATCCTGATAGTCTTATCCAGTTGCCTTGGAAGCCAGAAATTGCTTGGTTAGCCTCAGATTTATGGATGGATGGTAAGCCTGTTGAGGCTTCTCCGCGAGTTGCATTAAAGAAGCAATTGGCAGAGGCTGAAAAGCAGGGTTTTAGAATGAAGACAGGTGTTGAGTGTGAATATCATCTCATCAATGAAGATGGAACTGATATTGCTGATGAGAAAGATACTCAAAGCAAACCTTGTTATGACCAGCAGGCCTTAATGCGCCAATATCCAGTTATTAAGCAAATTTGTGACAGCATGATTGAGTTAGGTTGGGGTCCATATCAAAATGATCACGAAGATGCTAATGGTCAATTTGAAATGAACTGGGATTTTGATGATGCTCTAAAAACTGCTGATCGCCAAGTATTTTTTAAATTTATGGTGAAATCAATCGCCGAGCTTCATGGCATGCGCGCAACATTTATGCCAAAACCTTTTAGTCATCTTACGGGTAATGGCTGTCATTCTCATGTCTCAATATGGAATCTAGATGGTTCTCAAAATTTATTTAATGGTGAAAATGATAGCCGAGGTTTAGGATTGTCACCTCTTGCGTATCAGTTTTTAGGCGGGATTATGCATAGCGCAGATCGCTTAACTGCCATCTTTAACCCAACTGTAAATAGTTATAAACGTATTAATGCCCCAAGAACAGTTTCTGGTGCAACGTGGTCTCCTAGCTCAATTACTTATGGTGGAAATAATCGTACTCATATGATTCGAGTTCCAGACTCAGGTCGTTTTGAATTACGATTAATGGATGGCGCAGCAAATGCTTATTTAATGCAGGCAGCAATACTTGCTTGCGGTCTTGATGGCATTGCTGGCAACCGTGACCCAGGGGACCCACTTGATATAAATATGTATGAGCTTGGAAAAGACATCGAGGGCTATAAGCAACTGCCGCGTAATTTACTTGATGCGCTTAGATTACTTGAAGATTCAGATGTTCTTAGAGAAAGACTTGGAGACAGCATAATTGATGCTTACATAAAATTAAAGCATACAGAGTGGAGTGGTTATGCCTCCCATCTGACTCAATGGGAGAGGGATAATACTTTAGATTGTTAGGCGTAAAATTTAATGATTTTCTTATAACTATAATGAAACTTTGTGATGGATTATGAAAAGTTTGAGCTAGGTGATGTTTCTCTTTTATCAGGAGAGGAGTTAAATTCAGCCTTTTTAATTTACAAAACTTATGGAAAGCTGAATAAAGGTAAAGATAATGTTGTTGTTATGCCTACTTTTTACACTGGCTCACATCAAAGAAATGAGGGCTTTTTTGGTGAAGGTAGGGCAGTTGATCCGGCAAAACATTTTATTGTTTCAATTAACTTATTTGGAAATGGACTCTCCTCTTCACCGAGTAATTCAAAATCGCCTCAAGATGGCCCAAGATTTCCGCGTATCTCTCTTTGGGATAATATTGCTTGTCAGTACAAGCTATTAAAAGAGCATTTAGGTGTCGAGAAAATTGCGCTAGTTACTGGCTGGTCAATGGCAGGTTGTCAGGCTTATCAATGGGCTGCACAGTACCCTGATTTTGTTAAAGCAATCTTGCCTTTTTGTGCTTCAGCTAAAACATCCCCTCATAATCATGTATTCCTGGAAGGGGTAAAGGCGGCACTTTGTGCGGACCAAAATTGGAATAATGGTGATTATTCTTCTCCTCCAGTTGCTGGCCTTAAGGCATTTGCAAGAGTTTACGCAGGTTGGGCATTTTCACAAACTTTTTATCGTAACTCTCTATATAAAGAGATTGGATACGACTCCTTAGAAGATTTACTTGTCGATTGGGAGGAAGATCATTCTAAGAATTGGGATGCCAATAATCTCCTTTGTAAGCTTGATACTTGGCAGACTAGTGATATCAGTGTTGGCCCAATATATAACGGAAACATAGAGATGGCGTTAAATGCTATTAAGGCCAAAACTATCTTGATGCCCTGTATGCATGATCTTTACTTCCCACCTGAAGATAATGAAATTGAAGCAGGCTATATAAAAGGTGCTGATTTTCGACCATTTAATTCTCCATGGGGACACTGTGCAGCAAACCCTGGAAATGATCCTGACTTCACAGCTGAACTTGAGCGTGCCATTAATGAATTACTCGAAGAATAAAGGTTGAGATGACAATTACATGGAAAGATTTCGAAAAAGTTGACATACGGATTGGCACTATTGTTGAGGTTGAGGATTTTCCCGAAGCAAGAAATCCAGCCTTCATATTGCATGTTGATTTTGGAGTAGAAATTGGATTAAAAAAATCAAGCTCTCAAATTACAGATCTTTATACCAAGAATCAATTGCAAGGTAAACAAGTTATGGCAGTTGTAAATTTTGAACCAAAACAAGTGGGACCTATTATGAGTGAATGTTTGGTGCTAGGATTTTATCGCCAAGATAACTCAGTTGTTTTGGCCACAAATGACCTACCTATTAATAATGGTTCTCGACTTTTATAATAGACTTACGATCTAATTCTTTACTGATACTAATCCAACCAATAAATATAGAAATATTCAGTATTGAATCTAATTTGTATCATAATGGTTTTAAACTATAATCTATTAGAAAGTAATTGTTTTTTGTATCACTTTGAGCCATAATAGTATTATATAAACAATATAGTATTAGTTTTAGGCTTTTTTACATTAGATTTGTATAATATTGAGGTGTATATTCCTAATTTCATAACTGGGTTTTCAGCTATGTTAAATAATGGAAGGGAGAAATAAATGAAGAAAAATATAAAAATCTTGGCCGGTAGTGCGATTCTTGCTGTTGCAAGTTCTGCTGCTGTTCAAGCTGGCGAGTTAACAGTCGCTACAGTAAATAATGGTCATATGATCACTATGCAAAGTCTAACAGGACACTTTGAAAAAGATAATCCAGGAATTAAAGTTAACTGGGTGACTTTAGATGAGGGTACGTTGCGTCAACGCGTAACAACAGACATTGCTACTAAAGGTGGTCAGTTTGATGTTATGACAATTGGTATGTATGAAGCTCCAATGTGGGGTGCAAAAGGTTGGTTACATTCTTTAGAGTTTGGCTCTAGTTATGATGTAGACGATCTTCTACCTGCAATGCGAAATGGATTATCAGCTAATGGTAACTTATATGCAGCACCATTTTATGGTGAGAGCTCTATGATTATGTATCGTAAGGACTTGTTAGATGCAGCTGGTATGAGTATGCCTGATAACCCTACTTGGGGTCACGTCCAAGACGCAGCAGCAGCAATGACTGACAAAGCTAATGGTGTTTATGGTATCTGTCTTCGTGGTAAGCCAGGTTGGGGTGACAATATGGCATTCTTAACTACAATGGCTAACTCGTTTGGTGCGAGATGGTTTGATGAAGAGTGGAAGCCTCAGCTTGATTCACCAGCTTGGAATCATGCAGTTAATTTCTATGTTGATTTATTAACTCATTATGGTCCTCCAGGATCATCAGGTAACAGCTTTAATGAGATCTTAGCTTTGATTAACGAAGGTAAGTGTGGTATGTGGATTGATGCAACTATTGCGGCTTCTTTTGTATCAGACCCAAGTCAATCTAAAGTTGCTGATGTAATTGCTTATGCACAAAGTCCAGTAGCTGTAACCCATCGTGGTGCTAACTGGTTATGGGCATGGGCTCTAGCTGTTCCAGCTGGAACACAGCAATCTGATGATGCTCTTAAGTTTGTTGAGTGGGCTACTTCTAAAGAATACATTAATCTTGTAGGCGAAGAGAAGGGTTGGGGAAGTGTTCCTACAGGTACACGTTCAAGCACTTACCAAAATATGAAATTCCTAGCTGCAGCAAATTTTGCTGAAGCGGAAATGAAAGCTATTTTGTCGGCTGATCCTTCAAACAGTACGCAAGAGCCAACACCATACCAAGGTGTTCAGTTTGCATCAATTCCTGAGTTTCAGGCTATTGGTACTGCTGTAGGCCAACAAATGAGTGCTGCTTTGGCAGGTACGATTTCTGTTGAAGATGCTCTTGCTGCATCGCAAAAAGCGGCAGAAAGAGAAATGATTAAGGCCGGTTACTACTAGAGAGTAATAACCATTTAAACGGGTCAGTTTTGCTATAAAACTGGCCCGTTTTTTTTAATATCTACTGGGGTTTTTTTTGATGAAGTTCAGCGTTTCAAAAGCATTACAAGCTCCAAGTGTCATTCTTCTTCTTCTGTGGATGATTGTCCCACTAAGCATGACAATATATTTTTCATTCATGCGTTACAACTTGCTTTATCCAGAGCGCTATGGCTTTAATGGGCTTTCGAATTACGATTTCTTTTTAACAGATCCAGCATTATTTAGCGCAGTCACAAACAGTATTACTTTGGTTGGAAGTATTATTGCAATATCAGTCATTTTAGGCCTGGGTATTGCTTTGTTATTACAAGAAACCTTTAAAGGCCGAGGGATTGTAAGGGTTTTACTAATATCTCCTTTTTTCATAATGCCGACAGTCAATGCGTTGATTTGGAAGAACATGTTTATGAATCCGGTTTATGGCCTTTTTGCATTCGTCAGTGGAATTTTTGGCTGGCCAGTTGTTGACTTCTTATCAGACTTTCCTTTATTGTCAATTATTATTATGTTGAGCTGGCAATGGACTCCATTTGCTTTACTTATTTTTATGACTTCACTCCAATCTATGGATACAGAGCAGATTGAAGCTGCTGAACTGGAAGGTGCTGGCTTTTGGTCAAAGTTCCGTTATCTAACCTTGCCACATTTGGGCAGAGCTATTGGTGTTGTTGTAATGATTCAGGCTATTTTTCATCTCTCAATTTTTGCAGAAATTTTTGTGACAACCGGTGGTGGGCCCGGTTATGACAGTACAAATACAACTTTTTTAATTTTTACTCAAGCACTTCTTCAATTTGATGTTGGCGTTGCTTCTGCAGGAGGCGTTTTTGCAATTGTGGTTGCTAACATTATTGCTTATTTCTTGATTAAGACAGTTGCTAAGGGAATGGCTAAATGAACATAAGTTATAGAAATATGAAAAAAATAAAGCACCAATCGAGGATATTGGCTTGCTGGACTTTAGCTATAATTTTCTTTTTTCCTATTTTTTGGATGGTTTTAACGAGTTTTAAAACTGAGCTTCAAGCAATCTCCATTCCACCACTTTTCATTTTTGAGCCAACTTTTGAAAATTTTTCAATTGTCCAGGAAAGAAGTGATTATTTTAAGTATGCCACTAACTCGCTAATTACTTCTTTTGGTGCAACAATTTTTGCGCTAATTATCGCTGTGCCTAGCGCATATTCAATGGCATTTTTCCCTGGAAAATATACGAAAGATATTTTACTTTGGATGCTATCTACCAAGATGCTTCCAGCTGTTGGTGTTCTTATGCCTATTTACTTGCTAGCTGATGCAGCTGGCTTGCTAGATACCAAAACTGTTTTAATAATTATCTTTGCAATGATGAATTTACCAATTATTATGTGGCTATTATTTTCATATTTTAAGGAAATACCAAGTGAAATTCTTGAGGCTAGTAGGATGGATGGGTGTAGCACATTTGATGAATTAAGACATATTGTATTACCTCTTTCTTGGGGTGGTGTTGCTTCAGCTGGTCTTCTAAGTATTGTTTTATGTTGGAATGAGGCATTTTGGGCAATTAATCTAACTGCTGGAGATGCTGGCACCTTGACAGCGTTGATTGCTTCATATTCAAGCCCAGAAGGATTATTTTGGGCAAAACTTTCTGCCGCTTCAACACTTGCATGTGCACCTATTATTGTATTTGGGTGGTTTTGTCAAAAACAGCTAGTTCAGGGCTTAACATTTGGAGCTGTGAAATGATGAATAAAAAACAATACTCAGAGCCTAATTTATCAGAAGCCATTATTCTTGTTACAGGTGCTAATGGAGGCATTGGATTTGACATTGTAAAGTCTGCATTAAAATCTGGAGCTACAGTTCTAGGAACTGATGTAGTAATTAGCAAAGACCTTGAAGAATTACACCCAAATGCTAGCTTAGAATTAAGAGCTTATGACCTTTCTAAAGATAATCATCTTGAAGAGTGCCTTTTATGGGCAGATTCACTGGGAGTCAATGTACTCATTAATAATGCTGCAATTTTTGATATGGCTCCTTTATTGGAGGCAGATCTTGATCAGTTTGATAAGTTATTTGCGGTGAATGTTAGGGCTATGTTTGCGATGATGCAGGGTGTTGCTAAGAGCTTAGTTTCGCGAAATGAAAAAGGTGTGATTATTAATTTTTCAAGTCAAGCGGGTAGGCGTGGGGAAGCTTTGGTTTCTCATTATTGCGCTACAAAGGCAGCAGTAATAAGTTACACGCAATCTGCCGCATTGGCTTTAGCGCAGAAAGGAATTAGGGTGAATGCAGTAGCTCCAGGCGTTATTGATACTCCAATGTGGGATAAAGTTGATGCATTATTTGCTAAATATGAGGATCTTGATATTGGAGAAAAGAAAAAAAAGATTGGAAAATCTGTCCCACTAGGTCGGTTTGGGACTCCATCAGATGTAACTGGAGTTGTATTATTTCTAGCCTCTAACCAATCTAAATATATTACAGGTCAAACTATCAATGTTGATGGTGGCAATGTTTTAAGTTAAGGAAAAGTATGTCAATAATAGATAGAATAAAACCAGAGTTTGAAATCGTTGATAAAGTAGAGACGATTCGGTATTTAGAGCATGGCTGGCCCACAGCGCTTTGCCGCTGGCATGCGCATGAAGAGTATGAGCTGCATTTAGTTGTAAAAACTTCAGGTAAGGTTTTTGTAGGTGATTATGTTGGACAATTTTCACCTGGATCTTTATTTTTGACTGGACCTAACTTGCCACATAATTGGGTCACTGAAGAGAGTTCAAGTAATCTAGTCCCATTAAGAGATATGTTGATTCAATTTAATCACGAAACATTGAAAAAGGCATTTACAGCGTTTCCTGAATTTGTGGAATTAGATCATCTTTTAGAGTCATCACGCTCTGGCATTGAATTCAAGAATTATGATCCAGAACTTGCTAAAAAACACTTAGAGTTAATACGTGATAGTCAGGGTATGAAAAGACTGTTGAATTTTTTAAATTTTCTTCATGAACTTAATGAATGGTCAGAAAAAGTAACGTTATCACTAACTAAATTAAATCCTAGCTTATCTTCAAGTAGTCAACATCGAATTAATGAAGTTGTGAATTATGTAATAGATAACTACAAAAATAACATTTCATTAGTCGAGGCGGCAAAAATTGCAAATATGAGTGAGAGTGCATTCTCAAGATACTTTATGAAAACAACAGGAAATCGATTTTCAGAATTTGTCTCAAGAATTAGATTAGGAAGGGCATGCGTTATGCTCTATGAAACCGATAAAAATATTTCAACTATAGCCTTTGCATCTGGCTATAACAATCTTGCTAATTTTAATAGACAGTTTGTTAAATTAAAAGGTATGACGCCAAGAGAATACAGAAAGACAGCATATAAAGGATTAATAAGTGAATAAAGGTATGACAAAAAACATAAATGAGAGTAATTCTCTAGTTAAAGCTAGTTTTGAACCTGCCAACTGCAAAGTTGGAGTAATTCATATTGGTGTGGGAAATTTTCATAGGGCGCATCAAGCAGTATATTTTAATAATATCTTAAAGAACGCAAGTTCAAACAATTGGGGTATTGCTGGAATCAATTTAAGGAAAGAGCAGAGTAAATTAATTATGGATTTGAAAAAATCTAATAATAACTATATCTTAAAGACTGTCTCTGCAGCTGGAGAAGCTAGGCATGAAGAGATAAAATCAATTATAGAGTTATATGATTGGGAGATTAATGATAGAGAAATTCAACATCTTTTTTCATCTAGTAACGTTCAGTTGGTAACAACTACGGTTACTGAAAGTGGTTATTATTTTGATAAAGACAAGCAATTAAAAATAACAACAAAAGATATTCAAAATGATTTAAATGGAGGTACGCCATTAACTATTTTTGGGGCCCTTGCAAAAGGTTTGAGAGTAAGAATGGACAGTAATGGCCTGCCAATAACTATTGCGTGCTGTGACAATATTCAAGAAAATGGCGTTATGTTAAAACATTGCTTTAATCAGTATTTAAATGAATTAGGTGATGAAGTTTTATTAGATTGGGTTTCAAAAAATACCAGTTTTCCATCTAGTATGGTTGATAGAATTACACCTAAAGTTAACGCCAAAGAGCTACTAAAAATTCAAGAATCTTTTAGTCGAAGCGAAGACTGTTCAGTTATCTCTGAAGACTTCATTCAATGGGTAATTGAAGATAAATTTTCTGGAAAAAAACCCCCTCTAAGTTCTGTTGGAGTTGAAATTGTTGATGATATAGAGCCCTATGAAAATACAAAAATTCGTATTTTGAATGGTGGGCATACTGCTCTTGCTTATCTTGGTGTTTTGCAAGGATATAAAACTTATGATCAAGCTTTAAGTGATCCTGAGTTGTCTAATTTTTTTGACTCAATACAAGTTAAAGAAATTATTTCATCTTTGCCAATAGAACCTTCAATTAATTATTTAGATTACTTATCTACAACTAAGAGAAGGTTTGGAAATCAAAATTTACCTGACTCTTTGTCAAGAATTTGCATGGATGGAGGCTCTAAGTTCCCTATATTTTTATTGCCAGTCATCGAGTGGCATTTATCAAAAGGAGAGACTCCTGAGTTCTCATTAAAGGCTATTGCAAGTTGGTATATTTTCCTATGTCAAGTGATTACTAATAAGGTAACTTTTGAATATGTTGAGCCAAAATGGAGCATGTTAACTCCTTTTTTAGTCGAAGGTGGTGAGCTTGGCTTTGCAAAAGACTCAGAACTTTGGGGAGATATTCCACAAAAGTACCCAGACTTTGTTGATGGAGTCATTAAAGAAATACAAGCAATGAAAGAACAATATCAGATTAATTTTTAAAATGTTATTAGGCGTATACGAGGAGAGTAATTTTGGCTGAAATTAAATTAGAATCAATACATAAAAATTTTGATGAAGTAAGTGTCATTAAGGGTGTTGATATTGAAATTCATGATGGAGAGTTTGTTGTTTTTGTGGGGCCATCTGGCTCAGGTAAATCTACTTTACTAAGAATGATTGCTGGTCTTGAGGATATTAGTTCAGGACTCTTAATGATTGATGGTGAAGAAATGAATGATGTACCACCATCTAAAAGAGAGTTGGCTATGGTATTTCAATCCTATGCTTTGTATCCTCATATGAGTGTCTTTGATAACTTAGCTTTTGGACTTAAATTGGCAAAGGTAAATAAAAGTGAAATTAAAGGGCGCGTTGAGAAGGTGGCTGAAGTCTTACAAATTCATGATTATTTAGAGAGGCTTCCTAAACAATTATCTGGTGGGCAGCGACAACGAGTTGCTATTGGTAGGGCAATTATTAGGGAGCCTAAGGTTTTTTTATTTGATGAGCCTCTATCTAACTTAGATGCAGCTTTAAGGTCTGATATGAGAGTTGAGCTTGCAGAGCTTCATGAAAAGCTTAGTGCTACAATAATTTATGTAACGCATGATCAAATTGAAGCTATGACTCTTGCTGATAAAATTGTTGTTCTGAATAATGGGTTGGTTGAGCAAATTGATACTCCTACTGAACTCTACAATAATCCAAAAACTGAATTTGTTGCAGGCTTTATTGGGTCTCCAACTATGAATTTTTTAAGAGGTGATATAGTTGATAAAAGTGGTGCAGAGGTTTATGGAGTAAGACCAGAACACATTTCACTTTCTCCTAATAAGGGCAAAATAAAGTGTACTTTGAAGCATCTAGAGAATCTAGGTGCAGATACCTTATATTATATGCAGTCAGAAGATTATCAGCAAATTACAGTTAGAGTCGAAGGTATGGGTTCCCATAAAAAAGGTGAAATATTGTTTTTAGATTATGATGAAGCCAATGTGCATATGTTTAAAGATGGAAAACGAGTTTAATTTAACTAATTAAAACCATCTAGATTGTTTGTATAAAATTAGTTGACTTACTTGTTGCTATATTTAGTATTCAATTTTTATAATGTAACCTTTAAATAAGTTTCTCATGATAATTTGTGCTGGTGAATCTTTAATTGATATGGTGTCTTTTTTAGGTGAGGTTGAATATGCTCCTCATGTTGGCGGCAGTAACTTTAATTCTGCAATTGCTCTTGGTCGTTTAGGTGCCAATAGTTATTATTTTGGCGCTGTGTCAAATGATAACTATGGAAAGCTAATTGAAGATTCCCTTAAAAACTCTAATGTCAGAGAAGAATTCATTATAAAAACTAACCGACCAACCACTCTTGCCTATGCAGATGTGGTTAATGGTATTGCCGAATATACATTTGTTGATGAACATTCAGCTGGACGAATGCTAGATAAGGCTAGTTTAAAGCCTTTTTTGAGTAGAGTGATGAAGGCAAAAGCATTATTGGTTGGAGGGATTAGTCTTCAAGCGGAGCCTTGTGGATCAAGCTGGCAGTGGTTAGTTGAGCAAATCTCTGGCCATTTACCAGTTTATTTTGACGCCAATATTAGGCCTGATTTTATTGAGGTTAAAAATGATTACGTAAACCGTTTCAAAAAACTTACTTCAAAAGTTGACATAATAAAAATTTCTGAAGACGATTATCGTTATCTTTTTGGTGCACAGGATTTTAAAGAAGTTAGCAAAGAGTGGCTCAAGAATGGCGTTAAATTAGTTATCTTGACATTAGGTGGAGATGGATCAAAGGTAATTTTTGATGGTGGCAAAGAAGTATATGTCAAGAGTAACCAAGTTGAAGTTGTCGATACAATTGCTGCGGGCGATAGTTTTAATGGAGGTTTTCTGTTTAGTCTTGAACAACAAGGGCTTCTTAGTAGAGATAAATTGAGTTTGATGGAAGAAGCTTCTCTTAAAAAAACACTTACTTTTGCAAATCAAGTTGCAAGCTTAACTGTTATGAAGAAAGGTGCAAATCCGCCTTGGCTTAATGAGATTTAAATAGCCTTGTAGATTAGATCTATTTATGACAATTTATCAAGAGTCTGTTTTCAATATTTAAGGCAATACATTCTTAGTGAAAGGTTAAAATACTTTTTTCGATTCCCCCGATTAGATATCAATGCAAACAATTATTTCAATTAAGAATTTATCAAAAGTTTATGATTCTGGCTTTAATGCTTTGAAAAGTATTAATCTAGACATAAATACAGGCGAAATATTGGGACTCTTGGGTCCAAATGGAGCTGGCAAAACAACTTTAATTTCAACAATATGTGGAATTGTTTCTCCAACCTCTGGCGAGGTTACTGTTGATGGCTATGATATTATTAAGGATTTTAGAAAAACACGATCAATAATTGGCCTTGTTCCACAGGAGTTAACTCTTGGATCATTTGATACGGTTTGGGGGACAGTTCGTTTTAGTAGGGGTTTGTTTGGAGCCAAGAGAGATGATGATTATCTTGAAGAGCTCTTAAAAGACTTATCTCTTTTTGATAAAAAAGACTCTGAAATTAGAATGCTTTCTGGAGGAATGAAGAGGCGAGTTCTTATTGCTAAAGCACTCTCTCACAACCCTAAAATACTGTTTCTTGATGAGCCTACTGCGGGCGTTGATGTTGAGCTACGTAAGGATTTATGGAAGATTGTTAATGTATTAAAATCTAAAGGTGTTACCATAATTTTGACGACTCACTATATTGAGGAAGCTGAAGAGTTAGCTGATAGGATTGGAGTTATTAGTAATGGTGAACTTTTACTCGTTGAGAAAAAAGCGCATTTGATGGAAACTCTTGGAAAGAAGCAATTAATTGTTGAGTTAAAAGAGCCACTCTCCAAAGTACCTTCTTCTCTTGATAAGCATAATATTGAGATTTCTGAAGATGGTATGCATATTTCATACACGTATATTGTTAAAGATGAAGAAACTGATATGTCTGAGGTACTCCAGGAAATTACAAATTCTGGATTGCATATAAAAGACCTTAAAATTGTTCAGAGCTCACTTGAAGATATATTTGTAGATTTAGTTAAGGAAAAATAATGAATTTAATGGCAATCAAAGTAATTTATTTAAACGAGATGATGCGTTTCTGGAATACACTTTTTCAGAGTGTCGCCTCTCCAGTAATATCAACAGCTCTATATTTTGTAGTCTTTGGCTCAGCAATTGGCTCAAGGATTGAAAATATTGATGGTATCTCTTATGGGCTTTTTATTGTTCCGGGCCTGACAATGCTCTCTGTATTAACCCAAAGTATCTCAAATGCATCTTTTGGTATATTTTTTCCAAAATTTACAGGCACGATTTATGAACTTTTATCAGCCCCTGTCTCATTCTATGAGACTTTAATTGGTTATGTTGGAGCCGCTGCGACTAAGTCATTAATTTTGGCAACTATCATTTTACTTACGGCTAACCTCTTTGTTGATTTGAATATTGCGCATCCAATCTGGATGCTGAGTTTTTTAGTTTTGACCTGTGTGGCATTTAGCTTATTTGGTTTTATTATTGGTCTATGGGCCGATAACTTTGAAAAGCTACAAATAATCCCACTTTTAATTATTACTCCATTAGTATTTTTAGGTGGAAGTTTTTATTCAATCAGTATGCTCCCACCGGTATGGCAGAAGGTTACTTTATTTAACCCTGTTCTTTATTTAGTGAGTGGCTTCCGTTGGAGTTTCTTTGAAATTTCAGATGTTGGAGTCGGAGTGAGTCTACTAATGGTTTTACTTTTCTTAAGTATTTGTATTGCTATAATAGCCTGGATGTTCAACACTGGTTATAAGTTAAAACAGTAAGCTAAATTCAGGGGCTTTATGGTTCAAATTACTGATCTATTTATCTATCCTGTAAAATCACTCAAAGGTATTGCCCTTGAAGAGTCAATGACTGCACTTCGTGGTCTTGAGTATGATCGTGAATGGATGGTGACTACTATTGATTACGAATTTATTACTCAGCGCGAAATCGAGTCGATGTCAACAATTAACGTGAGTATTGATTCAGGTGGCTTAATACTTAGCTCAAAGAATAACTCTAAACATAATATTCCTTTGGATTCAATTAAATCTGAGCCAATTAAGGCATCTGTTTGGGGTGATATTTGTGATGCCTATGACGAGGGTGATGATGTTTCATTGTGGCTAACTAGCGTCTTAGGTCAGTATAAAGGTAAGTCTCTAAGGCTTGTGAGGTTTGCCAGTCAAGGACTCCGTCCAGTACCCTCTAAGTATCTTGAAGGTATGGAGGCTCAGAGTGCATTTTCGGATCAATTTCCCTATCTAATAACGTCATGGGAGTCTCTAGATATGCTGAATAAAGGCCTCATTAAAAATGGCTCTCAAGTAGCTAAAATGGATCGCTTTAGGCCTAATATTGTTGTCAAAGGTATTGAAGGTCTTGAAAAAAAAACATCTCAAAATTTTTTATGCCAGCAAAGTGGGTATAGCTTTGGACTAAGAAAGCCCTGTAAGCGCTGCAAAATTATTACGATTAACCAAGATGATGGCAAAATTGATAACCCAAAAGAGCCTTTAGCAACGCTAACTTCTCTGAGGTTTAGTGATGAGATAAATGGTGCATTTTTTGGACAAAATGCGATTTTATTATCGACGAAAAATTACATTCTTAAAGTGGGTGATGAGCTTTCAATTGGCTAGTTTAGATAGCGCTATTCTGGTTTAATTCTCCAGTGAAATAGCGCCAAGCTTGTTTTCGTTTTTCCAGGCATGTCCATAAATTACTTCGTAGGTTGCTGGCAGTTTTCCATCAGAGCGATAGCTTTCGTACATCTCTATCATTTTTTTAAATTTAGTTTTCCCTGTGAGCGCTTTTGATCGGCTACCTACATTTTGTGCACCAATTGATTTCAGGTCATGCATTAAGTCGAGCACTTTTTCGTAGGTGAGGGTTATGTTCTCCATTTCCATTATTGGGCTTTGAAAGCCTGATTGAAGCATCTGGTCGCCTATATCATGCATGTCAATAAAATTATTAACGTGCGCGCTACTATCAACTGCTGACCAACTCCGCTTAAGTTCCTTTAGAGTATCTGGCCCAAAGGTAGTGAAAAGAATTAAGCCCTCAGGCTTGAGAACTCTAAAGCATTCATTAAAAAGTGCTTTTAAATCAGGACACCACTGCATCATTAAGTTAGAAACAATAAAGTCAACGCTGTTGGATGCAAATGGAAGCTCGTAGGCATTTGCGCAAACCTTTAAGTTGTGAGGATTTTCTAAAAGTGATTGTTGCGCAAAATCTACACAAATTAGATTTGCATTTGGAAATATTTCAGCTGTTTTATTACTAAGAAGTCCAGTGCCAGAGCCAAGATCAATTATTGTTTGAGGCTTAATTGAAATAACTTTCAATTTTTCAGCCAGTCTATTTGCTATTTCACTTTGAAGAAATGCATTATCATCATAATTGCTAGCAGCGCCATTAAAAGTGCTTCTTATTTTAGACATAAGGCCAATTGACTTGAAATTCTTTTCATTAAGTTAAAGTATTGATTGGGCCCTGCTGGATATTTGGTTCCCAAAATATCAATTTCGAATGTTTTTAAGCTGAGACCTTCCGACAAGACGCTTATTTGATTTGGCTTGGCCTCTTGTCCATAGAGTAGACACGAAACACTTAAATCACTCATAGCTTCCTTGGCCATAAGAGTTCTAATGATGCTCAATCTTGCTCCGTGATATGGGGTTATTATGATAGGTCTTATAAGTTTCATGCTCTTTTCAAAGTACTGCATAGTGTCTGAAAATACTGCAAACTGTGAAGCTAGAAAAGGATCAATCTCTTTTTCTAAATCTATTTTTAGTTCCTCAAGATCAAGCATTAATTCTAGAAAATTGTTGTTATATTTATCTTCGTTGACTGGATCTATTTTAATGAGCAGATTATTAATATGTTTGGCTATAAGTTTCATGTTGTTAATATCTAGCCATAGATGTAAATCATAAATATTCTCTTCATGCTCATCAGCGTCATCATGTTCCTTTGACTTAAGTATTTCAGACCTCGATTTATGGATACTGAGATTATTCAAACTCATAATTTGAAATAGCGAATCATCTTCTATGTTTTTAATTGCTTTTCTTAATCCAGATTCAAAGTCTCCACTAATAATTATTACTAAGTCAGCATTTGCAAGCATCTGGACTTGTGAGGGCTTCAAGTGAAATGTGTGTGCTGAGTTACTCGACTTAAGTAATAACTGTGGCTCTGCAATGCCGCTCATAAGGCTCGTCACGATACTATGAATAGGTTTAATACTGACGACGACAGACGGCGTTGATTGTGCAGCAACATTTTTGATAGCTAAAAGAAAAATAAAACTTAGGAGGAGACGATATTTCATAATAAGACTAAAATTGAAATTGAAGATAAATTATACGTTAATCGATGAATTCAACTTTGAATTAGTTGTTGCAAATAATGATTACTCGAGTAGGTGCAGGGTGACCTTCTTTTGTGAGAGATGAGTCAGATGGGTCAAGGAAATCCTCTAATGAAGCCGCATTATCTCCTATCCATTCAGTTCTCCTTTGCTCTTCAGGGGAAGTTTTGCTAATATCAATAACTTTAATATTTTTGAATTTGGCATCAACAAGCCATGATTTCAGAGTCTCAACACTAGGCAGGCAATGAACATTCCGCATTTGAGCATAGCGACCATCTGGGATAAGTGAGTATCCATTTGGACCTTCAACTACTAAGGTCTCTAATATTAGCTCTGCGCCTGGCACCATCATATCTTTTAACTGAAGCAAATGTTCCATATGACTTCTTTGGTGATATAGAACACCCATTGAGAAGACAGTGTCAAAGATTGATAATTTAGGCATTTCTTCAAGTCTAATAGGAAGAAGCATCACATTAATGTCTTTATTGACTAACGATTTAATTGCAGCATACTGGTAATTAAATAAAAGGAAAGGCTCAATTCCTAGTGCTTTCTTGGCACCTTCCATCGCCATTCTTAATGTGAAATAGCCATTTCCAGCACCTACATCAAGAACTTTTCTATTTTTTAATGGAGTAATGTGCTTTTGCAGACGTTTCCATTTAAGATCACCTTGCCATTCGCTCTCAAGTTTTAAATTATTGAATATGAATGGGCCTTTCCTCCATGGCAGAAGTCTTTTGAGCGCCCTTTCGAGTAATATAGGGTCAGCACTATTTTGATCTATTCTAATGTAGGGTTCATTTAGCTCTATTTCGCCTTTAGGTATAGCTTTTAACTCATCCAATGCTATAGTCCATTTAGGAATATTTCCGTTATTAACGTTGAAGGCATCTAGGCTTATTCTGAGGCATTTATCTGCAATTTTTTGGAGTGATGAATCATTGAAAAATAGCTTAAATTCATCCGTAAATAAAATCATAAATTAAATATGTTCATAAAATATATCTAGTATAAAATAAAGTTACATATATATACATATATTACTTTTAACTCTTTTGGAGATTAGCGTGATAAACAAATCAATTAAATTTTTTATAATCTTTTTCCTTTCATTTAATGTTTTCGCTGGTGGTGACGATCGTGATGATGCCTACTATGCAAATTTAGATGAAGAGTTGGCTGCATTTGAAGCTCAAATCGCTGCTGATGTATTGGCTGATGAGCTTGCTGCATTTGAGGCTGAAATGGCAAGGCAGGCTTCTGAGCTTGCTCTTGAGCAAGAATTGGCTAACTTTGAAGCACAACTTGAGGCTAATCTAACTGCCCAAGAAATGATGGCTGAAATAGAAGCAGAAATGGCAAGACAAGCTGCCCTTGATGCCTTTCAGGCAAAACTAGCTGCGGATAAAGCTGCAGCTGCGAAGTCTACAGCTGCTTATCAATCTAAACGTGCAAATGACGCAAGGATCGCTGCGCTTATGGACCAGCTCAATACCGAAAAAGAATTGGCTAACTTTGAAGCACAACTTGAGGCTGAATTAGCTGCTCAAGAAATGATGGCTGAAATAGAGGCAGAGATGGCTAGACAAGCTGCTCTTGATGCCTTCCAAGCAAAACTAGCTGCGGATAAAGCTGCTGCTGCTGCGTCAACTGCTGCTTACCAAGATAGTCTTTTAGATGCAGAGTTCGCAGCGCTTGAGGCTCAAATTAAAGCTGAAGCGGATGCTGCTGAAATGATGGCTGAAATTGAGAGAGAAATGGCACTTGCAGATTTCCTACAAAAACTAGCGGATGAAAAAGCTGCTGCTGCAGCGTCAACTGCTGCTTACCAAGCCTCACTTGCTGAAGAAGAAGTTATAGGCGTCATTGAAGAGGTAGTTGTTACAGAAGCTGCGCATGAGGCATGTAAATACGCATTAAATTTATCTGAAAGTAACATTGCGCTCTTTAAGTCTGCATTGGCTGACGGAACTTTATTTAATGTAGGCCCTCAAGTTTCATCTGGAACTGAATTCACAGCAAATAGATGGGATGCATATGCAAACTGTGTCAGTAACTATGTCAACCCTTTCTAAGGTTTAAGATAATTTGTCATTTTGCTTACTTAGTGTAAATGCAGAATGTGTCAGAAATAAAAACCCAGGGCTTGCTCTGGGTTTTTTTATTTATAATGAATTATGAAAAGTAATTTAATAAGTATTCTTATAAAACTGGTATGTATTTTATTACTGTCATTTAATGTCCACTCAAGTGACGATGTAAATGATTCACCCCAGCAGGATGATAACGATATTATGCTGATAAATGAATTTAGTTCATGCACAGATCAATATGAAATTAATGATTTAGAATCTAATAACATCACTTCCTCACTTTTATTATCTGGAGATGCCTTCTTTGCTCCAGGTGATTTGGTTATTAGTTCAAAAAATGCAAGAGCTATTGTTGATTCATATGATTCTTCGACAAATAAATTGATATATTATCAAACTGCTGAAACTGGATTTAAATCATTTTCTCTAGGCGAAAAAGTTGTTGGTAAGGGTGAAAATGTTTCTATTATTGAAGAGTTTATTCTTGATTTTGGAATTCCTTGCTCAGATCTTGTTGTCTCAATTGAAGAAAGTCCTGAGCAAATGATATTTATTTTTGCTGACTCTGATGAAGCAATTAAAGCTAAATTAGCCGCCCAAGAAATGATGGCTGAAATAGAAGCAGAAATGGCAAGACAAGCTGCCCTTGATGCCTTTCAGGCAAAACTAGCTGCGGATAAAGCTGCAGCTGCGAAGTCTACAGCTGCTTATCAATCTAAACGTGCAAATGACGCAAGGATCGCTGCGCTTATGGACCAGCTCAATACCGAAAAAGAATTGGCTAACTTTGAAGCACAACTTGAGGCTGAATTAGCTGCTCAAGAAATGATGGCTGAAATAGAGGCAGAGATGGCTAGACAAGCTGCTCTTGATGCCTTCCAAGCAAAACTAGCTGCGGATAAAGCTGCTGCTGCTGCGTCAACTGCTGCTTACCAAGATAGTCTTTTAGATGCAGAGTTCGCAGCGCTTGAGGCTCAAATTAAAGCTGAAGCGGATGCTGCTGAAATGATGGCTGAAATTGAGAGAGAAATGGCACTTGCAGATTTCCTACAAAAACTAGCGGATGAAAAAGCTGCTGCTGCTGCGTCAACTGCTGCTTACCAAGATAGTCTTTTAGATGCAGAGTTCGCAGCGCTTGAGGCTCAAATTAAAGCTGAAGCGGATGCTGCTGAAATGATGGCTGAAATTGAGAGAGAAATGGCACTTGCAGATTTCCTACAAAAACTAGCGGATGAAAAAGCTGCTGCTTCAGCGTCAACTGCTGCTTACCAAGATAGTCTTTTAGATGCAGAGTTCGCAGCGCTTGAGGCTCAAATTAAAGCTGAAGCGGATGCTGCTGAAATGATGGCTGAAATTAAGATTGAGATGGCAAGACTGGATGCTCTTGCTATCTTCCAAGCAAAACTAGCGGATGAAAAAGCTGCTGCTGCAGCATCAACTGCTGCCTATCAGGCTAAGCTTGCTTATGATTTGAGGGTTACTAAAATTATGGATGATTTAATTGTTCAATTAGATGAGCTAGGAATTATTGATGATTATAAATCGACTATCAAAGATGAGCTTATAAATAAAGCGACAGAGAAGCTAGAAGATGAGAAATTCATAGGCACAATTTCTGGAGAAATAGTAACGGTTGCGATACATGATTTTTGCAAGGTAAATTTAGGGCTATCAGATAGCAATATTGAACTTTTTAAGAAAGCATTAGAGGGTGGTTATTTAGGAAATGTTGGCCCTCAGGTAACAAATGGAACTGAATTTTCATCGAATCGATGGGATGACTATATAGAGTGTGTTGGCTCTAAGAGAATATAAAAAATTGTTTAATAAGTAACTATTATATTTCTAATAATGAATTTTCTTTGTCAGTCAAAGATCTTTCAATTAAAGAGATATGTTGATCTGTAATTTTTTGTATATTATCTTCAGCTCTATGTGACTCATCTTCTGATATTTCTTTTTCTTTAAGGAGCTCTCTAAAGTCAGATATAGCATCTCTTCGAATATTTCTTATTGCCACGCGCGCATTTTCAGCTTCATCACGAACAACTTTTACTAATTCTTTTCTGCGCTCTTCAGTTAGAAGGGGTAAAGGAATTCGCAAAACCTGTCCTTGAGTGTTTGGATTTAAACCTAAATCAGACGTCATAATTGCTTTTTCAATTGGTCCAACCATATCTTTTTCCCAGGGTGAAACCTTAAGAGTTCTTGAGTCTTCAGCGCTTACATTAGAAACTTGTGAAAGAGGAACCATGCTGCCATAGTATTCAACGGTAATTTGATCAAGTAGTGAGGGGTGAGCCCTGCCAGCACGAATCTTACTAAAGTCAGTCTCAAGAGAAGCGAGTGATTTACTCATTCGGCTATTTGCATCACTGTGAATTTCATCAATCATTATTTATTCTCCATTTTGACTAACAATCGTGCCAATTGATTGGCCATTTAAAATATTAGCTAAAGCATAATTATCATCAAACATACTAAAAACACAAATTCTTATATTATTTTCTCGACATAATGCAAATGCAGCAGTGTCCATGACCTCAATATTCTTTTCAATAGCCGAATCAAAACTAAGCGCGTCAAACTTTATAGCATTTGAATCTTTCAATGGGTCACTTGAATAAATACCATCGACCTTAGTAGCTTTAAAGACAATATCAGCCTCAATTTCAACTGCTCTTAATGCCGCAGCAGTATCGGTTGTAAAGCAAGGACTTCCAGTACCAGCAGAAAAAATAACTACCTTACCTTCTGATAGAGCATTTTGAGCTTTAGTATGATTAAAAGGATCACAAACACCACCACCAATCGAAAAGCCAGACATGACAATTGAAGGAATATTATTTCTTTTAAAAGCATCTGATATTGCTAATGCATTCATTACTGTAGCAAGCATTCCAATATGATCTCCAGTGATTTTGTGCATTCCATCACTTGCAAGGGCAGCGCCTCGATAGATATTTCCACCACCAATTACTATGGCGATTTCAACACCAAGATCCAGGGCAGATTGAACAATAGTGACTACTTTTTTTAGCATTTCAGGATCAATATTATTATTGTCACTTTTTAGTGCTTCACCACTAAGTTTAAGTAAGATTCGACGATAAGAAACCATGTGCTAAGAATTGAATACAAAATTAAGATTTTACACAACGCATGAGTATAATGAACCCTTTGTCCACCATAAAATAACTAACCTATGGATTCAATAAACATACGTGGCGCTAGAGTCCATAATTTAAAAAACGTTGACGTTAGCATTCCAAGAAATAAGCTTGTAGTTATTACTGGGCTATCAGGTTCTGGCAAGTCATCATTAGCCTTTGATACAATTTATGCTGAAGGACAAAGAAGGTATGTTGAGTCATTATCAGCATATGCAAGGCAGTTCTTATCATTAATGGAAAAGCCAGATGTTGATCATATTGAAGGACTATCTCCTGCAATATCAATCGAACAAAAAGCTACCTCACATAATCCTCGCTCTACAGTAGGAACCATAACTGAAATTTATGATTATTTGAGACTACTTTTTGCCAGAGTTGGCTCACCTAGATGTCCTGAACATGGAGATGAATTACAGGCACAAACAATTTCTCAAATGGTGGATGCAATATTAGACCTTCCAGAAGATGCAAAGATTATGATACTTGCACCAATTGTAAAAAATAGAAAGGGTAGCCATCTAAAATTATTACAAGAACTTTCTCATCAAGGCTTCCTTCGTGCAAGAGTTGATGGTGAGGTTATGCTACTTGAAGAAATTGATGAGCTTGATGGTAATAAAAATCATACCATCGAGATCGTAATTGACCGATTAAAAGTTAGGCAAGATATAACGTCAAGGTTATCTGAGTCTCTTGAAACTGGCCTTAATATGAGCTCGGGTATTGCTATAGCTTGCCCTATGGATATTGACTCTGGTTTTAAGGAGTTAACATTTTCAGCAAAGTTTTCTTGTGTTCATTGTGGTTACTCTTTGGAAGAGTTAGAGCCAAGACTCTTTTCATTTAATAATCCTGTGGGGGCATGCGAAACATGCGATGGTTTAGGTGTCAAAGATATATTTGACGAAGAAAGAGTTGTTGCTAATCCTGAGCTTAGCCTGGAAGATGGCGCAATTTATGGTTGGAGTAAAAGTAATGCCTATTTTTATCAAATGCTTTCTTTAGTTGGTAATTATTATAAATTTGATATTGCCACACCATTTAATGAGCTCTCAGAAGAGAATAAAAAAATTGTTCTTTATGGAAGTGGAAGCCAGGTTATTGATTTTTCGAAAATTAAAGGAAGAAGAGGTTGGACAAGTAAGAAAAAACCTTTTGAGGGTGTAATTCCAAGAATGATGCGTCGTTATGCAGACAGTGATATCCGCTCAATTAGGGAAGAATTATCTAGATATGTAATAAGCAAGCCCTGCTCAAGTTGTAATGGAGATAGACTTAATGCATCTGCAAGAAATGTCTTTATAGATAATAGAAATATTTCAGATCTAACAAAGTTAACGATAGACCAAGTATTTGATTTTTTTGAATCTCTTGAGCTAGAAGGTCAGCGTGGGGAAATTGCAAGTAAGATTCTAAGTGAAATTTCACAGCGTTTGCATTTCTTAATTAATGTTGGGCTTGATTATCTTAATTTAGAGCGAAAAGCCAACTCTCTATCTGGCGGGGAGGCTCAGCGAATAAGATTAGCCTCTCAAATAGGTGCGGGCTTGATTGGGGTCCTTTATGTTTTAGACGAGCCATCAATTGGACTTCATCAGCGCGATAACCAAAAGTTACTTGATACGTTGACTTATCTTAGAGATTTAGGAAATACAGTTATTGTTGTTGAGCATGATGAAGACGCAATAAGACAGGCTGATTATGTTGTGGATATTGGACCTGGAGCAGGTATCCATGGTGGTGAGATTGTTGCGATAGGGACACCTGATGAAGTTATAGCTAATACAAAATCCCTTACTGGAGATTATTTAAGTGGACGATTAGAAATCAGTACTCCTAAAATTAGAAAGAAATCAAATGGCTGGCTTAATATTACTGGAGCAAGTGGAAATAACTTAAAGCATGTTGACTTAAAAATCCCTGTTGGCGTTTTAACCTGCATTACAGGTGTTTCTGGCTCTGGAAAGTCAACATTAATTAACAATACACTTTATGAGTTAGCTGCAAAAACACTTAATGGAGCTCAAACTGATGTTGCTCCATTTAAAGAGGTTAAGGGTATGGATCTGTTTGATAAAGTAGTTAATATTAATCAAAGCCCAATTGGAAGGACTCCTCGATCTAACCCAGCTACTTACACGGGCGTTTTTACGTTAGTTCGTGACCTTTTTGCATTGACGCTTGAGTCTAGGACGCGAGGATATAAATCTGGACGTTTTAGTTTTAATGTTAAAGGAGGAAGATGTGAAGCCTGTAAAGGTGATGGCTTAATTAAAGTAGAGATGCACTTTTTGCCCGATGTTTACGTCTCATGTGATATCTGTCATGGCCATAGATATAACCGAGAAACCTTAGAAATTAAATACAAAGGAAAGTCAATTGCAGACGTTTTGGAGATGACTGTCGAAGATGCTCTTGATTTTTTTAAAGCGATTCCAAAGATTAATCAAAAAATGCAAACTTTAATGGATGTTGGGCTTTCGTATATTACACTTGGCCAAAATGCAACCACCCTTTCTGGAGGAGAAGCTCAGCGTATAAAACTTGCTAAAGAACTCTCTAAAACAGATACAGGGCAAACTTTATATATATTAGATGAGCCAACAAGTGGACTCCATTTTCATGATATTAAGCAATTGCTATCAGTAATCTTTAGACTTCGAGATCGAAATAATACAATTGTTATAATCGAGCATAATCTAGACGTTATCAAGACTGCCGATTGGGTTGTTGATCTTGGCCCCGAAGGCGGGAACAAAGGCGGCGAAATAATTGCATTCGGGACTCCAGAAGAGGTTTCCAAGAACCCAAGATCATATACTGGGCAGTTCCTTAAGGAGCATCTTTAGATTTAAGTTTCAAAGCCTATAAGCGTCATCGTGAAAGCAGTTTTACCATTAATCTTGTGAATTTTTATAGGCTGAAAATTCTCTTCAACAGACAGATTTAGAATTAATTGTAATTCATCGCAAATTACCTTCATAGTTTCAATTTCACGCCCATTAATTAAAATTTTTTCAGATCCATCTAACTTGAATTGAAGATAATTAACACCAACTTCATCAACAACTTGATAGGTAAATTCTGATTCATTAGGCTTATTAACCATATCATTGGATAATGCTAGATAAACACTTAAGGTGTCAACTAGAAGACCAGGTTTTATTTCAAACTCATCACCACTGCTTGACACTGCATAATTTTTATCAGTTTCGATGGTAATTTCATAGTTCTTTTTAACTTCACCTTTGATTTTTTCTATGACTCTAAAGGAAGTATTAATGATCTGCCCATCAATTTCATCACCTATACTTTTTTCTGATCTTGAGTAATCATACAAAGCTTTCCAAACCGATGCTGTGCTGGCCTCAGTTGTGAATTCAAACTGATTGTCATTGACCTCTAAGTTTAATATTGCAGTGCCAATTTTTAGGTTGCCCATTACAGTTTCAGCATAAAGCTCATAATTTCCTTTATACGGGGTTAGGGACAAAGATTGGGCAGAGTAAAGAAAGGCTAAAAATAAGAAAATTACTTTATTCATATTATTTTTCCGTCAAGTGTTGCAGTTTTATCATCAATTAGGTGAAGTCTTTTTTTAGTATACCAATGAATCACTTTAGGGTAGATGACATGTTCTTTTTTTAAAACTTTCATAGAGAGTGTTTCCTTAGTATCTAGATTGTCAATAATAACTGACTCTTGACAAATTAAAGGACCACCATCCAATTCTTTAGTAACAAAGTGAACACTTACACCATGAGCTTTCTCAGAAGCGTTAATAGCTCTTTGGTGTGTGTTGAGTCCTGGAAATTTTGGAAGTAAGGACGGGTGAATATTAAGAATTTTCCCAAAATAATGTGACACAAATAATGGAGTAAGAACTCTCATATAACCCGCTAAAACAATTAACTCTACCCCATGCTGTTGAATAATTGAAATGAGCTCTCTATCAAAAGCTTCCTTGGAGTTATATAATTCAGGATCAATAATGGCGGTCTGAAGTTTTGCAGATTCAGCTCGTTTCAAGCCAAAAGCATTTTTGTTATTACTAATGACGCAGCTAATTTGCAAGTCAATTCTATCTGCATTATCAATTATTGATTGTAAATTAGAACCATTACCTGAAATTAAAATAACAGCTTTCATAGTATCAAATTATTACTTGCTCGCCTTTAGACTCAACAACTTCTCCAATTAACCAGGCTTTTTCGCCTTTAGAATTTAATAGCTTAATAGCGTCATTTGAGGATTCTTTTGGAACAATAACGACCATGCCAACGCCGCAGTTAAGAACTCTATGCATTTCACTTGTATCTATATTTCCTTGAGCCTGCAGCCACTGAAATATTTCTGGAAGCTCCCAAGAGTTTGCATCCAATTTTGCAGCTAAATGTTCTGGTATTACTCTGGGAATATTTTCAAGAAGGCCGCCGCCTGTAATATGCGATATTGCATGTACAGGTAAATTTTGAACTAATGACAAGATTGATTTAACATAAATTTTAGTTGGCTCAATAAGCTCCTTGAGCTGGCTTGATGTTGGCTTTGTTTTTTCCAAAACTTTTCTGATGAGTGAGTATCCATTTGCGTGAGGACCGGATGAACCAAGTGCTATTATGTGATTACCTGATGAAACTTTAGAGCCATCTATAATTTTATCTTTTTCAACAATGCCTACACAAAACCCAGCAAGATCATACTCTTCGCCTTTATACATTCCGGGCATTTCAGCAGTTTCCCCTCCAATTAACGAGCATCCAGATTGACGGCAGCCTTCACCAATTCCAGAAATAACAGAAATCGCAACATCTGGATTAAGAGAGCCCGTTGCGTAATAATCTAAAAAAAACAATGGCTCAGCGCCCTGAACTATAAGATCATTGACGCACATTGCAACTAAATCAATACCAATAGTATCATGCTTATTAAGCATCTCAGCAACCATCAATTTTGTTCCAACGCCGTCAGTTCCTGAAATTAAAACTGGTTTTTTATATTTATCTAAAGGAATTTCAAACATTGCACCAAAGCCGCCAAGACCAGCAAGAACACCAGGTCTTAACGTTGATTTTGCAATTGGTTTAATTTTTTCAATAAGCTGATTACCTTTGGTAATATCAACTCCAGAGTCCTTATAAGTCAATGATGACATCTTGTTTTCCGTATAATTAAGGTCTAAAAAATGAATTTAATTAAGCAAAATAATGAGCTACTCAATGCTACCCAATGCGCTTTCAATAATACGCATTATTTTAACAGTTCCAATAGTTATAGCGCTACTAAAAGAGCAGTATCTTTTGACGCTTCTATTATTTCTATTGGCTGGAATTACCGACGCATTAGATGGTTGGATAGCTAAACAGTTTTCATTACAGTCCCGTCTTGGTTCTATTCTTGATCCGATGGCAGATAAGATATTATTAACCTGCTCTTTTATTGCTTTATATTGGGTTGGGATTATGCCTTTATGGCTACTCATGATAATGTTTGTTCGTGATGTTATTATTGTAGCGGGCGCATTGGGATATTTTCTAGGTGAAATATCTAGGGATAGTGATTTGCTAGAGCCTTCTTTAATTAGTAAATTTAATACAGTATTACAAATCGCCTTGGTTTTATTTTTGCTGTTAATTCAAATATATACCGAATTAAATAGCCTTAGAGATATGGTCTTCATAGTGGTTGCCACTTCGACCGGTTTAAGTGGTGCGGACTATGTGTTACTTTGGGTTAAAAAGTTTATCTTGCAAGAGACTAAAAAATGAATCAACTAGGCCTTCCAATCTCACTGAACTCCAAAATGCTTTTAGATAACTTTATTGCTAATAGCGAGCTTGTTAATTTAATTCACCAACTTTTTCAGAAAAAAAAAGCTTCTGAAATCTACGTATATGGATTAACAGGTCAAGGCAAAACGCATGTCCTTCAAGGAGTAGTATTAAAGGCCTTAGAAATGGATATGAATGCAATTTATATCGATTGTATTGATTCTTTTCCAGAGCATTTATTTGACTTTATTGACCAATTAAATTTTATTAGCTTTGATAATTTTGATCTTATTAGTAGTGATAACCAAGAGACATTTTTCGATTTATATAATCGAGCAAGACAGGCTGGAGTTGTTGTTTTAGTCAGTGGCTCTAGTTTGCCCAGTGATTTAACCGTTATGAAGGATCTTAAGACTCGCCTAAGTTTAGCAGCTGTTTATAAATTAGAAGAACTTAATGATGAGTTAACAATGGACGTACTTAATAAACAAATGAGTGATAGAAATTTAACTATTGACTCAAAAATTTACGAATATTTATTTAAGAATTATTCTCGAGATTTAAATACTTTAGTATCTGCGATGAATGAGCTAGATAAAGCATCACTCCAATCAAAAAAGGCAATTTCAATTCCTTTTGTTAAAACAGTACTTCAACTTTAGTAGCTACTAAATATCAATTTATTAAGAAATATAAAATATTTTTCTAATATTATGTTTTTTTAAGAAATATTTATATCTTTTAACTCAGTAATAATAAAAATATAGAATTTTTTACTATACTTCGTAAAATATTTAAAACAACGCTCTAATCTTGAGAGCTTAATATATTTTTATGGACCATCTGCCTATCTTTATTAATTTAAGAAAAAAGCCAGCCCTAGTTGTTGGAGGTGGAGATGTTGCATTAAGAAAAATAAACTTGTTATTAAAAGCTCAGGCTAAGGTTACATGCGTTTCTCCCTATTTTTGTGAAGGCATAAAAACCTTGTCTTTAGATAGTAATGTAAGTTTAGTTAATAAGCACTTTGAGGCATCTGATATTTCAAATTATTCAGTAATTATTTCTGCTACAGATGATTCAAAAGTAAATGAATCTGTCTCTAAGATAGCTCACGAAAGTCGTATACCGGTAAATGTGGTTGACTCGCCTGAGCTATCAAGCTTCATCATGCCCTCAATAGTTGACAGGTCTCCAGTGGTAATTGCTGTCTCTTCATCCGGTAAGGCGCCAGTCCTAGCTAGATTAATTCGTGCAAAGCTTGAAACAGTTATTCCTAGCTCTTATGGCATACTTGCTGAAATTGCTGGTGAGTATAGACAGAAAGTTAAAGACAGGTTTTCAAAAATTAAAGATAGAAGGGCATTTTGGGAAGCTACTTTTTCTGGCGTTATAGCTGAAAAAGTTTTTTCAGGGCGTATTCAAGAAGCAAAGACTGATATTGAAAAGCAGCTTATTGACGCAGTTGAGATGAACTTGGGAGAGGTCTATTTAGTTGGCGCTGGTCCTGGCGATCCTGACCTATTAACGTTTAAAGCTTTGAGGCTTATACAGCAAGCCGATGTTGTACTTTATGATAGGCTGGTCTCTAAAGGTGTTATGGAGCTTGTTAGGAGAGACTCAGAGCTCATTTATGTCGGTAAAAAAGGTGGCAGTGATAAATCTACTAGGCAAATAGATATTAATGCTCTTTTGGTTGATCTGGCAAAATCAGGCAAGAGAGTTTGCAGGTTAAAGGGCGGTGATCCTTTTATTTTTGGCCGAGGAGGCGAAGAAATCGAGTCTCTTTCTGAGCACGGCATCCCTTTTCAGGTTGTGCCCGGAATAACTGCAGCATCAGGTTGCTCTTCTTATGCAGGTATTCCGTTAACCCATAGAGACTTCTCTCAATCCTGCCGTTTTGTGACCGCCCATTTAAAAGATGGTACGACTAACCTTCCATGGGAAGAATTTATTGTTGAGCAGCAGACGATTGTTTTTTATATGGCATTGAGTGGGGCAAGTTACATTTGTGAGCAGTTAATTGCTCACGGCATGAGAGAGGAGATGCCAATTGCGATTATTGAAAAAGGAACAATGCCTGAGCAAAAAGTCTACATTACCTCTCTAAAAGACTTGCCTCATCTGTTAAGTAAAGAAGATATTAATGCACCTACTTTAATGATTGTAGGAGAGGTTGTCAGTCTAAACGAGAAGTTAAGCTGGTACGGCAATTAAATAAGAAAATCTATTTCTTAAATAAGAAATGTTTGATTTAATTCGGTATAATTTCAAAATCTTCGCGGGGGTGGTGGAATTGGTAGACACGCTGGATTTAGGTTCCAGTGTCGCAAGACGTGAGAGTTCGAGTCTCTCTCTCCGCACCATATATTTTTAAAAAAGAGCTCTTAGGAGCTCTTTTTCATAATATCCCAGATTACATTCAGTTCACTCTCACTTGGCTTGGAAAGATTTCTTAATTTTAAGTTTTTAATAATCGTTTCAGTTGCTGACCAACTTATTTGAAAGAGTAGGTCAAAATCAATATCTCTAAAATAACCTTCTTTAAAAAATAGTTTCATATCAGTCATTGATTTTTCAAAATTTTTGAAGCCTATTGCCCTTGCTTCTTCAGATACCATGGGATCGATATCAACTAAACTTAAAAAGATAAATTCATTGTAGTTAGTTAAAAAATACTCAATAATTTTTCGGGAAGCTTCTTTGAACTGAAGTTCAACACTTGAATTATCAGGCATATTTTCATTCAAGTCAGAAAAAGCATTTTTTTTAATGCTTATGTATATTGTGTCAATAAGCTCTTGCTTTGATTTAAAGTGTACAAAAAGCGTTCCAGAGGCAACCCCTGCTTTTTTGCTAATTTGAGCAGTTGAAGTTGACTGAATACCCTGACTGGCAAATAGCTCTAGAGCGCTTTGATAGATTTTATCTTTAGTTGAGAGCATTATTTTTTAGTCAATGGAGTAACTCACTCCAGTTAGTTCTTCAGATAGCTTCCATAGTTTTTTTGCATTATCTACATTATATGATAAATCATTTGATTTAACTAATGCAGGGTGACCTTTCATACCGCCCATTGATGGAGAGCCAAAATAATTATCTGACTGGGCAGTTGGATCGGTAGCCGCTCTAAGACCTCCAAGAGCACCTACCTTAACTTTCTGTCCAAGAAAAATATTCATAAAATTTGCCATACCAGAATGCTTCTGAAGATCTGTAGCAGTCCACCCTGGATGTGAAGCTAATACCATTGGACTTCCTTTATCCTGACCAAGTTTACGAGATAATTCATAGGTGAAATATAAATTTGCTAGCTTAGTGTCACTGTAGGCGCTCCAAGTTTTATATTTTCTTTTTTCCCAATTAAGATCATCAAAATCAATATTTCCAGAGGTGTGAGCAATACTAGCTACATTTACAACTCTTGAATTTGGCGTCTTTTTGAGTAGAGATATTAGTTGACCTGTTAAAGCAAAATGACCTAAATGATTCGTGCCCATCTGTATCTCAAAGCCATCTTTTGTTTTTGAATAAGGGCAGGCCATTATGCCAGCGTTATTGATAAGGCAGTCTAGTGCTTTGTATTTTTTGTTTATAGATGTTGAGAAATTATTGACTGATTCGAGGCTTGATAAATCTAGCTCTTGAATATCTATCTTCGCACTGTTATTTTCAGCAAGAATTTCTTTTTTTACAGAATCAGCTTTTTTAATATTTCTAGCAGCCATAATAACGGTTGCGTTTTTTCGAACAAGAACTTTAACCGATTCTTTACCAAGACCACTCGTTGGTCCAGTTACTATAAAAATTTTCCCTGATTGATCAGGGATATTTGATTCGTTCCAATTTTCTTTTTTCATTTTTTTCCTTAAATAATATTAGTTTAATTTCTAAGCTTTTCCCACCAAGGATTTTTTGGTAAGTTGGTTAGCTCAAATACTTCACCAATCATTGGGGTTGCAATGTTGACATTCCTTTTCGCAGCTTCCTTAGTAATTCGAATGATTGGCTCATCCCATGGATGAATCGATAAATCAAATTTAGACCAATGGATTGGAAAAAGGACTTCAGCTTTTAAGTCGATACTGGCTTGAACAGATTCATCAGGAAACATATGAACATTTGACCAGTCTATGTTGTAAGCACCATTTTCGATAAAGGCAATGTCAAAAGGGCCATATTCATTACCTAATTTTTTAAATGTCTCTGAGTATCCTCCGTCGCCACTGAAATATGCACTTAATGATTTTGATTTAACAATCCAAGAGCCCCATAACGTCGAGTTGCCATTGGTTATGCCTCTTCCACTAAAGTGAAGAGCTGGCGCAAAAATAAACTCAACATCTTTATAGATCTTGCTTTCATACCAGTCAAGCTCAGTAATTTTATTTTTATCCACGCCCCATCTTTTTAAATGTGCTCCGACCCCTAAAGGCACAATAAAATGATCTACTAGATTTGATAAGTCTTTAATTGCTTTAGAGTCAAGGTGATCATAGTGATCATGTGAAATGATAACAACGTCGACCTTTGGAAGATCCTCTATCAATATTTGGTTTTCAAATACAAATGGTTTCCCATTAAAAAAACTACTTTTACTTTTTGAGCTGAACGACGGTAATGGTGATGCTCTATTAAAGACTGGATCAGTCATAACAACCAAATCTTCAGTTTTCATAAGAAGCGTGGAGTGACCAAACCAAACAAATTTACCCTCTGTTAAATCTTGACCTTGAAATTTTATTGTTGGAAGAGGGCCCAAAGGGTTTTTATCTTTTGGCGGAAAGAACCATTCCTTTAGGGTCGACTTTCTTTCTAAAGTTCGAAAGTTTGTGTATGTTGTTTTAATGTTGCGAAATTTACCCTCAAAAAAGTTTTCTGAATTAACAATTATTTCCTTGGTATTTTTGTCAGGAGAGGCGCCAAAGACAGGGGAGACATTAAGAAAAATAAAAATAACAAAAGCAATGATAAGTAGCGCATAGATTAAATATTTGATTACATTTAATATATTAAAAAGAATTTCCATAATTAAGTGTCTGTATTTTTTCAAAAAATAAATTATATACTACTAAATGAGTGACTAGTCAGTCATTATGTAATCTTATTTCTTAGTTACTTTAATTTAAGTGATGTCTATTAAGAATAAACATAAGAAATACTGTAAAATATTAGCTCTTAAAAACATAATAAAAACTTGGACTTATGTTGATTGAAATTGGACACTTTTCCCTCGTTCTTGCATTGATATTTTCTGTGTTATTGATGGTATTGCCATCAATAGGCCTTTATCAGAATAAATCTAGTCTTGCGCAACTTGCAAAGCCATTGGTTTGGGCGCAAGGTTTTTGGATTTTTATTGCTTTTATTATTCTAATGAGTGCATTTCTAACGAATGACTTTTCAGTGAAGTATGTAGCTGATAATTCAAATACTCAGCTCCCAGTTTTATTCAAGGCATCTGCAGTCTGGGGAGCTCATGAAGGCTCATTACTTTTATGGGTCTTTGTGCTTTCAATATGGACTATCTCGGTTAGTATTTTTTCTAAGCGTATTCCATCGGATTTATTAAATCAAATTCTCATAATTCTAGGCGCTATAAGTTTTGGATTTCTACTTTTTCTACTTTTTACATCGAATCCATTTGAGCGTTTACTAGTTCCTCCATTAGAAGGCCGAGAGCTAAATCCGCTCCTCCAGGATTTTGGTTTGGCAGTTCATCCGCCAATGTTATATATGGGGTATGTTGGATTAGCAGTTCCGTTTGCCTTTGTATTGGCCGCATTAATAAGAGGCCAGTTAGACAGTACTTGGCTAAGATGGACAAGGCCTTGGGCATTAATTTCATGGGCTTTTTTAACGGTTGGAATAACGCTTGGAAGTTGGTGGGCGTATTACGAGCTCGGCTGGGGAGGATGGTGGTTCTGGGATCCTGTAGAGAATGCATCGTTTATGCCATGGCTTGTTGCGACCGCGCTTGTGCACTCATTAAGTGTTAGTGAAAAACGCGGCGCATTTAGGCAGTGGACAGTTCTTTTAGCTATTGGCGGCTTCTCATTAAGTTTGTTAGGAACCTTTTTAGTTCGCTCTGGAGTTTTAACTTCTGTTCATGCTTTTGCAACAGACCCAACAAGAGGGCTGTTTATTTTGCTATTTTTATTTATTGTTATTGGTGGCTCTTTGGTTTTATTTACATGGCGCTCTCATTTACTACAAAAAAGTAATCAATTTGCACTACTTTCAAGAGAAACTGGACTGTTAATAAATAATATACTACTTATTACGGCAATGTTTACAGTTCTTTTGGGGACGCTTTATCCATTAATTCTTGATACATTAAATCTTGGAAAAATATCAGTGGGTGCCCCTTATTTCAATGCAGTTTTTGTGCCAATTATGCTCCCAGGAGTTTTAGCATTAGCTGTCTTCCCTTTTGTACGCTGGAAGAAAGATAGCATATCTAGATTAACTTCATTACTGCGCCTAAACTGGATTGGCATCGCTTTATTAATCTTGCTTGCAAGGGTTGTAATTACCGACAATATTTATGTGTTAATTGCAATTGGCCTGTTTATCTGGGTGACTTTTCATGTCATTATCTTATTAACGAAAAGAATAAGGACAAAATCAAAATTTTCATTTGCATTTATAGGGATGATAATTGCCCATCTTGGAATTGCAGTATTTGTTCTTGGGGCTACAGTAACAACACAACTAGGAATTGAAAAAGATATAAAAATGAATGTTGGAGAGTCTCAAAATATTGCAGGATATGACTTTGTCTTTAATGGGGTAAGTCCTCATACGAAAGATAATTATTCAGGCTTTATTGGTGATATTAGTGTTTATAGTGAAGGAGAAAAAATTGCACAGCTTGCTCCTGAGAAAAGATATTACCAAAGCGGGATGCCGATGACGGAAGCATCAATTGATCCATCAATTACTAGAGATCTTTATGTAGCTTTAGGTGAAGGTTTGCAAGGCGGCGCCTGGAGCGTAAGAATTTATTATAAGCCACTGGTGAGGTGGATATGGTTAGGCGGACTGATGATTGCGCTTGGAGCTCTCTTTGCAGCAATTGACCGGCGGTATTTTGTGAGAGCTAAGTCATGATATTAAGCTGGCAATTTATTTTGATGATTGTTTTATCTAGCTTATTTTTAGCATGGTTTCTGTATCGGCCAGTGAAGTTAAGCCTTAGTGATGATGATTCAAATATAGCTATTAATAAACAGAGGCAGGCAGAGCTTGAAATAGATTTTAACCAAGGACATATTGAGAGCGCTCAATATCAACAAGCTGAGTCAGAAATTATTAGCACTTTAGCATCAGAGCTAAAAACCAGTCCTACAAAAAATATAACCATTGAGCCATTAAAATGGCTAGCTCTGATAGTTTTATCCATTGGAATTTTATCTTTATTAGTTTATTCTCAGCTGGCTCCAAAAATAATTCCAAATTCTGATGCTGCTTTAACTGAGCCTTTGACTATGAGTGAAAGTATTGAAAAATTACAGGATTATTTAATTGAAAATCCAAATGATTTTCAAGCATTAAAAATGCTAGGTCTGGCGCAAGTTGGTATTGGTAATGTCGATGATTCAATTGAGACGTTTGAGAGTGCATTTGAATTGAATCCAAATGATATTGATTTACTTCTTCAGTATGCTAGTGCTATAGCTACCAATCAAGACGGCATGTTTTATGGCAAGTCTAAAACTTTAATTGAAAAGGCTTTAAGTCTTGATCCTCAATCAATTCAGGTACTGTATTTTTCTGGCATTGTTTCAGCTCATCAATCTGACCTAGATGGGGCAATAGGTTACTGGCAAAAAGCTTTATATATTATGCCAGACAATCATCCTGACAGAAATATTATCGAAGAGGCTCTTAATACGGTATTAAATTTACAAGTAAAATAGCTATCATGAGTCAAACATTAGAATTAGCAAAATCACTTATAAGTAGGCCTTCTGTAACTCCTGATGATAAGGGCTGTCAAGCCATTATGATTGATCGTCTTGAAAAAATTGGATTTAAGATTCACCCT
Source organism: Candidatus Pseudothioglobus sp. uisw_070 (assembly GCF_059512545.2). NCBI lineage: Bacteria > Pseudomonadati > Pseudomonadota > Gammaproteobacteria > Pseudothioglobaceae (SeqCode) > Pseudothioglobus (SeqCode) > Candidatus Pseudothioglobus sp. uisw_070. Next base: position 1,436,127 of record NZ_CM183456.2, on the reverse strand, counting down.
CTTAAATTTGGAGATGTTGATAATTTTTGGGCTACTCATGGAAATGCTAGTCCAATCTTTTCTTTTGCGGGCCATACTGATGTCGTTCCTGCTGGAGATGATGAGGCATGGAAAACACCTCCTTTCGAGCCAACAGTAAAAGATGGACTCTTATTTGGTAGGGGCGCAGCTGACATGAAAGGGGGTTTGGCTTCGATGCTTGTGGCAACAGAAAACTTTATTGAAAAAAACCCTAATCACAAAGGGACTCTTGCATTTTTAATTACCTCTGATGAGGAGGGAGTGGCTGTTAATGGAACGGTTAAAGTGATGGATTATCTTAAAAGCCTTGATCAGAAGATAGATTATTGTTTGCTTGGTGAGCCATCATCTACTTCAGTGCTTGGAGATGTTATAAAAAATGGAAGAAGGGGATCGTTAAATGGCCTTTTAACTATAAAAGGAAAGCAAGGGCATATTGCATATCCACATCTTGCAGAGAATCCTAATCATCTTATGACTTCAGCGCTGAATGATTTATGTCAGCAGCAATGGGACAATGGTAATGATTACTTCCCAGCCACTTCATTTCAAATTTCAAATATCCATTCTGGCTCGAGAGTAACAAATGTTATACCCGGTGAAGTAGAAATAATGTTTAACTTTAGGTATTCAACAGAAACTACAAAAGAAGAGCTTCAGAAAAAAGTAAATGATATTTTAGATAGTCATAAACTTAATTATTCTATTGATTGGTCACATTCAGGCTATCCATTTTTAACTCCACAAGGAGTCTTAGTCTCTGCATGTATCGATGCAATTGAAAAAATAAAGTTAATTAAGCCAGAACTTTCAACATCTGGCGGTACTTCTGATGGTCGTTTTATTGCACAAGAAGGAACGCAGGTGGTTGAACTTGGTCCTATTAACGCAACAATTCATCAGATTAATGAATCAGTTTTGGTCCAAGATTTAGATGATCTGACTAAAATTTACTCACAAATTTTAACTAATCTATTGGTCTAGGCTTGTTATTAATAACGCTACAGGTTAATAAATGAAATTCGAAATTATCACTCTTTTCCCTGAAATGTTTTCTGCGATTACAGAGGAGGGCGTTGTTGCAAGAGCAATAAAGAAGTCGATTATCTCAATTAGAGAATGGCAACTTAGAGACTTCAGCTCTAATAAATACAAAAATATTGATGATAAGCCTTATGGCGGTGGTGGTGGAATGGTAATGCAAGTAAAACCAATCAGGGATTGTATTGCAAAGATTAAAGAGCAGACTCCAGAAACCAAAGTTATTTACCTGTCACCTCAAGGCCAAGCATTAAACCAGAGTTTAGTAGAAAAACTAGCATCCTTTGATTCATTAACTTTGCTTTGTGGTCGTTATGAAGGTGTGGATGAGAGAATTATAGAAAATGATATTGACTATGAGGTTTCTATTGGAGACTACGTTATTAGTGGCGGTGAATTAGCGGCTATGGTGTTAATTGATTCAGTGAGTCGTCGCTTACCCAATGTTTTGGGAAATGAGGATTCTTTAAAAGACTCATTTACTAATAATTTACTTGATTATCCTCACTATACTAGGCCAGAGACTATTGACGGCCAAACTGTTCCAGAGGTTTTATTAAGTGGAAATCAAGCTAAAATAGATTCGTGGCGTAATGAGCAATCAATTGAAAAAACTAATCAAAAAAGACCCGACCTTATAACCAAGTAAATCTATTATGATAAAGTCTCTAGTAGAATTGTTATTACTAGGCCAATCGTATATAATTTCAGCTATATTTTGAATCAATCTCTAAATGAATACAAATCACTCTTTTATAGGCTCAAATGTTGCATTAATTACCCCAATGTTTATTGATGGAGCTGTTGACTATGAGGCACTTAATCATTTAATTGATTTCCATATTGATTCAGGAACAAGTTCAATTGTCGCTGTCGGAACTACTGGTGAGTCTGCGACTGTAGGAATAAAGGAGCATCTAAAAATAATAGACCATACAGTAAAGTATGCTGCGAAAAGAATTCCAATTATTGCAGGTACAGGTGCTAATTCAACATCTGAAGCTATTGAGCTTACTCAAGAAGCAAAAAACCTAGGTGCTGATGCTTGTTTATTAGTTACTCCATATTATAATAAGCCAACTCAAGAAGGATTATTTCAGCACTTTAAATTAATAGCAGAAAGTGTTAATATCGATCAAATTCTTTACAATGTCCCTGGCAGAACTGCAGTTGATATGTCTGTGGATGTAACTTGTAGGTTATCTGAAATTCCTAATATTATTGGAATTAAAGATGCAACTGGAGATCTTTCAATCATAAAGCAGTTAGTTGCAAAGTGTCCCAATGACTTCTTGTTATTAACTGGAGATGATGCTACAGCTGTTGATTTTATAATTGCGGGTGGGCATGGCGGTATTTCTGTAACCGCTAATATTGTTCCAAAAGAGCTTCAGAAAGTTTATTTATCTGCAATTGCGGGGAATGAAGAGCTGGCTAAAAAATTAAACTTGCAACTAATAAATTTCCATAAAAATTTATTTATAGAGGCAAATCCAATTCCTGTTAAATGGGCTCTTCATAAGATGGGAAAGTGTGATAAAGGCATTAGACTTCCATTACTGGAATTATCTAATGAGTTCAAATCAACTATTGAGCATGACCTAAAGGAGCTAAATTTAGTATGAAAAATATCAACTATTTAACCATTATTCTAATTAGCTTTTTAGCTGTAAGCTGTTCAAAGATTTCAGATCCTATTAAGAAAGTAAATATAGGAAATCGTGTCGTCAACTATCAAGCTGATGAAAAAGTTGATTCTTTAATAATTCCTCCAGATCTTACTGCGCCAAGTTCTCAGGGCGCATTTACTGAAGTTACTGAAGTAAGTGATAAAGAAATTGTTGTAAAAAGAGTTCAAAATGTTGAAGTTATGCGTGATAAGTATCGCCGCTGGCTTGTTGTAGACCTGCCTCCAAGTGAAGTATGGAAGCTCTCTAAAGAATTTTTTAGATCTTATAATTTTAAGATTAACAAAGAAAATCAAAAAATTGGTATTTTAGAGACTGATTATCTTGAGATAGAAACTGTAGTCCCTGATAAATCGCTTGGTGCAATAAGAGCTGCATTAGCAAGAGCTTTAAAAACCCAATATGGGCTCCCAATTGCTGATAAGTACCGCATTCGAATAGAGCCTGTTGAAGGTCAAAATAAATCTGAAGTTTACTTAACTCTTTCATCAATTGGTGAAGTTGTAAGCGGGGCAATGAGAGTTTGGCAGCCAAGAGAAAAAGATGTTGAGCTTGAGACAGAGATGCTACTAACTCTAATGGTATTTTTAGGCAATGATAGGGCAGAAGCTATTGATAAAATACAATCAAATGAAACTAGTAAAGAGGCAACTGCTTTAGTTGAAACTTCTGAAAATGGGTATGCTAGCTTAATTTACCCTTATGATAAAGAGCAGTCATGGAGCTATCTTGGGTGGGCCCTTGATGAGCTTAATATTGACATAGATGACAGAGACCCAATTGAAGGTAGTTACTTTATAAATGTAAAGCCATATAAGGGATATTTCTCTAGACTCCTTAATACGGCTAATTCAACCAAAACATATCAGTTAATTGTTAGAGAGGTTGATGAGCTTTCAACCTATGTTTATTTTGTCGATTTATCTGAGGAAGATGAGGACGATACCTTAGCTTATAGTTTTGAACTTTTTAATCAAATTGCGTCAAAGTTTTAATCTTTTTAAATACTAGCTAGATTTTATTTAAATCATGCTCACTAATATAAAAATTCAAGATATCGCTGATCAGAAAATTTTGATTAGCGATTTAACGGATGATGATTTACTTGAATTCTGTCAAATTGCAAATCAAAGATACCGAGATGGAAATCCTATCATTAGTGACGAGGACTATGACTTTGTATTTAATCCTGAGTTGTCAAAAAGACTTCCAGATCACTCTTTTTTGCAAAAAATTGAGGCTGAAAATGAAGGTTTTTCAGAAGAGAAAATTAAACTTCCTCAAAAAATGCTATCTACAGATAAGGCCTATAGCTGGGAAGAGATAAATAAGTGGCTAGATAGAGTTTCTAAGTTTTCAAGTGAAATTGATTATCCACTTGCTGATATTCAAATAAAAGGAACAGCTAAGTTAGATGGCTTTGCTGGGTACGATGATGGCTATAAACTCTATACAAGGGGAGATGGTAATAAAGGAAGTGATATAAGTAGAGTATTCGCAAGGGGGCTTGGAATTTTTAATAATAGTGAAAGAGGACAAGGTCCTGGAGAAATAGTTGTTAAACGTAGTTATTTTGAAAAGCATCTTAGTAATCATTTCGAATATCCAAGAAACTTCCAGGCTAGCCTTATTAAAGAAAAAGAGTTAGATTCATTAGCAATTGAAGCAATTAGTAATAAAGCTGCTTTATTTGTTCCATTTACGCAACTACCTCAATGGCTTGGCAGTATTGAAGAATTTAGTAATCAATTTTTAGATATAGTTGGTCAATTGGAGAGCGGGGTTGATTTTGATATTGATGGTGTGGTATTCGAAATAGTAAATCCCGAGCTTAAAGATTATATGGGTTCTAACAGAAAGTTTCACCGCTGGCAAATTGCATTCAAAGAGAATAAAGAAAAAGCTCAAGTTAAAGTTATATCAGTCACAGCTCAGGTTGGCAGAACTGGAAAGATAACACCTGTTGCCGAGTTAGAGCCAACGCAGCTTAGTGGAGCAACAATTTATCGTGCTTCTGGTCATCATTATGGCCTTGTAAAAGAACAAGGTTTAGGTGCTGGAAGTGTTATTGAATTGACTCGAAGTGGCTTAGTTATTCCTAAAATTAATAAAGTTTTGAAAACTGCAGAAGTAGATATCCCTTCTAATTGCCCAAGTTGTGGATATAAACTAAGCTGGGATTCTGATTTTTTAATGTGTTTTAACCATGAAAAATGCCCAGAACAAATTATGGGAAAAATAATATATTTTTTTCGAATTCTTGCAAATAATGACGGGTTTGGACAAGCTACAATTCAAAAACTATACGCTGAAGGTATTCACCGAGTAAGTGATATTTATCTTCTAAATGAAGCTAAATTAATGTCTATGGGTTTTGGTGAAAAAACCTCCCATAATCTAATTAATCAGCTCATTAGATCAAGAAAAGAAAGTATTGAAGACTGGAGGTTTTTGGCTGCTTTTGGGGTGCAAAGACTTGGAATGGGAAACTGTGAGAATTTACTAAGAAATTATTCAGTCGAAAAAATTTTTGATTTATCCATCAAAGACATTTCAAATATTAATGGCTTTGCTGAAATAACTGCAGAGTTAATTTTTGATGGCTTAACCTTAATTAAGCCTCAATATGAGGTTTTAATTTCAGGAGGTTTTAAATTAGAACAAACACTCTTAAATACTGAATTAAATCAAAGTAATAGTCCTTTTAATAGTAAGACAATTGTTTTTACTGGAACAATGAGTGAATCTAGGGCTAAGCTTCAAAAACAAGCCAAAGCTTTCGGTGCGAATGTTGGAAAGAGCGTTAGTTCAAAAACTGATTTTTTAATTATTGGTGAAAATGTTGGTCAATCAAAAATTAAAGATGCCAAAACTCATCAGGTTGACCTTATTACCGAAGCAGAATATTTAATACTATTAAAACTCTAATTAAATATGAAAGATGAGTTCAATGAGGTATATTACCAGCCAACAAAAATAAACTTAAAATTATAATGAAACAAACAGCGTTAAAAATTATACTAGTTGATGAGAATATGGGGCGATCTGCGATTCTTAGACGTGCACTTCAAGATAAAGGTCATGAAGTTATCTCTCGTTTAGAGGGGAGTGTTAATCTTGCAACCAGTAACGAAATTACCCATGCTGATGTTGTCATTGTCAATGCAGATATTCCAGATGAAGCTGTTTTCGCTAACTTGAGGGATGTTAACAAAACTAAACCTAAGCCTATTGTTATGTTTACAGAAAGCTCAGAAGATCATATGGCTGGTACTGCTATTAAGTCAGGAGTTAATGCATATATTGTTGATGGTCTTGAGGAAAAACGAGTTCAGCCGATTATTGATGTTGCAATTGCCCGTTTTAGAGAGTTTCAAGCACTCAAAGATGAGTTAGATGCTACAAGAAATCAGTTAGCTGAGAGAAAAGCAGTTGAAAAAGCTAAAGGTTTACTGATGAAGCATAAAAAAATAACTGAAGATGAAGCCTATCAATCTATTCGGAAGATGGCTATGGACAAAAATAAAAGAATTACTGACGTAGCTGATGGAATTATAAGTGCTTTTGAGTTGATACAATAATCTATTTATTTCTAGAAGCCTTTTCTTGATGGCCAGATATGCCAAAACGAGAGGCTAACTCTAATTCAACTTCTTCAAGTGAAATATTTTCATGACGCAGTAAAACTAACAAGTGAAACCAAAGGTCAGCTACCTCATGAATAACTTCTTCCCTTCCCTCTTCTTTAGTTGCTTTAATAACTTCATCTGACTCTTCGCTAATCTTTTCTAGGATTTTATTTGTTCCTTGACGATATAAAGAAGAAACATAAGATTTATCTCCTGAGGATAATTTTCGCTCTTCAAGTATTTTTTCGAGAGCTAAAAGTATGTTATCCATAGATTTCCTTTGGATCTTTTATGACCTCTGAGATACTTTGCCATTCATTATTTTCAAGTTTATTAAAAAAACAATTAGCACGGCCTGTATGACAAGCAATACCACCATGCTGACTTACCTTAAGCAAAATAACATCTTGATCACAGTCTGTATAAATCTCAACTATATCTTGACAATGACCAGACTCTTCGCCTTTAAACCAAAGTTTTTTTCTAGACCTTGAAAAATATACTGCTTTTTTTGTTTTCACACTTAAAGATAGTGCTTCTTTATTCATCCACGCCATCATTAAAATTTCAGAAGATAAAAAGTCCTGAGTAATTACGGGAACTAGTCCATTTTCATTAAACTGAATTTTATCTAGGGGTTTCATTATTTAGCTTTAATTTGTTTAACAACAATTTTACCAATGCAATGTAAATCGATGAAGGTTTATTTTTATAGGCCTGCTTTTAGGCTTGCTACTATAAATTGATCTAAATTACCATCAAGTACATCCTGAGTATTACTACTTTCAACCCCTGTCCTTAAATCCTTAATACGTGACTGGTCAAGAACGTATGAGCGTATTTGATGTCCCCAGCCAATATCTGACTTTAAATCTTCAACATCCTGCTTCTCACTGTTTCTTTTTTGCATTTCAAGCTCATATAGTTTAGATTTTAATTGTTTCATTGCCTGATCTTTATTAGCATGTTGAGACCTTCCGTCTTGACATTGAACAACTGTTGTAGTTGGTAAATGCGTAATTCTAACTGCAGATTCAGTTTTATTAACATGCTGACCACCTGCGCCAGAGGCGCGATAAGTATCAATTCGAAGATCAGAAGGGTTTATATCTATTTCAATATTGTCATCAATTTCTGGGGACACGAAAACTGAAGAAAATGAGGTATGCCTTTTTCCATTTGCATTATATGGGGATTTTCTAACTAACCTATGGATGCCTATTTCACTTCTTAGCCAGCCAAATGCATAGTCACCATCAAAGTGAATAGTTGCAGATTTAATTCCAGCAACATCTCCAGCTGAAACCTCCATTAGCTTAACTTTAAAATTATGTTTATCACCCCACCTTAAATACATTCTTAAAATCATTTCAGCCCAGTCTTGGGCCTCAGTTCCTCCAGATCCTGATTGAATATCTAGAAATGCAGAATTTTGATCCATATTGCCACTAAACATTCTTCTAAATTCATATGATGCAATTGATTCTTCTATTTCATTTAAATCTGAAATGATTCCATTAACTGTGTTTGTGTCATTTTCAGCTTCAGCCATCTCAAGGAGTTCTTTAGCATCATTTAAAATACTTGATGAGTAAGAAAATGCTTCGCAAAGGCTTTCAAGGTCGACTTTTTCTTTACCTAAAGACTGCGCCTTTTCAGGATCTGACCATATTTCAGGATTCTCTAATTCCAATCTTACTTCTTCTAAGCGTTCAATCTTTTCATCAATCACCAGATGCTTAGCTAAAGCAGTTGAGCGCTCAATTAGTTCAGATATTTTTTGATAGTTAGCAGACAGTTCCATAACCCTATTTTAATACGACAAGTAATAAAAAAGCCCCAAAATAGGGGCTTTAATTTATTTCACGCTAATATTTATTTTCTAAGGCCTAGTCGTGAAATTAAATTTGAGTAAGTAGTGACATCATTAATCCTAGCATAAGCTAATAATTTTTTACGCTGAGAGACCAAACGTAAAAGCCCTCTTCTTGAGTGATGGTCTTTCTTATGTGTTTTAAAATGCTCAGTCAAATGTTTGATTCTTGCAGTTAGAAGAGCAACTTGCACGTTAACAGACCCAGTATCAGCCGCGTCATTTTGGTATTCTTTAATAATAGCTTGTGTATCGATTGACATAATTAACAGTGTATGTGACAAAATTTAAGAACGGAATTATACTCTATTTTTTTGAATTGTTGTATTTCTAATAAAATATTATTAATTATTTTAATAGAAGTTTTCTGCACCATCTGGCCTTGTTTTAAAACGACGATGAATCCATAAGTACTGCTCTGGAGTTTTATTTATTTGTTTTTCAAGAATTTTGTTTGTAGTTGTTGCATCAATAATTGGATCACTAGATGGAAAGCCTGAAAGAGGCTTTTCAAAAGACATTTCATACCCTTTACCTGTTCTAACAAAGCTATATGGTATGACTCTAGTGTTATTGTTTTTAGCAAGTCTTGCAGTTGCAGAGGCAGTTGCAGTTTGAATTCCAAATAATGGAGCAAATACACTATTATTTTTTCCTAAGTCCTGATCAGGCGCATACCAAATAGGTAGGCTATTATTTATGGCTTTTATGATTGACCTTGTATCTTTACTTTTAATCATTACAGCACCATTTTTTTTATAACCTTTGACCATTGCCTGGTCAAAAAGCTTATTATTTTGTGGTCTATAGATATTAGCAATTGTGTGATTAATCAATAAAGCGCGACTTCCTAACATGAGCGGCATAAAGTGAGCACATAAAATAATAACCCCACCTTCCTGTTTGAGAGCATCTGTAAAGTAGTGCTCTTGATTAATTGTTAATAGCTTATTAATTTTTTTATCACTTGCATAATAAGCATTTGCAGTTTCAAAAAGACTAATTCCAATCGCTTCAAAGTGTTGCTTAACTAAAGTAATGACTTGAGTTTGTTTTTTTTCAGGAAAGCAGTGCGATATGTTGGCGTAAGCTGTTGAGCGCCATTTTGTCATAAATGGATAAATTACCTTACCAATAAATTTACCTATAATTACTTGTGTACTAAAAGGAATAAGCACTCCAATTCGCATTAGCAAAATTAAAATCCAAGTTGGAAAAAATTTAGGGTGAATAAATTTGATGTTTAACATTAAAATAAAAATAAAATGAAACTAAAGATTAACATATAAATTATGCCTTTTATTGACAGAGATTTTATCAATGATTTGCCCAATAGGGTAGATATTGTCGGCCTAATTAATAAGAGAGTCGCTTTAAAAAAGGCTGGAAAGGATTTTAAGGCATGCTGTCCCTTCCATGAAGAAAAAACTCCATCATTCACGGTCGTTCCAAATAAACAAATATACCACTGTTTTGGCTGCGGAGAAAGTGGTGGTGTAATAGATTTTATAATGAAGTATGATCATTTAGCCTTTGTTGAGGCTATTGAAACAGTGGCAGGAGAGTCTGGAGTTTCAGTTGTATATGACCAGGCTGCTAAGCCTGTTGATAAGAGGTTTGAGCGGTACAATAAATTGATGTCAGAGCTTAGCGAATTTTATCAAAATCAATTAAAACAATCTGCAGCTAAAAAAAAGGTGGTTGACTATGCCAAAAATAGAGGCATTAGCGGCACTATAGCTAAAAGATTTGAGCTTGGCTTTGCGCCTCCCGGTTGGACCAATCTTTACGATGCGTTTAAAGATAATGATGAAGCAATTCAGGATCTCCTGACAATGGGGATGTTAGTTCCAAAAAAAGATAAGAAAGATGATTTCTATGATCGGTTTCGCGATCGATTAATGTTTCCAATACATAACACCAAAGGTAATGTTATAGGTTTTGGTGGAAGGGTCCTTTCAAACAAGGATAATCCAAAGTATCTAAATTCACCTGAAACCCCTTTATTCTCAAAATCAAAAGAACTCTATGGCCTCTATCACTGCAGAAAGCATAGTAGACGTATTGATTATATAATAGTTGTAGAGGGTTACATGGACGTGATTGCTCTTCATCAACAAGGCATAACGAACGTTGTTGCTACTCTTGGAACTGCTACTACCCCGGCTCATTTGCAAGTTTTATCTCGCTCAGCGGAGACAATTATTTTTTGTTTCGATGGTGATAAAGCTGGAAGAAATGCAGCTTGGAAAGCTTTAAAAACCTCTTTGCCAGTAATAACTTCAGGACTCCTTATTAAGTTTTTATTGTTGCCTGATGGAGAGGATCCAGATACATTAATAAAAAGTGAGTCAGTAAAATCTTTTACCAAAAGGGTAGAGGAGTCTCAGACTTTATCTAGTTTTTTATTTGATCATATAAAATCAGAAGTTCCCTTTAATACAATTGAAGGCAAAACCTTGTTTTTAGAAAAATCTGCAGCTTTAATTAACTTAGTGACTTATCCAATATACCGCCAGCAATTAATTGAAGGTGTCGCCCAAACCATTGGGCAGAATGTTGTTCAGGTTGAAAAGGCTATTGAGCAAAGTGTTGTTGATGAGATGCCATCGTTTAATGCAGATGATTATGATGAAATTGAGCCACCATATAGGCCAATTCAAAAAAATATAGTTGCCGTTCGCTCTTCGAGCATGAAAAGCCTTATGTCAAGAATGATTTCGTGCGTCATTAATTATCCAATAATTGTAAATAATCTTGAATCCTCAAGTGTTATCGAAGAGAGGGTAAGAAATCTACCAAAGTCAGAAGTACTGGTTGAATTGATAAGATATGCTCAGGTTGAGTCTGACCTTTCAAAGGACGGTTTCTTGGCTCCCTTCAAGTCCAAAGAAAGAGTATATTCTCGGCTTCAAGAGCTAAGTGTAATGGAGCCATTTTTAAGTGAATATGAAGCCAAGGAAGAATTTGGCTACACTTTGACGGCAGCAGAAAAATACTACGAAAGAAAATCAACAAAAGCCTCTATTCTTTCAGCTAAAACTCATGACGATGAAAAGCTTGTTATGGAAAATATTATGAAAAGCAAGGCTAACCCAGCATCTAAAAAGTTAACTTAGCCTTCAAACTTTGATTTAATATCTGGATCATTAATTAGTATTCTTTTCATCGCTTTTTGAAATGCCATAGAGGCTGAATTAGAGCCTTCACATCGATTTCTCATAGTTGGATCCCAAGATACAAAGCATTTTTTAGGGTAATCAAGCCTAACTGCCATAATATATTTTGGATTTTCAGCAGGAGAGAACCCAATGAAATAAGTTCTTTTAGCGCCATCTTTGCTGTACTTTCCATCAATAACCATTTCTGCTGTGCCTGTTTTTCCGGCAACTGAGTATCCATCAATTACCGCTCGATAGCCCGATCCATTATCTGAAGCAACCGAGTCGAGTATTTGAGCTATTCTTTTAGTTGATTCTGGAGAAAAGACTTGCTCTAAATTATCAGGAGTACTATTGTTTTTAAAAAGTTTTAATGAAGGTATTGCGCCTTCATTGGCAAACACAAGATAAGCTCTTGCTAGTTGTGCAAGATTTGTATTCATGGGACCATGCCCAAATGAAAGTGAGCGTTTATCAGCTAAGCCCCAATTGCTATAATGTCTTAAAACTCCAGGATTTTCAGTTCCAGGCATTAATCCAAGGGAGCTTCCAAAACCTAGCATTTTCCATGTGTTATAGAACTCTTCATTTTCAATATTTTCTGCAACTACTACTGTGCCTAAATTATGTGACTTTTCAAGAATTCTTTGAATCGTCATCTCTGTATATTTATTGTCAGGCAGTATGTTTCCAACTCGACTTGTCACATCAATTAATTCATCTTCTGTTGCAGTTATTACACCTTTATCTAAAGCAAGAAGCATTGTAAAGGGCTTCATGGTAGATCCTGGCTCAGTTTTATCAGAGAAAACACGATTACGATAATCATCAGCACTATAGTTTTGATGATTGTTTGGGTCTGTTGATGGGTAATTTGTAAGGGCTAATATTTCACCATTAGGTGATAGCACAATCGCAGCGGCAGAGTCTGCCTCATGGAATTCAGCCTGCTCTTTGATTGAATTGTAGACATGAAATTGAATATCTGAGTCAATAGTTAAATTTAAATCAGAACCTTCTTTAAATTTTTTAATTAACTCTGCATCATAGTAGATATTAGAGCCATTTTTGTTATCTGCTAATCGCTTAACACCATCAAATCCAGCTAAATATTGGTCATATTCTGATTCAATGCCAAATACCCCAATATTATTAATATTAGTTTTTCCAATTAATGGCGCTACAGAGTCTTTTTTAGGATAATAGCGAAAACCACTAGATTCGATTGCTACCCCAGCTATTGATTGTCTAGTACACTTCTCCTCTTCTATTTTTTCTTTTACTGCTAACTTTAAGCCTACAAGTAATTTAACTTTATCTGCCAAATTATTAGATGGTAATTTAAGTTCTTTCAAGCAAATGTTAATGCGTTTATTTTTGAGTTCAGCAATATTGTTTAGAATAGGGTCATTTACTCTTAATTTTTCTTTAACAATAAAGTACTTTCTTTTATTTTCTCTCTTTTTACTTATTTTTTCCCTAAATTCATCTGTTGGAATATTCAAGGCTTCAGCCAAAAGATCAATATATTCATCTTGAAGGATCATTGGGTCAAGATTAATTTTCTTGTGTATGAGGTTTATAGCAAGAAGATTATTATTCCTGTCCAGAATATTACCCCTTATGGATTTTTCAATAATTGTAAACTCAGAATTATTTGAGGCCTTAAGTTTTAATGACAAGTCATTTGCAATAATATCGTTAATACTAAAAACCCTATAGATAAAAAAGAACACAATGATAATAAAACTAATTTTAATTAATGCTTGTCTGTTTCTGTAACCCTGTACCCTTGCAATCTTCATATAGAGATCTCTTCAGTTTCAATTGGAACGAACATCAATAACTCTTCTTTTGATTTTTGATAAATCGTTATGCCACTTTCAAGTTCTGAATATTCCATCTTTAGCTGCCTGTTAAGAGCATTTATACCCTCATGATTAGACTTAACAACCTTTTCGTTTTTATGTAGCAAATACATTTGATGATGCCAATGAATGCTTAATATTGAAATTGAAACGATCGAAATTATTAATAAAATATTAATAATAAATTTTTTTTTAAGTATCGTTAACACTTTTCAACCAAACGGAGGATTGCACTTCGTGATCTTCTATTCACTTTGATCTCTTCATCAGAAGGCTTAATTTTTCCTAAATCTTTCAGTAAGCATTCAGACTCATCATTGGCAATAACTGGTAATCCTTTTGGGAGTTGCTTAGGTCGAGAATGTTTACGAATGAATTGTTTAACTATTCTATCTTCAATTGAGTGAAAAGTAATAATTACAAGCCTTCCTTTAGGAGATAATGCGCCAATAGTCTGCTCAAGAGCTTCTGAAAGTTTTTTTAATTCATCATTAATTGCAATTCTAATAGCTTGAAATGAGCGGGTTGCTGGGTGCTTTTTTTTGCCAGGTCTTACAACACTAGAGATAATATTTGCAAGCTCAAGCGTTGAGTTCAGATCATTATTTTTTTGATATGCTTTAATGGTTGAGGCAATAATTCTACTTCTTTTTTCTTCACCATACTGAAAAAGAGTATTAGCAATTTCGGTTTCGCTACTATCTCTTAACCAGCTTGCTGCAGTAGTAGTTTGGGTTTGATCCATCCTCATGTCAAGAGCACCATCTTTCATAAAGCTAAACCCTCTTTCAGCATTATCAATTTGAGGTGAAGAGATACCAAGATCCATTAATATGCCATCTACTTTTCCTAATAAATTCAATTGACTAAGAGTATCTTGAAGGTTTGAAAAATTGCAATGAATTGGGGTTAGGCGTGAGTCTGGAAAATTTATTTGTGCATAATTAATTGCCTCCATATCTTGATCAAGGCCAATAACCTTTCCAGAATTTCCAAGATTATTTAGTATCCCTTTGGTATGTCCACACCTACCTAGAGTGGCATCAACATAGACACCATTAGGCTTAATATTAAGGCCTTTAATAGACTCATTGAAAAGGACTGATTCATGATGATTTGATTCTATCATTGAGTTATTACACTTAATTGATTCATCACTTTAAAGTGAAAGTTTTGAAATCTCTTCAGGAGCATCATCTTGAGAACTTAATCTTTCAAGCTTTTCAATTTGCTGATACCATGCCTTTTCATCCCAAATTTCAAAACTTGTGCCTTGGCCACTTAGAATCGCTTTATCTGTTAAATTTGCATAACTCTTGTGAGAGCTTGGTAATAAAATTCTGCCAATTTTATCCAAGTCACAATCACATGCATGGCCTATAAGTTTTCTGGATATTTTCTTAGAATGAACATTCAGCGAAGGGAGTTCAGCAATCTTCCGTTCAAGTTGTTGCCAATTAGGAAGTGGGTATAAAACTAAACAAGGGTCATCAGGATGAATACTAAGGACCATTTCCCCAGAGCAGATTTTGGCTACTTGATGTTGATGGCGAACAGGTATCTTTACCCTTCCTTTCGAATCAATTGATAATAGGTGAATTCCACGAAACATAAAACCATTTTATACCATTAAATACCATTTATTACCACAAATATTTAAGATTAAATTGATATTTATGTGTGTAACATAATAAATAATATTTAAAATTTTTTTTACAAAAAATTAACTAATTTAGGCAAAAATAATGAATAAAAAAGTAGCAATTATTGGTGCTGGTCCATCTGGTCTGGCCCAGCTTAGAGCCTTTAAATCAGCGGAAGAAAATGGTGAAATTGTCCCAGAGATTGTTTGTTTCGAGAAGCAAGATAACTGGGGAGGACTCTGGAATTACAGCTGGAGGACGGGACTTGATGAACATGGCGAAATTGCACACAGCAGTATGTACCGTTATCTTTGGTCAAATGGCCCTAAAGAGTGCTTAGAATTTGCAGACTATTACTTTGAAGAGCACTTTGGTCATCCTATAGCCTCCTTTCCACCAAGAGAGGTTTTGTTTGATTATATTCAGGGAAGGGTTAAAAAAGCTAATGTTCGAGATAAGATAAGATTTAATACCGCCATAAGAAATGTTGAATACAGTGAGCAAAGTGGTCTATTTACTTTATCTATAAGTAACCTAGTTGATGATGAGACGTATTCTGAAGAATTTGATTACGTTATTGTTGCTTCTGGACATTTTTCCACCCCTAATGTCCCTAGTTATGAAGGATTTAGTCATTTTAATGGCAGAATACTTCATGCCCATGACTTTAGAGATGCTTTAGAGTTTGAAGGCCAAGATATCTTAATAATTGGAAGTAGTTACTCTGCTGAAGATATTGGCTCTCAATGCTACAAATATGGAGCCAAGTCAATTATAAGTAGTTATCGAACGGCTCCAATGGGATTTGGCTGGCCTGATAATTGGGAGGAGAAGCCTGCATTAATTAAAGTCTCAGGAAATACTGCTCATTTTGCCGATGGGAGCTCAAAAGATGTTGATTCAATTATTCTATGTACAGGCTATATTCACCATTTCCCATTCTTGCCAGATTCACTTCGCTTAAAAACGAATAATATTCTTTATCCATTAGGTTTATTTAAAGGCGTTGTCTGGGAGAAAAATCCAAAGCTGATGTATTTAGGTATGCAAGATCAATGGTATACCTTTAATATGTTTGATGCCCAAGCTTGGTATGCAAGAGACGTTATTCTTGAAAAAATAGAGCTGCCTTTATTTGATGATATGCAGGCGCATACACTTGAATGGCATAAGCGAGAAACAGCACAAGAGGATGTTGCTTATGCAATTGACTTTCAAGGCGCCTACACTCAAATGTTAATTGATGAAACTGATTATCCCAATTTTGATATCAAAGGAGTGAATAAGACATTTATGGATTGGAAGCATGATAAAAAAGATGGAATTATGACTTTTAGAGATAAATCTCATGCATCTTTGATGACAGGAACCCAGTCACCACCTCACCATACGCCATGGCTGAAGGCGTTAGATGATTCTCTAGAGACTTATTTAGATATTTGATTTAAATGAGCTAGTAAATATTACTTTTGTATAATGACAAGTAGTTAACTAAAAAAATCGAATTAACCATATAAAAAACACCTTTACATAGATTAATTAAGACTAAAATTCCATCTTTTTTAAAATATAATAAATAGCTGTTAATTAGCTAAATTGCTGTTAAATGAATTCTACTAAAAATAACACTGTACGACAGAAAAAATTGATGGCATTAGCTGGATTATTCTGGTTTTTTTTCCTAATATTTTATCTTTTAGGAGCTTTGACTTTTCATGCTGGTGAGCTTGCCTTTACAGCACTTTATGTTTGGTTTAATAGCTCAATCTTCTCTCCAATATTAATCGCCTTATTGAGCATAACAATTGTCTTTCATGTTGTGACTGCAGTGACTAGGCAATTATCAAATAATGTTAGTTCTGGTGATAGATATAAGAAGCCTTATCCTAAAGCCATACCTCGATTAGTTGCATGGTCTGGTGCTTCTATTATTCTTATTTTTATAGTTACCCATAGTGTTCAAATGTTTTCAATCGACTCTACTGATTTATATTCAGAAATCCAGTTAATTTTTCAAAGACCAATGATGTGGGCTATTTATGGTCTTGGAATGATTGCAATATCAACACACTTGCATCATGGATTGATAAACGTACTTCAAACATTCGGTATTTCCAGTAAACAACCCAAGGGTTTAGCATTTGGGATTGTCTTTGTAATCATGGCTGGCTATGCTTCAATTCCACTAGGTATTTTGTATGCAAAAATTTAATCCAAACGTGCCGACTGGGCCCTTAGAGGGTAGATGGGAGAAACATAAATTTGATTTAGCTCTTATCGCGCCGCAAAATAGAAAAAAATATAATATTATTGTTATTGGAACTGGTCTTGCAGGCGCATCTTTATGCGCAACACTAGGAGAGGCGGGTTACAATGTCCAGTCTTTTTGTTACAACGACAGCCCAAGAAGAGCGCATTCAATCGCTGCTCAGGGAGGCGTTAATGCTAGTAAAAATTATCAAAATGATGGTGATAGTACCTGGAGGCTCTTCTATGACACAATCAAGGGTGGTGATTTCCGCGCAAGGGAGTCCAATATATATCGCTTAGCTCAATTAAGTTGCAATATTATTGATCAGGCAGTTTCTCAAGGTGTTCCTTTTGCAAGAGAATATAGTGGTTATTTGGCAAATAGGTCATTTGGTGGTACTCAGGTCTCTCGAACTTTTTATGCTCGTGGACAAACTGGACAGCAACTCTTATTAGGGGCATATAGCTCAATGAGTAAAGAAATAGCATCTGGAAAAGTAAAACATACTTCTAGATCTGAAATGTTAGAAATAATAATAATTGATGGAAAGGCCCGAGGAGTTGTAGTGCGAGATTTAATCACGGGTGAAATTTCTTCACACGTTGCTGATTGTGTTGTAATGTGCACTGGTGGTTATAGTAATGCCTACTTCCTGTCAACTAATGCGAAGGGTTGTAATACTTCTGCAACATGGAGAGCACATAAAAATGGTGCTTATTTTGCAAATCCGAGTTTCACCCAGATTCACCCAACTTGTGTTCCACCAACTGGTGACAGTCAGTCTAAATTAACACTAATGAGTGAATCTTTAAGAAATGATGGTCGAATATGGGCCCCAAAAAATATTGAAGATTGCGATAAAAATCCAAATGAGATTTTAGAAGAAAATAGAGATTATTTTCTGGAGCGAATGTACCCTGCATTTGCAAACTTAGTGCCAAGAGATATTGCATCAAGAGCACTTAAAGGTATATGCGATGAAGGGCGAGGTGTTGGTTCAATCATTAATGATCAAAGGCTTGGCGTTTATCTTGATTTTTCTTCGGTCATTGAAAAAATGGGCATTGATAAAGTTAAAGAGAAATACGGTAACTTGTTTGATATGTATAAAAATATTACAGGTGAAAATCCTTATGAAGTGCCAATGAAGATTTATCCTGCGCCGCATTACACAATGGGTGGATTATGGGTTGATTACAACCTAATGACAACGATTGATGGGTTGTTTGCGTGTGGTGAAGCTAATTTTTCTGATCATGGGGCAAATCGATTAGGTGCCTCTGCGTTGATGCAAGGATTAGCAGATGGCTATTTCATTGCGCCACAAACTGTTGCTAACTATCTAGCGCGCGGAACATTTGAAAAGGTAAGTAATGATCACCCTGATGTCATAGCCTCTATCGATGCAGTTAAAAGTCGTATAGATAAGCTAATGAATGCGCCTATGCCAGAACATTCTCCCGACTATTTTCATAGAAAAGTAGGTGGTATCTTATGGGCTGCATGCGGAATGGCAAGAGATAAGAATGCGCTTGAAGAGGCGGTGAAATCAATTGAAAAACTAAAGTCTGATTTCTGGAAAAGTATTAAAGTAACTGGCTCAGATACTGACTTTAATCAAACCCTAGAAAAGGCTGGTAGGGTTGCAGATTTTATTGAGCTTGGCCATCTAATGTGTGTTGATGCTCTTGATCGTGAAGAGTCTTGTGGCGCACATGCGCGCCTTGAGTATCTCGCTGAAAGTGGTGATGCTATGAGAGATGATGAGAACTATGGTTATGTAGCTGCATGGGAATTTAACGAGAATGGCCCGGAGCTTCATAAAGAAGAGCTTAATTATGAATTTATTAAGCCAACATATAGGGACTATAAATGAATTTCACACTGCATATCTGGCGACAAAAAAATACGAGTAGTGATGGAAGCTTTGTAACTTACCATGTTGAAAATATTGATAGTGACACCTCATTTTTAGAGATGCTAGATCACTTAAATGAGAAGCTTATTGACAAAGGCGAAGATTGTGTAGTGTTCGATTATGATTGTAGAGAAGGAATTTGTGGCACCTGCTCATTGGTAATTAATGGCCACCCTCACGGTGAAAAGAAAGCAACGACTACTTGCCAGCTTTATATGAGGGATTATGCTAATCAGAGAGAGCTTTGGATCGAGCCATGGCGTGCTCAAAGTTTCCCAATTATGAAAGATTTAGCTGTTAAGCGAGAAGCGTTTGACCGAATTATTCAGTCTGGAGGGTTTATCTCTGTTTCTGTTGGCTCTGCCCCTGAAGCTAACTCTCAACTGATTAATAAAGACGATGCAGATTGTGCGTTTGACTCAGCAACTTGTATTGGATGCGGTGCATGTGTTGCAGTTTGTCCAAATGCTTCAGCAAGTTTATTTGTGGCTGCAAAGATTAATCATTTTGAGCAGTTGCCCCAAGGCAAAATTGAAAGCATGAAGCGAGCAGAAAGAATGATAAATCAAATGGAAGAAGAAGGCTTTGGAAGTTGTTCAAATCATCGGCATTGTGAGACTGTTTGTCCAAAAGAAATTTCAGTTAGTAATATTGCTACAATGAATAATTTGCTATTAGCATAATTGCATAGCTATTTTTATATTTTTAGGGAGATGTTATGAAAGTTGTTGTTTTAGGTGCTGCTGGCGGAATTGGTCAGGCGTTAGGATTATTATTGAAAACACAGTTACCAAATGGAACTGAATTGTCATTGTATGACATTGCTCCTGTGACACCAGGTGTTGCGGCAGATTTGAGTCATATACCAACGGCAGTTAAAGTTTCTGGTTTTGCAGGCGAAGACCCTTCACCTGCTCTATTAAATGCAGATATTGTATTAATTTCAGCTGGCGTTGCTCGTAAGCCAGGAATGGATCGGTCCGATCTTTTTAATATTAATGCAGGTATTGTTAAAAACCTCGTTTCAGTATGTGCAGATAATTGTCCAAAGGCTTTAATTGGAATTATTACAAATCCTGTAAACACAACGGTTGCAATTGCAGCAGATGTTCTAAAGAAAAAAGGAGTTTACGATCCAGCACGATTATTTGGCATTACGACTTTAGATATTATTCGTTCTAGTACATTTGTTGCTGAAGTTAATGGGGTTAATCCTGAAGATGTAAGTGTTCCTGTAATTGGTGGCCACTCAGGAATTACTATCCTTCCGTTGCTTTCACAGTCAGGTTTTGACTTTGATGAGGCTAGTGCATCTGCAATGACAAAACGTATTCAGAATGCAGGAACCGAAGTTGTTGAGGCAAAAGCTGGTGGTGGCTCAGCTACTTTATCAATGGGTCAGGCAGCAGCAAAATTTGGTTTGTCTCTAGTTCGCGCTCTTAATGGTGAAGAAGGCGTAATAGAGTGTACTTATGTTGAAGGCTCTGGAGACAGGGCTCGCTTTTTTGCACAACCAGTCCTGTTGGGTAAAAATGGTGTTGATAAAATATTAGGTTTTGGAGATCTTTCAGCATTTGAAGAAAAAACACTTAATGCAGCACTTGAAACCCTTAGATCTGATATCAAAATTGGTGAAGAGTTTGTTTCACAAGCTTAAAAATCATTAAATAAGGCGAAAATGTCACAAACTCTGCATGATAAGGCTTTAGCTTATCACCAGGAAGGAAGACCTGGAAAGATTAATGTTACTTCTCACAAGAAATTAGATAACGATCAGGATCTGAGTTTAGCTTATAGTCCAGGCGTTGCAGCTCCTGTAAGAGAAATTGTAAAAGATCCTGGTGCTGTTAATAAATATACTATTAAAGGTAATTTGGTGGCAGTAATTACTGATGGTTCAGCTGTACTTGGCTTAGGAAATGTTGGGCCTTTGGCGGCAAAACCAGTAATGGAAGGTAAGGCTGTATTATTCAAGCGTTTTGCAGGTATCGATGTTTTTAATATTGAGCTTGATACTCAAGATGTTGAAGAAATTATCAGTACAATTAAAAACATTGCGCCAACATTTGGTGGGATTAATTTAGAGGATATTTCTGCGCCGCGCTGCTTTGAAATTGAAAAGAGATTAATTGATGAGTTAGATATACCTGTTTTTCATGATGATCAACATGGGACTGCTATTATTGTCGCAGCTGGTCTTTTAAATGCGCTCGAAATTCAAGAAAAAAACTTCAAGGAAGCCAAAATTGTATGCGCAGGTGCTGGATCTGCTGGAATTGCAACATTAAATTTATTACTTGAACTTGGTTTTAGTAAAGACAATATTTTGCTGGTTGATCGAAATGGAGTAGTTTCAACAAAAAGTGAAAACTTAAGTAAGGAAAAACTTGCTTTTGCAGTAGATACTGATAAAAAAACTTTAAGTGATGCTATCGATGGCTCTGACGTTTTTATAGGTGTTGCTAGAGGAAATCTTGTAACTCAAGAGATGGTGAAATCGATGGCTAAAAGACCAATAATTTTTGCATTATCTAATCCTGATCCAGAAATCTCACCAGTAGATGTTTATGCCTGTAGAGATGACGTGTTAATGGCTACAGGAAGAAGTGATTATCCAAATCAGGTAAATAATGTTCTTGGCTTTCCTTATATTTTTAGAGGAGCACTTGATGCCAACTCTAAAATTATTAATACTGAAATGAAGGTTGCAGCAGTTCATGCACTTAAAGACTTAGTTAAGCTTCCAGCTCCTAAAGAATTAATAGAGATTTATAAAGATACTAGTTTGACTTTTGGAAAAGACTATTTTATTCCTAAACCGTTTGATCCTAGGCTAATCAAAGTTGTTCCAAAAGCAATATTTGAAGCAGCAGTTGCTAGTGGTGCTTCAAGGCAAAAATAATCAACGAATAACCTTTTAATTACTACATTTAAACCTTGCTAAGCTAAATTAGTTATGGGATAATGTCCGATTGTTTTTTTGGAGGGGTGGCCGAGTGG
Organism: Candidatus Pseudothioglobus sp. uisw_070; assembly: GCF_059512545.2. Classification (NCBI taxonomy): domain Bacteria; kingdom Pseudomonadati; phylum Pseudomonadota; class Gammaproteobacteria; family Pseudothioglobaceae (SeqCode); genus Pseudothioglobus (SeqCode); species Candidatus Pseudothioglobus sp. uisw_070. The sequence goes on along the minus strand of NZ_CM183456.2, from coordinate 1,414,034 downwards.
TTAAAGGCGACGGACTGTAAATCCGTTCTCTCTGAGTACGTTGGTTCGAATCCAACTCCCTCCACCAGAAGAACATGAGAATAAGAAATTGCGGGTGTCGTATATTGGTATTACCTTAGCCTTCCAAGCTAATGAGGTGGGTTCGATTCCCATCACCCGCTCCACGTGGTTAGGGCTGTGCTCACCTAGCTCAGTTGGTAGAGCACTTCCTTGGTAAGGAAGAGGTCGCCGGTTCAAATCCGGTGGTGAGCTCCATATAAATTGAATGAATATAGGGGATTAGAAATGGCAAAAGAGAAATTTGAAAGAACCAAACCACACGTAAATGTGGGAACAATTGGTCACGTTGACCATGGAAAAACTACCTTAACTGCAGCCCTTACTAAGGTTATGGCTGAAATGAACGGCGGTGAATTTAAGGATTATGCAAATATTGATAATGCTCCTGAAGAAAGAGAGCGTGGTATCACGATTTCAACAGCGCACGTAGAATACGAGTCAGCGGCTCGTCACTACGCTCACGTTGATTGTCCGGGACACGCCGACTACGTTAAGAACATGATTACAGGTGCTGCGCAAATGGACGGCGCAATTATTGTAATCGCTGCAACTGATGGACCAATGGCTCAAACGCGTGAGCACATTCTATTGTCTCGTCAAGTTGGTGTTCCTTACATCGTTGTTTACATGAACAAAGCCGATATGGTTGATGATGAAGAATTAGTAGAGCTTGTTGAAATGGAAATCCGTGAACTCTTAACAGAGTACGAATTCCCAGGTGATGACACTCCAGTGATCTTTGGTTCAGCTTTGAAAGCATTAGAAGGCGATACATCAGATATTGGTGTCCCTTCAATTATGAAGTTAGTTGAAGCATTAGATACATACATCCCAACTCCAGAGCGTGATACAGATAAGACATTCCTAATGCCAATTGAGGACGTGTTCTCAATCTCAGGTCGTGGAACGGTTGTAACGGGTCGTATCGAGCGTGGTGTTGTTAATGTTGGTGATGAAATTGAAATCGTTGGTATTAAAGATACGCAGCTGACTACTTGTACAGGTGTTGAAATGTTTAGAAAATTGCTTGACTCAGGTGAAGCAGGTGATAACGTTGGTGTTCTTCTTCGCGGAACGAAGCGTGAAGACGTTGAGCGTGGTCAAGTACTTGCTAAGAAAGGTACGATTAACCCGCACACTAAGTTTGAAGCAGAGATTTATGTTTTAAGTAAAGAAGAAGGTGGACGTCATACTCCATTCTTTAACAATTATCGTCCACAGTTCTACTTCAGAACAACAGACGTTACTGGTGCATGCGAACTGCCAAAAGGCGTTGAAATGGTTATGCCAGGTGACAATGTGAAGATGACAATTGAGTTACTAGCTCCGATTGCAATGGAAGAAGGATTAAGATTTGCAATTAGAGAAGGTGGACGCACGGTAGGTGCTGGAGTCGTCTCGAAAATTACGAGTTAAAAGATAGATTAGTAGGTGGTTGCTTTTTATGAGTAGCCACTTTTATAGGGTTTGATATTTAGGCAAGTGGCTCAATTGGTAGAGTAGTGGTCTCCAAAACCATTGGTTGGGGGTTCGAGTCCCTCCTTGCCTGCCAAATTAAAGGATATGTGTGGCTAAACAAATAGAAAATTTAAAGAGTGGTTCTGATCAGTGGAAAACTATCTTAGCAATTTTAATTGTAGTTGCTGGACTTGCTTTATATTATGTCAATCCTTTAGGATTTAATGCGCTTACAAAAGTTTTAGTGACGCTTGTAGTTTTTGCTTTAGCGGTAACTGTTTTTGTAAAATCTGATCAAGGTGATCGATTTGTTCATTTTTTGAAAGAAACCCGAATTGAATTACGAAAGGTTGTTTGGCCGACTCGTCCAGAAACAATAAAAACAACTGGAATCATTATGGTTGCAGTAGTTATAGTTGCAATTTTCCTTTGGATTATTGATGCATTCTTTACTTGGGGTGTTCAATCAATTTCGTCAATTAACATTTTTTAAGTAAAGGATTATCATGTCTAAGAATTGGTTTGTAATCCACGCTAGAAGCGGCTATGAAGCGAAAGTTAAAATAGCTATTGAAGAAGCTGTGACTAGAGAAGGTATTGAGGATTTGGTTGATGAGATTCTTATTCCAACTGAACAGGTAGTTGAGCTAAAAGCTGGAAAGAAAAAAGAAACTGAGCGTAAATTCTTCCCAGGCTATATGTTGATTAAGATGGAGCTCACTGAGCCTAGCTGGTTACTAGTTAAAAACACTAATAACGTTATAGGGTTTATAGGTGGGTCATCTGGAAAACCTTCTCCAATAACTCAGAGAGAAGTAGATAGAATTTTTGCACGCGTTCAAGAAGGTGCTGATAAACCTAAGCCTAAAGTTGCATTTCAACCAGGCGAAGAAGTTTTGGTTGTTGATGGTCCATTTAATGAATTTAATGGAACTGTTGAAAGTGTTAATTATGAAAAGAGTTTGCTGACAGTGGAGGTCTTAATTTTTGGACGAACTACTGCAGTTGAATTAGAGTTTTCTCAAGTAGAGAAAACATAAGTCAGTCGCAAGCGACTGAAAATGTTAACGGGGAGCTTAAAAGCGATTGAACCCATAGGAGATAAAAATGGCAAAAAAAATTGAGTCATATATTAAGTTGCAGGTTCCTGCAGCAGAAGCAAATCCTTCGCCACCAGTTGGTCCAGCATTGGGTCAGCATGGTGTAAATATTATGGATTTTTGTAAAGCATTCAATGCTCAAACACAAGAGCTCGACAAGGGTATGCCCGTTCCAGTAATTATTACTGTTTATAGTGATCGTAGTTTTACATTTGTAACTAAAACACCGCCAGCTGCAGTTCTACTTCTTAAAGTGACAGGTATTGAAAAAGGAAGTGGTGAGCCACATCTTAATAAGGTTGGTAAAGTAACTCGTGCTCAATTAGAAGAAGTTGCGAATATAAAAATGAAAGACTTAAACGCAAATGATTTAGATGCAGCAGTTCAAATTGTAGCGGGCACTGCTCGATCAATGGGCATTGTGGTGGAGGGTTAAAGATGGCTAATTTATCAAAAAATCAAAAAGTAAGCGCTTTTAAAATTAAAGAGGGTTCTAAATATGCAATTACTGAGGCTCTAGCATTAGTAAAGGATTGTGCGTCAGCCAAGTTCGATGAGTCGGTTGATGTAAGTATTAACCTAGGTATTGATACAAAGAAATCAGATCAAAATGTACGTGGGGCAGTTGTCCTTCCTAATGGAACTGGAAAAGTTGTTCGTGTTGCAGTTTTTACTCAGGGTGATAATGTTCAAAAAGCAACTGATGCAGGCGCAGATATTGTTGGTATGGATGATCTAATGAAAAGCATGCAAGATGGAGATTTAAATTACGATGTTGTTATTGCATCTCCTGATGCAATGGGCGTTGTTGGTAGATTAGGTCAAGTTCTTGGGCCTCGTGGATTGATGCCAAACCCTAAAGTTGGAACCGTAACACCTGACGTTGCTACTGCAGTTAAAAATGCAAAAGCGGGCCAAGTTCGTTACCGTGCTGATAAAGCTGGAATTGTTCATGCTGGTATTGGGAAAGCTTCTTTTGACGTAAAAGCGTTGGAAGAGAATATTGTTGCACTTATTGATGCGATTAAGAAAGCTAAACCAAGTTCAACGAAAGGTATTTATATCAAAAAAGTAAGCGTTTCATCAACTATGGGTCCAGGCCTTAGTGTTGATGGTGCAAGTGTAGATATTTAAGTAGATTTAAAAAGCTGTTAATTAAATAATTATCAGCTAAAAAATTCTTTGGGCGACAAGGTGACTTGTTCTGCCTCAAAGACCATAGGTGTGACAGGTTGATTATGACTTGTTGCTTAATAAATTGATCCTTCAATTTGCCTATGTAGAGGGTATGGAAATACCTTGTGGCGAAAGTTATAATTTTATAGCTTTCATTTTTTAATTGTTCAGGAGAGATTATGGCTCTAAGTCTTGAAGCAAAAAAAGCAGTCGTCGAACAGGTAAATGCAGTAGCTAATGGTGCTGTGTCTGTTGGTGTTGCTGAGTATCGTGGATTGAATGTTGGACAAATGACTAATTTGCGGAATGCTGCTATGGACGCAGATGTTTCTTTGCGTGTTGTAAAAAATACGCTGGCAAAGAGAGCATTAGCTGAGACAGGATGTGAGTGTATTACTCCAGTCTTAAGTGGACCGGTTATCTTGGGTTTTTCCCAAGAAGATCCGGGCGCTGTAGCTCGTGTTTTCCGTGACTTCATTAAAGATAATGAAGCATTAGTTGTTAAAGGTTTGGGGGTATCCGGTGAATTTATTGATGCAGATCAACTAAAAAGAATCGCGAGCTTACCAACTAAAGATCAAGCAATCAGTATGTTGATGGCGTTGATGCTTGCACCAACTGAGAAGTTAGTTAGAACTTTAAACGAAGTTCCAACTAAGTTGACTCGTGTTGTAGCAGCTATTCGTGATCAAAAACAATAATAATTATATAGAGGAGTAAATATCATGGCGAAATTAAGCAATGAAGATATTTTAGGTGCAATTGCAGATATGTCTGTAATGGATGTTGTTGAACTAGTATCAGCAATGGAAGAGAAGTTTGGAGTTTCTGCAGCAGCGGTTGCAGCGGCCCCAGTTGCAGCAGCAGCGGATGCTGGTGCAGCGGTTGAAGAGAAGACTGAGTTTAACGTAATGTTAATAAGTTTTGGTGAAAAGAAAGTTGCAGTTATTAAGGCTGTTCGTACTATTACAGGATTGGGTCTTAAAGAGGCTAAAGATCTTGTTGAAAGTGCACCTGCAGCAGTTAAAGAAGGCGCATCAAAAGCGGAAGCTGATGATATTCAAAAGCAGCTTGAAGAAGCTGGCGCTAGCGTAGAACTTAAGTAATTTGTTCAATGCTACAAACCAAAATCCCCACAGGGGATTTTGGTGCTTTTTTAGAAGTATTTTGAAAACCATTTATTGATTATTGCGAGGCATCCATGACTTATTCATTTACAGAAAAAAAACGTATCAGAAATAATTTTGGAACAAGAGAGTCTATTCTTAAAGAGCCAGATTTATTATCTATTCAGATTAATTCATTTAATAGCTTTATTCAAAAAGGGGCTACTGAAAAGGAAAATATTGGTCTTCACTCTGTTTTTCAATCTGTATTTCCAATTACAGCCTTAAATGGTTATGCCGAAATTGAATATTTGGATTATGAGCTTCAAGAGCCTAAGTATAATGTTAAAGAATGTAAGCTTCGTGGAGTAACGTATGCTGCAACCTTGCAAGTTAAACTTAACTTGGTCCTTTTTGACAAAAATGGTTCTAATTTAAAGAAGAAGCGTCGCGTTAAGCAAATTATCGAAGAAAGTGTCTATTTAGGACAGCTTCCATTGATGACTGATACTGGAACATTTGTAATTAATGGAACTGAGCGTGTTGTGGTTTCTCAGCTTCATCGTTCTCCAGGAGTTATTTTTGAGCATGATAAGGGGAAAACTCACTCTTCTGGGAAAATATTATTCTCATCACGTATTATTCCTTACCGTGGCTCATGGTTAGACTTTGAGTTTGATCATCACGAGCACTTGTTTGTAAGAATAGATAGAAGAAGAAAATTACCTGTGACTGCCTTGCTAAGAGCTATGGGACAGTCAACAAATGACATTATTGATACTTTCTTTGATCATATTGTTGTTAAATTAAAATCTAAATCGTGTGATCTAGTCATTAAACCTGAGCGTTTGAAAGGAATTATTGCAGAGTTTGATATTAAGGTTGGAAAGGATATTGTTGTTGAACAAGGACGTCGAATTACTGCTAAGCACGCAAAAATTCTTCAGGACGCAAAAGTAGACTCAATTAATGCTCCACTTGAATATCTTATTGGAAAAGTCATTTCTGCAGATATAGTTGATACTGATACTGGTGAAATCTTATTAGCCGCAAACTCATTAATAACTGAAGAGTCTATTGAAGTATTAACTGCTACTAAGATTAAGAAGATTAATATTATCTATCTTAATGATGCTGAAAATGGAATCTATATTTCTGACACTTTGCGACTAGATGAGTTGCAAACAGAAATTGAAGCTCGCATGTCAATCTACCATGTAATGAGACCGGGTGAGCCTGCTACTGAAGATGCAGTTAACACACTTTTTTCTAATCTGTTTTTTAATAATGATCGTTATGACCTTTCTCGTGTTGGTCGAATGAAGCTAAATAGAAGATTAGGTGTTGCTAGTGAGACTGGTGAGCATGTGCTAACTCATGATGATATTATTAATGTAATTAAGCAGTTAATTGATATTAAAAATGGACATGATGTTGTAGATGATGTCGATACGTTAGCCAATAGAAGAGTAAGAGCTATTGGTGAAATGATTGAAAACCAATTTAGAATCGGCCTAATTCGTGTAGAAAAAGCTGTGAAAGAAGGATTGAATCTTGCAGAAACAGACGAGCTAACTCCGCAAGATCTTATTAACTCTAAGCCGGTTTCGGCGGCAGTGAGGGAGTTTTTTGGCTCCTCACAGTTATCTCAATTTATGGATCAAGTAAATCCGTTGTCTGGAGTGACTCATAAGCGACGCATATCAGCACTAGGGCCTGGTGGCTTGACAAGAGAACGTGCTGGTTTTGAAGTTCGTGATGTTCATCCATCTCATTATGGTCGATTGTGTCCAATTGAAACACCCGAAGGTCCGAATATTGGATTAATTAATACTTTAGCAGTTTATGCAAGAACGAATGATTATGGTTTTTTAGAGACTCCTTATCAAATAGTTAAGAAAGGACAAGTCACTAAAGAAATTGTGTATGTGTCAGCAATTGATGAGATTGACCACACTATTGCTCAAGCAAACTCTAAAGTAGATAGCAAGGGTTATTTGGTAGACGACCTTGTTTCAGGACGCCATAAAAATGAATTTGTACTGGTAGGTAAGTCAGAAGTAACACTTATTGATATTGACTCAAAACAAATATCATCTGTCGCTGCATCACTTATACCTTTTCTAGAACATGATGATGCTAACCGCGCATTAATGGGATCAAATATGCAGCGTCAAGCAGTACCTGTGCTTAGAGCTGAAAAGCCACTTGTTGGAACTGGGATTGAGCGAGTTGTTGCAACTGATTCACGTGTCTGTGTTGTTGCAAATCATGATGGAGTTGTTGAAACAGTAGATGCTTCAAGAATCGTAATTCGTGTCGACGCTAAGCAAGCAAAGGCTGGAGAGCTTGGTGTTGATATTTATAGTTTAGTGAAATATTCTCGTTCAAATCAAAATACTTGTATCAATCAAAAACCACTTGTTCAGCCAGGTGATAAGGTTGTTGCTGGTGATGTCTTGGCAGATGGCCCATCAACTGACTTAGGTGAGTTAGCATTAGGTCAAAATATGATGATTGCCTTTATGCCTTGGAATGGATATAACTTTGAAGATTCAATACTCATATCAGAAAAAGTAGTCCAGGAAGATCGCTATACTTCAATCCATATTGAAGAATTGACAGCTTATGCTAGAGATACAAAACTTGGAGCTGAAGAAGTTACTGCAGATATACCTAATGTAAGTGAGTCTGCACTATCAAAACTTGATGATGTTGGTATTGTATATGTTGGTGCTCGAGTAAAAGGCGGTGATATTCTTGTTGGAAAGGTAACCCCTAAAAGCGAAACAGTTCTTTCTCCAGAAGAGAAATTATTGCGTGCTATCTTTGGAGAAAAAGCTAACAATGTTAAAGATACCTCTTTAAGAATGGGAGCCTCAAAATCTGGTGTTGTCATTGATGTTCAGATATTTACTAAAGATCGAGTGGCAAAAGATTCTCGTGCACTGGTTATTGATGAAGAACGTTTAGAGACTATTAAAAAAGATATTGATGATGAATTTGGAATAATTGATGGGGACATCTTTCGCCGAATTCGTTTAAAACTCTCTGGAAACCTCTCAACTAGTAATATTGGTAATATTAAGAGTGGAGATAAACTAGCCTCTAAGGATTTAAAGTCTCTAGAAAATAGTGAATTAGCAAAATTAAAAGTTAAAGATGCAGCTGTAAATAAAGAAGTTGCTTCACTTGTTAAGCAGTCAAAAGCTAAACAAGAGGAATTTGAACTTTTTTATGAGCAAGAGAGTGCAAAAATTAAAGAAGGTGCAGAATTACCTCCAGGCGTTCAAAAGATGGTCAAGGTTTATGTAGCAACACGTAAAACACTTCAGGTTGGTGACAAGATGGCTGGACGACATGGAAACAAAGGTGTCATCTCTCGTGTATCTCCAGTTGAAGATATGCCCCATTTGGCAGATGGTACTCCAGTAGATGTTGTCCTTAATCCACTTGGTGTTCCGTCACGTATGAATGTTGGTCAGGTGCTTGAGGTTCACTTAGGTTGGGCTGCTAAAGGCCTAGGTTATAAGATTGGTAATTTGCTAGATGAGCATCGTAAAGATACAATTAAGCAAATCCGCTCAATGCTAGATTCTATTTACAATAGTTATGGAAAAACTGAAGATTTAAAGTCATTTAGTGATGATGAGATACTTGAGTTAGCTAATAATTTACGATCTGGCGTCCCAATGGCAACCCCAGTATTTGATGGAATTAAAGAAGAGGATATTAAATCTTTACTTAAGATGGCTGATTTACCAGAAAGTGGTCAAATTCAATTATTTGATGGACGAACTGGAGATTCATTTGACCGTGATATAACGGTTGGTTATATGCACATGCTTAAGCTTAACCACTTAGTTGACGATAAGATGCATGCTCGCTCAACAGGTCCATACTCTTTAGTTACTCAACAACCACTTAGCGGTAAAGCTCAATTTGGTGGTCAAAGGTTTGGTGAAATGGAAGTTTGGGCGTTAGAAGCATATGGCGCAGCATATACTCTTCGAGAAATGTTAACGGTTAAGTCTGATGATGTTACTGGAAGGGCAAAAATGTATAAAAATATAGTAGATGGTGAAAATCGTACTGAGTCAGTAATGCCAGAGTCGTTTAATGTTCTTGTAAAAGAAATTCGATCTCTAGGTATTGATACTGAACTTGAACAACATTAAATTAGGAGAATCACTTGAAAGATTTATTACAAATTTTAAAACAGCAAAATAAAGAACAAGATTTTGATGCAATAAGAGTTGGTTTAGCTTCTCCTGAGAAAATTCGTTCATGGTCATTTGGTGAAGTAAAAAAACCTGAAACTATTAACTATAGAACTTTCAAACCTGAAAGAGAAGGGTTATTTTGTGCTAAGATTTTTGGCCCAATGAAAGACTTTGAGTGCTTATGTGGTAAATATAAACGCATGAAATTTAGAAATGTGGTTTGTGAAAAATGTGGTGTTGAAGTTACTCTTTCTAAAGTAAGACGGGAAAGAATGGGTCATATAGAACTTGCTGCTCCTGTAGCACATATTTGGTATTTGAAGTCACTCCCATCTAGATTAGGGTTGCTTATGGATATGACCTTAAAAGATATTGAAAGAGTTCTTTATTTTGAAGCATTTTTAGTTACTGATCCTGGTAGTACGCCTTTAATCAAAAAGCAACTCCTTACGGAAGAGATGTATTTTGATGCTTTAGACCAGTATGGAGATGATGAGTTTGTTGCTAAGATGGGCGCAGAAGCTATGCAGGATGTTCTTGCAGAGATGCAACTTGAAAAAGAAGCTGCAAATTTGAGAGAAGATGCTCTAAATACTAAATCACAAACTAAACTTAAGAAAATCAATAAACGACTTAAGCTAGTTGATTCATTAATAAAGTCTGGAAATAAACCTGAGTGGATGGTTTTAAATGTGCTTCCTATTCTGCCGCCAGATTTAAGGCCTTTGGTTCCTTTAGATGGAGGCCGGTTTGCAACATCTGATTTAAATGACTTATATCGCAGAGTAATTAATAGAAATAATCGTCTTGGAAGGTTGTTAGAACTTGATGCGCCAGAAATTATTGTTAGAAATGAAAAACGTATGCTTCAAGAAGCTGTCGACTCACTAATTGATAATGGGCGTCGTGGACGTGCTGTTATGGGCAATAATAGACGCCCTCTTAAGTCAATTGCGGATATGATAAAAGGTAAGCAAGGACGATTCCGTCAAAACTTACTTGGAAAACGAGTTGACTATTCTGGACGTTCAGTTATTGTTTGTGGTCCATATTTAAAGCTTCATCAGTGTGGATTGCCTAAAAAAATGGCATTAGAGCTTTTTAAGCCCTTTATTTATAATCGCCTTCAAGCAAATGGTTTAGCTTCTACTATAAAAGCTGCAAAAAAAATGGTTGAAAGTGAAATTCCTGAAGTTTGGGATATCTTGGAAAGAGTTGTTCATCAGCATCCAGTTTTATTAAACCGTGCACCTACTCTTCATAGGCTTGGCATTCAAGCATTTGAGCCGCTTCTAATTGAAGGCAAGGCAATTCAACTTCATCCTCTAGTATGTACTGCATTTAATGCAGACTTTGATGGTGATCAGATGGCTGTGCACGTTCCTCTCTCTGAGGAAGCTCAATTAGAGGCAAGAACTCTAATGTTGGCATCAAACAATATTCTTCATTTGGCTAGTGGCGACCCAATTATTATTCCATCTCAAGATGTAATCTTAGGTCTTTACTATATGACTAGAGAAATGGTTAATCAACAGGGTGAAGGGATGATCTTTGCCAATACCAATGAGGCGCTTTCTGCCTATGATGCTAAACTTGTAAGTCTGCATGCAAAAATTAAATTAAGAGTGCAGGATTATGAAAAAGCAGAGTCTGGCTTTAAATCTACAAATACTCGTATAGTTAATACTACAATCGGTAGAGCTATTTTTTCTAGAATTCTACCTAAAGGCTTGTCATTTGATTTAATTAATGAGGCATTAACTAAAAAAGTAGTTTCTAATTTAATTCATGTCTGTTACAGATCTCAGGAGCTTAAGGAGACTGTAATTTTTGCTGATCAAATGATGTATATGGGTTTTGAATATTCAACTAAATCTGGTATATCATTTTGTTCAAATGACATGATTATTCCTAGTGAAAAAGCTGAGATGATTGAAAAGGCTTCTGCTCAAGTAAAAGATGTTCAGCAGCAATTTGCTTCTGGTGTTGTTACAAATGGTGAGCGCTATAACAAGGTTATTGATATTTGGTCAAGAACCTCAGAAGAAGTTGCTAAAGCAATGATGGACAAAGTAGGTTATGAAGATATAACTGATGCTGAAGGAAATACAGAAAAGAAACCATCATTTAATTCAATCTATATGATGGCAGATTCAGGTGCTCGAGGCTCTCCTGCACAAATACGTCAGTTAGCAGGAATGCGTGGTCTAATGGCAAAGCCAGATGGATCAATTATTGAGACTCCAATTACAAGTAACTTCCGTGAAGGTCTTAATAATATGCAGTACTTTATTTCTACTCATGGAGCAAGAAAAGGTTTGGCTGATACGGCACTAAAAACGGCTAACTCAGGCTATTTAACTCGAAGACTTGTTGATGTAGGCCAAGATTTAGTGGTAACTGAAGAAGATTGTGGAACTAAAAATGGTTTGGTTATGAAATCAGTTATTGATGGGGGAAATGTTGTTCAAACTCTAGGAACTGCAGTACTCGGTCGGGTTGTCTCCGATGACATATTGCTGCCAAATACAAAAGAAGTATTTTTAGAAAAAGATCATTTAATTACACTAGATGATTCAGATAAGATCAATGAACTGGGTATTGAGTTCATTAAAGTACGTTCGGCAATTACATGTGAATTATCATATGGTGTTTGTGCATCTTGTTATGGAAATGATATGGCAAGAGGTCATAAGATTGGAGTGGGTGAAGCTGTTGGTGTTATTGCTGCTCAATCAATTGGTGAGCCAGGAACTCAGCTAACAATGCGTACTTTCCATATTGGTGGAGCTGCAAGCTCATCTACGGCTGTTAATAGTATTAATATTAATACTAATGGTATTGTTCATTTTGAAAATATGAAGTCTATTAAAAATGCTAATGGTGATTTTGTTGTTGTATCAAGATCTTCTGAAGCCTCAATTAGAAATGAATTAGGCCAAGTAAAAGAGCGTTATAAGTTGCCTTATGGTGCTATAGTTCACTTTAAAGATGGCGGTAAAGTTAAAGCTAAAGATAAGATTGCTGATTGGGACCCACATACACATCCAATCATAGCTGAAAATTCTGGAAGAGTTTCATTCATCGATTTTGTTGAAGGATTAACAGTTATAAAAAATTCAGATCCATTGACTGGTTTAATCTTTTTTGAAATAATTGAAGAGGCAGAAAGAACTTCGGCAGCAAAAGATATGAAGCCAATGCTTCAATTAGTTGATAAAAAGGATAAAAAATCTATATTGTCGACGCATTATTTACCATCAGGAGTCAAAATAAATTTAGAGGACGGTCAGCTTATTACAGCAGGTGAAATACTCGCTAAGATTCCTAAAGCTGTTTCAAAGACAAGTGATATTACTGGTGGGTTACCGCGAGTTGCTGATTTATTTGAAGCTCGTAAAGCTAAAGATCATGCTATTCTAGCTGAAACTTTGGGTGTTATCAGTTTTGGAAGTCCTACAAAATCAAAGGTTCGTATGCTTATTACGGGCCCTGAAGGTGAGGTAACTGAAATGATGATTCATCATTGGAGGTCAATAAATGTGTTTGATGGCGAAACTGTTGAAAAAGGTGATGTGATTTCAGATGGACCTTATAATCCTCATGATATTCTTCGCTTGTTAGGTGTTGAAGCTTTGGCTAACTATATGGTTAGAGAGGTTCAAAACGTTTATAGGCTTCAGGGAGTTAAGATTTCTGACAAGCATATTGAAGTAGTTGTTAAGCAAATGCTTAGAAAAGTTGAAATTATTGATAATGGAGACTCTCATTATGTGAATGGTGAAACTGCTGAGTTTGTTCATGTTGTAGAGAAAAATAAACAGTTAAAGGCTCAAAAGAAAGATGAGATTGTATTCCAAAGATTATTAATGGGTATTACAAAAGCATCATTGTCTACAGAGTCGTTTATCTCTGCTGCCTCTTTCCAAGAGACTACAAGGGTTCTTACTGAAGCTTCAATAACAGGAAGAGTAGATGATCTTAGAGGACTTAAAGAAAATGTAATTGTAGGCCGACTTATTCCTGCAGGAACAGGCTTTAAGCACCATCAGGAAAAGAGAAGGAAGCGCATAGATGCTTCTTTTATGCAAACCAATGAAGCTGAGCAAGAACTATCTACTCAGTTGAGTGAAGTTGAAGCTGAAGCTGAAGAGTAATAAGGCTTAGTTTAAAATAAAGGTATTTCAATTTAGTTTACTAAAATGGAATGCCTTTTTTATTTATAAAAATAGTGCTACATCTCATGATTCTAGAAGTCATCTGAAGGATAAATAATCTTAAGGATTAACAATCTGGGTAATGATAAAATATACCCATGCAAAAGTCACATTTCAATCGTCTTATTAAGAAAGGCTTTAATCACATCCCTCTTTCTAGGGAGGTTGTTGTTGATACATTAACGCCTTTAGCTTTATATCTTAAGCTTGCCAATAATCCCTATAGCTATTTTTTAGAATCTGTTCAAGGTGGAGAAAAGTGGGGGCGATATTCTTTTATTGGGTTGGCTGCTGAAACAGTAATTAAAGTAAATAACTATCAGGTTCAAGTTGAAAGAAATGGAAAGTTAGCTGAAGAGATCTCAGTAGAGGATCCACTAGCGTGGATTGAAGAATACCAAAAGCAATTTAAAGTTCCACAGTTAGCCAGCCTTCCAGATTTTAATGGTGGTTTAGTTGGTTACTTTGGGTATGAAATAGTTCGTTACATAGAGCCAAAGCTGGCGCATATAGATAAAACTGACGAACTAAATGTTCCAGATATTTTATTAATGGTTTCAAATGATCTTCTTGTAGTTGATAATTTAAGTAGTAAGGTGCACATAATTACTCATGTCAATCCTAATGAAGAAAAATTTGAAGATGGGCTAGCAAGGCTTAGCTTAATTGAAGCAAATATTAACAAATCATTTGAACAGTCATCTATTCCTTCTGAAAATATAAAGGCAGAAGATTTTGTGTCAAGTTTTGGAAGGGAAAATTATATAAGTGCAGTTGAAAAAGTTCAAAAATACATTAAAGCTGGTGATGTTATGCAAGTTGTACCTTCACAGCGATTAAGCTGTTCTTTTAAATCAAATCCTGTTGACTTATATCGACAATTAAGAATACTTAATCCTTCTCCATATATGTATTTTCTCAATTTAAATGACTTTGCAATAGTCGGCTCATCTCCTGAAATATTAACTCGAGTCGATAACAATAATATTGCAACTATAAGGCCTATAGCAGGAACTCGGGCAAGAGGAAAAACAGAGCAAGAGGACCTTGATCTAGAGAAAGATCTCTTGTCAGATGAAAAAGAAATTGCCGAGCATTTAATGCTAATTGATCTTGGCAGGAATGATTTAGGCAGAATTGCTAAAACAGGAAGCGTTACTCTCACAGATAAAATGTTTATAGAGCGCTATTCACATGTTATGCATATTGTTTCAAATGTGGAGTGTGAGTTAAAAGAAAATATGAGTTCAATTGATGTATTGAAGGCTACTTTTCCAGCAGGTACATTAAGCGGTGCACCAAAAGTAAGAGCAATGGAGATTATTGATGAAGTTGAAGATTTAAAGCGTAATATTTATTCTGGCGCTATTGGCAATTTATCCTGGCATGGTGGAATGGACCTAGCAATTGCTATTCGGACTGCTGTTGTTAAAAACCAGAGACTATATATCCAAGCTGGAGCAGGAATTGTATATGATTCTTTACCTGAAATGGAGTGGCAAGAAACTATGGATAAAGCACAAGCACTAATTAAGGCTGCTCAAAATATCTAACCTTTAAATTAGTTTATTTTTTATAATTAAATTTCAATACTAATTTTAAAAAGCTAAAAGTTAGTATTGAAATTGTTTGTAAAATAGATCAGTAAATTTCATATTTTTTTTCGGATTAATGAGTTCTGTGGATTTTGTTCATCTTCAATGTCAAAGTGAGTATTCTGTAAAGAATAGCTTAGTTCGCGTTTCAAAACTAATAGAAAGTGTTAAAGAAGCGGGTATGAATAGCATTGCTCTGACTGATGATATGAGTCTTTTTTCTGCGATTAAATTTTATCAAAAAGCAACTAGTGCTGGTATAAAGCCTATTATTGGTGCAAAAGTATCTATAGATTTTGATTTAGGCCATTATGATGTTCTCTTACTTTGTCAAAACCATGAGGGCTATTTAAATCTTTCAGAGCTTATTTCAAAGGCTTACTTAAATGAGCAAGGAATTTCAATTGTTAGTGTTACAGAAGAACAATTAATTTCTCACCAAGAGGGCTTGCTTATGATTGCAACTCCAATAAGCTCAGACATATCTCAATTTCTTTTGACAAATGAGTTGGAACTTGCTCATTCTAAAGCTAAACACTGGCAAGCTATTTTTAAAGACCGATATTATATATCGGCACAAAGAACTGATAGACATTCAGATGAAAATCTTCTTAATCTTACTATTGAATTAGGATTGAAGTTAGACATTCCAGTGGTTGCTACTAATGATGTGCAGTTTATTAGTAAAACTGATTTTGATGCCCACGAAGCTAGAATCTGCATAGCTGAGGGAGGGCTGCTTGATGATTCCAGGCGTTTAAAATTTTTTAGTGATAGTCAATATCTAAAGACTCCTGATGAAATGTCTGAATTATTTAAAGACTATCCTCAGTTAATAGAAAATGCTTCTGAAGTAGCCAAAAGATGCAACTTACACTTTAAATTATTCGAAAAGAATTACCTTCCAGCTTTTCCAACACCAAAAGGAAAGTCTATAGCTGAATTTTTTAGTGAAGAATCAAATAAAGGTCTCCAAGTAAGACTTAAAGACCTTAATGTAAATCAAAAGAGTTATTTTGAAAGGCTTAATTTTGAATTATCAGTAATTCTTGAAATGGATTTTCCAGGCTATTTTTTAATTGTCTCCGATTTCATAAGGTGGGCAAAAGAAAATGGAATTCCAGTTGGCCCAGGTAGAGGTTCAGGTGCTGGCTCTCTTGTCGCTTGGGCACTTTCTATTACAAATGTTGATCCTATTCAGCATGATCTTTTATTTGAGCGTTTTTTGAATCCAGAGCGAATCTCTATGCCAGATTTTGATATTGATTTTTGTACAGATCGTCGTGATGAAGTTATTGCCTATGTTTCTAACAAGTATGGCTCAGAGAAAGTGTCACAGATCATTACTTATGGAACCATGGCGGCTAAGGGCGTGGTAAGAGATGTAGGAAGGGTGTTAGGGCATCCTTATGGTTTTAGTGACCAGATCTCTAAAATGATACCAAATGAATTAAAAATGACATTAGGTAAGGCTTTAGAAGACTCTAATGAATTGAAAGCAAGATATGATTCTGAAGAAAGTGTTTCAACGCTGATTGATTTATCTCAGGATCTAGAGGGACTTATTAGAAATGTCGGCACCCATGCTGGTGGAGTGGTTATTGCGCCAAGTAAAATTAGTGATTTCTGCCCAATTTATAAAGGATCTGATGAATCAGATGTTGTTGTGTCACAGTTTGATAAAGATGATGTTGAGGCTGTAGGACTTGTTAAATTTGACTTTTTGGGATTATCAAACCTAACAGTAATAGATAAAGCGGTAAAAATCATAGCCAAAAAGGGCTTAAGTGAAGGTTTGATTGATATTGATAAGCTTAAGCTTGACGACCCAAAAGTATTTAAGTTACTTCAAGATTGCGATACTACTGGAGTCTTTCAGCTTGAATCAGATGGTATGCGCGGCTATTTAAAAAAGCTTAAACCTGACTCTTTTGAAGATATTGTTGCTATGCTGGCACTTTATAGACCAGGCCCACTGGATGCAGGTATGGTAGATGATTATATCCAGGTAAAACATGGCGCAAAAGTAAGATATCCACATGAGATGTTAGAGGAAATTTTAAAGCCAACAAATGGGGTATTTTTATACCAAGAGCAAGTAATGAAATCTGCTCAAGTTATGGCTGGTTACTCATTAGGTGGCGCAGATATTTTACGTCGCGCAATGGGTAAGAAAAAAGTTGAAGAAATGGCAGAGCAGCGTGAAGTATTTGTAAAGGGAGCAGCTGAAAAAAGTATTAATGAGAGTAAGGCAAATGAAATTTTTGATCTTATTGATAAGTTTTCAGGTTACGGGTTTAACAAATCTCACTCAGTTGCTTACGCTTATATTTCATATCAAACAGCTTGGCTAAAGGCACATTATCCAGCTCCATTTATGGCGGCTGTTTTATCAGGTGTTATGGACGATACTGATCGAGTTGCGTTTACAGTTGGAGAGTCTAAGAAAAACGGAGTTATAGTTATAGCGCCTGATATTAACCAATCTGAATATGAGTTTAGTATTACTGATAATAAAACAATTGTATATGGACTAGGTGCTATTAAAGGTGTTGGTGAGGCTCTTGTAAAGGAGATAGTTTTAGAGAGAGAGAAAAATGGAGAATACTCTGATATTTTTGATTTATGTTTTCGAATAGAAAAAAAATTCTTAAATCGCAGAGCTATAGAAGCTCTTATATACAGTGGAGCATTTGATTTATTTGATATTAAAAGGGCAACATTAATTGCGACGTATCCAAGAGCAGTGAGGCAAGCAGAGCAGAGTCAAAGTGATTCATCAAAAGGACAAAACAGCCTTTTTACAGAAGTGGATAGCCATACTGAGTATGAAAAAAATTACATAAAAGGAGAGTTTATGTCTTTTAAAAATGTGATGAAATTTGAAAAAAATGTAATGGGATACTATTTAGAACGCCACCCTACGGATTGGTATAAATCAGATTTGAAATCAATAGTTTGTACGCTCCCGAAAGATTTAGTATTCAGAAATAATCGTGAAGTGAGGATTCTTTCATTAATCTCTGACATTGTCTATAGAAATACACGACGAGGCCAAATGGCTAGCCTGACACTTGAAGATGGAGAGAGAAGAATAAATGCAGCGGTCTTCTCACAAAAACTTGCTGAAAATAGCGAATATATATTATTAGATGAAGTAGTAGTAGTTTCAGGAAAGGTAAATAAAGATTTTAGAGAACAATGGCAGATAGTTGTGGATCGGATAGATCCAGTGGATAGAGTTCAAATAAAATATGCTAAATATCTCAAAATTAAACTAACAAAAGAGAACAAAAATGAGTACCTAGAGCTGTGTGCATTATTGAAAGAATATCCAGGAAAGTGTCCAGTAATTATTGAGTATCAGTCGACTAATTCATCTGGAAGAATCCCTCTTCCTAAAGAATTTGATGTTTCATTAAATCGAGACTTTTTAGATTTAATTGAGAAAAAATTTGGTCATCAAAAATATCAAATTCAATATTAAATAAAATACAAAATTACCTTCAATTAGTGGCTTAAAGAGCTATATTAAGGCCTTTAACTACGTTAAATTTATTGGAAGTTTTATAAGCATTATTTAATTTAGTTTAACCCGAAAATTAACCTTTTATTATCGAGCATTAATAGGGATTTAATTTCACCAATTTAGCCTTTAAACCCCAGTCTATAAGGGCAAAACTAAAAAAGTTATCCGCGAATTGATAATTTAGTAGTTTGCCTTCTGAAGTAGAAATAAATTCGTAAATTTATATAAATATAAGTCATTGATTTATAACAAAAAAATTGATATGATTATTTATTAACCAAAACCATAGAAATTGTTAGTCTAACGCTTAATTTAAGTCTGAATTTTGAGATATTAACAGAGTTATCCACAGTATTGTGGGTAAGTCGATTAACCCTTGATTTATAAGCATTTACGGCGTTTAGAAAAAATATTTTGTAACTTTTTTTATTATCTTTTCTGCAATAATTTGCTTACTACTTCTATCTATTTTCTCAGTTTTTTCTTGCGATATAAAGTGAACTTCATTCTCATCTGAGTTTAGCCCAATTTCACTACTTGAAATGTCATTTAAAATAATTGCATCACACCTCTTGTTCTTTAATTTAGCTTTTGCATTGGCAAGAAAATTTTCAGTTTCAGCTGCAAATCCAATGCAGATAGGTTTATTTCTAAGCTTACAAACACTTTCTAAAATATCTTTATTTTTTGTAAGCTCAATTACTGCTAAATTCCCATCTTTTTTAATCTTATTATGACTTATTTTTGTGGGCCTGAAATCTGCAACTGCAGCACAGCTTATAAATAAATCTTGAGTTTTTATTTTTTTCATTACTTCATCGTACATTTCATTAGCACTTGTTATGTAAGTTACTGTAGCTCTTTTTTCCACTTCAACTGATATTGATCCAACTATCAGTGTAGTTTCTGCTCCAGCTTGGATGCATGCATTTGCTAGCGCCATCCCCATTTTTCCACTACTATGATTTGATATATACCTAACTGGATCAATTGCTTCTATAGTCCCCCCTATTGTTATTAGAACTTTTTTTCCACTAAGAGCGCTATTTGAAAATATAGTTGCTACTTGTCTTGCAATTTCTTCTGGCTCTGCAAGTCTTCCCTCACCCACATCTCCACAAGCTTGCTCTCCAAATCCTGGATCTATTGTTATCACGCCTCTATTATTAAGTATCTTGAGATTTTCCTTAATTGCTTTTGATGCAAACATTTGTTGATTCATTGACGGGGCAATTAGTATAGAAGCATTCGTTGCAAGAATTACTGTTGATAGAAGGTCATCAGCCTTGCCATGACAAAGTCTGGCTATGGTATTTGCTGATGCTGGAGCAATGATTACTGCATCAGCCCATTTTGCGAGTTCAATGTGGCCCATTGCTAGTTCTGCTTCTTTATCCCAGAGGTTGTCATGAACTTTATTTTTTGAAACCGTTTGAAGTGATAGTTCACTAACAAACTCTCTGCCTCCACTAGTAATAATGACTCTAATTTCTGCACCTAAATCTTGCAACCTTCTAACAATGTCAGGTGATTTATAGGCAGCAATCGAGCCACTAACTCCTAATATAATCCTTTTATTTGTCAAGTTATTCATTTGATAGTGGCTCTAATTTTAATATCACAATCTATTTGACTAACCTCAATAATATTAAGTTTAATTTTGTCAGACATTTTTTTTAAAGGAATTTCTATCATCGGATTGGCATCACTTCCAAGTATTAATGGAGCAGTGTAGATAATAAACTCATCAATTAGCCCAGCTTCAGTCATAGCGCCATTAAGACCGCTGCCAGCTTCTAAAAGTAAATTATTAATACCCATTGCTCCTAGTTTTATAAGCGCAGATTTAAGATCTAATTTACCATTAGCAAGCATTTCTGAATTATTGTTATTTAAAATGAGAGTTTCAGCATCAGATGAAAAAATGTTAAGAGATTTATCAGTAATAATATTATTACTGTCAATAACAACACGAAGTGGGTTTGAATCTGCACTCTCAGTCCTAATAGTCATCATCGGGTTATCGCTTTTGATTGTGCCTGAGCCTGTCAAAATGGCCTGATTTAAGCTTCGCAGCATTTGTACATCCTCTCGAGAAGCTTTAGAAGTAATCCATTTGCTCTCCCCATTTTTCATTGCTGTTCTTCCATCAAGGCTCATTGCAATTTTTGATGTTACAAAAGGCAAACCACTTGTCATTCTTTTGACAAAACCGCGATTAATTTCATTAGCTTCCACTTCAAATAGCCCAACTTCAACCTCGATCCCATTATCTTGAAGCGCCCTAACTCCACTTCCAGAAACTAATGGATTTGGGTCAAGCATTGCAATAAATACTTTCTTAACTCCAGCCCTAATTAGTGCGTCAGCACAAGGCGGCGTCTTACCAAAATGAGTACATGGTTCAAGAGTAATATATACGTTAGTATTTCCACCTTTGTAATTAATTTTTTCTAAGGCATTCACCTCTGCATGGCCCTCTCCATATAGGCGATGGTAGTCTTGAGCAATAATTTTATCATCACGAGAAATCACACATCCCACCATTGGATTTGCACCAACAGCTTTGCGACCAAACTGAGAAAGTTTTAGTGCAAGAGCCATACATTCTGTATCTTGATGAGTGAAAGCCATTATAATAATTGCATATAAATTTATTATCATTTTACGCGGGAGAACGGAGTGGATGAAAAGAAAAAACAAGCACTACAAGTAGCACTTGGACAAATTGAAAAACAGTACGGAAAAGGGTCTGTTATGTTTTTGGGTGATGAAGAGGCGAGAAGTGATATTGAAGCTGTATCAACGGGAAGTTTAAGCCTTGATATTGCTTTAGGAATTGGTGGCTTACCTCGAGGTAGAGTTGTTGAAATTTATGGTCCTGAGTCTTCAGGAAAAACAACTATGACTCTTCATGTTATTGCCGAAATGCAAAAATTGGGTGGAACAGCGGCATTTATTGATGCAGAACATGCTCTAGATCCCTCTTATGCTAGAAAATTGGGCGTAAATACAGACGACCTTCTAATTTCCCAACCTGATACTGGTGAGCAAGCTTTAGAAATTACAGATATGCTAGTTCGCTCCGGAGGTGTTGATATTGTTGTTATTGACTCAGTTGCTGCGTTAACTCCTAAAGCTGAAATTGAAGGCGAAATGGGTGCTTCGCATATGGGCTTACAAGCTAGGCTAATGTCTCAGGCATTAAGAAAGCTTACATCCAATATAAAGCGAACTAATACCATGGTAATCTTTATTAATCAACTTAGAATGAAGATTGGTGTGATGTTTGGTAACCCTGAAACTACAACTGGTGGAAATGCTCTTAAGTTTTATGCCTCCGTAAGACTTGATATTCGAAGAATTGGAGCTATTAAAAAAGGTGATGAAATTCTTGGTAATGAGACGCGTGTTAAGGTTCTCAAAAATAAGGTAGCTCCTCCATTTAAAAAGGCTGAGTTTCAAATTTTATATAATCAAGGCATCTCTAGGGAGAGTGAGATAATTGATTTAGGAGTTGAGCATGGTTTTGTTGAAAAGGCAGGAGCTTGGTATAGTGTTGAAGGTGAAAGAATTGGTCAAGGTAAGGATAATTCTCGCGACTTCTTAAAAGAGAATACTAAAATGAGTCAAATGCTTGAGGCTAAAATTCGTGAGAAATTAATGAGTAAGGATAATGACGAAATACAGCCTGTAAAGAACGATAATGACGAAACAGAGTCAGCAGAGTAAATGCTACGCAGCCGCTTTAAAGATGTTAATGAGGCGAGAGCACTCCAAATTAGAATTAAGACAAAAATTAAATCTTAAAGATTTTGATGATGCTGTCATTAATGACAGCATCTCTTTATTAGCTGAGCAAAAATACCAGAGCGATGAAAGGTTTTCTGAAGCTTTTATACTTATGCGCTTTAATCAAGGCAAAGGGCCTATAAAAATTTCTATGGAGCTTAAATCAAGAGGTATTACTGAGTTTGATTTAACTTTATTTAATTGGTTTGAGCTTGCAAAAGACGTTAAGTATAAAAAATTTGGAGATAGCAAATTTTTAGACTATAAAGAAAAGTCTAAGCAAAAACGTTTTTTACAATCAAGAGGTTTTGGGTTTGATGAAATAAATCAAGCATTCCAATAAAGCTAAAAAACAAATATTTTTTATAACCCTACTATGAAATTTGAACTTAAAAATACAGATAATAAAGCTCGATTAGGTAAGCTCACTTTTGAGCGTGGTGAGGTTAATACCCCAGCTTTTATGCCTGTTGGAACATACGGAACAGTTAAGGCAATGACTGTTGACGAGGTGAGGAATTTAGGCGCTGAAATTATCCTAGGGAATACATTTCATTTATCAATAACACCTACAACTGATGTGATTGAGGCTCATGGTGATCTCCATGATTTTATGAGTTGGCCGGGCCCAATTCTAACTGATTCTGGTGGGTTCCAAGTCTTTAGCTTGGGTAAGATGCGGAAAATAACTGAGCAAGGCGTTAAATTCAGATCACCAAAGGATGGATCAGCAATCTTTATGGGTCCCGAGGAATCTATGCAAATTCAGTATAAATTAGGTTCAGATATTGTTATGATATTTGATGATTGTACTGCTTATCCCTCTGAAAAAAATGTTGTTGATCAATCTATGCAGCTTTCACTTCGATGGGCTAAAAGATCTTTAGAAGAGCATAAAAGACTCAACAATAAGAATGCTCTTTTTGGAATTATTCAGGGAGGAATGCATAAAGAGCTTCGTCTTCATTCAGCTGAGTCGTTAGTTGAGATGAATTTTGATGGTTATGCTATTGGCGGTTTGTCGGTTGGAGAGCCAAAAGAAGAAATGATGGAGGTTCTCAGCTACTTACCTGATCATATGCCTTCTAACAAGCCAAGGTATCTTATGGGTGTTGGAACTCCTTCAGACCTAGTTGAAGGTGTCGCAGCTGGAGTTGATATGTTCGACTGCGTAATGCCATCTCGTAATGCAAGAAATGGGTACTTATTTACTTCAGAGGGCGTTGTAAAAATTCGCAATGCAAAATATAAGAAAGATATTAGCCCTCTAGATCCTAATTGTCATTGCTCAACTTGTCAAAATTATTCAAGGGCATATCTTCACCACTTACAAAAATCAAATGAAATTCTAGGATCCCGCCTAAACACCCTTCATAATCTTTTCTACTATCAGTATTTGATGAAGTCAATTAGAGTGGCAATCAAGAGTAATACATTTTCTGACTTTAGAAAAAAATTCTATGCTGAAAAGCTATAATGAGATTTAATCTAATTTAGTGTATTTAGTTCAACTGGATTTTTAATAAAGTATTCGTCTAAAAGCTCTCTTGCCAAAGGTGCTGCTTTTGAGCTACCACTTCCTGCATTTTCAACAATAATAGCAATTGCCACTTGAGGGTCTTCTATAGGTGCAAATCCAGTAAATAGAGCATGATCCCTTAATTTTTCTTCAATATTTTCAGCAATGTATTCTTCTTCTGGGTCAAGACCAAAAACCTGTGCGGTTCCAGTTTTACCCGCTAGGCTATATTTAAGCTTATTGTTAAGTCTTTTGGCTGTCCCAAATTTACCATATACTGTTTGTTTCATTGCTTCAATAATTAATTCCCAATTATTGATATCCTTTATAGGTATTTGATTTGATTTTAGGTTTTGTTCTTCAAATAAATCACCATTTTTTGATTGAGAATGCATCATTACTTGAGGTATTAATAACTGACCTTTGTTTGCTATAGCTGCTGTTGCTAAAGCGAGTTGAAGAGGGCTTGTAGTCATAAAACCTTGGCCAATTCCTGTTATAAGAGTTTCTCCTCTATACCAAGGCTCGTCCTTATTAATCTTTTTCCACTCTCTAGAGGGAAGGATACCGCCAAGTTCTCCTGGTAAGTCAATTCCTGTTTTTTTGCCAAATTGAAAATATGAAAGGCTATCATGAATTTGATCAATACCCATATTGAAAGCTAAATCATAGAAAAATACATCACATGATTGAGCTATAGCCTCAATTACATCTACTTTCCCATGACCAGTTCGTTTCCAGTCATTAAACTTTCTAGAGTAATTATTTAATTTGTAGTATCCAGGACAAAAGGTACTATCTTTAATAGTTATATTATTAAGCTCTAAACCAGCAAGAGCAACCATTGGCTTGATAGTCGATCCAGGAGGGTATAGTCCTTTAATGCTTCTATCAAAAAGTGGTAAGTCTTCGTTACTACTGAGTTCATTATATTTTTCGACTGAAATTCCATTAACAAACCAATTTGGATTATATGAAGGGGTGCTGACTAAACTGAGTATTGACCCATCTTTAACATTTATAAGTGCGATAACACCTCTACTATCTCCGAGAAGTGATTCAGCTTTAAGTTGTAGGTCTATATCAATATTTAAGTAGATGTCTTGGCCAGCGATAGAGGGCGTTATAATTTTGGTATCCACAATTCGGCCAGCTACATTTCGCTCAATTTGTTTAATACCAGATTGCCCATGAAGTAGCTTCTCATATTGTTTTTCAATACCTGTTTTGCCAACAAAATTTGTACCATTATAATTTTTTTTATCATAAATACCTTTTTCTGCTTTACTCATTGAAGAGACGTATCCAATGAGATGAGCACTCGATTCTCCATAAGGATAAACTCGATGAAAATACGGCTCAACCTCAACACCAGGGAGTTGGTTTTCTACTAAAAATGAAGCAACGGATGACTCGGAGAGATTAAATTTTAAGGGTATGTTATGAAATTTTTTAAAACGACTTAATTTTTTATTAAATTTTTTAATATCGTCATAAGTAATTAAATCACTTATTTCTAATCCTATCAATGTTTTGTTTAAATTAGTTACTTTTTCTGGAGTGATCGTCAATATGTATGAAAATTCATTAGTGGCTAATATTTTCCCATTTCGATCTAGAATATCACCTCTAATTGGTGTTATAGGAAGATTTTGCATTTGATTACCAAGCGCTTCTTCTAAATAGTAATCATGCTTAGTTACTTGAAGATTAAAGAGTTTTATTATTAAGATCAGAGTTATCAAAAGCATTATGATTGCGGAAAAAATTACTCTTGATTTGAATACTACTTTTTCGCGCTTAATATTTCCAATTTTTTCCATATCTTTAAATAATTATTGTTTAAGCTTTGCTAATAAGTATCGAATTAAGGGCCATAATATTGCACTAGTAAATGGAGAAAGTAATATTAGCCACTCAAAATTTAGGCCTTGAGTTAATTGCTGAACCAATAAAAATATAATCAAATAAATTATAGATCCTAAAAAAACATAAACTTGTTGAGTCGTTAAATTTGAAACAAAAAAAGATTTTTTTACATTTAAAATAAAAGCAGAGCTAAGTACTAGGGCAACAGCGTTTTGACCTAGAGTTCCTCCCTCAATAATATCAAGTAATATTCCAAGAATAAATGCAGAAGCAAAAATATTCTTGCCATTTGAATAAATAACCCAGTAGCTAAAAAAAGGTAATAACCAAAAAGGAGAGGCAAGCTCTAGAGAAAACGGCAGTGAAATTGCACCAGTAATGAATGCAATAATAGATATTTTAACTAGAAGAAAGAAGTGATTAGAATTAGTCATTTTTTCCTTTAATAATAAGGACCATTTCTAATTTATTCATATTTTGAGACGGCTGAAGCGTAATAGATAAGAATGAAGCATCTAAAGAATCATCAATTGAAGTGACCCTTCCCACAAGATAGCCAGATGGGTATGAATTACCAATTCCGCTAGTAAGGAATAAATCTCCAACTTTAACATCTGAATCTAATGGTACATACTCAACTATCATGCCTTCTTCATGTGATGCCACTCCTTTGGAGATACCTCGAATTCCATTTCTTGAATTTTTAACGGGCATAAATTGGGTGGGGTCGGTTAGAAGACGAACCGTTGAGAACATAGGAGTAACTTGCGAAACTTGACCCACAACGCCGTCTGAGCCAATAATAAGTTGAGATAAAGATACTTGATCATTTGAACCCTTATCAATAACTATTTTTTTGGACAGTCTGGACTGTGAGATTGACTTAACACTTGCAAGCAAAACATCATGATTTGGTATTTCATAGCTTGAATCTAAAAGCTCTGAAATTTTTTGATTTTCTAAAGCTAGATTATTGAACGTCTGAAGTCTTGCTTTAAGTTCAATTAATTGACTTTTTAGATAATCATTTTCACCAATTAGAATCTCATTATCAGCACCCTTATCGTTGACCCAATTAATGACTTGGCTGGGTAAATCAACAATTACATAAATTGGGCTAAGAAGAGTTAAGGTGAATTTTTTAAAATTATCTAAATAAGAAAAGCGAGTATCTAATACAATTAAGATAATTGAAAGAAGTACTGGTACGAAAAGTTTGACAAGCCGCATTATTAATTCCTCGACTTATTTTTTTTCACTCAGCAGCTAAAAATCCCATATCATGCTGATTAATCATTTCTAGGGCAATTCCTCCGCCTCTTGCGACACAGGTAAGTGGATCATCTGCAATACTAACAGGCAAGTTTGTTTGATTATGAATTAGCTTATCAAGTCCCTCTAAAAGTGCACCACCACCAGTAATAACTAGGCCATTTTGTGCAATATCTGAAGATAATTCAGGAGGCGTTTGCTCAAGTGCAGTTCTTAGTGCACTGATTATCATTCCAAGAGGCTCACTCAAAGCTTCTAATATCTCAGAATTAGTGACTTCAAAAGCAACAGGAAGACCAGTAGAAACTGCGCGTCCTCTGAACTCGTTTTTTCGTATAATTTTTGATTCAAAAGCACTTCCAACTTCTTCTTTAATTTGCTCAGCAGTTGCCTCGCCGATAATAATGCCGTGGACCCTTCTTACAAATTTAACAATAGTGTCATCAAAAACATCTCCTCCAACTCTAAGGGAGTCAGAATAAACAATTCCATTTAAAGATAGTATGGCAATCTCAGAGGTTCCACCGCCAATATCAAGAACCATTGCACCTGAAGCCTCTTCAATGGCCATTCCAGCGCCAAGCGCTGCCGCCATTGGCTCCTCAATAAGGTAAACGTCTCTTGCTCCAGCGCCTACAGCACTTTCTTTGATCGCGCGCCTTTCAACTTGAGTGGCGCCGCATGGGACACAAATTAATACCTTAGGACTTGGGGAGAAAAAGCCTGCTTTTAAAACTTTTTTCATAAAGTATTGAAGCATTTTTTCAGTGACCTTAAAGTCAGCAATTACACCATCTTTCATTGGTCTAATAGCTTCAATTGAGCCAGGAGTTCTTCCAAGCATATTTTTTGCTTCTTGACCTACAGCTATGACTGTTGACTCTAAAGCACCTTTTTCATGCCTTAATGCAACAACTGAAGGCTCATTGAGGACTACTTTACCGTCCATATAAATAAGTGTATTGGCTGTTCCAAGATCGATTGATAGATTTTGGCCGTTGAATAAATTGAACATAAGGGAATCCTAGCAAAAAAATGATTAAAATGAAAAGAGATTATAATATATCTTGCTTTAATATACTAGACAATAGGTGAATCCAAATAAATATGATAATTAAACAAGACCATTTAGTACAGAGTATTCATTCTGCATTGCAGTATATTTCTTATTATCATTCACCTGATTTTATTAGTGCAATGGTTTCGGCTTATGAAAGAGAGGCCAATCAAAGTGCAAAAAATGCGATATCTCAGATTTTAATTAACTCTAAGATGTGCGCTCTGGGTAAGAGGCCAATTTGTCAAGACACTGGGATTGTTAATGTTTTTGTTGAAGTTGGAATGGACATTCAGTGGGAGTCTAAGCTTACCCTCGAAGAGATGATCAATGAAGGAGTAAGGAGGGCCTACAATGAGCCTGATAACCGCTTAAGGGCTTCAATCGTTAGTGATCCATTATTTAGTAGAAAAAATACTCAAGACAATACTCCTGCAGTTATCCACACCAAGTTAGTTAAAGGAAATAAATTAGATATTACGGTTGCTGCAAAAGGAGGTGGCTCTGAAAACAAATCAAAGTTTACAGTTTTAAATCCTGATGATAATCTGACGGACTGGGTTCTGAAAACAATTCCAACGATGGGTGCGGGTTGGTGCCCTCCAGGAATGATAGGTATTGGAGTTGGCGGAACTGCTGAAAAAGCCATGCTAATGGCTAAATCAGCGCTCATGGATCCAATTGATATCAATCAAATTAAAGATAAAAGTGATCCCACTGAAATAGAAGCGCTAAGAATTGATTTATTTAATAAGATCAATGAGCTCGGTATTGGCGCTCAGGGATTGGGCGGCTTAACAACGGTTCTGGACGTTAAGATTCAAGACTATCCAACGCATGCAGCTTCACTGCCAGTTGCAATGATCCCAAACTGCGCGGCTACGAGGCATGTCCACTTTACTCTAGATGGATCGGGAGTTGCTGAACTCCCTGAGGTTGATTTAAGTCTCTATCCAGATTTAGAGATGGACGTTTCTAAGTATACAAAAGTTGATTTAAATAATCTAAATCAGTCTCAAATGGAGCATTGGAATATTGGTGATACACTGCTACTATCTGGAACAATTATTACTGGAAGGGATGCTGCCCATAAGCGCCTTAAATCAATGATTGATAGCGGCGAGGGACTTCCTAAAGGCGTTAATTTTGATAACAAATTTATATATTATGTTGGACCAGTAGATGCTGTGGGTAATGAAGTGATAGGTCCAGCAGGTCCAACAACTGCGAGTAGGATGGATAAATTTACTGACATGATGCTAGAGAACACAGGAATTTTGGGCATGATTGGTAAGGCTGAGCGCGGCGAATCAACTATTAAAAGTATTAAAAAACATAAGGCAAGTTATTTGATTGCTGTTGGCGGCGCTGCTTACTTGATTTCTAAGTCCATTAAGAAGGCAAAAGTTTTAGCCTTTGAAGAGATGGGAATGGAGGCGATCTATGAACTTGAAGTTAAAGATATGCCAGTAACTGTTGCAGTTGATACTGATGGTGAAAATATCCATAATGTGCTAAACAATATCCCTTTAGCTTTTCAGAGTTAGATAAAGTTTTTAGTTGGCCATAGTGCGCCTTTAAATAGAACATTCCTAGCGTATAATTTTTTCTTGAAGTTGGCCGGATGGTCGCCGAGTGCAATTGCACTAGGAGGAAAGTCCGGGCTCCAAAGAGTAAAGTGCTAGTTAACGGCTAGGCGCAGTGATGCGACGGAAAGTGCAGCAGAAAATAAACCGCCTGTTTCGATAGGTAAGGGTGAAATGGTGAGGTAAGAGCTCACCGCGTACTTAGTGATAAGTGTGGCATGGTAAACCCCACTTGGAGCAAGCTCAAATAGGAAGGCATTGGCGCTGCTCGCGTTGTCTTCGGGTAGAGTGCTAAAGATGCTTGGTGACAAGTATCGTAGATGAATGACTATCATGACTTTGGTCATACAGAACCCGGCTTATAGGCCAACTTCAATTATTTTTTATAGTTCTTGTAAAGTTTATTTCTTAAGGTTATACTGTGATTTTTACAGTCAATTTAATCTTTATGACGTACGTTTACTTAGCGCTTGCTATTGTAGCTGAAGTAGCTGGAACAACGCTTTTAAAGGCTACAGAAGAGTTCACTAGACTCGTACCAACCACATTTTTGGTTATCTTCTACCTTATTTCTTTTTGGCTAAT
The DNA here is from genome assembly GCF_059512545.2 of Candidatus Pseudothioglobus sp. uisw_070. Lineage (NCBI taxonomy): Bacteria > Pseudomonadati > Pseudomonadota > Gammaproteobacteria > Pseudothioglobaceae (SeqCode) > Pseudothioglobus (SeqCode) > Candidatus Pseudothioglobus sp. uisw_070. The sequence goes on along the minus strand of NZ_CM183456.2, from coordinate 1,383,890 downwards.
GACTCTTGCTTTAAGAGAATTGCCGTTAGGCGTGGTGTATGCTGTTTGGTCTGGTTTAGGTATTGTTTTGGTTGCATGTTCTGGGGCAATTATTTATAAGGAGATGCCAGATCTTGCATCATTTATTGGTATGGCGTTAATTATTTCAGGTGTGGTTGTGATGCACCTATTCTCAACATCAATTAAACATTAATTTATTATGACTATAGAATCAAAAAAATATCAAGTATCTGACGTTTTGAGCGAGAGAAGGGATAGGCCATCAGTAGGACTGATAGTTTTAAATACAGATTTTACCTTTGAGCGTGACTTTGTAAGAATGTACACAGAGCAAAAACCAGACTATGACTTTTATTTCAACCGAATTCATTTTGCAAACCCTATGACCCCAGAGTCTTTAGCGGCAATTGGTGATGATTTGACTGAAGCTGCAGCACTAATACTTCCTAATTATGATCTCGATCTAGTTGTATTTAATTGCACCTCTTCATCATCCATAGTTGGCGATGAGGCAATAGAGTCAGCAATTCATGAAAGTAAGCCAACTGCAAAAGTTCTTTCTACCTCTCAAGCGGTTGTTGCAAATTTTAAGGCGCGAGGCTTTAAAAAAATCAGCGTTTTAACACCTTACAGTGAAGAAGTTTCCTCTCTTTTGAGGGGTTATTTAGAGCTCAATGGTGTTGAAATGGTGTCTTCAATGCATATGGATATGGATGATGATAGAGATGTTGCTATGCTCCCTGCCGATGAAATCATTGCAGCAGCAAAAGCAGCAATTCATGAGGATGCGGATGCGATTTTTATATCGTGTACAGCAATGAGATCAGCAGAAATAATTTCTGAAATTGAAGCGGCTATTGGTAAACCAGTTTTTACTTCAAACCAGGCTACTTTTGATCAAATTTCTCAAATTATAGGTAGTCATACTTAGCTAGACTAAAGCATCTCTAAGGTCTGTAAAGTACTGATTAATATCATAAATTCACACAGAAGTGAATTTTTTTGGTAAATTAAATACCATTTAGAGTCATAATAGTTCCATGCATAAGCTTGATGAAAGAGACATTCAAATACTGGTTATTCTTCAGAAAGAAGGAAGAATAACTAAAACTGCTCTTGCAGAAAAACTTAATTTATCACTTACCCCTTCCTGGGATCGACTTCAAAGATTAGAGGAAGCTGGAATTATTGAAAGCTACGGCGCAAGACTGTCCTCTTCATTTTTAGACAATTTTCATCTAGTAATTACTGAGGTTGAACTTGAGAGTCATAAGCAAGGCCAGTTTGCACGATTTGAAGAAGCTATACTGGGCTTTGATGAAGTACTCTCATGTTGGTCTGTGGGCGGAGGCCTAGACTACATATTAAAAGTCCTTGTTAAAGACGTTACTGGTTACCAAGAATTCATTAAGAGAGTCTTAAAGGCAGATATTGGCATGAGGCGTTATTTCAGTTATGCAGTCTTGAATAAAATTAAAGATACTGATGTTATTCCTGAAGGCTTAATCAAAAAGTCAGACTTAGTGAAGAGAAACCTTACTTAACTAATAGTTTCCTGGGAACATTAGATAGGCATTCACCGCCATTACTTCCAACACGAATACTCTCAGTCATTTCAAAACCCCAGTTATCAAACCAGATCGCGGGCATAAAATGAAATGTCATGTTTTCTTCTAAAACTGTCTGATCAGTTCCTCGAAGACTCATTGTGCGCTCGCCCCAGTCAGGTGGGTAACTGCAACCAATAGGGTAGCCACATCGGTTATTTTTTTCATAGCCATATTTTTTCAGAGTCGCTGTAAAGTTGTCTGAAATCTGAGCGCAGGTATTGCCCGGCTTGAACATCTCGATAGCATTTATAATGCATTCATTAATAACCTTTTCAATGTCTAAGTACTGCTGAGGGGGCATTCCTAAAAATAAAGTTCTTGAGCAAGGGCAGTGATATCTTGCGTACGCTCCTCCAAGCTCTAAAAACATACCTTCATTATTTTTTAGTGGCTCATCATTCCATGTCATATGACAGGCCGCCGCTTCTTCTCCTGCGCCAATAAGAGGAACGAATGAGGCATAGTCTCCATAATGCCCTTGGTGTCCTTGAACGCCTGCGTGATATATTTCAGCAACCAAGTCATTTTTCTTCATTCCAGGTTCTGCCACCTGCATAACCCTTTCATAAACTCCTTCGATAACCTTACCTGCACGTTTCATGTAAGTAATCTCAGTTTCAGATTTAACGGCTCTTTGCCAGTTAACTAACCCTGTCTGATCACTGAAAGTTGCTGCAGGAAGTGAGCTATATAATGACTCTGCGGCTCTGGCAGAGAAATAATAGTTGTCTTTTTCTAGACCAATTCTTTTAGTATGCAGACCTTTCTCTTTTAGGATATTGGCAAGGAACTCCATTGGATGTCTCTCGGGGCTCATCACATAATCATCTGGATATGAGAGGATATTATTTAACTCAAGGTCTGTAGTAAGTTCTGCCCCTTTTGCATCAATCCCTCTGCCATACCAAAAAAGACTACCATCTGTTGTAATTACAACGCATTGATGAACATAAAATGACCAGCCATCATAACCCGTTAACCAGAACATATTAGCAGGGTCGTAAACAATTAAAACTTCTACGTTTAAAGCATTCATTGATTTGCGTGTCTTTAATTGTCTATCAAGGTACTCCTCTTGAGAAAATCTTCTTCTTTCTTGTTTCATTGTATTCTCCTAAAATTCTTAAGAAATTTCTTTAAATGCCTTCTCTAAATCAGCAATCAAATCCTCTACATCCTCAATTCCAGTTGAGTATCTGACTAAGCCTTCAGGTATTCCAGCAGCCTTTCGCTCTTCTGCGCTACACTCTACATGACTTGTCGTTAATGGAGGACCAACTACCGTTTCAACGCATCCCAAATTAGCCGCCATATGAGCATAGTTAAGTTTTGGTAAAAATTTCTTAATTGAATCTAGACCACCTTTAACAGAAAAACTTAACATTCCGCCGTATCCATCATTCATTTGTTCTTTAGCTATCTCATGCCCAGGATGAGATTCCAATCCAGGGTAATTAACCTGTTCAACCAAAGGATGATTTTGTAAATACGTTGCAATTAACATAGCGCTTTCATTTTGTCTTTCAACTCGAAGCTTTAATGTTTTCATACCTCTTAAGAGGCTATAGGCATCCATTGGAGCAAGGGTAGCGCCATTTATTTCACGGTAATGATAAATTTTCTTAACTAGGTCTTGATTGCCACAAATTATCCCTCCAAGAGCATCTGCGTGACCCCCTAAATATTTAGAGGCTGAATGCAGAGTAATATCAGCACCAAGCTCAAGCGGTCTTTGATTGATTGGAGTTGCAAATGTGTTATCAACAACGACTAGTGCACCTACTTTTTTAGCTGCCGCACTTAAGCGTTTGATATCTGTAATTTTAATGGTTGGATTGGTTGGCGTTTCTAAATATAACACCTTGCAGCCTTTAGCAATTTCACTTTCTATTTGCTCATAATTACCCGTTTCACAAAGACTAACATCAATATTAAGTGGCGGTAAAAATTCATTAAAAATGACATTTGTGCCCCCATAACTATCCTTGATTGAAACAAGGCGGTCGCCAGGCTTTAAAAAGGTGGCTAAGGTATTACTAATTGCCGCCATCCCCGAGGAAAAGCTAGTTGCCGCTTCAGCACCTTCAAGTTCTTTTACTTTATCCTCAAAAGCGCGGACTGTTGGGTTTGTATTTCGAGAGTATATATGGCCTTCAGCTTCACCTAGGGCAACTTTATGCCAAGTATCAATATCTTCGTAGGCAAATGAAACGCTGTGAACGACTGGTACTTGAGTTGAGCGCTCATATAGTTCGTGCTCTTGCTCTCCACCCCAAATACTTTGAGTGGATTGACCGATGTGTTTTTTTTCAAGCATAAGTAACCTCTTATAGTTGCGTTGAGTATAAAAAAAAATGATAATAAATCACTTAAATCCTATTTTCAAGGCAGCGCTTAATAAGCCTTTATCTTGATAAAAATTATTATACATCCACTTCGATGCTTTTGACAATCTTGAATTTTCATATTGATCGAGATTTCAATAAACTTAGAGCAGTAAATAAATATTGCTAAATTAATAGTTTCTGATATATTGCGAGTCTGCAATACACCACATTCAACTCTTTAAAACTATGAGTATATCTACCTCAAAAGAGTCAACTGACAACAAATCAACAATTGTTAAGTCTAACTTTCTTTGTGTGTTTTCCATACTTCTTTTTGCAACGGGCTTTCCTGCTGCTGAATATTTATTAAAGGACTGGGATGTTGTTAGCGTAATCACAGCTCGAAATGTTTTTTCCTTTATTTTAATTTTTATAATTTGGTTATTTATTGAAGGAATACAAAAAGTCAAATCTGCTAAATGGTTAAAGGGTTTTTTAATAGGCTTATCAGGATTTGGAATTGGGGCTTTTTTAATCCTTATGCTTCAATCATTAACAACACCAGTAATCGCAGCACTAGCTGTAGCCACAATGCCAGTTTTTGCTGTGAGTTTGGAGATGCTACTTGATGGACGTAAAATGACATTATGGTTTTTCTTTGGTGTCGTTCTAGTATTATTTGGTGGCTATATTGCTTCAGGCGCCTCACTAAGAGAGGATAATGTTGGCATAGCTGCTCTCATAGGAATTATTGGAGTTGCATTATTTGCATGGGGCTCCAGAGCAACAGTCAAAAGCCTTCCTGGCATGACTAACTTAGGTCAAACAGCAGTCACATCTTTTGGTATGGCGGGGCTATCAATAGTCTTATATTTTGTCTGTAGTGTATTTTTTGATTTAACTAATGCTACGTCAATTATTACTATTGAGCATTTAGGCTTAGTGCTTATTTACGCTTGGCTTGGGTTGGGAATTTCTCAAATTTTCTGGATAAAGGCTGTTAGTCAACTCGGAATTGGTTTGGCGTCATTTCATTTAAATGCTGTTCCATTCTACGTCATGTTTATGCTGTTTCTTCTTGGTGATAGCTGGATATGGCATCAAGCATTTGGAGCTTTAATCGTTATTTCTGGGGTTATATTAGCTCAACAAAAGTCTTCAAAGAAAAAAGCAGAATTTTTTGAGTTACCTTAGTTCTGCAAGGATTGCCCTGTCGAGCTTATTGAGATCTTTAAATGTTTTGATATTTGTAAAAGACTCTTCTAGCAACTTAATAATTCTATCCTTTTGGTCATATCCATGCTCCAGCAGTAAATATCCACCAATGTTAAGAAATTCTGCTGATTTGGTGATGATTTCTCTGATGTCATTAAGCCCATCATCACCTGAGACTAAGGCTTCAATAGGTTCATATTTTAAATCTTCTAAGTGAGGGTCATGCTCATTAATATACGGCGGGTTACTGACAATTAAATCAAATTTTGAAAGAGGTAATGGGTCAAACCAACTGCCACAATAAAAATCAACATATTTAGTTGAATTGAGTTTGGCAATATTCAGCGCATCAATCGACAGATCAGTGGCTGAAATCTTCCATTTTGGACGCTTTTCAGAAAGAGTTATGGCTATTATGCCGCTTCCAGTTCCTAGGTCTAGTAAGGTTATTTTTTTATTTTTATCAAACGTATCAAGTGCAATGTCGATTAATAGTTCTGTTTCGGGTCTTGGAATTAAAGTTGCAGGTGAGACTATAAAATCAAGATCATAAAATCCTTGAGTGCCTTTGAGATAGGCAAAAGGCTTGCCATTACTTCTTTGCTTAATTAAACTATCGAGTGTTTTAAGTTCTGCATTATTTAGCTCATAATCCAGATTTGAAAACAACTGCTCTTTAGTTTGTTCAAGTGCTAAACATAAGAGTTTTAATATATCTTTGACATCGATCTTAAGATAGTCTTTAGTCGATTTTCTTATAGACATGGAGTAAATTTAGGTTGCTTGAGATTGTAAAAAGCTTCTAATTTCTATGTAATATTTCATTTTTAATATTATATCAATAAGCGAGTTTTGGTAATTGGTTTATGTTCTATGGGATGATAATGTTATTTGTGAAAAGTAGCTGTATGTTAAATTTAGTTTTATACCAACCCGAGATACCCAGTAACACAGGAAGTCTAATACGTTTGTCAGCAAATATGGGTGCAAATCTTCACCTTATAAAGCCTTATGGATTTGAGATTAATGATAAGCGCTTAAGACGAGCTGGGCTTGACTATAAAGAGTTAGCTCAGGTTTATGAATATGAAAATTTTGATGACTACTTAGACAAAGCTAACCCAGCTAAACTCTATTTTGTAAGTACAAAAGTGAGTAGAAGCTATGCTGACGTTAAATACCACAGTGATGATTCATTTCTATTTGGCTCTGAAACTAAGGGTCTTCCAAAGGAGATAATGGATGAATATGATGGCATAACCCTACCTATGCAAAAAGGCTCGAGAAGTCTAAATCTTTCAAACTGTGTTTCAATCGTAGCATATGAGGCTTGGAGACAGGTTGGATTTTCTAACTAAGAATATATTTTTAGCTTAGCTCAAGTAATTGGTAAGCATTATTAAAGTCTTTAATTGAAACTTCATTTTTTCCAGCAAGCTGGACTCTCTTGAGGCTTAAGACGCCATTTCCAGTCGCAATATAGCAATTATTTTTACTTTGCTCAATGATTGTTCCTGGGATTTTTGAAGATTCATGTTGAACTTCATCAGCCTCAATAATTCTAATAACCTTGCTTTCGAATTGTTTAGCTTTTGCGTAAGTTTGAGCTATAGGTCTTGGATTAAAGGCTCTAATCATCAGGCTTATATTTTTCGCACTTTGATGCCAGTCTATTTGAGCTTCCCCTTTCACAATCTTTTTTGCATAAATCGCGTCTTTATTATTTTGAGGAGTAGCCTTTAATTCCTTTAATCGATTTAAAGCATTAAAAATTAATTCAGCCCCCATGATTGATAAAGATTCTGTGAGTGATTGAGAGGTCTCATTACTGGCAATTAAATATTTTTGTGTAAGTAAAACATCTCCAGTGTCAAGCCCCTCATTCATTTGCATTATTGAAATTCCAGTTTCTTTATCTCCTGAAAGGATCGCTCTTTCGATAGGGGCAGCTCCCCTCCATCTTGGTAGCAGAGATGCATGAATGTTAAGACATCCATGCATTGGAGTTTTAAGTGCATTACTTGGAAGTATCTGGCCATACGCTGCAACCACCATGATATCTGGGTTTAGTGAGGTCAATATTTTTTGATTTTGCTTACTACTGAAATCTTCAGGTTGAATAACTCGCAAATTATTTTCTTCTGCGTATAGTTTAACTGGGCAGGCTGTTAAAACCTTTCCTCTTCCTTTTGGCCTATCAGGTTGGCAATATACCCCAATTATCTCATGATCGGATTTATGAAGAATGGCTAGAGATTCGACAGCAAATTTAGGGGTTCCTGCAAAAACTATGCGCATTACTTAATGGATTTTCGCCCTGCTTTAATGGCAATTGAAATTTGATTTGGGGAGGTTCCACCTAGATGATTTCGAGAGTTAATAGAGCCTTCTAGAGAGATTACATCAAAAATATCTTCTTCAATTAAAGAGTTAAATTTTTTGAGCTCATTAATTGAAAATTCACTTAAGTCTTTACCTTCTTTGATTCCATAAAAGACAGCCTTACCAACAATATCATGCGCATCTCTAAAAGCTAAACCCTTCTTTACAAGATAATCTGCTAAATCAGTTGCAGTTGTATAACCTTTAAGAGCAGATTGATACATGTTTTCTTTGTTAGTTTTGATCGTTGGAACCATATCAGCAAAAACACGAAGACAAGAATAAATAGTTTCAACACTATCAAATAGCGGCTCTTTATCTTCCTGGTTATCCTTGTTGTATGCCAATGGCTGACCTTTCATTATTGTTAATAGGGAAATTAAATTACCAGTTACTCGACCAGTCTTACCTCGCACTAATTCTGGAACATCTGGATTTTTCTTTTGAGGCATAATGGATGAGCCAGTGCAAAAGCTATCAGGAAGAGATATGAATTCAAATTGTGCGCTTGACCATAGAATTAGCTCTTCAGAAAACCTTGAAAGATGCATCATAATTAGACTCGCATTTGAAGTAAACTCAATCGCAAAATCACGGTCACTGACAGCATCAATCGAGTTTAAGCTTATTCGCTCAAATCCTAAAAGTTCAGCAGTACGTTCGCGATTAATTGGATAACTAGTTCCCGCAAGAGCAGCGCTCCCTAATGGCATTGTATTAATTCTTTTAAAGCTCTCTTGCAGGCGCTCACGATCTCGCTTGAGCATCTCAAAATAGGCCAGTAAATGATGGCCAAAGCTAATTGGCTGAGCAGCTTGAAGGTGAGTAAACCCAGGCATAATCGTTTCTTTTTCTTGCTCTGCTAGATCAAGAAGAGCATTTAAAAGTCTTTCTAACTCTTTTGTAATTAGCCGTACTTGATCTCTAAGGTAGAGTCTAATGTCAGTCGCAACTTGATCATTTCGAGAGCGACCAGTATGAAGTTTTTTCCCTGAATCTCCACAAATTTCAGTTAACCTTGATTCAATATTCATGTGAACATCTTCCAGTTCAACTGACCAACTAAATTGATCATTAACTATTTCATCTTTGACTTTATCAAGGCCTTCAAGAATTTGTTTTAGCTCAGAGCTTCTAAGGACATTAACTTCATAGAGCATTGTTGCATGAGCAATAGAACCCTCAATGTCATAGAGTGCAAGAACTTTATCAAAGGTAACAGATGCGCCAAAAATTTTGACAAATTTATCTGTTGGCTGATTAAAGCGTCCACCCCATAAATGATTTTTTTTAGACTTCATAGTTCAATTTACTCTGTCATTAATACGAATTTCAATAACTGCACATTATTCCACTATATAGGCGATAAGTTACTGAAAATAATATAAAAACCTTTTTTAGGTGAGTATTGATTACTAAAAATATATTTTTTATCATTATAAATATAATTGGCAAAAGCCAACATTATTAATAAACACTCGATAAAATATTGTTGGTAGTAAATTGAATTGGAGACATTATCACAGTGCTTAAAATTGCAACACGTAAAAGCCCTCTGGCCCTTTGGCAGGCAGAGTTTGTTAAGTCAAGACTGCAATTTTTTAATCCTAATATAGAGGTTGAGTTGGTAAAAATGACTACTCAGGGCGATAAGATATTAAATTCACCACTTTCAAAGATTGGCGGCAAAAGTCTATTCATTAAAGAGCTCGAAATAGGTATTCTGGAAGGAAGGGCTGATATTGCTGTTCATTCTATGAAAGATGTTCCTTATGAGCTTCCAAAGGAATTCGAGGTTGGAGCAATTTTGGAGCGAGAAAATCCTTTTGATGCATTTGTTTCAAATGATTTTGATAGCATAAGTGAACTTCCACATGGAGCTAGAGTTGGTTCTTGTAGTTTAAGGCGTATAGTTCAATTAAAAGTATTAAGGCCTGATTTGACCATTTTAGATTTAAGAGGAAATGTTAATACTCGATTAAGAAAGCTTGATGAAGGTCAGTATGACGCTATTATTTTGGCATGCTCAGGCCTTATAAGGCTGGGTTTTGAAGGTAGAATTAAGCAGCATCTGAGCGCTGAAAAATCCTTACCAGCAGTTGGTCAGGGTGCTTTAGGTATAGAGATTAGAAAAGGTGATATGGACATAATTAGACTTATTGAGCCGCTTGTAAATAAAAAAACCATGAATGAGGTTTGTGCTGAAAGGGCAATGAATTCTACTCTTGAGGGTGGATGTTCAGTTGCAATTGGTGGCTATGCAACCAGTAATAACACTGAGATGAGACTTAAGGGTATGGTCGGTAATGTTGATTCTGGAGTTATTTTGAGGGTAGAAGAAAGTGGCGATATATCAAAGCCAAAGGTATTAGGTGAGCTTGTAGCTAATAAGTTATTATCTATGGGAGCAAAAGAGCTCTTAAACGAGGTTTAATTTGATTTTAACTAATAAACAATTAAATGTATATTTAGAAGAGCATAATGACTGGAGTATCGTTAATGAAAAGCTTTCTAAGACGTTTAAGTTTTCTAACTTTATCCAAGCTTTTGGTTTTATGACGGAAGTTGCAATTACCTCAGAAGCTATGGATCATCACCCAGAATGGTCAAATGTTTATAATAGAGTTGAGATTAATTTGATTACTCATAGTGAGGGCGGAATAACAAAGCTTGATACTGAGCTTGCTAAGAAGATTGACACTATCAGTAGCTCTATAAAATCATAAATAAGTTAACTAATCAAATAAAGCATCAACAAAATCTTTTGCATTAAAAGGTTTTAAATCATCGATTGCTTCCCCAACCCCAATAAAACGAATAGGTAGTTTAAGAGAGTCTGAAACTGCAAATAAAACTCCACCTTTAGCTGTTCCATCAAGTTTAGTGACAGCGAGTCCTGATAGGTTTATGGATTTATGAAATTCATTTGCTTGTTGAATCGCATTTTGACCTGACCCACCATCGATAACTAAGAGAGTTTCATGTGGCGCATCTTCATTATGTTTTTTAAGTACTCTCTTAATTTTTTCAAGTTCTTGCATTAAATTATCTTGTGTATGAAGTCTTCCTGCAGTATCTGCAATTAAGATATCAATATTTTTAGCAATCGCTGACTGGTAAGCATCATATACAACCGAGGCTGCGTCTGCCCCTGTTTTTTGAGCGATGACTGGAATATCATTCCTCTCTCCCCAAACTTGAAGCTGCTCAACAGCAGCAGCACGAAAAGTGTCTCCAGCTGCAAGCATTACAGATTTTCCCTCACTTTGAAATAGCTTAGCAAGTTTACCAATCGTGGTAGTTTTTCCAGCGCCATTGATACCAACAACAAGAATAACAAAAGTTTTATCAACATTTGTTTGTAGTAAATTTTCTTTAATTAAGAATGATTCAAGTTCAATTTTTATAAGTTCATAAAGGCCATCACTGTCCTTAAGTTCTTTTCTAGATGCTTTTTTTCTCACAGATTCAATAACCTTGTCAGTTGTTTGAATACCTATATCTGCTCCAATTAAAAGCATTTCTAAATCTTCAAGAAGTGCTTCATCTATTTTCTTTTTACCCATTAGAAGGGATGAAAGACCATCTCCAAGCTTAGTTTTGGATTTAAATAGCCGATCTTTTAGTGAAGGTTTTTTTGTCTCACCTTCAGACTCAGGGCTTTGATTTTTTTTAAAAAAGTTTAGCATTAAAGTTCAATTATAAAGACTAGGCAAATTTTACTATGTCAATCAACATAATAACTGTTAATCAATAGATAGTGTTTCATATAACTTCTTTAATTAATCCTATAAATTCATTGTATTCTGACGGTATTATGTAACTATTTTGGAGTTCAAATGCTTTGGATTAAGGCTTTTCACATTTTGACGGTAATAACTTGGTTTGCAGCACTGTTTTATTTGCCGCGACTTTTTGTTTACCATGCTATGTCAACTGATGAGATTAGTATAGAGCGCTTCAAAGTAATGGAGCGAAAACTATATAGAGGCATTATGATGCCAAGCTTCATTATCACAACGCTTATGGGTGTCTGGATGCTTTATGGCTATGCTTGGGAAGTCTATGCTGATCAATATTGGCTTCAGCTTAAACTAGCTTTAGTTGCAGTTCTAATTGCGTATCATTTTTATTGTGGCTATTTGGTGAGAGTATTTGCTGAAGATAAAAATACACGTAGTCATACTTTTTATCGATGGTTTAATGAGTTTCCAGTTTTACTTCTTGTTGGCATTATTATTCTTGTTGTTGTTAAGCCTTTTTAAAAATTTAGTTATATAATTTAAATCTTTATTTCAAAAAAAATAAACTGATGAGCATCTCGCAAGACACAAAAGAGTTAAATTCATATATCAATAAAAAAGTTGATATTGAATCAGTTGCTTCTTTTAAAGGCAATGAGCACATTATCAAATTAAATCTTAAGTTTGATATTAATCAAATGCGCGAAGCGCTTGATGAAGTTAAAGCTATGTCAGAGTTTAAAACTGCTGCGTCAGGGTTTCATGCTCTTGCGATGACTCACAGAAAGAATAGCTCTGTTGAGTCTGATAATAATCTTGTGGGTCGCTACTATACTCGCTTAGATGATAGCTATGAAGAGATAGCCAAGGATGAGTTAGTTGATGAAGGTTCATTTACTGAGCTTGTTGAAGTGTTTAAGGGTACTTATTTTGAAACCATTCACAAGGAACTATCAGCTCGTTACCCTATTGGAAGGGTTCGCATATTAGAGAAAGATAGCTTTAATTGCAATTCATGGCATAGAGATCCTGAGCCAAGGATACATATTCCAATTTATACAAACCCAGGTTCTTTATTTATAGTTAACCATCACTGCACCCACCTTCCTGCTGATGGCTCCGTATATTTTACGGATACGAGGGGTTACCACACCGCCCTTAATGGTGGAGATGAGCCTAGAACTCATCTTGTAGCCACTTTAGCCTATCCAGAATACAAGCCTTAAGAGTAAATTAGTTATGAGCCAATATAAGAAAAATATTAGTAACCAAGAGAAGTTAGAGAGTCCAATAGATTTTCGAAGTGATACAGTTACTTTGCCATCCAATGAAATGCTTGCAAGTATAGATAATACAAAGCTTGGAGATGATGTTTATGAAGAGGATATTGAAGTAATCGAGCTACAAGAATTTGCAGCGAATCTCTTAGGAAAAGAAGCAAGCTTATTTTTTCCTAGTGGCACTCAAAGTAATTTAACTGCTATGCTCGCCCATTGTCAAAGAGGTGATGAAGTTTTGATTGGAAGACACTATCATACTAATGTTTATGAGGCTCGAGGAGTTTCAGTTTTAGGCGGTGTGGGGATTTGTCCTATTGATACTTCAGCATCTGGATCTATGAAAGTAAGTGATATGCTCAGTCAAATTAAAGATAACGACCCTCACTATGCTGTAACAAAACTTCTTTGTTTAGAGAACACTTTTTCTGGAAAAGTTCAGCCTCAACCGGAGCTTGATGCATTGGCAAAAGCGGCGCATAGTAAAGGTTTAAAAGTACATTTGGATGGTGCTCGCTTATTTAATGCACATATACATTCAGGCCTAACACTGAAGGCTTTAACTGAAAATTTTGATAGTATATCAATATGCTTATCAAAAGGCTTAGGCGCTCCAATTGGGTCTCTTTTAGTAAGTGATCAAGCTACCATTAATAGAGCCTTACGATTACGAAAGATGCTTGGTGGCGGCATGAGACAAGTTGGCGTTATCGCTGCTTATGGAATGTATGCTTTAAAGAATAATGTAAAGAGGCTTCAAGAGGATCATGATAATGCAAAATATCTTGCTAGTGGCTTGTCATCATTATCAGAATTAACTATAGACTATGGTGAAAATCAAACAAATATGGTTTTTGTAGATTGTCCAGAACAGCACAGAGAAAGCTTAGGAAAACACCTTTTTGATAGAAATATTATAATTTCTAATCTTGATCGAGGAAGGTTAGTATGCCACTTAGGAATTAGTAAAGAAGATATTTTGGTGGTTATTGATGCTTTTAAAGATTATTTTAAAAATATTTAAATTATTAGATAAGAATTTGGTCTAAAAAAGTTTTAGTGCGATCACTTTTTGGGTTATTAAAGAATTCATCTGGAGTATTTTGCTCCACAATCTCACCATCTGCCATAAATATTATTCTGTCTGCAACTTGTCTGGCAAAGCCCATTTCATGAGTAACACAAATCATTGTCATGCCGCTATTTGCAAGCTCGACCATGGTATCCAAAACTTCTGAAACCATTTCGGGGTCTAGCGCTGAAGTTGGCTCATCAAATAACATGACTTTAGGCTCCATACATAAGCTCCTAGCAATAGCAACTCGCTGCTGCTGACCACCAGATAGTTGATCTGGATATTTGTCTGCCTGCTCTGGAATCTTGACTTGTTCAAGCATGGCCACTGCTCTTTTTTCTGCTTCTTTTTTATCAATTCCTCTGACCCAATTTGGCCCAGCCATGCAGTTTTCAAGGACTGTTAAGTGTGGAAATAAATTAAAATTTTGGAATACCATTCCAATGTCTCGTCGAACAATATCAACATCTTTCATGGTTTCATGAAGCTCAACTCCGCTGACATGAATTTTACCTTCTTGATGAGCCTCAAGTCGATTGAGACATCGAATTAGAGTCGATTTTCCTGATCCAGATGGGCCACAGATGACAATTTTTTCTTTAAGATTTATTTCAAGATTTATATCCTTAAGCGCCTGAAAATCTCCATACCATTTGCTGACACCATCCAGTGATATAACAGGGTTTTCATTTTTAGCTTTAGTATTCACAATCAAGCCTTTTGTTGGTATTTTCTTTCAATGCGAGCTTGAATCATTTCAAGAATGATTGTAAGGGCCCAATAAATCATTGCAGCTGTAAGTAGCATTTCCAAATTATTGAAATCTTTAGAGCCAATTTTTTTGGCCATGAACATTAACTCCCAAATCCCAAGAACAGAAACTAAAGAACTGTCCTTAAGCATCGCAATAAATTGGTTGCCAGTTGGGGGAACTATAATTGGTATTGACTGGGGTAATATAATTTTTCGAAGTATCAGTCCAAATTTAAAACCTAATGCTCTTGAGGCTTCCCATTGCCCTTTTGGTATGCTTTGAATACCTGCACGAAAAATCTCCGTCATGTAGGCACCATAACAAAGTGACAGAGCTGCAATACCAGAAGGAATAGCATCAATCATGAATCCTAGTTGAGGAAGGCCCATATAAATTAGATAAATTTGAAGAAGAAGGGGGAGTCCTCTAAATAAAGACGTATAAAAACTTGCTATCGCATAAGCAAAGCCATTATTTGAAAGTTTAGCAATAGCTCCAACGATTGCTATTGCAGTAGCAATTGCAATTGAAACTGCTGAAATATAAATCGTAGTAAATAGACCCTTAGAAATCATAAGCCAAATTTTGCTTGGTTCACCGATAAATATATACGCTAACTCAAGATCAAAAGAGTAGGCAAAAGCAAGAAAAAGAAAAAATAATTCAATCCAAACAATGAATATTTGAATTTTCAACCTAGCAAAGCTAATTAATAATAAATTTAGGACAAATATTATTGAAAGTACAAAAGAGACAACCAGTCGACCAAAAAAACCACTTTCTTGCGGTTTTCCAATAACTGGACTGAGGAATTCACCAAATATGGTGTTGGTAAAATTAAAGGCAAAGAAAAACGCCAATACCGCTATTGATAATCCTAAAAGAAACGCTGGTTTGTGCAGCGATTTATCTTCAATAACGGTATCGACGAACATACCTTTCTCTAAAAACTAATTAAAACTTATATAACTAAATGCTCTAATTAAAACGCAATAGTGTAGTCATTTGAACTACCATCTGCATTTTTAAACCACTTCATTGACATTGACGTCAATGTGTAGTCTTTTTTCATATCAGCAATAATTCTAGCAATCTCTGCATCTAACTCAGGATCATCATTACCTTTGTCAGTTGCTACTGAAAGAGGCTCGAAGAAAGCAGGATCACCTAAGAAACGAATTGGGTATCCATCTTCTATAGCGCCTTGAATCATCGGGATAGAGTCAATAATACCGTCATTACGAACACCAGCACCTAGACGAGTATCATCTAGACATGTGTGACCGTCAGCAAGTGAAGTAATTGTTCCTGGAGTAACTTTATATGTAAACGCTGGAGCATCAATCATATCTAAACTTCCTTCAAGATACATTTCCCAAGTTGAGGCTGCTGTAGTACAAACATTTTTTCCATTTAAACCTGCCAATGTTGTTATAGGGGAATCTGTGTGAACAGCAAAACCAGCTGGAGTGTAATAATAAACTGCAGGGAAGTTGAGCACTTCAGAGCGAGTTTCTGTTGGCGTCATAGAACCAACTGATACGTCCCAACGCATATTCCAGTTACCTGAAGTAATAATATCCCATGAAGGAGTAATGAAGCGGGCTTCTACGCCCATACGCTTAGCAATTTCTCTACCAACATCAACGTCAAAACCTTCCATTTCACCGGCATCATTAATGTATGAATATGGCGCCCAGTTTGCATCAGTTGCAATCATTAATTCATTGTTTGTTTTAATATAATCATAAACTGCACCTGCTTGAACTGTCATGTTTAATGATAATAGCGCAACTGCAAATGCAATCGACGACTTTGTAAAGCCTAGCTTAATACTCATTTGTCTCTCCTATTTATATTTTAAGAATTTACGAATTTACAATTGTACACATATTTTTAAAGAAAATTAGCCTTCAAAACAGATAGAAACATATAAAAATCTAGATTTTTAGGCTTTGAAGACCCCTGTAGAAAGATAGCGATCACCACGATCGCAAATAATTGTAACAATAACGGCATTATTAACCTGCTTAGAAAGCTCTATTGCTGAAGCTACTGCGCCTCCAGCTGACACACCACAGAAGATGCCTTCACGAGTTGCAAGATCTCTTGTTGCTTGCTCTGCACTTGATTGCGAGATATCCATAATTTTATCCACCCTGGTTGAGTCAAAAATAGTAGGGAGATACTCTTTAGGCCATCTCCTAATTCCTGGAATGTGTGAGTCATCATCAGGTTGAATCCCTACAATTTGTATTGCTGGATTTTTTTCTTTGAGATACCTTGAAACGCCCATAATAGTGCCAGTAGTTCCCATGGAGCTTACGAAATGTGTAATTTCTCCATTTGTATCATTCCAAATCTCTCTGGCAGTTGAGGCATAGTGAGCGCTTGGATTATCTTGATTAGAAAATTGGTTAAGCTGAAGGCCTTTATTTTCTGAGCACATTTGATTTGCAAGGTCACGCGCTCCTTCCATGCCAAGCTCTTTGGTCACTAAAATCAATTCTGCGCCATATGCAGTCATCGCATCTCTTCTCTCTTGCGATAGATTTTCTTGCATAATTAGAATCATCTTATAGCCCTTAATAGCTGCAACCATAGCTAGGGCAATGCCTGTGTTTCCACTAGTTGCTTCAATAAGAGTATCTCCAGGATGAATCTCACCCCTATTCTCTGCCTCAGTAATCATATTAAGGGCGGCGCGATCTTTAACAGACCCAGCTGGATTATTGCCTTCAAGTTTACCAAGAATTATATTATTAGGATTTGGATTTAATCTTTGTAGCCTTACTAAAGGAGTCTTTCCTATGCATTGATCAATTGTTTTATAGTTATTATTGCTCATAATTTGATAGTTATTATCACAAATTTAAAGCCTTTAGAACTACATATTGTTTAAGATGGCTTTTTTTACTTCCTCAAGTGCTGGATTAACGTTGATCATTGCACTAGTATCGCATTGAGCAATTGCTGTATCGGGATCTTTAAGGCCATGACCTGTAAGCGTACATACAACGCTCGAGCCATCAGGTATTTTTCCTGACTTTATATCTCTTAAGGCTCCTGCAACTGATATTGCAGAGGCTGGCTCACAAAAGATCCCTTCCTTTTCAGTAAGCATCTTTTGTGTCGCTAAAATTTCTTCATCTGAAAATGCATCAAACCATCCGCTCGATTCTTTACTAAGTTTTAAAGCTTGATCCCAACTTTGAGGGTTTCCAATTCTTATTGCAGTAGCAATAGTTTCTGGGTTATGAACTCTCGACCCTTGAATAAATGGAGCAGCTCCTTCAGCTTGATAACCAAGCATGGTAGGTGTTGAGTCTGACTTTCCTTTCTCATGATATTCTGTATAGCCCATCCAGTGTGCAGTAATATTTCCTGCATTACCAACAGGAAGGCAGTGGTAATCTGGAGCATGACCGAGCTCTTCAATAATTTCAAATGCTGCAGTTTTTTGACCTTGAAGCCTAAAAGGGTTGATTGAGTTGACTATTGAAACGGGTGCAAATTCAGCAACATCTTTAACGAGCTGCATGCCGTCATCAAAGTTACCCTTAATTTGAATAATAGTAGAGCCATGTATCATTGCTTGCGCTAATTTACCTAGTGCAATTTTTCCTTCTGGAATGAGAACAAATGCTTTAATTCCTGCTCTTGCAGCATAGGCAGCAGCTGCAGCTGAAGTGTTTCCAGTTGACGCACAAATAATTGCTTTTGAGCCACTTTCCACAGCCTTTGTAACTGCCATAGTCATTCCGCGATCTTTAAATGATCCTGTAGGATTTAATCCTTCATACTTTATATATAGTTCAACTTGCGTTCCCATTTCACATGGGATATTTTCAAGTCTAATTAATGGTGTATTACCTTCACCAAGACTTATGATGCGAGTGTTGTCGCTGACAGGCAGAGTGTCTCTATATTTGTCAATTAATCCTGTATATCTCATAGTTCTCTCAATTAGTTTAGTCTAATAATTCAATATGTATAATTTGAACTTCAGCTTGGTTAAAGGCGCTTGCTTCAATCGATTTTTTGATACTCATGATTGTTTTAGTGCTAACTTTATCAGTTGTTATTGCAATATGAGCGTTATTGTTTTCATCGGCTTGCTTTTGAATTAGCGCATCTATACTAACATTATGGTCATTAAATATCCCTGTAACTTTAGCAAGAACTCCTTTAATATCACTCACTAATAACCTTAAAAAGAATTCACTTTGAATATCATCACTTTTAATTACAGGGAGTTTTTGTTGTGATTTCCAGCCTAAGATATGATTACTTGTTTGGTTGTTAATGATGTCATTTAGATCAGCAATAACTGCAGAAGCGGTAGCCTCATCACCAGCTCCAGCACCATAATATAAGCTAGTTCCTAAAGCATCACTTTTAACCATAACTGCATTCATCACGCCATCGACTTGTGCAATTAATTGTTTATTTGGAACTAGAGTAGGGTGCACTCGAAGTTCGATTCCCTCACCAGCTCTTTTTGCTATTCCAAGATGTTTAATTGTATAACCAAGCTCTGAAGCATGAATGATATCTTCAGTCGTTATATCACTGATACCTTTGGTAGAAACTTTATCAAATTGTAGTTCAGTACCAAATGCAATTGCAGCTAGAATAGATAACTTATGAGCAGCATCAATACCCTCAACATCAAAAGTTGGGTCTTCTTCTGCGTAACCTAATGCTTGTGCCTCTTTAAGAACGTCGTCAAAATCCCTTCCCTTTTCCTTCATATCAGTAAGAATAAAGTTACCCGTCCCGTTAATGATTCCAGCAAGCGATTCAATATTATTTGCACTCAGGCCCTGTTCAAGAGATTTTATAATTGGAATACCTCCAGCGACTGAGGCTTCAAATAAAAGCCGTACTTGTTTTTTATTGGCTAATTTAATTAATTCATTACCATGATTCGCAATCAACGCCTTATTGGCAGTAATGACATGTTTTCCATTGTTTATGGCTGTTTCAACTAGCTCTTTTGTAAGTCCAATTCCACCAATTAGCTCAAGAACTACATCAACATCAGGGTGATTGACAACCTCAAAAGGATCTATAGTTAACTTTATATTTGAGGTATCGCAGATACGTTTTTGTTTGACATCTCTAACGCCTGCTAAAACAACTTCTATTTTAACGCCAGTGCGCCTTTCAATAGATTCGCTATTTTTTTGCAATACATTTACAACACCACCACCAACTGTACCAAGACCAAGAATTCCAACTTTCATTATTGTATTTTATAAATTCAAATGCGCCATTATACCAACCAGTGAAAAGGCGCACTGGAAATCATGTTTAAAAATGTTAGTAGAATTATTGAGCTAGATTAAAGTTATAGGTTTAAAAAAAATATTACTTTAGCCCGCCCATACAAATGTACTTTAGTTCGAGAAAGTCATCTATTCCATAGTGCGAGCCTTCTCTGCCTAATCCTGACTCTTTGATTCCGCCAAATGGAGCCACTTCATTAGAAATGACACCTTCATTAACACCAACCATTCCGTATTCTAAGGCTTCAGATACGCGCCATATTCTATTAATATCATTTGTATAAAAATAAGAGGCTAGTCCAAATTCTGTATCATTAGCCATATCTATCGCTTCTTTCTCAGTTGAAAATTTGAATACCGGTGCAAGTGGCCCAAAAGTTTCTTCTGAAGCCATTTTCATAGAGCTATCTACATTACTTATTACAGTTGGCTCAAACATAGTGCCGCCATTTTGATGAGGTTTTCCACCTGCAACAATTACAGCGCCTCGATCAACAGCATCTGACAAGTGGTCTTTAACCTTATCAAGTGCTTTAAGGCTTATTAATGGACCTTGATTAACTCCTTCATCCATTCCATTTCCAACGTTTAGGGTTTTAACCGCTTCAGCAAGTCTAGTTACAAACTCGTCATAAATTCCCTCTTGAACCAAAAAGCGATTAGTACAAACGCAGGTTTGTCCAGTATTTCTAAATTTTGATATTAGTGCGCCTGAAACTGCAGAATCTATATCAGCATCATCAAAGACTATAAAGGGAGCATTGCCTCCAAGCTCCATAGATACTTTTTTCATTGTATCGGCACAATTCCGAGTTAAAAGTTTTCCAACAGCAGTTGAGCCAGTAAAAGAGAGTTTGCGGACAACTGGATTATCTGTTAACGCCTTGCCAATTTCACTAGAATTAGTTCCTACAACTACATTTATTATTCCTTTGGGTATTCCAGCTTGCTCAGCAAGTTCTGCAATTGCTAGCGCTGACAATGGAGTTTCTGCAGCGGGCTTAATAACAACTGGACAGCCTGCAGCAATAGCAGGAGCACATTTTCTTGTAATCATTGCGATTGGGAAATTCCAAGGCGTGATTGAAGCTACTACGCCGATTGGCTGTTTAATTACAAGTATCCTTCTGTCATTTGCGGGCGTTGGAATTATGTCACCATAGGTCCTTTTTCCTTCTTCTGCAAACCATTCTATGAAGGATGCGCCATAACCAACCTCACCTCTAGCTTCTGCTAATGGCTTTCCTTGTTCTGCTGTCATTAATATGGCTAAATCCTCTTGATTAGACATAATTAAATCAAACCATTTTTTTAAGATAATTGCTCTTTCTTTAGCAGTTCGGCTGCGCCAATCTGGCCACGCGGCATTTGCTGCATCGATGGCCTCATCGGTTTCTTTTTTACCCATGTCAGGCAAAGTACTAATTACTTCATTTGTATAAGCATTAGTCACATCAAAACGCGATTGAGCATCATCACCAACCCACTGTCCATTGATGTACCCATGAGCTTTTAAAAGGTTAGTATTTTTAAGCATAATTTATCCTTGTAGCTGTATTGAAATTTAAAAGTGCTAATTATAATGCTCTATTGAGCTGAAATGTCCTTCAAGTATGTTGCGTTTTTAAAATTTGTTGTTTCTGTCTTCTTCCAATTAATGAGGCGGTTATGACGCCTAGAGTGACAACTCCTACTAAGATTGTTGAAACTGCATTTATTTCAGGAGTGACTCCTAGCCTTACCATCGAATATATTTTCATTGGAAGAGTTGTAGAGCCTGGACCAGAGGTAAAGCTCGCAATTACTAGATCATCAAGTGATAGAGTGAAAGATAAAAGCCAGCCAGAGATAACTGCTGGGAGAATTATTGGAAGTGTTATTAGGGTAAACGTTTTAAATGGGGTGCACCCTAAGTCAAGCGCTGCTTCTGTAAGGCTGTCGTCATAGCTCGACATTCTTGACTGCACAACAACTGCAACATAGCACATTGAAAATGTTATATGAGCCAGAGTCACAGTAAAAATACCGCGATCAATTGCAAGCGCTACAAACATAAGTAAAGTTGATAGTCCAATGATCACTTCTGGCATAACCATTGGCGCATAGATCATCCCTGAAAAAAGAGTTCTACCTTTGAAATTACCAAAACGCGTCATTACCAGGCCAGCAATAGTTCCTAAAATTGTTGCAATAGTTGAAGAAACAAAGGCAACCTTTATTGTTACCCAAGCAGCATCTTTTATGCCCTGGTTTTGCAATAGCTCACCATACCATTTAGTTGAGAAACCACCCCAAACTGTAACTAACCTTGATTCATTAAAGCTAAATAAAATTAATAATATTATTGGTATATATAAAAATGAAAATCCAACAATCAGTGAGAAAATATTGAAGCTACCAAACTTTTTCATGAGATTGCCTTCTCTTGTGACCTTTGGTAAAGCATTATTGGGACAACGAGAATTGCAAGTAGAAGGATTGCGACTGCTGAGGCCACTGGCCAGTCTCGGTTATAGAAAAACTCTGTCCAAAGAACCTTTCCAATCATTAGCGTTTCAGAGCCACCAAGTAAATCTGGGATTACAAACTCACCCATAACTGGTATAAAAACCAAGAAGCAGCCAGCGATAATTCCAGATAGAGAAAGTGGAACAGTTACTGTCCAGAAGGTTTTAAAGGGTCTGCAGCCAAGATCTGCTGCAGCTTCTAATAAACTCATATCCATTTTTTCAAGATTTGCATACAAAGGGAGAATCATAAAAGGCAGATAAGAGTAAACAATGCCAATATAGACTGCAAGATCAGTATTCATTATCATGAGTGGCTTTTCAATAATTCCAATGGACATTAAAGCTAAGTTTAGTAAGCCCTCCGTCTTTAGAATTCCAATCCACGCATAAACTCTTATTAAGAAAGAAGTCCAAAAAGGAAGAATAACAAGCATTAGCAATATTCCCCTCCATCGAGTCGGAGCTCTTGCGACGCTATAAGCGATTGAGTAGCCTATTATTAGAGTTAGTATTGTTGAGATAAAAGCAATTTTTAAGCTTGAAAGATAGGCTTTAATATACAAAGAGTCACTAAAAAGAAATAAATAGTTATCAAAACTTGCTTTAATTGAAGGTAGCCATGAATCTCCCCAAATTAGAAGGGAGGAGTATGGCGGCCTTGCATAAATTGTTTCTGCAAAACTTATTTTTAAAACATAGATAAAAGGTAGTAAAAAAAGCAAAAGCAGCCAAATATATGGAATTGCAATTACGGCATTTCTTCCATTAAAGATACTTTTAAAAAAGTTTGGATTTGTTTGCATAAGCTTCACAGGAAGCTAAGAAAGAAGAACCACAGCAGAGTGTGGAGCCCATTGAAGGTAAACTTCATCATCCCATGTTAAATGGTGCTCTTTAGTTCTTTCACGATTTGCACGTATTGCTTTTAAGATTCTTCCATTATCTAGTTTGACATGGTAAGTGGAAAAGCTTCCTCCATAGGCAATATCTTCAATCGTTCCTTTTAATATATTGTGATCATGAGATGGCGCAACTTTAGATATTTCAAGTTTTTCTGGTCTGATTGCAAACCACATTTCATCTTCAACTGAGGCGCCAACTTCTTGTGTTGCAAACACAATTGAATTTGAGTCTTCAGAAAACAACTGAGTGCCAACTTCATTTTGTCCTTTATAGATTCCTTTTAATATATTAACGTCACCTATAAAGTCAGCAACATCCTTGTTGATTGGTGCCTCATAGATTTCTGTAGGTGTTGCAACTTGAACTAAATTTCCAGAATCCATAACGCCGATCCTACTTGAAACAGTCATTGCCTCTTCCTGGTCGTGGGTAACAATAACAAAAGTGACCTCTAGTTTTTCCTGAATATCCATTAGTTCAAACTGAGTTTGTTCTCTCAATCTTTTATCGAGTGCCCCTAAAGGCTCATCAAGGAGTAATAATTTTGGACGCTTGGCTAAGCTTCTTGCAAGAGCAACCCTTTGACTTTGACCTCCAGAGAGCTGATTTGGTTTGCGATTAGCAAAGTCAGTAAGCTCAACAAGCTCGAGCATTTCTTCTACTCTTTGATTAATTTCGTTAGCAGGAAGATTGTCTTGCTTTAATCCAAAGGCAATATTTTTTTCAACAGTCATATGAGGAAAAAGCGCATAGGACTGGAACATCATGTTAATTGGTCTTAGGTGAGGAGGTATTTCAGATATATCTTCTCCATCCAAAAGAATCTTGCCATCAGTTATTTTTTCAAAGCCTGCAAGCATTCGAAGAAGCGTTGTTTTTCCGCAACCAGAAGGGCCCAGTAAGGAGAAAAATTCATTTTTGTAGATATCTAGAGTTAAATTATCGATTGCTGTAAATTCGCCAAACCGCTTAGTGACATTTTGAATTTGGATATACGGCTTCTGACTTGAATCGAGCCAAGGGCTGAATTTAATATTTTCGGACATAGAATTATGCTAATTAAAAACCCTTCATGATGCATAGCATCATGAAGGCAATAGTAGTTTAAAGTTACTGACCTGTTGTGACTTTAGTCCAGGTACGTGTTACTACTCTTTGAGATTTAGAATCGTATGTTGGGCTAATGTATAAACCTTCCATAACCTCAGGTGTTGGATAAACCGCTGGATCATTTAGAAGGTCTTCCTCTAGGAGCGGTTGAGAGGCTAGATTACCATTCGCATACCAAACATAGTTTGTTGCTGTTGCAATTTGCTCAGGATCCATTATCCAGTTAATATACTTATGCGCATTATCAGCATTAGGAGCGTCATCTGGAATTGCCAATTGATCAAACCACATTAGAGCGCCTTCATCAGGAATCGAATAAACGATTTCTACGCCATTCTCCGCATCCCAGGCTGCATATTGAGCCATAAATATATCACCTGACCAGCCAACAACTAGACATATATCTCCATTTGCAAGAGCATCAATGTACTGAGAAGAGTGAAATTTTTGAATGTACGGACGAACCTTGGTCAAGACAGCTTCTGCTTTAGCTATAACATCCGAATCAGTACTTCTTGGATCTTCACCAAGATAAGCAAGTGCTGCAGGAATTATTTCAGTTGGCGCATTTAGAAGATGAACGCCACAATCAGCGAATTTTGAAACGACATCTGGATCAAAGACCATAGCAAGAGAGGTTGTAGGAGCATTCTCCATCCTTTCGCTAATTAAACCATCGTTGTAGCCAATACCTGTTGTTCCCCACATGTAGTTAACAGAGTAGTCATTCAGTGGGCCAAATTGTGCTACCTGCTCTTCAATATCGCTCCACATGTTTCCAATATTTGATAATTTTGATTTATCCAATTTTTGGAAGACACCCGCTTCAATTTGACGCGCTAAGAAACTACTAGAAGGAACGACAACGTCATATCCAGAGCTTCCTGCAAGAAGCTTTGCTTCGAGGACTTCATTAGAATCGAACACATCATAAACAACCTTAATACCTGTTGCAGCTGTAAAGTCTGTATTAACCTGCTCATCAATATAATCAGACCAGTTTAGAACATTAACTACTTCTTCTGCAATTACAGCTTGAGCGGTAAATGTTAACGCTCCAGCAATAAGTAGATTATTTAATTTATTTTTCATTATTACTCTCCTTTTATTTTATTTTTATTAACTGGATTATATTAAAGTTTATTCTTTAATACACACCTTTTTTTTGAAATTACAATTCAATCATATATTAAAGATGCCTTAAATATGAGTTATATTCAAAGTCAGTAATCGTACTTTCAAATCTTTTTATTTCAGATTCTTTGACGCATTGATAGGATTTTTGAAACTTTTCACCAAAAAATTCTTTAACTACTGGGGATTCACTTGTTTTATGAACAGCTTCTCTCCAGGTTATTCCTAATGCAGCTTCATGCTGTGCATGAGCATTTCCAATGGTTTCTTTATCAAGCGGATATTTATTTGTTATTCCTGACAAGACACTTGAAAGAATGGATGCGAATACTAAGTAGGAATTTGAGTCTGCACTTGGAAGTCTAAATTCTAAACGCGTTGCTTTTGAGGATGCCTCCGGTAATCTTACTAGGGCGGTCCTATTTTCATTACCCCAGCTTAATGTTGTTGGAGCATGATCTGCATTATGAACTAAACGTCGATATGAATTTGAGTGTGATGCATAAAAAGAAAGAAAATCAGGGGCATTCTTTAAAAGGCCCGCAATAGAGTTCGCAAAAATACCTTGAGGCTGTTTATTTTTGTCGACTGAAAAAACATTGTTACCATCTTTATCAATAATGCTAAGGTGGGCGTGCATACCGTTGCCAGCTTGATCTGAAAAAGGTTTGGCCATAAAGGTTGCGTTCATATTAAATTGTCTAGCGCAGTTTTTAATTAAGCGTTTCATTAAAAAGGCTTGATCAGCCATCAAGAGGGCGTCTTCATGATGTAGTAAATTAATTTCAAATTGTCCAGGTGCACACTCCTTGATGGCAGTCTCAGCAGGAATTCCTAAAGAGTGAGCACTTTTTTCTACTAGGGCAAAGAAGCTTTCAAAGTCATCCATCTCATTCAAGTTGAGAAGCTGAACATCTTCATATCTTCTGTTAGTGCCTGGAATGATTGGCATTTGTGGATGGCCATTTTTTTGCAATTGTTTATCAACAAGATAAAATTCCATTTCAGGTGCGATAACTGGCTTTAAATTAAGCTTTTGAAAACGCTCAAGAACTGAAGATAGGATTTGTCTTGGGTCTGCATAAATTGCCTCTCCATCAACATTTTCCATGCTAACAAGGCACTGGGCTGTCTTGCGAGTGCTCCATGGCGTGACTGCTAGTGAGCTTATAACGGGCCTACATATTGCATCACCGTCACCTGACATCACTAGACCAGTTCCCTTAGGGTTATCACCCCAAACATCAAGTACATAGCTTGATATAGGCATTTTAAGGCCACCATCAAAAGCTTTAACTAGCGTTTTTGGTGCGGCATATTTGCCTCTTGGGATGCCATTAAAGTCAACATATATAAATTCAATTTTTTCTAAATCTGGATTATTCTTTAAAAATTCTTCAGCGATATTAGTCATGTATTTAAAAGTTTGCTATTTAATTATTTATGTTACTTTTGAACAATCGTAAATTATTTTTTACTCATGATTCAAAAAAGTATTACACTATAACATTTAAAATTGTGTTGCAAGATAATTTCAATTTCTTGCGATTTAAAGTTGATAATTTAATTGAGGAATTCCCATGACTATAAGCACATCTGCTCTCCAACAAAAAAATGCCAAGCATTTAATTCAATCCTTTAGTGATTTAAGTTACATCAATAATCCTGAGGAAACTCATATCATCAGCCGAGCAGATGGAGTTTATATTTATGACAATGATGGTAAGAAGATTTTAGATAGTATGTCTGGTCTTTGGTGCGTTAATATGGGCTATGGTCAACAATCAATTATTAAGGCTGTGAATGAGCAAATGAAAGAACTTGTTTACTATAATAATTTCTTTGGGTCTAGTCATCCTTCTGCAATTAAGTTATCTGAAATGATTGCGGATAAAACTCCAGAAGGGATGAATAAAGTTTATTTTTGTGGTTCTGGATCTGAAGCAAATGATACTGTTGTGAGATTAACAAGACACTATTGGAATGCAAAAGGTAAGCCCTCTAAGTCTGTCATTATTAGTCGCAAAAATGCTTACCATGGCTCTACTATGGCAGGTGCTAGTTTAGGAGGAATGAGCGCCATGCATGCTCAAGGTGGCTTACCAATTGCTGATATTGAACATGTAGAACAACCCTACTATTATGATGCTTGCGTCGAAGCAGGTGGAAAAATTGATGAGGACGAATTTGGAATTAAAATGGCTCAAAGCCTTGCTAAGAAGATTGACGAGCTTGGTGAAGATCGCGTTGCTGCATTTATTGCGGAACCGATTCAGGGTGCAGGTGGAGTTATTATTCCTCCAAAAACTTATTGGCCAGAGATTAGTAGAATTTGTAAAGAGAGAAATATCCTTTTAGTTGCAGATGAAGTAATATGTGGCTTTGGAAGGACTGGGGAATGGTTTGGTTCTGGACACTTTAACTTTAAGCCAGATTTAATGGCATTTGCAAAGGGAGTAACTTCGGGTTATCTGCCAGTTGGAGGTGTTATTGTTCATGATGATATTGTGGATGTATTAGCCTCAGCTAAGGAAGAGTTTAATCATGGATATACTTATTCAGGACATCCAGCCTGCATGGCTGCAGCTATAGCTAACCTTGAGTTAATGGAGAGCACTAATATAATTCACCAAGTCAAAAATAATACCGCCCCATACTTGGGAAGTAAGTGGAAGGATTTAGAGAGCCATTCCTTGGTGGGTGAAGCTAGACAAGTTGGAATGCTTGCAGCATTAGAAATTGTTGAAGATAAAGAAAATTGCAAGAGATTTGATAATAGTGGAGAGATTGTTGGAAAATGTCGGGATTTTTGTTATGAGAATGGCATAGTGATGAGGGCAATTAAAAATAAGATGGTTATTTCTCCTCCTTTAATTTGTACTAATGAGCATATTGACGAGATAATTGAAAAGGTTTGGAAGTGTCTTGATTTGACTGCCAAATCAATTAAGTAAATACTATCTTTGCGTGCAATCTTATTACCTAGCATCTCGAAATATTGAAATTAATCAACCTAAACTTACTGGTGACGTGCATGTTGACGT
Organism: Candidatus Pseudothioglobus sp. uisw_070; assembly: GCF_059512545.2. Classification (NCBI taxonomy): domain Bacteria; kingdom Pseudomonadati; phylum Pseudomonadota; class Gammaproteobacteria; family Pseudothioglobaceae (SeqCode); genus Pseudothioglobus (SeqCode); species Candidatus Pseudothioglobus sp. uisw_070. The sequence goes on along the minus strand of NZ_CM183456.2, from coordinate 1,355,515 downwards.
TTGCATAATTGGTGGAGGTTACACGGGTCTATCGACCGCTCTTTATTTGGCAAAAGAAGGAGTAAATGTTCTCTTGCTTGAATCCAACAAGCTGGCATCTGGAGCCTCTGGCGCTAATGGAGGCCAAGTTTCTGGTGGTATGAGAAGAGACCAGTTCTATCTAGAAAAAACGTTAGGAGTTGATTATGCTAAAGTTTTATGGGAGATTGGTGAGAAATCAAAATATCACGCTAAACATCTAATTGATCAATATCAAATTCAGTGTGACTATAAAAAAGGTATTGCCCACCCTAATCATAAGCAAAAATATTGCGAAGATTCAAAACAATATGTAGGTCATATGAATGAAAACTATGATTATCATGATATTGAGTATTTGAATGATAATGAAATGAGAGATGTGACTGGCTCAAAAACATATTATGGAGGTAGTTATGATGAAGGCGAGGCTCACTGTCACCCACTTAATTATGCACTTGGGATTGCAAAAGCTGCTATTTCTGCAGGTGCAAAGATCTTTGAAGACACTCCTGCATTAAGTTATAAAGTTAATGATGACCATGTTAAGGTAATCACTAAAGATGGCTCCATCAACGCAGATCGAGTTGTTCTGGCTTGTAACGGTTACCTTGGTAATTTTGAAAAAAGCTTAACATCAAAAATACTGCCAATGAATAACTATATTATTGCAACTAAGCCACTTGACGATGAAACTGTTCAAAAGATAAACCCAAAAGACATAGCCTTTGCTGACTCAAGATTTGTAATCAACTATTTTAGAATGAGTGCTGATAAGCGCTTACTTTTTGGTGGTGGTGAGAATTATTCTCAAGAACTTTCAAATAATATTATTCCCATAGTTACTAAGCCTTTAGAGAAAATTTATCCATTTTTAAAGGGCGTAAAAATCGATTATGCTTGGGGAGGAAAGCTTGCGATAACAATGAATCGCCTGCCCTTCTTTACAACTCTCCATAATGAAAAAGTTATATCTGCTCAAGGCTATTCTGGTCAGGGTGTTGCTCTTGCTAGCTACTCTGGAAAATTAGTTTCTGAGAAAATTACTGGAAATGGGGAGACTTTTGATATTATGGCAAAGATTCCAAGGCAAAGTTTTCCTGGCGGAAGGTTTTTGCGAAATCCAAGTATGAAACTCGGCATGCTATATTATTCGCTAATGGACCGATTATAATAAGAAGCTAGTTTTTCAACATATAGGAAAAATTAATGAGTACTGATGATTTTGAAGAAATAAAAACTGATCAAGCTTTCACTAAAAAAACTCTCTATGGTAGAGACAATGAAATGACCTATGGCGGCGCTCTTAGTTTTTTAAGGCGCAAGTATACAAAGAATCTAAAGGGCGTTGATATTGCTGTAAGTGGTATTCCATTTGATGCTGCAACGAGCTTTCGACCTGGTGCAAGATTTGGCCCTAAAGCAATAAGAGAAGCCTCAGTTCAGCTTGCAGAATTATTAGCATTTCCAGACGGAATAGACCCCTTCAAAACATTAGCGGTAACCGATTATGGAGACTGCGAATTGGATTATGGTTTTCATGGAAATGTGGTTGCTCAAATCGAAGCCCATGCTAAAACTATATTAGACTCTGGGGCAGAGATGCTCACTTTTGGGGGTGATCATTTTGTAACCTATCCACTTTTAAGGGCACACGCTGCAAAGCATGGACCAATTGCGCTTGTTCATTTTGATGCGCATACAGATTCTTGGCCCGATGAAGATGGAAGGCTTGACCATGGCACGATGTTTTCAAGAGCCATCAAAGAGAATTTAATTGATACCGAGCACTCCATACAAGTTGGAATAAGAACTCATAATAGCAATACCAAGGGGGTGACTATTCTTGATGCGCCATGGGTTCATGAGAATGGCGTAAATAAAGTAATTAAAAAAATAATTGAAGTTGTTAAAGATCGCCCTGCATACCTTACGTTTGATATTGATGGTCTTGACCCTGCCTATGCACCTGGAACTGGAACACCAGTCTCGGGAGGTTTAACTTCTGCCCAGGCCTTAGGAATTATTAGGGGCTTAGAAAATTTAAATTTTATTGGTGCAGATGTTGTTGAAGTGGCTCCAGTTTATGATCATGCGGAAATTACAGCAATTATCGCAGCTACTATTGCGCATGATTATCTAGTTATTAGGGCAAAACAAAAAATGAAACAAGTAAAAATTTAATTTCTTAAGAATATGATGAAAATTGGAATATTATTAGTTGGAAGGGCTTCAGAAGATTTGGTTGAAGAATACGGTACTTATGCAGAAATGCTTATTGCACTTATTAATTCTGAAGAGAAAGTGTTTGAGTTTAAAACATTTAATATTCTTGATTCAGTATTTCCAAAAGATCACCTTGAGTGTGATGGATGGATTGTTACTGGCTCTCCGCATGGCGTTTATGAAGAGCACTCTTGGATACCAGTAATCAGTGACCTGATTAAAAATATCTATAAGGACAGCTTACCAATCTTTGGAGTATGTTTTGGTCACCAGCTAATTGCCCAAGCACTTGGAGGCCATGTTGAAAAGTCAATAAAAGGATGGGGCTTGGGGCTTCATACTTACCAAATTAACAATAAAACAGGTTACATGAGTAACTTGTTGAAAGAGGTAACCTTAAATATTTGTCATCAAGATCAAGTTCTTCGATTGCCAGAGGGGGCAACTGTTTATGCAAAATCTGAATTTTGTGAAAATGCTGGTTTTTATATCAAAGATAAAGTTCTTACAATGCAAGCGCATCCAGAGTTTTTGGTTAATTTTATAAAAGATCTTCTGTCGGCTAGAAGGGATATTACAATTCCAAAAGAATTTGTAGACCCTGCTTTAATTAAGCTTAAAGCGAAGCCAGAAAGCGTTCAATCAGCTCAGTTTGCTGAGACTATAAGGCAGTTTTTTAAATTAAGCTAGTTTGTTATAAGCCTCAGTCGCTTTATCAGTAATATACCTTCCAATTGGTATAGCTGAGGTTGCTGCAGGAGATGGTGCATTACATACATGGATTGATCGCCTGCTCTCAGCAAATAAAAAGTCATGTACAAGTGTACCATCATCCAAAACTGCTTGTGCTCTAATTCCTGCAGGGTATGGTTTGAGATCGCTAAGTTTTACCAAAGGGCTATATTTTTGCACCTCCTTTAAATAACCTCTCTTAAAGATTGAATTTTTCATTTCATATAAGCCCGATTTAAAGTTTTTCATAAGTACTTTATGAAACCCTTTGAATGATAATAGTTGAAAACTATCTTTCAGGCTGAAATTAAACTTACTATAACCTTCACGCTTAAATCCAAGAACCGCATTTGGTCCAACAGTTATGCTTCCATCAATCATTTTGGTTAAGTGAACTCCTAAGAAGGGGAGAGTTGGATCAGGTACTGGGTAGATCAAATGCTTAACTAGATTGTTATGTTTTTCAGGAAGCTTAAAGTACTCTCCTCTAAATGGAACAATTTGAAAGTTAATTTTAATTTTCAGTAGTTTTGCTATTCTGTCAGCCATTAGCCCAGCGCAGCAAACAAGATATCTTGAGCTGAATATTTCATTCGAAGTTATTATTTGGATTTTATCTTCGTCTTCTTTAAGATTAATTATTTGAGTGTTAAGAAGAAACATGCCACCTAATGACTCAAATTGCTCTGACATTTTCTTTGTAATTAATTTATAGTTAACGATTCCAGTTGATTTGACTAAAAGCGCACCAATACCAGAGATGTTTGGTTCAATTTCATTTAATGTTTTTTCGTTTAAAATTTCAACTTCAATATCATTCGATTTGCATCGCTCATAAAGCTCTTTCATCCGCTTCAATTCTGTGTCATTAGTTGCTACTAATAGCTTACCACACTGATGATATGGGATTTTATGAAGCAAGCAGAATTTGATTGTTTCTGTTAATCCTTCTCTGCAAAATTTTGCCTTTAAGCTGCCAGGTTCGTAGTAAACGCCAGCATGAATGACGCCACTATTGTGTCCCGTTTGGTGTTGAGCGAAAGATTCCTCTTTTTCAACAAGCAGGATGCGTTTATCAGGGTGTTTTGTAATAAGCGAAAGTGCCGTCGAAACGCCAACAATACCACCTCCTAAAACAACATAATCGAACATTAGCTCCTTCTTCATTTTTACAAGTGTATATGGAATAAATTATTTATCATTATCGCCAGTATTTTTAGCAAAAACACCTCTTTGACGAAGAAGTTCTCTATGAAGGTTTTTTTTGGCTATAAATTTGTCTCTTCCATGAAGCCAGTAATAATTATTAATAATAAGCATACTGCCTTCGGGTAATTTTATATTTGAAGTATTTGTCTCTTTTTCAAGTGACTCACCCATTTCATATAAATAAAGCCCTTGGGCAATATTCAAAGGTTCAACGAATTGATCAATAAAAGACATAATTGGCTTTCCATCATTCATCTCCTCTAAAAAAATTGGATGAGACGTTTTATAAGTAATATTTTTACTAGAGGGCGATCCCCATTGAAGATTTTCTTTTGCTAATGGATGATGATAAAATTTGTCCAAATCCTTCCAGTCATCAACATGAAGTAGAAGTGAATCACCACCTTCAACATCAACTTCAAGTATTTTTTGCATGATTACCCAGTCAGTAGTCTCTTCAACATAAGTCCCATCATTGTGGAGTTCCATTCTGCGATGAGCTTGACGGAGATAGCTATCACTATTATCTTCATTTTTAACACTAAATCTGGCATAAAACTTGCCAGACATTGAATCAAGATTTGGAATGCCAATAAGATGAGAAATTGCCGTAGAAAGTAGAACATTAAAATCTACAAACTCTATTCCGTTAATCTTTGAGTTATTTAATAGCTCACATTCCAGTAATATTGCCCCTGTTGAGCGATTCTTAAGAGTTTTTAATAGAAATTTACCTAAAGAATCATCGGTTAGCTTATTTAGACAATCAGCAAGATAAAACCTTAAAAACGGTTTATATTCAATAGATTGAACATTATGATCAACTATTTTCTTAGAAAATTTTTCTACAGTATTTTTTGATAGCTTAAGGACCTGAACTCTTGAGTTATTTTTGTGTTGACTCAATTCAAAACCAACATTTAAAGTATTTTTTGAATTCATAGTAATATATTAAGTATTTTTGAATAATGTCGACATTATTCAATTATAACTACATTTTTAAATAATTCAAGTTATACTGTAGTTAAATTGTAAATTATCTAACTTTAAATTACATAAAAAAATAGTGAATGAATACTTCTAAGCAAAATACAGCTTCTAAAATTCTTTATGCATTAACTAGTGATATTATTCAGGGCGTGTTCCCACCTGGGGAAAAACTACAAATTAAAACTTTAAAAGATCGTTATAAAGTTGGAACAAGTCCAATAAGAGAAGCACTATCACAACTAATTGCCAAGGATTTAGTTGTGTCTGAAAACCAAAAAGGCTTTTATGTTAGTAATATATCTATTGATGATTTAACTGACATTTATCAGGCAAGATCAAAAATAGAGGGCTTATGTCTTGATATGGCTATAAAAAAAGGTGGTGATTTTTGGGAGTCAAAAATAATTGCAGCTTCTCATTTATTAGCTAAATATAGCAAATCTGAAAATATTGATATGGATGAATGGCAAAATCGACATTTTTCATTTCATGAAGCGTTAGTTTCTGGTTGTAATTCCCCAAGACTTTTTCAGATAAGGCAATCACTTTATGAAAAATCTACCCGATACCGAAATCTTTGGCTTCAAGAAAACGTTACTAACTATGAAAGACTGCAAGCAAATCAGAATGAGCATGTTGCGCTAATGGTATTGGTGCTTGAAAGGAATTCCATGCCTGCTCAAAAGCTTATTGAGGCACACATAATGACACCAGTCGAGATTATAAAGAAAAACCTGCCTTAATAAAGCTTGATGGCAGTAAACTGCAGAGGCCGAGAAAGTTTTGTTGGAATGCTATGTTCATTTTCAAATAGAATTGGAGCAAGTGCTTTTAACATATCCTCATAGACCGCTCTTTTAAAGTCAATCACTTCATCGACTGGTTTCCAGTAATCAACCCACTTCCAGTCATCAAACTCAATATCATGGTGTGAGTCAAGAGTGATATTGTCATCACCAGATTTAAGTTTTAATAGGAACCAAACCTGTTTCTGACCAATACAGGTTGGTTTTTGGCGACGCCTAATGTGCTCTGTAGGCAGATCATAACGTAGCCATTTAGGAGTTTTAGCTAAAAGAGTTACATGGCCTGGATTAAGACCAACCTCTTCTTCAAGCTCTCTATAAAGAGCATCTAGCTCAGTTTCATCGGTATCAATTCCACCCTGAGGAAGTTGCCATGCATCTTGTTTAAAGCGCTTTGCTAGAAGTATTTGCCTTTTTTCATTAGTAATTACAATGCCAACATTTGCGCGATATCCATCGCTATCTATCACTAGTCATCGCCAGAAAACACACCTAATAGGTGAAGAAGGCTTAAGAATAGGTTGTAAATAGAAATGTATAGGGTAACTGTCGCCATGATGTAATTGGTTTCTCCACCATGAATAATATTGCTTGTTTCATATAATATAAGGCCACTCATTAATAAAATGAATGCAGATGAAACTGCAAGAGACAAAGCAGGTATTTGGAAAAAGTATGCTGCTATACCCGCTAGAAATGCAACTACTATTCCAGCAGTCAGGAAGCCGGCCATAAAGCTAAAGTCTTTTTGAGATGTAATAGCGTAGAAAGAAAGCGATAAAAAGATAACCGCAGTTCCTGTCATTGCCATTCCAACAAGCTCGGCCCCATTTGAGAAGGCAGTTGTGTATGCGCCAACAATTGGCCCAAGGGTTAAACCCATGAAGCCAGTTAGTGCAAAGACTGCGAGGATTCCAAAAGCCGAATTTCTAAGCTTTGTCACCAAAAACAAGAGACTAAAATAGCCACCAAGCGTTATTAGAAGTCCGAAGTAAGGCAGTCTAAGATACATGGATAAGTAAGCCATTAAACCACTGAAAAGAAGCGTTGCTGATAAAAGCTGATACGTATTTCTTAGCGTCCGATTTATTACAATCGCGCTTGAAGTTGTCTGAACATTTGTAGGCATAATAAAATTGTGAAGTAAAAGTGTAAAATATAGTCAATTTTGGTCGAAAACACAAGGTTTTCATGAAACTTATTTTAGGTCTAGGTATTACAGGACTTTCTGTAGCTCGTTTTTTCTTTAAAAATGAAATCTCATTTCGCATTGCTGACACTCGTCAAGAGCCTCCTATGCTTGAAGTAAGTAAAAAAGAGGGTCTACTTAGTGATGCTTATTTTGGAGATTGGAATGAGCATATTTTAACTGGCATTTCTGAAGTAATTATTAGTCCAGGTGTCGCTGAGTCAGAAGATATTGTAATTTGGATGCGCAAAAAAAATATTTCAATAATTAGTGATATAGAGTTATTTGGTCGATATGCTATGGCACCAATTATTGGCATTACTGGCTCAAATGGAAAATCAACCGTAACTCAATTATTAGGTGAGATGGCATTTGCTGATGGAAAAAATGCTGTTATTTGCGGCAATATCGGCAAGCCTGTAATGGACAGTTTAAGTGATGAAGCCGAACTCTATGTTGTTGAGCTTTCAAGTTATCAATTAGATTACACAAATAAACTTTCTTTATTAGCTGGCGTAATTACGAATATAACTCCTGATCACCTTGATAGGTACTCTAACTTTAGTGATTATATTTCCTCTAAATTATCGATTTATAGCTATTGCAAATTTAAAGTTATAAATCTCAGCGATGATTTGCTGAGTGATTTGAGCGGCCACAACTTCTATGCGGTTGAGTCTGTTGATGATAGGTGTGATTTCAGTGCAAATCGAATTGGTGACTTGTATGAAGTTCTACACAAAGGCAAATTCCTACTAACAAGTGATGAATTGAAGGTTGTTGGAAGACATAATATAGAAAATCTATTAGCTGCCTTAACGTTAGGCCATCGTTTTGGATTAACCTTAAAAGTAATGGTTCAGGCTGCAATTGACTTCAAAGGCTTAGAGCATAGATTGGAATTTGTTTCAACGATAAACGATATAGATTACTACAACGATTCAAAATCAACCAACGCAATTTCTTCCATAACTGCCGTTAACGCTCTTTTTGAAAAATACAATAACTTAATATTAATTTCTGGTGGAATATCCAAAAAAGAAGACTACTCAGAGTTTTTCAAATTAATAAATGAAAAAGTTAATGCAGTTGTTTTAATTGGAGAGTGCAGTAGTAATTTTTCAAAGCAAATTACCGCACCTCATGTGGAAGTTGTTGATACAATGAAAAAGGCGGTATCGATGGCAACTTCAATGGCAGAAGGGGGCGCAGTATTGCTTTCCCCTGGGTGTGCAAGTTTTGATATGTTTAGTGATTTTAATGAACGTGGAAAGGTTTTTAAGCGCTTCGTTCTTGAAGAAACTTAACGGCTTTTTCAATTTCTATTTGATTTAATGTTAGAGCCTTATCTTCGTCCCTTAGCCATGTACATTGACGTTTACATAGTTGCCTAGTCGCGATGATTACTTTTTCAATCATTTCTTGTTTGCTATAGTTCCCTTCAAAATAATTCCATGCTTGCCTATAACCAACGCATCTCATAGAGGCAAAATCTAGATTGAGTTTTGTATTTTGTCTAAGTGCTTCAACCTCATTAAGAAATCCATCTTTAATCATTTTTATAAAGCGCTGCTCAATTCTTTGATGAAGCATAGCTCTATCAGGCATGAGTACAATTTTTTTAATACTAAGATCGAGCTTATTCTGGTTTTTTTTGCCTTGAAGCTTGCTTAGTGTTTCTCCAGAAAGATGAAAAACCTCAAGTGCTCTGGTTACTCTTTGGGAGTCATTTGAATGGATGCGCGCTGCAGACTTAGGATCAATTTCCGCTAATTTTGAATGAAGTTTTGCAGTGCCTTCACTTTTTAAAAGTTCATTAAAATGCTTTCGAGACTCATCAGTTGATGAAGGAAGTTTTGATAAACCATGCTCTAAAGCGTTAAAGTAGAAAGAAGTGCCACCAACCAGAATAGGTAATTTACCTTCTGCTAGAGCCGATTTAATGTGTTCTTTTGCCAGTGATATAAATTCAGTGACAGAAAAGCTATCTTCAGGCTCACAAATATCAACTAATTCATGTGGATGGGCTGCAAGAATTTCCTTGCTAGGCTTTGCTGTGCCAATATCCATACCCCTGTAGATCAAGGCAGAGTCGACACTTATTAATTTTGAGTTAATGTGTTTACTAATTTCTATAGCTAGCTCAGTCTTTCCAGAGGCTGTTGGTCCCATCAAAAAAACTACAAAATTTATTGGCTCAATTGCCATAATAATAGTAAGTTCATAACTATAAGACCTACATTATAATGGCACCTTTATATTTTTTATCTCCAAAAACTATGTTTACGGTTTTAAATCAAGTTAGTGGTAAATCATTCAAGTGTGGAGATGAAGAATCTGTTCTAGATGGAGCGCTTTCAAACGGCTTTAATTTTCCATACGGCTGTCAAAATGGTTTTTGTGGTCAGTGTAAAGCAGTTATCCTTAATGGAGAGATTGATTATGATGGTGAGGTCCCATCAGTTCTAAGCGCTGATGACATTGATTCAAATATGGCATTGCTTTGTCAGTGTAAAGCAAAGAGTGATTTATATATTGCAGTTGATGAGCTTGACTCTCTGGCAGTTATTGAAGTTCGAAGTATGCCTTGTCGTGTAGAGCAAATTAATCATTTGAATCATGACGTAATCCAGCTAATATTAAAGATACCTGGCGCTCAATCTTTGCAGTATTTAGCAGGGCAATACCTCGACTTAGAGCATTCAGATTTTGACTCAAGATATTACTCTATCGCCAACGCGCCAACTAACTCAAATCTGATTGAGCTCCATATTCGTTTGGTTGATAATGGAAAGCTCACTAACTTCATTTTTAATTCGTTAGCCCCTAAATCAATTTTAAGAATTGAAGGCCCCAAAGGAAGTTTTTTTCTAAGAGAAGAAAGCGAATGCCCAATCATTTTTATTGCTGGAGGAACTGGTTTTGGCCCAGTTAAGGCAATAATAGAGCACCTTATTAATATAGGGTCTCAAAGGAAGGTTTATTTATACTGGGGGGTAAGAAGTGAAGTTGATTTGTACTCGAACCTTCCATCTGAATGGAGTGAAAAATACCCCAATATCTCTTTTATTCCAGTATTATCAGAAGCAAATGAGACTTGGGATGGAAATAAAGGCTATGTTCATGACTCAGTTATTAAAGATTTTGAAGACTTAACAGGATTCGAGGTTTATGCTTGTGGCCCACCTGTAATGGTTAATGCAGCAGCTAAAAGCTGTCTTGAACATCAACTAATTAAAGAGAACTTCTTTTCTGATTCTTTTGAATACGCAAATGTGAGTAATGACGATGCCTAGTATGGAAAATCATTTAAAAAATCAACTTGATTTAGCTTTGAGTCCAGAATATTGTGAAGTTAGTAATGAGTCTAGTCAGCATTCAGGACCAGCTACTGAGTCGCACTTTAAAATTGTAGTCGTAAGTCCAACCTTTGATGAAATGAAGCTTATTGATCGTCACCGTTTCATTAATAAGCTTTTTGCCGAAGAGTTAAAGCATATTCATGCTTTGGCAATGCATACCTACAGCCCTCAAGAGTGGCAAAAACGTCAGATTGCACCTAATTCACCCGAATGCTCAAGTAAGAAGTAGAAGTGAGATCTGCTCTTTTATTAATCTTTTTGATTCTTTCTGGCTGTCAATCGGTCATTGATAAAAATCAAACTTTAGCCAGCCCCAAGGGTAAGTCAGTCAATACTATTCAATACTCTCAAGAGGATGATTTATGGCAAGTTATTGCCAATCGTCAGGATATTAAAAGTGTTTCTAATTCAAGAGTTCAAAGTCGTATTGATTGGATAAGTAATCATCCAGAGTATCTATCTTTAATTTCAAAAAGAGCAGAGCCTTTTTTATATCTTGTTGTCTCTGAACTAGAGAAGCAGAACGTTCCAATTGAAATTGCTTTGCTGCCTATTGTTGAATCTGATTACTATCCATTTTCATATTCTCATGGAACGGCAGCAGGGTTGTGGCAATTTATACCTTCTACTGGGAGAATGTATGGCCTAGAAGAAGACTGGTGGCATGCAGATAGAAGGGATGTGCTTGCCTCAACTAAAGCCGCTGCTAATTATTTAAATGATCTAAATAAAATGTTTAAAGGAGATTGGCTTCTATCTATTGCTGCTTATAATGCAGGCCCTGGAAGAATTCAAAGAGCAATTGACACAAATATTAAGCTTGGAAAAAAGACAGATTTTTGGAGCCTAGATCTACCTCAGGAGACTGAGAAGTATGTTCCTAAGCTCCTAGCCCTTAGTCAGGTAATTAAAAATCCTTCTCGCTATAATCAAAAACTGCTTGAGATCGATAATAAGCCCTTCTTAAATGAAGTCGAACTAGATTCACAGTTTGATTTAGCGCTTATTTCTCAGTGGACTGGCTTAAGTATTGATCAGATTTATAACTACAACCCTGGATTGAAACGCTGGGCAACTCCTGAATCCCTGCCATACATAATGCTGCTTCCAGAAGAGGTTATTTATAGCTTTAATGACAATTTATCTAAGCAAGACCAAAGACCAAAAATTAGTTGGACTCGTTATAAGATTAAGCAAGGCGATAGTCTTAGCCTTATTGCACAAAATTACAATACAACAATTGGTCAAATAATGAGCGTTAATGAGCTTGATAATGATGCCATAAGGGCTGATAAGTATTTAATTGTCCCTTTAGCTCAAAAATCAGAGAACTATTACTCTTTGTCAGATAATCAACGGGAAAAAAGTAGATTAAATATTCAAAAAAATTCAGAAAAAATTATCTATACGGTTGTTGCTGGAGATAGCCTATGGAAAATTTCTATTAAGTTTGATACCACAATTAATAATCTTGTAAGGTGGAATCAAATTAGCCCCTCGGACTCTTTGTCTATTGGAAAAGAATTAGTTATCTTAAGGGATAACAAAAACAAGACAGAGTTGGCTAAAATAACGAATACTGGAATTGATATTAATAGAGATATTTTTTACACGGTAAAGGAGGGCGATAACCTATCAAGAATTGCCCAAAAGTATAATGTTAAAATTGCAGAAATTAGATCTTGGAATGATTTGAATGAAGAATATATATTACAACCAGGCGATAAATTAACTATTACTATTAACGTGGTTAACTCAAACTTATCATGACAAATATCCCGATACAAAAAACTATTTTAGCAACCTTAGCATTTGCTTTTTCTAATTGGAAGAAGTTACTTGAGGCCAGTATTTTCCCAATACTTTTAGCTCTTCCATTCTTGCCTGAGCTGGTGCATTTATTATCTATGCTAAAGCCTGGAAGTGAAGTGCCAGAAAATATTAGTTTTCATATAACTTATTTACTAATGTTTATTTATGCCTCAATGGCAATATTAGTAAATATATATAGAGTTGTAATTCTAGGGGGTAATTCTATAAATCGATTTGGTTTTGTTTTGCCTAGCCTAAGGTTTGGCCGCTTCTTTCTTTTGGCGATTCTTTTAGGTATTGGTCAAGCAGTAACACTTTCTTCAATTTATTTGCTACCGTTTTATCTTTTACTTATCCCATTAACACTTAATTTAGTATCAATAGCAAACGATGTGCCCTACAAGAGAATAGAAGTGACATGGCAGGCTCGCCTAAACATTTTTTTAATCAACTTTATAGGCCCATTTATTTTAATTTCGTTGATAGGCCTAATTGAAAATAGCTATCTAGATTCTCTCTTTAGTTTTATCTCAATCTACTGGACTTCAATAAGCATAGCATTGTGCTACAAAGTCATAATGGCGAATAGCTCAACGCAAAGCCATTAGGGTATCTCATATCAAAAATTCCTCTTGTTCTAATTTTTTTATACTTCTTTAGTTTTTCAAAAGATTTGATAAATAACTCTAGGCGTTCATTTTGTTTTTGATATCCTAAAATAATCTTTATATTGTTATCTAATGTTAATTCATCAATGGAAGTCCTTTCAAAAAGAGAAATTTTAACCGGCTCAAGGATTGACTGGTACATAGTAAAGTCAAAATAAAATTGTTGAACCTCTGATTCAGATACTATTCCAATTGGTTTTCCAGAGTTAATTGTTAAGTTTGGTTTAAATAATATGCCTCGAGAGGATATATAACCTTCAGTTCCATATCGCATAGCAATATCATGCTTTTCTAATGATATTCGAATCCTATTCCAAAATATTCTTTCAACTTCTACATTTGAAACCCACGGACTCTGTTCTAGTTTATTTTTAATTTGAGAGAGATTAAGTAAATATTTATTGACAAGAAGAGGTTTAATTAATTCATCATATTCGTATGCTTGGGCTTGCAATTCTCCCTTTATTTCCCATGAAATATTTGGTTTGAGTAGGGTTGATTTTTCAACAAGATATATCAAGAAGGCAATTGAAAGCGCAAAAAGTATATAGAAAACTAATTTAAATATTTTGTTTAAAAAATACTTAAAAGGTTTTTTTGGTTTCTTTACGTAATTTTTTCTTTCTCTAGCCATTAAGGATTTTGATTACTAATTCTTCAAAACTTATATTGGAGGCTTTAGCTGCAATTGGAACAAGTGAGTGAGATGTCATACCCGGCACTGTATTTATTTCTAATAAGTATGGCTTCATATTTTTATCAAGAATAAAGTCAACCCTACCCCAGCCAGATGCCCCAGTTAAATTAAAGGCCTTTAAAGCTATCATTTGAATATTTTTTTCTTGCGCTATAGTTAAACCTGACGGACAAAGATATTCGGTTTTATTACTAAAGTATTTTGAGTGATAGTCGTAAATATCATGGTCAGAAATAATTTTTATACTTTGGAGCGTTTTGTTATTTAATATTGCAACAGTATATTCGTCACCTTCAACCCACTGCTCTATTAATGCCTCATCGTTATAATGCCATGCTGCTTTAAGTGCTTCATCAAGTTCATTCTGATTTTTAACCTTTGTAATACCAATACTAGAGCCTTCCAAAGTTGGCTTTACAGCCCATGGAAGAGGAAAATTTATTGAATCTAAATTCTGCCCTTTTATAGCCACGATTGAGGGAGATAAGGGAAGGCTATGATTTCTCCATAAGTCTTTAGTAGTAGCTTTATTCATGCATAGATTTGATGCAATAGCATTAGATCCTGTAAACGGGATACCTTTTTTTATAAGTTGGGATTGAATGTAGCCGTCTTCTCCGCCTCTGCCATGTAAGACAATAAACGCTTTATCAAATTCTTTTTCCCAAAGACTTTCAAGATTTTCATGGGTGAGATCAAATGAGAAACAATCCACATTACTTTTAAGAAGAGCTTCATAAACAGCATGGCCACTAAGAAGTGATATTTCTCTCTCAGCTGAGTAGCCTCCCATTAATACAGCAATCATATGATTATTATTTCAGTTTCAAGTTCAATATTATGTTTATTCTTTATTACACTTTGAATATGAGTAATTAAATTTTCAATATCTGAAGCACTTGCATTATTCTGATTAATAATATAGTTTGCGTGCATTTCTGAAACGCAAGCTCCTCCAATACAAAAGCCTTTAAGGCCAGTTGACTCAATTAATTTAGCTGCATAATGATCTTTGGGATTCTTAAAAACACTCCCACAGCTTGCTAAACCGATTGGTTGTGTCGAGTTTCTTTTATGAAGCAGGTCCCGAACATTGTCATTGGGCTGCTTTAAATTAAAGTCAAAAATAGCACTAATAAAAACTTCGTCACTAAATTTATGAAGAGTAGATCGATAAGAAATTTTATAATCTTTGGGAAATCTTTCTTGGATCTCTCCAGATAAATTAATGGTTTTGACTGAATGGACATATTGCCATATCTCAGAGCCAAATGCACCTGCATTCATCGCTAATGCGCCGCCTACACTTCCAGGAATAGCACTAAGGAATTCAGCTCCAAATTTTAAATTTGCTTGAGAAAATCTTGATAATTTTGCGAGAGAGGTTCCTGCTCCTGACTCGATTAATCCATTTGAAATAGAAATATCTTTGAGATTTTTTGTATTAATTGTTACGCCATTAAATCCTCTATCACGGATCAATAGGTTACTTCCCAGGCCAACTATTAGAACAGGCTTTGTATTGATTTTTAAAAAATTAGAGAGCTCATTTACATCTTCAGGCTTAAGAAATTCACTAGATATTCCTCCTGATCTTAAAGAACAGTGTTTTGACATTGGTTCATTAAACTTGAGCATTATCTTTTATTCATGAAAATGATCTTTTAACTGGTGTGGGATTTTATTGACATCACCAGCTCCAAGAGTAAGAATTACATCATTTTCAGTAACTATATTTGGAATTATTTCAATTATTTCATCAATATCTTTAACTACGATTGGATCGATTGAGCTTCTTCTTCTTATCGAGTCGGCAAGGGTTGATGAGCTAATTGTATTAATTGGCGACTCATTGGCTGAATATATATTAAGTAAAACTAATACATCTACTTTAGATAGGCAGCTAACAAAATCATTGAATAGGTCTCTAGTTCGTGAATATCTATGAGGCTGAAAAATAACCACAAGCCTTTTATCTGGATAGGTATTTCTTAAAGTACTTACAACCTCAGTGATTTCATTGGGATGATGACCATAATCATCAAAGAGTGGAATAAGATAAGTGTTTACAGTTAAATTCTGGTGGTAATCAAGCCTTCTTGATACACCACTAAAATGAGACAATGCTTTCTGTATTACCTCAAGCTCTATTTCTAGTTCAATTGCAACACTAATTGCAGCAAGAGAATTTAAGATATTATGCCTTCCTATTAAATTAAGTGACACAGGAAATTTTTTTTGATATTTTTTACAGTAAACATCAAATGACATTTTCATTTCATTCTGTTTAACGTTTGATGCCAGGACATCTGCATCATCACTGAAGCCATAACTCAAAACTGGCCTATGAATTTTTTTAAGGATGTCCTTAACTCCGCCATCATCAATACAAGCAACACAAACTCCATAGAAAGGCAGATTTGATGTAAAGCTTATAAAGGCATCAGTTAGGTTATCATAGCTATGATTATAAGTACTCATGTGATCTTCATCAATGTTAGTAATAACACTCAACATGGGCTGAAGGTGAAGAAAAGATGCATCGCTTTCATCTGCTTCGGCAATTAAATAATCACTTTTTCCTAGTTTGGCGTTCATACCGGTTGCATTTATAATGCCCCCAATAATGTAAGTTGGGTCAAGCTTTGCTTCAGTCATTATGTGAACAATTAGGCTGGTTGTAGTTGTTTTGCCATGAGTTCCTGAAATTGCTATTCCAAAGCGAAAGCGCATAAGCTCTCCCAGCATTTCAGCTCTTGGAACAATTAATAGTTTTTGCTGCCTAGCCTCTTGGAGTTCAGGGTTGTTTTTATTGATTGCAGAAGACACAACTACTGCCTGTTTGCCTTTAACATTTTCAGCTTTTTGCGTATAGCTAATATTACAGCCTATTTCTTCAAGTTTTTTTGTTGCTTGATTGGACTGAATGTCTGATCCAGATATTTCGTAACCTAAGTTAGCAAGAACTTCTGCAATGCCACTCATTCCAGAGCCACCTATTCCTATGAAGTGTATTTTTTTAATTTTTGAGCGTGTGGGGTTATCTATTAGAGTCATGATTTGCTAACGGTTATGATGGTTATTGCTTGAATTCCTTCGCCTCTTCCAAAGGCGGTCAATCCTTCACCTGAAGTTGCAGTTATACCTACATCAGCAATTTTTATTTTGCAGATAGTAGAAATTTTTTGTTTCATAAGATCAATTTTTGGTGATATTTTTGGGTTTAAGCATTCTACTGATATTGCTATATGACTTATTTTCCATTCATGCAAATCATCAAGTGCAAGTTGAAGGTATTTACTACTGTCCTTTTCTCCTTGTTGCACAAGTTTGTCCGCTACTGTCCCTAAAATATTTATACCAGTAATGCTTGATATAGCATTAGTGATTGAATGAAAGACAACATCTGCATCACTATTGCCTTTTAAGCCAAAAGAGTGATCAAATTTGATGCCTGATAGTATTAAAGGCTTTCCAGGTTTTTTTTCGAATGCATGAGAGTCTTGTCCTATGCCTGTTTTTATAGTCATAATTTACTGAAGGTAGTGGTTCGCTTGCTCAAGGTCATCTATTTGAGTAATTTTAATATTACTTGAAGAGCCAACAACAATTTTAATTGAATAACCTAGGTTTTCTATTGCTTCAGACTCATCTGTAATGTTATGATTAAGTTTTACTGCCTTTTCCAATGCATCTTTTAAGACTCCATACCTAAACATTTGAGGGGTTTGAGCCTTAAAAAGTTTGCTTCGATCAATTGTAGACACTTTTCCATTAATGGCAACTTGTTTAATTGTTTCGACAACACCGGTAGCTAAAATACCACCAGTTTGATGATTTGATACCTCATTAATCAACATTTCAATGTCTATTTTTTTAACACAAGGGCGAACTGAATCATGCACTAAAATCCAGTCATTAGGTTTTGCAATCTTTGCTAGTGAATTTAATGCATTTAGAACAGAATTAAATCTTTCCTTCCCTCCCTTGGCACTTGCTAACATTTTTGAGTGGTTAAAATAGATTGAAGATTTAAATAAAGTGTCTTTTTCAGAAAGAGCAATGACAAAGCCCGAAATTACGTCAACCTTTAGAAGTGTTTTAAGGCATTGATCTATTATAGTTAGGCCATTACTAAGCTTGAGGTATTGTTTTGGGGTTTCAGATTTCATCCTCTTCCCCATGCCACTAGCTGGCATTACCAAGTAATAATTATCATTATTCATGTCAGCAAAAGGCTTCATTATAAGATTGAGATAATGCCATTAATTATAAAGAAGAATCAATAGTTTCTTCTAAGTTATCAGTTACGATAATCTTATTAATTTTAAAAAAATATTCCCCTTCCTTAATTAGGCCATATTTAAATCTAGCTTTAGACTCAACCAATCTTGAGTCTTCTTCAGTAAAGCTGTTTATTTGAGCTTCAATCAGAGCATTTTGATCTATTAAATTAGTATTAGTTTTCTTAATATCATTGATTATTTTTTGTTTATTTAAAACAATATATGGGAAATTATTAGTAAAAATATTCTGCTTTATTAGAGAAAATAAAATAACAATGAGAACCAAAGTAAGTTTATTTCTATTAATAAACCCAATTAGTCCTGTTGCAGATCTATTAGTCATTTATTTATGAATTTCAGTAAGGTAAGTTTTAGAATAGTAATCATGCAATGGAAGCTTATATTTATTAAAAAACTGAAATATAAAGCCAATTCCTGCTAATGAAGTTATCGCTAATATTAGCCTTATAAGAGATTGCTTATAAGTGACATTTTCACCATCTTGCTGGGTAATTTCAAACTTCCATGCTCTCATGCCCAGAGTCTGTTTACCTTTAACCCATGATATGGAGAAGTAAGAAAAGATTACTGGAAGCGTTAAAAGATAAAAGAAAAGACTATTAGTGATAGGTTCTTTTTGGTTGATAAGAATGACTATTCCAGCAATAAAAAATACAAATGAGAATACAAGCAATAGATCATAAGTAATTGAGCCTAATCGACGTAAAAATGAAACATTAGATTGCATAATTAAATTTACTAGAGTGTTGATGTACTCTAATTATCCTCTTTCTTTGTAACTTTTGAAATGACTTTACCGTCATGAAATTTAGTGACAATAAGGTCTCCAGAATTAATTTTTTTAAATGAAACTATAACTTTTTCTTTTTCATTATGCGTTATTGTGTAACCCCTTGAAAGAGTATTAAGAGGTGATAGAAGATTAAGAAGACTGGCTTTATTACTTAATTGATTTTTTTGGTGCTTAATGAAGTAATCTGAGTAGTTTTTTAATCGAGTTATTTGTTGATTAAGATTTGTCTTATTTTTATCAATTAGGCTATTTGTAATCCTAAATAAGCGCATCTCGTAGTCATCAAGTTTTTGAGCATTTTGAAGTAATTGTTGACTTGGATCAATAATTTTTAGCTGAAGCATATTTAGGTATGCATGCTTTTGATCCAAAGTCTGAGCCATTAAATCTTGCAAATTTTTTCTCAATTTAGATGCTTTATAGATTAAAACGTTTCGGTCAGGCGTTGCAGAAACAGCAGCAGCAGATGGGGTTGGTGCTCTTACATCAGCAACAAAGTCAGCAATTGTTGTATCAGTTTCATGACCTATAGAGCTAATTATGGGAGTTGAGCATTTAAATATTTCTCGAGCAAGCTCTTCTTCATTGAAAGCCCATAAGTCTTCTAATGATCCACCACCTCTTGCCAGAATGAGAACATCACAATTTTTTTGTCTGTCGGCAGCTTGAAGCGCTTTAACTATTTTTTTATGCGCATTTTCACCTTGAACAACTGTGTCATAAAGCAGAATTTCGGCAAAAGGGTAGCGTGAATTTAAAACTTTAATTATGTCCTTTATAACTGAACCAGTGGATGAAGAGATAACGCCAATTTTTTTAGGATACAAGGGCAGGTCTTTTTTATTCTCCAATTCAAATAATCCCTCAATCCTTAACTTATTCTTTAGTTGGTCAAACGCAAGCTGAAGGTTTCCAATTCCTGCGGGCTCCATTTGTTGAACTATTAGCTGAAAATCTCCTCTTTGTTCATAAAGTGTTGGCGCCCCTCTAATAATTACAGACATTCCATTTTCAGGATTAAATTGTACTTTTCTCTGATTTAACCTAAAAAATGCACATCTGATTTGACCACTTGAATCTTTTAATGAAAAATACCAATGCCCAGAAGATGGTTTAGATAAGTTTGAAATTTCACCTTGAATGAAGCAATGTGGCACATTTTTTTCAATTGAGCTTCGACACAACCTCAAGAAGTTAGATACTGTATAAATTTCATCAATATTAAACATTTGCTTTGAGATGAACAAAAACAGCCCCAGTTCCGCCCATTTCCTGCGTGCAGGAGCAGAATGCCAGTACTTCTGGGTGTTGCTTTAGATAATGAACTACTTGAGACTTCATAATTGAGAGGCCATTATCTGAGTGATAACCTTTTCCATGAATAACATGAATAAAGCGTTCGTTCGAATGAAAATGAATAAACTTAGAGAGTGATTGGCATGCCTCCTCTATCTTATGGCCATGTAAGTCAATTGATGGAGTGGAGCCTAAGTTGCCTTGTTTCATTTTTTTAAGAACTTTTGGTGATAATCCAGATTTATAATGAACTACAGCTTCAGAGCCAGATATATTAGGTTCATATAAAAAACTATATTTTTGAAAGAGTTTGTCTGACCTATTTTTAGAGGTAGCAGTTTTTTTAACACCATCTTTATCGATAGGTTTCTGTTGATCTACAGTAGATCGAAATAATGATTTGTCGCTTTCATTAATCATATTAGTAAAAAATTTGAATATAAAAAAACCCTCAACAGAGGGCTTTAATTATAGCAATGATTTTGCTATCGATATATTAACCTGCAGTAAGCAAATTTTATAGCGCCTTAATTTGAGCAATAATACGAGATTTCTTTCTGGCCGCTTGATTTTTATGCATTAAGCCCTTGCTTACAGCCTGATCAACATTTTTTTGCATTTCAGTAAAACCACTAGTTGCTTCTTTTTTGTCTCCAGCATCAATAGCATAGGAAACCTTCTTAATAAAGGTGCGAACTTTTGCTCTAATTTGAGAGTTATGTTTATTGCGCTTTACTGCTTGTCTTGCGCGTTTTTTTGAACCTGCTGAATTGGCCATATTTTTTAGTTAATGCTTAAATTACGAAAACACGAATTATAGAGTCTCGCCTTCATTTATGCAAGCATTTGTTTGCATTAGGTTAATTTGCTAAAGATTTAATACATTCAAGTGTTTTCTTCTTATTAAGCAATAACTGCCAGGTATTACCACCTTGAGTTTTCCATAGAGACACAGCTCTTATTCCTGCGAGTAACAATGCCCTTATATGGTTTGCAGTATGACGGTTTGAAAGATAAATTTGCTCACCTCGGACCATGATTGTTGGATTGAGACTTCCAATTGTATTTTTATAAAGCTCTGCCAGTCGAGCAATTGAATTGCTATGGTGAATGTCAAAAAATTCCTGTTTATTAATAACACTAATTTCATTTGAAATTTGATTTAATAAATCTGGTTTTTTCATTAATTTTTTTTCTAAATTTATTAGGGCCGTTGCATAGAGCATAACATTGTGCATATCAATGGTTTTCTTCTCAAGAATTAATTTTAATGAATCAAAGCCTAACTTTAGGTCCTCGGGAGAGGTAAATATTTCATCAATAGAGTCACTTTCACTAACAATACTGCTAAGGCTTGCTTTATTAGTATGGCCATCACATTTACCTGTCAGGGCGAGTTGATGCACTAAAGCTGTCGATTGAAATATACTTGCTAGTGCAAGCGTTTTTTGTGCTGTCTTATTCATTAGATTTTGATTTGATAACGCTACCACCTAGGCAAATATCTCCATCATAAAACACAACAGATTGCCCTGGAGTTATCGCTCTTTGTGATTCATTAAAGTCAACTTTAATAGTTTGGTCATCATTTAGGCTTACATCACACTTTTGTGAGTCTTGTCGATACCTAATTTTCGCGCTGCAGTTGAAAGATGACTTGGGAGGACTATCAACCCAGTGGATATCATCTGCAATTAGAGAGTTATGATAAAGTAAGGAGTGGTCACCCTGCACTACAATAATTTTATTGGACTCTAGAATTTTATCTGCAACGAACCATGGCTCGGAAGAATTGCTAAAGCCTCCTCCAATTTCAAGTCCTTTGCGCTGACCTATTGTATAGAAAGGCAGCCCATCATGATGTTTTATAAAGGCGCCATTTTGATCAACAATATCACCCTTCTCTTTTGGCAAGAAAGTGGTTAAAAACTCTGAAAATGGCCTTTCGCCTATAAAACAAATACCTGTTGAGTCTTTCTTATCAGCATTAAGAAAGTTATTATTTTTTGCTATTTTACGAACCTCTTGCTTGTCAATTTCACCCAACGGGAAAAGACTTTGAGATAGTTGTTCTTGGTTAAGTAAATGCAAAAAATAGCTTTGGTCTTTATTTCCATCTAGCCCTGACTTTAATAGGAACTTGCCATTCTCTTCTGCAATCCTTGCGTAGTGACCGGTTGCGATTTTTGTTGCACCGAGATCTTTTGCGTAATCCAAAAAGGCTTTAAATTTAATTCTTTGATTGCAAAGAACATCTGGATTAGGGGTCCTTCCTTTTTTATGTTCAGATAAGAAGTGCTCAAATACATCTTCCCAATACTCATGAGAGAAATTGACTGTATGGAGCTTGATCCCAAGCAGGTCTGCTACTTGCTGAGCATCAGCAAGATCCTGAGATGCGCTGCAATATTCATCGTCATCATCTTCATCCCAATTTTTCATGAATAATGCTTCTACTTCATAACCTTTTTCAAGCAAAAGAAAAGCTGCAACGGATGAATCAACTCCCCCTGAAAGGCCAACAATGATTTTGTTGTCAGTTGCCATCATTACGCATTATCGTAAGCTCTTACAATATTTTTAACCAGTTGATGTCTGACAACGTCTTGGGCATCAAAGTTACAAAAAGCAATTTGTTCAATATCTTTGAGAATTTTGATTGCATCTGTTAGTCCTGATTGTTTTGGATTTGGCAGGTCAATTTGAGTAACATCGCCTGTAATTACCATCTTTGAACCAAACCCCATACGAGTCAAAAACATTTTCATCTGAGGTATGGTTGTATTCTGTGCTTCATCAAGGATGATGTAAGATTCATTTAAGGTTCTTCCTCTCATGAATGCTAATGGGGCAACTTCAATAACTCGCTGTTCTATTAGTTTATTGACTTTTTCAAAGCCTATAAATTCATAAAGTGCGTCATAGATTGGACGAAGGTAGGGGTCAACTTTTTCACTAAGGTCGCCAGGAAGAAATCCTAGTTTTTCACCCGCTTCAACTGCTGGTCGAACCAAAACTATTCTCTTTACATCTGAACTTTCAAGAGCCTCAACTGCTCTTGCAACGGCTAAATATGTTTTACCTGTTCCTGCTGGACCAACTGCAAAAACAGCATCATTTTCTATAATTGCATTGACATAATTTTGCTGATTAGTGCTTCTAATATGAATATGTTTTCGACTGGTTTTAATTGTGACAGATTTTACTTCTCCATTAGGGCTGTTAAGTGATTTAATGCAAAGATCTATGTCGCCAAAGTCGATTGCTTTAGCTTCAGATACAATAAGAAGATCCTGCAAAACTGAAACAGCTAAAGCAGAATTCTCCCCTTTTATATTAAAGTCTGACCCTTTATTGGAGATATTAACGCCAAGGTTAGCGGCAATATTCTCAATATTTTTGTCAAGTCCACCACAAATATTTGCTAGTTGCTCAGAGCTTTGAATGTTGAGTGTAAATTTCATGGGTTTTATTTTACTGAATTACTTTGAAAACAAATGTTAAGTTGCATGATTTGGTGCACTATTTAATTTATCATTTATCTTATGAAAATATTAAATATGTTTTTAAAGTTATTTATTTTAATAAGTTTTTTGCTGCCACTAAATTCCTATGCAAGCGATAGTGGTTGTGTGATTCTTGTTTATCATCGTTTTTCAGATGAAGAGCCAAAGTCTACAAGCACTTCACCAGATCTGTTTAATCAGCATTTAGAATATTTAAAGAAAAATAATTACCAGGTACTTCCTTTGAAAAAAGTTATTGAAAGCCTTCAAGCTAAAGAAAATTTACCTAAGAAATGCGTTAGTTTAACTGCTGACGATGGTTTTTTGTCATTCTATAATGAGGCCTTTCCATTACTAATTGATTATCAATTTCCAATGACTGTCTTTGTTTCAACAGAGTCTATTGATAAAAAATATGACTTAATGATGTCTTGGGATCAGCTTCGTGAAATGGTGCCTTTAATAGATGTTTATAACCACAGTAATAAACATCTCCATTTAGTTAATCAAGATACTTCAACACTAGAAAATGAAATCTCTTATGCCCAAGACAGGATTGAAAAGGAGTTGGGTGTTAATGACAAATTTTTTGCTTACCCATATGGCGAGTATGACGATAAGACTTATTCATATCTAGATGCACTTGGCTACACTGCATTTGGACAACAGTCTGGAGTTGCAAGTCAGTCTAGTGACTTTTTAAATTTACCCAGATTCTCAATGTCAGGGCCTTATGCAAAAATGGACAGCTTTTCACTGAAAGTTCAAACTGTGGACATGCCAATTAAGAGCTATAGTCCTAAGTCTTTAATAATTTCAAATGATTACAAACCCTTATTAGATTTAGTTTTTTCAAGGCCACTCACGAACTATGAAAAAAATAATTTCTCTTGTTTTGTTTCTGGACAAGATGTAGCGGATCTTGAATGGAGCGGCCTTCAGGCGGTAAGTGTTAAATCAAAAGCGCCTCTTTTGACTGGAAGGAGTCGCTATAACTGTACTATGCCTTATAAAGATAAAGGCCGATATTACTGGTATTCTAAACTCTGGCTAAGGTTGTAGTTTTTAAATTAACTCTGCTTGAAGCGAGTTTCCTATACCGTCAGTAATTTTAACTGATACGATTTGCCCAATTAATTGCTCATTGCCAATGAAGTGAGCTGTTCTCATGTTTTCAGTTCTGCCTGATAAAGTTGCTCCTTTTTTTGAGCTACCTTCTACAAGGACTTTTTGTATACTTCCAATCATTGATTTAGAGATTTCTTCGGTATTTTCATTAAGCTTATCTTGAATGATGACTAATCTTTGTTTTTTAGTTTCAGCGCTCACATCATCGTCAAAGCTTGCAGCAATTGTCCCAGGTCTTTTTGAGTAAATAAAACTAAATGATTTATCAAAGCCAATCTCTTCAATTAAATTAACTGTGTCATTAAAGTCCTTTTCAGTTTCACCAGGAAAGCCAATAATGAAATCTGAAGATATAGAAATACCAGGCCTAATTTTCTTTAAATTTCGAATCTTAGATTTATATTCAATAGCGGTATGTCCACGTTTCATAAGCCCTAAAACTCTATCAGAGCCACTCTGAACTGGTAGGTGAAGATGCGATACTAACTCTGGAACTTCAGCATAAGTTTGAATGAGCCTGTCGCTAAACTCTACTGGATGAGAAGTGGTGTAGCGAATTCGCTCAATGCCTGAAACCTGGGCAACAATGGCTATTAAAAGTGCTAAATCAGCAACTTCGCCATCATCCATTACGCCCATAAAGGAGTTTACATTTTGACCAAGCAGATTAATTTCTTTAACGCCCTGATTGGCTAAAATTTCCACTTCACGAATTACATCATTAAATGGCCTAGAGATTTCCTCACCTCTTGTATATGGAACAACACAAAAAGTACAGTATTTACTGCATCCCTCCATTATCGAAACAAATGCTGTTGCACCATCACTATGAGGCTCAGGTAAGTGATCAAATTTTTCAATTTCTGGGAAAGAGATATCAATGCTTATTTGATTTTCATTAAGGGCTTCATTTAGCATATTTGGAAGTCTATGAAGTGTTTGTGGGCCAAAAATCATATCAACATAGGGCGCTCTTTTAAGAATAAGGTCTCCTTCTTGAGAGGCGACACAGCCACCAACACCAATTACTAAGTTTGGCTTCTTTTCTTTTAATTTTCTCCAGCGACCCAATTGATGAAATAATTTCTCCTCAGCCTTCTCTCGAATTGAGCAAGTATTTACCAATAGAACGTCAGCTTCAGTAATGTCTTCAGTTAATTCAAGGCCGTGAGACTCTCTAAGGACGTCACCCATTTTATTTGAGTCGTATTCGTTCATTTGACACCCAAAAGTGCGAACGTATAATTTAGAGATGCTCATTTATGTCTTTTGAATATGCAAAGTCTGAGTTGGATAAGCGATCTCAGCATTATGATCTGCAATTATTTGAGCAATATCAAGGAGAAGCTTGCCTTTCATTTTCTTAAATTCTCCTACCTCAGTATCGGAACTAAAGGCCCAAATTACAAAGTCAAGTGAAGACGCGTTGAATACATCAAAGTATACTCTGCAGGGCTGATCATTCGCAATATGCTTGTTGTTTGCTAACAATGCTTGAACCTTTTCAATAATACTTTCCATTTGCGCAATATCATCGTATCTTATTCCAATAACCTCATAAATCTGACGGTTAGTCATTCGAGAAGGGGTTTCAATGGGGATGGTTGCAAAAATTCCGTTTGGAACATAAACTGGATTTTTACTAAAGGTTCTAATTCGTGTCATTCTCCAGCCAATTTTTTCAACAACGCCTTCGATGCTTCTATCTGAAGTGCGAATCCAATCTCCAGTAGAAAAAGGTTTGTCCATTTGAATCATAAGGCCACCAAAAACGTTAGCAAGCATATCTTTAGCAGCAAAGCCAACGACAATACCACCAACACCACCTAGGGTTAGTATTGAAGAGATACCATAGCCATAAAATTGAGCAACTCCAAGAATAATAGCAAAAACAAAAAGAATTTTGATTAGTCGAGTGAACAACCGAACAGAGTCTTTGTCTACCCTCCCTTCTTTCTCTAACATGTAAGTTTCAGTATTAGATATTAGTCTTAGAATTCCCCAAGTCAAAATAAACACCGGCGCAATAACTATGTAACTTACAATTTGGCTAAGAGGTGGAATTTCTGATGTAAGTTCTACTAATGAAAAGTAAACCCACCCATACCAAATTAGTAATTTAAGTGGCGCTGAAATAGCGCTAATTAGGTGATCATCTATTTGTGTTTTAGTACTGCTAGAGTGTTTTTTTATTTGCTTAAGAATTGTCCCTAGCGCAATATGCGCAATAACCGCAAGAACTAATAGTGCGCCTGACATCTGGACTGGGCTTATATTTTGGATAAAATCATTCATTAAAGATATTTTAAAGGATTAATAGGTTCTTCGTATTTTTTCATTTCGAAATAAAATGGTTTGTCGCTGGTAAGAGCAATTAGTCCACCTTTTTGTATAATATCACCCTCACTTACAAGTAGCTCTTGATTTTGATTGTAAATACTATAGAAGCCATAAGCATGCTTGATAATAATCATTTTTCCATAGCTTGTCATTTTATCACCGCTATATACTACTTCACCTTTTCTTATTGCCCTTACTTCTTGATCAGCAGAATTATTGTAAGTTAACCCAAAGTGACTGTCTTTTTCAGAGTAGGTTTTAAGTATTGACGCGTCAATAGGCAAAGACCAGTCATTGTTAACATTTGAATTACTGGTTTTTGCTTTAGTGTTTTGTTGTAAAGCCTCTACTTTGTTAAATGATTTTTCAACAACAGTAACTTGACCGGCATCATTGGTAAAGCAGCCCGCAAGAAAAATAAGTAAAAAAAGAGTCAAAAATTTAGTATTCATACCACACAAATAAAATAATAATAAAAATAAGTAAGTAGCCTAGCCAATCTATGTACTTATTTAACCATTGATCTGCCATTTTTCCTAATTTTCTTACTAGAAACGAAACTAAAAAATATCTAGCTCCCCTTGCAATTAAAGAAAAGGCCACAAAGGGGATAAGTGACATGGACATCATTCCAGCGGAAATAGTAAATAGCTTGTATGGAACTGGACTAAAGCCAGCGATAAGAATAATCACAATTCCATAAGTATTAAAATAAATTTGCGCACTCTCTAGCTTTGATTCGTAACCTAGGTTAGCAAGTAAAGGCCCAATTTGATCCATAGCAAAGACTCCAATATAATAGCCAGCTACTCCACCAAGTACAGAAGCTAGAGTACAAATCGTTGCAAAATAGTATGCCTTCGATCTATTTTTTAGAGACATAGAGGCTAACAATAAGTCCTGAATTGGCAGTGGGAGAATCGAGGACTCTAAAAAGCTTATCAGAGATAGCCATAAGATTGCAAATCGACTGGCTGACCAATTTAAAATTTTGCTATATATGAAGTGAAAGGGCCTCATTGACTTATGAGGACTTATTTTTTTAACATTGGGAAGCCAAGTCTTTCCCTAGAATCAAGATAAGCTTGAGCTACTTTTTGGCTCATTGACCTTACCCTACGAATAAATCTTGCTCTGTCTGTGACGCTTATTGCTCGCCTCGCATCAAGAAGGTTAAAAAGATGCGACGCTTTCATAGCTTGCTCATAAGCAGGAAAAGGAAGGCTCTCTTCAATGAGTTTTAAGTTCATTGCTTCAGCTTCATCAAACTGCCTAAAAAGAACTTCAATATCTGCAAGTTCAAAGTTGTATTTCGATTGTTCAACTTCATTTTGATGGAAAACATCCCCATAAGTTAAGCCTTCTGTCCAAACAAGGCCATAAACGCTATCAACACCTTGAAGGTACATTGCTAACCTCTCTAAACCATAAGTTAATTCTCCAGAAACAGGCTTACATGGTAGGCCACCAACTTGCTGGAAATATGTAAATTGACTCACCTCCATGCCATTAAGCCAGACCTCCCAACCAAGGCCCCATGCACCTAATGTTGGTGATTCCCAATTATCCTCAACAAACCTAACATCATGCATCTTTAGGTCAATGCCAATAAAAGATAACGAGTCAAGATAAAGGTCTTGAATATCACTTGGAGAAGGCTTTAATAAAACCTGAAATTGATAATAGTGCTGAAGGCGGTTTGGGTTCTCTCCATAGCGACCATCACTTGGTCTTCTTGAAGACTGAACATATGCCGCTTTCCATGGCTCAGGTCCTATTGATCTCAAAAAGGTTGCTGGATGAAAGGTTCCCGCACCAACTTCCATATCAAAAGGTTGCGTAATAGCGCATCCTTTTTCAGCCCAATAATTTTGTAATTTGAGGATTAAATTTTGAAATGATTTAGTTGTATCGAGTTCTGAGGCTGACATTAATTTGAACTAAAAATAACAATAACAAAAATTTTACCTCACCAACAACTTTTGAGGGTTAGCATTTATATTTTTGTATTAAATACTATTAAAAAAAATGCGGGAAGTTATCCCGCATTTTTTATTTAACTAAGAGAAAGCTTAATATTTATAGGTCTCTGACTTAAACGGACCTTCTTTAGGAGTATTAATGTATTTTGCTTGAGTATCAGTCAAAATGGTCATTACGCCTCCAAAGCCTCCAACCATTCCAGCAGCTACTTCTTCATCAAGTTTCTTTGGTAGAATCTCGACTGTGACATTCGCAGTTTTTTGATCATTAGGAAGGTCAGCAAATTTTTTCTCAAAAAGGTGCATTTGAGCTAAAACCTGGTTTGCAAAAGAGCCATCCATAATTCTAGATGGATGACCAGTTGCATTTCCTAGATTTACTAAACGACCTTCAGACAACAAAATTAAGTAGTCATTTTTATTTTCAGAGCGATATATACGGTGAACTTGCGGTTTTACTTCATCCCATTTCCAGTTATCACGCATATATAAAGTATCAATTTCATTATCAAAGTGACCAATATTACAAACTAATGAGCCTGCTTTTAGGCTTCTAAGCATGGCCGAATCACAAACATTTGTATTGCCAGTTGAAGTTACAATTAAATCAGTAGTGCTCAGTAACTCTTTATTAATACAATCCATTGAGCCTGTGTTAACACCATCGATATATGGTGAAACAACCTCAAAGCCATCCATACAAGCCTGAAACGCACAAATAGGATCAACTTCAGTAATCTTTACAATCATTCCTTCTTGACGAAGTGACATAGCAGAGCCTTTGCCAACATCACCATAACCAATTAGAAGCGCCTTCTTACCTGACATTAGCATGTCTGTGCCGCGCTTTATAGCATCATTTAATGAGTGACGACATCCATATTTATTGTCATTTTTTGCTTTAGTAACAGCATCATTAACATTGATCGCTGGAACTTTAAGCTCACCACTTTCAATCATCTCTAGAAGGCGGTGGACACCGGTTGTAGTTTCTTCACTAATACCATGAATTTTATCAAGCATTTCAGGATATTTTTCATGAACCATACCAGTCAAATCGCCGCCATCATCTAAAATCATGTTGGCATCCCATGGCTTACCATTGTGAAGAATAGTTTGCTCAATACACCATAAAAATTCTTCTTCAGTTTCACCTTTCCAGGCAAAAACTGGAATATTTTTTGCAGCCATCGCAGATGCAGCATGATCTTGAGTTGAAAAAATATTGCAAGATGACCAGCGAATTTCAGCGCCTAAATCTATTAGCGTTTCCATAAGGACAGCAGTTTGAATTGTCATATGAATGCAGCCCATAATTCTTGCTCCATTCAAAGGCTGCTCTTTTCTGTATTTTGATCTAAGAGCCATTAAAGCAGGCATTTCAGCTTCTGCTAACTCAATCTCTTTACGCCCAAATTCTGCCAAGTTAATATCAGCAACTTTGTAGTCAAGGTTAAGATCAGCAACTTTAAAGCCAGTATTATCTATTGTTGATTCGCTCATTTTATTTCCTATTAAATTGAAAAAAAATGAGCGTCGTTTTGGTTACCAAGCCTGATTGAGAAGTATCCCAATGCAACGCTCCTTGGTAAGTTTGATATTATACAAAAAAATAATTAAAAAAGAAACTATTTTAGCAAATCTGCTCTATCAGTTTTCTCCCAGCTAATTGAGTCTTCAGTTCTGCCAAAATGACCATAGCTAGCAGTTTGTTGATATATAGGGCGCTTTAAATCCAACATTGCGATTAAGCCTTTAGGTCTTAGATCAAAGTGCTTTCTAATCAATGCCACTATTTCATGGTGAGGAATTTTTCCAGTTCCAAAAGTATCAACACTAATACTCGTTGGCTCTGCAACGCCAATTGCATAAGAAACTTGAATTTCACATCTTTCAGCAAGTCCAGCTGCCACAATATTTTTTGCAACATATCGAGTTGCGTAAGCTGCACTTCTATCAACTTTTGATGGATCTTTTCCAGAAAAAGCACCACCACCATGTCTAGCCATACCGCCGTAAGTATCTACAATAATTTTTCTTCCGGTAAGTCCAGCATCTCCAACAGGACCACCAATTACGAAGTTACCAGTTGGATTAATATGGTACTGAGTATCATTTGTTAGCCATTTTTCTGGCAAGATTGGCTTAATAATTTCTTCAAGTATCGTTTCTCTAAGCTCTTCTAATGAGATGTCACCGTCATGCTGCGTTGAAAGAACCACCGCATCAATTCCTACAATTTGATTACCTTCATAAATACAAGAAACTTGGGATTTTGCATCAGGGCGAAGCCAAGGTATGGAGCCATTTAGCATTAGCTCTGCTTGTTGTTTAACAAGTTGATGAGAAAGCATAATAGGTGCTGGCATTAATTCATCTGTTGAATTTTCAGCATAACCAAACATGAGCCCTTGATCACCAGCACCTTGCTCGTGATTTTCACTTTCTGTAACGCCCACAGAAATGTCTTGTGACTGTCTGCCTAAAAGGTTAGTTACTGAACAAGTGTTCCCATTAAAGCCATATTCTTCTTTGTCATAACCAATACCAAGAATAGTTTTTCGAGCCACTTCTTCATAATCAATTTGGGCGTTAGTAGTTATTTCTCCTGCCAAGACAACTTGATTATCTTTAACTAAAGTTTCAACAGCAACTCTTGAATTGATGTCTTGTATTAGTGCGGCGTCGAGAATAGCGTCAGAGATTTGATCACAAACTTTATCAGGGTGACCAGCAGAAACAGATTCAGAGGTAAATATCATAGTGTATTCCTATAAAAAATAAAAAAACCATTAAAGTGGGTTTCTCAGGAAAACACCAACTTTAGCTTATTTTAGTCATCTTAGTGACAACGCTAGCAATCGTAACAAATCAGCGTATGAGAATTATATAATCTTTTATGATCAAATGCAAAGATTATTCCAGGCTCACTCTCAAAGCCAATGCACTTATAAATGGAGCAGTTATAAGACTAATAATAAGAATTGAACCTAAAAAATAGAGCTGACCATTAATTGAAAGATTGAACTGGGATTGAGAGACTGCGCTCGTTGCAAAAATTAAAATAGGTATATAAAGAGGGAGTATTAGTAAAGATAATAACATCCCAGAATTTTTTATACTAACAACTAATGAAGCGCCTATGGATCCAATTAGGCTTAAACAAGGGGTGGCTATAAACAGCGTTAACATTAAAATATAGATGCTATTAGAATCTAAAAATAGGGCCATACCAAGTAACGGTGAAAGTAATATGATTGGGAGCCCACTAAGTATCCAATGCGCAGTAGTTTTAGCAAGGAGAATTAAGGGAAGTGGGTGATGAGAAATAACTATTTGCTCAAGAACGCCATTATCATAGTCGGAGTGAAACAAGGAGTTAAGTGATAAAAGTACTGAAAGCATTGTAATAACCCAAATAATACCAGGCGCTATATTCATTAATGTTTCAGAATCTGGGCTTATAGCAATTGGAAATAATGAAATAGAAATAACAAAAAACATTAGAGGATTAAGAAAGCTAGATGGATTTCTAAATGCCATTTTTAAATCTCTTGTTAGAGTTGTTAAAAAGATATTCAAAGAGAAATCTCCTTAAGGCTTTTAATATTGCAATCTTGATGGGTTGTTAATATACATAGACCACCATTTGCACAATGCTTTTCAATTTGATTTTCAATTATCTTGATTCCCTCTGAGTCTAGTGCGGTGAAAGGCTCATCAAGAAGCCAAACTTTCGACTGACTAATAAAAAGAAGTGATAATGCAACCCTCCTTTTCTGGCCTGCAGAAAGGTTTCCAGCAGACTCATGTTCATAATTTTCTAATCCAACTTCTTTTAAAGCGTCATGAAAATTTGGCGATAAAATTTCTGTATTTAGATTGGTTAAATATTCTAGATTTTCGATGCAGCTAAGCTCTGAGCTTAAAGCAGCATAGTGACCAAGATATAGAGTTTCTATTTGATATGTCTCGTTATTTGATTGATTTTGGTCGAATTCAATGTAGCCAAGCTCTGGAGTATTAAGTCCAGCAATTATCTTTAGAAGTGAGGTTTTTCCTGATCCATTTTGACCAGAGATTCTAAGGACTTCACCAGAATTTAATTCAAAAGATAAGTTTTCAAAGAGAAGGTTATAGCCTCTTTGGCAACTTAAGTTATTGACCGATAGCTTTGACATATCATTATTTTAGTTGATAAGCTCAATAAAGGCGATAGATTCGAAGGAGCTTAGGACTTAATTTAAAGACACATTCTTTTATTAATTAGAGTTTAATAATTCCTCTAAGCCACTCTTATCAATTTCAGATAACAGATTACCTGAAAATATAAGTCTTAAGCGGTATCTAATTTCTATCTCACCATCAATTGTTGAGTGATTAATGTAGTCCCATTGATATTGATGAAAAGGGTCAATAATGCTTGGCGAGCCAATCAAATTCATAACAGACTCCTTTGACATCCCTAATTGAAGCTGATTAACTTCTTTAATATCTAAAATTACTCCTTGCAGAATTGTTGGTTTATATACATCAATTGAGGGCATCTTAGGTTTAGCCCAGCTAGGCAGTGATAGCTTAGGCATTTTTGGTAAATCTGGCATAGTAAACTTTGGCAGTTTAGGAAGTTCAGGCGCCTTAGGAAGAGAATTAGAACACCCAGTCAAGATAAGACAGCCAAGTAGAATAAAAGTTAATCTGTTCATCATTAGTTAAAACATATAAAATATAAATAAGATTTTACCTTAAGGATTTTTAAATGGATGCAGAAGATTTAAAAAGTGCTGGTCTTAAAGTTACTCTTCCCAGGCTAAAGATTTTAGAAGTTTTGGAGAAATCACCAAACCATCATTTGAGTGCTGAGGACATCTATAGAGTTCTGATTGAACAAAATGAAGAGGTTGGTGTTGCAACAATTTACCGCGTTTTATCTCAATTTGAAGAATCTGGAATTGTTCAGAAATTAAATTTTGAAAATAACCAGGCTGTCTATGAGTTATGCGGCTTAGAACATCACGACCATCTAGTGTGTGTGAAGTGCAGTAAGATTATCGAATTTCAAGATGATGTTATTGAACAACATCAGCTTCAAATTGCAAAAAAACATGGCTTTGAGTTGACTGATCATTCACTATACCTTTATGGCTTATGCAAGGACTGTCATTAAGTTTTTTAGGGCTTTATAAATTATGGATGATTTTATTTATAGGGCGCTAATTGCGGCAATTGGCGTATCAATAATCGCAGGCTCTCTAGGTTGTTTTGTTATTTGGAAGCGCCTTTCATATTTTTCGGACTCTATTTCACATAGTGCGCTTTTAGGAGTTGCTCTTGGACTTGCAACTGGACTGGGTATTAATTTTGGTTTGGTTATTGTTGGGGGACTATTTGCAACTCTGATTGTTTTTTTGCAGCAAAAAGACTTCTGGTCGAGCGATGCTGTGCTAGGTATCTTCTCTCATATTTCTCTGTCGCTAGGTATTGTCGTTCTAGGCTTTATTGGGGATCAAAATATAGATTATTTTTCTTATCTTTTTGGAGATATATTATCCATAACCTCTAAAGATATCTATTGGATATTTTCTGTTATGGTTGTTGTTATTTTTCTATTATTTATTAATTGGAAAAAACTGTTATTACTCACACTTAATGAAGAATTAGCCAAAGCTGAAGGCGTTAATAAAACCTTTTATGAGCTGCTTTTTATGTTTTTAATAGCACTGGCTGTGTCTGTTTCAGTACAAATTGTAGGCGTTTTGTTGATTACCTCTTTACTAATTATTCCGCCTGCAATAGCTCGAGTTTTTTCAAACTCACCTATAGCAATGATTTTTAGCTCAATGATCATATCAATTGTTTCTGTTTTATTAGGGCTTTACACTTCAATTACATTTGATTTAGCAACTGGTCCTGCCATAGTTATTACTTTAGGAGTTTTCTTTTTTATTGCCCAATTCCTTCCAAATAGAGGCAGTTAAAGGGATTCATTAAGTGCGGTCAATTGGTTGGTTTGTTGCTCAATTACTAGTGGGTCTATAATTGCCTCTAATTCACCCTCCATTACTTCGCTTAATTTGTAGAGTGTTAAATTAATCCGATGGTCAGTAACCCTTCCTTGGGGGTAATTGTAAGTTCTGATTCTTTGAGAGCGGTCACCACTTCCAACAAGTTCTTTTCTTTGAGAGGCCTGTTCCTTCTGTTGTTCTTGTTGTTGAGCATCCAAAATTCTGGATGCTAGAACTGATAAAGCTTGAGCTTTATTTTTATGCTGAGAGCGGCCATCTTGGCATTCTACAACTGTTCCAGTAGGAATATGAGTTACGCGAACTGCAGAGTCAGTTTTGTTGACATGCTGACCTCCAGCTCCTGAAGCTCTAAAGGTATCAACCCTTACATCATTCATATTGATATTAACTTCTTCAATGCTAGAAACTTCTGGCATTACAGCAACGGTGCAAGCAGATGTATGAACTCTTCCTTGAGACTCAGTTTCAGGAACCCTTTGAACGCGATGAGCGCCGGATTCAAATTTAAGTTTTGAGTAAACGTTGGTGCCACTTATTCGTGCAATAATTTCTTTGAAGCCACCATGCTCTCCTAAATTAGAGCTTAATATTTCTAGTTGCCATTTAGATTTTTCTACATATCGAGTGTACATTCTATAAAGATCACCTGAAAAAATACTTGCCTCATCTCCACCTGTTCCTGCTCGAATTTCAATAATAATATTACGTGAGTCGTTCGGATCTTTTGGAAGAAGTGATTTCTTAAGATCTAATTCTATTTGCTCTAAAATCTTTCGACCTGAAACAATTTCCTCCTCAGCCATTTCTTTAATGTCTTGGTCATCTTCCTGGAGAAGAACTTCTGCAGCATCAATATCAGCAGTGACTGATAAATATTCAATGTACTTGTCATTTATTGGGCTTAATTGAGAGTGCTCTATGGAAAGCTCTCTAAATTTATTTTGATCAGAGGCAATAGACTGATCTGAGAGCAATGCGTTGATTTCTTCAAGGCGCATGGATAATTGCTCTAATTTAGTAAGGATTGATTGATTCATTAGTTGTCGATCTTAGAAGGATTTGTTTTATCTTTTTCGACTATTTCATGAGAGTCAGTTTTAAGACTGCTAGGATTTTTTAAATTCTCTAAAGTTTTATGTAGTAATTTATTAGTAAGTTTGTCAGCAAGCTCCTCTACCACTAGGTCGGGATTTGAGCCTGATTTAAGTTTTCTTAAGGCAGTTTGTAATAGCTCATCTTTAAGTAAATTTGCTTGCCTTCTATGATTTTTAATTATCTCTTCATTAGGAATATTCTTTGCCCATTCAATAAAATCAATACTTTTTGCATTAATTATCTTCTTAGCAATAACTTTTTCTTTTAGTCTTTCTTCTAAATTGCTATTAGCAATTTGCTGTAAATCATCCACACTATATAGAAATACATCTTCTAGTTGATTCGCCTCTGGTTCAATATCTCTAGGAATGGCTAAATCAATAAGTAGCATTGGTTTATGTTTTCTTTGATGAAGAACTGTTTCAATTAAGCCTTTTCCAATAATTGGAATAGGCGCTGCTGTTGAGGAGATAACTATATCCGCCCTATGAAGATTTTCAGATAGGCTTTTTAATGAAATCGCCTCGGCATCATGCTTAATTGCAATTGGCTGGGCATTTTCTATAGTTCTATTTGCAAAAATCATTTTTCTTACACCTCTTTTACTAAGGTGCTGAGCACTTAGCTCAATCATCTCTCCAGCGCCTATAAGCAAAACAGTTTGACTTGATAGGTTTGTAAATATTTTTTCACTTAGCTTGACAGCGCAATAAGCAACTGAGACTGGTGAAGAACCTATATTTGTGTCAGTACGAACTTTTTTTGCGATTTTAAAGACATGTTGAAATAATTTTTCTAAAATTTTATCTAAAGCGCTTTCATTCTTAGAGAGCTGATAAGCATCTTTTAGTTGGCCAAAAATTTGAGGCTCACCTAAAACTAAAGATTCTAGTCCACAAGCAACATTACATATATGTTGTACGGCTTCATTTTCTTCATAATAAGAAACATACTCAATTAAAGAGTGATGATCAATACCGTGACTGGATGCTAAAAATTTTATTAAAACATCTCGAATATTCTTTGAGTCATGTGAGACATAAATTTCTGACCTGTTGCAGGTAGAAAAGATAACGCAGCCTTTAATTTCTTTGAGTGAAAGTAGAGAGGAAATAGCGGGCGCAAGCTCACCATGAGCAAAGGCTACTTTTTCCCTAATTGCTACTGGGGCTATCTGATGGTTTACACTCAGTATTGCAATATTCGACATTTAAAAAAACGAAAATAATTTAATCCATTAATTATACATTGTCTATTCAATTTCATCAAAAGATAAAGCAGTTTAAGATAAAGGGATAGTTTTGTATAATTAATAAATATAACTACCTATTGGTCTAAAATAAAGACCATAAATTTAAAATAAAATGATTAAAGATGATTGAAGAGGACAGTCTAGTTGGTGGAGAAAATCAAAATAATGAGGATCTAAAAGTTACCTCAGTTAGGCCAAATTCATTTGCAGATTATATTGGCCAAGAAGATGTCAAATCACAAATGTCTTTATTTATTCAGGCAGCAAAGTCACGTTCTGATGTTCTTGATCATTGCCTAATTTATGGGCCTCCAGGATTAGGTAAGACAACTCTTGCCAATGTTATTGCCAATCAAATGGGTGCAGGAATTAAACAAACGTCTGGCCCTGTTTTGGAGCGCTCTGGTGATTTGGCTGCAATACTTACTAAACTTGAACCATTCGACATTCTTTTTATAGATGAAATTCACAGGCTCAACCCAGTTGTTGAAGAAATTCTTTATCCCGCATTAGAGGATTTTAAACTCGATATTTTAGTAGGAGAGGGCGTTGCTGCTCATTCAGTCCAGCTAGAACTGCCTCCATTTACTCTAATTGGTGCAACTACCAGGGCAGGAATGCTTACTTCACCTCTGAGAGATAGGTTTGGAATAGTGCATCGTTTGACTTTTTATAATGTTAAAGAATTGCAAGAGATAGTAGAAAGGTCCGCTTCAATTTTAAATATTGAAATCGAAGGCCAAGGCTCCTTAGAAATTGCTAAGCGCTCAAGAGGAACTCCTAGAATAGCTAATCGCCTTTTAAGAAGAGTCCGTGATTTTGCAGATGTTAAAACAAATGGTGTAATAAATATACAAATTGCAAAAGAAGCTCTTGAAACGTTAAAAGTTGATGAGGCAGGCCTTGAACAGCTCGATCGAGATTACCTTAGCCTCATTATTACTAAGTTTTCAGCGGGACCGGTAGGACTTGATACTTTAGCTACTGCACTTGGTGAAGAACGATCAACCTTAGAGGATATGATAGAGCCTTACCTTCTTCAGCAGGGTTTTATAATGAGAACACCGCGAGGCAGGATTGCAACAGACCTTGCTTTCTCTCATATAGGAGAGGTTCGCCTTAGCCATACTCAAGACTTGTATGGTAAATGAGTAGTTTAACTGTAAGAGTCTATTATGAAGACACAGATGCTGGCGGCGTTGTTTATTATGCTAATTATTTAAAGTATATTGAAAGGGGTAGAACTGAACATCTTCGTGAACTTGGTTTTGAACTAGCCACTATTGCAGAAGAAATTGGGCTAGTCTTTGTTGTGAAGTCTGTGAAGGCAGATTATCTATTACCTGCTTTTCTTGATGACACTATTGAGGTTCAAACTAGTATTGAATTAGTTAAACATGCGAGCTTAATTTTTGCTCATAAAATAACGAATATAGAGAAAAATACGGTATTATTTAAGGCTGAAGTAAAGGTAGTTTCTGTATTAAAAAATAATTTAAAGCCTTGCGCTTTTCCGCAAGAAATCATGGAGAAACTAAATGGAAGAAAATAGCTTATCAATTGTTGGCTTAATATTTAGCGCTGGACTTGTTGTTCAGTTAGTTATGATTATATTGGTCTTGATGTCAATTTACTCTTGGACTGTAATTATGTCTAAGAAAAAGATTTTGATGGATGCATCCAATGATGTTGAAAATTTTCACCAAGAATTTGAAAGAGAAAGTGAGCTATCTGTTCTGTATAAAAATTTGCCTCCTTTAGCCTCTGACTGGACTGCAATGGAAGATATTTTTGGCTCTGGCTACAAAGAGTTTACTCATAGCAAGTCCACGTCTAGTCAATTACGAATTATGAATTCTGAAAGAGCTTATAGATCAATGAATACTTCTGCGAGTAATGAGATCGATCGGCTTGATTCTAGCCTTTCTATTCTTGCGATGATTGCATCATCGAGCCCTTATATTGGTCTTTTTGGCACAGTTTGGGGAATCATGCATTCATTTATTGGTCTTGCATCAGTTAAGCAGGCAACGATAGCAATTGTTGCTCCTGGTATTGCGGAAGCTCTTATTGCAACTGCTTTTGGACTTTTTGCGGCAATACCCGCTACTATTGCTTACAACAGATTAGTTTCGCATGTTGAGGAAATTGGTAATAAGTACACCGCATTTGTGGAAGAGATTTTTGTAATCCTACAGAGACAAAAATGATAGAACTGCCTAGGCGCTCAAGACCTGATATCCATGCAGATATCAATATCGTTCCGTATATTGATGTAATGCTAGTGCTTTTAGTTATCTTTATGATGACTACCCCAATTATTGAGCAAGGTGTTGAGGTTGACTTGCCAAGTGCTCCTGCTGGAGTTGTTGATTACCAAGACCAGCAGCCTTCAATTATTTCAGTTGATGTAGATGGAAACTACTTTATAAATCCAATGACCAGTCCTGGAATGGACGCGATTGAAGATCTTGAACCAGTTTCATTAAATGTGGCTATAAATCAAGTGCTTGCTCGAAAAGAGATTTATCCAGATATGCAAGTTTTTGTTAGGGGTGATAAAAAAGTAGCTTACGAAAAAGTTATTGAAATTATTGCTGTATTAAAACAGTATGGCAAGATTGATAAGGTTGGCTTTATGACCGAAAACCCAAATTAGTTGAATTCTAATTATGAACTTTTTTAAAAAAATTACTCAGTTTTTTAGTAACTTAATACCTAAAAAAGCAGAAGTAGACTCAGAAGAAAAAGATAAAGAAAGGTCTTTAGATTTGCAAGAAGCTAAAACCTCTGGGTTCAAAAATTTTATTATTAAGGCTTTAAGTGTTCTTTTTAAGTACCTAAAAAAATTCGTCTTATTTATATTAGGCCTCATCAATACAATGATGCAGCCAATGGTTAAGATATCTAAAAAACATCCAATCGCTTTTTGGGCCGCAGTAATCCTACATGCATCTCTTCTATTTGGTTTACTGTATGCAAATGTTGAGCGCTGGAGTCCTCCAGAGCAAAGCTCAAGTATCTTGCCTTCTGCGCCAGTTCAAGCAGTTATGATTGATATGGAGATAATTGAAGCAGAGCAAGAGCGCTTAAAAGACGTAGAGAAGCAAAAGCAACAAAAGATTAAAAGCGAAGAAAAGAGATCAGAAACTGCTCAAAAAGATCAGAAAGTTGCAGAGCAGGAGGCTTTAAAGGCAAAAGCTAAAAAAATTATGGCAGAACTTCAGCGTAAATCGGAAGAGGCCAAGACTAAAGAGGCTGAAATTCAAGCGAGCAAAGCTAATGAAATAATTGCTGATGCTGAAATAAAGACAAAAATTGAAGAAGCTAAGGCTAATGAAATAATTGCTGATGCTAAAACAAAGACAAAAATTGAACAGGACAAGGCGAAAAAAGCTGAAGTGAAACGTATAGCTGAAGAAGCAAAGACTAAAGAGGCTGAGATTCTTGTTGAGGCTGCGGCTAAAAAAATTGAGCTTGCTGAGGCAAAACGAAAGCAAGAAGAAGTTAAAACAAAACTTGCAGAAATAAAACGAAAAGCTGAAGAGGCTAAAACCCAAGAGGCAGAAATATTAGCAAAAGAGGCAACTGCATTAGTAAAAGAGGCTGAAGCAAAAACTAAAGCTGAAGAACTTAAAGCAAAAGAGGCTGTATTATTAGCCCAAGAAACAGCTAGGGACGCTGAAATACTTGCAAAAGAAGTTGATAAGCAAGTTAAGAAGGCAGAAGCAAAACGTATAGCTGAAGAGCTGAAATTAAAATTAGCAGAAGCAAAGCGTATCGCATTAGAAATTAAAATTAAAGCAGCTGAGGTTAAGCAAAGCACTATTGAAGCCAAAACTAAAGATGCTGAATTACTCGTTAAAGAGGCGTCCAAACAGTTAGAAGAAGATCAGCAGAATAAAGATCTATTGGAGTTAGAAATAGCAGCCCTTAAAGAGGCTGAAGCTGAAATTCAATATAGACAGCTCCTTGCTAAAGAAGTTCAAGATGAGCAAGATACAGCAAGATCATTAATCATTGAGGATCAACTTAATACTCTTCAGAATGCTTATATAAATAATATAGCGGCCAGAGTTAAAACCTTTTGGAGATACCAGTCAGCTGAAGATGATTGGACAGCTGAAGTTTATGTTGTTCAAGATAGAGATGGAAATGTTAAGGCGGTAGATGTTAAAAATGCTAATGTTGGTAATAGTTCTCTTGGAAAGTCATTCAAGGACTCAATTGAAAGAGCTGTAAATAAAGCCTCACCACTTCCTGGGGCTCCTGATGAAGCTGTATTTGACAAAGAGCTTTACTTTATATTTAGTGTAAATTAACCTAAATATTACCTATGAAAACACATGATTTTTTATTGGAATTAGGAACTGAAGAACTGCCTCCAAAGCTTTTATTGAAGCTTTCAGAATCCCTTAAGAACAATATTGCTGATGAACTTAAAAAGATTAATATTTCTTCATCTAGTATCGTGTCTTTCGCTACCCCAAGGCGTTTAGCTGTATCTATTACAGAGCTACAAAGCAAACAAAAAGACCAAGTTATAGAAAAAAAAGGCCCTTCAACAGAATCTCCAGAAATGGCGATTAATGGCTTTGCAAAATCTTGTGGAGTTGATTTAAGTCAGCTTGAAAAAAAGCAATTAGGCGGCAAAGAATACTACTTTTACTCAAAAGAAGAGGCTGGTCAAATTATTAGTAGTCTCTTACCAAGAATCATAGAAAGCTCAATTAAAAATATTCCAATTACAAGAGCAATGAAATGGGGCAGTGCAGACCATTCTTTTGTTAGGCCCGTCCACTGGCTTGTTGTAATGCTTGATAAAGAGATTGTTCCAGCACAAATAATGGGACTTGAAAGTGGAAGGGTTACGAGGGGTTTAAGATTTCAAAAAGATCTTACTATTGAACTTTCACACGCGAGTGAATATGAGTTGGTTATGTCAAAAAGTGCTCAAATCATTGTTGATTTTAAAAAGCGTAAAGAGATTATCCGTGAGCAGGTTTTATTAGTAGCAAAGCAAAATAATGCTGAAGTAGTTATAGATGAATCTTTGCTGGATGAAGTTTGTGCGCTAGTTGAGTACCCTAGAGCTTTTGCTGGAAAGTTTGATGAAAAATTCCTATCTGTTCCTCATGAAGCTCTGATATCGGCAATGAAGTCACACCAAAAATACTTTCATTTAGTAGACAGTAAGGGTGGTTTGTTACCATTATTTATTTCTGTCGCAAACATTGAATCGAGTAATTTAAAAGTAGTTATTGAGGGCAATGAGAGGGTTATTCATCCTAGGCTATCAGATTCTGAGTTTTTTTGGAATCAAGATAAGGCTGTCAGGCTTGATCAGAGAATAGATGGGCTGGATAATGTTTTGTTTATGAAGTCTCTTGGCTCCATGGCTCAAAAAGCGAAACGGATAGAGCGCCTAAGTTCTTATATTGCTGAGTTGGTTGGATTTGATACTAAAGAATCTTCTCGTGCTGGTCTTTTATGCAAATCTGATCTTTTAAGTGAAATGGTTGGTGAATTTGCTGATTTACAAGGAATTATGGGTGGCTATTATGCCCTTAATGATGGAGAGTCAAAGGCTGTTTCAATAGCTATTAGGGAGCACTATCTACCTCGATTTTCAGGTGATACATTGCCCTCTACAAGTGAAGGTCTTGTAGTTGCAATCGCGGATAAGCTAGATACTATTACTGGTATTTATGGAATTGGACAGGCTCCAACAGGCTCTAAAGACCCCTATGCACTTAGAAGGCTAGCTCTTGGATTGCTACGAATACTGCTTGAGGCCAAAATAGAATTAAACCTTAAGTCA
Organism: Candidatus Pseudothioglobus sp. uisw_070; assembly: GCF_059512545.2. Taxonomy (NCBI): domain Bacteria; kingdom Pseudomonadati; phylum Pseudomonadota; class Gammaproteobacteria; family Pseudothioglobaceae (SeqCode); genus Pseudothioglobus (SeqCode); species Candidatus Pseudothioglobus sp. uisw_070. Next base: position 1,312,260 of record NZ_CM183456.2, on the reverse strand, counting down.
TTAATTAAATTCTCTCTAGATTTACACTTAAAGGGAGTAGATAGAGGTACCTCTGACTCAATCTATAAATTTATGATGGAGCGGCTAAAAGCCTACTACAAAGATGCTAATATTGATAGCAACGTTTATGAAGCTGTTTTGGCAGTTAGTCCAGACTCGCCGTTTGATTTTCATTTGAGAGTTGAAGCGCTTAATGAGTTTACTCAAAGTGCTGACGCCAAGAGCTTGATTGAGTCAAATAAAAGAATTGCAAATATTCTTAAAGATTCAACCGAACATCTTAATGACCTTAATTCAAAGGCGTTAATTGAAGACTCGGAAAAAAATCTTTATAAAGCTACAGAGTTACTATCTAAACAATTATCAGATAAGAAAGATTACAAGACGACCATGCGCTCGTTGCTTGAATTAAAAGAGGCGATCGATATATTCTTTGATAATGTTATGGTTAATACAGAGGATGTAAAAGTACGTGAGGCTCGACTTGCTCTGATTAGTCGAGTTAGAGGTCTGTTTTTATCTGTTGCTGATATTTCTCACCTCTCATCATAACTAAATGAAAGCTTTGCTTCAGAGAGTAAGCTCTTCAAAGGTTGAAGTTGAAGGAAAAGTAGTGGGTCAAATTAGTAAAGGTCTGCTAGTTTTTATTGGTATTGAGAAGCAAGACGACATGATGTCTTCAGATAAGATGGTAAAAAAAATACTCTCATATCGAGTTTTTCCAGATCCAGATGAGAAGATGAATTTAAGTATTCGTGATATAAATGGAGAGCTTTTAATCGTATCTCAATTTACTCTTGCAGCAGACACTAAGGATGGAACAAGGGCAAGTTTTTCAACAGCAATGCTTCCAACTGAAGCAGAAAAACTATACAATAATTTTCTTGAAAAAACTCAATCTATGGGCACCATTATTGAAAGTGGTATTTTTGGAGTGGACATGCAGGTTTCACTTGTTAATGATGGACCAGTAACCTTTCTTTTAGAAACTTAAGTAATTTATGCTTTTATCTGTCTTCAATATATTTTCCAATATTTATTATGAGTAGTACTAATAAAATTTATGGTATCAAGAACTGTGATACCGTCAAAAAAGCTCTTAAGTATTTATCTGCTAATGATATAGCTTATGAATTTATAGACTTTAGAGTCGATCCAATTTCAAAAAATGAGTTTCAAAAAATGATTGAAAAAGTTGGATTGGAGATTCTTATAAATAAACGCTCAACCACCTATCGAACATTAACTGAAAGTGACAAAGATAATATTGATTATGAGTTAATTTTGAAATATCCAACTTTAATTAAGAGGCCAGTTATGATCAGAGATGACAAAATAATGGTGGGCTTTAGTGAGCAGAAATATTTAGATTTTTTTAGCTAGGTTTGCTTTTGATCTTCAAGCTCTTTTCTTACTTCATCCATGTCAATTGATTTAGCTTTTTCTAATAAGTCTTCTAAGTCTTTCCCAGACATAGAACCTGGCTGTGAAAAAATTCCAATTCCATCTCTAAAAATCATTAAAGTTGGGATTGATCTAATTTGAAATTGAGCGCCAAGTTCTTGTTCATCTTCAGTGTTGACTTTAGCAAAGGTCACTCCATCAACCTTCTCAGAGATTTCTTTAAAGGTTGGAGCAAACTGAATACATGGACCACACCAAGGAGCCCAGAAATCAATAATAACAATTTCATTATTGTTAATAGTCTCATCTAAATTTGCTTGTGAAAGCTCAATTACTGACATAAATTTTCCTTTTAAAATTTTTTAAAAAGCATTATAACTTTTTTACTAAAATACTGGTTAGTTTTTACATAGCTGATAAAATATCCCAATGAAAATACTTGGTATAGATCCTGGCTCTAGAATTACTGGTTTTGGTTTAATTGAGGCAAATAAACTAAAATTTACTTATCTTAATAGTGGTTGTATTAGAACTCAGGGTGATTTAAATGAGCGAATTATTACGATATATGAGGGCGTTAAAGAGGTTATTGCTAAGCATGAAATTGATATAGTCGTCATTGAAAGGGTATTCATGAGGCCTGATAGGCCAAATCCTGATGCTGCAATTAAGCTTGGACATGCTCGCGGTGCTATTATTTCTGCTACTGGGGGCCAAGGTATTCCAATTGTAGATTACACAGCTAATCAAATTAAAAAGGCAGTTGTTGGAAGAGGTCACGCATCGAAAGAGCAGGTTTCTTTTATGGTGCAGCAGCTCCTCAAATTAAATAAAGCCCCACAAGAAGATGCTGGAGACGCTCTAGCAGGAGCAATTTGTCATGCTTACCATGCCCTGTAAAAATTAACTAAAGTAAACCTTTACTTCACCAAATCCTGGAAGTTTTTTTATAATTTCGCTGAGATTAAAATTGATCGTACTAATTTCATTATTATCTAAATAATCAACCGAAAGATAAAAGTCCACTAGTATTTCACCCTCTAGGTAGTGCAGTTGAGTTCTTTCAATTTCATAAGAGCAATTCTCAAGTTTGAGCGACTGACTAATAATCTTTAATGCTTGAGCTCTCTCTGGAAGGTCCTTATAAGGCGCATCTTCTTTTTCTTCATCATTTTCAGGATCAATGTGAACAGTTACGTCATCAAGCTCCTCTATACATTCTTTTGCAACTCTCTCAACGCTAACACTTATTATATGACCCTCACTAACGGATAAAAATGGATTGACCTGGACATGAACGTCAGCCGATTTTTTATGACCAACTTTTCTGGTTCTTAAGGTATGAACGCTATTTACTCCTTTAATATCAGCAAGTGCTTTATGAAGATTTTTTATGTCTTCTGGGTCAATTGAAGTATCTACTAATTCTTTAGTCGCCTCAAATCCAAGTTGCCAGCCAATATAAATAATCATTAAGCCAACTATAATTGCAGCAACGCTATCTAGGAAAAAGTAACCATTGGCAGCACCTATAATTCCAATAACAACGACTATAGAGGAAAATGCATCAGTTCTATGATGCCAAGCATTTGCTTTAAGTAAGTCAGACTTAATATTTTTAGCAACTTTAACTGTATACCAATACAAAGCTTCTTTACTAAGAATTGATAATGCAGCAGCCGCAATTAACCAGTTTTCATGCTTTAGAGGAGTGGCATTGCTGAAACGACCAAATCCATCAAAAATAATAATAGTACCAACTATTGCTAAAAAGATACTTAATCCTAAAGTTGCAACCGTTTCAAATCTTTCATGTCCATATGGATGGTCGGCATCTGGCGCTTCTCCAGAAAGTTTTGCGGCATACCATGTAACCCAGTCTGTGAGGAGATCTGAGAAAGAATGAATTCCATCTGCAATAAGAGCTCCTGATTGACCTATGATTCCGAGAGAAACTTTTATAATAGAAAGTAAAAAATCAATAATTGCTCCTATAACGGTAGCTTTTTGACTTTCTTTAGTGCGATTTATAGAGTGCATTGCTAACTTAATAGTTCAAGTATGTAACGACCTATTTTAAGTTAAATGCCTTTATTTTTTATTGAAATCATTTAATTTAAATATTTTTTTTAAATATAGCTTGCAATTGTTAATGATAATGAGTATCATTATCATTTAATAAATAATTAAGCAAAGGTTCGAAATTGATTACTAATAAATTCAGCTTCCTAATGCAATCTCCTAAGATCGTACGCTGCTCTATATTGGTAATTGTTTCAACAGCTTCAAAATAGCCCTCCGAACTATGATGAAGCAAATATCAAAGGAGTTTTAACTAAGTGATAAATTGATTACATTCATATTTTTTTACTTCCTTTAAATGTGTATGTCTGTGATTAATTGGCCCTATGTCTTCCTCCTTGCATAGGGCTTTTTTTAATAGAATATAAAAATAAAAATAAAAATGAAATATTGGTATAGATACAAACTCTTTATTTTAAAAAAAACTAATCGACTAGATTTTATATCGATGAGGAGATTAGGTATTCCAAAAAAAATTATTGGAAAAGTGATTTTAGATGAGGTTAAAAATGACCTTAGACTTAAGGGAGATATCTCCAAATATCACTACAAATATAACTAATTAAATGTAATAAATTATATTTGCATCAACTACAGAATTAAAAAAAACATTAGCCATTACCATAAGGACAAAACTATGAGCGTTTTAGTTACACAGCAAGCACCAGACTTTATATCCACAGCAGTTCTTGCAGATGGGCAAATTGTAGAGGATTTTCAACTATCAAGTTTTAAAGGTAAAAAAATTGTATTGTTCTTTTATCCCTTAGATTTTACTTTTGTATGCCCGACAGAGATTCTTGCACATCACCATAGAGTTGCTGCTTTCGATAAGCTTGATACTCAGTTAATTGGAGTTTCTATTGACTCAAGACATACTCATAATGCTTGGCGAAATACTAAAATAAATGATGGTGGTATTGGATTTATTGATTTTCCATTAGTTTCTGATATGGATCATAAAATTATGGAAAAGTATGGCATTGTCCACCCAGAGGGAACAGCTTTAAGGGCATCTTTTTTAATTGATGAGAATTTTGTTGTTCGTCATCAAGTTGTTAATGATCATCCTCTAGGTAGAAATGTGGATGAAATGCTAAGAATGGTTGATGCACTTGATTTTCATACTGAAAATGGAGAGGTATGCCCTGCAGGATGGAATAAGGGTGATGAAGGAATGAAGGAATCAGCTGAAAGCGTTGAAGAGTATTTATCAAAAAATTCTGCCAACCTTTAATTTGATAAAAATATAATATTTAAAATTAGCCTTTTTCTACAATAATATTAAAATTTGGAAGTGCTTTAATAAGATGTTTTCCATAAAACTTTGTTACTAGCCTATTATCAAAAATAGTAATTTTACCCGAATCTGTTTCAGTTCTTATGAGCCTCCCACAAGCTTGTATTAATCTTAATGAAGCGTCTGGTAGAGAAATTTCCATAAATGAATTTCGATTTAACGACTCAAGATATGATTGAGTCGTTTTTTCAATTGGCGATGTTGGAACGCTAAATCTTAACTTAGCAATAATTACGTGGTTTAAATTATCACCTTTAAGGTCAACGCCTTCAGCAAAGCTATCAAGACCAAAGATTATACTGCCTAAACCATTTTTTCTATTTTCAATATGTCTTTCTAGAATATTTTTCTTGCTATATTCGCCTTGAATAAATAGATCACAATCTAATGATTTTTCTATTAAGTCGGCTACACTCTGCATTTGATTGTTTGATGCAAAAAGCACGAGTGTGGCTGCTGATGTATCAATACGTTTTTTTAACTCTAGCGCAATTTCTTGAGTATGATCAAAAGACTGTGTTGGGCTTGCTTTAATTTTAGCGATTATAAAGTCAACTGACTCATGATTAAACGGAGATGCCAGGCGAAGATACTGATTTTCTAAAAACTTTAATCCAAGTTGTTGATTTAATCTATCAAAGCTTCCTAGAGCAGTCAATGTAGCTGATGTAAAAACAACTCCTGCTGCTTTAGACCATATTAATTTGTCTAAATAGCTAGAGACATCAATTTTTGCAGTGTTTAGTTGATAGTTATTTTTTTTATTAGCAAGCTTTGATTGACTTATCCAGTTACTTGTTGGAGCTTGTTCATTATTTAGGTTCTGATTAAATGTATTTAAAAGCGATAAGATTGAAGATAGATTTTGATTATTTTGACCAATTATATTATTTAAGTTATCAGTTATAGCCTGGTCAATATTATTACTTTTATAGTGCTCTTCCCAAATATCTTTATGTTCTGAAAAATCTTTATACGCTGAATTAAATAAGATTAATATTTGTTTGGTTAAATTCAGTATTTCACTAGGCACACCAGTTATGGGAAATAGATGAATATCATCTTGGTATTCAAGATTTGAGATGACTTCAGTTAGATCACTTATAGCTTCGTCAGTCTTTTCAATATAACTAGCAGGGGATGTAATTTTTATAATTTTTATAATTTGATCTATGGCGCCCTGATACTGACGGATAGATGTTTTCATAAACTCAGTACTGCCACCCAGTGAAAAATGAGAAAGTGCTTTTTGAGATAGATGATGAGCCTCATCAAAAACAAAAATACAATCTTCAACTTCAGGAAGAACATTATTACCATTTATAATATCGGCCAAAACTAGATCATGATTTGCAATAATTACGTCAGCATGTGAAGCTTTTTTTCTAGCTTTAAAGAAAGCGCAATCATTATAAAATTCACAATTTTTAGAGTTGCATGTAAATCGATTGCAGGCAATTTTTTGCCATAATTTATTTTCAGGTGGGTTCTCAAGGTCATCAATTTCCCCACTCCACCTTGTGGCAGTATAGCTTTCAGTCATTTCACTTAAAACATCTAAGTCATTTTTACTTGGCTTTTCATCCCAAAGAAGAGCATCATCTATAAGAGAAGGAGAGCTTGAATTGTCTTCTGTCAGGTTAATTAAGTTTCGAATACAAACATATCTTGACCTTCCTTTAGCTAAAGCATATTCAAAATCAACTGAAGAATATTTCTCTGCCTCAACAATATCTTTATTTAGAATTTGTTCTTGAAGTGCTACATTTGCAGAAGCTATAACTAGCTTCTTTTTTGACTCTTTTGCAATTGGTAAGCAGCTCACTAGGTAAGCCATAGTTTTCCCAGTTCCAGTTGGAGCTTCAACACATATGATTGGGTTTGAATTGGCATACTCACCTGCCAATGTTTTTGAAATCTCAGCAATCATTTTATTTTGAGATGAGCGGTTACTAAAATTTGGTAATTGTTTTTTCGCATCTTCAAAGGAAGAGCGTATTTGCTGTTTAAGTTTTGTTGTAAGCATTAAGTGGTTTAAGAGTTTCTATCTATTGAAAGCTCACATAATAGTTGAAGTGCAGAGCGGTATTCGGAGTTAGGAATAACTTCCAGAAACTTCAGTGCTTTAGTGGATTCATTTTTTGCTACTTTGCGGCTATATTCAAATGCATTAACACTAAGAAGAATATTTACAATATTATCTATGTTTGAAGAGTCAGCATTGGTTATGGCATTGGAAAGAGTTGCTTTTTCAGCCCCTTTCGTATTTTCAAGGGCATAAATCATTGGAAGTGTAACTTTTCCTTCAGACAAGTCATCGCCAACTTCTTTTCCAATAACAGAAGAATTTGATTCATAATCAAGGGTGTCATCTATAATCTGAAAGGCATTACCTAAATGCTTTCCAAAGCTACCAAGCCCATTAATTACGTTTTTATTGGATTCAGCTAATATTCCAGCTATTTGGCATGCAGCCTTAAAGAGACACGCTGTTTTTCTTTCAATTACTTCAAAATATTCTGTCTGAGAAACGTTAGCATTTTTAATGCTTAATAATTGAAGCACCTCTCCTTCTGAAATTTGATTGGTTGCTTTAGATAGGATTTTCATTATTTCCATCGAGTTGGGTTCAACCATAATTTCAAATGCCCTTGAGTATAAAAAGTCACCAACTAGAACACTTGGGGCATTACCCCATAATTCGTTTGCAGTTTCATGGCCTCGACGGATGGATGAGCTATCTACAACATCATCATGCAGAAGAGTTGCAGTATGAATGAGTTCAATTACAACTGCCATTGAGTGATGATAATCACCTTTATAGTTAGTTGCTCTGGCGCATAATAATAGAAGAAGTGGCCTAATTCGCTTTCCACCTGAGTTAATAATGTACTGGCTCATTTGACTAATGAGGTCAACATTTGAATCTAGTCGATTAACTAGAATTTCATCCATCATCACTAGGTCACTCTTCATAAGAGCATGAATTTCACTAAAATTTTGCATAAAGATTTATTTTAACTGACTTGCTAATAAATAAACTTCTTTAGATCTTGGACGAGATGCTTTTGGTTTGATGACAGAAACTTTTTTAAAAATATTTCTAGCATTTTTAACATAAACATCAAAACCATCACCCTGAAAGACTTTGACAATAAAGTTGCCATTTTTTGACAAGGTTTTAACGGCCATATCTAGTGCTAGTTCAGCTAAATACATCGACTTAGGCTGATCAACAGATAGTTGGCCGCTCATGTTTGGTGCCATATCAGACAAAACAGTATCAACCTTTTTGCCATTAGTCATTAATATCAAATCATCATATACGGACTGCTCTGTAAAGTCTCCTTGAAGAAAACTAACTCCGCTTATTTCTTCAATTGGCAAAATATCGCTCGCAATTACCTGCCCAGATTTACCAGTAAACTTTACTGCAACTTGTGACCACCCTCCAGGTGCAGCGCCTAAATCTAAAACTTTATCGCCACTTTTAATAAGTTGACCCTTTTCAATAATTTCAAGTAGCTTATAGACTGCTCTGCATCGATAGCCTTCTTTTTGTGCTTTTTTTACGTATTCATCGCTTAAATGTTCCTGCATCCAGCGACGAGAGCTTCCTTTTTTTGCCACAGCTTCAAAAATAAATAGAATATTAGATGCATTTTATAAGAGAAGAGTATCCAGCAATATTAAATTGATTTTTGATTTAGCTTGGGCATTGTTAGGTTTTTACGGGATAATACGACATCGATTTTCTATGAGTACATTATTAAATGGCAAACAATTTAAGAAATATAGCAATTATCGCTCACGTTGACCACGGAAAGACTACGTTAGTAGATAAATTACTTTCTCAATCGCAAACATTTGATGATCGTTTTAAGGCGACTGACAGGATGATGGATTCTAACGATCTTGAAAAAGAAAGAGGAATCACGATTAGCTCAAAAAATACAGCTATTAAATGGGGTGATTATAGAATTAATATTGTTGATACCCCAGGCCACGCTGACTTTGGTGGTGAGGTTGAAAGAGTGCTTTCTATGGTCGATAGTGTATTGCTTTTAGTTGATGCTAGTGATGGCCCAATGCCTCAAACTCGTTTTGTTACAAAGAAAGCTTTTGAGCAGGGCCTTAACCCAATTGTAGTGATTAACAAGATTGATCGTGATAGCTCTAGACCTGACTGGGTAATTGATCAGGTTTTTGAGCTATTTGATCAGTTAGGCGCTACTGAAGAGCAGTTAGATTTTCCAGTTATATATGCCTCAGCACTCGGTGGCTATGCATCTGAAGATGATACTGCTAGAGAGGGTAATATGACCCCAATGTTTGAATTAATTGTTGAAAAAGCACCCGCTCCTAAGGTGGATATTGATGGTCCATTTCAAATGCAGATAACGTCATTAGACTACTCTTCATTTGTAGGGGCAATTGGAATTGGAAGAATTGAAAGAGGTGTTGCTAAGAAAAATTCGCAGAACGTCTTAATTTCACCTGATGGAACTGAGCGTAAAGTTAAAATTGTTCAGCTCTTAGGTTTTAATGGTCTAGAGAGGCATGATGTTAGCTCAGCTAATGCTGGCGATATAGTTGGGGTAGTTGGTATTGAAAATATATCAATTTCAGATACGATTTGTGATGTAACTAAAGTTGAGGCATTACCTCCTTTAAGTGTTGATGAGCCTACAGTTAGTATGGCATTCAGAGTTAACGATTCTCCATTTGCAGGACTAGATGGAAAATATATTACATCCAGAAATATAAGAGAAAGGCTTGATAAAGAGCTTATTTATAATGTAGCTTTAAGAGTTGAAAATACTACAGATTCTTCTGAGTTTGTGGTTTCAGGTAGGGGTGAGTTACACCTTTCAATTTTGATTGAAACGATGCGAAGAGAGGGCTTTGAACTATCGGTAGGAAGGCCTCAAGTTATTCTTAGAGAAATTGACGGCGTTACCTGTGAACCTTTTGAAGATTTAACGGTGGATGTTGAATCTGTTCATCAGGGTTCGGTGATGGAAAAATTAGGCGAAAGAAAGGCGGAGCTATCAAATATGACTCCAGATGGAAAAGGGCGAGTAAAGCTTGATTTTATAATTCCAGCTAGAGGTTTAATTGGATTTCGAACTGAGTTTTTAACGGCAACAACTGGAACTGGGCTTATGTACTCAACATTTGACTCTTATAAGCCTCAAAAGGATGGAAAGATTGGCCAAAGAACGAATGGATCTTTAATTTCAATGAATCAAGGTAAATCTGTTGCTTATGCGATATTTAATTTGCAGAAAAGTGGTAAGTTTTTTGTGGGCCATGGAGAGGATATTTATGAAGGAATGGTCGTAGGAATTAATACAAGGGATAAAGATCTTGTAATTAATGTTATGAAAGGGAAGCAGTTAACTAACGTAAGAGCATCAGGTACTGATGAGGCAGTTGCATTAACGCCAAAAATTACTTTAGATTTAGAGCAAGCACTGGAGTTTATCGATGACGACGAGTTAGTGGAAGTTACTCCTCATAACATCAGAATTCGTAAAAGACTGCTTACTGAAAACCTGAGAAAAAGGTCAAAGAGTTCATAAACTCTTCACTGTTTCTTCATTGTTCGCCTATATAATCATTCGATTTGAGCTATATTAAAAGTAAATTATGGATTCTTTTTTAAATTTTTTAGTTAGGCAAAAAAAGTTTGCCTTAGTTTTTTCCCTTGCCTTTATAGCGATTGGTACGCTAGCTGTTGTTGGAATGCAAAGAGATCAGTTTCCTGCAGTTGATTTTGAAATTCTTAGTGTTACGACCGCTTATCCTGGAGCGTCTCCTGAAGACGTTGAAAAAGCAGTTACAAATGTAATCGAAAAAGAATTATCAAGCGTTGGTGGTATTAAAGAAATATCCTCAACCTCTCGTGAAGGGCTCTCATCTATTATTGTTACCTTAGAGGCAGACTTAAAGGATGTTCAGACAGTAAAAAATGATGTACGAAATGCTGTAAATCAAGTCAAAAGTTTTCCTGAAGAGGTAACAGATCTGCCTCAGGTGGTTGATTTTAATGTTTCTGAATTCCCAATTATTACTATCAACATTGACGGCTCCTTGATAGGTTATGACCAATCAAGACAAATTACAGATGATTTAGAAACAGCTCTTCTTAAAGTCAAAGGTGTCTCTGCGATCGACAAAAGTGGCTATCTAGATAGTGAAATCCAAATTAAAGTTAACCCAGACAAGCTTGATAAATATAACATGTCAATTAATGAAGTTATCTCTGCAATTTCTTCTAGAAATGCTCGTTTTACGGTTGGAGATAATAATCAACAAGACTTAGAAAAAAATATTGTCATATTGTCTGAATTTGAAAGTGTTGATGACATTAAAAACGTTGTTATTAAATCTAGCTTTGATGGACCTGTTATAAGGCTTATTGATATTGCTGAAGTTTTTAGAGGTGAAGAAGAAGAAAAATCTATAACTCGAGTAAATGGAACTAAGGGCTTTATTCTTGAGATTAAAAAAACTAGTCAAGCAGATATTATTAGAACTGCAAAAAGAGTTAAAGAGCGAGTATCAGAGCTGCAAGAATATTATCCAGATGAGATTAACATTTTTTTTACTGATGACTCTTCATTGGCAGTTGCAAACAGAATTGATATAATTCTTAAAAATGGCTATATTGGTCTCGCACTAGTTCTTGTTGTGTTAGGCGTCTTCCTTTCCATAAAAACTGCCTTTTGGGTTGCTGTTAGTATTCCAGTAACTTTGTTAGGAACTGTCGCCTTTATGGGACTAACAGGTAATACAATAAACTTAATATCTCTTTCTGGTTTCATCATTGTGCTGGGAATTGTGGTGGATGATAGTATTGTTATTGCTGAAAGTATTCATCACTATAAGGCAAAGGGTGGAGATCTCTATAAAAATGTTGTTACTGGTCTAAAGCGGGTTATTCTTCCTGTTATAACGACCATAATATCGACCATGCTTGTGATGTCATCATTCTTTTTAATGTCTGGAACTTTAGGAAAGTTTATTTATGTGCTTCCAGTAGTTGTAATATTTGCCTTAGGAATTTCTTTTTTAGAGATTACCTTTGCGCTTCCAGCTCACCTTGCAACTCAAAAAGTGGAAAAACAAAAGACTTGGTTTATCCCATTTGAGAACCTCTACAACAGGATGATGCACCATGCTTTAAGATGGCGTTATTTAATTGTTCCACTATTTATTGCTTTACTAATATATTCGGCAATTTTTGCTGTCAAAAATATTCCATTTAATTTATTTCCTTCAAGAGGTGCAACGGTAATCTTTTCAAACATTGAAACTCCTAATGGAAGCTCTGCTGCCTATACTGAAAATATTGTTATACAGGTTGAAAATATAATTGCTAATGAGATAGGAGACGACCTTGACTCTTTCACAAGCAAGATTGGAAGTTATTTTACAAATATCGCAAACATTAAAATTACTCTTACTCCAACAAGTGATAGAGAAAGAACTGCAGAAGACATGGCAGATAAGCTTGAAGCACTAGTGGCAGATATTGAGGGTGCTGACAAAATTGATATAACCTTAATAGCTCCTGGACCTCCAAGAGGCTCTGATATTGAGGTTACGCTTGTTTCTGAAAATGATGCTCAGAGAAGTTTAGCTGCCAATAGATTCGAAGAAATTCTCAGCTCTATTGAAGGCGTTGATGATATAGATCGTAATGATGAGATTGGTAAACCTAGAATCGAAACAGTACTTGATTTTGATGAGATGGCTCGTCTAGGTGTTGATTATCAGTCAGTTTATAGGCATCTTAGAACAGCATTTTCAGGCTCTTATGTGACTGATATTACTATTGCTGGAAACGAGGAGGATGTAAGAGTCTATATAGGAGAAAATGATTACACTGAGAATTTCATTAAGAATACTTCTGTCAAAAATCGTCAAGGCAAGCTAATACCAATGAGTCAATTCTCTACGCTTCGTGAAATTGAGGGAGAGCCTGATTACAATCATTTTGATGGTGATAGGTCCATTAAGCTTTCAGCAAGTATTGATGAGCGGGTAACAAATAAAACCAAAACTTTGAAAACCTCATTAGAGGAATTAAATCTTGCGATTGATTTTCCTCAAGTATCGATCATTACGGGTGGTGGAGCGCAAGAGCAAATTGACTCATTACGAGATTTTCTTTACGCTTTTGTTGTAGCAATTGTTGGTATTTTTCTTATCCTTGCTATACTATTTAACTCATACTCTCAACCCCTTCTTGTTCTAGCAAGCTTTCCATTTGCGCTAATTGGGGTTGTTTGGGCATTTCATTTCCATGGTTATTCCTTAAGTTTCTTCGCTCTAACAGGCGCTCTAGGTTTGATGGGAGTTATTGTTAACGACTCCTTAGTTATGGTTAGCCACTTAAATTATATTAAGCATAAAAGTGCCAAACTAGAAGACAAAATTGTTTGGATTGCAAAAGGCTCAAGGGATCGTTTAAGAGCGGTAGTTTTGACTACTCTAACAACAATGGCAGGAGTATTGCCACTTGCGTATGGGGTTGGCGGCAAAGACGAGTTTTTACAACCAATGGTTCTCGCACTCGGCTATGGACTAATGTTTGGAACACTTCTAACTTTAGTTCTTCTACCTTGCATGTATCTGATGAACTACGATTTTATTAATATGCTTGGTAGAGTTAAAACAAAGTTTTCTAGAAAGAAAGTAGTCGTCTAATTACTTGTTTTGAAGTGCTAAGCGAATAAGCTGCTCAGTAGAAAGGTTTTGGTCAGAAATTTTTGAAACCATTTTATTGGCTTCTTTCGTTTTAAAACCTAGAGATTGAAGCGCCTCAATGGCTTGAATACTATTCGGATTTCCACTCTGTTTAAATTCATGGGCGCTGCCACCAGGACTTCCAACTAGTTCAAGCTTACTCAGCCTATCTTGAAGTTCTACAATTAGTTTAAGGGCAGTTTTCTTTCCAATCCCTGGAGTTTTTGCTAAAAGCTCTGCGTCCTCATTTGAAATACATTCAATAAGAGCATTTACAGAAAGGTGTGACAAAATTGCAAGAGCAACTTTAGGGCCAACACCATTAACCCTTATTAACTCTCTAAAAATACTTTTTTCATCCTTAGTAATAAATCCAAATAACGTGTGTGCATCTTCTTTAATGCTTAAATGAGTGAATAATAATGTATCTTCTGAGGTTTTATCAAGCTGATAAAACGTGGACATAGGGCACAGTATTTCATAGCCAATACCACCAACTTCTAGAAGTACTTCGGGTGGATTCTTGCTAATAATTTTACCTTTTAGATGACCAATCATAACCAGGGGTGCTTTTTAAAGTGTTCTGTTTCAAATAAACGTATTTGATCTTCATATTGCAATGTTAAACCAATATCATCAAGCCCATTGATGAGTCTGCGTTTTCTTTCGGGGTCAACATTAAATTCAAAAGAATGAGTATCTGTCGTTACACTTTGGTCATGAAGATCGATGACTATGTTTCCGGTATATTCAAACAGACCATCCACAATTTCGCTACTTAAAACAACTGGAAGAATGCCATTTTTAAAGCAGTTGTTATAGAAAATATCAGCAAAGCTAGGTGCAATAATTACTCTAAATCCAAAGTCTTCTAATGCCCATGGAGCATGCTCTCGAGAGGAGCCACAACCAAAGTTTCTTCTGGTCAGTAGAATTTGAGCTTTTGAATATTTAGGATTATTTAATACAAAGTCAGGATTGATTGGTCGTTTTGAATTATCCATCCCAGGCTCACCATGATCTAAATAACGCCATTCATCAAATAAGTTAGGGCCAAATCCACTTTTTTTAATAGACTTTAAGAACTGTTTTGGAATGATTGCGTCAGTATCAATATTTGCCCGATCTAAAGGCGTAGCAATAGAACTTAAAGAGGTGAATTTTTTCATGTCTCTACCCCTGAAAAATGTCCTGCAATAGCACTCGCTGCAGCAATTGCTGGGCTTACAAGATGAGTAAAGGATCCCTGCCCTTGTCTGCCTTCAAAGTTTCTATTTGATGTGCTCGCACACCTCTCTCCAACTTCTAATTTATCTGCATTCATTGCAAGGCACATTGAGCATCCTGGCTCTCTCCACTCAAAACCTGCATCTTTAAAAATTTTATCAAGTCCTTCATCTTCAGCTTGCTTTTTCACAAGTCCAGAGCCTGGAACTACAAGAGCAAGCTTTATGTTATGAGCAATTTTTTTACCCTTTGCAACAGAAGCTGCTATTCTTAAATCTTCAATTCTTGAGTTAGTGCAAGAGCCAATAAATACTTTATCTATTGCTACCGAACTCATTGAGGTATTAGGTTTTAAATGAATGTACTTTAAAGCATTGCGAATACTTTCAGCTTTAACTTCATCTTTCTCTAATTTTGGATCAGGTGTCGAGCCATTAATATCAACGACCATCTCTGGAGATGTCCCCCAAGTGACTTGAGGCTTAATAAGACTTGCATCAATTAAGATTGATTC
Source organism: Candidatus Pseudothioglobus sp. uisw_070 (assembly GCF_059512545.2). Lineage (NCBI taxonomy): Bacteria > Pseudomonadati > Pseudomonadota > Gammaproteobacteria > Pseudothioglobaceae (SeqCode) > Pseudothioglobus (SeqCode) > Candidatus Pseudothioglobus sp. uisw_070. Next base: position 1,296,976 of record NZ_CM183456.2, on the reverse strand, counting down.
ATCAAAGTTCGAATCAGCATCACTATGAAGGGTCTTCCAATATTTTACGGCTGCGTCCCAATTCTCACCTACCGGTGAAAAAGGCCTACCTTTAACATAGTTAATAGTTTTATCATCAACTGCTACAATACCAACCTTTGCCCCCGCCTCTATCGACATATTACAAAGCGTCATTCGACCTTCTATGCTCATATCTCGAATTGTTGAGCCACAAAATTCAATTGCAAATCCAGTTCCACCTGCCGTACCAATTTTTCCAATCACATACAATGCGACATCTTTAGCACTTACATCATTTGCTAATTGGCCTTTAACTTCAATCTTCATGTTTTTAGCTTTGTTCTGCCATAAGCAGCCAGTTGCAAGTACATGCTCAACTTCAGAAGTTCCAATTCCAAAGGCCAGTGCTCCAAGAGCGCCATGAGTTGTTGTATGTGAATCGCCACAAACGATACTCATTCCAGGAAGTGTTGCTCCCTGTTCAGGCCCAATAACGTGAACAATCCCTTGTCGGATATCATTCATTTGAATTTCATTTATTTCAAATGTTTCACAGTTCTTGTCTAGCGTTTCAACCTGAAGCCTTGAGATTGGATCGGTTATGCTACTAACCCCACTTGATCTTTCTGTAGTTGGAACGTTATGATCAGGAACCGCAAGGTTAGATTTGTTGCGCCAAATCTTTCTACCAGCTAAAGTAAGTCCTTCAAATGCTTGTGGAGAAGTGACTTCATGAATAAGCTGACGATCTATATAAATAAGCGATGCTCCATCCTGGTCATGGACCATATGAGTGCTCATTAATTTATCGTAAAGAGTTTGAGACATTATTAGTTAGTAATACTTGATAAAATGACTATTTTACATTTCTAAGTTAGCCTCAATTATAGAAATATATAACAAGTGATTATATTTCTAGGTGACTCTGAGGTGTTAATTTTAAAGTTTAAAGGTTAAATTTATGTGCGGTATTTGTGGCCAATTACGATTTGATGGGGAGATTGTTTCTACAAAATCTCTAGATGATATGATGAGTAAACTTGCCAAAAGAGGGCCTGATTCAAAAGGAAAGTGGTTTGAAGGAAAGGTTGGGTTTGGGCATCAGCGCTTAAGTATTATTGACTTGTCGAATTTAGGGTCTCAACCAATGGTAGATGATCTTCTTAAATTAACATTAGTATTTAACGGAACGATATACAACTATAAGGCACTTCGAGCTCTATTAATAGGCAAAGGGTATGATTTTTTCTCAAACTCTGATACAGAAGTAATAATAAAGGCATATCATTTTTGGGGCGAAGATTGCGTGAAACATCTTGATGGAATGTTTGCTTTTGCTATTTGGGATCAATCTTCTCAGCAACTTTTTGTTGCAAGAGATAGGATGGGCATTAAACCTCTATACTTTAATATCACTCCTAAAGCATTTACTTTTGCATCAAATTCACAGGCTTTACTTACTCAAGAACTTGATAAAAGTATTAATCCTGTTGCTTTGCATCAACAGTTATCTCTTCATGGGGTTGTGCCAGCTCCAAATACAATTATTAATGGAATTCAGAAATTAAAGCCAGGTACTTTTTTTACGTTAAGTCCTAATGGTAAATTACGCGAAAAAACATATTGGCATCCAAGCGCAAAAAGGCTTGAGGAAAATATTTCAGATCAGGACTATATTGAAAGAACGCATGAGCTATTAACTGCAGCAGTTATGAAGAGGATGTCTGCATCTGACGTGTCAATAGGAGTTTTACTTTCGGGAGGATTAGACTCATCGCTTATTGTTGCTCTTTTAAAGGAAGCAGGCCATGAAGATATTCGCACTTTTTCAATAGGATTTGAAGACATCGATGATGAAGTTGGAAGTGAGTTTGAGTATTCAGATCAAATTGTCTCAAAATTTGAAACTCAGCATAAAAAATATCAAGTGAGTAATAAAGAAGTACTTCCACGATTATCAGAAGCAGTTATGAATATGTCTGAGCCAATGGTTGGCCAAGATGCCGTAGCTTTTTATTTGCTCTCTGAGCAAGTTTCAAAGCATACTAAAGTTGTCTTATCTGGACAAGGGGCTGATGAAGCGTTCGCTGGGTATTTTTGGTATCCAAGAATGGCGAATGAACAAGGTAATGAAGTAGAACGTTTCTCAAAGCATTATGTTGATAGGCCGCATGATGAGTTTTTACAAACAGTATCATCGATATATCAAGGTGAGAATCATACTCATAATTGGTTAAACAAGGAGTTTTTAAAGCCAGGCGCTGATTCTTTTATTGATAAAGTATTTCGCACTGATATGACAAGATTAATTGTTGATGACCCAGTTAAACGAGTCGACAATATGACTATGGCATGGGGCCTTGAGGCTAGAGTGCCATTTATGGATACTGACCTAGTTGAATGGGCGCTAAGCATACCACCTTCATTAAAAATGAGGGATGAGGGAAAGTACCCTCTTAAAGAGATTTCAAGAGGACTCCTGCCAAATTCTGTAATAGATCGGAAAAAAGGTTATTTTCCAATGCCAGCTCTAAAGTATATTCAGGGTGATTTTTTGGAATTTATGTCTGATATACTTTTGTCCAGTGCTTGTCGTAATAGAGGTATTTTTAATCAACAATATATTGATAAAGTGATTAATTCTCCTAAAGACTATATGACAGCTTTGAATGGATCAAGACTGTGGCACTTAGCTTTGCTTGAGTATTGGCTTCAACTTAATGTAGATAACTAGTCCATGGAAAAAATTGTAATTTATACAGATGGTGGTTGCCGAGGAAATCCTGGAATTGGTGGATGGGGCGCATGGTTGAGATACAAAGATCATGACAAGAAATTAAAAGGCTCAGAGTTAAATACTACAAACAATAAGATGGAGCTAACAGCATCAATTAAAGCACTACAAGCGCTTAAATCAAGTGATATTACTGTTGATTTATATACAGATTCCAAGTACGTTATACAGGGCATAAATGATTGGATTGAAGGCTGGAAGGCAAAAGGATGGAAGACTGCTAATAAGAAGCCGGTTAAAAATGTAGAGCTCTGGAAGCAATTAGACGTCCTAAATAAGGAATTTTCTGTAAATTGGCACTGGGTTAAAGGCCATAGTGACGATCCAGGTAATGACATGGCGGATCTGTTGGCAAATCAAGCCATGGATGAAATTAGTTAGTTTCTAGTAATTCAGGGTGCTCGAGATAATCTAATTCATTTCGACTAAAATTTGATAAAAGCCTTGCTTCAATATTAAATGGCCCACGCAAGTTAGACCCAATGTGTTTTTTTATTAACAAATCAAAAGTCTTAATTGGGTCAAGATCTCTTTTATGACATAGGTATTGATACCAATAGTTCCCAATTTTTACGTGCCCAATTTCATCTTTAAAAATAATATCTAAAATTTCAACCATCTTATGAAGGTTTGCATCTTTAAATTTTTTTCTAATTCTTGGGGTTACATCTAAACCTCTCGCTTCTAAAACTCTAGGAACCAAAGCCATCCTCGATAAAACATCATAATCTGTGTCAACTGTCATTTGCCACAAGCCGTTATGAGCATCAAAATCACCATAACTATATCCAATAGACCCAAGGTAATTTTTGAGAAGTGAGAAGTGCGTTGTCTCCTCGCTGGCCACTTGAATCCAGTCTGCATAATACTGATGGGGCATTTCTTGAAATCTATAGATTGCATCTAAGGCTAAATTTATTGAATTAAATTCAATATGACAAATCGCATGGATATTTTTTATCATGCCTAAATCTGAGCGATCTCTTTTTGGGGTTCCTTTGAAGTCAACTAAGCTTGGTTTCAAAGGCCTCCCTGGGGAAGGAATTTTAATGACCTTGACTTTTAATTCATTGATATCAAGTGGAATATGGTATTTTTTTAAATCATTAATTAGTAAAATTTTTCTCTCTACATCGTTGCAAATTAGGGCTTCATAAGCAAGTTTAAAGAGTGACATAAGATCCTGAGGGTATATCCTTTAAGTCCCACTTATCAATTCTTGTTCTAATTAGCCTGAGCGTTGGAAATCCTACGCTTGCAGTCATTCTGCGTACTTGACGATTTCTTCCTTCGCTAATTGAAATTTCAATCCAAGAAGTTGGAATATTTTTCCTTACTCTTATTGGAGGTGTTCTTGCCCAAAGCCAGTTAGGTTCTTCAATTATTTTGACGGCTGCAGGCTTAGTATTTCCATCCTTAAGTTTAATGCCTTTCTCTAGGGCAGAAGCTGCAGTAGAACTTAGCTCTCCTTCTACTTGCACGACATAGGTTTTGGTTTTATTATATTTTGGGTTGGATATTAAGTTTTGTAACTTGCCATCATCTGTAAGAATCACCAGTCCCTCTGAGTCTTTATCAAGCCTACCAGCTGGATAGACATTCGGTATGTCGACGAAGTCTGATAATGTATTATTATCACCACTGAACTGGCAGATAACTCCAAACGGTTTATTCAAAGCAATAAGTTTAGCCATAAATATATTTTGCTCTTGCAACAAATGAATCTAATTGAGAATTGGCTATATTTTTAAAAACAGGCGACAAAGCCATATCAATTAGCATTGATTTAAATTTAAATTGAAGATCTAAATGAATTTTTGCGGCATTTTCACCAAGTGGCTCAAAGCGCCATTCACCTGAAAGCTCATCAAATGGACCATCAACTAGCTCCATCGCAATTGATTGATAGGGTGTCATAGTGTTTAGTGTCGAAAACGTTTGTTTAATGCCGCCTTTATTAATCTCGACTGACGCAGTGATTTGGTCGTCAGATTGATTTAAAATAGAGGAGGAATCACACCAGTTTAAAAATTGAGAGTAGTCATCAATATTGTTAACTAACTCAAACATTTGTTGGGGTGTATATGGAACAATTGCGCTTTTTGAAATACGATGCATGGCAAAAAATAAAAAAGATAATTCAAATACTATTGCTTTAAATAAAAAAGCAAGGCATGACTATTTTATCGAACAAAGCCTTGAAGCAGGTTTAAGTTTGCTTGGCTGGGAAGTTAAAAGCCTTAGAGATAGCAAAGTTCAAATTACTGAAAGCTATGTGATTTACAAAAATAATGAGCTGTTCCTTTTTGGTGCTCATATATCTCCACTAAATTCAGCTTCCAGTCATGTTGAATGTGATCCAACAAGAACTCGAAAATTACTATTAAACAGACTTGAAATTAATAGACTTCGAGAAAAAATTACTCAAAAAGGAGCTACAGTTGTTCCATTAAAACTCTATTGGGCAAGAGGTAGGGTCAAGTTAGAAATTGGTGTAGCTAAAGGAAAAAAAGGCCATGATAAGCGTCAGGATATTAAAGAAAGAGACTGGAAAATGGATAAAGCAAGAGCGCTTAAAGAAGGGAATCGCTAGAATAAAATATTTTTTTTACATTATTTTTCAAATAACTTTATTTTGATAGTACAATAACTTCTAGATACAGCGTTGGAGGCAGATGGTTTCTTTTGATTCTTTCCTCCTGAAATAGGTTTAAAGTTACCTCTTTCGCTTTGTCTTTTTTTATAACAAACTTTTATTGGAGAGAATTAAAATGAATAAATCAGAATTAATTGATGCAATTGCTTCAGGTGCTAATTTATCTAAAGCTGATGCTGCAAGAGCCCTAAACGCAACAACTGGTGCTATTACTTCAGCAATGGCAAGTGGTGATGGAGTTCAGCTTACTGGCTTTGGTAGCTTTGTAGTTAGAGCCCGTGCTGCTCGCAGTGGTCGTAATCCTCAAACAGGCGCTACGATTCAAATTAAAGCTTCAAATGTAGCTGCATTCAAAGCTGGTAAGGCATTGAAAGACGCATGTAACTAGTAATTAAATTAGTTATCTAAAAAAGGCGCCCTTGGGCGCCTTTTTTTATTTAAAAAAACATTATGCAAAAATTGTATTTTAAAGTTGGATATACACTTACTGGACTGATTTTATTTATCGCTCTAGTTTATATGGGTATTGGATACTTTATATATTCAACACTTGCAAAAGCTGATCCTGGGTGTTCTGTGGATTGTGAAAATACGCCTGGTAGCTATCAAGATAATTCAAAAGAAAGTGATTTTCCTTTTGAAAAATATATCGTTGATTATTGGGAGTCTCATCAATATTCTGCTGGTGATGAAGATATCCAAATCGACGCATGGTGGATTCCTATAGATAGGAATGGGCCAGGTGAAGCTCCTGTTGTTATCCTAGTGCATGGCTTAAGGTCAAGTAAGTATGACTCTGATATATTATTAGTTGCAGCTATATTAAATCAAGCTGGCTTCAATACACTTTTGTTTGATCAGCGAGATCATGGCATGTCTACTATTGAGGATGGAAAAATTAGCATTGGAACTAAAGAATACCGTGATGTTATTGCAAGTGTAGATTGGCTAGTAAATACTCAATCTATTAACCCTAAAAGTATTGGAATCTATGGATTATCGATGGGTGCAGGAACTGCTGCAATTGCTTTTGGATTAGATAATAGGATTCAAGCTGCTATTTTAGATTCTGGATTCTCCAATCTTTACACTATAGTTGAAGAGGAGCTTCAAAGAGAAGGGTATCCACCATGGCTTGCTAAGGGGGCAATTTGGTCAGCATTTATATTTGGTAATGAAACATTACTTGAGCCTTCGCCAAAGCTTGCTTTTAAAAATCATGACGACCGTCCAATATTTGCAATACATGGAACTTCTGATACAAGAGTTTTGCCTCATAATACGTCTGATATGGAAAGTCTGGCTACAAAATATGGGGCAAACTTAACAATCTGGTTGGCTGAAAATGCTATACATTCTGGAGTTAAATTTATGTACTTGGGAGACTTTTCTAATAGAGTAGTAGAATTTTTTGGAAGTAGTCTTGAGGGCATACTCAAAGATAATAAAGAGTAATTTTTAATATTATAAATCCAATAACTTAGACTCGTAATATGTATTTTTGAATCCAATTGGTTGATATACTATTTTGAAGACTTTTAATTAGTACCCTGAAATGACAAAATTTACTCCCTTCTGGTGGGACGGCCAGCCACAATTCAAAAATACTGAAGCACTTCCATTGAATGCAGATATTGTCATTATTGGCGCTGGTTATACAGGATTAAGCGCAGCTTTAACATTGTCAAAATTTGGCAAAAATGTTATTGTTCTAGATTCAGAGATGATTGGATTTGGAGCAAGTACTAGGAATGGTGGAATGCTAGGTTCTGGTCATAAGGTTTCAACAGACCAGGCAAAGAAAAAATATGGCGAAGTTATTGCAGCAGAAATTCATAAAGAAGCTAATGCTTCACTAGCATTTACATCTAACTTGATTGAAGAAAATAATATTGATTGTGAGTTTAATGTTTGTGGAAGATTAAGAACTTCATGGCTTCCTATAGATCAAGTTAGTATGGCAGATAACTTACAAAAATTAAAAGCTATTGATGACTTTAATTCTAAAATGATTGGTCCTGATATGATGTCTAAGTCAATAAAAACAGAGTTATATTTTGGAGGTCAGTTTTATCAAGATCATGGCTCAGTTCAGCCGCGTAAATTTCATTATGGCTTATTAAAGCTTGCATTAGAAGCAGGGGCAATGGTCTTTGGCAATAGGCATGTAGTTAAAGTTAATAAATTAAAAAAAAATGGATTTGATGTTTTAACTTCAAATTCAAAAATTCACTGTAAGCAAGTTCTTATGGCCACTAATGGATATACAAGGCCAAGTCTTTCTAAGTATTTAGCAAGGCGCGTATTACCAGTACCAAGTTTTGTAATAACAACAGTGGATATTGGTAAAGATAAAGTTCAGACTCTTTTGCCTGGCGGTCATTGCATGGTTGAAACCCGAAAGCGCTATTGTTACTATAGGCCAACTCCTTGCGGAACAAGAATAATGCTAGGAACGCGTGCAGCTATGCATTCGATTTCTGCTGAAGATGCATTACCAACTCTGCGTAAAATGCTTATAGAAATTTTTCCTTCTTTAGAAGGTGTTGAAATTAGTCATTGTTGGACTGGATTTACAGGCTTTACTTTCAGTCAATTACCAAATCTTAGTGTTAATAAAGGGGTTTATTCTGCACTAGGCTACTGTGGAAATGGAGTTGCAATGGCGCCATACTTGGGTCATATGGCTGCATTGAAAATGTTAAATCCTGATCAAAAAGTAACTGTTTTTGAAGAAACACCTCTGCAAACTAGACCTTACTATTATGGAAAGCCGTGGTTTCTTCCAATTGCGAGCGCTTATTTTAGGGCTTTTGATTTATTAGATTACCATCGTCGAACAAAATTAATTAAGAAGATTTAACCTAATAAAGAAGTTTTTTAATTGATAAGCATATCTTCTTTTTTTATCTCTGAGCATAAGAAATATACAACTGCATGGTAAAATACCGGCTTTTTAATTAACTGGGAATTGTCCATGGAACAAACTTTATCAATAATTAAGCCAGATGCTGTGGCTAAAAACGTAATTGGTCAAATTTACTCTCGTTTTGAAGATGCTGGTTTTAAAATTGTTGCATCAAAAATGATTCACTTAGATGAAGCAATGGCAGGTGGATTTTATGCTGTTCATCAAGACAGACCTTTTTATAAAGATCTTGTAAGCTTTATGACATCTGGGCCAGTTATGGTTCAAGTTCTTGAAGGCGAAAATGCAGTTGCAAAGCATCGTGAAATTATGGGTGCGACTAATCCAAAAGAAGCAGATACTGGGACTATTAGAGCAGATTTTGCAGAGTCTTTAGACGAAAATGCTGTCCACGGTTCAGACTCTCAAGAAAACGCTGCAATAGAAATTGCATATTTTTTTGGTGATGATGGTGTTTGTCCAAGAACTAGATAAATAACTTAAAAAGAGACTTAGTAATGTTAGAAAAACAAAACTTGTTAGGACTTACTCAAGTTAAGCTTAAGAAGTTTTTTTCTGATTTAAACGAAAAACCATTTCGTACAAAACAAATTATGCAGTGGATCTACCACCAAGGTGCTTTAGACTTTGGTGATATGCATAACTTCTCAAAAGACTTAAGACAAAAACTTCAGGCAATTGCTTCTATTGAATTGCCTGAAGTAACCTCCATCAATAACTCAAAAGATGGGGTTATTAAGTGGGTAATCAAGTTGGGTGAAGAAAATCATATTGAAACAGTTTATATACCTCAAAAAGATAGAGGAACACTTTGTATATCTTCTCAAGTTGGCTGTTCATTGGCTTGTACTTTTTGCTCGACAGGCTATCAAGGATTTAATCGTAACCTTCAAAACCATGAAATTATTGCACAGGTATTAATTGCTCAAAACCATTTAAAGGACAAAAATAAGAGAATTTCTAATGTAGTTTTTATGGGAATGGGCGAGCCATTACTTAATGAATCCCCTGTTTATGATGCATGTGACATCCTTTTGGATGACTGGGCATTTGGACTTTCTAGGAGACGGGTTACTGTTTCTTCATCAGGGATTGTTCCGGCACTAAAGAGAATGTCAGACACAGTTCCGGTAAGTTTGGCCATCTCATTGCACGCTCCTAATGATGAATTAAGAGATATACTTGTCCCAATTAATAAAAAATATCCTATTAAAGAGCTAATGAAGGCTTGTCATTACTACTTGAATGCAGGAACTCAAGAGCGACATGTAATGTTCGAGTACGTTATGCTTAAGGGTGTTAATGATTCTATTGAGCAAGCTCAGGAGCTCTCAAAACTAATAAATTTTTGGTTTCAGGGTGAGTCAGCTAAGGTCAACCTAATACCTTTCAACCCTTTCCCTGAAACGAAATATACAACTTCAAATGACATTGCTATTGATAAATTTCAAGATATCTTGTATCGCTCAGGAATTCGAACTACTACGAGAAGAACGCGAGGTGATGATGTTGATGCAGCATGTGGCCAACTAGCTGGAAAAGTTGTAGATAAGAGTAGAAGAAGTGCTGGACGGGATTAATTATTATCCTAAAAAGAAAAAACCTTTAAAGAGGAGGCTGCTTTGGCTTTCTTTGTTTTTTTTAATTTTTGGTGCTATATGGTATTATTTTCAGGGAGAAGATAGAACTGAAAGTAAATCAAATTCAATCATAATTAGTCAGCCAAGTCTTGATGATGTGAGTGAGAATATAGTTGTTGAAAATAGTAATAATTTAAGTTCTCCAAAAGAAATTAAGGAAGTAACTGAAAATCTTGATGAAGTAATAAGCACTTATGAAGCAAGCACACAAAATTAAAAGAAGGGTTTCTAAGAAAATTTTTGTCGGCAATGTTGCCATTGGCGGAGATGCTCCAATTACTGTGCAGAGTATGACTAATACTGATACATGTGATGTCGACTCAACAGTTTCACAAATCTTATCTCTTGAAAAAGCTGGAGCTGATCTTGTTAGAGTTTCAATTCCGACTATGGACGCAGCTGAAGCGTTTAAAAAAATAAAGACACGTGTTAATATCCCTCTAATTACTGATATTCATTTTGATTATAAAATTGCTTTAAAAGTTGCAGGATATGGTGCGGACTGTTTACGAATTAATCCTGGGAATATTGGTAAAGAGGATCGAATAAAGGAGGTTGTTGCCGCTGCAAAAGATAATGGGATTCCAATTCGTATTGGTGTTAATGCTGGATCCCTTGAAAAAGATTTACAAAAAAAATACACTGAGCCGACTCCAGAGGCGATGGTTGAATCTGCATTTAGACATATTGATATTTTAGATAGACTAAACTTTGATAACTTTAAGGTTTCACTTAAAGCTTCTGAGGTTTTTATGACTATATTTGCTTATCGTCAATTAGCTTCTCAAATTGATAATCCGCTGCACCTAGGTATTACAGAAGCTGGATCTTTTCGCTCTGGAACTGTTAAATCTTCAATTGGAATGGGCTTGCTTTTAAGCGAAGGTATTGGTGATACTATTAGAGTCTCTCTTGCATCAGATCCTGTGGATGAGATAAAAGTTGGTTTTGATATTTTAAAGTCACTTCATTTAAGAAAGAAGGGCGTTAATTTGATTGCATGCCCATCATGCTCAAGACAAAAATTTGACGTAATTTCGGTTGTTAATGAACTTGAAGCCCGATTAGAAGATATCACTGAGCCAATTGATGTTGCTGTAATTGGTTGCGTTGTTAATGGACCAGGTGAGGCGAAGGAGGTCAGTGTTGGCCTTACTGGTGGCTCTCCAAATCTACTGTATATAGACGGAAAAACTCACAGTAAGGTTGAGAATGAATCACTAGTTGACACTTTAGAAGCCAGCATTAGAAGGCGCATTCCTATTTCAAACGTTTAACTCTTTTCAGTGCTTTGTACCTGTATATTGAAATAATTGAAAAATACCCTAATGTTGATGCCACAATTGAGGTAATTATGCCTCCAACCCATAGAGCTAGTGTCGCCGACCAAAAGTTATTCATCAAATAGCCAAATGAAAATTCAAACTCAGGATCGATTTCAACTCCAATAATGGAGGCACCTAATTTATAAGTAAAGTAGAAAATTGGCACAATAGTAAGTGGGTTATTTACCCAAACAACAAGTAATGAAAGCAAAATATTCGCAGAAAAAGCAACCGCAAGGATTCCAGCTAGTAGCATATGAACTGGTATTGGAAGAAATGCGCAAAAAAGACCAACAGCAAATCCTTTAGCGATAGATCTCTTATTCCATTTCCATAGCTCCGGATCAGTTAGGTATTTATTAAGCCATCCTAAATTAACATTTTCACGTTTTGGACTATATTTTTTTAGCGTTGCCTTCATTAATTTTTTGCCACATTAATGATGTTTTCTTCATGCAATCCATAAAGCAAATAAAGCTCGTCTTGAGATCCATGTTCGGTTACTAAGTCAGGCACGCCAAGGATATGGAGCGGCGTTTTAATGTTTATCGATTGAAGTAATTCATTAATGGCACTTCCAGCGCCACCGCTTGCAGTATTGTCTTCAATTGAGATTAGTTTTTTATAACTGTTGGCAGTATCGATAATTAAATTTTCATCTAGCGGCTTAACAAAACGCATGTCAATAACTGTTGCATTAATCTTTTCAGATGCGCTAAGAGCTGGTTCAAGCATATTACCAAATGCAAAAATAGCAATATCTTTACCAGTCCTGACGATTTTTCCTTTTCCAATTTCTAGTGATTGATCTGTTACAAACTCTTCAATAGCTGACTTACCTCTTGGAAACCTTACACATACTGGCCCATCAAACTCAAGAGAAAAATTAAGGGCCTTGTACATTTCAATTGAGGAGCTTGGCGCCATAATAACAATATTTGGAATACACCTCAAAAAGCTTAAGTCAAAAATACCGGCATGCGTTGCGCCATCGGCCCCAACAAGTCCAGCACGATCAATAGCAAAAATAACATTTAAATTTTGTAACGCGATATCATGAATAAACTGGTCATAACCACGCTGTAAGAATGTTGAATAGATTGCCACAACTGGCTTTAATCCTTTAGTTGCCATTCCTCCAGCTAGCGTGACAGCATGTTGCTCTGCAATTGCGACATCAATAAAGCGTTCAGGAAAGTTTTTTTCAAAATTCACCATGCCAGATCCTTCAGACATTGCCGGAGTTATTCCAATTACTCTTTCATCATTCTTGGCTCTATTACATAGCCACTCGCCAAAAACTTTACTGTAGCTTGGAAAGTTGTTTGATGAACTTGATGGTGGAGAAATTCCATGAAACTTTAATGGATTTTGCTCTGCAGCCTCTAGTCCATGACCTTTTTTAGTAATGATATGGAGAATTCGAGGGTTTTCGATATTTTTTAAATTTTGTAAAGCTTTAATTAATACGGGGATATCATGGCCATCAATTGGTCCAAAATACTCTATCCCAAGCTCTTCAAATAACGTTCCTGGAAGAAACATTCCTTTTAGATGCTCTTCTGAGCGTTTAGCAAATTTTTGGACACGTGGTAATCTTTCCAAAAATTCAAGAGACTTTGACTTCATAGTTGAGTATATTTTTCCAGAAATAAGTCTAGTTAGATATTTACTCAAAGCCCCAACGTTCTGAGAAATCGACATGTCATTGTCATTAAGAATGATTAGCAGATTGGCATCAGTATCACCTGCATGATTCATGGCCTCAAATGACATGCCCCCACTTAATGCTCCATCTCCAATAACTGCTATTGAAGTGTCAGATTTTTGTTGTAATTTGTTAGCAATTGCAATACCAAGTGCTGCACTTATTGAGGTCGATGAATGACCAGCGCCAAAAGCATCATGTTCACTTTCACTTCTTTTCGTAAAGCCAGATAAGCCATCTTTTTGACGCAGAGTTGACATCAAATCTCTTCTACCAGTTAGGATCTTGTGAGTATATGCTTGATGACCAACATCCCAAACAAAGGTATCGTTTGGAGTGTCAAACACATAATGCATTGCAAGGGTTAATTCAATAGTTCCAAGATTTGAGCTTAGATGCCCGCCAGTTTGTTCAATACTCTCTATTAAGAATAATTTAATCTCCAAAGCAAGATCATTTAATTCTTCAATGTTTAGTTTTTTTATGTCACTTGGCTTATGAATATTATTTAGCATTATTGAGTTAAACTGATTTATCGATGCTCATCGAGCAAAAGAAAAATATTATACACTTGTCAGTATTAAGAATAGTGGAGCCCTAATGTAGTTTTAATCTTTATTTAAAAGGTTAAATAGTAAAAAAATAATACAACTGGCTAGTAAAATTAACATACTACTTTTTCATTTGTGAAATATGCTCACTATTTGCGCTTTATATAAGTTTACTCGTCTAGATGATTTTGAAGAAATTCAAGACCCTCTTAAAATATTTTTAGAATCACTCAATATTAGGGGCACTTTATTATTAGCTAAAGAGGGAGTCAATGGAACGATTGCTGGTGATAATGAAAGCATTATGAAATCCCTTGATTACCTTCAAAAAGATGAGAGACTAGTTGGCCTTGAGTATAAATTTTCTTATAGCGAGAAACCTCCATTTAAAAGACTTAAGGTTAAGTTAAAAAAAGAAATAGTGACGCTAGGGGTGTCAGATATTGATCCTATATTTTCTTCTGGTACTTATGTTAAGCCAGCTGATTGGAATGAGCTTGTTAATGACCCTGACGTTGTTTTAATTGATACTCGAAATAATTATGAATTTGAAATAGGAAGTTTCAAGGGCTCTATTAATCCGAATACTGAGACTTTTCGAGAGTTCCCAGACTATACTAAAAATAATTTAGAAAAATATCGCGATAAAAAAATTGCCATGTTTTGTACTGGTGGTATACGCTGTGAAAAATCTACAGCTTATTTAAAATCAAAAGGCTTTGAAAATGTTTTTCATCTTCAGGGTGGAATTTTAAAATATCTTGAAGAAATTAAAGAAGATGAAAGTTTATGGGAAGGTGAATGCTTTGTTTTTGATGATAGGGTTGCTGTTAAACATAATCTTGAGCTTGGAAAATATGATCAGTGCCATGCCTGTAGATTTCCAATTACTGATGAAGATAAAGAGCATCCTCATTATGAAAAAGGAGCCTCTTGCCCAAGGTGTTATGGAACAAAAAACTCGTCACAAGTAAGTCGCTACCGTGAAAGAGAAAAACAGGTGCAGCTTGCAAAGAGTCGCGGAGAGTCACACATAGGTGATGATGCTAAAAAAGTAATAGCAAAAAAACAAAAAATACAATTAAATTAATGCTAATATTAGCATTACATCGATTTTTTATAGTTCTATATAATTATCACTTCTAAGTAAGGTTGACAAATGTTTGAGCGCAAAGACATTGCTAAATTAAAAAAAGATATAGTTCTTGATGTAGAGCTATTTGATTCAAATCTAAAACTGCATACTCGATGGGGTACTTTTAGCCCTCGAGCCCTAGATGATGGTACTAAGCTTTTGATGAAGCACTTTAGTGCTGATATTGATGATGTTTGTTTAGATTTAGGGTGTGGTTATGGCCCTATTGGCCTAGCGCTGGCAAAACACTGTACTATGGGTGAAGTCCATATGGTTGATAAAGACTTTGTTGCAGTGGATCTTGCAAACTATAATGCAAAACTTAATAACATTGTTAATGCAAAAGCGTACCTCTCAGATGCTTTTTTGCAAATCCCTAACGACATCAAATTTAATCAAATTGTTTCAAATATTCCTGCTAAAGTTGGACGTGAGCAGCTATCAATAATTCTTTATGATGCTTTGGACGCTCTAAAACCTGATGGCGTAATTACTGTCGTTACAATCAATGGGCTAAAAGACTTTATAAAAAATAACTTTAAATCGGTTTTTGGTAATTATAAAAAAATTAAACAAGGTCAAAAGTATGTAATCTCTCAGGCAATTAAGCAATAATTGTTTTTACAAATCTTTGTAGTCTTGTAAATACTATACTAAAATAGTAAAAAAAATTGGGAGTATTAAATTGGACGTATTAGAAAAAATTCAAAAACAAGTTGATAGTGCAGCGATAGTTATTTACATGAAAGGAACGCCTCAGTTTCCTCAGTGTGGTTTCTCAGCTCGCGCATCTCAAACGTTAGCTTCAACGGGCGTTGAATTTGCATTTGTTAACATCTTTGAAGACCAGGAGGTTTTTCAAAGCCTTCCTGACTTTGCTGACTGGCCAACATTTCCCCAAATCTATTTCAATTCTGAATTAGTTGGTGGTGGTGATATTATTCTTGAAATGGCAGAGCAAGATACATTGAAAGAGGCTATGGAAGAGGCTGTAGAAAAGTATAACGGCTAAAAAAATAATTAGCTATAAGGCTCTTAACCTGTAGCCATTTTCTTTAAGCCAATGCTTAGCTTCTTTATAGTTAGGCATAATCTCTTCAACTGCGCTCCAAAAATTTGCTGAATGGTTTTTATGAATGGTGTGAACTAATTCATGAATAATGACATAGTCAATTACTTTTAATGGCGCCATAATGAGAAGAAAATTTAGGTTGATATTGTTTCTGGAAGAGCAAGATCCCCAGAGCGTTCTCTGCTCTTTAATCCTCACTTGATTGACCTGTAAATTATGTTTTTCGGCAAAATAAAATAGTCGTGGAACTGCAACTTCTTTAAACTTATTTTTGTACCAAGTTTTTAAAGATTTATTGGTTTTTTCCTTATTTTGCAGATCAGCTAAAAATTCTTTGCCATTAAAAGAAATCTTTTTAGCGTTATTATCAGTTTTTAATGGAAAAAGTGCTCCAAGATATAGAAGCATATTTTTATCTTTTCCTGCCTCTTCCACGCGGGCCTTCATTGCTGATTGATTTCTTGTAATCCAATTCTCTTTTTCATTAATAAAATTTTGAATTTTTTGATCAGATATTCGATTTGGTGCGCGCACTATTAATTCAGCACTTTCATTAATAGAAATGCTTAAAGTTTTTCTATTGCTTCTAATAACTTGGTCAGGCAGCATAGAGGTAATTATTATTCATATCTATCAATCAACCCACTTTCTGGCATTTTCAAACATCCTCATCCATGGCGACCTTTCTTGCCAATCATCAGGATGCCATGAGTTTTGAATTGATCTAAAAACTCTTTCAGGGTGGGGCATCATAATTGTAATTCTTCCTGAGTCATCACACATACTTGCAATACTGTCTTCTGATCCATTTGGGTTGTGTGGATAAGTTTGGGTTTTATTGCCTGAGTAATCGACGTATTGCATAGCAATATTACTTTTACTTTGCTGAGTGGTAAATTTTGCCCTTCCTTCTCCATGGGCAATTGCTATTGGCATAATAGAGCCCTCCATTCCATTAAAAAGTATGGAGTTAGTTTGTTCAATTTTAACACTTGTAAAGCGAGCTTCAAATTGCTCTGAAGTGTTTTTTTCAAATGAAGGCCAATTCTGAGAGCCAGGAATAATTTCTTTTAAATTTGAAACCATTTGGCAGCCATTACAAACACCAAGAGTAAAGCTATCAGTTCTTGAAAAATATTCTGAAAATTCATCTTTTGCCTTACTATTTAGAAGGATAGAGTTTGCCCAGCCTCTACCTGCACCTAGAACATCACCATATGAAAAACCGCCACATGCTGCTAGACCTTGAAAATGTTTCAATGATTTATTTCCAGAAAGAACTTCACTCATGTGGACATCATAAGCATCAAAGCCAGCCTGCGTAAAAGCAGCAGCCATCTCAACATGGCCATTGATACCTTGCTCCCTTAAAATAGCAATTTTTGGCTTTATTCCGATATTTATATAAGGTGCACTTATAGATTCATTAATATCATAAGTCGTTTTAACTTTTAAACCATCAGATGTTTCTAGTAGCTCCTTATTTTCTGACTCTGAGCATATTGGATTATCTCGAAGCTTAGAAATTTCAAAAGAGGTTGATGACCACTCTTTATGAAGATTCTTTCTCTGTTCGCGAAATGCTAACCTCTTTTCTTGGTAGATTAAAATTTCATCAGTATTATTTACCTTAGCAATAGGCCTTATGAATTTTTTAAGGCCAATGTCTTCAAGTTCTTTGAGAACTATAGATTTATTTATAATTGGGATTTGAATAATACAGCCCAACTCCTCATTAAAGAGTTCATTTATAGTATTAGTGCCAATGATCTCCATACCACAATGAGATGCAAATGCCATTTCAAATAAAGTTGTAATAACACCTCCATCAGAGCGATCATGATAAGCGCTAATTAACTTTTCTTTATTGAACTTATTTATTAATGAAAAGAACTTAGCAAATAAAATTGGATCATCAAGATCTGGAGAAGTTTTTCCAACTTGGTTGTAAACTTGTGCTAAACAAGACCCTCCCATTCTATTTCTTCCTAGTCCTAGATCAATTAAAAAGAGCTCTGAATCAATTTTGGTATCAAGTAAGGGTGTGATTTGTAGTCTTGCATCAGGTATTTTTGAGAATGCACTAATTATTAAGGATAGAGGCGCTGTAACTGATTTTTCATCTCCATTTTCATTCCATGTGCTTTTCATAGACATTGAATCTTTGCCAACGGGTATTGTTAGTCCTAATTTGGGACAAAGCTCGATACCAATTGCTTTAACAGCCTCATAAAGCTTTGCATCTTCTCCTGGAAATCCACTTGCGCACATCCAGTTAGCCGAGAGATTGATGTGAGTTATGTCTTCAATATAGGCGCTGAGTAGGTTAGTCAATGCTTCTCCAATACTCATTCTTGCCGCTGCCGCTGCATTAATGAGGGACAAAGGCGTTTTTTCACCAATTGACATGGCTTCACCTTGGTATCCAGAATAGTCTGCTAATGAAATAGCACAATCTGCAACAGGTACTTGCCATGGTCCAATCATTTGATCTCTGGCAATGAGCCCAGTAACTGAGCGATCAGCAATAGTTATTAGGAAATTTTTGCTTGCAACTGTAGGAAGTTTTAAAAGGCGATTAATAGCTTCATTAAGCTTTATTGTGCTGTAATTAATTTCCTTCTCATTATTTGGAAGTGATGATACATCTTTGAGAGTTTTTGGAGTTGATCCAAAGAGTAAAGACATTTCAAGGTCAATTGGTTTATTCTTAAAATGAGAGTCTTCAAGAGTTAAATGCTGATTATCGGTTGCATTTCCTAAGACAGCAAAAGGTGCTCTTTCTTTGATACATATTTGACGAAACAAATCAACGCTCTCTTCTTTAATCGCAAGAACATATCTTTCTTGAGACTCATTGCACCATATCTCAAGTGGAGACATTTTTGTTTCGTCATTTGGTATTGATCTTAGTTGAAGATTAGCACCTTTTTGAGAGTCATTGACTAGTTCAGGGATTCCATTTGAAAGCCCACCTGCACCAATGTCATGGATTGAAACAATTGGATTTTTGTTACCTAAATGAATGCAAGAATTAATAACTTCTTGGGCACGTCTTTGCATCTCTGGGTTTGCTCTTTGAACTGAAGCAAAGTCAAGCTCTTGGCTCTGATCTCCACTACCCACACTTGATGCAGCGCCACCACCTAAGCCAATTAACATAGCAGGACCACCAAGAACTATGAGAACATCTCCTTCAGAAATTAAGCCTTTTTCGACATGGTCTTCTCTTATATTTCCAAGGCCGCCAGCGAGCATAATTGGTTTGTGATAGCCTCTAATTTCATTATTTTCAGTTTTTTGCTCATATGTCCTAAAATATCCACAAGTATTTGGCCTGCCAAATTCATTATTAAATGAAGCAGCGCCAAGAGGCCCATCAATCATAATTTCAAGAGCAGATGCAATTTGACTTGGCTTACCATAATCTTTTTCCCAGGGGTTGATTGAATTTGGTATTTTTAAGTTTGAAACTGAAAATCCACTAAGACCTACTTTTGGTTTTGATCCTCTTCCCGTTGCGCCTTCATCCCTAATTTCTCCTCCCGATCCGGTTGCAGCTCCAGGTTCAGGAGCAATTGCCGTAGGGTGGTTGTGAGTTTCTACTTTAATTAACACCGCTTTTTCTGCAATTGATGTTGTATAAACACCTTCATGGTTGGGCTCAAAAAAACTTGATTTATAGCCACTCATAACAGCTGAATTATCACTATAGACTGATAGAAGTCCTTTTGGACTTTTATGATAAGTATTCTTAATCATGTCAAATAGTGAGATTGCTTGTTTTTCTGAATCGATGGTCCAGTCTGCATTAAAAATTTTATGTCTACAATGCTCTGAATTAGCTTGAGCAAACATCATTAACTCAATGTCTCTGGGATTTCTTCTTAGTTTATAAAAGTTATCGTACAAATAATTCATTTCACCATCGCTAAGGGCAAGGCCTAATTCAACATTTGCACTAATGATTGCAGATTTTCCATCTTTAAGGATGTCTATACTTTTGTATGAATTTGGCTTTAATTCGTCAAATAATAAGCTTGAATCATCAATATTTTTAAGATGAGATTCAGTCATCCTATCCATTACAAAGTTAAGAATATCCTCTAATTCTTCAGATTTAATTTTTTGGCTAAAATGATAAATAATTCCTCGTTCAATTCTTTTGATTTCATTAAGGCTACAAAGCTGACAAATATCAGTTGCCTTTGAAGACCATGGTGATATGGTTCCAATCCGAGGAATTATTATAATTTTTTGAAGTGAGTTCGAAGCGTCTAACTGAGCAGAATAATTTAATAGTTTATCAAGAATTAATTGACTTTTATTGCTAAGCTTAGAGCCTGTTTCAATAAAATGAATATATTCCGAAGATAATAGTTTTATATGTGGAAAAGCGGAATTTATTTTTTCATTGAGATCCCTGACTTTAAAATTTCGAAGTGCTTGAATTCCCGAATGAAATGAAATCATAGTTCAGACATTAATTCGTCTGAAATTTCAGCGTTATGATAGACCTCCTGGGTGTCATCAAGGTCTTCAAGCCAGTCTATGAGTTTAATAAATTTCTCAGCATCCTCCATATTAAGCTCAATACGGCTTGCTGGCTCCATAGTAATTTGAGAGTGATCAGGAGTTAAGTTACTCGCAATGAGTGCATCTTTAACAGGAAAAAAACTATCTGGACTAGTTACTACGTCAATAGAGCCATCATCATTGACAATAATATCTTCAGCTCCAGATTCTAAAGCAACCTCCATGATTTCATCCTCATCTCCTGAGGCAAAGCTTATAAAACCTTGTTTTGTGAACATATATGCGACTGACCCATCTGTTCCTAAATTTCCTCCATGCTTTGAAAAAGCATGTCTAACATCTGAGACAGTGCGATTTTTATTATCAGTGAGGCAATCGACCATGATGGCAGTTCCTCCTAATCCATAGCCCTCATAACGTATTTCTTCATAATTATCACCCTCTAAATCACCTGAGCCTCTCTTTACAGCATTTTCTATCGTGTCACGCTTCATATTTGCTGCTAGAGACTTATCAATAATAGCGCGTAGAGAAGGATTATTTTCTAGAACACCACCACCTTTTTTTGCCGCAATAACAATCTCTTTAATTAGCTTAGTGAATACTTTTCCACGCTTAGCATCCTGCGCTCCTTTCCTGTGCTGAATGTTGTGCCATTTACTATGTCCTGCCATATCTGTTTAATTTCTCCAAAAAATTACTTAGTAAATTCTAGTAAGCGATGAATTGAGTGTTGTGCTTTTTCTATGATTTGAGTACTAATTTTAATTTCATTTTTACCTGTAATTAAAGTATCAAGGCATTTTTCAAGTGTATTCATTGCCATCCAATTGCAATGAGCACATGATTCGCAGTCTGCACTTTCGCCCATAGTTGGAGCTTCAATAAATTTTTTATTTGGCGCTATTTCCTTCATTTTATGAAAAATACCATTATCAGTAGCAACGATAAACATATTTTCAGGCCTTGAAGCTGCAGCATTAATTAGTTGGGTTGTAGAACCAACAACATCTGCAAGTGCGATAACATCCTTTGGCGATTCAGGATGAACCAGAACTCCAGCCTCTGGATGGAGCTGCATTAACCTTTTAAGGCCTTCAGCTTTAAACTCTTCGTGGACAATACATGCCCCATCCCACATGAGCATTTCAATTCCAGTTTTGGACTGCACATAATGTCCTAGGTGTTTATCTGGAGCCCATAGAACTTTTTTTCCTTCACTATGAAGTTTCTCAACAACTTTAAGTGCACTTCCCGAAGTGACAACCCAGTCAGCTCGAGCTTTAACCTCAGCTGAAGTGTTTGCATAAACAACAACAACATGATCAGGGTTCTGGTCACAAAATTCTGAAAATTCATTAATTGGGCACGATAAGTCAAGAGAGCATGTGGCTTGGTCATCTAGAACAAGCACTCTTTTTTCGGGAGATAATATTTTGGCAGTTTCACCCATAAATTTAACACCAGCTACGATAATTGTCTCAGCATCACTATTTTGTCCAAATCTAGCCATTTCTAGAGAGTCTGAAACTATGCCGCCTGATTCTTCAGCTAATATTTGTAAGTCTGAGCTGACATAATAATGAGCAACAAGTGTTGCATTATTTTGCTTTAAGGCTTCCTTAATTAAATTTTCTATCGGTCGATCAATTACTATATCTTGCATTTTTAAGACTTAGCTGGAAGGCTAACTTTAATATTTAATTCTTTAAGTTGAGATTTAGAAACACTTGAAGGGGCATCAGTTAAAAGACATGCCGCAGTTTGAGTTTTAGGAAAAGCTATCACGTCTCTTATAGAGTCTGTCTTACTAAGAGTCATAACTAATCTGTCAAGACCAAAAGCAATTCCGCCATGAGGAGGGCAGCCATAATCTAGTGCATCGAGTAGAAATCCAAACTTTTCTCTTGCTTCTTCATCCTCTATTCCAAGAAGTTTTAAGACAGTTTTTTGCATCTCACTTTTATGAATTCGAATTGAGCCGCCACCTACTTCAGAGCCGTTAATTACTAAATCATATGCACGTGAAAGTGACTTCTCAGGACTCTCTAAAAGTGTTTTTTTATCAACGCTAGGAGCTGTAAATGGATGATGAATTGCATTTAGTGATCCATCATCTGATACATCAAACATTGGAAAGTCAATCACCCAGATTGGAGCCCACTCTTTATCGAAAAGATTTAAATCCTTTGCTAGCTTTTCTCTAAGGCTTCCAAGGGCTTCATTTACAATTTTGGATTTATCTGCACCAAAGAAGATAATGTCTCCTCTCTTAGCCTCTGTTAAATCAATAACTTGTTGCGTTACATAATCACCAAGAAATTTAATAATTGGTGAGGAAGGCCCATCATCATTTATCTTTATGTAAGCCAATCCTTTTGCGCCATAAATGCTGACAAATTTTGTATAGTCGTCAATTTGCTTACGACTAATTGTTGCTCCTCCTGGAACTTTGAGGGCTGCTACTCTGCCTTTTTCACTATTAGCTGGACCAGAAAAGACTTTAAATTCAACATCTTTCATGATTTCATTAACATCAACTAATTTTAGAGGGATCCTTAAGTCAGGTCTATCAACACCATAAAGACTAATAGCATCGTCGTAAGTAATAGTTGGAAATTTTTTTGGCAAATCAATACTCCCTACTTCTTTAAATAGGCCCCTTACCATTTCTTCCATTAGTGATGTTATTTCCTCTTCATTCATAAAAGAAGTTTCAACATCCAGCTGCGTAAACTCTGGCTGACGGTCAGCTCTTAAGTCTTCATCTCTGAAGCATTTAACTATCTGATAATACCTTTCAAAGCCTGACATCATTAGAAGCTGTTTAAAGAGCTGAGGGGATTGAGGTAATGCAAAAAAACTACCTTCATGAGTTCTTGATGGAACAAGATAATCCCTAGCACCTTCTGGAGTTGCTTTTGTTAAAAAAGGGGTTTCAATGTCTAAGAAATCATTCTTATCCATAAAATCTCGCATGAAATGTGTGACTTTAGATCTTAGCCTTAATCTTTGCTGCATTTCATCTCTTCGAAGATCCAAATAGCGATATTTAAGTTTAACTTCTTCAGAAGTTTCCATCGAGTCAAGCTGAAATGGAATAGGCTTAGATGCATTTAAAATTTCAATTTTATCTGCAAGCACCTCAATTTCACCAGTTGGAATCTTTTTATTGATCATTTCACTATCTCTTGCAATAACCTTTCCAGTGACTTTAATAACAAACTCATTACGAATTGTTTCAGCCAGCTTAAATGTATCTGCAGTTTCAGGATTGATCACTATTTGTGCAAGTCCCTTCTTATCTCTTAAGTCTAAAAAAATAACGCCACCATGATCACGCCTTCTATTGACCCAGCCGCAGAGAATAACCTCTTCATTGAGATTAGTTTTATTCAGTTCACCACAGAAGTTTGATCTCATTTATTTTCCTTAATTTTTAAAGTTTCTGGCGTTACTACGCCAGCAGATATAACTAGTTTAAAAGCCTCTTCAACAGACATTTTTAATTCTATTGCGTCTTTTTTTGGGATTATTACAAAAAATCCTGAAGTTGGATTAGGCGTTGTCGGCACAAATAGATTAATAACATCCTCTCCAATAATTTCCTCAATCTCTCCTTTGTAATCTCCAGATTGAAATGCAACTACCCAAATGCCCTTACTAGGATATTGGATTAAAAACGCTTTTCTAAAGCTTTCACTTGATGTGTTTAGTACTGTTGAAGATATTTTTTTAAGCGCATTATAAATATTCCTAAAGCCTGGAATTTTGTTAAGAGCTCTTTCCCATAAATCTAGAAGTTTCCGACCTAAAATATTTGTGACTAAGGCTCCCGTTATAAGAAGAATTAGGACAACAAAAACAAAGCCTGAGCCAGGAATAGAGGTATCTAAGTTAAGAAGAGCTTCTGGTAAGAATCTTTCAGGGACAAGGTTATTAACAACCTCTAAAAAGAATTTGATAACTAAAACAGTTAATGCTAGCGGTATCCAAAATAAAAGTCCGGATATTAGATAGTTTGTTAAGCGCTTCACAGGCCCAATAAGTAAGTCAAAAAAAAGGATATTTTAACACAAGCTTAATTAACAGTTTGAGCCTAGAAGTCTTAATCTAGTTAAGTTATGAATTTTTTTCTTCTTCTCGCAGCGTTAAAATCTCATACCCATTTTCAGTAACTAATATTGTATGCTCCCATTGAGCCGAGAGAGAGCGATCTTTGGTTGTCACCGTCCATCCATCAAGTCTTGAGGTAATAACTTCAAAGCCACCGAGATTAATCATAGGCTCAATAGTAAAAGTCATCCCAGGTTCCAATATAGGACTTCGATCAATTTTCCCATCATTGTAGTGAATAACCTGAGGAAGTTCATGAAATACCTCACCAATACCATGGCCACAGTAATCCTTAACAACAGAGCAGTTTTTACTGAGCGCATAAGCCCCAATTACTCTCCCAATTTCGCCTAAATGAATTCCAGGCTTAACTTGTTTAATTCCAAGCATCATGCAATCTTGAGCTACTTGGCAAATCTTTGTTGCTTTTATGCTAGGCTTGCCAACAATAAACATTTTAGATGTGTCACCATGAAATCCATCTCTAATGACTGTCACATCAATATTGATTATGTCGCCTTTTTTTAGTTTCTTATTGCCCGGTATCCCGTGGCAAACAACACTGTTGACAGAAGTACAAATAGATTTAGGAAAGCCGTTATAGTTAAGTGGGGCTGGGATACAGTCTAGGTCATTGACTATGAAGTTATGACAAATTTGATCAAGCTCTTCAGTAGTTACGCCAGCCTTTACATGCTCACCAATCATCTCTAATACACTGGACGCAAGCTTCCCAGCAACGCGCATTTTATTAATTTGCTGAGGGCTTTTTATAGATATTGACATTTAAACCTTATTAAGATGTTTTAGCTCTTTTTTCTAACGCTTTTATTCTATCTTCTAAAGGGGGGTGAGAAGACCAAAGCTCGCGCCATCCAGTTTTAGGTTTTTCACCAATACCAAAAGCAGCCAGCTGCTCAGGAAGTGCTTCAGGTTCTTTTTGACCAAGACGCTTCAAGGCGTTTATCATATTTTGATGGCCCGCAAGATCAGCACCTCCTGTGTCAGCAACATACTCTCTTTTTCTAGAAAAATACATAACAATTACACTCGCTAAAATAGAGAGTACTATTTGTGCAAAAATTGTAGTAACAAAGTAACCAATACCATGACCTCGTTGGTTTTTTAGAATAACTCTGTCTACAACATGACCAATGACCCTTGAAAAGAAAATAACAAACGTATTAACTACTCCTTGGATCAGCGTAAGGGTAACCATGTCACCATTAGCAACATGACTCATTTCATGACCAACAACAGCCTCAATTTCGCCTTGACTCATACTGTCAAGTAGTCCTTGAGAAACTGCAATAAGGGCTTTATTTTTACTTGCTCCCGTTGCAAATGCATTCATTTGAGGGGAAGGGAAGATGGCAACTTCAGGCATCTTAATACCAACAATTTTAGACTGTTTTTTAACTGTATCTAGAAGCCACTTTTCTACATTATTAGAAGGGCTATCAATAACTATCGCTCCAGTCATTCTTTTGGCCATCCATTTGGAAATTGCCAATGAAATAAAGGCGCCTCCAAATCCAAAAATTCCAGAAAAAATAACTAAAGCATTTAAATTAAGATCACTTCCATTTTGAGCTAGCAGGCTTTCAACACCAAGTATTCTAAGAGTGATGCTTAATATTACCATGATGGCAATATTCGTTAACAAAAAGAGAAATATTCTTTGCATTGTTTAATCCTTAGATTATTAAGTTTTAAGGGTTATATTATAGAAAGAAAACCTTAAGATTAATGAGATATTCTTAAGGTTTATTTTAACGCCAAGAATTTTAAACTAAATTTGATAAAGAGAGGATTATCTGCCTGGCCAGAGCATTCGAGTTTCTGTCATGGTGCAGCCAGTTTCACCTTGCGAAGTTAGAATTATTTGATAGGTATTATCTTTAGGAGTAATAATAGTGAAGTCACCATCAGCATAGCTAGAAGTCTGTAGGTCTGGATCTACCTCAAGTTTAAGCTGAGATATTTCACTACAAGTTTGATTATTTACAGATGTAACTAAAACTGTTGAAATATAGCAATATTCTTCATCAGGAGTAAGGGTTGCTGAAAAGGTTGAAGAGCCATTATTATATTGTTGTGAAGATATATGAAGTGATGGAAGTAAAGCAGTACTCTCAGGGTGCGCAAATGTAATATTTAAACCATTTAAGTTATAAGATTTTTCAATTTGACCTAAGTATGTTGAGCAAGTTTCGTTAATCCCACGCTCAATTGCATCATTAGTCAGGTTTAATGCATAAGAGTTAATTGAAAATAATAGAAAACCTGCTAATATGACTTTATATGTATATTTTCCCATAAGATTTTTTTTTTATTTAAGTTGACAATATACCCTTTCTTGAATTGATAGAGTTTATTTATAGATTTCAAAAAAAAACATAGAATTTGATTAAACAATCAATTTAAAGTACTTTATAATGAAATTTCAATTAATTTGGGAGTTCTAAAAATGAAGTTAAGATTCTTATTTATTGCTATGATGGCATTATTAGTTAGTGGTTGTATGGACACTATGATGGCTGTTCCAGCAGCAGCAGTTAGCGGTGTAGGTTCAGTTATAGGCGGAATATGGAGCGCTGTAACAAGTATTTTTTAAAAAAACTGCACTATACTAAAATTTCCCACAAGTTAGCATGCGCTGATTTAGTGGGATTTTTTTTAATTAAAGCTTAATCTTCCTGATTGATTTCATTTAATCTTATTCCTAGGTTTTAGAGCTAGTTACAAATGTTAGAGCCTCTTTTTTGTTATTAGCCTCAATTGAACAATCAAAAATATAACCTTTTTTCTGTAAATTTGTTGCAGTCCACTCATTGCCTTTGAAGCCAGGAGAGGCAAATATAACAATTTGTATAATTAATAAGATCCATTGCAAGTTATTAGCATTTGAAATATCAATAAAATCAACAAGTCCATATATCTGAGCATCAATACTAGCTAAAACAAGAATGAAAAATATATAAGTTATGAATAGTGCCCATAACCCTCTAAATAAAGGCCAAATAGGATTAAAAGGGGCGAGCCAAGCAAAGCCAGATTTAACAGCTTCAAAGCCTTTTTCAGGATGCTTAAATACTTTGTAAGAACTCATAGCTTTATATTAATTTATATCATTTACAACTTAGTATACCCATTTGAAAAGTTGGATTAATGTCGGATGTTAAAATCTAACTAGTAAATATACACAGACATCAGTCATTAAAATTTAGGCTCTTGAACTTCATGGTTTAGCTTAAGTGAGTTTGTAGCTTTTGCCTCACGGTGGCTTATGTATATTGTTGACATGAATATTATAGAGCCACCAATCCAAGTCCAGGTACCAGGGATTTCTGAAAAAATCATCCATCCAAAAAGAGCCATAATTGGCAGTTTTATAAATTCAATTGACTCTAAGCTGGTAATTTCGGCCATTGTGTAGGATTTAGTCCATGAAAAATGCGCGAGCGTGCCTACAATTGCAATTCCCCAAAGGTAAAGCCAGGTTTCAAAACTTGGCCACTGCCAAACTGTAATGGCTGGAATAAAAGTAATTGGAATAAGAATTATTACCATCCAGGTAACAATTGCTTGAGGACTGTCAGTAAGAGTAAGTTTTTTTACAATTAATGCATTAACTGAGTGAGCTAATGCCGCAATAATTGCAAGCATTATTCCAAATGAAAGACTATTGACACCAGGCTGAACAATTATGAGCATTCCAATAATACCAATAATGATTGCAGCAATTCTTCGAGCCTTAATTATTTCACCTAAAAAAATAGTGGCGCCGATTGTTATAAATATTGGTTTTGAGAAGCTAATTGCTGTCGCTTGAGCAAGTGGGATGAGGGTTAAGCAGGTAAATCCAGCGAGCATTCCAATAGCACCAAAAAAACCTCTCATAAAAAATAACTTAGTATTATTCATTTTTATTGCAGCTAGGCCAGTAGATGTTAATAATGGCAGCATTACAATAAAAGCTAATAGGTTTCGGAAAAAAACAACTTCAAGAATATGTAAATTTTCTGATGCTTTTCTAATAAAAATAACCATTATTGAAAAAAACACTATAGATAAGATGTTTAAAATTATTGCTTTAGTTTGAAAGCTTTGCAATTTAAAAAATCGAATTATCCAAAGGTCATTAAGTAGTTTTTTTATCAATTTAATGTGATTCCTTATTTATTAAATATTAGGCTAAAAACCTAATAAAAGAGGAGCAATATCCTTAGTTTTAATCTAGGTTGAAGTAATTAAAAACTTATTATAGTGTTTATACATTCAGTTAATTGTTATTCTCTACAGTTTACAATAGTGATCATAAATAGATCTATTACACGCTATTTTAGGCTTATTAAAATGAATCCAAATGAAACATAAACTATACAATATCAAAGGTAAGAGGTGCTCTAAGTTAGGCGAATTAGAAGCTGCAATTAGTTTCTATGAGAAAGCGATCTCTATAAAGCAAGAGTATGTTGATGCGCATTACAATCTTGGCTCTGCAAATCATAAACTTGGTCGGTTAGATGCAGCAGTAACGAGTTATAAAAAAGTTGTGGCTATAAGTCCTGACTATGCTTCAACACATAATAATAAAATTCTTACTGTAATATATTTTTTTTCTAAGCAGCTTATTCCAGATGCAATTGATGTCCTTGAAGAGCTAATAAAAGACAGCCCTAATGATGCGTTATTGTTTAATATGACTGGAGGTTGTTATGCTAGTCAGGGAAAAACTGATCTAGCAATTAAGTTCTATGAAAAGGCGCTTGATTTAAAACCAGACTATGCTATTCCTCAACACATGCTTAATTCATTGCAAGGCAATACAAGTAAGAGGCCTCCAAAAGAATATGTTAAAAACTTATTTGATGATTATGCAGAAAGATTTGACGAATCTTTATTAAACCAACTTCAATATAAGCTGCCACTTCTTATTAAAGAAATAATCCTAAAGATTGACCCTGCAAGAACTAAATTCGATAAAGTAATTGATTTGGGATGTGGAACGGGTTTATCAGGAGCAGATTTGCAAGGCATTAGCAATTATCTTACTGGAATTGATATCTCAGAAAACATGATATCCAAGGCAAAAGAGCTAGGTGTTTATGATAGTTTAATTGCTGGAGACATTGTTGAGAAACTTGACTTATCAAAAGAAAAATATGACTTATTTATTGCCCTTGATGTATTCATATATATCGGTGAGATAACATCAATCTTTAACGCAGTGAAAAAGTGTTCTAATAAAAATTCTTTTTTTATCTTTTCAATTGAAACTCATCAAGGTGAAGACTATTCCCTTTTAAAAAGTTCACGTTATGCTCACTCAGATAGTTATATTTTAGAAGTTGCTTCTTATGGGTTTGAGCTGGTTGATTCTCAAAATGTGAAATTAAGGAAAGAAGGAAGTAACTGGATTGATGGAAAGATTTATATCCTGAAAGTCTCTTAAAACATGGAGTGAGGTTACTCAATCCAAGATTAATGATAGTGTTTTTAAATTTAACCAAAGTTCAATTTTGTTTGTGAACTGAGGTAGATTTATTAATAAATTAAATTAATATAATAATTTAATTTAATATAGTTCATAATGACCTTATTATTTGCAAATTATTCGGTTTAAATTAAATGCTATTTCATCCTCAAAAAGATTTATTTCATAATGATGCTCATCAAGCGATAAGAGCTCTATTTATTGAAAAAAGAAAAAGATTAGAAATGACTGCAGAAGCTCTTGCAACAAAGATGAAGTGCAAAACTTCATTTATTATTGAAATTGAATCTGGTTCTGGACCGATAGCTTTTTCAGATATAGAGCTTTTCTGTGATTCTTTAGCTATTTCATTAACCGAGATGGAATCTATATTTAAACCAAGTTCTTTTTTTCGTTAAAAAAACACTCAAGGGCACACAAAAGGACTTTTTGACTTCTTTTTTAGTTGAATATTAGGCTGAAACCCTAATAGGAAGTGGGGCGAGAAACGGGGCTCGAACCCGCGACAACCGGAATCACAATCCGGGGCTCTACCAACTGAGCTATTCCCGCCATAATATTTAAAAAGTGGTGCGCCCAATACGATTCGAACGTATGACCTACGGCTTAGAAGGCCGTTGCTCTATCCAGCTGAGCTATGGGCGCAATAACTTTGCTTTAATAAAGTCTAGGCTTGCACTTTAATTATAAATTTTGGTCGGAGTGAGAGGATTCGAACCTCTGACCACCTGGTCCCAAACCAGATACGCTACCAGACTGCGCCACACTCCGAAGGTGAGTAATTATACTGTGATAGGATTGTTAGTCAATGCCTATTTTGAGCCATATTTAATCTATTTTATTTGCACTATTTACTTGCTATTTAAAGTAGTTATCGTGAAGGTCAGTTTCCTTTTTATTTGCATAGATAACTTTGATATTGTCTTTATTGGCAATATTATTTTTGATAATTGCTGGATCACTTATCTGGGATTCAATGTTTGAGCTTTCTTGAAACAATATTGATTGCCCACCAGTCATCGCAAGATAGACTTGAGCGAGAATTTGTGCATCTAGTAAAGCTCCATGCCTTGTTCTAGCACTTGTATCAACTCCGAAACGTCTACATAATGCATCTAGATTGTGCATAGTGCCTGGACGCTGCTCTTTAGATAGTTCTAGGGTATCTATGACTTGACAAATATCTTCTATCTTTTTGTCAATACCATTTATTTTTAATTCATTATTTAAAAATCCTAGATCAAATGGCGCGTTATGAATAATTAAAGTTGCCCCTTTAATAAAAGATAGTAAGTCATTAGAAATTTTATCAAATTGCGGTTTATTTATTAAGAATTTATCTGTAATGCCATGGATATTGACTGAGTCCCCAACTGGCTTATTAGGTTGAACATATTTGTGAAATTCAGTGTTTGTTATTTCTCTATTTAATATTTGTACTGCTCCAACTTCAATAATGCGATGCCCCTCCTCTGGCCGAATTCCAGTTGTCTCAGTATCAAGTACAATAAGTCTTTCCATGTTAGGCATATTAAAGTAAAATTGCTTTATTTTATCATCTGACCAAAATAGGTTAACTAAGATTATGGCAAGAGTAACAGTAGAGGAATGTTTAGATAAGGTAGAGAATAGATTTGAATTAGTTTTAGTTGCTGCAAAGCGAGCGCACCAGTTAAACTCTGGCGGGTTTAGATCGACTTTAGAAGTTGGTAAAGATAAGCCTACAGTAGTGGCTCTTAGAGAAATTGAAGCTGGTTTGATTGATGCCTCAATTTTGACTGAAGAGTATGCAATGGAAGAAGAGCTTAATGCTCATGATAGACTTGCTCAAGAAGTCAAGGCAAACGAAGTTGCAGCAGAGCTTTCAGATGTTAAGTTAGACTCAGAAGCTGAATCTGATGATCTAGCAGTTAAAGAGGTTGATGAATAAATAAGACTTCTAAGAGTTAATAAAAAATGACGCACTGCGTCATTTTTTTTTGCCCAATTCAATATATTTAACTATTTTTATAATCATTGACTTTGGTAACATGTTTTTAACAAATTGAACATTGAGGAAATTAAATGCAATATCCTATTATGCAAAGCAATAGAAAGCCATTAATCAATGCTGAGAGTTATCAGTCTATGTATGATTATTCTATTTCAAATCCAGATAAGTTTTGGGCTGAACAGGCTGAAAAATTTATTGACTGGGAAAAGAAATGGGATAGAGTTTCAGAAGTTGATTTTTCTAAGGGCAAGATTGCTTGGTTCGAGGGTGCAACTTTGAATGTTTCATATAACTGTTTAGATCGTCATCTGCCTGAACGTGCTGATCAGGTTGCAATTATTTGGGAGGGAGATGATCCTAATTCAAGTGAATCAATAACCTATAAAGAGCTTCATGAAAAAGTGTGTAAATTTGCCAATGGAATGAAGGATTTAGGTGTTGTAAAAGGGGATCGTATTTGTTTGTATATGCCTATGATCGTTGAAGCTACAGTTGCCATGCTTGCATGTGCAAGGCTTGGTGCGATTCATTCAGTAGTTTTTGGAGGATTTTCACCAGATGCTTTGAGAGATCGAATTCTTGATAGTGAGTGCAAGCTAGTAATTACTTCTGATGAGGGGGTTCGTGGTGGTAAATCAATTCCTTTAAAAGCTAATGTTGATATTGCAACGAAAGAGTGTGGCTGTGTTGAGCATGTTGTTGTTGTAAAGAGAACAGATGGACAAGTTACTTGGGGCGATAGAGATGTTTGGTATCACGAGCTAGTCGAAAATGCTTCACCAGAATTTCCTTGCGAGATGTTTGACGCTGAAACCCCTTTATTCATTCTTTATACTTCTGGCTCAACTGGAAAACCAAAGGGCGTTCTTCATACTTCAGGAGGATATTTGTTATATGCTGCAATGACTCATAAATATACTTTTGATTATCAAGAGGGAGATATTTACTGGTGTACTGCTGATGTTGGATGGGTTACTGGCCACTCATATATAGTCTATGGGCCGCTGGCTAATGGAGCAACTTCTTTAATGTTTGAGGGCGTTCCTAATTACCCAGATGCCTCAAGATTTTGGCAGGTGATTGATAAACATAAAGTAAATATTTTCTACACAGCACCAACTGCTATTAGGGCTCTGATGGGTGCTGGAAATGAGCATGTTAAAAAAACCTCTAGGGCTAGTTTAAAAATTTTAGGAACTGTTGGGGAGCCAATTAATCCTGAAGCTTGGGAATGGTATTACAGTATTGTTGGTGAGGAGAGATGTCCAGTTGTGGATACTTGGTGGCAAACAGAAACTGGTGGTCATATGATTACACCTATGCCGTTTGCAACAGCTTTAAAACCAGGCTCTGCAACTATGCCATTTTTTGGCGTAGAGCCACAAGTTCTTAGTGAGAGTGGAGAGCTTTTAGAGGGCGAGGCTTCAGGTGTACTTGTTATAGCAAGATCTTGGCCAGGTCAAATGAGGACTTTATATAACAACCATGAGCGATTTATGGAGGCTTACTTTACGACTTACCCGGGTAAATATTTTGCAGGAGATGGAGTAAAGCGAGACGCTGATGGTTATTATTGGATTACTGGAAGAGTCGATGATGTTTTAAATATATCTGGGCACCGACTAGGTACAGCTGAAATTGAATCTGCCTTAGTTCTTCATAGCGATGTAAGTGAGTCTGCAGTTGTTGGTATGCCCCATGATATAAAAGGCCAAGGCATTTATGCTTATGTTTCTTTAATGACTGGCGTTATAGGTACTGAGGAGCTTAAAAAAGATCTAGTAGCTTTAGTTAGAAAAGAAATAGGCCCAATCGCAACGGTAGATAAAATTCAATTTGCACAGGGTCTTCCAAAAACAAGATCAGGAAAAATTATGAGACGTATCCTGAGGAAAATTGCAGAAGATGACTATGCAGAACTTGGAGATACATCAACATTATCTGAACCTGGCGTTGTGGATGACTTGATTAAAAATAGAGTTTAATAGAAATTTTCTGCCAATTTATTAATCAATAAATAATGAATGCATTCCTGTACATTATTGTTCTCCTTGCATGGGGCTCATCTTGGTTTGGTATAAGTTTTCAGTTGGACTATGATGTGGCTCCTCAAGTTTCAATAGTATGGCGTTTTCTTCTCGCATCGTTAATGCTTTTTATCTGGTGCTTTGCTCGAGGGCTTAAACTTTCTTTTCCATGGAGGGAACACATAAACTGGCTTTTGCTAGGGTTTTTTCTATTTTGTATTAATTATATATGCGCCTACTTTGGCACTATTTATTTGGTATCAGGGCTGGTTTGCCTTATCTTCTCAACACTTACTTTGTTTACCGTGCTTAATGGTTTTGTTTTTTTCAAAAAGCCCGTTAGATTGCCCATATTATTTGGAGCAATAGTTGGTATTGCAGGGTTATCAATTATATTTTCAAATGAGATAAGTAGCGCTGAGTGGTCATTAGATTCAGGAATTATAAAGGGCTTTCTTTGGATGCTGCTGGCAACTTTTTTTGCATCAATAGGTATGCTTCTTTCTGGGCAAATGCAAGCTAAAAAAATCCCCGTAATTCAAAGTAATGCTTTCAGTATGTTATATGGATCGCTTATCCTTGTTACTTATATATCTTTTAGTGATCTTAGTTTTAGTTTTGATACCAGCTATAACTATGTTGTTTCTCTAATATATCTATCACTAGTAGCTTCAGTTATTGGATTTGGTGTCTATCTTAAACTTGTAGGAAATATTGGCGCTGATAAAGCTTCATACGTTAATATTTTTACTCCAACGATTGCTTTGCTTCTATCAACTTTATTTGAAGATTATGTTTGGAGCTGGACGGGATTAATTGGAGTTATATTAATAATTTTTGGAAATATAATAGTTCTTTATGCCAAGCCTAGAAGTATTTAGGGTAAATTTATTTAAATTTTTGGATTTGATAATCATATCTCACATAATGGAATGAATGATGGATGTAAAAACCGCTTTAGCTGAAAGAAAATCAACAAGAGCATTTTTAGATAAAGATGTTTCTATCAGTGTTATTAATGAAATTATTAATCAAGCAAAAACAGCTCCTTCTGGAGTAAATACCCAGCCATGGCAGGTTGCTGTTGTAACTGGAGAAAGTAAGGATGGCTTATGTAGTAAGCTTGAGAAAGCTTTTCGAGATGGTAAGAAAGGGGCTATGGATTATAAATACTATCCAGTTGAATGGTTGGGTGAGTTTAAGCAAAGACGAAAAGAGTGCGGTTTATTAATGTATTCAACATTAGGTATTAAGAGAGAGGATGAGCAAAGACAGATTGATCAATGGGCGTTAAATTATCAAGCATTCAACGCGCCTGTTATCCTACTTTTTTTTATCGATAAGTCAATGGAGAAGGGCTCTTATATGGATTATGGTATGTTTATCCAGTCTATTATGCTTTCAGCGGTCGAGCATGGATTAGCAACTTGTCCGCAAGCAGCTCTTGGGGAGTATCCTGAGATTGTTAGAGAGGAGTTTCCACACTATAAAGATAAAATTGTTCTTTGCGGAATGGCGCTTGGCTATGAAGATAAAACTCAGGTAATTAACAGCTATAGAACACCTCGTGAAGATCTATCTCAAATAGCTAAATATTACTCTTAAAAATATAAATTAATTTCTTAGTTAGCTCGAAGATTGGCTTCCGCAATTTCAAGATCAAATTTAATTAGTTCAATATCCAGCTCGGCATCTGATAATGCTTTTTCTACCTCTTTTAAAGTTTTTTCATTTTCTAAAAGCTTAGCGTTACTCTTTTTAAGTAATGAATCACTAAGATTGAATGCATTTTGAATTTTAATTAACTCTTCTTCAAGAACCTGGATTTGACTGGCAGAAAGGTTGAGTTTTTGAGAGGTGAATTTGAGTTCGTCAAGTGCAAGTATAAGTTGATCATTAAGTTCTTCTAGTTGCTGCTGTAGGCCTAATTTATCTGATTTGTATTCTTCAATCTCGTCATTATTATTGATAGTAATAATTTCTGGCTTTACTGGCTCTATATTGAACTGTGAATAGTTATAACCAATAAAAAATATTGCAATGATCGAAAGCAAGTAAAAGGCTATTTTTTGGTTCATTTGTATCTTCTATTTCATTAAGCTTGAGAATCTATAAAGTTTTTATAATAAATAGTGATTACTAATCTTGCATCCATTTAGCCGCATCTTTGGCATAGTAGGTTAGAACAGCATCTGCTCCGGCTCTTTTAAAGCACAAAAGCGTTTCAAGTACTGTTGATTTCTCGTCAATCCATTTATTTTGACTAGCCGCTTTAAGCATTGCATACTCGCCACTAACATGATAAGCGAAAGTTGGTACGCCAAAGGTCTGTTTTACTTTAGAGACTATATCAAGATAAGGTAAGCCTGGCTTAATCATAACCATGTCAGCACCTTCTGAAATATCAAGCTCTACCTCACGAATTGCTTCATCAGAATTTCCAGGATCCATCTGGAAAGTTTTTTTATCAGACTTACCTAAGCTTTTTGATGAGCCTACAGCATCTCTAAATGGACCATAAAAAGAAGAGGCATATTTGGCAGAGTACGCAAGTATATTTGTATGAATATGACCTTGCTCTTCTAATGCATAACGAATTGCTCCAATTCTGCCATCCATCATGTCAGAAGGGGCAACAATATCTGCTCCAGCTTGAGCATGGGACAACGCTTGTTTAACTAAAATATTAACAGTTTCATCATTAAGAACGTATCCATTACTATCAATAACCCCATCTAGGCCATGACTCGTAAAAGGATCTAGCGCCACATCTGTAATAACTGCAAGATCTGGAAAGTTTCTTTTAAGTGCCCTGACTGCCTTTTGAATAAGTCCATCAGGGTTATAAGATTCTTCAGCTTCGAGCGTCTTTTTATCAGGAGAAATTACTGGAAACAAAGCAATCGCTTGAATTTTTAAATCAACAATTTCCTTGACCTCAATTAATAATTGATCAATACTAAGTCGTTCAATTCCAGGCATTGAATCAATTTTTTCTTTTTTCTTTTCACCCTCAATAATGAATAAAGGATATATGAGATCGCTTACACTTAGAGAGTTCTCGCGAATTAATGAACGATTAAATTCGTGTTTCCTCATTCTTCTTGGTCGATGAGTTAAAATGGACATTTTCTTTTCTCAAGTTACATTAACCAAATTATACAATAATGAAGCAATCATCCGAAACACTTACTAGTCTATCAAGTATTAACGAGGCATTTATTAAGCCTTTTCCTAACTCAACCAAGGTTTATGTCAAGGGTTCACGTGACGATATTAGAGTCCCAATGAGGCAAATCAAACTCACCGATACCATTGGTGATCTTGCAGAAAAAAATGATCCAGTTCACGTTTATGATACTTCTGGACCTTATACAGACCCTAGTAAAACGATCAGTTATCGAGAGGGGCTTGAGTCACTCCGTTCGAAATGGATAGAAGAGCGTGATGACACCGAGATTCTTGATGGTGTTAGCTCGAAATTTGCAAACGAGAGACTTGGCAATAAAAAACTTGATGAGCTTCGATTTGAACATTTAAAAGCCCCAAGAAAGGCAAAGAAAGGCAAAAATGTTACTCAGATGCACTATGCTAGGAAAGGCATTATTACCCCAGAAATGGAATATATTGCTATTCGAGAAAATTGTCTTTGGCAGGAGTATAAAGATCAAGTTGGGCAACACAAAGGCGAAAGCTTTGGGGCTGCAACTCCTAAAATAATTACCCCTGAATTTGTAAGAGATGAGGTTGCTAGGGGCCGTGCAATTATTCCTAATAATATTAATCATCCAGAAACGGAGCCCATGATTGTTGGTAGAAACTTTCTAGTTAAGATTAATGGAAACATTGGTAATTCAGCTCTAGGCTCTTCAATTGATGAAGAGGTAGGAAAGATGGTTTGGGGAGTTCGATGGGGCTCTGATACTATTATGGATCTTTCTACTGGAAAAAATATTCATGAAACTCGCGAGTGGATTATTCGCAATTCCCCTGTTCCTGTTGGAACTGTTCCTATCTATCAGGCTCTTGAAAAAGTGAAAGGAGTTGCTGAAGACTTAACTTGGGAAGTGTTTAGAGATACCTTAATTGAGCAAGCAGAGCAAGGGGTTGACTACTTTACTATCCATGCTGGCGTGCGTCTTAAGTATGTCCCTCTAACTATGAATAGAGTTACGGGGATTGTATCAAGAGGTGGATCAATTATGGCGAAGTGGTGTCTTGCGCATCATACTGAGAGTTTTCTTTATACGCATTTTGAAGATATCTGTGAAATCATGAAGGCATATGACGTGACCTTTTCTTTAGGCGATGGCCTAAGGCCTGGCTCGATTGCAGATGCTAATGATGCTGCCCAGTTTGGTGAGCTTGAGACCTTAGGTGAATTAACAAAAATAGCTTGGAAGCATGATGTTCAAACTTTTATTGAGGGTCCTGGTCATGTGCCAATGCATATGATTAAAGACAATATGGAAAAGCAGTTGGAAGAGTGCGGAGAAGCGCCTTTCTACACACTTGGCCCACTCACAACTGATATAGCTCCTGGCTATGATCATATTACTTCAGCTATTGGAGCTGCTCAAATTGGCTGGTATGGCTGTGCAATGCTTTGTTATGTAACTCCTAAAGAGCACTTAGGGCTACCAAATCAGGATGATGTTAAAACAGGAATTATTACTTATAAAATTGCAGCGCATGCTGCTGATTTAGCCAAGGGGCATCCTGGGGCTCAAATCAGAGATAATGCTCTTTCAAAAGCTCGTTTTGAATTTAGGTGGGAAGATCAGTTTAATCTTGGTTTAGATCCTGATACTGCTCGAAGTTTTCATGATGAAACCCTTCCAAAACAAGCTGCAAAAACTGCGCACTTTTGTTCGATGTGTGGACCTAAGTTTTGTTCTATGAAGATTTCTCAAGACATTAAAGGTTTAGATGCCAAAGAAGTTAAAAAAATTCAGGAAATTCAAATCGAAATGGATAAAAAGTCTGAAGAATTCTTAGATAATGATAGTGAAATCTACTTAAAAGAGGGTGCTTAAGAGTCTTCTTTAAGTATCTTTAATATACGGTGCAATTGCTTTAAATATTTTAGTCGTTGCGCCGCGATTATTTTCAAAAGTAGTTTTAGCACTTTCTCCAATTAGTTTTCTCTTTTCATCATCTAAAAGCAGTTCAGAAATAGTTTTCATTAACTCTTCAGCGTTACTTACTTGTATAGCAGATCCATCATCTAAAAGCCTCTTCGAGATTTCTTCAAAGTTAAATACGCTTGGACCAAAAATAATAGGTTTTGAAAGTGATGCAGCTTCAAGCATATTTTGACCACCATTATTTGTCAGGCTTCCACCAATAAATGCTATGTCACTTATGTTTAAATAAGACATCATTTCACCCATACTATCTCCAATTAGTATGTCTGTATCTTGCTCACAATGACCAGCTAATGATCTTCTTTTAACATTAAGACCGGTTTCATTAACCATATTAAAAACTTCATTAAATCTTTCTGGGTGCCTTGGTACCATTAAAAGAAGTGCATTGAATTTGCTTTTAAGGGCGAGATAGCTTTTGATTATTTGTAACTCTTCACCTTTTCTTGTGCTGGCAAAAACAACAATTCTTCGATCTCCAGTTATATTTTTTAATGTTTGAATAGTTTTTGAATTACTAGGTTCGTTGGAATCAAACTTTAAGCTTCCGGTAGTAATAATATTATTATTAGCACCAAGTGAGATGAAGCGTTTTGATGAGCTTTCATTCTGAGAACATATTATGCTCAAGCTATTTAGAGTCGAACTAACTAACTTAGGGGAGAATTTGTTATATTTTTTAAAAGACTTTTTTGATAATCTTGCATTAACAAGCATTACTGGAATATTTTTATGTTTAAGTTTAGTAATTAAATTTGGCCATATTTCTGTTTCTAAAAGAATACAAGCAACAGGCTTGATTTTTTTTAGGAATGAACTAACTATAAAAGGGATATCAAAAGGAAAAAAACAATGAATGACTTGGCTTTTATAGTGCTTTTCAACAGCCTCAGATCCTGTAATGGTTGTGGTTGAGATAACAATTTTATGAAGAGGAAATTTAATAAATATCTTGTTAATTAGAGGTTTGGCTGCATTAAACTCTCCAACAGATACGCAATGTAACCATATAACCTTGCCTGAAATTTTAGGCACAAAACCTAATTGATTTTTTAGTTTACGGATCCAATTAGAGTTTTTAGCATCTCTTAATAGGGTCCTTAAAAGAGCAAATGGCAAACTTAGAATAATTAAAACTGTATATATAAATCTATTCATTTGACTATTTCATTATATTTTTTTAATTGAGCTTTTATTTTCATAAATAACACTA
The DNA here is from genome assembly GCF_059512545.2 of Candidatus Pseudothioglobus sp. uisw_070. Taxonomy (NCBI): domain Bacteria; kingdom Pseudomonadati; phylum Pseudomonadota; class Gammaproteobacteria; family Pseudothioglobaceae (SeqCode); genus Pseudothioglobus (SeqCode); species Candidatus Pseudothioglobus sp. uisw_070. Next base: position 1,256,634 of record NZ_CM183456.2, on the reverse strand, counting down.
AGCCAAAGTCTATGATTAAATAATTCAAATGGAATACTTTTGCTTATCTTGAAGAGGGCTTTAGATAAGAAAAAAGGTATAATAATTGACTGATATTATAGCTTTATCACCTAACTTCTATTGCATCTATTTTGTTTTAGATTGATTCATTTTTTGGTGCAAGCTATTAATTAAATTATTAATCGTATAAATTATGAGATTTGTTGACTCTGCAAGTGTGATGGTTGAAGCTGGTAAAGGTGGCAGAGGTTGCCTCAGCTTTCGCCGTGAAAAATATATTCCAGATGGCGGTCCAGATGGCGGTGATGGCGGTGATGGTGGTAGTATTTTTTTCCGTGGTCAAGAGGGACTTAATACATTAAGCGAATTTCGTTATAACCGGTTATATAGAGCTAAAAATGGCCTACCTGGAGAAGGAAGTGATCGAAGAGGAAAGTCAGCTATTGATATGTATGTTGAAGTACCACTTGGAACTAAAATAATTGACCTCTCAACGGATGAAGTAATCGGCGAAATTACACTTCATAAGCAAGATCTTTTGGTTGCAAAAGGTGGCTTTCATGGGTTAGGTAATGCTCGTTTTAAATCTTCAATTAATCGTGCACCAAGGCAAACTTCACCAGGAACGCCTGGAGAGGTGAGAGAGATTGGATTAGAACTTAATGTAATGGCAGATGTTGGACTTTTGGGTATGCCAAATGCTGGAAAATCGAGCTTAATCAGGCAAATTTCTGGAGCACGACCAAAGGTAGCTGATTATCCTTTTACAACTCTCCACCCAAATCTTGGAGTTGTAAAGGCTGGAAATAATCACTTTGTTATGGCTGATATACCTGGTTTACTTGAAAAAGCAAGCGAAGGTGTAGGTCTTGGGTTTGAATTTCTAAAGCATCTTTCAAGAGCAAAAGCGCTTCTTCACGTGATTGACATCTTGCCAGCGGATGGCTCGGATCCTGCCAGTAACTACTTAACTATTGAGGCTGAGTTAAAAAAATTCGATGACGAGCTTTTTGAAAAACCAAGGTTATTAGCTATTAATAAAATTGACCTTATTCAAGAAGATAAAAGAGATAAGATAATTAAAGATTTTCTTAAAAAAGTCAAATATAAAGGTAATGCGTTTAACATATCTGCTTTAAATGGTATGGGCTGCAAGTCCTTAGTTTTTGGTTTGTATGACCTTATTGAAGAGAAAGATGAAGAAGAATAAATGCTGGGTCGTAAAGATTGGATCTGCCCTCTTAACTAATAATGGAAAAGGGATTGATAAAGACCTAATCTCTGAATGGGTTGAGCAAATTGTTGAACTGCAATCTCATAACATTGATGTTGTTTTGGTTTCTAGTGGCTCAATTGTTGAAGGTATGAAACGACTTGGCTGGAAAGACAAACCAACTGATATTCATAAACTTCAGGCAGCTGCTGCTGTTGGTCAAATGGGGTTAGTCCAGGCTTATGAATATCTATTTGCAAAACATAAAGTACAGACAGCTCAGGTGCTCTTGACTCAAGATAACCTAATTAATACCAAACATTTTGAAAATATCTCTGCAACTCTAGAGAATTTGCTTGAGTTTGGCGCAGTGCCAGTAATCAATGAAAACGATACAGTTGCAACCGAAGAAATAAAATTTGGTGATAATGATACTTTGGCGGCCCTTGTAGCAAATCTTTTAAATGCCGAAAGATTAATTATATTGACAGATCAGCATGGTGTTTTCGATGATGATCCTCGAGTAAATAAGAATGCCAGCTTAATAAAAGAGATTCATTTTGATGATGAAAAATTAGAGCGAGTTGCTGGAAAAACTGGTGGTATTTTAGGTTCTGGAGGAATGTATTCAAAAGTTATGGCTGCAAAGCAAGCCGCAAAATCTAAAACATTTTCTAATATAGCTTGGGGAAGAGAAGAGAGCGTTTTGACAAGAATATACCAAGGAGAAAATATAGGGACACTAATTCATTGTTAGCTTATATCGGCTTAGGTTCAAATTTAAAGGATCCAAAAGTTCAAATAAAAAGAGCCCTTGATTCTCTGAATGATAATAATAAGACTGAACTTATTAATGCATCAAGTTTTTATGAGTCCAAGCCTCTTTTAGATATTCCTGGTCCAAACTATATCAATGCAGTATGTAAGATTGAAACAAAACTGAGTGCTATTAATTTATTAAATCTTTGCCAAGAAATTGAAGATAATCAGCAAAGAGTAAGAGAGTTAAAATGGGGATCAAGAACGATTGATTTAGATATACTTCTTTATGGAGAGCAGGTTATTTCAAACAAACGGTTGTCTATACCCCATCCAGAAGCAATACATAGGGCCTTTGTTTTAGTGCCTTTATTTGAAATAGAGCCTAAAATAAAAGTTCCTTTATTAGGGCCAATAGTAAGTCTACTCGATAGAATTAATAAGTTGGATGTGAAAAAACTATGAAACATTCTGAGTTAAGTGTATTCAAAGACAATGGTCAAAAAATTACATGCCTAACAGCATACGATGCTTCCATGGCTAAGCTTATTGATAGTGCAGGCGTTGATATTATTTTAATTGGTGACTCTCTTGGAATGGTTATTCAGGGCTCTGAAAATACGCGCTCAGTTTCTATGAATGACATGCTTTACCATTCTGCAATTGTTGCAAAAGCTTGTAATCAATCTTTAGTTATTGCAGATATGCCTTTTCATAGTTATGATAATCCTAAAACTGCCTTAGTCAACGCAAAAGAATTGATTGATAGTGGTGCACATATGGTCAAGTTAGAGGGTGGAGTTGAAAATACAGATGTCATTAATGCCCTAGTTTCCAATAATATTAGAGTCTGTGGCCATCTCGGCCTTCAGCCACAATTAGTTGTTGACTCAAGCGGGTATAAAGTTCAAGGTCGAGATGAGGCTGATGCTAAATCAATTCTAGATAATGCAAAGTTGCTCGAATCTATAGGCGTAAGTATTTTAGTGCTTGAGTGTATTCCAAGTAATTTAGCAAAGTTGATAACTAAAAAGCTAAAAATACCTACAATTGGAATTGGAGCTGGAAGGGATTGCGACGGCCAAGTTTTGGTTAGTTATGATATGTTAGGCATAACACTTGGTAGGCAGCCAAGATTTGTTCGTAATTTTTTAAGCTCAGAAAGCAGTATCTCTTCAGCGATTAAAGCCTTTGTTTCGGAGGTAAAAGAAGGAAGTTTTCCTAATAAAAGTGAGAGTTATTAATGAAAATTTTTGAAAGGTCAGGTGATCTTCAGGTTTTTTTAGATACCCACAGAAGTAGTAATAAAAAAGTTGCCCTAGTCCCAACCATGGGAGGTCTTCATGATGGACACTTGAGGCTTGTAGAAAAAGCCCAATCTTTGGCAGATACTGTTGTTGTAAGTGTTTTTGTCAATCCTACCCAGTTTGCTAAAGATGAAGATTTTGACTCATATCCCAAGACTTTTTCTGATGACAAGCTTCTTTTAGAGGGTCAGAGTGTAGACGCCTTATTTATTCCCTCAAAAAAAGAAATATATCCAAATGGAGTCTTGTCAAATTATGATGTGGGTGAAATGGGAGGACTGCTCTGCGGCGCTTCTAGACCAGCACATTTCAATGGAGTGGCGCAAGTCGTAAATTGCTTATTTGATATTGTAAATCCTGATTATTCGGTTTTTGGCGAAAAAGATTATCAACAGCTCTTAATTATTAAATCTCTTGTTGAAAATAATAATTTAAACGTGATGATAGATTCAGTTTCTACTCAAAGAGAGATTGATGGCCTGGCAATGAGCACAAGAAATAAATATCTGGGTAATAAGGACCGACATAAGGCGCCCCTTTTTTATCAGCAACTTAGTAATGCAAAAATGGCTATAGAGCAGGGAGATTCTGTTGAATTCGTTATGGAAAAAACTCTATCTGAGTTAAGAGTTAACTTTGAAGTAGAATATCTTGAAATTCTAAATGCGAATAACCTTACACAAATCGCGACTAACACTTCAGAAATTATTATAATATCCGCTATAAGGTTAGGCGAAACTCGACTAATCGATAATATTGTCTTTAGGAGGCCAAATGTTTAGTATTACTGAAGAAGCAGAAATTTATGTTGCAGACCTTTTTGAGCAGCAAGATGAAAAAGATCTTGGCTTAAAAGTTGACGTTGAAAAAGCCGGCACTCCGGTTGCAACGGTAACATTTAACTTCTGTATCAAGAGCGATCTCCCTGATACTTATAATGAATTTCCTTTTGTGGGTTTTAGTGCTTTTATTGATGAATCTAATAATCAATTTTTAAGTGATTCTCATGTTGCGTTGAAGTTAGATGGCACTAATAAAAAACTTACTATCACTGCTCCTAATGCCAAAGGTGAAGCGCCTAAAGATGATGCTCCTCTTGAGGAAAAGGTCCTGTTTACTATCGTGACTGAAGTAAATCCAAGCTTAGCATCACATGGAGGCTTTGTTGACCTTGTCGAAATCACTAAGAAAAAAGAAGTGATTTTGAATTTTGGAGGGGGCTGTCAAGGATGTAGTTCAGTAAACATGACTCTTAAAGATGGGGTTGAAAAACAACTTAAGGGCTTATATCCAGAAATATCTGCTGTTCTTGATGCAACGGATCACTCCCATAAAGAAAATGCATATATGTAATTCTTGAATGGAAGATATAACTGTTTTCTCGCATTTAGATTGTATAGCAAAAGATAATGGTAAAAACCATCCTGAGAGAAAAGAACGCTTAGAAGTAATACTTGATTCAATTAAAGGTATTAGTCAACTTAATATATCTTTTAAAGACTCTCCATTGGCAGACTTAAAAACTATAAATCTTGTTCACCCCCAATCTTATATTGACGACTTGCTTTCAATGATTCCAATCTCTGGGCTTGTTGGTGTAGAAAAAGAGCCTTATGCTGATACTATTCTTTGTCCTCAAAGTAAAGAGGCAATATTAAGAGCTTGTGGAGCAGGCATTGAGTCAGCTAATGAATTGATGAGTGGATTAACAAAAAGACTCTTTTGTGCAGTACGTCCGCCTGGTCATCACGCAGAAACATCAAGAGCAAATGGATTCTGCTTTATAAACAACGCTGCTGTTACTGCTAGGTATTTACAGAGTAAATTTAATATCAATAAAATAGCGATTATTGATTTTGATGTGCACCATGGCAACGGTACACAGGAAATTTTTTATAATGATAAAAGTGTTTTTTATGGCTCAATTCATCAGCATCCTTTATTTCCTGGAACAGGGGTAGAGGCTGATACCGGAGTAGGTAATATATTTAATGCGCCAATATCTTCAGATACTACTAGAGATAAGTTTATGGAAATATTTGAAACGAAAATTTTAAAAAATGTTGATTTATTTGAGCCAGAAGTAATACTCATTTCTGCTGGCTTTGATGCCCACAAAAGAGATCCTTTAGCGAGCATCAATCTAGAGTCTGAAGATTATTACACTTTGACGCAAAATATTGTAGAAATTGCCAAACGACATAGTAATGGAAGAGTCATTTCTTTTCTTGAAGGTGGTTATGATCTTCAGGCGCTTTCAGAGTGCATTGAAGCCCACTTAGAGGCTCTAAGTAATTAAAGATATGAATGAGTTTGAATTAATACAAAATTACTTTAATTGGCCATTATCTGACTCTACTATTGAATTAGGCATTGGTGATGATGCTGCTATTTTTGATCTTGATTCAGGCTATCAATTAGTTACCTCAACAGATACATTTTCAGAAGGTGTGCACTTTTTTAAAGACACATCTCCTGAAGACATAGCTTATAAATCGTTAGCAGTTAATTTAAGTGATATTGCAGCAATGGGCGCGACAGCAAAATACTTCACACTTGCAATAACTCTTCCTAAATTAGATGAGAATTGGTTGGAGCATTTTTCTAAGTCTCTCAAAGAGGCATCTAAAAAATATAATGTGAGCTTAATTGGAGGTGATACCACTAGAGGTGCTCTTAATATAACTATTACTATGATGGGGGTTGTTGAAAAATCAAAAGCGATTAAGAGATCAGGTGCTATGAGTGGTGACAACATATATCTCTCAGGTGAGATTGGTGATGCTGCTCTCTGTCTAAAAAAAATTAATGAGGGTGAAAAGCCCCATAAAGCAGAAATGATAAGGCTTAATAAACCAATACCAAGACTTGAACTTGGTATCGCTATAAAGGGAATAGCAAGCTCATGTATCGATATATCTGATGGGCTTGAGCAAGATTTATCTCATATCATAAAAGCCTCAAAAGTAGGGGCAATGATTGATATTCAAAAACTCCCCTTAAGCCAATCAATGGCTAATTATATCGCAGATAATGATGATTGGTCATTAGCAGTTTGTGGAGGTGATGACTATGAATTATGCTTTACAGCGCCAGAAAGTTTAAATTCAGAAATAATGAAAATAGCTGAAATTTGTAAAATAAGAGTTACAAAGATAGGGGTTATTAATGACTCAAAGAAACTAAAAATTAAAGGCTATGATGGCCAGGGCAAATCATATCAGCACTTCTAAAGATTTACTAAATTTCTTTTCTTTCTTCTACCGTCTTACAGTCAATACATTGATCAGCAGTTGGTCGAGCCTCTAAGCGATTGAGGGCAATTTCGATACCACAAGTTTTGCAATATCCATAGTCACCAGTATCTATCAAATGAAGTGTCTTATCAATTTTATTGATAAGTTTTCTTTCACGATCCCTAGTTCTTAACTCAAGCGCAAACTCTTCTTCAATAGTAGCTCTGTCATTAATATCAGCAACTGGAGTGGAGTCTTCTTGGATGTGATTAATAGTCGTTTCGGCCTCGAAAACTAATTGCTCTCTCCAGACATTAAGCTTATGGATAAAGTGCTTAAGCTGACCGGCTGACATAAAGTCTTCACTCTTTTTTGGAATGTAAGCTGGGATTTCATCAAAGTTTGGTTCAGAAGTCATTTGAGTTAGTTGTGTAAAAAAAGATAGTTTTTACCAAAAATTGCTTAAAATAGCAATGATTTTTTTTCAAATTGGCCTATTTAATTATATTTATTATGACTCTTAAAGCAATAATATTTGATGTGGATGGAACGATTGCTAATACAGAGCATGATGGTCACCTTAAAGCATTTAATGAGGCTTTTGATTTTTATGAGCTAGATTGGTATTGGGATAGCGCTTTGTACGGGGCACTGTTATCAGTAAGTGGAGGTAAAGAAAGATTGTCTTTCTATATTAATAACTATAATCCAAAACTAAAATGGTCGTTAAGCGAGAGTGATATCGTTAATATCCATAATAAAAAAACTGAGATTTTTATTAACAAAATATCTGCAGGTTTTATTTCACTGCGTATTGGCGTTGAAAGGCTTATTAATGATGCTCTTAACCATAACTTGAAGTTAGCAATAGCAACTACAACCTCATTTAATAATGTTAAGGCGATTCTTGAGTCAACTCTTGGAAAGGGTGCGTTAGAAAATTTTGAAGTTGTAGTGGCTGGCGATATTGTTGATAAAAAAAAGCCAGCTTCTGATATTTATGATTATGTTCTTGATAAAATGAATTTTGAATGCAGCGAATGTGTTGTTATTGAGGACTCAGAAATTGGTTTTCAGTCAGCAACTTCTGCAGGTCTAAAGACAGTTATTACTCTTAGCGAGTATACTAATACGAAAAACTTTAAGGGTGCTTTAGTTGTTCTTGACCATTTAGGTGAAGACGATCAACCTTTTCAGATAGTAAATGGAACGCCAACCACTCATACACTGGTAAGCGTAGATTATATAAAGGAGCTCTATGAGTGCAATCGTTAAGTTGGCTGACAACAGTTCTGTATATGAAGTTGCTAAAGTGTCGCCTCTGTCAATTGCAACGCAATTGAGTAAAAAATTTGCTAACCAAGTTTACTTAAAACGCGAAGATGATCAGATTATTCACTCATTTAAACTTCGTGGTGCTTATCAAAAAATGAGCTCAATGAGCGATGAGCAGAAAGCCAAAGGCGTAATCGCCTCATCTGCTGGAAATCATGCGCAAGGAGTTGCTCTTGGTGCGAGCAAATTAAGCATAAAGGCAACAATCGTTATGCCTACTAGCACACCACAGATTAAAGTTCGAGCAGTTCAAGAATTAGGAGCAGAAGTTATTCTTTTTGGAGATGTCTATGATGATGCATTTGTCCATGCTAAAAAGCTAGTATCTGAGAAAGATTTATGTTTTATAAGTCCTTATGATGATTTTGAGGTTATTGCAGGACAGGCAACTGTTGCAAAAGAAATCTTAGCTCAGCTTGATCAAATAGACTATGTCTTCTCTCCTGTTGGTGGTGGTGGACTTATCTCGGGAATGGCAAGCTATATTAAGCATTATGCTCCACACATTAAAGTAATCGGAGTTGAGCCAGTTGACTCACCGACCCTTTTTAAAGCATTAGAGGCTAATGAAAGAGTTGTGCTTGACGATGTTGGGCGTTTTGCTGATGGCGTTGCTGTCAAACAAATTGGTGAACTTCCATTTGAGATTGCAAAAGAATGTGTTGATGATGTCATTTTGGTTAGCAACGATGAAATGTGCGCCGCTATTAAAGATATCTATGAGGACGTTCGTTCAATCTCAGAGCCCGCAGGAGCTCTTGCAACAGCAGGTGTTAAAAAATATATCCTAGAGCATGGCCTTAAAAATAAAAATATTGTTTCAATTGTATCTGGCTCTAATGTCAACTTTGATAGACTTAGGTATATTGCCGAAAGAGCTGACTTAGGTGAAGTTAATGAGGCTATAGTTGCTGTTACTATTCCCGAAGAGCCAGGTAGCTTTTTAAGGTTTTGTGAGTTATTAGATAACAATGCAGTTACTGAGTTTAATTATCGATATTCTGCAAAGAAAGATGCGCATATTTTTGTAGGCGTCAAGCTAACTAAAGGTGAATCTGAAAAACAAGCACTTATTGCAAGACTAAGTAACTCTTTTGAAGTATTTGATATGAGTGATAACTCAATGGCAATAACTCACATTAGATACATGGTTGGTGGTCATGCTAATGCAGAAAATGAGGTTATCTACAGATTTGAATTTCCAGAGCGACCAGGTGCACTTTTAAGTTTTCTTAAAAAAGTTAAGACAGAATGGAATATCTCTCTTTTTCATTATCGCAATCATGGCGCGGACTATGGAAGGGTTTTAATTGGACTTCAGGTCGAGGATATCAAAGAGCTAGAGTCAAAGTTTGATGAGCTTGGGTATTACTATAAAAACGAAACCGATAATAAAGCCTATCAGTATTTCCTTTAACAGACTTAGTCGTGATGATATCGACTCTATAGTATTAATAGAGCAACAAAATTCTCATAATCCTTGGTCTAAAAATCAGCTTATTGAGAGTATTCTAAATCCAGTTAATTTATGCTACTCAATTAGTATTAAAAATCAAATTATTGGTTTTTTGATGGCTATGCCCGCACTCGATACTGCTGATATCTTAAATATTAGTATCAATAAAGCTTGTCAAGGAAAAGGCTATGGTAATAAACTACTTCATTATCTTATTAAAGAGCTTAAAGATAGAATGATTAGTCAGATTATGTTAGAGGTAAGAGTGAGTAATCAGACCGCCATCGCTTTTTACTTGAGACATGGATTTGAGGAGATTTCACTAAGAAAAAATTACTATATGAATAACTCAAAACACCCAAATCAGAAAGAAGACGGTATAATAATGCGTCTTAAATTCTAAACAAAAAAATCTTAATGACCTATAAAAATATCACAGTTCCAACTACTGGAGAGGCAATCTCAATAAAGGATAACGTGCTCGTTGTTCCTAATAAACCAATCGTTACCTATATAGAGGGTGATGGAATTGGTGTTGATATTACTCCTGTAATGCTCGATGTTGTTAATGCTGTTGTCAAAAAAGCATATAACGGCGAAAGAGAGATTCAGTGGATGGAGATTTTTGCAGGTGAAAAAGCAGACAGCATCTATGGTGAGTACTTGCCAGAGGAGACAGTGGATGCAATCAAAGAATTTGTAGTTAATATAAAAGGGCCATTAACGACACCAGTTGGCGGCGGCATGAGGTCACTTAATGTTGCGATAAGGCAGATTTTAGATCTCTATATTTGTCTTCGCCCTGTCCAGTATTTTGATGGAACTCCATCACCAGTTAAGACGCCTGAAAAGATTGATATGGTGATCTTTAGAGAGAACTCTGAGGATATCTATGCGGGCATTGAATTTCCGCAAGGTTCAAAGGAAGTAAAGAAAGTCATTGAGTTTCTTCAAAAAGAGATGGGTGCAACTAAAATTCGTTTTCCTGAAACATCTGGTATCGGTATTAAGCCTGTATCAATAGAGGGAACTTCAAGGCTCGTAAGAGCTGCTATTCAGTACGCGATTGATAATGATAAGCCATCTGTGACAATTGTCCATAAAGGCAATATTATGAAGTTTACAGAGGGGTTATTTAGAGATTGTGCTTATCAGCTTGCTAAAGATGAGTTTGGTGCAAAAGAAATTGATGGTGGCCCTTGGTGTAGCTTTACTAATCCAAATACGGGTAAAGAAATCATTATTAAAGACTCAATTGCTGATGCGTTTCTACAGCAAATACTTTTAAGGCCTGATGAGTATTCAGTTATCGCAACTTTAAATCTTAATGGTGACTATATATCTGATGCTCTAGCAGCCCAGGTAGGTGGTATTGGTATTGCTCCTGGAGCGAACCTTTCTGATGATATTTCAGTGTTTGAGGCTACTCATGGTACTGCTCCTAAATACGCGGGTCAAAACAAGGTAAATCCTGGGTCTATGATTTTATCTGCAGAGATGATGCTTAGACATATGGGGTGGACAGAGGCTGCTGATTTGATACTTCATGCAATGGCTAAAACAATTCAAAAAAGAACGGTTACATATGACTTAGAGAGGCTTATAGATGGAGCTACTTTACTATCTTGTTCTGAGTTTGGAGAGGCTCTAAAGGATTCAATAAAATAAGTTCAAAAATAAATCGACAAGTTGAGGCTATAAAAGCAAAGATTTGATTGACTCAAAATTCATAGCTCGTTATAATCTCACGCTATTCCCTGATAGCTCAGTTGGTAGAGCAACGGACTGTTAATCCGTGTGTCCCTGTTCTAGTTTGAGCCATTAGCCAGCTTACGTAAGGACTTCCTAAGGGTAGTCCTTTTTTTTCGACTAATAATCTTCGTATTTCGTGCAATTTTCGTGCACTTAACTGGAGAATTGACAATGTCGAGCATACAAAAGATTACCAACTTAAAAGGTATTTCATACCGAGTCTATATTCGTAGAAAAGGGCTTAAATCAATTACCAAAACTTTTCCTTCTAAGAGTCTAGCTTCGCAGTTTGTTTCAAAGATGGAAGTTGATCGACAATTACAGTCTATTTTTAGAGGTAATAATAGTAAGATTACTTTTAGTGAGCTATTAGTTGATTATTTAAAACATGGTTTCAAAGGTAAGAGTTTAGCCGATCAAAAAAGCAAGCTAAATTATTGGGAAAACCTCATTGGAAGTGAGCAGCTAATGTATATCAGTAAACATGATATTACTAATGGTTTACATAACCTACCAAGCAAGCTTGCAAATGCTACTATTAATCGATACAAAGCAGCTATATCCGTGGTATTTTCTTATGCTTGTAGAGAGCATGACTTACCAGAAAACCCTGTCCGCAAAATCCCCTCTCTGCCAGAGAATAATGAGCGAATAAGGTTCTTATCCGAAGCTGAAAGAACGCGTCTATTTAGCTCTTCTAGAGCCTCTCAGTGGGATAAATTGTACCTATTAGTACTACTTGCTATAACGACTGGAGCACGCAAGGGAGAACTTACTAAACTGAGGTGGAATAACATCGATTTTGACAGAAGAACGGCTTATGTCTCTACCACTAAAAATGGTCAGCCTAAGGTTCTGCCTTTGACTAATTCGGTTATTAAAGAGCTACGCCTATTTGATACCAAAGATAGTAGTCTCATCTTTGCCTCTAAGATTAAAGAAGAGGTTGCTTATTGCTTTACAAAGCCTTGGAAGAAGGCTCTCGAGGATGCCGAAATTAAGGACTTTAGATTCCACGACCTTCGTCATTCCTGTGCTTCCTATTTAGCTCAATCTGGGGCATCTCTCTTGGAGATAGCAGATGTCTTGGGGCATAAACAAATCAGTGTTACTAAGCGTTATGCTCATCTATGTATTGAGCATAAGTCCAGTCTTATTAATCGAGTGATGGGTGGTATTTAAATACATAATGAACTACAATAAGTTAATGTCGAAATTAATATTATCATTATCATTAATACTATCTCTCGGATTTACGAGTACTAGTGTTGCAGATGGTCAACTATCAGAGCATCTCCACGATATTGATTATTCTGGGCTAAGTGATGCATCAGTTTGCAGCTGGTTTGATGTTGTGCCTGTTCCAGAGGATTATATTAATGAAGCTAAGAAGAGGGGATTAACTTGTAATGGTAAGAAATATTCCACAAATAACGAGACAAATAAATCTGCAAGTAATCAAGAAGCTGAACAAAATATTAAAATTCCAAATGGGGCTATAGCAGCTGGAGGTACTCGTTGGTATTGTAAAGATGACTTCTACAGAAACAAAAGTAAAACCGCTTGCATTAAAGTTCCAAAAAATGCTAGAAAAATATCTGTTTCAAACTTTAAATGTAATTCTGGTTATGAGACAAGTTCGGCATTTCCTCCAACATGTATAGAATCAAATGCAGATTCAGATTCAGGCTCAGGTGGAACGGCTGTAACTAAACTTCCTTTGAACAAGAGTTATCTTCATAACGGATATGCTTGTTTAAAAACTTACAGAAGAAGTGGCTCAAAATGTATTTATAAAACAGTAGTCCCTGCTAATGCCTATGCATCTAGTGCTTCTATTGGTTGGAGTTGTATTAATGGATATCAACAAATTGGCAATAAATGCGTTGATACAAATATACCTCAACATGCTTATATATCAAGTGCTCCAAATGGCTGGAGTTGTTTTAGTGGTTACTATGAAAAAAATCAAGATTGTTTAAAACTTCCTAGGAACGCGATGACTAAATCATGGGGTGAGGGGTTTACTTGTATTTCAGGATTCAAAATAAGTGGTGATAGTTGTGTTAAAGAGATTTCAATACCTCCAAATGCTTATGCTTCAGGCTCAGGCTGGAACTGTAATCCAGGCTTTGAAAAAAGTGGCAATTCTTGCATAGAAGCAAAAGACGATACAATATATAGGGCAGGATCTGGAACAGGTTTTGCAACGACTTTTGATGGGCATATCTTAACTAATCATCATGTCATTGATGGATGCTCTGAAGTAACGGTTCATAACAAAGGTAGATCATATATAACAACAGTTATCTCTCAAGATCCCAAAAATGATTTAGCAATTCTTATCAGTGATTTTAAGCCATCGAAAATTTACACTCTAAGTACAGAGGTTTACTTATCAGATGATATTTATGCAGCTGGCTTTCCTTTTGGCAAAAGAATTAGTTCGTCTATAACTGTTAATAGAGGGATTATTAGTGCTTTGATGGGTCCTGGTGATGACATATCTAAATTTCAAATAGATGCAGATATAAACAGTGGCAATAGTGGAGGTCCAATAGTTGATACAAAAGGAAATGCAATAGGTATTGCTGTTAGTAAGCTTAATAGAGAAAAAGCACTCGAAGAATTGGGCTCAGTCCCAGAAGGTTTTAATTTTGCTGTTAATTCCATGATGGCGATTGGTTTATTCAGAAGCCAAGGTATAGATCTTCAAGTACAGAATAATAGCGAGCTTTCTGTTAAAGATAGGAATGATTTATTTAATCAAGGAACTTTTTACCTTGCTTGTGGAATGACAACAGCGCAGTATGAAAAAATGGCTAAAACAGATAAGGTGATGTTTACAAGAGAAGTTTTTTTTAGTGATTTCCAGGGTAATTAATTTCAGAATAGACTGCACTATTTAAAATTATGAATTTATTTAAAATAATTATTAATTTTGTCCCTAATATTCTATCTATTCCTTTTTTAATAGGATCTTTTTTATATTTTATTTTAATGCCAGATATAACCTATTACGCATTAGGCATCTATCTTGATATTTGGCTTCCAATATTACGAACCTTCTGGGGCTATCCTATTTTATTTATTTTATTATGTATTCCAATTGTTAACTTAGCCTTAATATGGCTACTAATACTCCAATCCTTTTGGGTTCTTCTTAAGTTTCTTGTAGGTGTTTATTATCCAAGAGATGAGCTTCTAGGCTTTGTTACTATGTATCCAGCAACTGTAATAATCATTACATATACCGTTTCATTTTTTCTTTCGAGAAGAGAGAGATAGAAATAATAGTAGTAAGAGTTTTTGCATATGTTTTAAGAGTTAAATATATAGCGAACAATCAAAGTCAAGAGGAGAGTTACTTTGATGTGAGAGTGCTCGCTACCTGTCAATAAACTAACCTCACTTTAGCCTTAGGAGAATGCTTTAATAGCTTCAATTCTAGGCTTGCAAAATAACTGCTTTATGTCTTCTTGATGAATTTATGGTGTAGATTGAGCTGTATTGGTAGGTAGTGAGTAGTATTTAATTAAAAAATAAACTACAATAAGTTTGTGAAGAAACTACTCCTACTTTTAGTTCTATCTTTTGTCTTAATTGGCTCAGCTTACTCAAAATCTAATATCCCACTACCAACTAACCAAGATTTTATAGCTGGAATATCTCAGTTGACATCAGCTCTAAAGAAGACACCCTATTATTTAGAACTAAAACATGCAGAACTAGAAGCAGAACAAAAATTAGAATTGCTACTTGAGCAATATGACATAACGATTGATGAAGAAGAAAAATATGCAATAGATGTATTAATAAATAAAGAGTTGGAAAATTTAGCCAACATATATGTGAATCTTTATTGGGGTTTAGAGCTTTCTCCTAGAGATTACGGATTGTTTAAAAATCATCTAATTTTTACAGTAACTAGTTATTCCTTAGAACTAGAATGGATGCTATTGCCGGGTCCTGCGACTGGTGGTCTTTTCTATACTGACGGTAAATCAATAAACTACCTTTATGGTAAATCAAGAGCAAGTAGTTTGGAGCGTTTATTAAGGCATGAGAAGTTTCAATTTGAAACCGCTAATCCTTCAAATTTAGCATATTTTGTATCAGCTGTATTGCTGAGAAATGGCAATAGTGGTGCCGGAGTAATAGATGATATAAGAGATATTTTTAGGTCCAATGGATACGAAGTTAGGATTGAAAATCCAAAACTGAATCAAAAAGGTTCTAATGCTGAGAGAGTGGAAGATGTTTATGCTGCTCATGCTGCTGTAACTCAATTAAATGATACAAAAGCTACTGCTGGGTTAACAGCTGCTGAACTTGCCGCCCAAAAAATGACGGCTGAAATTATAAAAACAAGGGCAATTGAGGCGGTTTTTTCGGACTATAGATATGGTGGATTTACTTCTGAAGAGGTTGAAACCTTGTCACATGATGAATTGGTAAAGATAGCAAAAGAAAAAGGACATGAGTCCCTGTCAGGGATTATTAAGCCTACTTTAACGAAATTGGGTAGTAATTGGATTCTAGAGTTTACAACTCTGGATGGATGGATGCATGATACAAGCAGACTTTCGCTTAATCAAATTACATTCACGCCTGATAATCAAATTACATTGTTACCTAGTTATAAAATATCAACAGTAAGGAAAACTTTGAACAGCGAAGTATATGATGTCATACCACTGATACATTACTAATGAAAAAACTGATTAGTAGTTAACTATTAAGGAGATTTATTAAAAGTGAAATCTATAGAATTTAATGGACAATTTTATAATGATGACAGAATGTTTGTTTTGTATCTTGCACCATGTACTGCATCGGAAGATAGCGAAAGTTTTTCATATGAAATTTTTCATGAAACACCTCCATTGCAACATTTATGGGGCGTTGTTACTTATAGAAATACACAACGATATCCAGCTGTTAAGGTTAATGCCTTTAATTCAAAAAAGGAAGCGGAGCAGTTTAAAGCAAGAATTGAACCAGACTGTCCCTTAACAAGCTTAAATGGCAACGCCAAACAATTTAAAGATTATGAAATGTTTCAAAGCTGGAAAAGAGAGCAAGACTTTCAAGAATATGATTACCAAAAAATGTATTCATCAGGAGGAAGCAACCCATCAGAAACGATGATAATGCCTAAATAATATGACGAAACTAATTACAGCTCTATCCATATTGATTTTCATTGTAGGTGGTTACTTACTGAGCCAACACATTTTTTCGATATTTGTTGGGGGAGAGGGCTTGTTTATTTGGCTAACAATGGTATGCGGCTCTATTTGGCTTGGTCGTCAGAATAAAGATGGCATATATAGGTTATTAAAAGACATTCATCAAAGCAACCTAGATGATATTGAAAGACAAGAATTAGAAGATCAACAACAAGAAAACTATTAAATGAAAAAACTAGGGGATTTAGAACTTTAATTTCTTAATTAACTTCATCTAATCTTTCTCTAATCAACTCCTAATCTTCATTTAGGCTTCATATTTGAAGCCTAGAATGAACCACATGATCATTAGAAAACCATCACACTGGGAGAAACTACTTGCCGTAGTTGTTGGTCTCTCACTCGGAATTCTTATCTCAACTGCTGCCAATGCCGACCTAGATGAAGCTGTTGCTTATGCTGAAGCTGGTGATGTAAAAAAAGGACAGATGGAGCTTGTCAATATTGCCCAAAGAGCAATGGATGGAAACCCTAAGGCTATGTGTGAGTTTGGCACTATGTACAAAAAAGAAGGTTACTGGATTGTTCAGAGTGATGAAGATGCTGCTAAGTGGTGGCTTAAGTCTGCTGAATTAGGATATGCTCCTTGTCAGTTTGGTATAGGCTCTGCTTATCTTGTTGGCTCAGGCATAGAGAAAGATTTAACAAAAGCAAAGTACTGGCTAGAAAAAGCTATTGATAGCACTAATGAAAGGTATGCGCAGGCATCATACTTTCTTTATCACACTCACGAACTGGCTAAATATTAATGGATAAGATTACTCTAACTAAAGAATGGATTAAAGTTATTTTCTACGCAGAATTAGTAATTTTATTTGCTTACTTTGTAAAGGAAATCCTCACATCAGGATGGTAAATTGCAGAGTCATAACTAGTGGCTACTAAAGACATAATTCTATGGAAATGCTAAGTTCACTTTTCGAATCGCTTGTGTCTATAGCAGATGCAATTGTTTACGGAGTTCTTTACTTTTTTGCCATAATAATAATTACACTTGCTTTCGCTTCTGCTGGACCAGATGACTATTGGGCAGAAGGTGGTATGCCACTATCAACAGAATCTTCAGTTGATTAACTTTTTCACTTCAATTCCACTTTACCCAGGATGGTTATTTCCCTTCTTTTTTGGACTATTTTTCATAAAGATTACAAAACATCCTAAGCTCGAAAAAGTAATCATAATCATATTTTTTATCCCTGCTTTGTATATTCTTATAGGCTGTATTCTATTTTTACTTCTTGTATCGCCTGAGAGTCACCCTGGTGGAATTGCTTACACACCTTGATTAACTTTCTCAATTCAATTCCGCTATATCCAGGATGGTTATTTCTCTTCTTTTTTGGACTATTTTTCATAAAGCTTACAAAGTATCGTAAGCTAGGAAAAGCAATCATAATAATATTTTCTATCCCTATTTTGTTTATTGTCGCGTCAATGTTTTTTGGAATATGGTTAATGGAGACTAACCCAGGAGTTTTTCCAGGTGGGGAGGCTTTCACACCTTGAATATGAAAACAAAGGAAAACATAGTAATAGGTAAAAGATACTGGTTTACTTGGGGATTAAGCTCAATAATAGGAACTTGGTTGCTCTTAGGCTCTCTAGCAGGACCTCATCTATGCTCCCCTGTAGTAGGTTGTATTGTGGAAACCATAATGTTTATTGCCATTATTATTTCAATAATATTATTAGTTATTCGCTCATTTAAAAATAATAAGCTAAAGCTTGTAACACCTTTAATACTTATAGTCTTCTTTACTCCAAGTACCTTTCTTTATTTGTTCTGGACAGTATGAAAAAAGCGCTAAAAATTATATTTATTGTTCTCTTGGGACTTTTCGCTCTTCAGTGGATAGTAATGGATATGATGGCAAATGGAGAGTTAGATGAATTAATAAGGCAGGGTTACTTAGATGAGGATTACACTAAACAAGATGTAGTAAAGCTCTGCAATCCTCAGACCGACACTGAAAGAGAGTTTAGCAAAGGAGCGGATGCTATGTTTAGCTGCGTAACGAAGGGTAACTGGTAGTATTTTGAATAAATCTTGGACTGAAGAACAAACAAAGGAATCTGTAAAGAGGCAAATAAAAGCCCTTTACATAGCAATTCCAATTATTACAGCTGTATTTTTTTTATTAATCTACATAACAAACAACTACATCTATGGTGATGTCTATCAAATGCAATACAAAGAGCTAATTGAAGGAGGCTACCTTAGTGCCGACCATACTCAATATGAATTTTTTGATTTTTGTGCGCGTATTTATGGAAGAGGCTTGGAAGAGAAATTTTCTCATATTTGTTTTTGGGTTGACTAATGTTGTTTAATCTTATGAAAAAACTACTCCAATAAATGCTATTATTTTTCTTTTTAGCCCTTTGGGCATTCAGCTTCTTCTATGGTATCAGCTTAATACGTACTGACCGACGCAAGCTAGGTATTAGGTACTTAATCATATTTTCAGTACCATTAGGTATATTTACTTTAGCATTTTGGTTAATGGATTATGAATACCTTAACTGTATGCTAAATGGCTCATCAGAAACAATGAAATACTGCAGTAATTTATAAATAGATTAATTTGTTTATAAAATTAATCTGTAAGCTGGTTGTATATAATTCATTAATAAACCTTTTATAAAAACTCCTCAATTGACATGAAATCTGTTTTTTACAATAGAACAATTTTTTAAGGATAAATATTGAAACTTAGCGAACACGAAATTAGAGATATTACCAAATACTTAGAGGCTGGTAAATCGTTGCCTGAAAAGTATAGATTTTTACTGTTTAAAGATAAGAAAGAAGTTGAGCTTGTTTGGAATGGAAAAACAGGTGATGTGACTAATGTAGTTCTGCCATTTCAGGTTATTGAGCAAGTTGATGAACCAAGGAGTGAGGAAAAGCGTGAGATGCAAGGTAGCTTGTTTGATACTGAAACAGGCAGACAAGTCAAAGGTTGGAATAACAAACTTATTTGGGGTGATAACAAGTTAATTCTTTCAAGTTTAAAGAATGGACCACTTAGAGAAGAGATTGAAGCCCAAGGCGGCATTAAACTAATTTATATTGACCCACCGTTCGATGTTGGTGCAGACTTTTCAATGGATATTGAAATTGGTGATGAAACATTAACTAAAAAGCCGAGTGTGATTGAAGAGCTTGCTTACAGAGATACTTGGGGTAAAGGTGCTGATAGTTTTATTAGCATGATTTATGAACGTTTGGTGCTGATGCGTGATTTGCTTGCAGATGATGGCAGTGTTTATGTGCATTGTGATTGGCGTGTTAGTAGTTACATGCGTTTAATCTTGGATGAAGTTTTTGGTAAAGATAATTTTGTTAATGAAATTATTTGGCAAAAAACAATTTCAACAAAAGCACAAACTAATGGTTTTGGTGGCGTTCATGACACTATTTTCTTTTATAGAAAATCAGACAAAGGAGCATACACAACTCAATTCGACAAAAGAAGTGTGGAGGAAGCTAAGGCAAGATTTCCTGAAGTTGAAGTTGAAACAAATAAAAGATATGTTTGGGATAATTTTACTCAAGCAGGAGCAGGACCATCTAGAGTTTTTGGGGGTACTGAAATTTCACCACCTGTTGGAAAACATTGGATTTGGTCTCAAGAAAGAATTAACAAAGGCTGGTTAGATGGCTTTGTTGAGATCAGAGGAAACATGCCTAGAGTAAAAAGATACGAAACTATAGGAGTTCCAGCAACTGATATTTGGAGTGGAAAACAATATATTATGCATGCCCAAAGTAAAGAAACTGTTGGATATCCCACACAAAAGCCTGAAAGTTTAATAGAGCGTATTATTAAGGCATCATCAAGCGAGAATGATATTGTGGCTGATTTTTTTGTTGGCTCAGGAACTACACCTGCAGTTGCAGAAAAACTAGGACGTAAGTGGATTGGTAGTGATTTAGGTAAATTTTCAGTGCATACAACTCGTAAACGCATGATTGACGTTCAAAGGCAACTCAAAAAAGATGATAAAGATTGGCGAGCATTTGAGATACTTAATTTAGGTAAATATGAGAGAGCACACTACATTGGAGTTAATACTAACCTGCGCGAAGCAGAGCAACAAAAACAACTTGAGCAAAAAGAGACTAAGTTTTTAGAATTAATATTGCATGCATACAAAGCAGATAAAGTTGAGCAATTTATAACTTTTCAGGGCAGAAGAGCAGATCGATTAGTTGCGGTTGGACCAATTAATTTACCGGTTACGAGGCTATTTGTTGAAGAGATTATTTTAGAGTGTAGGCAAAAACGTATTACTAAAGTTGATATCTTGGGTTTTGAATTTGAGATGGGTTTGTTTCCAAACATACAAGAAGAAGCAAAGAGTAAAGGCATTGATTTAGCAATGAAATACATACCGAGAGATATATTTGATAAGCGCGCAATTGAGAAAAATCAAGTTGCATTTCATGATGTTTCCTACATTGAGGTTAAAGCACACTTTAAAAAAGGCGCAATTGCTATTGAGTTAATAGATTTTTCGGTATTTTATTCACAAGATGCTAACGCGAGTGAATCACTAGGAAAGAAAAAATCAAAAGTGATCATTGACAAAGGACAGGTGGTTAAAGTAAGTAATGATAAAGATGGCATTTCTAAGCGTGAAGTATTAACAAAAGAGTGGACTGATTGGATTGACTACTGGAGTGTTGATTTTGATTTTGAATCTAAGCGAGAAATTATGCGTGTTAAAGATGAAGACACAGGCGAAATTACAGAAGCTTGGAGTGGTGAGTACGTATTTGAAAACGAGTGGCAGTCTTTTAGAACAAAGCAAGACCGAACTATTGAACTAACTAGTAGTTACATAGAGTGTATGGCAGGTAAGCGAAAGGTTGCAGTGAAAGTTGTTGATATTTTTGGTAATGATACAATGAAAATAATTGAAGTTACTATTTAGAATAATAAAATGGCTATACACCCAGACTTTCCTTCTTCTCCCCATCAAATACTGGATCCAAGTGTTCGGTGGTTTCCTGCGGACGAAGCGTTAAGAGAATCTTCATTTGAAAAACTAATGCCGCCATTAGTATCAGGTGTTCGCAAAAAGGTAAAAGAATGGCGTGATAACAACTACGAAGGAGCAAGCGAAACAAGTAAAAATTTACTGAACTGGTGGTTTAATTCAGAACATTTGATTCCACAGTTAGATGGAAATAGCGTGAGATTTGAGTACTATTTTGCACAGCGTGAAGCAGTTGAATCAGTGATCTACTTGTATGATGTGGTCAAGTTTAAAGATAAGTATGACTTAATTCGTTTTGATGAATTGGGCGTAGTTTCACCAAATATGTTTGATGAAGCATGGCGAAGACTAGTTATTAAAGCAGGAACGGGCACAGGTAAAACTAAAGTACTGAGTTTATTACTTGCATGGTGTTATTTCCACAAGCTCTACGAAGAAAATTCTGAACTAGCTAGAAACTTTTTAATGGTCACGCCAAATATTATTGTACTTGATCGTATTCGTGCCGACTTTGATGGACTAAAAATCTTTTTTGAAGATCCAGTTGTTCCCGATAATGGCTATAAAGATAGTAATTGGCGAGATGATTTTCAATTAACCCTTCACATACAAGATGATGTAAATGTAATAAGCAAAACAGGCAACATATTTTTAACAAATATTCATCGAGTTTATTCGGGTAAAGATGTTGAAGCGTCGTTTGATGATGAAGACACAATGGATTATTTTTTAGGTGAAAAAGGTGTTGGTAAAACAACAGACTCAAAAGTTAATGTTGGTGACATTGTTCGAGATATTGATGAAATTGTAGTTTTTAATGATGAAGCACACCATATTCACGATAAAAAACTAGCATGGTTTAAATCGATTGAGGATATACATCATCACTTACAGCAGAAAGGACACTTTCTATCTCTGCAGATAGATGTCACAGCAACACCAAAACACGACAATGGTTCAATTTTCGTACAAACAGTTTCTGATTATCCACTCGTTGAAGCAATTACACAAAATGTTGTCAAACACCCAGTGCTACCCGATAGTGCAAGTAGAGCAAAACTTTCTGAAAGACAGAGTTCACGCTATACAGAGAAGTACGCAGACTATTTAAATCTTGGTGTTGAAGAGTGGCGAAAAACTTATAAGGAGCATGAGAAGCTAGGCAAGAAAGCACTATTGTTTGTAATGACTGATGATACAAAAAATTGTGATGATGTTGCTGAATATTTGGAAGGCAACTTCCCTGAACTAAAAGATGCAGTATTGACAATTCACACTAACACAAGTGGCGAAATTAGCGAGTCTGCTTCAGGTAAAAAACAAGAGGAGTTAGTCGAGTTACGAAAACAGTCAAACGAAATTGATAGTTGGGACAGTCCATTTAAGGCAGTCATTTCAGTATTAATGTTAAAAGAGGGTTGGGATGTTAAAAACGTAACAACAATTGTTGGATTGAGAGCTTATTCTTCAAAGAGTAATATCTTGCCAGAGCAGACACTAGGTCGTGGACTTAGAAAAATGTACCCGGGTAACGAGGCAGAAGAGTATGTAAGTGTTGTAGGTACAGATGCATTTATGGATTTTGTTGAAAGCATACAGTCGGAAGGTGTTGAGTTAGAACGCAAAGCAATGGGCAAAGACTCAAAACCAATCGTACCAACAATTATCGAAGTTGATAACGAAAATGTTGAAAAAGATATTGATAAATTAGATATTAAAATTCCTGTACTAACTTCACGCATCTATCGAGAGTATAAAAACTTGGAAGATCTTGATTCTAATAACTTTGCACATACAAAAATCGATTACAAATTATTTACTGATGATGAGCAACGCGAAATTGTTTTTAAAGATATTACAACTGGTGAAATCTCTCATACCACTATGCTTGACTCTACCTCTGTTTCAGACTATCGAGCTGTCATAGGCTACTTTACGCAATTTATTATGAAAGAGTTGCGCTTGGTTAGTGGTTATGATGTTTTATATGGCAAAGTTAAAAGCTTTATTCGTGATAACTTATTCAAGACGGTAGTTGATTTGGATGATTTAAATACTCTCCGTAATTTATCAGAATTGGTGGCAACTAAAACTTTAATTGAAAGTTTCAAGAAAGAGATTAATGCTTTAACAATTCAGGATCGTGGAGATGCTGAAATTAAAAACTACATTAAATTGAGAAATACACGACCGTTTACTGTTAAACAACAAGATAGCATTGATGGACCTAAGAAGAGCGTATTTAATAAAATTATTGGTGATAGTCACTTAGAGCTCAGGTTTGCTTCTTTTTTGGAAGATTGTGAAGATGTTGTCTCCTATGCAAAAAACTATTTTGCAATCCAGTATCGTGTTGATTACGTAAATACAGATGGTAATATTTCATATTACTATCCAGACTTTATTGTTAAGCGTGATGACAATTCGATTGTGATTGTTGAGACTAAAGGGCTCGAAGACTTAGATGTTCCCTTAAAGATGGCAAGACTTAGAGAATGGTGTGTTGATGTCAACAAAGTGCAAAACGAAGTTAGATATGATTTTGTGTTTGTTGATCAAAGTAGTTTTGACAAATACCGTCCAAAAACATTTGATGCATTGATGTCAAGCTTTTCAGAGTATAAAAACTAGTATTAATAACTTAAAGTAAAACGTATATTTGAAACAACGCAAGCCACCATCAACTGACTTATTCCCATCCTCACTTCTCTATGAGTCCCAACAGGTACTAGGGGAGCAATTCACTAAACTTCCTCATAAAATACAAACAGGCTATACGCTTGTGTTCTGGAATCATAACGGTCTCATTCGTCATAATACTCATAATCGCAGAGCCGATAGCTTTCCAATGGATAACGTAGAAGTCAGTCGCTACTTTACCGATCCAAGAGATTTTCGAGCGGTTAATGATAATGGCTACTTCTTAAGACCAAAATACACCTTGCATGGCGCTATTGAAGGGCGATATGTTCTATCTCGCAAAGCAGAAGAAGAAAGCGCTCATCACGAGCCAACAAAGTGGATTATTAAGACGATTATGGCTTTCGAAGGTCGCTCTAAGCTTGGAGTCACAGGATCTAAAAATGGCTTCATTCTGGACTCTAGCATTAAAAGCTTTATTGACACTTGGTTTACTAAAGAAGAGTCAGAGATTTCAGAGCACAGAGGAATGATTAATAGTCGCGGAGACTCAGCCAAAGAAATAGCTAATCAGTTAGGCGGGGCTATTCATAGAAACTTAAGTAGAGTTACAAAACGAGTCAATATTAGTGCTCTCATTGAGATCAATACCGAGTCTTTATTAGTACACCAAGAACAACTTAATTACAGCCAAAAGTTACTCAACCGAACAAATGCAGAAGCACTTGTCAAAGGGAGTCAGGAATGGGAAGAGTTAGTCGATCAATTGGCACTTATAGAGGGTGCAGAGGAGATAGTAGAGGTCGGTGAGGACAACTTCATGACTCTAGGTGGGGTAAAAGTAAAAAATAATGTCTCAAAATCTCTGGAATCCCTTGTAAATAAAGGGTTTAATGCAATTAGTATAAATGAGAGGTTAGTGGAAATCAATAAGCTATTAGCAACCGTTCGTGAGGAAGTAAGTAATACAATTCCTATCTTCTATGAAGAGGTGAGAACTGGACGTTACACGGCAAAAAATGCAACATTACAAGGCTATCATAAGAGTGTTCGCTATGCTGCGCTTAAAGGCTGTTATGAGTATGATATTAATGCTGCTCATCAAAACATACTCATACAACTACTAGAGCAGCGAAACCTTGACTTTCCTGAGCTTAAAGTTATAAGGGACTATGTCAAAGATAAACAACAGATACGAAATGATCTCTCTGCAGAGCTTCAAACACCTATTGAAACTGTTAAAGAGATTATTAATGCTTTAACTTATGGCGCCATACTCAGTAGTAATAAGAAGTACTCGCTCTATGATATTTGTGAGGGAGATAAAGATTTGATTGGCAGAGTTATCACTAAGCCTTGGCTGATTAAATTAACCAAAGCATTGGAAATTGCACACAATCGCCTTATTGGAGATGACAAATCTATAAAGAATGCAGTAGGTATTCAAAGTGAACTATTGGAAAGACGATCACAAGTCATGGCGCATTTACTGCAAGGCTATGAAAGATTAGTATTAGACGCCTTAATCAAACATTCAAAACCAACAAATGTGGCATTATTAATCCACGATTGTATCGTCTATTACACGCCTAAAAATACGAGTGACTTATCCAGAATAGTTTTTGAAGAAACAGGGTTTAATTTATCCTTTTCTGAAGAACTATATTAGCGCTTAAAACACCTTTGGAATAGGTTCTTTAAGGGATTATCATCAAACTAAAATAAGGTACTTTATATGGGTGAATATGGAGCTCTGAGAGGTGCTCTGGAGGTATAAATAGACTAAAAGGGTAGGGGTATGAAAATTAAACGGGCGTACCCTATTATTAATGTGTTTTAAACACGATTAATCTAACAATTATTTTGCACCTCTAAAAATATATTCTTTAAACTTATCCACAAGCTCATCAGAGCATCCATCAGCTCTCAAATTCGTCCATACATCTAGCAGCTCATTCTCTTTATATTCTCGCTCATGAATCCTCTTACCGTCTTTATCGAAGAAAGTCCATAGACCATTTCCTCTATATCCTTTAAAAAAACCAGAACAGGCTAATTGACCATTACTATGCCAAAACTTCCATTCACCATCATGTCCATCTTCGCCTTTATAGCAGCCTTCAGATTTCTTATTGCCATTCTCGAACCATTGAGTCCATTGACCTATCTCTAAGTAATGAGTTGGAGACCTTGATCCCTTAGACTCCATTTGACCATTCTCATACCAACTAGTAGCCATCTCTATGGAATCATCAACTTCAACCAGTTCATACTCTTTGTTGCCATTGTCATGCCATGTAAAGTGATTACCAACAGGCACGCCATCATCCCAGTTGCCTTCTGACTTTTTTTGTCCATTAGGGTGGTATGCAGTTAAAAATTTAATGCTCATATTAAAATTGTATTAAGAGTAGCTAATAATTCCAGAGCTTGTTCTTATTCCAAAAATCTTCAGCTTTTTTGTTTATGATGGCATCAGAACTCTCATAAGCTTTATTGATCCAATATTTAGATTCGGTATAGTCTTTAACACTATTTTCTTCATAATATATGACGCCTAATTCGAACTTAGCCTTAGCATCCATAAGGTCTCGCTGATCTTCCTTTATGTTACTATGCTCAATAGCTTTTTTATAATATTTAATTGCTTTTATTGGATCTTTGAGTATGCCATCACCATTAATAAAGCGCCTTCCTATTGATATAAATGCACTGCCTCCAAATATTCCGGTTAATGAGCTTTCTTCAGACTTGTTATCAATGCTAATTATATTTTTTATTTTTTCGTCATCAGTAGGCTCATTGTTTGGACCTATATGATCTTCATATTTCCAGAGCTCATGCTTATTCCAAAAATCATCAGCTTTTTTTATTACACCTTTATCAGAGTTTTCATAAGCTTTTTTTATCCAGTATTTTGATATGGACCATTTAGTTGCTTCTGAAATCTCTCTAAGAGGTCCACCTGCTATGTGCCCCCTAATAATTTCTGTCTCGGTATAAATAGTTCCCAATAGATATTGTGATTTGGCATACCCTTTACGAACTGCTTTTTTATAAAACTCAATATCATTGAGATCGAAATGCTTAGATTGGTCCATAAAACCAAAAGCAGGACTAAATATGTCTGCACCTGCTGACATCTCAAGGTATGAAAACATTCGTGTGTCATCCCCCCAATAATCTTCACCACTATCAATAATGTGCAACATATATGCTGAATGCACATCACCCATCTGATAAGACTTTAAAAAATAATTTTCTGCCTTTTCGTAGTCTTTTAGTACGCCTTCGCCAAGGTAATACTTCATGCCTAAATTGTGAAAAGTTGAAGCCAATGTGTCGAAAACATGTCCACTTGGAAACAGATGGTCTTCTGGCTCAAATGTTATGCGCCACTCTGAAGCATCTTCCCAGAAATCAGGGTCTTTGAAAAGATATTCATCATATTCATATTCAGCTTTTACATCATATTCATATTCAGCTTTTATATACCAATTTTCAATCGTCTCACCATCAAGCAACTCTGAAGCTTTTTTATACCACTTAACAGCCTCTTTATGGTCCTTAAGTACTCCTTTACCATTTTCATACATCAAGCCTAAATGATATTGTGCTTTGTGTATGTTTATATCATACATCTCTGATCGAAACCCTATCTTGTAAAACAACTCATACTCTGAAACTATAGAATGACTCTGTTCTGCAGCTTTTCTGTACCATTTGGCAGCCTCTTTATAGTTCTTAGGAACTCCTACACCATTATCATACATCCAGCCTAAATAAAATTGAGCACAAGTGTTATCTTTTTCAGCAGCTTTACTGAAGCACTTTAAAGCCTTTTTATAGTCTGACCCCATGTAAGTATAACCCTTAGCGTAAATCCAGCCTAAGAGATTTTGGGAGTTAGCATCACCCTGTTTAGAAGCTAATTTAGTCAATCTATATGATTCTCTGTTATCGTGGTAATAGTATATTTCTGAAAGATAAATTTGTGCCTCTAATGATCCAAAACGAGCAGCTCTATCAATCCATATTAATGCTATAAATTCTGCACTTTCTTCATCTAGCTCCTTATATCCTTCAAAATGTTTATAAACATCCAATCCATACCGATTTAATGTTACATAATCACTCTCCACAAACGCCTCTGGATCAAAATTTTCGTAATAATACTTAAGTGAAATGTTATGTTCTGCAAGCTTAATTCTTTTTTCTTTTACAAGCAGGTCTCCAATTGCAATATTAGCTTCAGTATGATTTTTATTTGCTGCTTTTTCGAACCACTTCAAAGCCTCACTCAGATCTTTTGAGACGCCCGTACCAGATTTATACATAGATGCCAATTCGTATTGAGAATCTATATCTCCTTTTCCAGCTTCAGCTAAAATCTTTTCAAATGTTAAATTCATCATTAATTATTCATCACTCTAATCTAAGTCTTTAATTGTACCAAAAAGATAAATATATTGAGGTATTGTAAATTACAATATCTTTACTAATAATTATTAAATATGACAACACAAGTTAACGAACAAATACTAATTGATGGAGAAAAATATCCTTTAATAAATGTTCCCTCATTGCCTGAGGATAGTTCAATAATACAACACAAAAAAGGGCTTATCTCGAAATGGTCTAATAACAGACGAGGGTTTCAGGGAATTTGGGAAATTAAAGATGATAGGCTTTATCTTATTGAGTTTAGTAGTGATAGTTTTGAGCTTCTTTGCAAGCTCCCAATACTAGCCGTTTGGATTAAAGGTGAAATAAAAATTGCAACTGGTGACATAAAAGAAACAACTAGTTGGGCAATTGAAACGTACGAAACTGAAATGCATTTAACTATTGAAAATGGATTAGTAGTAAATACTATAAATATAATAAATGATTAAGAAAATGCTAATCCTACTTCTAGTAAAAATTTGATATGTCCATGGAATTTGAAAAATTACTCTATCCTAGCTTTGATGATGTAAGAAGCCTTCAAGATCTTTATTTTGGATCGAGCAAAAGCCATAATCTAACAAAAGAAGAGGAAGATAAATTATATGATTCTCAGAAAAACAAAGAGGTAAGAGGAGAGGGTGAATACAAAAATGACCTTCAAGAAGGCATATGGACAGAATGGTATGAATGCAAGTTTCGTGATGAAAAGGACTTGGAAATGCTTCGATATAAGGCTCTGTTTGCTGATGTAGATAAAATGATTGATGAGGCTCCAGAATACTTAAAAGATGAGGAGGAGGAAGAGTATGTTTCAGAGATTAATTGGGAATTTACATCTGATGATGTTTTAAATTTTCTGCTAATTAATAAAAGACTAAGGGAATTTAATGGGTGTCTTAAACTAGTCTCAAATTACATTGCTGGATATAAAGAATATCTGAGCATTGGTTATGGAGAGAATGATGAGGTTAGATTCAAATGTCATTATAAGAATGAGCAATTTGATGGACTCTTTTCTGAATGGTATGAAAATGGACAAATCAAATTAAAATGTAATTATTTAGATGGTCAATTAGACGGGCATTTAACAAGATGGTGGGAAGATGGCGAAAGAATGCTAGATTCAGACTACATAGATGGCGCTTTAGATGGCGATGAAATCCTTCATAATGAATCAAGAATGATGGTGAGGAAGGTTATAAGACCGAGTGGAGGTCCTCTGAGCACGTTTTAAAGATGTAAAGTTGTGCGCATTTAACAATATAGCTAGGTAACGGCGAATACTTTTTTGACCCCTTTACTACGACAGTAATTACTCAAGAATGGGGATGTATATTTCGTGCAAATTTCGTGCACTTTTCTCAAGCTTCACATGAAAAACACGTGGATTTTGGTATAATAAATTTACTGCAAGAATAACGAAGATTATTCTTACGTAAAGATTAGGCTATAAAAGCAAAGATTTGATTGACTCAAAATTCATAGCTCGTTATAATCTCACGCTATTCCCTGATAGCTCAGTTGGTAGAGCAACGGACTGTTAATCCGTGTGTCCCTGGTTCGAGCCCAGGTCGGGGAGCCAATTTATATAACTAAGGCATCTTCGGATGTCTTTTTGTTTTTATAACTTAATAGAATGATTACGTATAAAAAAATTGCAGAACTAGCCGCAAGATTTATTAGTAAGCCAAAAGTATTGAAACTTGGGTTTAATTTATCTCCAATGTATAGAAGAACCTCTGCAAAGGTTATATATATTTCTGAAGACTTTCTTAAAATACAAATCAAACTTCCTTTTAGCTATAAAAATGCAAACTATGTAAATACTATTTTTGGTGGGAGCATGTTTTCCGCTGTTGATCCATTTCCAATGACTCAGTTAATGAATCTTATTGGAGATGATTATGTGGTTTGGGATAAGGCTGCTGAAATTTTCTTTAGAAGGCCTGCAAAAGAGGATCTTTATGCTGACTTTATTTATAGCTTAGAGGAACTTGAAGAAATTAAGAAAAAAGCGAAAGAGCTAAATGAATTTGAAATAGTTAAAATAACAAAATTAACAAACAAGGATAAGTCCATTGTTTACTGTGAAGTTCATAAAAAGGTGTACATTGCAAATAAAGCCTTTTTTAAAGAAAAACAGAAGGCAAGAATAAATAAAAAAGCAAAGTAGTTAATTTTTATTAAGCTTTATAATTATTAGAAGTTTTTTAGGAAAGGTAATTAATATGAATCATGAAATTGTTATCGTTGCAGCTACAAGAACTGCTCTAGGATCATTTGGCGGCTCTCTTTCTTCAATTCCAGCACATAAGTTAGGCGCTGAAGTGATAGCTTCAATATTAAAAAAAACTGGTGTAAACAAAGATCAAATTGATGAAGTTATTTTGGGACAAGTTCTGACAGCTGGAAGTGGCCAAAATCCAGCCAGACAGGCTGCAATAGAGGCAGGACTTCCTTATCAAACTCCCTCTATGACAATTAACAAAGTTTGTGGTAGTGGATTAAAAGCAGTACAGTTAGCATTTCAAGCAATTGCTTGCGGTGATGCTGAAATAGTTATTGCTGGCGGTCAAGAAAGTATGAGTCTTTCAAGTCATGTTCTTCCAAAATCAAGAGAAGGTAAAAAAATGGGCCCGTGGGCGATGGTTGACACTATGGTTGTAGACGGTTTATGGTGTGCATTTAATGATTGCCATATGGGCGTTACTGCAGAAAATATTGCAACCAAGTTTGACTATTCAAGACAATCTCAAGATGAGTTTGCTCTAGAGTCACAACAAAAAACAGAGGCTGCTCAAAAATCTGACTTGTTTCGAGATGAGATAACCCCAATATCTATTCCACAGCGAAGAGGTGACGACATTATTTTTGATAGTGATGAATTTCCAAGGCATACTACAAGTATGGATTCTTTAGCTAATCTCCGTCCAGCATTTGCAAAAGATGGGACTGTAACAGCTGGGAATGCATCAGGTATTAATGATGGTGCAGCAGCAGTTATGGTCATGAGTGCATCTAAGGCGCAAGAGCTGAAACTTAAGCCTATGGCAAGAATTGTTTCATACTCTAGTGCTGGAGTTGACCCATCTATCATGGGAACGGGTCCAATTCCGGCAAGCACTAAATGTCTTGAAAAAGCTGGATGGAAGGCTTCTGAGCTTGATCGAATTGAGGCTAATGAGGCGTTTGCATCACAAGCAATGTCTGTAAATGACTCACTAGGTTGGGACAAGTCTAAAGTGAATGTAACGGGTGGGTCAATTTCTTTAGGCCATCCAATTGGTGCATCTGGTGCAAGAATTTTGGTGACTTTACTTCATGGCATGGAGCGTGATAACGTAAATAAAGGCCTTGCTACTATGTGCATTGGTGGTGGTATGGGTGTTGCAATAGCAGTTGAAAGGGTACATTAGTATTATTAATTTCTTGAACTAGGAGTATTAATGAAAAAATTTCTAGTTATCTTAACGCTTGTATTTGGGAATTTTTTAATTGTAGGCACAAGTTATTCATACTCAGCAGTTGGCTATATGAAGTGCGAAACTGTAAATAAGCTGGTAGAAGAAGAAAATGCTGACGTTAAAAACATGATTATGTTTTGGTTTAGTGGCTACTATACTGGAAGAAATTATGAAACGTCGAGCTATCCTGGGATACCTGACCCTCAGCTAATATATTTAGCAACCATAAACTACTGCACTAAAAACCCACTAAAAGATACTGTTGATTTGGCTGATTACCTCTACTCTAGTTTGCTTTAGATTTTAGTTATGCTAACTTTTTAATAGTATTTATTAGCTCTAAATTGACTGCTCTTGGGCCAATATTTTTTCTATTTTCATGTCTTCTCAATCCAGGCAAGCGAGTCCCATCGATATCATTATATTTTTTTAAAAACTCCTCAGTCTGTGCTGAAGTATCTTTGCCAGATATAATTTCTGGTGACATAGCAAGAATAAACTGACCTCCTTGGGCTGGACCTCCATCCCCATTATCACGCTCCTTGGTTTCATAAGAGAAGGTTTCTCCAACTAATGGACCAGATAAGAGTTCAACCATAAGGGCAATGACCGAACCTTTATGACCGCCAAATGGAAGTAAAACACCTTTATTAATTTCTGAAGCATCAGTTGTTAATTCTCCTGATGAAGACAGGCCAGTACCAAGGGGCACAGAGTGACCGTCCCTTGCAGCAATTTGAATTTCTCCTTTTGCCATAGATGCAGTTGCCATATCAAAAACAATTGGATTTTTACCAGGGCGCGGCCATGAAAATGCAATTGGGTTAGTGCCAAATAATGCTGTAGCTCCTCCAGAAGGAGCAACACCTGGCATATATGAAACAGACGTCAATCCAACAAGTCCGTGCTCACTGATTGCCTCAACTTCGGGCCAAAGGGCTGCAAAGTGATGGCAGCGTTGAATTGATAATCCCGCAATTCCAAATTTTTGAGCAGCTTCGATCAGTTTTTTGATACCATATTGATGCGCCAATGGAGCAAATCCATTCTTTGCATCACACTTTAAAATTACAGGCGTAACTTCAGTTATTTCTGGCTTCGCAGAGCCATCTACTTTTTTACTTTGAAGGGCCTTGATATACCCAGGAATACGAAATAGACCATGAGAAATTGAACCATCACGCTCAGCATTAGTTACTGTATTTGCAACTGCATCTGCATTTTCTTCGTTAGCTCCATGATTAATAAGTGCCGCCTTAGCTAAACTAAAAATTTCATCAAGGCCTATATCGATTGTTTTAGAAGTCATAGAATTTTATCCTTAAATTTGTAAGAATTGGATTGCCTTTTCAGTTCAACGAGCTCAAAAGTAAATCAAAAAAAATGATAACATATTAGTAACTTAATATTTCTTAACCTAATGAAAAGTTGTAAATTCATTCATATAGCTTCTCTTTCTATAAAAATCAATAGGTTAAAGGTTAATATTTCAATTTGAACTTAGCTCAAGTTCAAACTTGTTTAATAGAGCTTTCAAGTTAATTTTAAGTTAGTCTGTTTATTAATAGTTGACAACTATATAAAAATTATATAGCCTGTCTATTCAGTCAAGAAGTATTTAGTTATTTTATTAATTAAATTAGTATGAAGTTAATTAATAAATAAATTGAAGTGTGCTTTAATCCAAATAAGGAGTAGAGGTTTTGTCCAATTTTAGGTTTGATCTCAATAGCTCCAATGGTATTTGGGAGGTAGACCTGAGAACTGGAAAAAATTTCATTCTAAGCATCTAATTGAACTAAACATCCAAATTTTCCAATGCAAGCTTAACTAGAAAAAGCCTTGGAAGCAAGAAATTATTGAGTCCTTGATTCATATTATTTGGCTCAATAAGTGGAGTAATGCTATGACATTGAGTGGCGATTAAAATCAATGTAGGCGTTACATTTTATAAAAAATATAGGAGTAATTTATGAAAATAGGAAGATTTAGTAATCTATTGATTATTACATTATGTAGCTTTCTTTTGTCTGGACAAGTACTGGCAGCTAAAATAAAAGTAGCGGGAATATATACTCAACCACTACAACAAAAATGGGATGCCAGATTGCATTTAGCTTTGCAAGCCCAAGCGGATGCAGGTGAAATTGATTATGTGTATTCTGAAAAAGTTTCTAATACAGATTATGTTCGAGTTTTACGTGAATATTCTGAAAGTGGAGTGCACCTTATTGTAGGTGAGGCTTTTGGTATTAGTGCTGAGGCTAGAAAAGTATCAGATGATTATCCAGAAATAGCATATCTAATGGGTGATCCTGGAAGTGGGTATGGCGGCGAATATGGCAATAATTTTTCAGTTTTTGATAATTATATTCATGAGCCTTGCTATTTGATGGGTGTTATTGCTGGTGGTATGACTAAGTCTAATAAGATTGGTATGGTTGGTGGTTACCCAATTGGTGAAGTAAACCGTTTGTTCCATGCCTTTATGGCTGGCGCAAGGTCAGTTAACCCTGATGTTGAGTTTAAAGTTAGTTTTCTTGGCTCATGGTATGATCCTCCGAAGGCAAAAGAAGCAGCATTTGCTCAAATTGAAGCAGGTGTAGATGTCTTATATGCAGAGCGTGCTGGTGTAGTGGATGCTGCAAGAGAAAGAAATATTATTGCATTTGGTAATGTTAATGATATGAATAAAGAGGAAAACGGCACAGGTGTTGTAGTCACATCTGCTTTATGGCATATGGAGAATGCAATTAATCATGCAATCTCTGGTGTTAAAGCTGGTACATACGTAGCAGAGGATTATAAAGAATGGACTATGATGCAAAAAGGTGGAGCTTCTTTAGCACCTTATTATGAGTTTGATGATCAGATTGCAGCTGATGTTAAAGCTAAAGTTGCAGCAATTTCTTCGGATATCATGAGTGGTAACTTTACAGTTGTAGTTAATGACGATGAGCCAAAATCAACTTACTAAGATTATCAGATGAAGAAACTACAATTTTCCAAAATTTGTAAAAATTTTGGTGCTGTTGTAGCTAACGACAATATTTCACTCTCACTAGGTGAGGGTGAAATATTATCTTTGTTAGGTGAAAATGGTGCAGGAAAGACAACATTAATGAATATACTTTTTGGACACTATATTAGTGACAAAGGGTTTATTGAAGTTGAGGGTAAGAGATTAACACCAGGCTCAACAAAGGCTGCATTAGATGCTGGAATTGGAATGGTTCATCAGCATTTTACTTTAGCGGAAAATCTTACAGTATTAGAAAATATTATTCTTGGTACAGAGCCTTTAAGTAGACTTTGGAGTAAAAAAAAACTAGCGTATAAAAAACTTGAAGCATTATCAAAGCGCTTCGGCTTATTAATTAATCCAGATGCTAAAGTGGCCGATTTAACGGTTGGAGAAAAACAGCGAGTTGAAATAATAAAAGCACTTTATCGTGATGCAAGTATTTTAATATTAGATGAGCCAACTGCAGTTCTTACTCCACAAGAAACTATTCAGCTT
This sequence comes from Candidatus Pseudothioglobus sp. uisw_070, assembly GCF_059512545.2. Taxonomy (NCBI): domain Bacteria; kingdom Pseudomonadati; phylum Pseudomonadota; class Gammaproteobacteria; family Pseudothioglobaceae (SeqCode); genus Pseudothioglobus (SeqCode); species Candidatus Pseudothioglobus sp. uisw_070. Next base: position 1,221,244 of record NZ_CM183456.2, on the reverse strand, counting down.
TTCAAAGTACTTAAGGAAATGGTAAATGCAGGTTTATCAATAATGTTTATATCGCATAAATTAAATGAAATATTAGAAATTAGTGATCGTATTGTGGTTCTTCGTCATGGCAAATTAGTGGGAGAGGTAGCAACTAAAAAGGCAAATAAGGAGTTGCTTGCAGAAATGATGGTTGGCCACAAAGTTACTCGACCGGCTTATGAGAAATTGGAAATTGGTAAAGTAGTTGTAGAGCTAAATAATGTCTGTCTTAATGCGAGTGATGGCACGGTTGGACTTAGCAATATAAATCTCAAGATACATGAAAAAGAAATTATTGGTCTGGCAGGAGTTTCAGGTAATGGTCAATTTGGAGTAGCTTCAATTCTTCAGGGATTAACTCATCCGAGCTCAGGCGAATTTAAGCTATTTGGACAGAGTTTAATTAAATATGATCCTCGTTATCTTACAAAATCTGGCGTAGCACGGATTCCAGAGGACCGCTCAAAAGAGGGTGTTATTGGGGAAATGGCGCTATGGGAAAATTTCCTTGGAGAGGAGTTACGCTCTAAAGCTAAATCAGGTTTTATTATTGACAAAAAGAAGGCAGTTAATAATGCTGAAAAATTAATACAAGAATATGATATTCGTTGCGAAGGAGCTTTTGCATCTACAAGATTATTATCTGGTGGTAATATTCAGAAGTTAATCCTTGCAAGAAGTTTATCGAACAACCCTCGTTTTATAATAGCAAATAAACCAGCAAGAGGCCTAGATGAAGGTGCTATTAGTTTTGTTCAACATCAAATAATAAATGCTAAAACAAAAGGTGCTGGAGTATTGCTGATTAGTGAAGATTTAGATGAAATTTTTGAACTATCTGACCGTATTGCAGTTATATTTGATGGGAAATTACAAGGACCTTTTGATGCTAGTTCACTGACTATAAATCAAGTCGGCCTTATGATGAGTGGTGAAATGAAAGAGGGTAGTTTTAATGAGGCTTAAAACAAGAAGAAATACACCTGTATGGTTAATTGCAGTATTACCTATTCTTTCTATTTTAGTTGCTTTTATTTTTGGCGCTTTTTTTATAATTTGGGCGGGTGAATCTCCAATCACTGCCTATATTGCTTTAATTAAAGGATCTTTAGGTTCAAGTTTTGCAATTACTGAATCCCTAACAAGGGCAATCCCATTAATTTTTACAGGTCTAGCTGCAGCTGTTGCATTTCGAGCAAAATTTTGGAATATTGGTGCAGAGGGGCAATTATATTGTGGTGCTATGGCGGCAACATTAGTTGGGACAGGAATGATTGATCTACCTTCTATAATAATGATTCCAGTGTTGTTTATTGCAGGTGCTTTAGCAGGCTGTTTAATTTTGTTGTTACCAGTCTTTCTTAAAACCCATATGAAGGTGGATGAAGTAGTAACAACCCTGTTGCTGAATTTTATAATTTTACTTTTTGTGAATATGTTGCTTGAAGGGCCTTGGAAAGACCCTATGGCTATGGGATGGCCTCAGGCTGCAAGAATTATCGATAATGGAGTTCTGCCTACTATAGTTGCTAAGAGTAGATTGCATTTTGGAATAATTATTGCACTAGTGATGTCAATTATAATGTGGGCTATACTTCGTTTTACAGTTTGGGGGTATGAAATACGAGCGGTTGGGTACAATCAGCAAGCCTCAACTTTTTATGGAATATCGATCAATAAATCAGTGCTAATGGTTGCTCTTTTTAGTGGTGGATTAGCAGGTATGGCTGGAGTTAGTGAGGTTACTGGTCTGAAAGGCTACTTAACTTTAACTTTATCACCTGGCTTTGGTTATACGGGAATAGCAGTTGCAATGCTTGCACAGCTTCATCCTATTGGGGTAATTGTTTCAGCTATATTTCTAGCGTCAATTTATGTGGGTGCTGATGCGATGAGTCGAACAGTAGATATACCTAATTATATTGCAGATATTTTAGTTGCTATATCTTTATTGTCGGTTTTAGTTGGATCAATGCTGGCACGATTCCGAATTGTTTGGGGTAAATAATTATGTTGGAATTACTTGAATTAATATTAACAACGAGTTTATGGGCAGCTGTAGTAAGAATTGCAACCCCATTAATTTTTGCTACATTGGGTGAATTAATTTGTGAGCGAGCAGGAGTATTAAATCTTGGAATTGAAGGCATAATGACAATTGGCGCAATGGCAGGTTGGTTATGGGTTTATCAAGGTGGAGACCTCTGGGGTGGAGTAGTATTTGCTGCTATAGTGGGCATGCTATTTGGTTTTCTGCATAGCATATTGGTTGTTTATCTTGGTTTGTCACAACATGTTAGTGGAATTGGAATCACTATGCTTGCCTCATCTATTAGTTATTATGCATATACAATGATAATACCATTTAGCACTACTCCACCCAAAATTGTAGCATTCAGTGCATTTGAAGTGCCATTACTATCATCAATTCCAATTATTGGAGGAGCTTTTTTTAACCAAACTGCATTAACATATTTAGCATATATATTAGTAATAGTGACTTTCTACGTACTTTATAAAATGCCACTTGGTTTAACAATTAGAATGGCAGGAGAAAATCCAGTTGCTAATGAGGCCCAAGGTATTAATGTATTATTAATTCGTACTGGGGCAGTAATGGTAGGAAGTGCTTTGATGGCAATTGGAGGCGCATTTTTAACTATGTCTGCATTTGATGCATTTTATTTTGGTATGATTAATGGTAGAGGGTGGATCTGTGTTGCGCTGGTTATTTTTGCCTCTTGGAAGCCAGGCAAAGCTTTTTTAGGGGCAATTTTATTTGCATTATTTGAAGCATTACAGGTTAGGGCACAATTAATAGGTGCAGATGTTATTCCATATCAAATTTTTTCTATGATGCCATACTTTCTCAGCATAGTTGCGATGATGCTTGTTGCACGAAGAGCAGCCTATCCTAAGGCATTATTAGTACCATTTAGACAAGGAGATCGTATCTAATGTTCGACATACTTATTAAACACGCTAATCTTCCAGATGACCGTAATAATTTTGATATTGCTATTCAAAACAAAAAAATAGTAGCTATTGATAGAAATATTATTGGCGAAGCAGTTAATACTATTGATGCGACTGATAAATTAGTTTCTCCAAGCCACGTCGATAGCCATTTTCACTTAGATGCTACTTTAACTCTTGGTCAGCCACGCTTTAATGAGAGTGGTACTTTACTTGAAGGTATTCAGCTATGGGATGAGCTAAAACCCCATTTAACTATTGAGCTTATAAAAAAACGTGCTCGAAAATTATGTCATTGGGCAATAGCAAATGGATGTTTGGCAATTCGGAGCCATGTAGATATAAGTGATGATCGATTGCTGGCAGTTGAGGCGTTATTAGAGTTGCGAAAAGAAATGCGGGATTGGATCGACATCCAGCTAGTTGCATTTCCGCAAAATGGATATTTACGCTATAAAAACTCTATTAAAAATCTTGATAGAGCATTAAAAAAAGGTGTGGATGTTATAGGCGGTATTCCGCACTTTGAACGCACTATGAATGAAGGCTCTTTATCTATTAAATTGTTATGTGAACTAGCCGCAGAAAAAGATTTACTAGTAGATATGCATTGCGATGAATCGGATGATCCAATGTCTAGACACGTTGAAACACTTGCTTTTGAAGCTCATCGTTTGGGTCTTGAGGGAAGAGTAACGGGTTCTCACTTAACATCAATGCATTCAATGGATAATTATTACGTAAGTAAATTAATACCATTGTTACAAGAGGCTGAATTACAAGTAGTTGCTAATCCATTAATAAATATTACCCTTCAAGGTCGCCATGATCTCTATCCTAAACGCAGAGGAATGACGCGTGTTAAAGAGCTGTTAAATAGTAATATTAACGTTGCTTTTGGCCATGACTGTGTAATGGATCCATGGTATAGCCTAGGCAAACATGATATGTTAGAAGTTGCTAATATGGGATTACATGTTGGACAAATGACAGGTGTTAAAGAAATGCATCAAATATTTCAAGCTATTACAAATAATGGAGCCAGAGTAATGCAACTAGATAATTATGGCATTGAGGTTGGTTGCAATGCTAATTTGGTGATTCATCAGGCTAATAATCCAATTGAAGCGATACGCTTATGCAATGCACGTTTATTTGTAATTCGTAATGGCCAGATTATTGCAAAGGCTAATCCAACAGAAAGCCAACTATTATTAAATGGAGAGAAAGATAAGAGAGTTATAGATTGGACCCTCTAAGAATAATAATAAAAAGAAATGCTGCTTAAGGTAAAAAGATAATTATTTTTAAGGGTTAAGTCAAATACCTTAGATGATAGGAGAATAAAAAATGTTAAAAAATAATCCTAAATATTATGATGCTCACTGGATGCCTTATAGTGGGAATAGAGAGTTTAAAGCAAATCCACGTATAATGGTTTCTGCTAAAGACAGTTATTACATAGACGATAAAGGCAGGAAAATATTTGATGGCCTTTCAGGTCTTTGGACTTGTGGAGCAGGTCACTCTCGCCCTGAAATTATTGAAGCAGTCAGTAAACAAATTGAGACTTTGGATTATTCTCCTGCATTTCAATTTGGACACGAAAAATCGTTTGAGTTGGCAAATAGAATTATTGAATTTACTCCAAAAGATCTGGATCGTGTCTTTTTTACTTGTTCTGGTTCAGAGGCAGTAGATAGTTCCCTAAAAATTGCTCGAGCTTATTGGAGACTTAAGGGAAAGGTCGGTAAGACTCGTTTGATTGGAAGGATAAAAGGCTATCATGGAGTTAATTTTGGAGGGATTAGTGTTGGTGGTATTGGTCCTAATAGAGAAATGTTTGGACAAGGAATTGAAGCAGATCATTTATCGTCTACCCTTCTCCCAGAAAATATATTTAGCAAAGGGCAGCCCCAGGTTGGAGATCATTTAGCAGATGACTTATTAAATAAAATATTATTGCATGGCGCCTCTAATATTGCAGCAGTAATTGTAGAGCCAATGGCGGGTTCCGCTGGCGTATTTCCACCCCCCATAGGATATCTAAAAAGGTTACGTAAAATCTGTGACTCTAATGATATTTTATTAATCTTTGATGAAGTGATAACCGCTTTTGGCCGTATGGGCGCGAAAACAGGTGGCGAAGCTTTTGGCGTTACTCCAGATATAATGACTTTTGCAAAACAGGTTAGTAATGGCAGCCAACCACTGGGTGGTGTAGTAGTTAAAAAAAATATTTATGAAACTTTTATGGATACAAAAGCACCAAATTATTTAGTTGAATTATTCCATGGTTATACATATTCAGCTCATCCTGTCGGATGCGCTGCATCAATTGCAAGTTTAGATATATTACAGAATGATAATTTGATAGAGCGAGTTAAAAAAATGAGCCCAATATTTGAAAAAGAACTTCATAGTCTTAAGGGTTTGCAATATGTTTCAGATATTCGTAATTATGGACTGGCTGGTGGAATTACTATTGAGTCTGCTAAAAATGAACCTGCATTAAGACCCTATCAAATTGCAATGAAGTGCTGGGATAAAGGCTTTTATGTTCGATATGGTGGTGATACTATTCAATTAGGTTTGCCATTTATCGTATCTGAACAAGAAATAAAGGATGTCGTTGGAGCAATATCTGACTCAATTAAAGAATTACAATAAAGGAGAAAGAAGAAATGAAATTAGTAGAACACCTTATTAATGGTGAGCTTGTATCAATGGGTGACCCTACTCAAGATGTATTTAATCCATCGACAGGAGAGGTTGGGAAGCAAGTAGAAATTGCTTCAAAAAATACTGTTGAAAAAGCTATAAATGCGGCTCACGAAGCTTTTCCAGCATGGCGAGCAACGCCACCACTTAAACGAGCTAGAATTATGTTTCGTTTTAAAGAATTATTAGAAAAAAATATTAATAAAATAGCGCAATTAATTGGAGAGGAGCATGGAAAAATCGCACATGATGCGCTTGGTGAAATTACTCGAGGTATAGAGAATGTTGAATATGCTTGCTATGCACCTCAACTTCTAAAAGGAGAGCATAGTAAAAATATTTCAACCAATATTGATTCATGGAGTGAGTTTCAACCCTTAGGAGTTGTTACAGGAATCACCCCTTTTAATTTTCCTGCTATGGTTCCATTATGGATGTATCCCATGGCAATAGTTTGTGGTAATTGTTTTGTATTAAAGCCCTCAGAAAGAGACCCTTCGTCAGCATTATTTATTGCTCAATTATTAAATGAAGCAGGCTTACCAAAAGGGGTTTTAAATGTAGTTAATGGAGGTAAAGAGGCAGTAGATACTTTGCTCAAAGATGAAAGAGTGCAAGCTGTAAGTTTTGTTGGATCAACTCCTATTGCAAAATATATTTATAGAACTGCTTCTGAAAATGATAAGAGGTGCCAAGCTCTTGGAGGTGCTAAAAACCATGCTATTGTTATGCAAGATGCAGAAATGGAGAATACAGTGAATGCTCTTATAGGTGCTGCATTTGGCTCAAGTGGTGAAAGGTGTATGGCAATTTCCGTAGCAGTAGCAGTCGGCTCAGTCACAGCAGATAATTTAATAGCTGGCTTGAAATCTAAGATGCATGACCTTAAGGTGGGTAATTTTGATAATAGTAAAAATGATTTTGGACCACTTATAACTAAAGATCATATGGAAAAAGTTAAAGAATATATCACCAGTGCAGAAGATCAAGGCGCCGACATTGTTGTTGATGGACGGAGTGTTGAGGTGAAAGGTTGTGAAAATGGCTTTTATGTTGGTGGAACGCTTATTGATAGCGTGCAATCTTCAATGAAGTCTTATAAGGAAGAAATATTTGGACCAGTATTGCAGGTAGTGAGAGTAGAAACTATGCAACAAGCAATTGACTTAATAGATGAGCATGAATATGGAAATGGCACGTGTATTTTCACCCGAGATGGTGAAGCAGCAAGATATTTTAGTGATCAAATAAAAGTTGGTATGGTTGGTATCAATGTACCATTGCCCGTCCCTGCTGCTCAGCATAGTTTTGGTGGTTGGAAGCAATCAATGTTTGGTGATTTGGCTGCATATGGGCCAGATAGCGTAAGATTTTATACACGTAGAAAAACCATAACTCAGCGCTGGCCATCATCCAGTGTAAGGGAAGGCGTAAACTTTTCTTTCCCTTCATAACTGGTTTTTATGTTTTTTTAAGTGACCTCCTTTAGGAGGTCATTTTTTTTGTCCCCTAGATTATATTTAATGCCACTTTGAGAACTATTTAAAGTCAACCAATTAATTATAGTTGACAAGTATAAAAAAAATATGTAGCCTGTCTATTTAGTCAAGAAGTGTAAAGTTTTTTTATTTACCAAATCGGAAAAGGAGGAATTGAATGAGTAAATTAAAGTGTGGTCTGATCCAAATGGGATTGAAAGGCGATGGCACGATGTCGCCAGAAAAAATACGTGATTTAATGATTGAGGCTCATATCCCTATGATAGAGGATGCTGCAAAACAAGGAGTAAAAGTGCTTTGTTTTCAAGAAGTATTTACTCAGCCATACTTTTGTCCAAGTCAGGATAAAAAATGGTATGCAGCAGCTGAATCAATTCCTGATGGACCAACAGTTAAGCTAATGCAAGAATATGCTAAAAAATACCAAATGGTAATTGTTGTTCCTATCTATGAAGAAGAAATGCCAGGTATTTATTACAATACTGCAGCAGTAATTGACGCTGATGGAAGCTTTCTAGGGAAATATCGTAAAACTCATATTCCTCAAGTTGCCCCTGGTTTTTATGAAAAATTTTTCTTTAAACCCGGTAATCTTGGTTATCCAGTATTTGAAACTGCATATGTTAAGTTGGGAGTATATATTTGTTACGACAGACACTTCCCTGAGGGTTGGCGTGCATTAGCCTTAAATGGAGCTGAATATATTGTTAATCCTTCAGCTACAGTGGCAGGATTAAGTAAATATTTATGGGAATTAGAGCAACCTGCTTCGGCTGCTGCAAATGGAGTTTTTATTGGTGCGATAAATCGAGTTGGAAGAGAGGAGCCATGGGCAGAGCAAATGGGAGAATTCTATGGATCAAGTTATATTGTAAATCCTCGTGGTCAAATTGAAGCACAAGCAAGTTATGGTGATGATGAGTTGCTGGTTCATGAAATTGATTTAGATATGGTTCGAGAAGTGCGAGATACTTGGCAATTTTTTAGAGACAGGCGCAGTGACCTTTATGGAGGGCTAACTGAAAAATAGCATCATGAATGAGTCTTCATCTATAAAGTCTGCTGAGTCTTCAATCATAGATATTAGTAATTTGTGTCTTACCTTTGAAACACAGACAGAGCCAGTGCATGCACTTTCTGATATTAATATGAAAGTTAATTCAGGTGATTTTGTTTCACTAATTGGCCCAAGTGGGTGTGGTAAAACTACTTTATTGAGGGTAATAGCTGATCTAGAAAAACCAACAAGTGGCACAATCAATGTAGAAGGTAAATCGCCAAATCAAGCACGCTTAGATCGTGCTTATGGGTATGTTTTTCAAACTCCAGCTCTTTTGCCTTGGCGCAATATAGAAGCAAATATCCACTTACCATTAGAGATATCAGGTTATTCAAAAGATGAGCAAAAAAGTCTTTCAAATCAATATTTGTCTTTAGTAGGCTTGTCAGGATTTGAAAAAAAATATCCATGGCAATTGTCCGGTGGTATGCAGCAGCGTGTCTCGATTGCGAGAGCCTTGAGTTTTGATCCTGATATGTTACTGATGGATGAGCCGTTTGGAGCGCTAGATGAAATTACTCGAGATCGTTTAAATGAGGAGTTATTGCGTTTATGGGAAAAAACTCAGAAAACAGTTGTATTTGTTACCCACTCAATACCTGAGGCAGTATTCTTATCTAATAAGATTGTTGTAATGTCAGCTCGTCCAGGAAAAATTATTGATGTAATTGATACCAATTTTCCAAAAGATAGAAATCTTGATATTCGTGAATCAAAAGAGTTCTTAAAAATTTCGCAACTTGTGAGAGAGGGGCTTAAAGAGGGGCATAGTGATGGAAGCTAATAGGCTTTTCAGTATGATTATAGGAGGAAGTATTGGTCCTGTCGTGATTCTGGTAACGGCTATTATTATGATATGGTATGCGGGAGCAGTTTATTTAAATAGCTCCTTTTTAATTGACAGATATGAAAAAAATAATATTGAGTGGTCTTTTTCACAACTAGCCTCAGACTCTTGGTCTATGGAGCGACCTGTTTTGCCATCTCCCCATCAAATTGCAAAGGAGTTAAAGAAAACAATTTGGGATCAGAAGATAACTTCACCACGGAGTTTGGTTTTCCACTCTAGAGTGACTTTATCTTCTGCAATGGTTGGCTTTATAATGGGCACCTTTCTTGGTATTGTCTTGTCAGTGGGTATTGTTTATGTGCCAGCACTGGATCGAACCTTAATGCCTTGGATAATTACATCTCAAACTATTCCAATTCTGGCAATTGCTCCGATGATTGTCGTTGTGTTAGGTTCAATGGGTATTATTGGCTTAGTTCCAAAAGCAATGATCTCAACCTATCTTTGTTTTTTTCCTGTTGTTGTTGGGATGGTTAAAGGTTTAAGGTCACCAAGTATTCTCTTGGTAGACCTAATGAATAGTTATTCAGCATCAAAGGTTGAGGTTTTTTGGAAATTACGTCTTCCAGCGTCTCTTCCTTATTTATTTGCCAGTTTAAAAGTAGCCATTGCTCTGAGCGTAGTTGGGGCAATTGTAGCAGAGCTTCCTGCTGGTGCTCAAGGTGGCCTTGGTGCACGCCTATTATCTGGCTCATATTACGGACAAACCAGTCTTATTTGGGCTGCCCTGATAACTGCTTCAGTGATTTCTGCAACCCTAGTTACCATAGTTGGAAGAATGGAGCGCGCAGTTAATAATCGTATGGGGCTGCAAATATGAATTTCCTGGCAATAATAAGGTCGTATCCCTTAAGAGGATTGCTATGTCTTATTTTTTCAATCGCCTCTTTTATTTCGTTACAGCTTAACGTAATTAATGATTATGCACTTAATCCTTTTATTGTGATCATTATTGCCGTTGTCAGTTTGATATTTTTTGTTATTCGTCAACAGGGATTATTTCTTTTATCTATTTGTTTTGTAGCTTTATTTTCTGGAGCTTGGTCTGTATTAAATTTAATACATTCATTCGATAAAGGAGTGGTTATGGGTTTAGATGCCTGGTTCTTGGTAAGTGCATTGTGGTTTCTAACATGGAATAACTTAGTTCAACTATCAGCTTTGAAAACAAAGAATAAATTAATAGAATTATCTCTAACTATAATCATTCCAGTTTTATTTGGTGCGTGGATATTTTTTCTATGGGAGGTTATTACTATAGGTATGTCCGTTCCGCAGGTTTTGTTACCTGCACCAAGTCTTATTTGGCAAGTATTTGATGGGTTTGGTGCTACTTTATTTGCAGATTTCTATCAAACTTTTGTCCGATCAGCAATTCCTGGCTTTATTATGGGAAGTGGTACAGGATTTCTCGTTGCAATTGCAGCTGATAAAATACCATTTTTAAGGCGTGGATTAATTCCAATTGGAAACTTCTTTAGCGCAATACCAATTATTGGTATGGCGCCAATTATGATAATGTGGTTTGGATTTGATTGGCAGTCCAAAGCAGCTGTTGTTGCCATAATGACTTTTTTTCCAATGATGGTAAATACCTTAAGTGGTCTTAATGAGACTGATAGGATTGATCGGGATTTATTACACACTTATGCTTCAAGTTACTGGCGAGAACTTTTTAGTTTGCGTCTACCAAATGCAATGCCATTTATTCTTAATGCATTGAAAATTAACTCAACTTTTGCTATGATTGGAGCTATAGTTGCAGAATTTTTTGGAACACCCATTGTTGGAATGGGATTTAGAATTTCGGCTGAGGTTGGCCGAATGAATATCGATATTGTATGGGCAACAATTGCGGTTGCTGCTGTTACAGGTTCGATGTTTTATGGAGTATTTGCTCTTTTAGAAAGAAAATTAACTTTCTGGCATCCATCGATGCGAAAAAGCTAGTTCTGGGTAAGTACTATTTTTTTAAAATAAAGGGAGAAATGATGAAAATATTTAAAAGTAAAACGATATTAGCTGCAATTTGCTCTACTATGCTTATAGCTTTGAGCTTTAATACTCAAGCAGGTGATAAATTTACCCTTCAGACGAAGTGGGTAACTCAGGCTCAATTTGCAGGCTATTATGTTGCACTAGAAAATGGTTACTACGATGATGAGGGTTTAGATGTAACAATTAAGTCAGGTGGTCCAGATATTGCACCTCCACAAGTTATGGCAGGCGGTGGTGCTGATATTCTAATTGAGTGGATGCCAGCAGCATTAGCATCTAGAGAAAAAGGGCTTAACCTTGTCAACATAGCACAGCCATTTAAAAGCACTGGAATGATGCTTACATGCCGTAAAGATTCGGGCATAAGTTCGCCTTCTGACTTCGCAGATAAGACTCTAGGAGTTTGGTTCTACGGTAACGAGTATCCATTCCTGAGCTGGATGAGTAAGCTTGATATGGCAACTGATGGAAGTGCTGGTGGAGTGACAGTATTGAAGCAAGGCTGGGGGATAGAGCCTATTCTTCAAAAGCAAGCAGATTGCGTGTCAACGATGACTTACAATGAATACTGGCAAGTTATTGATGGTGGACTTTCAGCCGATGAGCTAGTAGTTTTTCCATATGATGAGCAAGGTGTTTCAACACTTGAAGATGGATTGTATGTCTTGGAAGAAAACCTAAGTGATCCTGCTTTTGTTGATAAAGCTGCGCGTTTCCTTCGTGCTAGCATGAAAGGTTGGGAGTGGGCTTCAAATAATTCCGATGCTGCTGCCGATATTGTGCTTGAAAATGACATGAGTGGTGCTCAAACTGAAAAGCATCAGCGTCGTATGATGGGTGAGGTTAATAAACTTACTGCAAATGGCGGTAAATTAAATGTTGACGATTACCAGCGTACTGTCGATACTTTACTTGGTAGTGATTCTGATCCAGTAATTAATGCCGAGCCAGTCGGTGCTTGGACTCATAAAGTCTGGGATGCTGCATTTGGATCATAATATAAAATCTAATTTCTTGTAGGAGAATACTATGTCTGTACTAATTAAAAATGGAACAATTGTTAATGCTGATCAATCTTTTCAAGCCGATGTGCTATGTGCAGATGGCAAAATACAGGAAATTGGCAGTAATATCTCAGCGCCGAGTGGCGCTGAGGTAATAGATGCTGCCGGGCAATATGTTATGCCCGGTGGTATCGACCCTCATACCCATATGCAATTACCGTTTATGGGAACTGTTGCTAGTGAAGATTTCTATACTGGGACAGCTGCTGGACTTGCTGGTGGAACAACAATGATTATTGATTTTGTTATTCCTTCTCCTGGAACGAGTATTCTTGAGGCTTATCATCAATGGCGAGAGTGGGCGGAGAAATCAGTAGCTGACTATAGCTTTCATGTTGCCATTACTTGGTGGGATGAAACTGTCCATGCTGATATGAAAACACTAGTTGAAAAACATGGTGTTAACAGCTTTAAGCACTTTATGGCTTATAAGGGCGCAATAATGGCCACTGATGAAATACTTGTCAATAGCTTCAATAGGTCATTAGAATTAGGTGCAATGCCAACAGTTCATGCTGAAAATGGTGAAATGGTTGCACAATTACAAAGTAAGATTTTTGATATGGGCATAACTGGACCAGAGGGTCACCCATTATCTCGTCCACCTGAGGTTGAGGGTGAGGCTGCTAGTCGAGCTATAAGTATTGCTAATGTATATGGAGTCCCTTTGTATATCGTTCATGTTTCTACTAAGCAGTCTTTAGAGGCAATTACTAGAGCACGAAATGCTGGGCAAAAAGTATTTGGTGAAGTTTTAGCTGGACATTTGCTTGTAGATGAGTCAGTTTACTTAAATAAAGATTTTGAGAGTGCTGCTGCTCATGTAATGAGTCCTCCTTTTAGAGCAAAAGAACATCAAGATGCATTATGGAAAGGAGTTATATCTGGTAATTTGCAAACTACCGCTACTGATCACTGTTGTTTTTGTGCTGATCAAAAAGCAGCTGGTAAGGATGATTTTCGTATAACGCCAAATGGAACTGCAGGCGTGGAAAATAGAATGGAAGTGCTATGGCATCATGGCGTAAATACTGGACTTTTTAGTATGAATGAGTTTGTTAAATTAACTTCTACTAATGCTGCACAAATATTTAATATTTATCCTCGAAAAGGGAGTATTTCAGTTGGTGCAGATGCAGATATTGTTGTCTGGGATCCAGAAGCAACTAAGACAATTTCTGCTAAAACACACCACCAAAATATTGATTTCAATATTTTTGAGGGTATGGAAGTCAAAGGCTGTGCTTCACATACTATAAGTGCTGCAAAAGTTGTCTATGCTAATGGAAAGTTGAAAGTTGAAAGGGGAGCTGGAAGATATATTGACCGCCCAGCATACTCTTCATTCTATCAAGGGCTAGATGTCCAAGCTGAGAAAAAGATACCAAAAGCTGTGAAACGTTAAAAAGGAAATTTATTTTGTATTGAGGTTCTGTTAATATAACCTGACCAAATGGTCAAATATTTTTTTTCGGAGGAAAATATGAGTGACAATAATTTAACAAATAAGGTAATGAACATTAAATCACATCGCCTTAGTAAAAAAGAGATTGATGATAATTTTTCAGACCTCCATGCACCATTGTCTGCAATAGAGGCATTAATTGAGGCTGATCGATGTTATTTTTGTTATGACGCTCCTTGCACAAAGGCCTGTCCATCAGATATTGATGTCCCAGGCTTTATTCAAAGTATTAGGAGTGATAATTTAACAGGTGCTGCAGAGAAAATTTTAAGTGAAAATATTTTTGGTGGTATGTGTGCCCGTGACTGCCCAACTGAGGAGTTGTGCCAACTGGCATGTGTTCGAAATGATCATGAACAAAAACCTGTCGAAATTGGTTTACTACAACGTTATGCAACTGACTCAGTATTAAACAATGGAGTGCAATTATTTTCTAGGCAAGAAAATACAGGAAAGTCTATTGCAGTAGTTGGGGCTGGGCCAGCTGGAATATCATGCGCACATCGTTTAGCAGTTTTGGGGCACAAAATAACAGTTTATGATGCCAAGGATAAGCTAGGAGGTTTAAATGAGTATGGCATTGCAGCTTATAAAACTCCTGATGATTTTGCACAGCAAGAACTTGATTACATACTAGATATTGGTGGCATTACTATCGAAACAGGAATGCAGCTTGGTAAGCAAATTAATCTTGAAGGTCTTCAGGAGAAATATGACGCAGTATTTTTAGGGTGTGGTCTTGGTTCAGTAAATAAACTTAATCTTGATAATGAAGACATTTCTGGTGTTATTGATGCCGTTGAATATATTGCAAATTTACGTCAAACCAATAATAAAGATGAACTAATGGTTGGAAAAAATATTGTTGTGATTGGTGGTGGTATGACAGCAATAGATATTGCTGTTCAAAGCAAATTGTTAGGTGCAGAGCAAGTAACGATTGCTTACAGACGTAGTAAAAAAATAATGGCTGCTAGTGAATATGAGCAGGCTCTGGCAAAAAAGCATGACGTACAAATTCAATATAACATGTCACCAAAACGTCTGATAGCTGATGATAGTCATGTCACTGCAATGGAGTTTGATGTGATGAAGTCACAAAATGATGGAAGCCTCAAGGCAAGTGGGGAAAATATTACATTAAAAGCTGATGTTGTTTTCAAAGCTATTGGGCAAAAATTAGTGACTGAAGGCTTGACAGATAATAACAGTTTGGAAATAGAAAAAGGAAGGATTGTTGTAGATGAACAACGTAAAACTTCATTGTCTAAAGTATGGGCAGGAGGAGACTGTGTTCTTGATGGTGACAATTTAACAGTGTCAGCAGTACAAGATGGCAAACTTGCTGCAATTTCAATAAACGAAACACTAACACAAGGAGCATAGTATGGCAGATTTAACTAGTAATTTTTTAGGAATTAAGTCACCTAATCCTTTTTGGTTAGCCTCGGCACCACCGACAGATAAGGCTTATAACGTAAATCGTGCCTTTGAAGCTGGCTGGGGTGGGGTTTCATGGAAAACTCTGGGTGAGGATCCTCATATTGTGAATGTTAATGGTCCAAGGTACACAACAATGATGAGTAATGACCGACGAGTTATTGGTTTCAATAATATCGAATTAATAACTGATCGTCCATTTCAAGTTAATCTTAAGGAAATGCGTCAAGTAAAGAGAGACTGGCCAGATAGGGCTGTGATTGCATCTGTAATGTTTCCAATGAGTGAGGCATCTTGGGCAAAGCATATCCCTATTATTGAAGATACAGGTATAGATGGTTTTGAGCTTAATTTTGGTTGTCCTCATGGTATGTCAGAGCGAGGAATGGGTGCTGCAGTTGGGCAAGTTCCAGAATATATAAAACAAGCCACTGAGTGGTGCAAAAAGTATGCCACAGTCCCTGTAATTGTTAAGCTTACGCCAAATATAACTGATGTAATTTATCCAGCTGAAGCAGTCCTTGAGGGTGGTGGTGATGCAGTGTCATTAATTAATACCATAAACTCAATTATGAGAGTTGATTATGACAGTTTGACTATGTTTCCAACTACGGGCGGCATGGGAACTCATGGGGGTTATTGTGGTGAGGCGGTAAAACCAATTGCTTTGAATATGGTGGCAGAGATAGCGCGTAATGAAAAAACTAGAAACTTACCAATTTCAGGTATTGGGGGAGTATCGACTTGGAAAGATGCAGTAGATTTTATTGCATTAGGTGCCAGTAATGTTCAGGTTTGTACAGCCGCAATGGTCTATGGTTTTAAAATTGTTGAAGACATGAAAACTGGATTGAGTAACTTTTTAGATGAAAAAGGTATGAATTCAGTAGACGAGCTAATTGGCAAAGCAGTTCCATCAGTTACTGATTGGAAGTTCTTGAACTTAAACCACGTTGATAAAGCTGTCATTGACCAAGATAAGTGTATAAAGTGTGGTCGTTGTCACATTGTATGTGAAGATACTTCTCATCAAGCAATTGAATATTCAACTGATAGTGGTGATAGAGTATTTACAGTTAAGGATGATGAATGTGTTGGATGTAATCTTTGTGTAAGCGTTTGCCCTGTAATAGATTGTATCTCAATGGTCGCTATGACATCAGGAACTGACCCTAGAACTGGAAAGGCAATTTCACCACAAGCATCTGATTGGACAACTCATCCAAATAATCCATTAAAGGTTTCATGAAAAAATAATGGAGAATTGAATGGGTAATAAAAAAGTTCTAGTACAAGCCAGAGGTATTACTCGTAGTAAAGAGAGAATTCGTGAAGAAAATGAACTTATTATTTTAATTGCTGCAGAAAAAGTATTTGCAAAGCATGGTCTTAAAGGCTCTACTACAAAACAAATTGCAGATATGGCTAAACTCCCAAAATCCAATATCCATTATTATTTTCATACTAAATTAAATTTGTATAGATGTGTCTTAGAAAGCATACTAGTTGATTGGATGAGGGCTGCTGATACATTTAATAAATTTGATGAACCTCGAGAAGCCTTGAAATATTATGTTGGCGCAAAAATGAATTTGTCACGCACTAGACCATTCGGCTCAAAAGTGTGGGCAAATGAAATTATTAGTGGTGCCCCTGAAATGGAAGAAGTATTATCATCGAGGTTAAAACAATGGGTTGATACTTGTGTTAGTTCGATAAATAGGTGGGTTGAACTAAAAAAAATTGTTAATGTGGGTGATGCTCATACCTTGTTATATATGATTTGGGCTACCACTCAACATTATGCTGATTTTGATTATCAAGTGATGATTTTAAATAATGGAAAGAAACTTACAGATAGTGAATTTGAAGAAAAAAAACAACAAGTTATTGATTTAGTTTTAAGAAGCGTTGGTTTAAATCCTTAGTCAATATGAGATTAAAAAAGTTTACAAAATAATTCTTAACATCAAGATAAATACCAGATGACATTTACCTAAAATAGAGAATTTATAGAAAATATATGCATAATAGTTTTTACTAAAGATAGTTATTATGTAGTTGATTTAGGTTAGACAAGGAGTATTCAAATTGGACAGCAGTGGAAAGAAATTTAGAAAGTTAGTTAATGAAAATAAGCCACTTCAAATTGTAGGCGCTGTTAACGCCTATAGCGCTCTTATGGCTGAGAAAGTTGGGCATCAATCAATCTACTTGTCAGGTGGTGGAGTTGCAGCTTCTTCTCTTGGAGTTCCTGATCTTGGTATTACTTCCCTAGCAGATGTTCTCGAAGATGCCAAAAGAATTACTCAAGTAACTTCCCTACCATTATTAGTAGATGCAGATACTGGTTGGGGTGGGGCACTTAACATTGCTCGTTGCGTTCGAGAAATGATAAATAGTGGCGTAGCTGCTATCCACATTGAAGATCAAGTTTCTCAAAAACGTTGCGGACATAGACCAAATAAGGCCATAGTTAGTACAAATGAAATGGTTGACAGAATTAAAGCTGCAGTTGACGCCAAAACCGATCCTAACTTTGTAATTATGGCAAGAACAGACTCATTGGCTATAGAGGGTATGCATTCTGCTATTGATAAAGCGACAGCTTTTGTAGAAGCTGGTGCTGATATGATATTTCCTGAGGCACTCAATACCATTGAGCAATATAGAGAGTTTTCTGATTCAATTAATGTCCCTATTCTAGCAAATATAACTGAATTTGGTCAAACACCATTATTTACCAAAGAGGAGCTTTCTGATGCTGGTGTGGATATGATTCTTTATCCACTAAGTGCCTTTAGAGCAATGAGTAAAGCAGCTCTTAATGTCTATCAACATATCATACAAGATGGTCACCAAAATAATGTCATAGAAAGTATGCAAACAAGAGAAGAGTTATATGATTTTTTAAATTATCATCAATATGAAAAGCAATTAGATGATGAAATGAATAAGGAGAGTAAGTAGTGAGTGGAAAAAAAATAGGTGGAGCTGGTCTTAGAGGTCAGAGTGCAGGTGAGACATCAATATGTACAGTTGGAGTTAGCGGTTCTGGCCTCACATATCGTGGCTTTGATATCGTAGATTTAGCAGAAAATACAACTTTCGAAGAGGTTGCCTATCTTTTATTGAAGGGAAAACTACCTAACTCACAGGAATTAAAAGCATATATAGAAAAACTCAAAACATTAAGAGGACTTCAACCTGAACTAAGAAGTGCTTTGGAGGGTATCCCTAAAACTGCTCATCCTATGGACGTTTTAAGGACAGGCTGTTCGGTTCTTGGTAATTTAGAGCAAGAGGAAGGCTTTATAAACCAAACTGACCATGCAGATCGTATGCTGAGTGCATTTCCATCGATACTTAGCTACTGGTATCAGTATTCCCACTATGGAAAAAGAATTGATACGGAGACAAGTGATGATACTATTGGTGGTCATTTTTTACATCTCTTGCATGGTAAAAAACCTAGCCAACTGCATGATCAAGTAATGAGTATTTCTTTGATTCTGTATGCTGAACATGAATTTAATGCCTCCACTTTTGCTGCAAGAGTTTGTGCCTCAACGCTTTCAGATATTCATTCTGCTGTTACAAGTGCTATTGGGACATTACGAGGACCATTACATGGAGGCGCAAATGAAGCCGCTAGTGCTATGCTATCGCAATGGAATGACCCTGATATTGCAGAGGCTGAATTACTTAAAATGCTTGCACAAAAGCAACTTGTGATGGGTTTTGGACACGCAGTTTATACTCAATCTGACCCTCGTAATGAGGTTATCAAGCAATGGTCAAAAAAATTATCTATGGAGGTTAACGATAAGCATCTATATGATGTATCAGAAAGAGTTGAAATGGTTATGAGAAGAGAGAAAAATCTATTCGCAAATGCTGACTTTTATCACGCTTCTACCTATGAATTTATGGGAATACCAACTAAACTATTTACCCCAATATTTGTTCTTTCAAGAGTAACTGGATGGTGTGCTCACATTTTTGAACAGAGACAAAATAATCGAATCATTAGACCTAATGCAGATTATATAGGTCCAGGTCCACAAAAAGTCAGCCCCATAGAAACAAGGAGTTAGTATAGTGAAAGCAGATAGAATGTCAGCAGATCAAGCTCTGCAAGATATCGCTGATTATGTGATTGATTTTAAAGTAGAGTCTGAGGAGGCCTTAAATACTGCTAGAAATTGTTTAATAGATACTATCGGCTGTGGTCTTTTGGCTTTGAAATATCCAAATTGTACTAGACATTTAGGCCCATTGGTGCCTGGGACCACAGTAGAAAATGGTGCTAGGGTTTTTGGAAAGTCATTTGAGCTTGACCCAGTAAAAGCAGCTTGGGATATTGGCGCCTTAGTTCGATGGTTAGATTTTAATGACACTTGGTTAGCTGAAGAGTGGGGGCATCCTTCTGATAATTTAGGCGCAATTATGGCTCTTAGTGATTATGTTTCAAGAGTAAATATTGCGAATCATAAATCACCATTAAGTATAAGAGATGTGCTCGAGTACATGATAAAAGCTCATGAAATACAAGGTATTCTTGCACTTGAAAATAGTTTTAATAAAGTAGGCCTAGACCATGTTTTACTCGTAAGAGTTGCAAGCACAGCTGTTGCTACGCATATGCTAGGAGGGACAAGAGAACAAATTATTGATGCTTTATCACAAGCTTGGGCTGATGGTTCTTCTCTTCGAGCCTATAGGCATGCACCTAACGCTGGCTCAAGAAAATCTTGGGCTGCTGGCGATGCAACATCTCGCGCAGTTCGCCTGGCAATGATAACTATGGCTGGTGAGATGGGTATGCCTTCCATTTTGAGTTCACCAGAGTGGGGCTTTTATGATGTAAGTTTTAAGGGAAGAGAGTTTAGCTTCTCTAAGAGCTATGGAACTTATGTTATGGAGAATATTCTTTTTAAGATATCTTTCCCAGCTGAATTTCATGCTCAAACTGCAGTAGAATGCGCAGTATTGCTTTATCCAGAGATTAAAGAAAAGTTAAATGAAATTGAAAGGATTGAAGTTACAACTCATGAGTCAGCACTTAGAATTATTGATAAAACAGGCGCCCTAGATAATCCAGCTGATCGAGATCATTGTATGCAATATATGCTTGCAGTTGCAATGATTAAAGGTGATTTGGTGGCTGAGTTTTATGAAGATTCCTTTCATCAACAAAACTTATTAATTGATAAGCTTCGAAATAAAATGATTTTAAAGGAAGATAAAAGATACTCAAAAGACTACCTAGCAGATGACAAGAGATCTATTGCCAATGCGTTACAGATTTTCTTTAAGGATGGGAGTCAAACTGATAAAGTGGAAGTTGAATATCCAATAGGACACCGTAATCGTCGTCAGGAAGGTATCCCATTACTTGAGAGAAAATTTTTTAATAGTCTCAAAAGTATTTATTCTAAAGAGCACAGTGACAGGATCTACTCATTGTGTCTTGATAAAGAGAAAACTGAACAAACACCTGTCAACGAGTTTATGGACATGTTTGTTCTTAAAGATTAAGGAGCTATTAAAGTTTTTTAGTTTTCATCTATTTAATTAGAAATAAAGAAGGAGTTGTAATGTCAAAAATTCATTGGTTAGGTGCTGGTTTGTCAGCAATACCAGGGCTAAAAATGCTTATTGAAAATGACCATTCAGTTATTGTTTATAATCGAACAGTCAAAAAAGCAAGTGATGCTTTATTAGGTGTTAAGGGTAATTATCAGATTGTAGAATTTTCTCTTGAGGCCATTAAGAAAAATGCTACAGCTGGAGACGTTATAGTTTCAATGCTTCCTGGTAATTTCCATGTTCCTGTTGCAGAACTGAGTCTATCACTTGGAGCTCATTTTGTCTCAAGCTCCTATATTTCAGATGAGATGAGGATGCTTCATGAAGAATCGCTAAAAAAGAATTTATGCCTTGTTAATGAGGTTGGTCTTGATCCAGGAATAGACCATAGTATGTCTCATGCACTCGTTGAAGATTATAAGAATTCAAAGGTTTTTTCTACTGAAAATTCACATTCTTTTTTAAGTTATTGTGGTGGCTTAAGTGACGTTCCTAATGATTTTTGTTACAAATTTAGTTGGTCTCCACTGGGAGTTTTAAAGGCCTTAATGTCAACTTCAGTTAGCATTCGTGATAGCCAAGTTTATACAGTTCATAAGCCATGGGAGGCTGTTGAGCTTTACCCTCTTCCGATGCCTTGGGGAGAAGATGAGTTTGAGGTTTATCCTAATCGCGATTCCATTCCATTTATTGAGCAGTATCAAATGAACGAGGGATTGAAGATAGATCAGTTTGTTCGAGGAACTCTAAGGTATAGAGGCTGGAAAGATGCTTGGTCTGATATTTTTTCTGAGGTAGATACCCTTGACCCTGAAATTGCAGAGGATCGTCTAAAGGCTATCAGTGATGATTTATGGAATAAATACTCCTATAGAAATGAAGAAGTTGATCGTGTGATTTTAACTGTTGAATTAAAGGTTAAAAATGACTCAGAGGTTGTTTGGCATAAGCAGTTTTTACTTGATACGCTTGGAAATAACAAAGGAAGCGCAATGGCCCAATTAGTCTCTTGCTCAGTTGCTTTGGCTGTTGAAGCCGTTCTTAATAAAGAGATACCCTCAGGCGTAACAGCGGCTCCTCACCAAAGTAATTTAGTAAAAAGGTGGCTAAATCAAGCTTCTGAAATAAGTGATCACTTTATTTTATTTGATCATTTAAGTTAGTAGTAAAGTTAGATTATTTCTATGGCTCAAGCTAATCCTATTTTTGATAATGAAACAAAAGGTTGGGTAGATTTAGTTCCTGCTAGGCAATCTCAGCCTAAATTAACTTCTAACCTTGAAGCTAAATGGCTTGTCATAGGTGCTGGCTTTACAGGTCTTTCTTGTGCAAGAAGGCTAGCAGAGATTAACCCTAAAGATCAAATTATCTTGCTTGATGCAAGAGAGCTGGGCCAGAATGCTTCTGGTAGAAATTCTGGTTATGCTGTTGCGCATAGCCATTTTTCAGGTCCCTATCAAGAATCACAACTTGAAAAATACCAAAGAGTAGATCGAATTAATCAAGTAGGTCTTAATTCTCTTCGTACATTAGTAAAAGATAACAGCATCAATTGTGACTGGATAGAATCAGGTATTTATCATACTGCAGCAGATAACAACTCTGAAATTGAGTGTGATCATTTTATTAACTATCTTAAAAAACGTGACATTAGACACACTTCTCTTTCTAAACAGGAAATTCATAATCGTCTAGGAACGAGTTGGTATAAGAAGGGCGTTAAAGTTGAAAATGGTGCATTAATGCAGCCCGCTAAATTAGTTTTTGGATTGGCTAAAAATCTTCCAAGTAATGTTGAGCTTTATGAAAATACACCAGTGTTAAAGATGACATTGGGTAAGGCTGTTAAGGTCATAGTTCCAGATGCAATAATTACCGCTGAACAAGTCATAATGGCTTGTAATTATGAAACCTTTGAGGGTGCAAAGCCTAAACAAAGGGCAGTTGGAGTAACGCTTTCTGGAAGTATTACTCGTGCATTAGCCAAGGATGAGATTAATACCCTGGGAAGTGAATCATCATGGGGAATACTGTCGCTTCATAGTGGCGGGGCTACTATCAGATTAACGGATGATGGCCGAATTGCAATAAGAAACACAGCTGAATATAACAATCACCACCTATTAACTGATAAGCAATTAATTAACCGACAACAGATTCATCGACAAGCATTTAATAATAGGTTTCCACAGTTAAGTCATGTTCCATTTGAGTTCTTATATTCAGGCGTTGAAGGTGTGAGCGCTAATAAAACTAATATCTTTGAGAGATTTTCAGATAACCTCTACTATGCAGGCTGTTTCAATGGTTCTGGAATTACTAAAGGAACCGCATTTGGTATTGGAATAGCTGAGTATGCATGCGGAAAAAAATCTGCTATTGTTAATGATTGTCTTGCTCTTGAGAAAGCTAAATGGCTTCCACCAAAACCATTTTTAGATCTTGGCGCATGGTTTACAACTAAGCAGCGCTTTAAAGGGGTTGGAAGAGATAGATAGAAGATAATCTAAATGCTAATCAAAGTAAATGACTTGCAGTAGCGCCAAACTCAATAAAGCCTGCCTTGATTTTAGAAAAAGGTTCTTGATAATAATCCAAAGGATCAACTGGCAAAGAGGTTTCATCACCACTAATAAGGCATTCACTTACTGCCTTACCAAAATAAGTTCCAGGTCCAATTCCTCTGCCTGAATAGCCAAAAACTGAGTAAGCATTACTACCTAGCCTTAGAATTTTAGGAATATGATCACCTGTCATGGCAATGCGTCCATGCCAGCAAAATTCAATATCAATATTTTTAAGATGTGGAAAGAGACTCTCAATTTTTCTCCTTGCCCAATTAGTGTGAATCTTGGAGGCGCTATGACCAAGGTTTCCGATCCCACCAATAATAAGTCTACTGTCAGCATCGAGTCGAAAAGAAGACATTACACTAGCAGTATCCCAGCAACCTTCACCATTGGGTAAAACTGACTTTACTAGATCTGAAGGTAGAGATTTAGTTGCGACTTGAAAATACTGTACAGAAGTATATTTGGATGGATTTAGGCCTTCAATTGGTTTTTGATAGGCATTTGTAGCAATTAAAAGCATTTTTGCCTTAATGGTGCCCTCAGCTGTCTTGATTAGCCAATCATTATTGACTGATTGAATGTTAGTTGCTATAGTTGACTCATAGATATTTACGCCATAAGATTTAGCAGCTCTTGCCAGGCCAAGACAATAATCTAGAGGGTTAATAATTCCAGCTTTTTTATTAAAAAGAGAGCCAAAAAACTTTGAAGAGCCTATTCTTTGCTGAGTCTGCTGTCTATCAAAAAGCTCTAACTCAGCACCACGTTCAGATAGCTGTTTAAACCTCAGTTGAATATCTTTTAATCCTTTTTCAGAGTGGGCGCAGTGAAGCGTTCCTGAGCGATTAGCGCTGCAATTAATTTCATAGTTATCAATAAGACTAAATACTAAATCAGGTGCTGTTGCTAAAGCCTTATTAAGCTTAACTCCTGCTTCTAATCCAAGGATACTTTCGACCTTTTCAGGAGGCATCCATAAGCCTGCATTAACTAAGCCAACATTCCTTCCCGAGCCGCCATAGCCAATCTTTTGATCAATAAGGGTAACTGATAGCCCATTCTTTGCTGCAAATAGGGCCGCTGAACAGCCAGTAAAGCCGCCACCAATAATCACTAAATCCGTTGTAATTGATTTTTTAAGATTACTGAAAGTAATTTTTTCTTTAGAATTGTCTTGCCAAAGATTTTTTTGATGCATTTTTAAAATAATTCTTAACTATTGAGCAACATATTAAACAAAAAAGACGCCCAAAGGCGCCTTTAATTTGAGATTAATTATGCTTATGGAAGAAGTGTTGCACCAGTTTCCATACGTATGACTTGACCATCCTTTATTTGCATAAAGGCTAGAACTGATTCTTTAGTTCCGTCAGGGAAGCTCATTACGCCATGGGTAACCATAGCCTCATCATTTTCATAAAGGCAGCGTGAGTCATGAGTTACAAAATCATCACTATTCATCATAAATGTAAACATTTCCATGGTTTTTTCTTTATCCATAGTTGAGTTGTCTAGGTGCATGATAAATTGAAAATCTTCATGCATAGTTGCTGCATAAGCCTCCATATCTTTTGCTTCTTGTGCAGCTTCTTGTGTTTTAAATATTGACATATTGCCTCCTAAATTTAAATTATTTCTTATTATAAATAATAATCATTATCATTATCATTATCGTATGTTACCTGCTTTATTTAATAAGCAACTATTTTTTATACCCAGAAGTAAATAATGATTACTATTAAAGGAATTAAAGGCCTAATAGCATTCTTAATATGATGATCAGCACCATCAAACGTTGGCCAAACTTTTAAAAATAGACCCATATTCCAAATAAATGCAAAGGTACAGAAAAACCCCATTGCAACTAATAATGTTGGTGTATCAGTTCTTTCAAAAATACCAATTTGGAAAAACGTTACAATAAGCATTGCAACCGTTCCGCCCATTAGAAATCCTGCTGGCTTAAGTGCATACGTTACTTGTGGCGAGTCCAGACGAAGATCTATTGCAAACTTTTTTGAGTTAAAAGTTAGTTGAAAGGCAAAAAAACCACCAAACAATATTAAAAAAATGTGACAAATAGTTTGAATATCCATATAAATTCCCCTTAAAGTTAATTGAACGCTTGAGTAATTTCAAGCCTCATAATAAGTATACTTATTTTTTTTATTATTTTAATTACTAATCAATCGAGTGAAAAATATGGATATATCTAAAATACAAAACCAGCTTAAAAAATTTGCAATTGAAAGGGATTGGGAGCAGTTTCATACCCCCAAAAATTTATCTATGGCTCTTAGTGTTGAGGCTTCAGAGCTTGTTGAGATTTTTCAATGGCTAAAGCCAGAAGAATCTAATTCTCCTAATCAAAAACAGATTCAAGAAATTAATAGTGAGGTGGCAGATATTGCGATGTATCTTCTGCGTTTTTGCAGCATCTTAGAAATTGATATTGAAGAAGCAATTAAGAATAAATTAAAGAAAAATGCTGAAAAATATCCAGTTAATTTATCAAAGGGCAATGCTCAGAAATACAATCAACGAGAAGATTAGTTATATTTCAACCTTATAACATTCGTATGGCTTGCCAGTTGAAGGCTGAAGATTAATATAATCATTAGACAGGACAATAATCTCTTCAGATCTTTTATCGTTAAGAGTAAATTGTTCTTCCATATTAAAATACTCATCAAGCCATGGATGGTTCCTATTAACAACTTTAATAGAATCAATCATACTGACTAAGCTTTGATCATTAATTTCCCATACTCCAGTTCCAAGGGCACTATAATTCACTTTAACTGTATTCTCTTCGATTGGAAAGTCAACAATTAGTTGACCAAAACTATTCCAGGTACCATCTTTCTTGTATCTTATAAATTCTAAAGCGGTATACCCAGGCCAAGTATCTTTACAAATCCAATTACCAAGAATTTCAGTTTCATAAAAACGAGGAGACATTGCTGCTGAAGCAGAGGTGTTTAAAACTAGAGCTGCAAGAATGGTCAGTAAGTATTTCATTATGCGCAGTTTAGATTAGTTTTTGACAAGCCTATGTGAATTATTGATGAATTTTAGAAGAATTTATCATTTTATTTTTATGTTCATCAGCCATCTTTACAATTTTATTACTAACAGTTTCTTGAAAAATAAATGGCAAAATAGAGTGAATGAGCGCAATAATTAAAAGCCCTAAAAGTGTAAGACAATATTTCCATGCCCCCCAGAGATGTTGAAAGTAGTTATATCCAAACTCATTGGGGTGTTTAGTAAAAATATTATTCATATAAGTATTATCGAAGTTTATTTAATTTATTAAGTATAAAGAATTGGAGTAACAAGGTTAAATTTTTTAAATATTTGTAATAAAATAAAATTTTTTGAATAAATTACTATCCACATATAGGATAAGAATAATGCCTAAAGTTTTAACAAAAAAACAGATTGAGCAGTATCATGATGAAGGTTTTATATCTCCAATAAGAGTTATTTCTGAAAAAGATGCCTTATCTATTAAAATTCAACTTGAAGAAGTAGAGGCGCAATACCCTGAAGAAATTAATTCAGAGAGTCGCAATAATTTACATCTCTCATTTGCTTTTTTAGATGCGCTCGCCCATAACACAACCATAGTAGACGCAATAGAAGATCTTATTGGCCCTGATATTGCTCTTTGGGCGTCGGTTATGTTTATTAAAGAGCCCTCCTCTAAACAGTATGTTAGTTGGCATCAAGATGCAACTTATATGGGCCTTGATAGCTTTGATTTTCCAACACCATGGATTGCGCTAAGTCCTAGCAACATAGAGACAGGCTGTATGTCGATGATCTCAGGTAGCCATAAATCAGCAATACAAAAACATGAGGATACTTATGCAGATAACAATATTCTAACAAGGGGCCAAGCTATTAAAAATGTGGATCAAAGTAAGACCGTTGATCTAATATTGAAGCCTGGTGAAATGTCGATTCACCATGGAGCTATCATCCATGGATCACAGCCTAATAATAGCAATCAAAGAAGGATTGGTTTTTCACTTCAATCGTATGTACCACCATCAATAAAGCAGGTAGTTGGAAGGAATATATGGACTCATATTAGAGGACAAAAGAGGCAAGATATGAATAGTATTGAGCTAGATCGCCCAAGATACAATATGGATCCTTTAACAGTCAATCAGCGAAGAGTTGCTGAAGAAAACTTATCTGAAATACTTTATAAGGGCGCGAAGATTAAGCGTAGCTACTAAATATAGTTTTCTAGCCAGCTAAGAATTTTTTTAACTCCACTATTCGTCTGAGACGAGCTCAAAATATCTCCAAGAACGCCATGCTGTGATGAGTCATCAGTATTTGTAAGTATTGGATTGTGAATAGAGACATTATTACCCATTTTAGAAATTATTTTACGTGTGGCTTTAGCTGATACGACTTGATCATCATCTGAAAAATAAAATAATACTGGTTGTTTAATCTTAATATGCTTAACTTTATAGGCTGCAACAACTGAGTCCTTTACTGCAAATAATGCTTTTATAGGATAGCTTGTCGTCCAACATCTTGCATGATCTGCATTTCTTGGGACGAAGGAGTATTCTTTTCCAAAAATGAAGGGAATAAACCACTCAGCTCCAGGAATTCTAAGAAGTTGTCCAAAAAAAGATTTTGGTCCAAAATTAGGGGATACATAAATAATTGCTAAAGCATTTTCTGAATATTGAAGATTGGCATGGATTAATGAACAGCCTGTAGAACAACCAATTAAGATAAGGCTATCCCCAATTGCATTACCAATATCAATAGCTTCTTTCGTATCTATCATCCAATCATCAAAGGTAGCCTCAGCTAAGGCTTCACCATCTAGACCATGCCCTCTAAGCCTTGTAAAAAAAATATTCGCATTGAGCTCTTTGCCAAGCATTTCAATAACTGGATCAAGCTCTGCTCTGGTTGCTGAAAAGCCATGAATAAATATAAGACTAATTTTTGTCTTTACTTTATTTTGATTTGCCCAAATAATCTTTTTTTCAGTATCTGGACGGATATTTAGAATCTCATTTTCACTATCTTCGATGAGCTTATCTAAAGAATTAATATTGATCATTTACTTAACTTATTTTTTTAGATGGATGAATTATATCTCGAAATATATAAAAATCTTGCAATTAATTTTGTATACATAAAGATTACTTTAATTAATACATAAAGTATACAAAAAGTGTATACTTCATATTAGTTAGTAAATTAATAAATCTTTAGATGGGTAAATACGTTACAAAAAATCAAAAAGAGGATGAAAAGAGAGTGGTTAGCGTAAGAATTCGTAGACCTATTTTTGAGGCGTTTAAAGGAGCTGCAACTGCTGCAGAACAGTTTGGATATAGCATGACTCTTTCAGGCGTATTTGAAACAGCTATGGAAGATGCAATTTCTGAGTTTAAAGATATTAGTGGTGTTGATTATCAAGATCTCACTTCATCAAAGCTAAGTAAGAAATGGGATAGCAAGTTCAAGGCTTCCTTAAAAAATTCTAAAGGAAAGCTCAAAAAGCGCGATAAGTAAATTAACTTTAATTAGGAGTGATAGTCAATGTCAGAAAGTAGTGTGATTAATAAATTAAAAGATTTAAGAAAAGATTTAGATAAAGAATCTAAATTTCTTCAAGAACAAATGGAGCTTCCATTAAATGGAGATGAGGTGAAAAATTCTCGACCAGATAATAATTCTATGCAACTTAACAAGGGAGTTATGTTCTCTAAATGGGTCAGAAAATTAACAACACAATTTGAGTCAGTTGATCCATTTTATAAATAAATTATAGTTACAAGTTAATTTGTTTCCTTGGCCAGTTCCAACTAATAAGTGTGCTGGCAACCCCAGACATAATTAACAAACCTCCCAGTATCATTGAGGAAGTTAATTTTTCATCAAGAAGAACTATTCCCGCAATAATTGAGGTAATTGGAAGTAGCATTAAAAAAGGCGATACTTTACTTACATCCACACTGCTTAATAAGTGATACCAAACGCTATAACCTAATATAGTCATAATCAATGCTAAGTATAGAATAATTGACCAGTCAATGAAGCTAGCAGTTGTTATTGCAAGCCACTGTCCATCTTCAATTAGTAAAGATGCTACAAACATTTGTGGGGTAGCCATGACTGCAACCCAGGCTAATATGGTAATTCCTGAGAGGTCTTTAAGTCGGCTAATCATTATCTGTGCAACCGCCCATACAGCAGAGCCTGCAATTAATAATATAACGCTGTCAAGGTGACCATCTAGTCTGGGCTCTCCTGTAATTATCAGGACGCCAATAAAAGCAAGCCCCATTCCTAATGCCCTAGTAATACCAAGCTTTTCCTTTAATAGAAATGCCCCCATAATTGCTAAAATTGGACCTTCAAGCTGAACTAGGATTGCTGCAGTAGAGGCATCAATACCTTTGAGACCATTGTAGGTAAGACCATATTGAATGGTTGAGCCAATAAGTGCAACAACAAAAATTTCACGCATATGACCCCATGGTGGCTTTGTAAACCAAACAAGAATTAAACCTGCAATACCAAAGCGAATTGTCATGATAAGGAGAGCTGGAAACTGCTCCATTCCAATTTTGGCTAGAGTAAACCCTAAGCCCCAGGTAATAGGAACAATAAGAGCTAATAAGATTTGCTTAGAGTTCAAGTATTATTGTTAGATATTAAAAAAGGAGGTCAATTATGACCTCCTTTTGAGCATTATGATAGAACAAATTAATATTTAGGCACGAGATTTCCAATAGAAAAGGATAATAATTAAACTACTTAAACCAATTCCAAAGTACTGCATACCTCCAGCAGGGATAACGCCAGATGTGATATGAAAAACTTGAAGTGAAATAGCTAGTAGTTGCAGAATTATAACGGTCGGAGTCGCTTTTTTTAGTTGCTCTGATGATGTCCAGTTTGGAAGCATTATAAAAATTACCGCAGTGAATAGGAATGACATCCCTAAATATTGTGCCATTGTAACCATTGGAAAGGTTACTTCCCAGTTATAAGACGCTGCCATCATATCAGTCCCAAACCAAAAAGATGCAGCCCAAAGTAGGCCAATTAAACCGTTAATTCTATAAACTGTAGCTAAAGTCATAATATACCCCCCTTTATAAATTTTTTTTAAATCTTAACATAAGTAGTAGTAATAAAAAAGAGGCCAAAAAGAGCTCTTTATATTTTTGAGTACTTAAAGAATTTGTTTACTAACTCGAAGTAAAATTAAAGAATGAAAATTTCAAATCCTCTCAATAATAATTATTTTCCTCAATCAGAGTCAAATAATGGCTGGCGATTCCTCAAAGATTCGAATGAAATAAAAAATCTTACTAATATGAATTTGGGCAAGTTAGACGCTATTATTGAGGGTTATAAATTCTTTTTTGATACGTACGCATCTGGAATAGCAGTAATCAAAAATGGCTACCTAATTAAAGAGCACTATAGCTTTATGACTCTTCCTGGAAGTCGCTTTGATGTTTGGTCTTGCACAAAATCATTTACTGGAATAGCATGGGGTCTTTTGTTGGAGGAAAGTCGACAAGGTACGCTTCCAAATAATGTCCAAGTGGGCCTAGAAAGTTCTGCTTACTCTTTTTTGCCAAATAATACTAAGCTAACTGATCAGCTTAAAGAAAAAATAACTATTGGGCACTTGCTTAGTATGACCTCTGGCATCGCTGGAGAAGCTAAACTAGCATTTGGGATACCCACAAAAATTGATAGTGGTCCTTTTGAGCATGCACTTGGTTTTAGCGAAAATCGATATGGTAAAAAAACAGATGCTCTAGTCGGTGAGCCTGGAACAATTTGGGATTATAGTGATCCTGCAATGGCTCATTTATCAATATTGTTTAAATCCATTATGAAACAAGAAATCCATGACTATATGCAGGAAAAAGTATTCAGTCAAATAGGTATTGAAAATGCTAGTTGGGATATTCTTGGAGGTGGTCAATTTATTGGTCCCCACACTAGTGCTCATATTGGCCTTCATATCTCTGCCAGAGAGCTGGCAAGATTTGGTTACTTATTGATGCGGAAAGGATTATGGAATGGTAAAGAAGTTGTACCGAGTTGGTGGATTGATAAAGCAACAAAATCTTCACAAAATTTAAATCCTGACTATGGATATACTTTTTGGACTAACTCAAATGGAACAAGATGGCCAGGGCTTCCAAAAGATATGTTTGCGTTAGAAGGATATAATTCAAATAGGTGTTATGTTATTCCTTCAAAGGATATGGTTGTTGTAAGAGTTGGCGCAGGACCAAATCAGTGGAATGAGCAGTTACTTATTAGCAGTATTATGGGTGCAATTAACGAATAATTGATTTGCCATTACTTGCCTCAGGAGTAAAGTCATAAAAGTCCTGAAATGGATAGATCTTTCTATTTCTTTGCTTATTGGAAATTGAGCTTAATTCTTGATTTACAGCGCCATCAGACAAAACCATAAATGAAGGCACTGAAAGATTTTCAAGGTCTGGTGAAAGATATCCAGATTTAACAATGAGTAACTGGAAGCTACGTAGATTTATTTTTAAATCAGTAAAATCTTTAAGCTTATGAAATGGCCTTCTCAGCTTGGTTACCACAATTGTTGTTTTATTTACTTTAACTATTGCGCATTGATTTTGAAAATAGACGCTATCAGCAGTTAGTATTAATGAAGGTCCACCCCCACCAAATGTACCACCAATAGTAAATTGATTTCCTTTTTTTAGTTCATCATAGGCTGATTTTGATGCAATACCTGCAATCAAAGTTTCTTTTAAATCAGCTTCTAAGATTGCTTTTAGAATATCAGCTCTATCTCCAACTCCTCCTGCAGTAGGATTATCACCACTATCTGCAATTATTGAAAAATCATCCTTACAAAACTCAAGAGCGCTATGAATATCTCCTGATTTCATGCCATATTTTAGTTTTTTTCGATTATCCCAGTAGAGATTAGCAATACTTTTACAGATGATAGCGCCAGATTTTTCATCAGTGCAAGTCACAATAGAAGAAGCTGTGGCTCTTTTAGTATCTGCCCAAACGTAACCAATCATTAGATTACAGTCGAGGATATTAGATTCTAGATTATAAAGATCAAGACTTTCATAGATTGATTGGCAAGGCTCTACAAATGTCGAAGACATTTCTCCTGAGACTAAAACTGGTATTGCTGACCAGAGAACATAGGGCCTATAGTTTTCATTAAGGGCCTTACAAAGCATCATTGATGACCGCTGATAAGTTTCTTTGACATCAATATGAGGTGCAGTTTTAAAAGCTGCAAAAGCATCTATATTACTAATAATTTGATTGGTCATCTGACCATGCAAATCAAAGCTTACTGAAATTATGCATTTTGGCCCAACTTCTTTGCGAACTGACGCAATCCACTCTCCTTCTGGGTCCTCAATACCATCAACATACATTGCACCATGCATTAATAGAAGAACCCCATCTAGATCTCCTAGAGAGAGAATATCCTCAATGAATTGATATTTTATTTGAGTAAAGTATTCTCTATCAATAGGGCCGCCAGGAACTGACTTGTTAAAGAATAGTGGATAAGGCTTTATGTCAAATTCACTAAAGGGAAAATCAATAAGGTCAAGCAATGCTTGACCTTGGATACTTTGAAAGTCGTCTTTCTTTTGATATAGGGGTGAATAACTACTGCACTCTGTGCTAATTCCACCAATGGCAATTTTTTTTAAAGCCATTCAATATCAAGCTATCTAATTAACTCCAGCCAGTAACTACTTTGACTTCAATGAACTCTTTAAGACCGAGAGAGCCACCTTCACGCCCAATACCTGAGTGCTTATAGCCACCAAATGGGGCGCCACTTGCAGAGCTTTTTCCATTAACTTCTACAATCCCAGACAGCAATTTTTTAGACACTCTTTTTGCTTTTTCTTGATCTTGAGTTTGAACGTAATTGGTAAGGCCATATGGCGTGTCATTTGCAATTTTAATTGCCTCTTCTTCGGTATCAAATGGAATCATGGAGAGGACGGGTCCAAAAATTTCAGTTCTTGCAACCGTCATTTGGTTATTAACATCAGCAAAGATAGTTGGCTTTACAAAATAACCTGTCTCTAGTCCTTCGGGCTTTCCAGTCCCTCCAGCGACCAAGGTTGCATTTTCATCAATGCCTGCCTGAATTAACACTTGAATTTTATCAAATTGAAGTTGGGATACAACGGGACCTAGATGCTTTCCAGACTTTGAAGCAATATCAGTATTTGTAGAGATTGCAGTTTCTTTAGCAATCGCAACTGCCTGATCATAAACTGAGCGCTCAACGAGCATTCTAGTAGGAGCATTACAAGATTGACCCGTGTTATTGAAGCAGTGTCTTACGCCTCTAATAACAGCTTTTTCGTCTGCATCTGCAAAAATAATATTGGCTCCTTTACCTCCAAGCTCTAATCCAACTCTCTTAAAGTCGTCAGCAGCGTTATGAGAAATTAGTGCGCCAGCTCTTGTTGAGCCTGTGAAAGAAACCATATCAACATCAGGGTGAGAAGTCAGCTGACTTCCAACACCAATACCATCTCCATTAACAAGGTTAAATACTCCTGCTGGACAACCAGCCTCTTCAAGCATTTCAGCAAAAATCATTGAGTCTAAAGGAGCAAGCTCTGAAGGCTTTAAAACCATAGTGCATCCAGCAGCAATTGCGGGTATAACTTTTAGAGCTACTTGGCTTATTGGCCAGTTCCATGGGGTAATTAGTGCGCAAACACCTTTTGGTTCATAAATTAATTGATTGTCTGAGTCATCAAGTTGTTCTTCAAACTCAAACTTTCTAAGTTGGTTAAGAAAATCTTCAATAGCACTTGTTCCTGAAGGCGCCTGTGATGCTTTAGAAAAGTCAATAGGTGCTCCCATTTCAATCGAAATGACTTCAGCCATGTCATCCATTCTTCTTTCATAGATTGCATAAAGTCTTTCAAGTAGTGCTATTCTGTCTGCTTTTGTTGAGGCAGACCACATTGGTAATGCTGCTCTTGCAGCTGCAATTGCTGCATCGGTATCACTTTGTGAGCCGAGAGAAATCACTGCACAAACTGTTTCATCAGAAGGATTGATGACGTCAAAGTCATTTTTAGTTGATGGTTCAACCCATTGACCATTGATATAGAATTTTCTTTTATCTAGCATAATTTATCTCCAATTAAGATTAGTAGAGGTTATCTTAAGAAATTTTTGATGTCAAGCAAAAATATATAAGCAATTATATGTTTAGATGCTTGCTAATTTCTCAACCGATAATTTAATGTTATCCATGCTGGTTGCAAAAGATAGCCTAACGTAACCTGGCGCTCCAAAGGCAGAACCTGGAACAACAGCCAAACTAAGCTTTTCAAGACAATAAGTTGAAAACTCAACGTCATCTTTAAGACCAATTCTTTCAATTAATCCTTGAACTTTAGGAAAAGAATAGAAGGCTCCACCAGATCTTGGGCACTCAATTCCATCTATAGCATTCAAACTATCAACTAGAAACTCATGGCGACGCTCAAAAGCCTCAACCATCATTGATATAAATGACTGCTCGCCTGAAATCGCTTCAAGAGCAGCAGCTTGAGAAATTGAGCTTGGATTAGAGGTTGACTGTCCTTGAATTTTTTTCATTGCCTTAATTACTGTTTCAGGTCCAGCAGCATAACCAATTCTCCACCCAGTCATTGCATATGCTTTAGACACACCATTAAGAATTACAACCCTATCTTTAAGCTCTGGACACGCCATTGCAATATTTACGAAATCATCATCACCCCATCTTATATGCTCATATATATCATCGCTTATAGTAAGAACTTGAGGGTATTTTTTCAAAACTTCACCAAGGGCTTTAATTTCTGATTCACTATAAACTGAGCCTGTTGGGTTAGAGGGGCTATTAAGAACAAAAAGTTTGGATTTATCCGTAATGCTAGCTTCTAATTGGTCTGGAGTTATTTTAAAGTCTTGCTCTAATCCAGCCTCAATAAAGACAGGAGTTGCATCAGCGAGAATAGCCATGTCAGGATATGAAACCCAGTAAGGAGTTGGTATGATGACTTCATCACCCTCGTTAAGGATTGCTTGACAGAGGTTATAAAAAACCTGTTTACCACCGCAAGAAACCATTACTTCATTTAAGGAATAATCTAATCCATTCTCTCTTTTAAATTTTTCACAGACTACTTTTTTTAGCTCTGCAGTTCCGTCAGCTGGGGTATATCTTGTATCTCCAGAGCCAATTGCAGTAATAGCCGCTTTTTGAATATTTACAGGAGTATCAAAGTCTGGCTCACCCGATCCCATTGAAATTATTTGTATTCCTTGTGATTTTAATTCTTTAGCTTTATCACTGACAGCCATAGTCGCAGAAGGTTTAACTTTTTGTACACGATTTGATAGGATAGTTGACATTTACTGTGCTCTTTAAATGGTTTAAAATTAAGGGTTTTATTTTAATCAAAAACTGCCGATAATGGCCAGAAAATTTCAACTGAAATCGAATTTTTCACCTAAGGGTGATCAGCCAAAAGCTATTCAAACGTTACTAGACGGAATTGAGGCTGGAGAGAAGTATCAAACGCTCGTTGGTGTCACGGGCTCAGGCAAAACATTTACTCTTGCAAATGTTATAGAGAAGAGTCAAAAACCTAGTCTGATTATGGCCCCAAATAAAACTTTAGCTGCTCAGCTTTATAGTGAAATGAAAGAATTCTTTCCTAACAATGCCGTTGAATACTTTGTGTCTTATTATGATTATTACCAGCCAGAGGCCTATGTTCCTGCCTCAGACACATTTATTGAGAAAGATGCTTCAATAAATGAACAGATAGAGCAGATGAGACTTTCTGCTACCAAATCACTTCTTGAGCGCAAAGACGTAATAATCATTGCAAGTGTTTCTGCTATCTATGGTCTTGGAGATCCTGAAAGCTATATGAAAATGCTGCTTCATTTAACTGTTGGGGAGGTTGCAAAGCAAAGAGAAATTCTTGCGACATTATCAAAGATGCAATATTCAAGAAATGACATTACATTAATCCGAGGGCATTTTAGAGTTAAGGGCGAGGTAATTGATATATTTCCAGCAGACTCTGAAGAGCGAGCAATTCGAATAGAGATGTTTGATGATGAGGTGGAAAGTCTTTCATGGTTTGATCCACTAACAGGAGAAAAACTAAAGTCTCTTCAAAGGGTTACTATTTATCCAAAGACCCATTACGTTACCCCTAAATCAACCATATTAAATATCCTTGATGATATCAAGGTAGAACTTGGCTTAAGGAAAAAAGAACTACTTTCTCAAAATAAATTAGTTGAAGATCAAAGACTTTCTCAAAGAGTAGCGCAGGATATGGAGATGATGAGAGAGCTAGGCTATTGCTCAGGTATTGAGAATTACTCCCGCTATTTATCTGGAAGAAAACCAGGAGAACCACCACCTACCCTGTTTGATTATATGCCCGAAGATTCTTTAATTATTTTAGATGAGTCGCACGTTACAGTTAGCCAAATAGGGGCAATGTACAATGGTGATAGGGCTAGAAAAACAACGCTCGTAGATTTTGGTTTTCGCCTGCCATCAGCTCTAGACAATAGACCACTTAGATTTGAAGAATTTTCTGAAAGATTAAACCAGTGTATTTTGGTTTCAGCAACTCCAGCAAAATTTGAATTAGAGATGTCAACTGTTATTGCTGAGCAAGTTGTCAGGCCAACTGGATTATTAGATCCAGGCATTGTTATTAAGCCCGTTGAAACTCAGGTTGATGATTTACTATCTGAAATTCATAAAAGGGTTGCTGTAAAAGAAAGGGTCTTAGTGACAACACTGACTAAGAAGATGTCAGAGCAGCTCAGTGACTACTTAAATGATCATAATGTAAAGGTAAGATATCTTCATTCTGATATTGATACCGTTGAGAGGGTAGAAATCATTCGAGACTTACGTCTTGGTGTTTTTGATGTTTTAGTTGGGATAAATCTTTTAAGAGAAGGTTTAGATATTCCAGAGGTATCTCTAGTTGCAATTTTAGATGCAGATAAAGAAGGCTTTCTTCGCTCAGAGCGATCTTTAATACAAACGATGGGAAGGGCTGCTCGAAATATTAATGGAAGCGTTATCTTATATGCTGACAGGATTACTAACTCAATACAAAGAGCAATGGATGTTACATCTGCAAGAAGAGACAAGCAGGAAGCCTATAACAAAAAACATGGAATAATACCAATGGGCGTTGTGAAGCCGATTGTTGATATTTTAGATACAGACCTTTCAGCATCTGATATTGATGATTTAATATCTGAAACTATTCAAGTAAAATTATCTCCTGTTCAGCTCTCCAAAGAACTAAAGCGACTTGAAAAAGAGATGTATAAGTTTGCTGAGGATTTAAAATTTGAGCAGGCAGCAGACACTAGAAATCAAATAAAACGATTAAGAGATGGGCAATTTAAATAATATGACATTAAATATTACAGAGATCTTCTACTCGCTTCAAGGAGAGGCAAGAGAGGTTGGAATTCCAACTGTGTTTGTTCGCCTGACAGGCTGCCCATTAAGATGTAATTATTGTGACACTGCGTATGCATTTAAAGGCAATAATCCTTTATCAATTGAGCAAATATTAGCTGAGATCTCAAAATATAAAACACACTATATATGTGTTACGGGTGGAGAGCCAATGGCGCAAAGTAATTGTCTTGGTTTGTTGGACACTTTGATAGAAAAGGGATACAAGGTGTCAATGGAAACAAGTGGCAGTATTGATATTTCGAAGGTAAATAAAAATGTATCTATTGTAATGGACCTGAAAACACCTTCATCAACAGAACAACACCAAAATAGATATGAAAATATTGCGCTTTTAGAAAACAAAGATCAGCTCAAGTTTGTAATAGCTTCAAGGTCAGATTTTGAATGGTGTTGTAGTATTTTAAAAGACCATGAGATTTTATCAGATGTGCTGTTTTCACCAGTTTATGAAAGTTTAAAGCCAGCACAATTAGCAGATTGGATTTTAGAGAAACAACTTAATGTTCGACTTCAGGTACAACTTCATAAGATTCTTTGGGGCGACGAAAAAGGAAAATAGTTATCCTTTAGAGTCTCTAGTAAAGAAGTAAATATTAGTAAACTTCTAAGTAGTGATGGTTCCTTCAATTCTAGCCTTTGCCTTATCAATTGCGACATGATAGTGAGGGTCTTCAAGGACGTTGACTTCGACTAAATGTTTTGCTGTTTTTAGAAGCAATCTGCACTCTTCACTAAGATGAACTAAATGTAGGGTTTTTCCTGCTTTTTGGTAACGATCAGCAAGCTTATCAATTGCTTCAATTGCAGAGTGATCTATCACTCTTGAGTCCTCAAAATCTATGTAGACATTTTCAGGGTCTTCTTTCGGGCTAAAAATCGCATGAAAAGTATTGATTGATGCAAAAAATATTGCGCCATGCAGTCTGTATGTCTTTTTTCCATCTGACTCAACTTCTTCAACAGACTGTATTTTTCCAGCAGACTCCCAGGCATATGAAAGCGCTGACATAATAACGCCAGTTATGACTGCAAGTGCCAAGTTATCTGTTAGTACAGTTATTACTGCAACAGATATTCCAACAATAATGTCAGGCATTGGAACCTTACCAAATAATCGAAATGAACCCCACTCAAAGGTGCCAATTACGACCATCATCATGACGCCAATTAGAACCGCAACTGGAATCATTTCTATGTATTTAGAAAGATAGAGTATAAAAAATAGAAGTATTATAGATGCAACTATTCCAGAGAGTCTTCCCCTTCCTCCAGACTTAATATTAATCAGACTTTGCCCAACCATTGCGCAGCCACCCATTCCGCCAAAAAAACCTGTAACAGTATTAGCAACGCCTTGTCCAATACATTCACGATTTGGCTGACCTGTGGTTTCTGTTAAATCATCAATTAAGTTAAGTGTTAATAAGCTTTCAATAAGCCCAACTAAAGCCATAATCATTGCGTAAGGAAAAATAATTTTAAGCATCTCAAAATCAATTGGCACATCGGGTAAATTAAATGGAGGAAATACACCACCAATAGGGGCAATATCTCCAACTGTCCTAGTATCAAGTCCTAAAAATAATACTGCCACTGTTCCAATTACAATTGCAACTAGAGTTGATGGTACTGCGCGAGTTAATCTTGGTAAAAAATGAATAATAGCCATTGTAATTGCAATAATTACTAG
Organism: Candidatus Pseudothioglobus sp. uisw_070; assembly: GCF_059512545.2. Lineage (NCBI taxonomy): Bacteria > Pseudomonadati > Pseudomonadota > Gammaproteobacteria > Pseudothioglobaceae (SeqCode) > Pseudothioglobus (SeqCode) > Candidatus Pseudothioglobus sp. uisw_070. Next base: position 1,181,708 of record NZ_CM183456.2, on the reverse strand, counting down.
CATTAACATTAGAGGGGTTCCAGTAATCCACTCACCGCCAACTTTAAATTGTTTAACCTGCGCTAGAAAAATGACAATTGCTAGGCCATTTACAAAGCCTAGAAAAACTGGGTGAGGAACAAGTCTTATAAATTTACCCATCTTAAATAGACCAAATACAATTTGAATGAGCCCAGTTAACACGACAGCTGCAAATAGGTACTCCACCCCATGAATGGCAACTAAGGTCCCAATGACAACTGCAATAGCACCTGTAGCGCCAGAGATCATTCCGGGCCTTCCACCTATGATTGATGTAATGAGCCCAATAGTAAAGGCGGCATAAAGCCCAACTAGTGGGTTTAATCCTGCCAAAAGGGCAAATGCAACAGCTTCAGGGACCAATGCCAATGCTACTGTCAGTCCCGACAAGATATCGTTTTTTGCGTTACTGGGAACGCGCTTATGAATGAGCTTAAACATTATTTCCTTTTAGATTGGGTTGAAACTATTGCTTTTCAGCAGGGACAGGCGGTGTAGTTGAAGATACATCAGCATTTTGAGCGCGATGTCTGAGTGCGTGATCCATTAATGTAATTGCTAGCATTGCCTCTGCAATTGGGGTTGCCCTAATACCGACGCAAGGGTCATGTCTGCCAGTCGTGCTAATTTCTGTTGCTTTACCCTTTTTATCAATACTATCTGCAGTAAGTCTTATGCTGGAAGTTGGCTTGAGGGCAATAGAAACTAGAAGGTCTTGACCAGAGCTGATACCACCAAGTATCCCTCCAGAGTTATTTGACGTAAATCCATCAGGAGTGATTGGATCTCTATGAAGCGAGCCTTTTTGATTAACAACACTAAATCCAGCACCAATTTCAATACCTTTTACAGCGTTAATGCTCATCATTGCGTGCGCAATATCAGCATCAAGTCTATCAAAAATCGGCTCGCCAAGTCCTGTAATCATTTTGCTAGCAACGATGTTGATTCTTGCGCCAATTGAATCACCTGACTTTCTAAGGTTATCCATATAGTCTTCTAGTTCATTTACTTTGCTGGCATCAGGACAAAAGAAAGGATTGTTATGAACCTCCTTCCAGTCAAAACTTTCAAAAGAAATTGGTCCTAGTTGGGCTAAGTACCCACGAATTTCAATACCATATTTTTCTTTTAGGTATTTTTTAGCAATGCCACCAGCTGCAACTCTTATTGCAGTTTCTCTAGCAGATGAGCGACCACCACCACGGTAATCTCTAATTCCGTATTTCTGTTGATAGGTGAAATCTGCATGACCAGGCCTAAAAGAGTTTGCAATTTTTGTATAATCCCTTGGTCTTTGATCAGTATTTTCAATCAAAAGGGCAATAGGGGTTCCAGTAGTTACACCTTCAAAAGTTCCAGATACTATTTTGATGGTATCCGACTCTCTTCTTTGAGTGGTGTGTCTTGAGCTTCCAGGCTTTCTAAGATCTAAATCACCTTGAAGATCCTCTTCCTTAAGCTTCATCCCTGGAGGGCAGCCATCTACAATGCCTACAAGAGCATCACCATGACTTTCGCCAGCGGTTGTTAATGTGAATAGTTTTCCAAATGAATTGCCAGACATTGCCTATTGATGTACGTTACTTAGATGGCGGATATTATACCAGTGACAGCTTATATTTCGAATAAGATTAATTCAGTGGATAGTTAAAGAGCTTCTTGTAAAAAGTATTGGTAACTTTTAAATAGAGTTATTTAAGAAAGTCATCAAAATAGAAGTAATTAATTCCAGGCTTACCATCAGCTTTTAAAACCATAGTCTTAGCAAGAGACTCTGCTTTAACGCTTCTGTATTTACTTGCAGTTCCAATTAAAAAAAGATCCATTATCTTTGCAAGATTTATTGCTATTTTTTCAGCTAGTCTTTTTTCAGAGCGCTCTCCAACTAAAAAACTAGGCCTAAATATATTTACTGTTAAAAAGCCAAGACTTTGAATGGACTCTTCAAGTTCACCCTTTGTCCTTAGATAGAAATTTTTTGAAGAACTGTTTGCACCTATGGAAGAAATAAGACTCAATGTTTCAGCGCCCGATTCTTTGGCTTTTCTAGCAATACTAAGGCAATAGTCTATATCAACTTTTCTAAAATTCTCTTTACTTCCAGCAGTTTTAATTGTTGTTCCAAGACAAATAAATACATTATTACAAGAGGGCAGAGAGCCATTTTTTTCAAAAGCATCAAAATCAATAATCATTTCTGTAATGTTGGGCGGAAGGTTGGGAATTGATCTTCGAGTTAGAGCAATAGCGCTCTGTTTTTTATTAGACAGAACTTTAATGACATTTCCACCTATTAGGCCTGTAGAACCAGCAATAATTGAAGTAATCACTGTCATAAGTATTTAAATACTAATTTGAATATTCTATGGTAAAGCTATTTCAATGCTGTCCATGTCTTTATCAACATCAATTTTCATCTTGTCGAACTTAGGAGCTCCCATTCCACTAAATTGATAAAAGCCTGCTGGCTCCTTAGGGATAAAGAAAAAGAAGTCCAACTTACCATTACTATTTTCATCTTCAAATGAAGCAAGTGCGTATGGACCCGAAGGAACTTCCATGCTCCAAGAAACATCACAAGTGCCACTTTTACTTGGCTCATAAATTTTTTCTTGACTATGATTCATGCCCTTCCATCCAGACTCTTCATAAATAAGAACATGGACCGCATTCTTAGTTGAACATCCAGTAACTGTTCCGCTAATAGTGTGCGTATGATCATCAGCCATAGCCTGCATTGCGAAAAAAGATAAAAATATAGTAAATAATTTAATATTCATAATTGAATGTTGGAAATAAGAAGATATTGGTAGTCTAGTCAGTACAGGAAAGATTTTAGTGAATTTTTCATGAGTTTTATATGAAAATTTATATTTAATTAAGATTAATTAGTTTGATTAATAACCATCTTCTTCAAAAAAATCAATCACAGAATCGAGACCACCATAGTTGATAATTACATCACAATTCTTTTGCAATATAGGTTTGGCATGGTAGGCAACAGACACGCCAGCAATTTTCATCATTTGTAAATCATTAGCGCCATCACCAATAGCAATGACTTGCTCTCTTTTTAGTTGATAAAGCGAACATAGCTCATTAATATAATTTGCTTTTTCATTGGCATCAATAACTTTTCCTAAGACTGCTCCAGTGAGGCAGCTATTAGTCACCTCTACATTATTGGCTCTAAAGGTATCCACTCCTAAACTTTTATGAAGGCGTTCAGCAAAGTAACTCAGGCCACCTGAGATAATGGCTGACTTTACACTAATTGATTTAAAAAAATTAATTAGCTCTTTGGCTCCAGGGCTTAATTTTAAAGAGTTGGTGTAAACAGACTCAAATGCTGAAGTGTTAACTCCTTTAAGTATTGATATCCTTTTTTTAAAGGACTCAGTAAAGTCCAGCCTACCCTGCATTGCTTGTTCAGTAATTAAAGAGACTTCATTGGACATTCCTGACTCCTTAGCAATTTCATCAATCGTCTCAATAGTTATTAAAGTTGAGTCCATATCACTAACAACTAACTTAATATCTGAAAAATTAAACTTCTTATGATGTAAATTTATGTCAACTGTGTTTTCTAGTCTTAGTTTTTCAATAGTAAAATTAAAGTCAGTATGGATTCTAAAGTGATTTTTTCGCTTTTCCAAGTCGCCTTTAAGGCTCCTTGTAAGCTTTTCAGCAATAATTAAATCTTGAGTATGGATTATGAGTGTTTCCATTAATAAATGAATGATTTGCTAAGGTTGTCAGCATCAATATTTTACAGGATCTGATTTTTTTGATTTCAAATTTAGTCACTTTATCTTAAATTCTGAATTAAAAAAATGTAACAAATTGACATAAAAGGTAAATTTAAGTTTATTTTGGCTTAGGTATAATCAAACACAATTTATAACCAACGAAGGTTATTTTTGCTAAAACATTGACGTTTGGATGGGCTTATCAAGATTGAGCACAGCTGAGCGTTTTTTTTTTAATTTTGAAAAAAAGGTTTAAAGCCTTTTATTTATTATGACACAAACATATAATTTTAGTGCTGGGCCAGCAATGCTACCTACTTTAGTACTTAAAAAAATTCAGCAAGAACTTATTGAGTATGGAAACTCTAAAGCTTCAGTAATGGAAATTTCGCATCGAGGAGTTGACTTTATGGAGGCCGCTCAAAAATCTGAAAAGGATTTGAGAGATCTTTTAAATATTCCAAATAATTACAAGGTTTTATTTCTTCAGGGTGGCGCCTCTGCTCAGTTTTCAATGGTTCCAATTAATCTGTTAAGAGGAAAGTCTAAAGCTTGCTATGCAAATACAGGGCACTGGTCAGTAAAAGCAATTGCTGAAGCGCAGCGTTATTGTAAAGTTAATGTTTGTACAGATAGCTCAGAGAATAATTTTACTGATATCGATGATTTTAAAAATTGGAATATTGATCAAGATTCTGCTTATCTTCATTACACCCCAAATGAAACAATTGCTGGACTAGAGTTTGATTATATTCCTGAAGTTGATATCCCATTAGTTGCTGATATGTCCTCAACGATTCTTTCTCGAGAGATTGATGTTTCTAAATATGGTGTTATTTATGCAGGAGCTCAAAAAAATATTGGACCTGCTGGCTTAACAATTATTATTGTAAGAGAAGACTTAATTGGTAACGTAGTTAAAGGACAACCAAAACTCTTTGACTATTCAACTCAAGCTAACAATGAGTCTATGTTTAACACTCCTGCCACTTTCCCATGGTATGCTGCTGGTCGCGTTTTTGAATGGCTTAAAGAGCAGGGAGGATTGAGTGTGATTCAAAAAATAAATCATACGAAAGCAAAAACACTTTATAAGGTAATTGATAACTCTGATTTTTATTCAAACCCAGTTTCAATTAAATATCGCTCTTGGATGAATGTTCCATTTTTATTAGCAGATGACAGTCTAAATGACTTATTTTTAGAACGCTCAAAAGAAGCAGGATTACTTGCACTTAAAGGTCATCGAAGTGTTGGAGGAATGAGGGCTAGCATTTATAATGCAATGCCTCAAGAGGGCGTTGATGCCTTAGTTAATTTTATGAGTGATTTTGAAAAGGATTATGGGTAATGCTTAAAGTACAAGTTTTAAATAACATTTCATCTCTAGGTTTAGATAAATTTTCTAGTGATATTTATGATGTAACAGTTAAAGATAATAATCCAGACGCAATACTTGTTCGAAGCGCCAAGATGCATGAATTAGAAACTGGGGAAAACCTTAAAGCTATTGGCCGTGCTGGCGCAGGAGTAAACAATATTCCACTTGAAAAAATGAGTGGCAAAGGAGTTGTAGTATTCAACACTCCAGGCGCAAATGCTAATGCAGTTAAGGAGCTTGTTATTTCTTCAATGCTTCTTGCTAGTCGTAATATTTGCCAGGCATGGAACTATGTAAAAAATTTACCGCTTGAGAACCTTAAGGCAACCGTAGAGGATGGAAAAAAACAATATTCAGGCTCGGAATTGCCAGGAAAGACATTAGGAATTGTTGGTCTTGGTGCTATTGGTGTTGAAATTGCAAATGCAGCTAGCATCCTTGGAATGGATGTTATTGGTTTTGACCCATCAATCACTAAGAAGAATGCTTGGAAAATTTCTTCTGAAGTTGAAGATGCGACTACTATAGAAGAATTATTTTCTAAGAGTGATTTTGTTTCTTTTCATGTTCCCTTAATTGATGAAACTAAAAACTTATTAAATGCAAAACGTATTGCCTTGTTACCTGAGGGCTCAGTAATAATTAACATGTCAAGAGATGGGATTGTTGATGAAGACGCATTAATGAAAGCTCTTGATTCTGGAAAAGTAAAGTATTACGTCACTGATTTCCCAATCAATGACAAAAAAAATCATGAAAGAGTCATTGCACTTCCCCATCTTGGCGCCTCTACATCTGAAGCTGAAGATAATTGCGCTGTCATGATTGCTAAACAGATTAAAGATTATCTTGAAAATGGAAATATTGTGAATTCTGTAAACTTTCCTGATGCAAGGATGCCTAGAGATGGCAAAGAGCGATTAGCTATTACCCATAGAAATATTCCGAATATGGTTCGTCAAATAACAAAGGCCATAGCTGAGGAAGAGGCTAATATTCTTGATATGATTAACAAGTCTAGAGGAGATTTTGCCTACACACTTATTGATCTTGAAAATGAAATTTCCACTAAGGCTATTGAAAACATTAAGCGAGTAGAGGGTATTTTGACAGTAAGAGCTCTTTAAGTTTGGTGCCCTGGTCAAGATTCGAACTTGAGACCCCTCGCTTAGGAGGCGAGCGCTCTATCCAGCTGAGCTACCAAGGCAAGCGGTATATTATTGCCACTTATGAGTAATTATTCAAGTGATTATTTGATTAATAATGTAATTAGAATTTAAATAGTCAATATTTATCCTTTCAAGATTGTTCTCTCTAACTAGAACTAATGATGGGAAGCCGTTTATTGGCATGGTTTTTGTGGTGTGAATCTGATTAAGAAGAAGATCATTAACTTCGCTCGATTTTAGATCCTCCTTAAATAAGTCTTCATTAAGCCCAATATCCTGAGCAATGTTAATTAATGTATTTTCATTTGAGGGGTTTAGGGTTTTTAGGTAGTATGCTTTTTGGATTTCTTCAGTCATTAAAACTTCAAAATCAGGGTGCTGTTTTTTTGCAGAAATAACTGCCCTACAGGAGAGATATGTTGAGCGCCTGGGTTCATTTAGAGTCCAAAAATCATAATTAAATTCTGTACCAGGGACAACTTTTTGAATTTTTATCCAATTGTCTTGAACATATTTTTGAGTTTCAAAAGGCATTGGTAAATCGCTATCAGGGGCCAGCCCACCTAATAGATAATTAACATTTATATGACTTGGTAATTCTTTTAAAACTTTATGCCATGTTGGCTTAAATGCCCAACACCAAGAACACATTGGGTCATGGATATAATATAAAGTATTATTAACTAATTCCAAAAATATTTCCAAAAAAGTATATAATTTACATTATAGGGGTTAAACATTACTGGAGCATACTTATGCAAGCGATCTTAAAAAATTCACTAATCACTTTGTTTATACTTACATCTCAATTGTCTTTTGCAGGTAGTTTTGTAGATTCTGCGACTGTTACTTCAGTTGAAAAGGTTTATAAACAATATAGGGTCGATGAGCCTTATCAAGAGTGCTATATCCAGGAAACTGTTCAAAGTGGGGATGGTAGTGCAACCAATGAATTATTTGGTGCCGTTCTTGGAGGCGCAATAGGAAACAAGCTTGGAAAGGGCGATGGAAAAGACGCTATGACTCTTTTTGGGGCCCTTATGGGCGCTTCAATTGCAAATGATGCTGAAAAGAAAGCCAATACAACTGGAAAGAAAGTAATTAGCCAAGAGGTCTGCGAAACAAAGGTTAGACAAGTTATTGAAAAAAGACTAAGTCATTATTTGGTTACAGTTGACTATGCTGGTCGTGATGTTAGCTTTAAAACTAACAGAAGGCCTTCTAAAGATGTTATAAAGATTGAGGTAACTGTTGACGGTCTTGGTAATTAATTTGTCCTAGCTGAGCTTTAAGTCTTAGTGCTTCTCTTTATCTTATATTTATCAATAGCAATTGTAATTTTAATTACAGTTGCTTTTTTCTATGTTTCCTCTATTGCAGCAACCCCTCCAAATGGAAGGGCTGATGATCTATCTAAGGTGCTACCTTTAAAATCTGGTCGAGTTATAGCCTGTATTGGAGACTCATTAACACATGGAAATATTGGTGAATGCTGGGTTGAAAGCCTCCGTAATGAGTATCCAGAAGATACAATCCTTAATGAAGGTATTAATGGTGACGTAGTATGGCAAGTAAATAACAGAATTCAGCCAATTATAAATTGCCATCCTGACATAGTCATCCTGATGATTGGGTCTAATGATGCAATGGCTTCTTTCAATAAAAAGTCAGGAGAGCGTTACAAGTCGAAAAATAAATTGCCCGAAATTCCAACTTATGAAAGTTATCAGAAATTATTACCCAAACTTCTTGATAGACTTAAAGATACATCGAAACTTGCCTTATGCTCACTCCCGCCTATTGGTGAGAATAAAGATTCTGCAATTAATGAGCATGTAAGAAAATTTAATGACTTCATAGAGTTAACAGCAAAAAATAAAAACATTAACCTTATTCCAGTCTCAAACCTATTATGGGATGAATTATCTAAAAGAACTTACCCAGTTAAAAGTGATTATGATCCAAACTCACTTCCAATTATTAGAAGAATTTATGGCGGAATGATGCACCACTATATTTTTAAGAAGTCATGGGATGAAATAGCAAAGTCAAAAGGGCAGTGGCTTCTATTTGATCAAATTCATTTGGGCGGGCGCGCTGCAAAAATTTTATTTAATGCGACTAAAAAATATATTTCTTCAGTCTAGTTATTGACCTTATCTATATAATTAAGCCTGTCATAAATTTACTGTAATAGCCTTATTTAAATTATTAAAAACTCATGAAAGATATTAAAATTGAAGATCGTTTAATCTTTGCATTAGATGTTCCTGAAGTCTCAGAAGCCAAAAAAATTGTTACAGAGCTAGATGACAGTGTTAATTTTTATAAAATTGGTATGGAACTTTTAATGACAGGCCAATACTTTGAATTACTAGATTGGCTAATTGCAAATGACAAAAAGGTCTTTGTGGATTTAAAATTTTTTGACGTACCAGAGACAGTTGGCAGAACGATTGCAAGGTTAAGTGATTATGGAGCAACTTTTGCAACTATCCATGGTAATCAAGCCCTAATGGAAAAAGCAGTTGAAAATAAAAATAGTTTAAAGATTCTTGCTGTTACTGCGTTAACGAGCCTAGATAGAGGTGACTTAGATGACTTAGGTTTTGATTGTAATGTTAAAGATTTGGTTATTTCAAGAGCTAAAAGAGCTTTTGAAGCTGGATGTGATGGCATTGTGTCTTCTGGTTTGGAAGTTCCATATATTCGTGAACATATTGATAATAAGCTTATTGCAGTAACTCCAGGTATCCGACCAGTAGCTAATGATGATGATCAGAAGCGAGTAGTCGATGTTGCAATGGCTTTTAAGAGTGGCTCTGACTATATTGTGGTTGGAAGGCCAATTAAAAATGCAGAAAATCGCTATGAAGCTGCAACTAACATTCAAAAAATTATTCGCTCTGCTTTCGAAGCAGTATAATTCCTATTTTTCAGTCGCGTAACTCAGCTGGTTAGAGTGCCACCATGACATGGTGGAAGTCGTCAGTTCAAATCTGACCGTGACTACCAACTTTAAATATTTTCTTTATTAAAAGAAAATATTTTTTTTAGGGTTAATTTAAATATAATATAAATATGAAAAAAATATTATTAGTCTTATTACTATCTTTTGGTTTAATTGGCTGTTCTTCAATTAATGTTCCCTCAATTAAACTTCCCTCACTTGAGCTTTCTTCAACAAGTCCTTCTGATATCCAGACAGAAAAGATTCTTGCCCTAGGCTTGTCTCATGATCAAAATCTAGTTGAAGCTCTTAAGATAGCAGATCCAAGTATTGCTTCAGCGGTCGTAAAAGAGCTTAATAACAGAGTACTCGAAGCTGAAAATAAGCGATTAGAGATAGAAAATGTTGTGAAATACGCTGAAATGGTTCAAGTTTCAGATAATAATTTAAAGTTTACTGGGCCAAAAATATCTGATACCAAGTCAAGAAATTTGGTCGGTAAGGCTGAAAATTTTGATTATTTTTTACTAGGATTTAAAGACAATAATAGTAATTTGATTAAGCATAAACTTAATTTCTCAATTGTTTACACGTCGGACGAAAGAAGAGATTATTCCTCAGCTAGTTATTGTGATAGATGGGATGGTTGTGATAATGAAAACCAAATGGATGTTACTTTAATTTCCCTAAAGGCCTATGACTGCTCTTCTTTTGACTGTGACTATAATGAAATAGTTGAATTGGATTTAAGTGATAGTTTTTTGCAAGAAAATATGGAAAAAGGTTTTTCAATAGGCTTTAATACTAAAGGTTCAATATCTAATAGGGTTTCTATTCCCTCAAGCTATATAAAGGGTTATTTAAAGGTTGCTAATTAATTTTTAATGAAACTAATGGTTTAAATATAGCTACTATATTTATTAATGAAGCTTTTATTCCTTCATTCAAATTTTGTGTAACTTTCAAAATTATTGCCTCTATATTAGTTCTTTATTCTTCACATATTAAACACTTTATATTCATTTTCCAGGTGTAGAATTTATTTTTTAATTTTTTAAATATAGGCAGGGGCTTGTGATTCTAGAAATTTTTTTTGCTGCAGGATGTTTTTGGGGTGTTGAAAAAAACTTTGAAAATATTGAGGGTGTTGTTGACGTTGTATCTGGCTACTCTGGTGGAAATTATGAGAATCCAACCTATCAGGATGTTCTCGATAATAGAAGAATCCAAAGCGAAAGTTTTCTTTCTGTTCTTAAAAATATTGGATTATCTGATAAAGAAAAATTAACCAATAAAAATACTTTAATTAACCACACAGAGACAGTTAAAGTTATTTATGACACCGACAGAGTTTCCACAGAACAATTACTGAAAAATTTTTGGGAGATTCATGATCCAACACAATTAAATAGACAAGGTAATGATGTTGGAAATAACTACCGTTCTGCAATTTATTGGACCAATGATGAACAAAAAGAAATTGCAAATCGAACAGGTCAACTATACCAAAAACTATTAACAGCAAAAGGGTATGGTGAAATTATGACTGAGATGGCAGCTTTAGAAAAATTTTGGCCAGCTGAAGATTACCATCAAGATTACTTGAAGAGAAATCCAAATGGTTACTGCCCTGATCATTCTACGGGCGTTACTTTTATTGAGCAAGTGCCAAAAGAATCATTGGTTGCAGATATATCACCTTTAGGTGGAAAAGAAATTGTTGTTATTGGTCCAGAAGTAGAGGGTACATGCTTATTTTGTCTTGAGTTCGAAAAACTAGTAACATCAAAATATAAGGGAACTATTCCATTAAGATCAGCGCCAGCATCGTCATTGAAGGGCTTTGAGCTAATTACAGAGACATGGGCTACACCTACTATTTTTCTAATAGAGGATGGAAAGGAAGTATGGGCACATCAAGGAATAATGTCTTCTGATGACTTTTATAAAGCATTGGGTGAATTTAAATTAGGTAAAAATTCTGAGGCTTTCAATGTTGCATTTAATGAAGGGACAGATAGAAGGTTCTGTGAACAGTATGAAATTTTTAAGAATACACCTGATGGTGTTTTTATAGATAAGCTCTCTGGAAGGCCTCTTTTTGATACCGCAGATCGATTTGATTCAAAGTCCGGCTGGCTGTCCTTTACAAGGCCTGTGCGTAACGAGGTTTATGAAGTTATTGATCTTAGTTATGGTATGACACGAACAGAAATAAGATCTTTAAGTTCTGATATTCATTTAGGCCATGTATTTAATGACGGTCCTGACGGAATGCCAAGGTACTGTATTAATGCAACTGTTTTAGAATTTGTTCCAAGAGGTGATGCTTAGAATCTAAAAAAAACTGTAAAATAATTATAATATTTTAAAAATAATATTATTTAAATCCAAAATGAACAATACAGCTAAATTATTCAACATCTCTCTAACTAAAGTCTTATTGCTGATATCTTTTTCTTTTTTATTGCTATCTCCAGTATGTGCTGAAGATAGTTTGTATGAAAGAGGAATTGTATTAGTAGAACAAAAAAATTATGAAAAGGCACTTAAAGCATTTGAATTAGGTGCTAAAACAGGTGACTTAAATGCAATGACTGCTCTTGGAATAATGTATATCACTGGTGTAGGTGTCGTTCAGAACGACATTAAAGGTTTTAAATATGTCCAGAATGCGGCAAACAAATCTCATCCAAAAGCGCAATATACTTTAGGGGCTATTTATTATCTTGGTGCCGGGGTAAATATTGACTTTAATAAAGCATTTAACTGGATTAGTTTGTCTGCTGACAATGGTTACTTAGATGCTCAGCATAATTTGGCACAAATGTATGAATCTGGAGAAGGAGTTTTACAGAATTTTGAGCAAGCCTATGAATACTATCTTAAAGCTGCAAGGAGTGGTAATTTAGACTCTCAAGTTAAAGTTGCCCAGATGTATCAAGAAGGAAGTGGTACTGAGAAAAATCTTGAAAAAAGTGCCTATTGGCTTAAAAAAATTGAAGAGTCAAAAGTAAAAAACTAATACGCTAAGTTTTTCACTCTTAAATACTATGAAAAATAATAACTCTAACAATGTTTATGATGTGGTAATTATTGGTGCAGGGCCAGCAGGGCTTAGTTTTGCTTGTTCATTAGCAAATCAGGATCAAAAGATACTTGTTGTTGAAAAATCGCCGCATATTTCGATTGCAGACCCTAAGCCAGATGGAAGGGAGACTGCTTTAACTCATAATTCATTAAAGATACTTCAAAAACTTGGTGTTTGGAGTCTCATTGATCAGGCCAAAGTCAGCCCACTTAGAGAGGCAAAAGTTTTTGATGGTGATTCAGAGTCATTATTAAATTTTGAAGCAAATAAAACGTCAATTGATGCTCTTGGATATCTTGTTCCAAATAATTTAATCAGGCTTGCTTTATATCAAAAAGCATCAAGCGCTGATAACATAACTATTATTAATGACTTAGCAGTTGACTCTCTTAATACAAGTTCTTCTAATGCTGAGATTACTCTTTCAAATGGTAAAACTATAAATTCAAAGCTGATAGTTGCTGCAGATAGTCGTTTTTCAGAAATACGCAGAAAGATGGGCATATCATCAACGATGAAAGACTTCTCTAAGGTAATGATAATTACAAGAGTCTCTCATGAAAAATCTCATAATCAAACTGCTCTTGAGTGCTTTAATTATGGCCATACCTTAGCGCTGTTACCCTTAAATGGCAATATATCCTCTGTTGTTCTTACAGTCCCAACTGACGAGGCAGACGAAATGTTAAGTATGGACGAGACGAAGTTTTGTGCAAAGGCTAGTGATGGCTTTAATGGGATTTTAGGTGAAATGAAACAAATTGGTAAAAGGCATTCTTATCCATTAGTTGGCGTTTATGCTCAAAAATTCAGAGCTACTCGTTTTGCTTTAATTGGTGATGCCGCAGTTGGAATGCATCCCGTTACAGCACATGGTTTTAATTTAGGGTTAAGAGGGCAAGACATTCTCTCTCTCGCAGTTATTAAAGCCTCTCAAAATGGTAATGATATTGGTTCAGACTCAGTTTTAAAGGAATTTGAAAATAAACAAATACATTTATCTAGATTGATGTACTTTGGTACAAATGGGGTTGTCTCTTTGTTTACTAATGATGATGCCATAGCTAAAAAAGTTAGAAAGTTAGTCTTAAAGTTTGCGGATCGCTTTCCTCCAGTTAAGTCTCTCATCACAAAGCATCTAACAGAATCAAAAAAAAGTAATTTAATCCCTTTTTGAAGGAAATTATATGACAGGTGATTTAAGTAATCTAAGAAAGGAGTATCTCAAAAGTGGTATCGTAAAAGATGACCTTAAAAGTAATCCAATCGAACAGTTTTCATTATGGTTTGACCAGGCTATTGAAGCTAATATAATAGAGCCTAGTGCAATGAGTCTTGCTACGTCAGATGACTATATAGGAATTAGAACCGTCCTTCTTAAATTTTTTGACGATAAGGGCTTTGTATTTTTCACAAACTACGAGTCTAAAAAATCAAAACAACTTCAAAACAATCCCCAGGCTGCTCTTTTATTTCCCTGGCTTGCCTTAGAAAGGCAAGTCAAAATTATTGGAAGTGTTGAGAAGATTACAAAGTTAGAATCTTTAAAATATTTCTCTTCAAGGCCAAAAGACTCTCAAATTGGTGCGTGGTCATCTCAACAATCATCAAAAATATCTTCCAGAGCAATTTTGGTTGATCAGTTTGCAGTAATGAAAAAAAAATTTGCTAATGGAGAGATTCCACTACCTGATTTTTGGGGTGGTTATAGAGTAGTTCCTCAAAGTATTGAGTTTTGGCAAGGAAGAGAAAGCAGGCTTCATGATCGCCTCATATACGAGCGTAAAGATAATGGGTGGGATATTAGTCGCCTTTCGCCCTGACTAATTCGATTACTGGTTTAGTCTGTGGGTTTTTCCCTAGCCAAAAAGAAAACGAGAGTGCTGCTTGCTCTACGAGCATTCCAAGTCCGTCACTAACTTTTCTAGCAGAGTTTTCATTTGCCCACTTCATGAAGGGGGTTTCTCTGCCATACATCAAGTCGTAACATAGGGCTCCCTCGACAACCCCTTTTGGAATATTAGGGATATTCCCATCAATAGATGCACTGGTCGCATTAATAACTATATCAACTGGTTTGGCTTTAATTTGGTCCAACCCAAAGCCACAAACTTTTCCATACTTTAGAAACTTGCTCGCAAGCTTTAAAGATTTTTCTTTGGTTCGGTTTGCTAATAATATTTTTTCGGGATTACAATCAAGTATTGGCTTAAGAATTCCTTGTGTTGCACCTCCTGCGCCAATAATTAGGATTTCCTTTCCTTTTAAGGATTGATTTAAATTATTTGTAAAATCATTCACTAATCCATTCCCATCAGTATTTTCACCAATCAAAGTGTTGTCTTTTATTTTTATAGCATTTACCGCCCCAGCAGCCTTTGCATTTGGAGTTAAATCTTTTGATAGATTGTGTGCCTGAATTTTAAATGGCAAGGTAATGTTAAAACCTTGACCATTAGAATCAATAAATTTCTTTACTGTGTCTTGAAATCCATTAATTGGTGAAAGTATTTTTTCATATGAAATTTCAAGCCCAAACTCCTTAGAGAATTGGGCATGAATCATTGGAGATATGCTGTGATGAACTGGATTACCAATTACTGCATATTTGTTCATAAACTTTTAAGAAGCTTTTTCATCAGAATTTTCTGACTTTTTTAAATCAGGCTTAATTGAAGCTTTTTCATCAGAATTTTCAGATTTTTTAATTGATGCTTTTGTAGGGGCCTTTTTGACTGGTTTACGGGTTGTTTTTTTAGTCGGCTTCGCTACAACATTCTCAGTCGGCTTCGCTACAACATTCTCAGTCGGCTTCGCTACAACATTCTCAGTCGGCTTCGCTACAACATTCTCAGTCGGCTTCGCTACAACATTCTCAGTCGACTTCGCTACAACATTCTCAGTCGGCTTCGCTACAACATTCTCAGTCGGCTTCGCTACAACATTCTCAGTCGACTTCGCTACAACATTCTCAGTCGGCTTCGCTACAACATTCTCAGTTGACTTTTGATTAGAATTTGTCGTATTTTTTTGGTTTCTATTTCTATTTTGATTTCTATTCCTATTTTGGTTTGGATTGTTCTGATTAGCCTTAATATTATTAGCTTCATTAGAGCTATTTTTTTGAGATTCACCAGTTCCACTTTTTTGATTTTCTTGTGTATTTTGATTTTGGTTTCTATTTCTATTTTGGTTTCTATTTCTATTCTGGTTTCTATTTCTATTTTGATTCCTGTTCTGTGGCCTACTAGTTTTTGACTCAGTAGCTGTTTTTTTATCTGAAGAGAATATTTCAGATAATTTACTCATAAATGAGACTTTCTTTTCAGGCATCTTTGTTGATGGGTGATTAGAAGAAACAGCAGGAATATCAGGCTTATCAATATAATTTATTATATTTGGATTTTCTTGAGGTTTAGAAACTCCTTGAAAGCTCTTGTGATGAGAGTTTTTATCACCCTTTTGTTTGTTCATCGTGAAGTGAGGAAAGTGCATGTATTGGTTTGGAAGAAGAGTGATCTTAATATTGTGTTTATCTTCCATTTCAATTATATTTTGCCTCTTCTCATTAAGTAAATAAGTTATCACTTCAACGCTGGATTGAATTGTTATGTCATCACCATTTTTATTTGAATTTAAGTTGTCTTCTAGTTGTCGAATAATTCTTAATGATAGTGAAGGAATAGTTGGATTTGTTCCACTACCATTACAAATTGAGCAGGTTTTTCCTGTCGATTCTGCAACAGAGTTCATTAGTCTTTGGCGTGATAGCTCTAAAAGGCCAAATCTTGATATTGAGCCTATTTGAACGCGCGCCCTATCATTTGCCGTAGCTTTTTCCATTAACTTCTCAATAGCTGTTCTATTGGATTCTGAGGCCATATCAATAAAGTCAATTACCACTAGTCCACCAATATCTCTTAATTGAAGTTGCAACGCAATTTCTGATGCAGCGTCTAAATTTGCCTTATAGGCAGTATCTTCAATACTTGTTCCCTTTGTTGCTCTGGCAGAGTTGATGTCTATTGCAGTTAATGCTTCTGTAGGGTCAAATACAATAGTTGCCCCAGATCTCAAGGCGACCTCTCTATTAAAGACGCTTTTAACTTGAGACTCTATACTCATGTGAGCAAAAAGAGAGTGCTCTGTAACATCAAAGAATTTAATCTTGTCTAAGTAATGCGGCATTACAAAGCTAATAAAGTCTCTTGCTTTTTGATAGGTCTCCAAGTCATCAATTATGACACTATCAGTATCTTCTCTTAAAAAGTCACGCAAAGCTCTAACAGTTATATCACTTTCTTGATAGATTAAAAAAGGATCCTCTTGCTTTTTAGTTGCAGTTTTAATAGATTTCCAGAGTTGAGTTAGGTGGTCTATTTCCCATTGAAGTTCACTAACGCCTCTTCCAGCACCCTCAGTACGAATTATAAGTCCAGAATGCTTAGGAACATTAAGGCTCGGCAATAAGTTTTTTAAATCTTGACGATCTGAAGCCCCAATTTGTCTTGAGATTCCTGAGCTTTTAGGGTTGTTTGGGGTGAGTATCATGTAAGCACCAGCTAAATTAATGTAGGTGCTAAGGGCAGCGCCTTTGTTACCGCGCTCCTCTTTTTCAACTTGTATGATAATATCTTGCCCTTCTTTAAGGACATCACTGATAGTTAATTTGTCGCCTTTAGGCTTAATACCATCAGAAAAGAAAGGAGAAATCTCCTTAAAGGGTAAAAAACCATGCTTATCTTTGCCATAGTTAACGAAAGCAGCTTCTAAAGATTGTTCTACTCGAGAAATCTTTGCTTTGTATATGTTGCCCTTAGTCTTTCTATTGAGGCTTGTCTCGATATCAAGGCCAGTAAGCTTTTGGTCCTTGACGATTGCAACTCGAATTTCTTCTTTGTGGGTTGCGTTGATTAAAATGTGATTCATTATGAAGTCCTATAATATCTGGACTATTGAGCACGTACAAAGCATCAATACTTACGTATTGAATGGGAATAAAGGTTTGATTAATAAAATTCATCAATTACTAAATAAGGTTTTGTATGTGACTTCAATTAGCCCATAAAAAAATTAGTTCGTTACAATAGTTCTATTTTTTAGTTTGAAACAATTGTAAAAAAATTCTTGTTAGTCGAAAAAAAATGATCGACAAACAAATTATACCACATTAAGACTAAGGGGATTTGTTTACTGATTGAGTGTACGACCACCATCAACATTAATTATTTGGCCCGTTAGGTAATTAGAGTTTGCTAAAAAAAGCACTGTATCTGCAATATCTTGAGGCGATCCTTGTCTTTTAAGAGCTATTCTTTCAAGCATAATGCTTTTGTCTAACTCAGAAATTTCTGCTCCTTCTTGTGGCCATAAGATCGAGCCAGGTGACACTCCATTTACCCTGATAGAGGGAGCAAGTTCTTTAGCAAGGGTTAGTGTAAGCATTTTTAGGCCTGCTTTTGAAATATTGTAGACCGAATGTTTTTTGAGTGGTCGGTCTGCATGAATGTCAATGATATTTATTATTGACCCCTCGCTAGAGTTGAGCTTTTGACTTAGTCCCTTTGATAGAAAGAAGGGCGCTTTAAGATTAACATCTAATATATTATCCCAATTTTCAGAGTCGCTCTCGTCTACTGACAAAGGATAAAAGACAGATGCATTGTTAACTAATAAGTCTATCGATTCTATCGATTCAACAATTGTGTTTATAGAGTCAATATTATTAAGATTGCCCACTACTACCTTGGCTGATTTTTCTTTTAAAAGGTTAAGCTCATCACAAAGTAATTGAGCTTTGTCTTTTGATTGATTGCAATGAATAATTATATTAAAGTCATTGTTGTGAAGTGTTTTTGCTATTTGAGCTCCAATTCGAGCCGCTCCACCAGTAATTAAGGCTGTTTTCATAGGTTTTTATTAGTTAATTAAATTGATTAAGTAAAATTTGTTTTTGAGGGAATAAGGTTGATTCACAGTATAAAATAATTTCTAATATGAACCTTCAAGATATTATATCTAAAACCATTAAAGATAATAACAAACCCATTGGTTTTGATGTGTTTA
The DNA here is from genome assembly GCF_059512545.2 of Candidatus Pseudothioglobus sp. uisw_070. Lineage (NCBI taxonomy): Bacteria > Pseudomonadati > Pseudomonadota > Gammaproteobacteria > Pseudothioglobaceae (SeqCode) > Pseudothioglobus (SeqCode) > Candidatus Pseudothioglobus sp. uisw_070. The sequence goes on along the minus strand of NZ_CM183456.2, from coordinate 1,163,278 downwards.
TGAATCTTGCCCTATACCATTCTGAGTTTGGCTATTATCGATCAAATAAAACACTATTTGGTCGTTATGGTGACTTTATAACAGCTCCCGAGACTTCTGACTTATTTGGTTATACGCTTGCGAGGCAGTGCAAGCAGGTTCTTAATAGTGGTGATATTCTAGAGTTTGGAGCTGGAAGTGGAGTGCTTGCCACTCAAATTCTTTTTGAATTAGGCAGGCTAAGCTCACTTCCTGGTAAATATTATATTCTTGAATTAAGTGCTCAGCTTAAAAATAAACAGATGCAGAATATTAAAAAAGTTTTGCCTGAAATCTTTCATAGGGTTGAGTGGCTAACTAAGCTGCCAAAAGATTTTAAAGGCGTTGTTATTGCTAATGAAGTCCTTGATGCTATTCCTGCAAAAAGAATAACTTTCTCTGAAGGCTGTTTTGTAGAATTAGGAGTTGATTTTCAAAATGAGAATTTTCAATGGAAAAAGTTTACTCAACCTTATGTGAGCACTGGAACATCACTTCCTGATAATATAGAAGAGGGATACACTACTGAAATAAATGTTCAGTCCATCGCTTGGATTAAGTCGCTTTATGACTTTGTTTCTGAGGGAACAGTTCTATTAATTGATTATGGTATGGATAAATCTGAATATTTTCACTCTCAACGAAATGACGGAACTCTTAAGTGTTTTTTTAATCATGAGTCAAGTGATGATCCTTTTTGCAATATTGGTTATCAAGATATAACAACATCGGTTAATTTTTCAGATATTGCTGAAAGTGCAGTTGATGCTGGTTTTGAAATTTCTGGATATTGCACACAAGCAATGTTTTTAATTTCTTTAGGTATTGAAAAGTATCTACTGGATGAAAAGGATAATGAAATTAGAATCAAACTAGCTCAAGAGGTTAAGCAACTAGTTTTACCGGGGGCAATGGGTGAGGTTTTTAAAGTGATGGCTTTATCTAAAAAACAATCAGTAAAATTAGATGGTTTCAAAGAGCAAGATCTTACCAATAAGCTTTAAAATCAAGAGATGGATATTACTCAAACAATTACTTTAGCTTTAATACAAGGGTTTACTGAATTTCTGCCCGTATCTTCATCGGCGCATCTAGTAATACTTCCAAAATTCTTAGATTGGCCAGATCAAGGGCTAGCTTTTGATGTTGTTCTTCATTTTGCTACTTTATGTGCAATTATTTTTTACTATCGCTCTTCATTGGTGTCTTTGACAAAGGACTTTTATGACTCAATTGCAACCAGAAAAACGCAAGGAGAGTCAATGCTTGCTTGGGGTATTATTTTAGGAACAATACCAGTTGGCATTGTGGGTTTGTTATTTAGAGAGTCGATCGAGTTAAATTTAAGAAGTTACCAAGTAGTAGCCTTTGCAACTATGTTCTTCGCACTTCTGCTAGGTTTCTCAGACTGGCTACATCGAAAATTTCAAAAAAGTAGAGAGTATATTCGTGGCTCTGATATCCTAATTGTGGGCTGCTTTCAAGCCCTAGCTTTAATTCCTGGAACGTCTCGCGCAGGCATAACTATTACTGCGGCTTTGCTAATTGGCCTTTCAAGAAATCTATCAATAAAGTATGCATTTCTTTTATCTATTCCTGTTATTGCGCTTGCAACTTTATTAAAAACTTTTGACTTGGTAAAAGACACAAGTCAAGTCGATTGGAGCCTTCTTTTTATTGGATTTGTAGTTACTTTGATTACTTCATATTTCACAATTGTCTTTTTTATTAGACTGGTTGAAAGAATTGGTTTTTTACCATTCGTCATTTATAGAATTCTTTTAGGAGCATTATTATTTCTACTTTAACGCCACAGCCTATTTTCCGCAAAGATTATGAACCAAGCTCTCACCTCATAAGAACAACAGAGCTTGATTTTGACCTTGGTGATAATGAAACAATTGTTTCATCGCGCATTTCTTTTTATAAAAATCCTGATAGTAATAAAAAAATTGATAAACTTTTTTTAAATGGTGAGTCTCTCGAGTTAATATCAATAAAAATTGAAGGCTTAAGTCTTAACTATGAGCAAAAAGATGATGGCTTATTTCTAATAAATCCACCTAATAACTTTATTTTAGAAGTGAAAGTTCGAATTCATCCTGAAAGCAAAACTGATCTGAATGGCTTGTACCAATCCAGTGGAAATTTCTGCACACAATGTGAGGCTATGGGCTTTAGGCAGATAACATACTATCTTGATAGGCCAGATGTATTGAGCATTTTTACCACTAAGATAACTGCTAACAGAGACCATTATCCAGTACTTCTTAGTAATGGAAACTTGGTCAATGAGAGTAATTCACAAGTTATTTGGCATGATCCAACGCCAAAACCTTGTTATCTGTTTGCTTTAGTTGCAGGTAAATTAGATTTCCTTCAAGATAGCTTTGTAACTTCAGCAGGAAGGATGGTTGACTTAAGGCTATATGTTGAGCCTCATAATATGCATAAAACTTCTTTTGCAATGGAGTCCCTTAAAAAATCATTTAAATGGGAAGAGGAGAGGTTTAACCTTTCTTACGACCTGGATATCTACATGATTGTTGCAGTTGATGATTTTAATATGGGCGCTATGGAGAATAAGGGTCTTAATATTTTTAATTCAGACTGTGTTCTTGCCAATCAAGAAACTTCAACAGATTCTAGTTTTATAAGAATTGAGTCTATTATTGGCCACGAGTATTTTCATAATTGGACTGGAAATAGAGTAACTTGTAGAGACTGGTTTCAGCTAAGTCTAAAAGAAGGACTAACTGTTTTTAGAGATCAAGAGTTTTCTTCTGATCTTCGTTCTAGAGCAATTCAAAGAATTACTGACGTTAATGAGCTTAAAACAAGGCAATTTGCTGAAGACTCTGGACCAATGGCTCATCCAGTAAGGCCAGAGTCGTATATTGCAATGGATAATTTTTATACTGCAACGGTTTATGAGAAAGGTGCAGAAGTCATTCGAATGATTCATACAATTTTGGGAGAAGAGGGCTTTCAAAAAGGGATGACTCTCTATTTTAATCGTCATGATGGCGCCGCAGTTACGATAGATGATTTTGTTGCAAGTATGGCTGATGCTAATCATTTTAATTTTGATAATTTTATGTCTTGGTATAGTCAGTCAGGAACACCTGAAGTAAGTGTCGATGATGAGTACAACTCCGAGCTAAATATTTATAGTGCTACTTTTACTCAAAAAAATCAAACAACACCTTTTCTAATTCCAAATAAATTTGGATTATTAGCAGATGATGGTAAAGAGATTGAGACAGGAATGATTTTGATTGATGAGCTTGTAAAAACTATTTCATTTGAAAATATCAAGAGTAAGCCAACACCCTCTTGGTTTAGAGGTTTTTCAGCGCCCATTAAGTTTGATTCAAATCTTTCAGTCAGTGAGAAAATTTTTCTTTCATCAAATGATACTGATCCATTTAACCGCTGGGATAACGCTCAAAGCTTATGGCTGGAATATATCCTCAACCCAGAGATTGTTGAAGAAAAAGCATTGTTTACTATGATTAAAAATCTTTTCGATAAAGATTCTGACTATGCACTCCTTTCTGAAATAATAAGTTTACCTGCAGAGCAAATCATTCATCAACATGTTGGTCAAATTGACGTGCAAGAGGTAAGCCATAAACGTAAAAAATCTAGCCTCTCTATTGCTAACAACTTTAAAGCACTTTTTCTAGAAACATATAAAAAATTAAACTATATAAAAGTCTTTGATTTATCTTCTAAGTCGGTTGGTGAGAGGGCTTTGAAAAACAAATGTTTAAGTTATTTGTCTCAGCTAGGTGAGTATGATCTAGCATATGCACAATATAATAATGCAGATTGTATGACAGATCAATTTAGCGCTTTTCAGTGTTTATTAGACTCTTCAAACCCTTATCGCGATAAGGTTATTACTAGATTTTATAAGCAGCATAAGTCAGATGCACAGGTAATGGATAAGTGGTTTAGCGCTCAATGTGCCTCATCTATTACTTCTGTTGCAGATATTAGAAAACTTATGAAGCATGAATTATTTTCAATGACTAATCCAAATAGAGTGCGATCCGTAATTGGATCTTTTAGCCGAAATAGTATTCAGTTTCATTGTAAAGAAGGCTACCAGCTTTTAACTGAAATAATTATTAAGTTGGATGGTATGAACCCTCAAATTGCAGCAAGGTTTGTAAGTATATTTAATCACTGGAGGCGATTTACAAATAAGTATTCTGCACTTCAAAAGAATGAGCTTAACTCAATTATAAGCCAGAAAAAGTTGTCAGACGATGTCTATGAAATTGTTCATACTTCCTTAAAAGAGGGTAACTAATGTCTTACTTAAAGGCTAAACACTTATCTGATCTTCTTGTTTCAAAAGGATTGACCATTTCGGTTGCTGAGTCTTGTACTGGAGGCTCATTATCAAGCTCTTTGACTTCAATTTCAGGGGCATCCTCATATTTTAACTGTGGCTTTATTACTTATAGCAATCAATCAAAAATTGATATGCTTGGAGTTAGTCCTGAATCTATTGAGATGTATGGCGCTGTAAGTGAAAAAGTTGCTCATGAAATGGTTACAGGGGCTGGTCAAAGATCACATAGTAATTTAGCTGTCTCAATAACTGGCATTGCTGGTCCTTCAGGAGGCTCTGCATCAAAACCAGTTGGTATGGTTTGTCTTGGTTTTTTCTTTGATGGAAGCGTAACAACAACTACTCAATTTTTTTCAGGCTCTCGATCAGATATTGTTTCACAGAGTGTTACTTTTGCTTTGGTTGAACTGTCTTCAAAAATCTCATGAACTCTTCTTTAGTCTCTATAGCGCCAATGATGGACTGGACTGATAGACATTGCAGATATTTTTATCGATTGCTCAGTAAAAACACTCAGCTCTACACAGAAATGATAACTGCAAAAGCAATTTTGAATGGTGATAAAAACCGTTTGCTTGACTTTAATACAGAAGAAAATCCCCTGACACTTCAGCTTGGAGGAAGTGACCCTTCAGAAATGGCAAAGTGTGCTCTCATAGCTCAAGAGTGGGGTTATAGCGAAGTTAATATAAATGTTGGATGCCCATCAGATAGAGTCCTTTCAGGCAGTTTTGGTGCTTGCCTAATGAAGGAGCCAGATTTGGTTGCCTCATGCGTTGAAAGTATGATTGATAATTGTGATATTCCTGTGACAGTTAAAAGCCGAATTGGAATTGATGATATGGAGAGTTATGAGCAGCTTTCAGATTTTATAATACGCATTCATAACAAGGGCTGTCAGCACTTTATAATTCATGCCCGTAAGGCATGGCTTCAAGGTTTAAGTCCAAAAGAAAACCGAACTATACCGCCTTTAAATTATCCTTGGGTTTACCAGTTAAAGAAAGATTTCCCGCAACTAAAAATAACTATAAATGGTGGCATTGAAAATTGTAATGAAGTTAAAAATCACCTTGATTATGTAGATGGAGTAATGCTTGGTAGGTCTGTCTACCATAATCCATTTTTATTAAGAGAAATAGATGTATCGATTTTTGGCAACAAAAAAAACTCTTTTAGCCGTGAGCAAATTTTAAAAAAATACATGAATTACATAAAGCAGCAAATTAAAATTGGAGTCCCAATAAGATCAATGACTCGTCACATATTGGGCCTTTATCATGGCGAAAGTAATGCCAAGCTGTTTAGAAGATTATTGAGTGGTAAGACTGTAGAGCTAGAGCATTTAAATGATTGGTTAGCCTTTAAAAAAAATAGTTCAACTGAGGTTAAAAGTGTTTGATAGTTTGGTAAAATTTTTTTAATAAAAATTCTTTATATAATCTTATATGGCAGGAAATAATTTCGTAGCAAGCATAGATATTGGTACTGAGAAGATTGCTCTTCTTGCTGCTGATATAGAAGATGCAGGCCATCTTAGAATTGTTGCACATAATTTTTGCTCCTCTGATGGAGTTAAAAAAGGCTCATTATTTTCTATTGACTCTCTTGCAAGAGTGCTTACAAATTTAATTGAGCAAACTAAAAAAGATTTTGGTTACAAGGTTGAGTTAGCTCGCATTAATATTTCAGATACTCATTTAACATGTTCTGATGGGAAGGGGAAGGTTTCAATAAATGAATCTGTTACATTAAAAGATTTAGATTCTGTTCTTGAGTCTGCAATGGCAAAGTCAACCCCAACCAATAAAGAAAAATTACATATTATAAAAAAGAAATTTACAATTAATGAAAATTTGGTGGTTGATAATCCTATTGAGATGGAAGCAGAAGTGCTGGAGTCTACAGTCCACATTGTGACTGTTTCTAGTTCTAGTATAAGAGGTATTGAGCGTTGCTTAGAGCAGAGTGACCTTGCGGCTGAAAAAATTGTCCTTAATTCTATTGCTAAGTCTCATGCAGTTCTCTCACAAGAGGATAAAGATAGTGGTGTTTGTCTTGTTGATATTGGTGCTGGAGTTACAAGTTATTCGGTTTTTGGGGATGAGGGAATAATTCGAAGTGGAGTAGTAGCCTCAGGAGGAGACGAGATTACCCATGAAATTGCTTACGCATTTGACACTTCATTTGAAGAGGCAAAAAGACTTAAAGAGAATTATGGGTCTGCAAAGTCATCAACTCTGAAAGAAGATAAATTGATTCGTTTCACCCAAAATAAAGAAGAGCACCATCTCTCTAGTCTAGAGCTTTCAGAAGTTATTGAAGAGGCATATAGAGCAATTTTTACATTATTAAATAATGAATTAAAGCACCATAACTTAAATGGCATTATCAGGTCTGGTTTTGTTTTATGTGGTGGCGGGGCGCAAATTAATTCTATTTTGGAACTTGTACGTGATTTTTTTTCTAAAAGAGTTAAGATAGGTCAAATCCAGCGCTCAAAAGTTTCTGGCTTAGAAACAATTCTCACGGACTATAAATATACAGGCGCAATAGGTCTCTTATTGCACGAGGAAGATTTGAGTAATAATAAGCTTGCCTCGTCCAAAACCGACCATAGTGTTATTGATAAACTAACAAAAGTTTTTGTAGGAAAATTTTGATTTATGGTTAAGCAAAGAACAATTAAAAAAATAGTGAAAGCTCGTGGTGTTGGTATTCATAGTGGCAAGCTTGTTAACTTAACATTAATTCCAGCCGAGGTTGATCATGGAGTAGTTTTCAAAAGATTAGATGCTGGAGGGAGGCAAGTTCATGCCCATAGCGCTTTTGTTAATGAAGTTGTTTTATCTACTGGACTTGAAAGCCAGGGCGTTAAAGTTTCAACTATTGAACATTTAATGTCAGCACTTTCTGCCCTGGGTGTTGATAATCTATTAGTTGAGTTAGATTCTTTTGAGGTACCAATTATGGATGGGTCATCAGCACCATTTGTTTTTTTAGTTCAGTCAGCTGGTATAGAAGAGCAGGAAGCATACAAAAGGTTTATTGTCATTAAAGATACTATCCGAGTAGAGAACGGACAATCATGGGCTCAGGTTTCACCTCATCATGGCTTTAAAGTATCCCTAGAGATTGATTTTGAACATAAAAAAATAAAAGAAAGTGGGCAAAAATTAACAATAGATTTTGCTGAACAGTCTTATCTTAAAGAGATATCACGTGCAAGAACATTTGGCTATGAAAGAGATGTTGAGATGCTTCAAAAGCAAAATCTTGCACTAGGAGCTAGCATTGATAATGCAATAGCGCTCTCAGATAATGATATTCTAAATGAAGATGGTATGAGGTACCACAATGAGTTCGTTAAACATAAAATTTTGGATATAGTTGGAGATCTTTTTTTACTTGGTGGAAATGTTATTGGGCACTATGAGGGTTATAAGACTGGCCATATGCTTAATGATCAGTTGCTGTCTGCAATATTATCTCAACCTAATGCATTTAAAATTGAAACTTTTGAAGAGGGCAAATCTCCAATACATTACTACTCAGAAGATTGGCAAAACGATCTATAGATTGTAACTAGTATTGCTAATATTTTTTAGAATAATAAATCCCATTTTTCAGCGCCTTAAAAGCAAAAACTGCTAAAAACGAAGTCTTTTTGCTTTTGATTCTTTGGGTATAATCAAAAACTTTTAAATTACAGTTATTAGTAATGAAATTGAATGGTGCTGAAATTCTTATAGATTGTTTGCAGAAAGAAGAGGTGGAGTATGTTTTTGGCTACCCCGGCGGAGCTGTACTTCATATATATGATGCCTTAGAGGCGCAAAACAAGATTAGCCATATATTAGTGAGGCATGAGCAAGGCGCTGCTCATGGTGCTGATGGCTATGCAAGATCTAATGGTAAGCCTGGTGTTGTTCTGGTAACCTCAGGCCCGGGAATTACTAATGCTGTCACAGGAATTGCTACTGCTCATATGGATTCTATACCGATGGTTGTTATTTCTGGTCAAGTCCCTTCACCATTAATTGGAATGGATGCTTTCCAAGAAGTTGACGCAACTGGAATTACACGCTCATGTGTTAAACATAATTTTCTTATTAGAGACATTAGTGAAATTGCTTCTACTGTTAAGAAAGCTTTTCATATTGCCACTACAGGAAGACCTGGCCCTGTTGTAATTGATATCCCTAAAGACATAACCATTGCTAAGATGGAAGTTGAAGAATATCCTGCAACTATTGAGATGCGTTCATATAAGCCAACTGTTAAAGCTAGTGATCGCCAAATCAAAAAAGCCGCAGAAATGCTAACTAACTCGAAAAGGCCTATTCTTTACGCTGGTGGCGGGTGCATTATTGGAAATGCCTCTAAAGAACTTCGTGAATTTACGCGTATGGTTGGATTCCCAATTACTCAAACTCTTATGGGCTTAGGTACTTATCCAATGACTGATAAGCAGTCCCTTGGAATGCTAGGGATGCATGGCACTTATGAGGCTAATATGGCAATGCATGGCTCTGACTGCGTTGTTGCTATTGGCTCTCGTTTCGATGACAGAATTACAGGAAATTTAGAAAAATTTTGTCCTACTGCAAAATTTATTCATATTGATATTGATCCATCACAAATTTCAAAGAATGTTGTAGCTGATATCCCAATTGTGGGGCAAACGAAGCAAGTTCTTCAGGCTCTAATTGATCAGATGAAAGATAAAAAACTTGAGGATATTTCTAATTGGTGGTCTCAAATTGAAGAATGGAGAAAGGTTGACTCCTTAGCTTATAAAAAATCTCCTGGAGTAATTAAACCTCAGACAGTAATTGAAATGCTCTATGAGGTTACTAAAGGAAAAGCAATCGTTACTTCAGATGTTGGACAACATCAGATGTGGGCTGCACAGTATTATTTATTCGATGAGCCTAGGCAATGGATTAACTCGGGTGGTCTAGGAACAATGGGTTTTGGACTTCCAGCAGCTATGGGCGCTAAACTTGCAATGCCTGATAAAGACGTAGCATGCGTTACGGGTGATGGTAGTATTCAGATGATGCTTCAAGAGCTTTCAACAATGCTTCAATATTCGACGCCAGTAAAAATAATTAATCTTAATAATGGCTATCTCGGAATGGTGAGGCAGTGGCAAGAGTTTTTTTATGAAAAGCGTTATGCAATGTCTTATATGGATGCTTTACCTGACTTTGTAAAGCTTGCAGAAAGTTATGGCCATATGGGAATAAGGGTTGAAAAAGAAGAAGATTTGAAACCTGCGCTTATTGAGGCATTTAATCAAAAAGAACGAACAGTTTTTCTTGATATTGTGACGGATCCATCTGAGAATGTATTCCCAATGATTCCTGCTGGTGGTGGACATAGTGATATGTTGCTTGCAGGAAGAGATGAAATGGTTTCAAAAGATGAAACTGACTTTAACGCGGTATAGTTTATGAGACATATTATTTCAGTGATACTAGAAAATGAGGCTGGAGCGCTTTCAAGAGTTGCTGGTCTTTTTACTCAGCGAGGCTTTAATATTGAGTCTCTTACTGTGGCAATAACAAATGACCCAAGTTTGTCTAGAATGACCATTGTTTCTTCAGGAAGCGATAGAGTTTTAGAGCAAATTGTTAAACAACTTAATAAATTAATCGAAGTAGTTAAGGTTAGCGATTTAACTAGTCAGGATCATGTGGAGCGAGAATTATTATTGGCCAAGATTTCTTCAAGCTCAAAAGAGGGCGCTAATATAAAAGAATTGGTAGAAATTTTTGGCTGTAAGGTTGTTGACGTTACAGATAAAGTCTACACCATAGAGGTTTCAGGAAAGACAAAGAAAATTAATGCATTTTTGGATGCTTTTGATCCTTCAAGCATTATTGAAATTTCAAGGACTGGGGTCACCGGGATTTCCAGAGGAAAAAAATTAATTTAAATTTAAGGACAAAAAATGAATAGATATTACGATAAAGATGCAGACCTTTCAATCATTCAAAGTAAAAAAGTTGCAGTTATTGGTTATGGCTCACAAGGCCATGCTCAAGCAAATAATCTAAAGGATTCTGGTGTAGAAGTTGTTGTTGGCCTTAGAGAAGGTTCATCTTCGGCTACTAAAGCTAAAGAGGCGGGATTAGGCGTTATGTCTGTTGAAGAGGCGAGTGCTTGGGCAGATGTTATTATGTTATTGGCTCCGGATGAGTTTCAAGCTAGTATTTATTCAAAAAATATTGAGCCTAACTTGAGACAGGGGGTTGCTTTAGCTTTTTCACACGGCCTTAATATTCATTTTGATATGATTGTTCCAAGACAAGACTTAGATGTAATTATGATTGCTCCAAAAGCACCTGGACATACTGTTCGCTCTGAGTTTGTTAAAGGTGGAGGTATACCAGATCTAATAGCAATTGAGCAGGATGCAACAGGCAATGCTAAAGAAATTGCTCTTTCATATGCTTCAGCAATTGGTGGTGGAAGAACTGGAATACTCGAAACAAGTTTTAGAGAAGAAACTGAAACAGATTTATTTGGTGAGCAAGTCGTTTTATGTGGAGGAACTACTGCTCTTGTCCAAGCTGGATTTGAAACACTTGTAGAAGCTGGGTATGAGCCAGAAATGGCATATTTTGAGTGCCTTCATGAATTAAAACTTATTGTTGATTTATTGTATGAGGGTGGTATTGCAAATATGCGTTATTCAATTTCAAATACCGCTGAATATGGTGATGTTACTCGAGGACCAAGAATAGTAACTGATGAAACAAAAGCTGAAATGAAGAAAATTTTAAGTGAAATACAAAGTGGTGATTTTGCTAGAGAGTTTATTAAAAATGTTGGTGATTTGCCTGGTCGTCGTGATGTTCAGCGCAAACATCAAATTGAAACGGTTGGTGAGAGCTTGCGCTCAATGATGCCGTGGATTGCAAAAAATAAATTAGTAGACCAGACTAAAAACTAATTAATTTTTGATATTGTCAGCTTTATTTTAATTAGCAATGACAGAACAAAAACCAAGAAATAGAGGAATCTACATATTGCCAAGCGTATTAACAACGTTTGGCTTGTTTGCTGGGTTTTATTCTATCATTGCATCTATTAATGGTGACTTTACAATCGCAGCAATTTCAATAATGGTTGCCATGTTATGGGATACGTTAGATGGGCGAGTAGCTCGGCTAACAAATACTCAAAGTGCTTTTGGCGCGGAATATGATTCTTTAGCTGACCTTGTTTCTTTTGGCTTAGCTCCAGCTCTTCTGGTTTATTTGTGGGGTTTTTCTGGTTTAGGAAGATTTGGCTGGCTTGCAGCCTTTGTTTATTTAGCTTGCGCTGCTTTACGTCTAGCTAGGTTTAATACGCAAGTAGGTTCTGCCGATAAGCGCTATTTTCAAGGGCTTCCTTCACCAGCTGCTGCGGGCGTAATAGCTTCAATGATATGGCTTAAAATTTGGGCATTTGCCTTCTTTGATTCGGACGTAATTTCAATAGGTTACATAGGGTACTATCTTGGTGCTGTAATAACAATTATTTGCGGACTTCTTATGGTTAGTAATGTTCGGTATTACAGTTTTAAAGAATTGGATTCAAAGAAAGCTTCATTTCGTTTTCTTTTGGCTATTGTTCTTAGTATAATTGTGCTCCTTTATAAGCCTAATATTGTTTTATTTACTGGATTTTTTCTATACTTGCTCTCAGGTCCATTTATTACTATTATTGGCATTAATAAAAGGCGCATTGAGAAAAAAAAGATTAAGACAACTTAAGTTGCTTTATAATCTTCACTTATGATTAAGGACTTTAATTCAATCACATTACTTTCACTAAGCAAGCTCTTTGCTTTGTTGCGATTATTGCCGTAAGGCAATAATAATCATAATAGACGAAAGTCTATCACTAAAATTTAAGATAAAATTCGTAAAATAAAAAGGAGCAATTAATGTCCGAAAAACTAATAATATTTGATACAACACTAAGAGATGGAGAACAATCACCTGGTGCATCCATGACCAAGGATGAAAAAGTTCGTATCGCTAAAAGTTTAGAAAAAATGAGAGTTGATGTTATTGAAGCTGGTTTTGCAATTGCATCTCAAGGTGACTTTGAAGCTGTTCAAGCAGTTGCTAAAGCCGTGAAAGATTCAACAGTATGTTCATTAGCAAGAGCTCTTGATAAAGATATTGATCGCGCAGGAGAGTCAATTAAAGGTGCAAATTCTGCTCGAATTCATACTTTTATAGCAACCTCTGATATTCATATGAAGATGAAGCTAAGAATGACGCCTGATGAAGTTGTCACTCAAGCAATTCGCTCTGTTAAAAGAGCAACAAAGTTTACTGATAATATTGAGTTTAGTCCGGAGGATGCTGGTCGTTCAGATATTGATTTTCTCTGCCGAATAATTGAGTCAGCTATTAATGCTGGAGCAACAACAATTAATATTCCAGATACAGTTGGATACAATATACCTCATCAATTTGGTGAAACAATGAGAGAATTAATCGAGAGAATTCCAAATTCTGATAAGGCAATTTTCTCTGCACACTGTCATAATGATTTAGGTCTTGCAGTTTCTAACTCACTTTCTGCAGTTTTAAATGGCGCAAGACAAATTGAATGCACTATTAATGGGCTTGGAGAAAGAGCTGGGAATACCTCTCTTGAAGAGGTTGTAATGGCTGTTCGAACTCGGCAGGATGTATTTGGGCTAGATACAAATATTGATGCTACAGGTATTCTTGCTGCCTCTAGATTAGTATCTTCCATTACTGGGTTTGTTGTTCAACCAAACAAAGCTATTGTTGGAGCTAATGCTTTTGCACATGAAGCTGGAATTCATCAAGATGGAGTCCTTAAGCATAGAGAGACCTATGAAATCATGAGGGCAGAGGATGTTGGATGGAATCAGAATTCATTAGTACTTGGTAAACATTCTGGCAGGAATGCTTTTAAAGCTAGACTTACAGAATTAGGTATTGATTTTGATTCCGATGAAGCACTAAATGATGCTTTTTCTAGATTTAAAACCTTAGCCGATAAAAAGCATGATATTTTTGATGAAGATCTTCAGGCTTTGGTTTCAGATGCCCAAACTGAGTCATCCGAAACAATTCACTTGATTTCACTAAAAGTATCTGCTGAATCTGGGAAAGAGAATACTGCAGATGTAACACTGTTGATAAATGGTAATGAGCAAAGTGCTTCAGCTAAAACATCTGGCGCAGTTGATGCTACGTTTAACGCAATACTTTCATTAGTTGATATTGATCCAAAGCTTCAATTGTATTCTGTAACAAATGTAACTCAAGGAACTGACTCTCTTGGAGAGGTCAATGTTCGCTTAGAATATGAAGGGAAAATTGTAAATGGACAGGGGGTTGATACTGATATTATTACTTCATCCGCTAAAGCATATGTCAATGCTCTTAACAAAGTAATGACAAATGTTGAGAGAGCTCATCCGCAGATTTGACTATGCAGTTAAGAAATAAATATCTTGAAGCTTTAGGAATTCCAGATTTTCTCTATTCAAAAATTGAGTTAAACAAATCTCCTGAGCAGCCTATAAAGCTTTTAATTGTTGAAGTAGGGGCTCAAGACTCATTTTGCTCAAAAGGCGACAGTCAAAACCTGTTAATGAAAATGCTTGAATCTATCAGTTTCAGTATTAAGAATGCTCAGCTTGTGTCACTTGAAAAAAACCTTATTGATGAGTATATAAAAAATAATCCATCAGAGGTTGTAATGGTAATGGGCTCTTCTTATGAGTCAAATAAATCAGCTTTTTTTTTAATGCATCACCCAAGAGATATTTTAAAAAATCCAACTCTTAAGCGTGAATCTTGGGAGATTTTAAAAAAGGTTAAACAATGTCTCAAATAGACTATTCGCTTAACTCATATAAGAGACCCAAGCTAGAGACTCCTAATGGTGAAAAAAGACTATTAATGCACTCATGCTGCGCCCCCTGTGCTGGAGAGATTATGGAGGCTTTGGCCGCATCAGAAATTGAGACAACAATTTTTTTCTATAATCCAAATATTCATCCCTTTGAGGAGTATGAGCTTAGAAAAGAAGAAAATATTCGCTTTGCAAAAAAACTTAGGATGCCAATTATTGATGCAGATTATGATCGTGATGAGTGGTTTTCGAGAACAAAAGGCCAAGAGAATGAGCCAGAAAGAGGAGAGAGATGTTCTACTTGTTTTGATATGAGGTTTCAAAAAACAGCTAAATATGCCTCTGAAAATAATTTTGATATTATTTCTTCAACACTTGGAATTTCTCGCTGGAAAGACATGAGGCAAATTAATGACTCAGGTGCCAGATCTTCTGAGCCTCACAATGTTCCCTATTGGGATTTTAATTGGCGCAAACAAGGAGGATCTTCTAGGATGCTTGAGGTATCCAAAAAAGAAAACTTCTATCAGCAGGAGTATTGTGGATGCGTCTATTCACTTAGAGATACTAATAATTGGAGAATCTCAAAGGGTCGAGAAAAGATTGAAAGAGGTGTTAAGTTCTATCAGGAAGCTAAGTTAAAACTATCTCAACTAGATTAGTCTTTAATCAGATACAGTAATAGTGATTTCTGAACATGTAGTCGATTTTCAGCTTCACTAAATACAACACTCTGTTCTCCATCAATCACCTCTGCACTTACCTCTTTACCTCTATAGGCTGGAAGGCAGTGCATAAATATTGCATCATCTTTAGCCTGACTCATCAATTTTTGATCAACTTGAAAGCCCTTAAACGCTGCTTCTCTCTGTTTTATTTCTAATTCTTGTCCCATACTAGTCCAAACATCAGTAACAATAATGTCGGCGCCTATGCAAGCATCATTAGGATTTGCAAAATAACTGATATTTGTTTTATATTTTTCAATAAAATCATCAGATGGTCCATAACCAACTGGAGTTGCAATCGAAAGGTCAAAGTCAAATATTGCTGCAGCTTGCATATATGTCTGACAAACATTGCAGCCGTCACCAATCCATGCTATTTTTTTACCTTTGATTGAACCTTTATGTTCTTGATAAGTCATTAAGTCGGCAAGTATTTGGCAAGGATGAGATTCGTCTGAAAGAGCGTTAATAACTGGCTTACTTGAATGCTTTGAAAACTCAACTATATCTTCATGTGAGGACATTCTTAGCATTATTGCATCAACCATAGAGCTAATAACTATAGCGCTATCAGTAATTGGCTCACCTCTTCCTAGTTGTATATCTTTTTCAGAGAGAAAAAGTGACTGTCCACCAAGCTGCGTCATTCCTGCTTCAAATGAAACTCTAGTTCGGGTAGAGGATTTATCAAAAATCATTGCTAAAGTTTTGTTTTTAAGGGTTTCATTTATAAGTCCAGATTTATGCTCTTTTTTAAGCAAGATAGCTCGATCTATAATTCCTTGTAAATTATTTTGAGAGAATTGGTCAAAGTCGATGAAATGATTGGGCATAGTTATTCCTAAATAGTAATTAGTTTTATAATCTTATTGATCAAGATATCAATTTCTTTTTTAGATATTATTAGTGGCGGCAGCATTCTAATAGAATTACCAGTGATGTTTATTAATAGCTTGTCTTCTAAAGCCTTTTGAGTAAGTTTGCTGCAATCAATAATATTTTCATCAAGTCCAATACCAATCATCAGACCTTTGATCCTTAGCTCCTTTACCACACTATAACTCATTATTTTGGACTTAAATTCTGACTCAAAATATTGACTCATTTTCATTACGTTATCAAGAATTAAGTCATTCTCAAAGACGTCAAGAACACTTGAAGCTACGCCCGTTACTAGTGGGTTACCTCCAAAGGTTGAGCCATGAGTTCCTGGAGTTAGCATCTCAGCAGCTTTACCTTTGGCTAGGCAAGCTCCAATTGGAACGCCGTTACCTAAGCCTTTTGCAAGGCAGAGAATATCAGGAGTAATTTTGTTGTGCTGGTGAGCAAAAAGCCTTCCTGTTCTTCCCATTCCTGCCTGAACTTCATCAAGAATATAGAGCCATTCATTTTGTTCACAAAGTATTTGGACTTTATTTAAGTAATCTGATTGAGGAATTATAACTCCAGCCTCTCCTTGCACAGGTTCAAGCATGACAGCAACTACATCTTTATTTTTACTGTATTTATTAATAGCATCAATGTCATCAAAGTCAAAATGAACAAACTCACTCATTAGTGGAGTAAAACCCTCTTGAACTTTGCTTTGACCTGTTGCAGAAAGAGTTGCCATTGTTCTTCCATGAAAACCTTTATTTGCAGTTAAAACAATTGGATTATGAATATTTTTAGAGCGTGCATACAGCCTAGCAATTTTAATGGCAGCTTCATTCGCTTCAGCTCCAGAGTTTGAAAAGAAGGCTTTGTCCATATTAGCAAGTTGACATAGACGTGTTGCCAGTTTTTCTTGGTTTGCAATGCGGTAAACATTTGAGGTGTGAAGTAGTTTTTTTGACTGATTGACTATACTCTTTGTAATTGCTGGATGAGAGTGGCCAAGGTTCACTACGCCAATGCCTGAAAGTGCATCAAGGTATTCATATCCAGATGTATCAGTTAACCAACAGCCACTCCCTTTTACAAAGGTAACCTCGAGTGGGTAATAGTTAGACATTAAGTTTGACATAAAAAAATTCCAGTTAATAAATAAAAAAAGCCCCATAATGGGGCTTTTGAATCTAAGTTATTTGCCAGATTAAGGCAAATTAGCCACCATTAATAAATAAACTTGAAGACAAGATCTTCGAGAAATATAAGGTTTTATTCGGCGTGATTCAGATAACATTTCAATATTCAGTAAAACTCGAAAGATTTATTATATCCTAATTTCTTCACTCATACTTTCTGTAATTTGCTCAATAAAAAAGATAAAAAAGTCCAATAGTATGATCAATTTATGACACAATATGTTTGCAAGAAAAACAATTTTATTTCATTAATCTAAGGAGTAAAAATGCAACTTAACCTTTCTGGTCATCATCTTGATATTACATCTTCTATCAGGCAACATACGAGTGATAAACTCACAAAAATAAAGCATCACTTTGATAATGTTATGAATGTTAACATGATTTTAGAAGTGCAAAAAGATCTTCAAAAAGCCGAAGCAACTATTCATGTTAGTGGGGCTGATTTATTTGCAAAAGCTCAAAGTAGCGATATGTATGTTTCTATTGATCAACTAATTAATAAGCTTGATTCTCAAATAATCAAGCATAAAGAAAAACTACATAACCACAGAGCTTAGCTTATATAAATTATAATACGATGTAATAACTGCATAACAAGTTAAGCTTGTTATGCAGTCTAAACCATTGGATTATAAATATGGCTGAAGTTGAACTTACTAATTTCGAAGTAAGCCTTCAAAATTTAATGATTTCATTAGAAGCATCAAATCATGATGAGGCAAAATATCAAATCAAAGAACTTCATCCTGGAGAAATAGCAAGACTTTTAGAAGCCATTCAACCAAAAGATAGAGCAGTTATTTGGCCTGGGATTGAAATTTCAATTCAAGGCGAAGTTTTAAAAGAGGTTAATGAAGATGTCCAGTCCCAGTTAATTGGCGAAATGTCGGTAGACGATCTTGTTAAGGCTACTGAAAAATTAGATACGGATGACTTGGCAGATATTGTCCCAAACCTACCTGAGTCTGCTGTTCATAGCCTTTTATTGACACTCGATTTTAAACATCGAGAGCGCCTTAACAAAATTCTGAGCTACCCTGAAGACTCTGCTGGTGGATTAATGAATACTGACTTTATAACTGTCAGACCTGATGTCACAATAAGAGCTGTAATAAGATATTTAAGGCTATTGAAAGAGATGCCAGTAGACACTGACCAAATTTTTGTTGTTGATAGAGACTTTAATTATTTAGGCTCCTTACTTATTACTACCTTGTTAACTGAAGGGCCAGAGCAAATGGTCGATTCATTGACTAACAATGAAGCTTCAAAACCAATTAATGCTGATACTGATGAATCCGAAGTAGCTATACTATTTGAACAAAGAAATTTGATTTCAGCTCCCGTGATTGATGAGAATAATCAGTTAGTTGGGCGAATTACAATTGATGATGTGGTTGATGTAATTCGTGATCAGGCTGAACATTCTGTGATGTCCATGGTCGGCTTGGACGAGGATGAGGATGTCTTTGCCCCTATTTTCCAAAGCTCAAAGCGCCGAAGTGTCTGGCTAGGAGTTAATTTAATAACGGCATTTATTGCGGTCTACTTTATCGGTCTTTTTGAAGCCACCTTGCAGCAAAAAATTGCTTTAGCAATATTAATGCCAGTAGTTGCTAGTATGGGTGGTATTGCAGGTACTCAAACGCTGATAATAGTTACTCGAGGAATTGCAACGGGAAGGGTAACCTCAGCTAACATCAAAACTTTAATAAACAAAGAAGTTGCAGTAAGTGGCCTCAATGGCATAATTTGGTCTGTCGTTATTGGCCTAATTACTTACTACTGGTTTTCTGACTTACTGCTGAGCTTAGTCATAGCGCTTGCAATAATTACCAATTTACTTGTTGCTGCTTTTTCTGGTGCATTTTTACCTTTGGCACTTACTAAGTTAAAGATAGATCCTGCTTTGGCTGGAGGAGTTATTCTCACAACTATTACTGATGTCATTGGGTTTGTAGCCTTCCTTGGGTTAGCGGCTTTATTTATCTGATTTTTGCACTCAAATGAAACTCTTGTATACGAATGAAAATCGAATAATGGTGATGAATGTTAAAAACGTTTTAATTAATAACGGTTATGAGGTCGTTCTTAATAACGAGTTTGCATCGAGTGCATCTGGTGGTTTAGCTCCCTTCGATACTTGGCCGGAGGTCTGGCTTTTAAAAGATAGTGAGCTAGAAGAGGCTAAAAAAGTTATTGAGTCAATTGACACTGAAATAAGCTTAATTACTTGGAAGTGTGGGGATTGTAATGAGATCAATGATCAAACTTTTGATTTTTGCTGGAAGTGTGGCAGAGACGACTTTCAATAAACTATTCTTATGAAAAAACTTATCTTACTTTCATTAATTGTAATAATTGTTGGTTTTTTTTCTAAGGATATCTATTTAGTTATAAAACTAATTGGGTACTTTGCTTTTTTCTGGTCTATTATTAGACTTGGAAGGTTTCTATCTAGAGACTTCAATGATGGCAGAGACAATGATTATTTTGGTGAGTAATAACGCAGTATTTGGTGAAAACTGAAGCATGAAAACCCTCACAACTAAAGCTTTCTTGTCATTTTTATATGATCAATGCCAGCCTCTTCATACTTTTCACCAGTACAAGTAAAGCTAAGATCAATATAAAATCCATGAGCATGCCACTGAGACGAAAGCCATAAGCTTTTTAATTGATTTTCTTGAGCCCACTCAATGAGCATTTTCATAATTAATTTACCAACACCCTTGCCTCGAAATTGTTTTAAAACAGCTACCCTTCCTATATGCCCATCAGACAAAATTCTTCCTGTTCCTATTGCCTTGTCATCTAATAATATGAGTATATGAGTAGCGTCATCATCAAGCCCATCTATTTCAAGCTCTTCAGGGACATTTTGCTCATCAACGAAAACTTTAAATCTGACTTCACATATTTCTTTATGATTAGATTTATAGCTAGTTGTAATTGCAGAAATATTTTTCATAATGACCTATAAGTGAACAAAAAAAAGATTAACCGCTAGAGCAATATATATTAAAGATGCAACAAGGTTAAGATTTTTATTTATAGTTTTTGATTTTTTTAAAGTTCCTTCAAGGAAGCTAGATAAATAGGCAATTGATGTGAAAACAAAAAATGCACTAAAAATGAATAGAAATCCAAGGAGAAATATCTGAGATGAGACATTATTATTGGAATGTACAAACTGAGGCAAAAAGACCAAAAAAAAGATTGCTACTTTTGGGTTGGTTAAGTTCATAACAACACCCGTTAAATAGTATGATTTATTTGAACTATTTTGGGAGGCTTTCCCTAAGTTTAACTCTTTATTTTGAATCGAGAGCCATGCAAGATACACAAGGTAGAAAGCGCCAATAATTTTCAGTCCATTGAAGGCAATTGCACTTGTTTGAAAAACAACACTTACACCAATCGCAACTAAGATTGTGTGTCCTATAAGTCCTGTGCAAAGACCAAGTGTAGTATAGAGTCCAATTTTCCATCCCCTTAAAGCTGAATTACTCATAACAAATAGATTGTCAGGCCCAGGAACTAGGCTTAGAACTACAGATGCAGTAATAAAAGTTATTATTGTCTCAATACTCAATACTTCTAACATTTATAAACCTTTGGCGTAGTTATTTGCTAAATACTTCTGTTAAATTTTTGTAGGCTTTGAGTTCGATAGAGTTACCTGAATAGTCCTCAAAAAACATTGTTGCCTGCTCACCAGGTTGGCCTAAAAACCTCACATTAGGAGTAATAATAAATTTAACAGATTTTGATTGCAGTTTATGGGCTAAATTATAAAAGGTATCCCAATCTAGTACACAACCAAAGTGAGGCATAGGAACTGAAACACCTTCTACGCTTGAGCTAGAATTACTACTTTTTATTACCTCACCAACATGAAGCGAGAGTTGGTTTCCAAAAAAATTGAAATCTACCCAGGTTTCTGAGCTTCTTCCCTCAAGACACCCTAAAAGACTCCCATAGAATCTTCTTGTAGACTCTAGATCAGTCACTGTATATGCTAAATGAAAGACACTCATAAAAATCTAGTTAAGACGTACCCATTATTAAACCAATAAGAATTAATGTGGAACCAGTAACTCTATTTTGCCATAATATTTTTTTTGGGTCCGACAGAAATGATTTTGATATTTCAGCAAGCATGACGTAGCCAATCATTACAATTAAATCAACACTAATTAATGTTGCAGTTAAAATTAAACAAGTAGAAATTTTAAGGGCAGTTAAATCGACAAAAAGTGGTATTAATGCAAGAAAAAAAACGGTACCTTTGATGTTTGTTATGTTCACAAAAAAACCCTTTAGAAGAGAACTCAAAGGGTTAAAAGCTTTCTCTAGATAGGCTTTAGAAGTAGATATCTGTTCAATTTTTTTAAGCCATTGCATAATTCCTAACGCAATTAAGTAAAGCATTCCCAGCATTTTAATTATTGAAAAAATACTTGGAAACTGATCAATTAATACTCCTAGTCCTAGCAGCAGAAATATAATTTGACTCATTAATCCAAGTTGCAGGCCAATTACTGAAATTATAGATCTCTTAAAGCCATATTGAGTGCCCTGACTTATTGAAAAAATTGCTCCAGGGCCAGGGGATATACTAATAAAAAGTGCAGATGCTAATAGCCCAAGCCAGACAGTTAATTCCATAAGTTCATTTAGTTAAAGGGAATTGGTGAAACCTTCCCTAGTCTTTTGCCCCAAGGCGTTTCTACGTCTACTTCTGAGTCTATATCATTGAAGCCTTTGTCAAGAGTGGCCATAGCCATATTAATTTTTAGTCTTGGTGAATATGCAGCGCTAGTAACCTTTCCACATATTTTGTTGCCACTTTTAACTTGCCATGGGCTAGCACAGCCACCAATAAATGCATCACCCTCAACAACAAGGCCAACTAGTTTTTTAGTGACGCCTTCAGAGCGTATTTTAAGGAGTGCATTTCTACTTAAGTAATCAGCTTCTTTATCGAGCTGACAAAAATTAGCTAAAGGAAGCTCTAGGGGGTTGCTATTTATATCCATGTCATTACCCCATGAAAAAAGACCCGACTCAACCCTTTCAATATTGTTTGGAGTTCCAGGCTTAATGTCATATTTTTTACCGGCAGTAGCAACAATATCCCAGAGCTTTTGGCCTTTAGAGCCATCACGAAGATAGAGCTCAAAACCACCTTGCTTACTCCACCCTGATTTTTGGACAATGAGAGGAATGCCTTCTAACTCAATTTCTTTAAAAAAGAAATACTTGATATCTTTAACCCAGTCACCAAACAAATCAATCATTAATGGCAAGTGGTTAGGTCCTTGGATAGCAAGGGGAGATACATCTGGCTCACTAATCTGAACATCCCAGCCAAGTCCACAGACAAGTCCACGAGTCCATAGTAAAACATCACTATCAGCAATCGAAAGCCAAAAATGATTTTCAGCCAATTTTAATATTATTGGATCATTTATAATTCCACCATTTTCATCAGTAATAAGGGCATATTTTCCTTGACCAATTTGGAGTTTTGAGAGATCTCTAGAAGTAATATATTCAACAAACTTATACGCATCACCACCAATTATTTCAACTTGCCTCTCAGCAGCAACATCCCACATCGTGACGTTATTCATTAAATTCCAGTAGTCAGCCTCTGCACCTTCATAAGAAGTGGGCATAATCATATGATTGTATAACGTGAAAGTTTTAGCTCCTGCTTTAAGAGTAGCCTCGTAATATGGGGATTTTCTTAAGCGGTCTGAAAGGGTAAAGTTGACATGTCCATCCATTGGGGTTGCTCCAAGTTTTAAGTATTATTACTTTTTAAAAGAATGTTGTCTTGCAAAGATAAAAAAGTGTATTTTATACCTTATTTTTTAAATTTTTCAACTATAAAGAATCTGCAGAAATACCATTCGATTTAAGCCATTCAGCAAACTTTGTCTTTATTTCATTTAGCGATTTATTGTCATTAGCTTCAAAACGTAAAACTAAGCAAGGGGTTGTATTGGAAGCCCTGACTAACCCCCAACAATTTTCGTAGTCGACTCTAACGCCATCAATAGTAATAATAGTGGCATTGGGAAAATTAATGTCCGCTGATAATTTATTCATTGCTTCAAATTGCTGACCATGCTTCTCAAAGTTAATATTAATTTCAGGAGTACTTAGGTTTACTGGCATTTCATCAAAAATTTCAAAACATGACTTATTGCTCTTAGAGATAATTTCTAATAACCTTGCACCAGTATAAAGAGCATCATCAAATCCATACCAGCGCTCCTTAAAGAATATATGTCCTGACATTTCTCCAGCTAGCTCTGCTTTAGTTTCTGTAAGTTTTTGTTTAATAAAACTGTGCCCGGTTCTGGACATAATTGGTTCACCTCCATTTTCAGAAATAAATTTAGGCAGAAGTGAAGAGCACTTCACATCAAAAATAATTTTTGCACCTTTATTTCTACTTAATACATCCTTAGAGTAAAGCATCATTTGCTGATCAGCCCAAATGATTTGACCTTTGTTGTCAACCAATCCTAACCTATCTCCATCTCCATCAAAAGCAAGGCCTAAGTCAGAGTTAGTATCTTTAACTTCTTGGATTAAATTTTGTAAATTTTCGGGTTTAGAGGGATCTGGATGGTGGTTTGGAAACCTGCCATCAACTAAACAAAAGAGTTTGGTAACTTTAACGCCCAATGCTTCAAACAATTGAGGAGCAATGTTACCTGCTACGCCATTGCCACAATCAATTACAATTTTGAGATCTTTCTCAATTTTGATATCTGACTTAATCGTATCTATATAGTTTTGATCGATATTTATAGAAGTTGAAGTTCCAGAACCAGAAGAAAAATTATTCTCATTAATTCTTTTAAGTAGGTCTTGAATTCTTTCAGCTGAAAGAGTTTCGCCTGCGACCATAATTTTTAATCCATTATATTCTGCAGGGTTGTGCGACCCAGTAATCATAACGCCTGATGTTGCTCCTTTGGTGTAAGTTGCAAAATACACAACTGGAGATGGGACCATACCTATATTCACCACGTGACAGCCACTCTCAAGAAGGCCTGAAATCAATGCATCTGATAATTCTGGTCCCGTTAAGCGTCCATCTCTTCCTACAACAACACCTCTTTCACCTTTTTCAATAGATTCGCTACCAACAGCCTTGCCTATCAATTTGACAATTTCTGGTGTTAGTTCAGTTTCAACAATACCTCTTATATCGTAGGCTTTGAAGATTGAAGTTGGAATATTCATTAAAATATTTGTGAAGATTAAAGTTGCAGTCATTTTAACAAATTTTTATTTTAGAAATCGATAGAAGACTTCTAAAGGAACAAAATAAAAAGATTTATTGATAATGCTAGCTAATCGCTTTTTTCTCAATATCTATAAAGACTTTTCTTTAAGCTTAAACTGCACTTTATTAAGGTGATTTTGAGTTAACTTTTTAGGGATAATATCCACAAAAGTTGAATTTCAAACCTTTTCTGTTGAATTAAATTAAATCAAATTTTATGTCTCAAAAAGATATTGATCCGCAAGAAACTATTGAATGGCTAGAAGCTTTTAGATCTGTTGCCAGGGTTGAAGGGCAAGATAGAGCTAAGTATATCCTGCAAAAATTAATGGATATGGCCCATGAAGATGGGATGAATTTACCGCAAGGCGTTAATACAGCTTATTTAAATTCAATTCCAGTAGAAAAAGAAACTGAACTTGTTGTTAAGCATGATATTGAGCATCGAATTAAATCGATCATACGATGGAATGCAATGATCATGGTTGTTAAAGCAAATCAAGTCTCTTCTGAGCTTGGTGGCCATATTGCATCATTTGCATCTAGCGCCACACTGTATGAAGTTGGTTTCAATCATTTCTATAGAGGTGGGAATCTAGACCAGGGAGCAGACCTAATATTTTTCCAAGGCCATATTGCACCTGGTATATATTCAAGAGCCTTTCTAGAAGGTAGAATTACTGAAAAGCAAATGCTTAACTTTAGGCAGGAGGCTAATCAAGAAGGATTATCCTCCTATCCCCATCCATGGTTAATGCCAAATTTTTGGCAGTTTCCAACAGTATCTATGGGACTAGGGCCAATAATGGCGATATTTCAAGCGCGTTTTATGAAATATCTTCAGCATCGAGAAATTATTAAAACGGATAAAAGAACCGTTTGGGCCTACATAGGAGATGGTGAAACAGATGAGCCTGAGTCTCTTGGTGCCATATCTTTAGCAGGTAGAGAAAAGCTGGATAATCTTATTTTTGTTATTAATTGTAATCTTCAGCGTTTAGATGGACCTGTTCGAGGCAATGGTAAGATCATTCAAGAGCTTGAAGGAATGTTTCGAGGCGCTGGCTGGAATGTAATTAAAGTTATTTGGGGTAGGGGTTGGGATAAATTAATCGCCAATGATACTTCGGGCCTTTTGAGGCAAAGAATGGAAGAAGTTGTAGATGGGGAATATCAGGCCTATAAAGCAAAAGATGGCGCTTATGTTCGTAAGCATTTTTTTGGAAAGTATCCTGAAACTCTTAAACTTGTTGAGCATATGTCTGATGATGAAATTTTTGGGCTTACTCGAGGTGGCCACGATCCAAATAAGGTTTTTCAAGCTTACAAATCAGCTAAAGAGCATAAGGGGCAGCCTACAGTTATTTTGGCAAAAACAGTCAAAGGATACGGAATGGGAGAGGCTGGTGAAGGACAAAACACTACCCACAGCCAGAAGAAATTAGGTGTTGATGCACTAGTTCGTGTTGCTCAGAGATTTGATATCCCTGTTACTAAAAAAGATGCAGAAGAGCTCAATTTTTATAAGCCTGCTGAAGATAGTGAGGAACTAAAATATCTTAGAGAGAGGCGTGAAGCTTTGGGCGGATATCTACCTGTTAGAAGTTTTGAGCTGGAGACCTTTAAAATACCAGAATTAAACGTTTTTGATCCTCTACTAAAATCTACTGATGAAAAGGAAATATCAAGCACAATGGCATTTGTGCGCTTCCTATCACTATTAATACGAGATAAAGAGATTGGTCCAAGAGTTGTTCCCATTGTTCCTGATGAGGCGAGAACTTTTGGAATGGAGGGTCTTTTTAGGCAAATGGGCATTTATTCTTCCTCTGGTCAGCTCTATGAGCCAGAAGACTCTGATAAAGTTATGTGGTATAAAGAAGATATTAAAGGCCAGGTGCTTCAAGAAGGCATCAATGAAGCTGGAGCAATTTCTGACTGGATTGCTGCTGCAACATCTTATGCTTCTCATAATGTCACAATGATTCCTTTTTATATTTATTATTCAAAGTTTGGTTTTCAAAGGGTTGGTGATCTTGCTTGGGCTGCTGGAGATATGCAAGCCAAGGGTTTTTTGATGGGTGGTACTGCTGGAAGAACTACGCTTGCTGGTGAAGGTCTTCAGCATCAAGATGGGGATTCATTGATTGTTGCTAATACTATTCCAAATTGTGTTTCCTACGATCCAACTTATGCGTATGAATTAGCAGTTATTCTGCGTGAAGGCATGCGCCGTATGTATGAGAATATGGAAAGTGTTTTTTATTATATAACACTTATGAATGAGAACTATATTCATCCTGCTATTCCTAAAGGCGCTGAAGAAGGAATTATTAAGGGAATGTATCCATTAAAAGTAGTAGGAAAATCCAAAATTGAAGTTCAATTATTAGGAAGTGGCGCTATTCTTAGAGAAGTTGAAAAAGCAGCTGATATGCTCTCAAAAGACTGGGGTGTTATGTCGCATGTTTGGAGTGTTACTAGTTTTAATGAGATTACAAGAGAGGCTCAAAAAATTGATCGTGAAAATTTATTTAGTACAAGTAAAAATAAGAAGGTTCCATACATAACTCAGTGCTTAAGCAAATCTTCTGGCCCAGTAATTGCTGCTACAGACTATATGAGAAATTATGCAGAGCAGGTTCGTAAGCATATACCTCTTCATTATGAGGTATTAGGCACAGATGGATTTGGTAGGTCAGATTCTCGTAAAGAGCTTAGATATTTTTTTGAGGTGAATGCAAATTATATTGTTTTTGTAACATTAAAGGCGCTTGTTGATGATGGCTTGCTGGATTCAAAAATAATTAAAAGTGCCATTAAAAAACTTAATATTGATGTTAATAAGTCAAACCCAATGTATACATAAAAAACGATGAATACCAAAGAGTATCTCGAGCAACTTAGGTCAGGAGTTAAGATGAATTTTTCTGATTTTACTAATCTCATTGATCAAGAATATGAGTTTTTAAATGTCGCTTTTACAAATAGTGATCTTGTTAACTC
Source organism: Candidatus Pseudothioglobus sp. uisw_070 (assembly GCF_059512545.2). Lineage (NCBI taxonomy): Bacteria > Pseudomonadati > Pseudomonadota > Gammaproteobacteria > Pseudothioglobaceae (SeqCode) > Pseudothioglobus (SeqCode) > Candidatus Pseudothioglobus sp. uisw_070. The sequence goes on along the minus strand of NZ_CM183456.2, from coordinate 1,135,876 downwards.
GAAAGAAGAAAATCAAGGCTCTGCAAAGGTTTTCTGTTTTGCCTTGATGCATTCTCTTTCTGAATCAGAAACGTTAAGATGTTTTGGCGAACATTATCAATCTGTTATTGATGAGCCAGAAAATCATAATTCCCATTTAAACATTCGCAGATTCGTTAGTAATGGCTGGAAGGGAATTTTAATCAATCAAAGTACACTTAAGCCCAAGAAGGAATTTGAGCATTGATATGACTGAGAGTGCTAAATATAATAATGGTATTTATACTGTCTTTCTTAGCGCCTTCTTAGTACTCTTTCAGATTGGATTATATTTTGTTTATATTCCTTGGAACGCTGAAAGGCTTCAAATAACTGAGGCGGAAATTGGTATTGGCCTTCTGGTTTTCGGTATTGCAAATTTAATAGGTAACCAAACATCAGGGAGATTAATTGTTCCAAAAATTGGCACTAAAAATGCCATTATGATTGGGTTACTTGGTATTTCGTACCTTCCATTACTATTAATACTATCACCAAATTACTTCTGGTTTTTATTGGCTTTTGTACCATTTGGTTTTTTTGTAGGTTTTTTTAGTCCTTCTGCGCAGTCACAAATATCAATGATTGAAGAAAAGACTTCTAGAGTCATTACGCCTTTATACCACGCAGCATTTAGCTTTGGCTCATTAGTCGGAGCTATTACTGCATTCTTTACAATCAAGTACATTGAAAGTGTAAGTTTAATTTTTTCTATATCTGGATCAATGCTTGTTTTAGGAGCACTAATAGTATTTAAGTTTGGACTCTCAAAAACATTTGAAGATTTAAAGAAAACACCAAGATTTAAATTTCCAAAAAAATCAATACTAATTTTTGGCTTTTTAATGATGATGAATTATGCAACTATGGGCATAATTCTTGATTGGTCTGCTTTATGGTTAACAAAAGATTTATTAGTACCTCTTTTCTTAGGAGGAGCCGTTATAGTGGCCTTTAATGTTGGTGAGATTTCTGCAAGACTAATCGCCTCAAAAATGATTAATAAATATAGCGAAAAATTAGTTGGTGGTTATTTAAGTATTATTGCAGGAATAATACTTTTCCTATCAGTATTGACGTCAAATTTTTATGTCATTATTTTTGGAATGATACTATTCGGTTTTGGAACAGCCAACTTTATAGCAATTATTCTTAGGCAAGCTATCAGGCTGACAGATGAGCCTATATCTTTAACTGTTGCTAATCTTATAACTATGGGATTTGCTGGCTTTATTTTTGGACCAGCATTGGTTGGTTATTTAGCTGAATATATTGGATTGACCTTTAATATGTATCTCTTAAGCTTGGTATGGGGACTTAATGGTTTGGCCCTTATAATCATGATGAGGCGAAATCAGGCTATTGTTTAGTAGCTAGAAAACTCATTGCTTTCATATTCTCCCTTAATAAGCTCTAAAATTCTCTCTTTTAAGGCAATCTAATCTAAGTTAATAATGTGGTGGCTTATCATCAGTCACTTCAGATTGTTCAGGTTGTGATTCAGAGTGATTAATTATCTTTTCATTAGTTTCTTTAATTTGATTAGTGAGTTTTTCAATTTTTTCACCTTGACGGAAAATAACCATATTAAGTTCATCGAGCATATTTTGAAGATATGATATTTTTTCTTCTAGTTCTACGAGTCTATTATCTGACATAATTTATTATATTCAATAAATAAAGCCACCTTTCGGTGGCTTTATTTAATTACTTATCAATTAAAGCCTTTCTAGAAAGTTTAATTCTTCCTCGATCTATCCCAAGAACTTTAACTTCAATTTCTTGACCTTCCTTAAGGTGATCTTCAACTTTTTCAACTCTTTCATGTGCAATTTCAGATACATGAAGAAGCCCATCCTGATTAGGCATGATTGTAACAAAAGCGCCAAATTCGACTATTTTTGCTACCTTGCCCATATACACTTTGTTTAATTCAGGAACTGCAGTGACATCTTTAACCATCTGAACTGCTTTTTCAAAGCTTTCAGTATCATTTGCAAAAACATTAACATTTCCTTCGTCATCAACATCTACGCTAGCACCTGATTGAGCTACGATACCCCTGATAGTCTCACCACCCTTACCAATTACATCACGAATCTTGTCAGTAGGGATTTTAATAACTTTAGTCTTAGGAGCATTTTTTGATGCAGCATTAGGCTCAGAAATAACTTGGTTCATTTGACCAAGAATATTAAGTCTTGCTTCTTTGGCTTGCTTAAGTGCAATTGACATAATGTCTTCAGTGATACCATCAATCTTAATATCCATTTGAAGTGCATTTATTCCTTTTGCTGTTCCAGCAACTTTAAAGTCCATATCACCAAGGTGATCTTCATCACCAAGAATATCAGTTAATACTGTAAAGCGATCTTCATCTTTAACAAGACCCATCGCAATACCTGCAACTGGCGCTTTAATTGGAACACCTGCGTCCATAAGTGACAGAGAAGAGCCACAGACACTTGCCATTGAACTAGAGCCGTTAGACTCAGTTATTTCTGAAACGATACGGATAGTGTATGGAAACTCTTCAATACTTGGAAGGCAAGCTGCAATTCCTCTTCGAGCCAATCGACCATGACCGATTTCACGACGTTTAACGCCCATTACTCGACCTGTCTCACCTACACAGTATGGAGGGAAGTTGTAATGAAGCATGAAGTGATCTTCTATACGATCATTTGATTCAAGTTTTTCAATAAGCTGTCCATCTCTTTTAGAGCCAAGAGTTGTAACAACAAGGGCTTGAGTTTCACCACGCGTAAAAAGTGCGGAACCATGCGTATTCTCTAATACGCCTGTTTCGATTGCAAGTTCACGAACAGTCGAGCTATCTCTTCCATCGATTCTTGGCTCACCTTTTAAGATACGCTCTCTAACAGTTGATTTTTCAATTTTTTTAATATAGTTTTTAACGTCATCAGAGCTAGGTGAATCATCAGCATCAGTTATAAATTCTTCAAGGGCAGCGTCTTTAACTTCACCCATTTTTTCATAACGCTCCATCTTGTCAACAGTCTGATAAGCTTCAGAAATTTTACTTTCGAATTTAGATTTAATAGAAGACATTAGAGATTCATCCTCAGCTGGTGCTTCCCATTCGCGAGGAGAAACTCCTACCTCTTTTGCAAATTCAGCAACACTATTAATTACTACTTGAAATTGCTCATGTGCAAACATAACAGCTGCAAGCATTACGTCCTCTGAAAGTTCACTTGCTTCAGATTCAACCATTAATACAGCATCTTTGGTTCCAGCAACAACCATATCAAGTTCTGAAGTCTTAAGATCAGTATATGTTGGGTTAATAATGTAGCTTCCATCTTTGTAACCAACGCGTGCAGCACCAATAGGCCCTTTAAAAGGAACCCCAGCAATTGCCAATGCTGCAGAAGTTCCAAGCATTGCTAAAATATCAGGATCTACATTTTTATTTGCAGAAATAACCTGAATCATAACTTGAACTTCATTCATGTAGCCATTTGGAAATAATGGACGAATAGGGCGGTCGATTAGGCGAGAAGTTAATGTCTCTTTTTCACTTGGACGCCCTTCTCTTTTAAGAAAGCCACCAGGAATTTTTCCTGCTGCATAAGTCTTTTCAATATAATCTACGGATAATGGAAAAAAAGATTGGCCTGGTTTGGCTTCTTTTGCTCCCACAACGCTAACTAGTACTTGTGTATCATCCATGCTAGCTAAAACAGCCCCATGAGATTGTCGTGCGATTCTTCCTGTTTCAAATGTGATCTGACTATTGCCAAACGTAAAACTTTTTTGAACTATATTCATGTCCATTGCGTTACTCCAATAAAATAAAAAATGTTTTATGGTTTAACGTAATAAGCTTTATTTAAAACATACCCAATAGGTACGCTTGAGATAAAACTTACCAAAATCCATAAAACAGTTGAATTATCCCCTAATTTTTTTTCTCGAATGTACTAAATTTGCCTGTTCTCATTGAGTATTAATGCTTTATAAGTTCTAAATAATTAAAACTTAATTTAAAAATATTGATTAGTTTTATGTAGATTTTTCGATGAGTGATAATGACACTAATCGCTCTGCTAGAGTTCTATTTTTATTGCTTAATTGAAGTTTTCTGGTATTGGAAAAACTAACAACTAAGTCTTCATCTATACCGCTACAACTAAAGACTTCACCATTAATAAATACTCTCAACTCTTGATTGATAAATTGGTAAGCTATTCTGCATATTGGATGAAGTTGATAAAAACCTAGCTCTTCTATTTCTTCTTGAGTCTGGTAAGCTCTGATTTCATTAAATTTTTTTTCATCCTCAGGATCAAGTTTGGTTACAAAGCACCCAAAGTAGTCTTTAGGAAGCGTATTAATTTTTAAAAATCTTCTCGTTTGCTCAATTACTGATTGAGTAATTTCAGCTGGATTAATGTTCACTTCCCATTCTGGATCTTTAAGGTAGGCATCATTCTTATTATTAGGCAATTCAAGTGAACTCAGCATTTCATTATTTAAGTAGGATCTGTAGCCAATCGAGAGCGTTATACATTCATCATCAAGACTTACACCATGATGAGCGACTTTTGGAGGTATATAGACGATATCTCCAGGCTCAGCCACCCAAGTTGTTTCTTTAATAAAATTTTTCATTATTCGAAGTGGAGTATCTTTTAAGTAATTTTCAGGATTGCAATCAATTACACTTGTTGTCCATTGTCGCCTTCCAAGCCCTTGAAGTAAAAACACATCATAATGATCATAATGAGGTCCAACGCTTCCGCCTAATGCTGCAAAAGATATCATTACGTCATCAAAGCGCCACCTTGGAATAAAATCAAACTCACTAATAATCTGATGAACTTCACTTATGTATCTGTCGATTCCTTGAACTAAAAGAGTCCACTTATTGTTTGGAAGTTGCTCAAAGATTCTTTCATCAAACGGTCCTTCTTCTACATGCCATTTATTCATTGAAATTGATCCAGTCACAATTCTAGATTCAAATTCTTCTTCACAAGAAAGCCCTGCAATTTCATCTGGAGACAGAGGACTAATAAATTTTGGAAGGGCGTTTTTAATTAGAAGTGGTTTTTTTTGCCAATACTCTTCTAGAAACTGTTTTTTAGTAATTTGGCCGAAATGAATCATTATTCTCCTTTTAAATTATTGTTTAATTATCTATTACCATAAAGGTTGAATACAACAAATTATCTTTATTGGTTGTATATATAATTATTTTTATAATGAAAGTTAAATACTTAATTTGTAATGACAAATAAAAATAAATTATCAGCTATTATCGATATAGATAAGCATCCAATTAATAGCTCTATTTATAGGACTAAATGTAAAAGAAAATTAGATAATGAAGGGGTGCTTGTTCTTACAGATTTTCTTTTAAAGGATACAATCAAAAAAATTCTTAAAGAGGCTAATAAACAGGAGGATTTAGCTTATTACTGTGTCAATAAACATAATGTTTATTTAGAGCCTTTAGATCCTAGTTTTCAAGATAGTCATCCAAGAAATAAAACCGTGATATCTTCAAAAGGATGTATCACTGATAATCAAGTTCCAAGTGACTCTTATTTAAGGTTTCTTTATAATTCGAAAAGTTTTAAAGAGTTTCTTTGCGAGGTTTTAAGCGAAGAAGCATTATATAAATATGATGACGAATTATCTTCAATAAATATTCATTATGCTAAAGAAGGGCAGGAGCTAGGTTGGCACTTTGATAACTCTTCTTTTGCGATTACATTGTTAATACAAAAGCCTATATCTGGAGGGAGATTTGAGTACATTCGTGATTTTAGAAACTCTTTTAATAATGAAAATAATTATGATCAAGTTTCGCATTTATTAGATAACAGATGCTCACCTAACAAATTAAAAATGGAAAATGGTTCGCTTGTTTTATTTCGAGGTAAAAACGCTATACACAGAGTAACACCGACAGAAGGAGATTTGACAAGAGTGTTGTCGGTTTTAGCTTACAATTCTGAGCCTGATGTAAAGCTTTCAGAGTCAGCAAGAATGACTTTTTTTGGAAAATTATATTAAGCATTATGATTAATAATCAAAAAGGTTTACTGTGTTGTTAAAGTAACTTAACTACTATGCGTTTATTTAATTAAAATACACTCTTTTTAAACATTTCTAGTAATTCAATAATGAAAAAGACATTTGAATTGATTCATCCTAAAATTAAACCAGCTAGACTTATCGAGGCAGCTAGGCGTGACGTTAAAAAATATTTAAAGAGAGAGAGTAGAAAATTACTTCCTGATGATTTTGATTGTTGGAATTTTGATTGCAAGTTTGGCCCTTCAGAAGAAAAGGCCGAGGTTATTTTATCTTCTGAAATAAGTAAGTGCATCAGTGAGGCAGAAGCAGAGAGCTTGAAATCATTTTACTTAGAGATTCTTGCTAAACCAGGCTACAAGAAAAGTTTTGCTAAGCTTAAGGCCTTAGACAAAGAATAAAAACTTTTCTCTATTGATGGTAGTTTGGCGCTTCCTTTGTAATTGAAACATCATGAACATGAGATTCTGTCATACCAGCTGAAGTAACTTGAACGAATTGAACCTTTGTTCTCATGGCTTCAAGATTTTTACAGCCAGTATAACCCATAGATGATCTTATACCTCCGACCATCTGATGAATAATAGGCCGTATAGAGCCTTTGAAAGGGACTCTTCCTTCTATTCCTTCGGGAACTAGTTTTTCAGCTGCAAGTTCGGCTTGAAAGTATCGATCTGAAGAGCCATGAGCTTGACCCATTGCACCAATTGAGCCCATGCCCCTATATGCTTTATAAGACCTTCCTTGAAATAGTTCAACCTCTCCAGGTGACTCTTCGGTTCCTGCAAGCATAGAGCCAAGCATAACGCAGTGTGCTCCAGCTGCAAAGGCTTTAGCTGCATCACCAGAGAAACGAACACCTCCATCAGCAATTACTGTCACATTGGTTCCTTTAAGGGCATCAGCAATATCAGAAATTGCGCTAATTTGAGGTACCCCAACGCCTGCAACAATTCTAGTTGTGCATATACTTCCTGGCCCAATTCCAACTTTTACACTATCAGCCCCGGCTTTAACAAGATCTAAAGCAGCTTCTGCGGTTGCAATGTTTCCAGCAATAATTTCTAAATTAGGAAAGTCTTTTTTTGTTTTGATGACGCGATCGATTACGCCTTGTGAATGACCATGTGCAGTGTCAATAACTATGACATCAACGCCAGCCTTTACAAGTGCACTAATACGATCTCCTGTTCCTTTTCCAACACCAACCGCAGCTGCAACAATTAGTCTCTCTAAATCATCCTTTGCAGCTTTTGGAAAGTCACTGGTTTTCTTAATATCACTAACGGTAATCATTCCACCTAATTTAAATTTTTTATCTGTAACTAAAACTCTCTCAATGCGATGTTTTTGAAGAAGCTTACGGACGGTTTCCATAGAGGTGCCCTCTACAACAGTAATAAGTGATTTCTGAGGAGTCATTACATTTTCAACAATCTCATCAAGGCGAGTTTCAAATAAAACATCACGACTGGTAATGAGGCCAACTAAGATGTTATTTGAGACAACTGGTAATGCTGAAATACCATGTTGAGCTTGAAGAGCAAATACGTCTTTAATGCTTGCAGATGGATCAATACTAATAGGATCCCTGATGATTCCAGACTCGAAACGTTTTACTTTTCTTACTTCTCTAGCTTGCGCCTCAATAGACATATTTTTATGAATTACTCCCATGCCGCCTTCTTGAGCTATTGCAATAGCAAGCTTACCTTCAGTAACTGTATCCATTGCAGCAGAGATGATAGGTGTATTTAACGTGATTAGATTGGTAAGTTTTGATGTTAAGTCAACTTCTTTTGGGAGCACTTCAGAGTGAGCAGGGACTAGTAATATGTCATCAAAGGTAAGCGCTTTTTTTAATTCTTTCATTTAGTTCTCCTAATTTTTTAGTACCGTCTTCTATTAAGAAGGCCAGGTATGATAAAACCAATTATCATTCCAAAGAAAAGTACTATTGCACCAACTATGAACCAATTTCTAGAGCTGGTGTCTTTTTGAATTTGAGTATTATTTTCTGCCAATTGAAGCTCTGTTTTCAGTTGAAGTTTTTCTTGAATATGTTTTTCATTTTCATGTTCTAGTTTTAAGGCATCTTGATAAATTTGTTCAATATGCTCCTTTTCAGCCTTTGATTTTGAGCTCTGAATGACTAAATCTGTATTTTCTTGTTTTAAAGTTAAAAGTTCGGTCTCTAAGACTTCCTTTTCACTGGTAAGTTTGGATAATAATAGTTTGTTAGCATTATAAGTTCTTGTGATTTTTTTAAGCTCTTCACGCGCAGGAGGCTCATTTGATATATAAAAAGATTTAATCCATCCAATAGTGTCATCAAACTGAACTTGAGCCCATCCATCTTCAGTGCTTTGCAATAAAGAAAGTTCGGTCCCAGATGGAAGAAGACGAATTATATTTTCACCAAAGTTTTGATCCGCTCTTATTGGAATATCTAGTTGGTCAGTAATATAGACAAAAGATTCTGCACTAACTTTAAAAGTTAGAAGAATGAGGATCAATAATGTTGATATATACTTGTTCATATTAGATTTTATCAGTATTCTATCTTGCTAAGATTCTTAAAAATGTTTTTTCCATGATTTTTCAATGAATTACAGTGCATTTCAGAGTAAAGAGATTTTTTCAAGTTGCGACTCCATGTCTTGTAATGCCTTTTCAACAGCAGCAAGTTTATCTTGTTCTTTTTTAACTACAGCTTCCGGGGCGCCGCTTATAAATTTCTTGTTATTTAGTTTTCCTGAGAATTGAGCTTTAAGTTTTATTAATTTATCAATTTCTTTATTAAGTCTGTCTTTTTCAGCATCTTTGTCGATAAGACCTGCTAAAGGAATTAAAATTTTCATTTCTCCAACTAGTGCAATTGCTGACTCAGGCTCTTCTTTATTCGCCTCTATGAGTTCAATACTGTCTAATTTAGCAAGGGTAAAGATGATTGATTTATTATTTTCAATGTAATCTTTGTCTTTAGAATTAAAGCTCTTGATAAAGCATTGTAAAGGCTTTCCAGGAGAAATATTCATTTCGCCTCTGATTTTTCTAATACCTAAAATAAATTCTTTCAGCCATTCGACCTCAGATTCTGCATCATTATTAAAAAGAGCCTCCTCAGGCTCAGGAAAGGCCTGCGAAATAAGCTTTTCATCAGAGTTACTATGAAGCTTTTGAGATTGTTCAAAAATTTCTTCTGTGATAAAAGGAATAATTGGGTGTAATAAGACTAAAGTTTCTGACAAAACTTTTAAAAGAGTCGCTTCACAGCCTTGTTTTGTCTTATTATTTTCTAGCAGTGGTTTTGAGAGCTCTAAGTACCAGTCACAATAATCATGCCAAACAAATTCATATAGAGTTTGACTCATCAAATCTAATCGATAATCAGCCAAATATTTTTCAACTTCAATTTTTGTGTGTTGAAGCCTGGACAGTATCCATTTATCCTGGTTAGACAACACGGCATTAACATTAATTGATTTAGATTTAAGGTTTATCAGGACAAAGCGTGAAGCATTCCAAAGTTTATTACAAAAATTTCGATAGCCTTCAACCCTTTTTAGATCAAATTTAATATCTCGACCAAATGATGCTAGAGCAGCAAAGGTAAAACGTATTGCATCAGTTCCAAAGGCAGGAATCCCATCAGGAAACTCTTTTTTAGTTTGTTTTTGAATTTTTTCAGCTAATTTTGGCTGCATCATTCCTTGAGTTCTTTTCTCAAGAAGATCATTAAGCGAAATGCCATCAATCAAATCAATAGGATCTAATACATTGCCCTTAGATTTACTCATTTTTTGGCCATTGCCGTCCTTAATAAGACCGGTAATATAAATATCTTTAAAAGGAACATCTTTAGCAAATTTTAGCCCAAACATAATCATACGAGCTACCCAGAAAAATATGATATCAAAGCCAGTAACAAGAACGCTAGTTGGATAGAAGCGAGATAATTCAGGGGTTTTTTCTGGCCACCCTAAAGTAGAAAAAGGCCATAATGCAGAAGAGAACCAAGTATCTAAAACATCTTCATCTTGCTCTAAATCAACTCCAACTCCAGCCTGAGCTTGAGCTTCTTCAAGATTATTTGCTACATAGAATTTACCTTCTTTGTCATACCAAGCAGGTATCCGGTGTCCCCACCAAATTTGACGGGAGATACACCAATCTTCGATATTGTCCATCCAATTGAAATAAGTCTTACTCCAGTTTTCAGGAACAAATCGGATGTCACCATTTTTTACAGCATCTATAGCAGGACCTGCTAAAGGCTTAACTTTGACAAACCATTGGTCTGTCATGTAGGGCTCAATAATGCTATTAGTTCTGTCACCCCTTGGCACCATAAGAGTGTGCGGATCAATCTTTTCAATTAAATTTTGACTTTCAAGGTCTTTAACAACCTCTTTGCGTGCATCAAAACGGTCAAGCCCTTGATATTTATCAGGAGCGTTAATGTTTATGCTGGCATCATCAGTTAATATATTGATAATTTCAAGGCTATGTCTTTGTCCAATTTCATAGTCATTAAAATCATGGGCAGGAGTAATTTTTACGCACCCTGTTCCAAATTCCATATCCACATAGTCGTCAGCAATAATTGGAATTTTTCTGTCAGAAAGAGGAAGGCTTATAAATTTTCCAATAAGATGCTGGTAGCGAGTATCTTCGGGATGAATTGCAACAGCTGTATCTCCAAACATGGTCTCTGGTCTTGTTGTAGCAACAACTAGGACTTCATCTGATTCTGCAACTTGATATCTGATGTGCCATAAAAAACCTTGCTCCTCAGTACTGATGACTTCTAAGTCAGATACTGCAGTTAAAAGAACAGGATCCCAGTTAACTAGTCTTTTCCCGCGGTAGATTAAGCCTTCATGATAAAGGTCAATAAACACTTTTTGAACTGCCTTAGATAGAGGTTCGTCCATTGTAAAACGTTCTCGCTCCCAATCAACTGAAGCACCTAAACGCCTCATCTGGGACGTTATAGTGCCCCCAGATTTTGACTTCCAATCCCAGATTTTTTCTGTAAATTTCTCACGACCTAAGTCGTGCCTGGAAATATTTTCAAGTCCAAGCTGTCTTTCGACTACCATTTGAGTTGCAATGCCCGCATGATCTGTGCCAGGCTGCCACAAGGTTTGATTACCTTTACTTCGATTATATCGAGTGTATACATCCATGATTGTATGCTGAAAAGCATGGCCCATATGAAGGCTACCAGTTACATTTGGAGGGGGGAGGACGATGCTGTATGAATCTTTACTAGCTGAATTTACTTTTGAAGAGAAGAGGTCGCCTTGTTCCCATAAATCGCGATATTTTTGTTCGATTAGCTCTGGGTTGTATGTTTTTTCCATGAAGGCGAGGTGTCAGATATAACTGACATATTATACAATAGTTAATCGAGTCAAGATAAGGCTTTAAGGGCTACTTAATCATAATCTTTACGGCCTGAAAGGGCATGTGCAATTGTATTAATATCTGTGTATTCAAGCTCACCTCCAAGTGGTATTCCGTGAGCAATTCTAGTTGTCTTTACTTGATATTTTTTAGCTAAATTATGAATATAATGAGCAGTTACTTCACCTTCAATTGTTGCATTAGTTGCTAAAATTATTTCACTAACATCACTTTTACTAAGAAGTTCCTCTAATTCATTTAAACCTAGTTCAGCTGCACCAATGCCATCAATTGGAGAAAGATAGCCACTAAGCACAAAATACTTCCCAGTATAGACACCACTCTGCTCAATAACATGAATATCTGATGGGGTTTCAACAACACATAGCTGAGAATTATCTCGTGAAATATTAGAGCAGATTTCACAAATATTTTTTTCAGTCAAAGTTCGGCATTTTTCACAGTTTTTAACATTTTCCATTGCGTCTGTTAGGGCTTTGGCTATTTCTAAACCTCCTGGCCTATCTCTTTCTAAAAGATGGTATATAAATCTTTGAGCAGTCTTTGATCCAACACCTGGTAATTTACTGAAGGCTTTGTTAAGTTTTTCAATCATAGTTATTATTTAGTAGATAGCTAGAAGGGAAGATTTAAACCACCAGTCACATTTTTCATTTTATCTTTAGATGCGCTATTGACTTTTGAAGATGCGTCATTAAAGGCCATCATAATTAAATCTTCAAGCATTTCTTTATCTGTTAATAGCGAATTATCTATGTTAATGCTAGTAGTTTTATATTCTCCATTTAATTTAATTTTAATGGAGCCAGATGCTGAAATACCCTCACAAGTGATTAATTTAATTTCTTCTTGTGCAGCCTCCATGTCTTCTTGCATTTGCTTTGCTTTTTGCATCATTCCTGCCATTCCACCCTTAAACATTATCAGACTCCTTTATGGATTTAATAGACTTAACATCTACTTGAGAATTAAACACCTCTTGAAGATCTTTAAGCCCATCATCATTTAAGAATTGATTTTCTGTTTGTTTGCGTTTTTCTTCACTTTTTACAGATTCTTTTTGAGATAAGGAGCTTCCATTAGTTGAGCCTGGATTAATAACCAGTGTTATTTCAGGATAGTCTTCATTTAGTGTTTTTTCAATTGAGCTTTGTGTATTCTGTGTAAGTAAATTAATAAAGTCATCGCTTAATGTAAGAGTAAGAATTTGTTCTTTAAGAGAGTCAAATACTGTATTTTTAACAAGCATTTTTGCAGCACCAGCAAATCCTAACTCAGTAATAATTTTTTCCCAGTCATTTTGAGATTTTACGTTGAGTTGGTTTTCTATTGCTTGAATGCTTTCTTCCCCCACTTTGATTGGTAACTTGTCTTTAGTCAGTGGATTACCTTGGATTTTTTCTTTAGGAGGCTCTTTATTAATGGTATTGCTACTTTGAGATGATTTCAGAGTTTTTTTTTCGGCCTGACTATCGGGATGAAATGCAATCATTCTTAATAAAGTCATCTCAAGTCCAATTTGATCACTTGGAGAGTGACGCATATCTTTTTGGCCATTAATTGCAATCTGATAGTAAAGCTGTAAATCTTGTGCTGAAATAATCTTTGCAAGTTCATTTATTTCTGGAGATACTTGCTTAACATCATCAATCATTTGAGTTGTTGCAATTTTATGAAACAGCGAAGTCAAATCATTAAGAGTATTAGTTAGATTTTCTCCTTTATATGCAAGCTCTTTTATAAACAATAAAACCTCTTGAGCATTTCTATTGATAACCAATGTGGCAAGCTGAACAATTTCATTGTGACTAACGAGTCCAAGCATTGCTTTGAGATCATCCTCTTTAACAGAACCATTTCCATAGGATATTGATTGATCTAAAAGGCTAAGAGCATCTCGCATTGACCCATTTCCAAAATCAGCAATCTTAGATAGTGCTTCGTCTTCAAATTTAAGATTTTCTGCATCCATAATAAATTTAAGATGATTAAAAATTTCATCATGAGATAGCTTATTTAAATTAAATTGAAGGCAGCGAGATAGAATGGTAATTGGTAACTTTTTTGGATCAGTGGTTGCCAATAAAAATTTAATATGTTTTGGTGGCTCTTCTAAGGTTTTTAAAAGCGCATTAAAGCTACTTTTAGAAAGCATGTGAACCTCATCAATGAGGTAAATTTTATAAAGATTTTTAGTGGGAGTGTATTGAGCGTTTTCAAGAATTTCTCTCATATTATCAACGCCAGTATGAGATGCAGCGTCAAGTTCAATGAGGTCTACAGATTGTCCTTTATCAATTTCTATACAAGTTTCACATTTCCCACATGGTTTAGAGCTTACACCATTTTCACAGTTGACTGATTTCGCAAAAATTCTTGCAATAGTCGTTTTACCAACCCCGCGAGTACCAGTAAACAAAAATCCATGGTGAAGATTATTGTTGTCAAGGGCGTTTACAAGAGTTCTTACAGTATGGGTTTGACCGACAAGCTCTTTAAAGTTATGAGGTCTGTATTTTCTTGCTAAAACTTCGTAGTGTTCGCTCATTACTTTTTATTTAATTATATTTAAAGTGGCGCCGAAAATAGAGTCCAACACATAAAAGAATTATTACCGTTGCTCCCTTCCAGGCCTGGCGGGGTTCATAACTATTTATTGTCGGCATACCCTCGACACCACTTTTGATTTTACTTGAATTGGTTATTCTAATTATTTAATATTCGATCTTTAGAATAATTTAGTTGATTTTTGAGAGATTTATGATTATCTTATATTTAGGCTGTTTTTAAGAGCTGATATTGGTCATAAATTGATGACCATATTGGTCCAGAAAGACCAGAATTAATAATGTTATTATCAATTGAGGTGATGGGGAGAATTTCTCTTGTTGAGCTAGTAATCCAGACTTCATCAGCTTCCATTAATTGCTCTTTACTAAATGTAGTTTCGCTTACTTTAATATTAAGTTTTTTAGCAAGCGAAATAGTAATATCTCGAGTAATACCCGGAAGAATATTTCGTCCTTTTGGGTGCGTATAAATGCAGTTATCTTTTACAATGAAGACATTAGAGCTAGAAGCCTCGGTAACAACACCATCTCGCAGGAGAATTGCCTCTTCTGCATTGTTTTCTTTAGCCTCTTGAGCATAAAGGGTGTTTGCCAAAAGTGATGTTGCCTTAGTATTATTTTTTAGCCACCTTATGTCTTCTCTTGTGATAGCTGATTTGCCTTTAAAAAGAGAATTTTTCTCTCTAGGTCCAATCAAACTTGATTGAATGTATGTAGTTGGATTTAATTTATCATAGGTATGTTTTCTATTCTGATCACAGCCCCTTGATATTTGTAAATAAATTGCTTGATTAGCATTTTTTATATTAAAGGATATTATTTTTTTTATTAGGCTTTTCCAGTCATCGTTGCTATGGGGGTTTTTAATGTTTATGGCATCAAGTCCGTCTTGAAGTCTCGAAAGATGTGCTTCAAAACCAATGATTTTTTTGTTATAGACTGGAAATACCTCATAAACTCCATCTCCAAAGAGAAAGCCTCTGTCCATTACTGAAATATATGCCTTTTCTTTTGGAATAAAATTACCGTTTAGATATACCATTTATGTTATCTAAACATAAGCTTAATCGTGTCAATCATTTTAGTAAAGATACCACCTTCAGTTGCATCTTCAAGGGCTATAAGTGGGAGGGTTGCAATATCTTCATTACTAAAGCTTATTACGAGTGTTCCTACTTGATCTCCTTTATTAATTGGTGCAATTAAATCACTAGAAAGATTAATAGTTTGGGTGGTATATTTGAATTGGTTTCGCGGTAATGTTAAAAAGCTTGTATCGGAAACTCCTACCTTAATATTTGCCTGTTTTGATCTATACACAGGTACTTGATGAGAAATATCATTAACTGACTGCGTTTCAAAAAAACGAAAACCATAGTCTAAAAGTTTTTCTGTTTCAGTGGTGCGAATATCAGGGCTTTCTGAACCGAGCACAACCGAGATAAGCCTCATACCAACTCTATTCGCACTTGTTACTAGACAATATCCCGCTTTTTTAGTCCAGCCAGTTTTTAATCCATCAACAGTACTATCCCTTGATAAAAGTTTATTTCTGTTGGGCTGAGTGATGTTGTTGTAGGTAAATTCTTTCTCGCTATACCATTTGTAATAATCTGGAAAGTCTCTAATCATTGCACTTGAAAGAATAGCTATATCCTTTGCAGTCGAATATTGATTATCATGTGGTAGTCCTGAGGAATTCTCAAAGTTAGAATTTTTCATTCCAATTTGCTCTGCATAGTCATTCATAAAGAGAACAAACGTTCCTTCTGAACCAGCTACATGCTCAGCTAAAGCAACAGAGGCATCATTTCCAGATTGAATTATCATTCCTTTAAGCAAGTCTTCAAGTTTGATCATTTTTCCAACTTCAATAAAACTTCTTGATCCGCCAGTTCTCCATGCTTTTTCACTTATTTTTACTTCTTCATCGAGAGTAATAAATCCCTCTTTAAGTCTTTTAAAGATGACATATGAAGTCATCAGCTTTGTAAGACTTGCAGGGGGCCTCATTTCGTTTTCATTATGTGACGCAAGAATTTTGCCAGAATTGTGATCCATTACGACGAATGCTTCTGCAGCAATTGCAGGAGCATCAGGAATATAAAAACGAGGCTCCTCAGCATTTACGTTTGTTAAAAATAGTATTAAAAAGGCTGATTTAAGGAGCAGAGTAAAAGAATTGATTTTCATAAGGTTATTTTTTAATTAATTATTTAAAGTTTTAAATTGGAAAAATTATTGTTTAAGTTATGTATTTAATTATAACTAGTTACTGTAAATACCTTGGGCCTTTATGTTTATGAATTGACATAATAATACCAAAACTTGCCATAAGAGTTATAAGTGATGAGCCTCCATAACTTATTAGAGGGAGGGGGATTCCAACCACAGGAAGGAGGCCTGAAACCATACCAATATTAACAAAAATATATGTAAAAAATACAAACGTTAGGCTAGCACCCAATAATCTTGAAAAGTTGTCCTCACATCTTAGAGATAAGATAAGGCAGCGATAAATTATGAGTGAGTAGATTATTATTAATAATAAAACGCCAAGAAATCCAAGCTCTTCTGCTAAAACTGAAAAAATAAAATCAGTAGATTGCTCTGGAACAAAGTCAAGCTGTGATTGGGAACCTTTTGTAAGACCTTTACCAGTCAAGCCTCCCGATCCAATTGCAATTTTTGATTGAATGATGTGATAGCCAGAGCCTAATGGATCAGACTCTGGATTGAATAGAGTTAAAATTCTTCTTTTTTGATAGGCTATTAAAAAATAGTTCCATGCTAAAAATAAGGAGCCACCCAGCAGGCTTGAAAGAAGTAATAGGTTTAGCCATTTATTTTTTAATAACATCACTTTTACGCCAGAAAAAAATAAAACATAGACTCCAGATGCGCCAATTAACAAAGAGGTTCCCAGGTCGGGCTGCCTAGCAATGAGAAGAACAACTAGTCCAATAGCTAGCATTGAAATTGCGACTGGAAGAGGACGGGGAGGTAAGGTTTTTTCACTTAAGATTGCAGCAATTGTCATTGGCACAATAATCTTCATCAATTCTGAAGGTTGAAATCTAACTAATCCAAGGTCTAGCCATCTCTGAGCACCTCCTCCAGAACTACCAAAAAAAAGAACTGATATTAGTAGAAAAATACCTAGAATCATTAGTATGGGTGCTGATCGAAGCATAATAATCGGGGGAATTTGGGCGATTACTAGCATTACTGATGTTGCTAATCCAAGATGAACTAATTGACGATAAACTAGGTTTAAAGAGCCACCAGAGCTACTGTAAAGAATAAGTAGTCCAAGAGACGATAGCAAGATTATTAATATTAATAGAGGCGTATCAATTTTAAAAAACTTATAAAACTTGATTATTGTTTTGTATAAATAAGAAATCATAGAATTAATAAACCAACTTTCCTTAAGTCTCCAAGAAGTAAATTAAAACTGGAACATGCAGAGGTGTTATTCATACATTCGACCCCTAAATTAATTTCTGATAATGACATTTGTTGCTTTGGAGATAGAAAAACTGGGCTACTACCAGTTCCAATTATTAGAAGATCAATTGACTCTTTTGATAAAAGTGGAAATAGAAATTCTTTATCAACTTCAGTTATTTCTATAGCTGATAGTTCCCTTGACTCATTAGAAGAAATAAAGCAGGGTAATTTTAACTTTGAGTGGGAGAGCGTAATTGTTAAATCATCGAATGAAATAACGGTATTTTGATTAGCATTTTGCTGAGTGAATTCCATTAATATACTTCGCTATTTGGATGATGGGATAATATTATAACAGTGTAAAATTAGCTTATCATTTGTTTTGATTCGGCAGTTTAATAGCGTTAATTAATCTCTTAATAAATGAGCTATTAAGTAACTTAAAATTTAAATCTATAATTCTTAAATAATAAATGAAATCAAGATTTGCTCCTTCCCCAACTGGTTATTTGCATATTGGTGGTGCTAGAACAGCTCTTTTTGCATGGCTATGGGCAAAAAAAAATAATAGTAAGTTTGTGCTTAGAATTGAAGATACTGATAAGGAGCGTTCAACCCAGGCCTCTATTGATGCAATTTTGGAGGGAATGGACTGGCTTGCTTTGGACTATGATGAAGGCCCAATTTATCAGAGTGATAGAACTGTTCGCTATAATGAAGTTATCTCTGAATTGCTTATAAAAGGTAAAGCATATTATTGTGATTGCTCTATCGAGCGATTAGAGTTAATGAGAGTAGAGCAAATTGCAAAAAAAGAAAAGCCTAAGTATGATCGATGCTGTCGAGATAAGGGGTTAAAAAACGGTGTTATTAGATTTCTTAACCCTGTTGACGGCAATGTAAGCTTTAGTGATTATGTCAAAGGTGACATAAGCATTTCTAATTCTGAATTAGATGACTTAATTATCTCAAGGTCAGATGGATCTCCAACCTATAATTTGACGGTTGTAGTCGACGACCATGATATGGCAATAGAGTGCGTTATCAGGGGTGATGACCACATTAATAATACTCCTAAGCAAATTAACCTTTATGAGGCTATGGATTGGCCTTCCCCTAAATTTGCTCATGTACCAATGATCTTGGGCTCAGATGGATCACGCTTATCAAAAAGGCATGGAGCCCTTAATTTACTATCATACAGGGATGAAGGCTTGTTGCCTTTCGCCCTTCTTAATTATATTGTAAGGTTAGGCTGGTCTCATGGAGATCAAGAAATCTTTTCTGTAGATGAAATGATTAATCTTTTCGATCTGAGAAGTATCAATAATTCACCAGCTAGCTTTAATCAAGAAAAGCTTGAGTGGATTAATCACTCTCATATAAAGACAACTGAGGTCAATGAGCTTGCCTCTAATCTTAAATGGCACCTTGATCAATTAAACATTGAAGTAGGTGATGGACCTGTTCTTAATGAAGTTATTGATGCTCTTCGAGATCGCTCTAAGTCCCTAGTCGATATGGCGCAAAGCTGTGCCATGTTTTATAATGATTTTAAAGAGTTTGATGCAGTTCAGGCAGGTAAGGTTTTTACTCAAGAATCAAAATTAATATTAGTTGATTTATTTACTAACTTAAACAATATAAGCTCCTGGACGGCTGAGAATATTCATTCTACTATTAAAGGTATTTGTGAGGCTAGGGATGTTGGTTTTGGTAAGGTAGGCCAGCCATTTAGACTTGCTATTAGTGGTGATGGTAAGGCGGGGAGTGTTGACATAAGCGCGCAACTTGTTGGCAAAGCCAGAACCTTGCTTCGAATACAAATGGCTTTAGATTATATTGATAATATTAATTCTTAATCTTGCTCTTAGGCATATAAAAAAAGTATAAATGCTTTCAAATTTCTTTCAAATATTTTTACTTATTTCACCAGTATTTATTCTGATAATTCTAGGTAATGTACTAAGAAGACTTGGGGTTCCTGATGTATCTTTTTGGGACGTTAATGATAAGCTTGTTTATTGGGTTCTAATTCCATCTCTTTTATTTCACCACATATCTCAAATTCACTTATCTTCATCAATGATTTATAGTTATGGGGTAGTTATACTTTCTGGGTTATTTATTGTAACAATTGTGTCAGTTCTGATGGGTAAGCTGCTAGGGTATTCTCCTGAGTCTTGGTCATCAATTTTGCAGGGCGCTGCAAGGCATAACGCATTTATTGCACTAGCAATAGCAGGCAGCCTTTTTGGAGATGAGGGTTTAGCAATTGGAGCTGTGTTTATGCTTTTATATGTTCCTAGTATCAATATTGTTGTAATCTCTATCATGGTCTCTAACTTAACTCAGCCTGGACAAGCTGATACTACAAAAGGAATAGCCAATATATTTATAGAATTAATAAAAAACCCATTCATACTTGCAATGATTGCTGGTTTATTTGTATCATTAATTGAGTCAGACAAACTAATTATTGTTCATGAAACTTCTGGTCTTCTTGGCTCTGCAGCATTACCAATAATGCTTCTAACTATTGGCGCAAAGATTAAAGTAAGAGATCTTGCATTAAAAATGACCCCAATTATTATTTCTAATTCTCTCAAATTGATAGCATTTCCTGTAATCGCATATATTGTTGCATCATCAATGGGGCTTAGCCAGTTAGAGGTAGTTGTTGCGGTTATCTTTGCATCTGTCCCAACTGCCGCATCATCCCATGCATTAGCGAAACAATTTGGCGGAGATGAACAGTTGATGACAAGTATTGTTACTACTCAAGTTGCTTTATCATTCATTACCATACCAGTAATACTTGCCGTTATAACTTAACTATAACAAACTACTGAATATTTACTATTTTTCCTAGGTGATAATCTTTTTTAAAAAAATAGTTTTTATGTCAGGAAGTGTTATAATGACTGCAAATTAGCTCGATTCAATTTTTTTACTTTCCAATTTTTTAATACATGAACGACAAAATTAAAGTAGTCAGTGACGCTTCGTTTGAGGCTGTTGTAGTTAGCTCAACTCAACCTGTTTTAGTAGATTTTTGGGCCGAATGGTGTGGACCATGTAAGGCTTTAGCCCCTATTCTTGATGAAATTGCTGATGAATATGAAGGACGAATTACAATAGCAAAAGTCAATGTTGACGAAAATACTCAATTACCACCTAAGTATGGCATAAGAGGTATTCCAACGATGCTTCTATTTAAAGATGGTGCAGTTCACGCAACAAAGGTCGGTGCTCTTTCTAAGGCAAACTTAAATGCATTTTTGGATTCTAATATTTAATAACATCATTTAACTATATATAAAACATTCTCTAAATCACTCTTCCTTTATCAAATTCAAATAAAAATACTTACTTACATACTCCTGGGCAATATGCCAATCCCCTCTAATTACTTTAAAAAATCTATATGAAACTATCAGAACTTAAAATTAAGACTCCTGCCGAGCTTTTAGAGCTTGCTCAATCCCTTGGTATTGAGAATATTTCAAGAGCAAAAAAACAAACTTTAATTTTTGCAATTCTCAAACATAAAGCAGATAACGATGAAGAGGTTCTAGGAGATGGTGTTCTAGACATTTTACAAGAGGGCTATGGTTTTCTTAGATCTTCAAATGACTCATATGTGTCAGGCCCTGATGATATTTATGTTTCACCTAATCAAATTAGGCGTTTTAATTTATTAACTGGTGACGTTGTTACTGGAAAAATTAGGGCTCCAAAAAAAGGTGAAAAGTATTTTGCTTTAGTAAAAGTTTCTGAGGTAAATGAAGACTCTCCAGAGAGTGTTAGAAACCGCATACCTTTTTCTTCACTAACACCATTGCATCCTAATGAAAGATTAGGACTAGAATTAGGTAATGGTGGTACAGAGGATATAACTGCTAGAGTAATTGATTTAGTTGCCCCTATTGGAAAAGGACAAAGAGGATTATTAGTAGCCCCTCCAAAGGCTGGAAAAACTATGATTTTGCAAAATATTGCATCATCGATTGCTGTTAATCACCCTGAGTGCGAATTAATTGTTTTATTAATTGATGAGAGGCCAGAAGAGGTTACAGAAATGGAGCGAACTGTTAGAGGCGAGGTTATTTCTTCTACTTTTGATGAGCCTGCGAAAAGACACGTCCAAATTGCTGAAATTGTTATTGAAAAAGCTAAAAGAAGAGCAGAGCAAGGCAAAGATGTTATTATTTTGCTTGACTCTATAACTCGTTTAGCAAGGGCCTATAATACTGTAGCCCCTTCATCTGGGAAAGTCCTAACTGGTGGTGTTGATGCAAATGCTTTACAAAGGCCAAAACGTTTTTTTGGTGCAGCAAGAAATATTGAAAATGGGGGCAGCATTACTATAATTGCTACTGCGTTAGTGGAGACTGGCTCTAAGATGGACGAAGTCATCTATCAAGAATTTAAAGGCACAGGTAATATGGAGCTGCATCTTGAAAGAAGGTTATCCGAAAAACGAATATTCCCAGCAATTAATATAAATGCCTCAGGTACTCGTCGTGAAGAGCTTATGACAGATGAGCAAGAATTACAGAAAATGTGGATTTTGAGAAAAATTCTTCACCCTATGGATACTGTTGAGGCTGCTGAGTTTTTAATTGAGAGATTGAGATTTTCTAAAACAAATGATGAGTTTTTCGATTCAATGAAGCAAAAGAAGTAATGCTCAATTAGCTGTTGAGATTATTTTATAATTATCAGAATGCTACTTAAGTTTTTTAAATTCAAAAATACTATAATTTCCAGGTACTTACTGAGCAATTTATTTATATTTTTTATTGCGATAACTTTTATAATTGGACTTATAGTATTTGGTAATCAGTTTGTTCTAACTGTTCAAGAGAGCATGTCCTTTGGAATTCCTATTAAAGAGTTAATGCCATTAATCGGCTTTAACATGCTAAGAGATACCCCAATAATATTAATTTTATCCCTTTTTCTGTCGATTATTATTGCTATATCTCAACTCTACAAAAACTCAGAGGCGGTGGTAATGAATTCTATTGGACTTGGCGATAGGGAATTTATGAATCTAATCAAACCAATCATTTTTTTTACTTTTATTATTATTTTTTATTTAACTATATTCGCAGTTCCATGGGCTAAACAGCAGAAAAGTTACACTGAAGATGAAACGGTTAATGCATCAGAATTTTCATTTATTACAGAAGGAAAGTTTGAGAGCTTTAAAAATGGTGAGATTGTTTTTTATGCCTCTGAATCAAAAGTAAGTGACATCGTTGGTGAGCAAAATATGGAAGAAGTCTTTATTTATGCGCTAGATGATGAGAGTCCAGTAGTTGTTCTTGCTTCAGATGCAAAAAAATATACTGATGCAAAAAATGGCAGCATATATCTTCGACTTGAAAATGGTACGAGATATGAGGGGTTACCCGGTGATAAAAACATCAATATTCTTAATTTTGAGAAATATGACTTGGAGATAGTTTCAGGTGATATTCAAAAATCTATAGCGAGTTTTTCAGAAATAGAAGAGAGAAATACAATAGATCTGTTAAGAGAGGGCGGTGTTAATGCAAATGCAGAGATTCAATGGAGAATTTCCCAGCCTCTTTCAGTTTTAATCCTTTCTATATTTGGTGTTTTTCTAGGAAAGTCATCTCCAAGAACTGGAAAAGGAATTAATCTTATATTTGGAATAATTATTTTCATGCTATACAACAATGCCTTGTTAGTTGCGAAAAGTGCAATTGAGAGTGGCCAACTTAGCCCACTAATTGGAATGTGGGGTATTCATTTGCTATTATTATTAATTTTAATAATTTTTTATCAATTTAGAGAAGGAAAAGTTGCTTACTTTGTTGATAAAATAGCCTTTTTTAATATTAAAGAGAAAAGTCATGTCTAGCTCACCAAGTAAAATTTTAGAAGTTTTTGATAATCCTAATAGTGAAAGGGATTTTGTAATTCGTATTGATTCATCAGAATTTACATGCCTTTGCCCTTTGACTGGGCAGCCAGATTTTGCTGATATCCATATTGAATATATAGCTGATAATTTTTGTGTTGAACTTAAAGCACTAAAAAATTATTTTTGGTCCTACAGAAATGAGGGTGCTTTTCATGAAGCTGTTACTAATAAAATCCTTGATGATTTAGTTGAGGCTATGAATCCTCGCTTTATAAGATTAAAGGCTATTTTTAATGTTAGGGGTGGGGTTTATACAAATATCGAATGTGAGCATAGAAAAGATGGCTGGACGCCTAGAGAAGTTGTGAGCTTATGACCCCAGTTCGTCAGACTGTTAAATTTGACAAAAAGCTACTTGATAAAGATGCTATAAAGATAGTTCAGACTTTAATTAAAGCTGGATATGATGCTTATTTAGTTGGTGGCTGTATACGAGATTTATTGTTAGGCTATGAGCCTAAAGATTTTGATATTGCTACAGACGCAACCCCAGAGCAGGTTAACAAAACTTTTAAACGCTCAAGAATTATTGGAAGGCGCTTTAGATTAGTTCATATAATGTTTTCTGCAAGAAAATTTATTGAAGTAGCTACTTTTCGCGCTGGCAAGGTTAAAACTTCTAATAGTGGTGTGGTTGTTCGGGACAACTTTTATGGATCATTGGAAGATGATGTATTCAGAAGAGATTTTACTGTAAATGGTCTTTATTATGATCTTGTAAACTCCCAGGTTATTGATTATGTTGGAGGCCTAGACGATTTAAAAGCTGCCGAAATTAAAATGATAGGTAATCCAAAAGAGCGTTTTGAAGAAGATCCTGTTAGAATGATTCGGGCTGTTCGCTTTAAGGTTAAACTTGGCGCTCAATTAGAGCCAGAGCTTTCAAAAAGTATATCGAGTAATGCGCATTTATTAGCTAATATACCGCCTGCGAGACTCTATGAAGAAGTCATTAAACTGTTCCACAATGAAAACTCAATTGAAGTTTTTAATGAACTTTTAAATTTTGGATTATTAAAGCATTTATTCTCCCAAACTAAAGAAAGTTTATTTATTAATGCCGCTTTAGAAAATACTTCTAAAAGAATTAAGAGCGGTAATTCTGTTACTCCCGCGTTTATTTTTGCTGTCTTTCTTTGGGGTTCGTTTAATTTAAGAGTTGTTGTGACTAATAAAAAAAATAAACCTCGAGTAGAGACAATGATTAATGCTGCAGAGTATGTTATTAAAAATCAAACTCAGCAAGTTATGATGCCTCGATGGTTGTCAACTCGAGTTAAAGATATTTGGTTGATGCAATATCAACTTGAAAATTGTAATCCAAAAAAAGAAAGTGACTTAATCAGTAATCCACGTTTTCGTATGGCTTATGACTTTCTGGTATTGCGTTCACAAAGTATTGATTTAGAATTAAAAAATAAGGCAGAACATTGGACAGCTCTTCAAAACTAAAGTCAGTTCTTATTACTGGATGCTCCAGTGGAATAGGTCTTTGCCTTGCTCATGGATTTCGCTCTGAAGGTTACCGTGTTTTTGCAAGTGCTAGAAATAGTAATGACGTAGATAAACTCAAAGCTCTAGGTTTTGAGTCTTTGTTACTTGATTTGTCTTCCTCAGGCTCAATAAATGATGCTATTTCAGAACTTTATCAAAAGACTAATAACCTTTATGCTTTAATTAATAATGGCGCTTATGGACAAGCTGGCGCTCTAGAGGATATTTCCCGAGATGCTTTAGAGAAGCAATTTCAAGCGAATGTTTTTGGTTGGCATGAGTTGACTAATTTAGTATTACCTAAAATGAGAAAAGAAAACATAGGTCGAGTTATTTATATAAGCTCTGTTTTAGGGTTTGTTGCTATGCCATTTAGAGGCCCTTATATTGCATCTAAGTTCGCAATAGAGGGGCTAGTTAATACTTTAAGACTGGAACTAAGTGATACAAACATTAAATTTTCTTTAATTCAGCCTGGTCCAATAGAATCAAAATTTAGAGCCAATGCTTATTTAGCCTTTAAGGAAAATGTAGATAGTTCACAGAGTAATTATAAAGAACAATATAACACAATGATTCAAAGGCTTGAATCAGACAAGAATGCTCAATTTACTCTTCCACCAGAGGCTGTATTGAAGTGCGCACTTCATGCTCTAAAGTCAAGCTCACCAAAAATTCATTATCGTGTCACCTTTCCAACCAAATTATTTGCTTTTTTAGGTAGAATATTACCAAGCTCATGGATGGATAAAATTTTAAATAATTCATGAAATTAAGGTAATAAAAATGACAGATAAATTTAATTTTAATAAAGGCTTATTGCAGCTCGAGGAAATTATTAACAAGATGGAGTCGGGTGAACTCAGTTTAGAGGATTCACTTAAATACTTTGAAGAAGGCGTTAAAATTCATAGGCAATGTCATACTGCGCTTACTGATGCTGAACAGCGAATAAGTGTTTTAACCGACACTGATAACTATAATGAAGAGAAGCCCTTTGGAGATTCTTGAGGCTTATCGGGAGCGAGTTAACTCCTATCTAGAAAATTATTTGAGCTCTATTTCGCTTGATAATTCTTATCAGAGTGAGCTAAAAAATATTATGAAGTATAGCGTTTTGGCTGGTGGAAAACGCTTTAGACCAATCCTTACTTATACTGTGGCTAATTTGTTTAGTATCGATATCCAAAAAGTTGATTCGAGCGCTTGTGCTATTGAGTTAATTCATATCTACTCTCTTATTCACGATGATCTTCCTGCAATGGATGATGATGATATTAGGCATAATCAGCCGTCCTCTCATAAAGTTTATGGTGAGGCTCAGGCAATACTTGCAGGCGATGGCCTGCAGGCTTTAGCATTTGAGGTAATTTCTAGTGATGACTTAATTGATTCAGCTACAAAAGTAAAATTATTAAATTTGTTATCATTGTCAGCTTTTGAGATGGCTGAAGGGCAGTCAATTGACTTATCTGTTGTCTCTAAAGAGGTTGATATAGAGCTGCTAAATAATTTGCATAAAAAGAAAACAGGTTCACTTTTAAATTGTTCTGTAATGTTTGGGGCTATTTTGAATCCTAATATTAGTAAAAAAAACTTATCTATATTAGATTCTTTCTCAAATCACATAGGGCTTGCTTATCAGGTTCAGGATGATGTATTGGACGTAATCGCCTCAGATGAGATATTAGGTAAGCGACAAAATTCAGATTTTAAAAAAAATAAACCTTCATATCCATCTATTTTGGGATTAGATGAATCAGTTAAAAAGTATGAAAGTCTTTACCGAGAGGCTATTGATGAAATATCATTTCTTAGCGTTGATGAAAAACCTTTAAGGGACCTAACTATTAAGTTAATGAAGCGCTCTTTTTAGTATTCAAGAAGAACACTACCCCAGCTGAATCCGCCACCAATTCCTTCAAAAAGTAACACGTCACCTTTTTTAATTCTCCCATCTCGCACACCTGTATCAAGAGCCAAAGGAATAGAGGCAGCTGAAGTATTTCCATGCGTATCTAGAGTTTGAATTACTTTACTCATAGGCAAGTTAATTCGCTTTGCAACTGCTTTAATAATACGGATATTAGCTTGATGTGGCACCATCCAAGTAATATCGTCAGATGTCATATTACAATCTTGAAGTGTTTCTTCTGCCAAATCTGAAAGTCTATTAACTGCAATCTTAAAAACTTCATTGCCTAACATTTCAATCGTACCTAATTCATTAATGCGATTGTTGTTAACATGAAGAGATGACAAGAAACTACCATCGCTATAAAGCTTAGAGTGCTTTATACCAGTTGTAATATCAGAGTTAATTACTACGGCTCCAGCGCCATCAGCAAAAAGGATTGCAGTAGAGCGATCTTTCCAGTCAACAATCTTTGACATTGTTTCACTACCAACAACTAGTATATTTTTAAAACTACTGTTTTCAATATACTGCTGCGCGGTTGTAAGGGCAAAGACAAAGCCTGCGCAAACTGCTTGAAGGTCAAATGCTGGACATGAGGCTCCAAGACGGTCTTGAAGCATTGTTGCTGTTGCAGGAAAAATTTTATCAGGCGTAGTTGTAGCAAGAATAATAAGATCAATCTCTGAAGGGCTAATTTGAGCCATTTCAAGGGCATTTTTACTTGCTTCAAGAGCAAGATCACACGTACTTTCGTCTGTTACTATTCGCCTCTCTTTAATTCCAGTCCGAGCAGTTATCCATTCGTCAGTTGTATTTAGAGTTTTTTCAAGATCAAGATTAGTAACAATCTTACTTGGTAAGTAACTTCCAGTACCGATAATTCTTGCAAATTTTTTCATTATTGAGCTTCTATTATTCTTTTGATTGAACCTGTTTTCATTTACATTAAATCTCTTTGTACCATTATTTTACCACCAACCAAGCGACCTTCCATTTCCCACTATAATCATAACGCAAGTTAGTACGTGTAGTATGATCCAAAAAGTCCGGAAGACTAGGGCTTTTTTTACATCTGTTTGTGTGATAGGTAAGAATTCTGGCTTATCTTCATCTGAAATACCTACTGGCATTCCGACAGTTCTAGCCCATACTTTAAGCCAACGTCTTTGGCCACTCATAACTTAATCAAAAATTCCATATCACAAGAGCTAGTAATATATAAATTAAGTATTATAGTTTTTATTTCGAAGATTTCCATTTATAGTAACTTTAAGTTGGATGCGATTCAAATACTAATTTATTCACTAGTGGATAATTACTTATGTTCTTCTAATTCACGAGTCAATTGAACTGAAATCTTATCAGTAATTTTAGCATGTGCCTCAAGATAAGCTTCTTTAATTGCTTGAAAGAAAGAGTCAACATCTGCTTTGCCATGACTTTTAACTACAACACCTTTTAAGCCAAGTAAGCTTGCACCATTGTATTTTCCAGGATCAACTCTAGATTTAAAATCCCTCATAACTGAGCTTGCTATTAGAGCGGCTATTTTTGTAAAAATATTTTTGTTAAAAGATTTTTTGATGAAATGTGAAAACATATGGGCAACCCCTTCACTAGCTTTCAGCGCAATATTTCCTTCAAAACCATCACATACAATAACATCAACACTTCCTTTATAAATATCATCTCCCTCTACAAAGCCAATATAGTTAAGAGATGAGTTTTTTAATAATTCAGCCGTTTCTTGAATTTTCCAATGACCTTTTAGCTCTTCAGAGCCAACATTTAGTAACCCAACAGTAGGATTTTCGATATTTTCTGTATTTTGAACAGCTATTGAACCCATAATTGCAAATTGTAATAATGTTTCGGGTTTTGAGTCAACATTAGCACCTAAGTCAAGAATGTGAGTAGGCCGACCTGTTAATGTAGGTACGGCAGACATAATTGCTGGCCTATCTACCCCTTTAATAGTTTTAAGGACAAACTTTGCTATAGATAGAAGGGCGCCTGTATTTCCAGCACTTACACAAGCATGAGCGTCTCCATCTTTTACAAGATTAATGGCAACTCTCATAGAGGAGTCCTTTTTGTGCCTTAGAGCCGTAGAAGGAGAGTCGTCCATATTGATGACTTGAGATGCATGCTTTATCTCTATTCTTTCTAAAATTTTTTGAGGAATTGAGGTATTATTAATTTCATTCTTTATGGCTTTTTCATCACCCACAAAAGCAACCGCAAGATCACTAAAAGTTTTTAAAGCGATGATACCAGCATTAATGGTGATAGGAATTCCAAAGTCACCACCTGAGGCATCGATTGACACCTTTATTGACATGGATTAGATTTAAGCTTCTACTTCTTCGATATCATCAGCGGCTGACTTAATAACTTGCTTACCACGATAGTATCCGTCTGCAGTAATATGATGTCTTAGATGAGTTTCACCAGTTTCTTGATCTTCAGATAATGCAGGGTTTTTCAACGCATTATGTGAGCGACGCATCCCTCTTTTTGATGGTGTTTTTCTGCTTTTTTGTACTGCCATTTTGTTACTCCTTATCGAAATCAGTCATTTTAATATTTTTTAGAACATCAAAGGGATTTTTACGAATCTCTTCAACTATCTCTTCTTTGTCTATCTTTAAACTACAATCAAAATCATGAGAAGGGGCCATAGGAATTGATAACAGAATCTCATCTGTAATTAAATCTATTGAATCTAAATCTCCCTCTTCTCCGATAATATAGACTTCAAAACTAGAATCTAGTCCTTCAGCTTGATCTTCGTACCTTACAAATGCTAAATTAAAATTTACTTTTAACTCAACAGGGAATGCCTCTAAACAGCGCTGGCAATCTAAAATAATGTTTGCGTTAATTATCCCCTTTATACATGGCGTTTTATCATTTTCTAAATAGAACGATAAATCAACCTTTATACTGTCTTCAGTATTTCTAGCTATCTCAGAAATTCTAGGCATGGCGGCAATTTTATAGTCACCATGCAAGTTAGCCTCTTTTCTAGCAAACTTAAATAATTTAATCGTTTTAGGAAGCTGTTTAACTGTTTCCATAATCTGATTTCTAAAGCGTGAGTATTTTACCCGAAACTTCTGAGAGTGTTAACTACTTTCTCTTTGTCTTTTACTTTCGAATAGAGCAATACCGGTTGCCACCGAAACATTAAGACTTTCAATATTTCCTGACATCGGAATGGTAACAAGCTGATCACATGTTTTTTTAATTAACTGCCTAATTCCTTTTCCTTCAGTGCCCATAACAATAGCAGTTGAATCAGATAAATTAACATCATAGATTTTTGATGAAGAATCACCATCAAGACCAATCACCCATATGCCTTTTTCTTGGATTGATTTTATTGTCCTTGATAGATTTGTGACATGAAAAATCTGAAGACTATTGATTGCTCCTGCTGAGGTTTTGTGCACTAAGGCATTGATTGGAGCAGAGCCGTCTTTGTTGATAATGACATGACTAACTCCTGCAGCATTTGCACTTCTAAGACACGCTCCTAAATTTCTTGGGTCTTGAATGGAGTCTAATATTAGAATTAGAGGTTTTTCTGATAAATTCTCAATAGAGCTTAAAAGAGCATCTTCTGTTAAAAGAGGGGGAAGAATAACTTCAGAAATTACGCCTTGATGCACTTCACCTTTTGCAATGCGATCAAGATCATTTTTATCTACCCCTGAAAATGGTATTTTCAAATCAGACAGTGTTTCATTTAAATCATTAACTCTATTATCTTTCCTACCATTTTGAATAAAGACTTTTAAGACAGATTCAGGATTAGTATTTAAAAGGCTTTCAATGCTGTGAAAGCCAAATATGTAGATAGATTTAGACATATTTAATATTATAGTGCATCATGATAAATTTTTATAAATGCTTCTTCACGGAGCCCATTAACCCAATTAGAGTAAAATTTTTCAGCTTTCAGGTAGATTAATTTTTCTTTGCATTGTTTTAGATTACTACTAACAAAGCGCTCATCTAATTTAATTCCAATTGCGAAACCAAAGTCAGTCAAATATATTTGTGAGACTTCACTGTTTTTAAGTGAATCTAGCATTTTGACAGATGGGCTATTAACCTCAATCCAATTAGTTATGCCTCCGTTTACATAACTCGAGTGCTGTGAATGAAGCTTTGCAAAACTTTCAAAAGAGGCGCCTTTGCTAATATGCTTAGAAAGTTTATTTAAAAATACTTTAATGGCAGTATCTTTATCATTTTGGTTCTCAACTTCTATTTCAGAAATGATAATCTGAGCAATTTTGATTTGTTTAATGCTCTCAGAGGTTTGTTTTGAGCAAATATTAATAGCTTCATTTTCATCAATTGTGACGTGTTTTGTGACGTATCTTTGTAAGTTAAGAATTGAGATTTTTTCTGAAACTTCATCCTTTAAGGATAAAAATTCAGGATAAGCTTGAAGCCGCTCTAATGAGATATTGTTACTTTTTGAAATTTCCAGTAACGCTAAATTGACATCACTTAGAGACGCTTCTATATTTAAATCTTTTGTTTTTTGTAGCTGAAGAATGATATTTATTCTCTGATTAATAATGTCAACTTTGCTCTCTTTAGATTTTGAATTAAAGAGAAAGGGTTCAAGCAAGTTGGATGTGATTAAACTATTGTTAACAACAGCAAGAATAATATTTTCTCCAAAAACAGAGCCAGTGCTTAATATAAAAAGAAGAGCTAGAACTCTTTTCATTATCTAAGCTTGGCTGTGTACCCTGGAATATTTCCTTCTATTTTTCTCTTTAGCGGAGATGCAGTTGAACCAAGTCCTGTAAGGACTAATTCAAAACCAGTGCTGTAATCGTACCCAACATCACCATGATTTGTTTTAAAGTGAGCTACCCTAAACGCCCAACAACAGGATTCATAGGCTATGCCGGTCGTTTCTGAATTTGTAATTCCAGTAGACGTTGTTTTATCAAGACCGCCAAATAAGTGTATTGAATCTGTTAGTGGGTAGGCGCCATAAAGCTTATCTGTTTCTTTTGTTCCATCGTCACTGACACTTAAAGTAATAAATTTTCGTGAGTTAGAGGTGTACGTTAAGCTATTTTCTTTTTTGACAAGTTTAGAGGTGTCGGGATTAAATTGAGCTGAGCTACTAATTACATACTTGCCTAGTGCAACATCAATAGAGGCAGCAATGTCTGAATAAGATTTTCTAGTTTCGTAGTTGGTGCTAGCTGTGTCACTTACGACCTCATCATCAGTATAAAAACTTTGCGCAATTCTCATATTTAAAAGATCTTTGTCATCATCTATTGCATCTATGGCTCTGTAACTTGACTCAAGGCTTAGAGTAATGTCATTAGCATTGGTAATTCTGTCAAGTCCAGTGTATCTTTCACCAGATGTAAGAGCAGCAAAAGTAATAATATCATCGAATTTATCTTCAGTATCAAAAATAGGAATGTTTCCTTGGACTTTTTTTGCTCGATAGTTGTAAGATATTAAAGGAGTGATTCGGTGATTAGCTTCATAGCCAAAAATGCTGGTAGGAAGATTAATAGTAAAATCAACATCTAGGCCAGAGCCTAAAATTGTTCGATTTATGTTGTTACTATTTTTTAGGCTGTAATTAGTGATGTTGACATTTGCTTTTGGAGTGATTTTAGGAAACTTTACTGCAAAAGGTCTTGAAATTTCAAAATTTCCATTCGTCCTTACCCCAGATTCTTTAGTGACATCATCATGGTTAAATTTAGTGCTTGAAAGATTGACTGATAAAGATGTGCTTGGGTATTTCCAACTTTCAATTTTTACTTTATTATATATTTTTTCAGCAGCTATCTCTCCACTGGTTCCTTTGGCCTGTTCATAGAATTGTCTTTCTATTTCTGCATCTATTTCTGCATTATTTTTTTTCTTCTGATTAGTATCTATAATAAAAGTTTTAGACAGACTTGCTTCAAGCGCTCTAGTATAGACTGGAACGCCAGCATTAATGACTTGCTCATCTTCAGTTAATAAGGCTGCAGATAGATTGTTTTCTTCATCGTCATAAGAAAGTTTTATATTAGATTTGAGAGTCTTTTCATCAGTGTTTGTTCTAGAAATCTCTTTAAAGTAGTCTGAATCAGACACCCTAGAGTATTTAGCACTGAAGTGTATTTTTTCGCTAATATCCATTTCCTGTGAAAAATTGACAAGCCATCTTTTTAAGTTAGTGATTTTATCTTCTGGGAGGTATTTTGCTTCAATCGACCACATTGAGTCTTCATGATCAGGTGAGATTTTAGGAGCAATCAACTGACGATACTTGCCTTCATAGATAAAACCTCTACTAGACATGGCAGTCAAGGCAACCAGTAAGTCACGATCAGGCGCTAAATTAAAATAGAAAGGAACTCTGAGGCTAGAAGAATAGTCATCTGCTCCGGGCTCAGCATAGGATGAGTAATTAGGAGTTAAGAAGCCTGACCCTCTTCCAGAAAGTACCCAGCTGTATTTTGGCATGTAAAAAATAGGAACCCCATAAAATTTAATTAACGCGTTGTCTGCAACGCCTCGATTTTTGGCTAAGTTAAGCTCAATTTGGTCTGCTTCAATTAACCAGTCGTTTTCATTAACAGGACAGAGACTGTATGTTGAGTTGGTGAGTAGAACGCTAGTTGAAGCTTTTGAAATGTATTCAGTATAGCCATTTGCACCACCTAGGCCAGCTCCAAAATCTTGGTAGTTTGCATTTGTAGCTGTTGCTATTAGATTATCATTTTCATCTCTGGTTGCAGTTAATAAATCACCAGTGATTAAGTAAGATTCGTCTTGAAACCTAACATCACCAGTTGCCAACAAAGATTTATTTACTGTAGATACTTCGACATCATCAGCTGCAAGAAATAATTTATCAGAATTAACTTCAACATTTCCATTTAAAAGGTATTTATCACTGAGTATTTCACTATTATCTGCTTCAATATCAAGACTCCCAGTGTTTGACGAGAGCTCCTCAAGAGGGAAAAGGGTTTGATGTTCTGCACAATTAAGACAAAATGGCTCATTAGGGATGCAGCTTAGTTTTACTCCTTCGGCATTAACAGAAAAATGGCTTAAAATTAAAAAAAGAAAAATTAAGTATTTTTTCATGAAGCAAAAGAAATAATTAAAAAAACATATTTTATCATTATATGTAATTATAAACTCAGCCAGATTTTCAAACTTTAACAAACTCAAATTTAACTTTAGTTATTATTTATTGGGTAAAATAATCCCTGAATTCGAAAAAAATTATATTTTTCTGTATCGAAATAAATTACAAAGTACTTGTTTTTTTGTACTTTGACCATATCTTTAATTTAACTTTTATTTATAAGGAAATTACGTGAGTAAAAAACAAAATGGAGCCTCAATGGCCTGGAATGATGATAACAATCAAACTCCTCCTGAGCTTGATGAGGTTATTAAGGATTTTAAAAATAAATTTAACTCTACATTTGGTGGCAAGTCATCAGGAAACTCAGGTGCAAGTAAGGCTGCAAAAGGTAGTTTTAAATACATATTTATTCTAGCTTTTATTGTATGGATGGCAACTGGTATTTATATCATTGATCCAGCTGAAAGAGGCGTTGTTTTAAGATTTGGCGCTTTTCAAACTTCAACTACCCAGGGCCCTCACTGGCATATTCCTTACCCAGTAGAGTCGGTTTATAAAGTTAATGTGGAACAAGTTCGTTCTGCAGAAATTGGTTTTAGAAACGCTCAAAATTCATATAGTGGCGGAGTAAGTTCAGAGTCATTAATGCTTACTCGTGATGAGAACATGGTTGATGTTAAGCTTGCAGTTCAATATAAAATTGCAAACGCTCAAGATTACTTATTTAATGTTTCGAATCCAGAGCTGACTTTAAGTCATGTCGTTCAAAGTATTATTAGGCAAGTTGTTGGTGATAATACAATGGACTTCGTTTTAACTACTGGTCGTGATCAAGTTGCTCAAGAGGTTAAAACAGCCTCTCAGGCACTCATTAATGATTATGGACTTGGTATACAGATTACAGCTGTAACTATGCAGGATGCTCAGCCACCAGTTCAACTTAAAGCTGCCTTTGATGATGTTGTAAAGGCGAGGGAAGATGAGCAGAGATATATTAATGAAGCTCGGGCTTATGCAAATGATATTGTTCCTAAGGCTCGTGGTGCAAGTCAGAGGCTTCTCGCAGAAGCTGAAGCCTATAAATCAGAAGTGGTTTCTAAGTCAGAGGGTGAGGCTTATCGATTTAGTCAGATCTTAACTGAGTATACAAAGGCTCCAGGTGTTACTAAGGAGAGGCTATATAGAGAGACTTTAGAGGATGTTCTAGGTAATACGAACAAAGTTATTGTAGATTCAAACTCTAATTCTCTTATGTATCTGCCAATTGATCAGTTAATTAACTCCAACAGGGTTACAAGATCTGGTTCAAATACAAGTACTTATAATCAAACTCCATCGGGTCAAAGTGATGAAAGTGTATTACGCTCAAGGGAGAACAGATAATGAATAGAATTATTATAGTAGTAGCTGTATTGGTAGCAATCTTAATAAGTTCAAGCTTGTATACTGTTAATGAAACGCAAGTAGCAATTAAACTAAGGCTGGGAGAAATTGTTTCAGTTGAAAATAAACCAGGTCTAAAGTTTAAAACTCCTTTTGTGAATAATGTGGTTACATTTGATCAGCGTATTCAGACATTAGATGCTCAAGCAGAATCATTTTTGACTGTTGAAAAGAAAAATTTAACAGTTGACTCTTATGTTAAGTGGCGAATTGTTGATACAGAAAAGTTTTATATATCAACGGGTGGTGCGATGTCATCGGCAAACTTAAGGCTTGCTCAAAATAATCAGGATGCTCTTAGAAGTGAATTTTCTAAGCGAACTATTATTGAAGTTGTCTCCTCTCAGCGTGATGCAATTATGGCAAGTGTGAAAAGCAAGCTTAAGGCAATTGCTGAAGATGAGTTTGGTATTGAGGTTATAGACGTTCGTATTAAACGAATTGAGCTTGCTCAGGAAGTTAGAAATTCAGTCTATAGTCGAATGGAGACAGAAAGAAAAAGTATCGCCAATAAATTCCGCTCAGAAGGTGCTGAAGAAGCTGAAAAAATCCAGGCTTTTGCAGATAAAGAAAGAACAATTATCCTGGCAAATGCCTACAGAGATTCTGAAAAGATTCGAGGAAATGGAGATGCAATCTCAGCAAGTAATTATGCTGAAGCTTACAGTCAAGATGTTGATTTTTATTCTTTTTATCGCTCTTTGGAGTCATATAAAAAGTCTTTTAATCAGCAGGGTGATATCTTAATACTTAGTCCTGATTCAGAGTTTTTCCGCTACTTTAACCCTTCAAACTAAACAAGGGTTGTGAGTAATTGGCAATTACCTGAGGGCATAGATGAGCTCACTGGTGATCAGGCAATCACTTTTGAACAAAGTAGAAGAGATTTATTAGATCTATATCAAAGTTGGGGGTACGAAGTAGTTGTGCCCCCAATGATAGAGTTTGCAGAGACGTTAGTTTTAAATTCCAAGTCAATTGATGAGAAAACGTTTAAATTTCTTGATTCGATTTCTGGAAAAATGCTGGGTGTTCACTCTGACATAACTCCTCAAATAGCAAGGATAGACTCTAAGCGAGTTAAATCTGAGCGTGTAGACCGGTATTGCTATATAAATGCAATATTACAAACTAAGGCGGATGACTTTTACGCCTCTAGGTCTCCAATTCAGGCTGGCGCAGAGCTTTATGGGTTTAAAGGAATAGATGCTGACATAGAAATTATTACCCTTATGATTGAGTCATTAGTGCTTTTAGGACTTAATGGGGTGACTCTTAGTTTGGGCAATACTTCAATATTTAATGCCCTTTGTGACACTGCAAATCTTAATCCTAAAGAGTCAGCAAAACTAAGAGATATTTTTAGGCGAAAGTCAATTCCAGATTTAAATAACTTTCTTAAAAATAATCAAATTCAAGATGGCGATAAGTTTAAAGCATTAATTTCTTTGGATGGATCTGAAGCTGTTCTAGATAATGCAAATTCAGTATTTAAAGGCATTCCATCGGCTTTAAGTGCGATTGATGACCTTAGAAAACTTCATGATTTTTTTAAAGACCGTAATATTAACTTAATGTTTGACCTTGGTGAAGTTAAGGCTTATGAATATCATGATGGAGTTGTATTTGCAGCATACCATAATAGCTTCTCTAAGGCTTTAGCCCAAGGAGGAAGATACAGCGGCTTAACAAAGTCTTTTGGCTCTTCAAGAGATGCAACAGGATTTTCTTTTGATCTTAAGTTTCTAGTTCAGCAGCAATTAAAAACAGTAAAAAAACAAAAAATATTGGTTGCGCCCAACACTAATGATTCAAAATTAACACTCTTAATTAATGAGCTTCGATCAAGTGGGCACATTATTAAAGTAGATTTGACAGGATCAGATGATGTTGATTTTGTAAATAAAAACAATGAATGGAAGCTAAAGGAATAATATGGGTAAGAATGTAGTAATCATTGGGACTCAATGGGGTGATGAGGGTAAAGGAAAAATAGTTGATCTTATTACAGATAAAGTAAGCTCTGTTGTTCGTTTCCAGGGAGGCCATAATGCTGGCCATACTTTAGTCATAGATGGTAAGAAGACTGTATTGCATCTAATCCCTTCTGGAATACTTAGAAGCAGTGTTAATTGTTTTATAGGTCATGGGGTTGTTCTTTCAATGACTGCGCTTTTAAAAGAAATGAATGAGCTCGAAGAGTCAGGAGTTGAGGTTAAATCTCGACTAAAAATAAGTCCAGGATGCCCATTAATTCTCCCATACCATATTGAGCTTGATAATGCGCGTGAGGCTCACAGAGGAAAAGCGGCAATTGGAACTACTGGAAATGGAATTGGACCGGCTTATGAAGACAAGGTCGCCAGAAGAGGTCTTAGAGTTGGTGATCTTTTAGATGAGGAGCTTTTTGCAGTAAAACTTAAAGAAGTGGTTGATTATCACAACTTTAGTTTGCAAAATTATTACAAGCAGCCAGCTGTAGATTATAAAAAAACTTTAGAGCAAGCATTAAGCCAAGCTAAGATCGTTAAATCAATGATAATCGACGTTGCTGACGAACTGCATAAACAAATGGCAAATGATGAAAATATCCTATTTGAGGGCGCTCAAGGAGCACTTCTAGATATTGATCAAGGAACCTATCCATTTGTAACCTCTTCAAATACTACTTCTGGTGGTGCTGTCACTGGTTCTGGTGTTGGCGTTCGTGATATTGATTATGTTTTAGGCATTGTAAAAGCCTATACCACTCGAGTTGGAGGTGGTCCCTTCCCAACCGAGCTTGATTATGATGTGAATACCGATGAGGGCGATCCAATTGGAAGAGAGCTTTGTTCGAGAGGGCATGAATTTGGCGCCACTACCGGTCGTCAAAGGCGATGTGGCTGGCTTGATTTAGTTATATTAAATCGATCCTTTAAACTAAATGCTGTAAGCGGAATATGCCTAACAAAGCTAGACGTTATGGATGAATTAGATTTAATTAAGATATGTATTGCTTATGAGATTGATGGCCAAACAACCACTATCCCTCCATTTTCAGCTGAAGGCTATAGTGCGGCAACTCCTGTATACATAGAGATGCCAGGATGGAAGTGCTCTACAATTGGAACTCATTCGTTTGATGACTTGCCTCAAGAGGCGAAAAACTATATACGAAAAATAGAAGAGCTAAGCCAGATTCCAGTTCATATCTTGTCAACAGGACCTGATAGGGAGGAAACTCTAATTCTAAAGAATCCTTTTGATTAATTCTAAAGAATCCTTTTGATTAGTTCTAAACGTTTCTAAGCTTACTTTATACTAAGCACATTATGTCAGACCCTCACTATGATCGTGAAGCGGAAAAATATGAGAGCCCGATTCCATCTCGCGAGCATATTTTAAGTTTTATTCAGCAAAAACCCAAAACCAAGAGCCAGCTTTTTGAGCTTCTTGCATTAGAAGATGAGCAAAAAAAGGCTTTTGAAAGGCGTTTAAGGGCAATGGTTCGAGACAAACAACTCAGCTGCAATAAGAATGGAGTGTATCGACCATACTCTAATAGAGGCCTAATCACTGGAACAGTCATTGCTAATCCTAAGGGATTTGGCTTCGTTGCTTTAGATAAGGGCGGAAAAGATCTTAGACTTTCAAATCAACAAATGAAGTTGGTTTTTCATGGTGATAAGATTAAAGTTAGACTTCTGAATCGGAGACTAGATGCTGAAGTTGTTGAAATCATCGAAACAGCAAAAAACCTTGTTGGAAGGCTTCATCTTGATGATGGTGATTACTATGTAGTTGTTGATGATAGACGAATTAAGCATAACATTGATATTGTGGAACTAATCGAGGGCTGCTCTGATAATCAAGTAGTAGTGGTTGAAATACTCTCTTCTCCGACACTAGATAGTAATGCAACTGGAAAAATTACCTCAATCCTTGGAAATTATTTAGACGAGGGCGTAGAAGTAGATTCTGCAATTTACCGCCATCAAATACCCTCTGTCTTTGGAGAAATAGCGCTTGAAGAGGCATCTAAATTACCAACTAAAGTCCTCCCAAAAGATAAGAAAGACAGGGCGGATATAACAAAGTTAGAGCTCATAACAATTGATGGAGACGACTCTAGAGATTTTGATGATGCTGTTTATGCCAAACCATCCAAAAACGGTTGGAAACTAATTGTTGCTATTGCTGATGTCTCTCACTACGTTAAGGAAGAGTCTGATTTAGATATTGAGTCTTTAGAGCGAGGGAATTCAGTTTATTTCCCTCATAGAGTTGTGCCGATGCTTCCTGAAGCCATATCAAATGGCCTTTGCTCGCTTAATCCGAAAGTTGAAAGGCTTTGTGTGGTGTGTGAGATGGAAATTGATTCATTGGGAGAGTTCTTAGACTATAAATTTTATCCAGCTGTTATGCTATCTCATGCTCGCCTTACCTATGGGCAGGTCAATGAAATGCTTGAGGATAAAAAGAGTCTTTTAAGAAAAGAGTATAGCAATGTAGTTGAAAATGTAGACTATCTATATAGCCTTTATAAAACGCTTCGAATTTCTAGGCAAAAAAGAGGCGTAATGGATTTCGATCGAATTGAAAGTCAAATATTATTTGATGGCAAAGGCAAGATTAAAGACATTGTCGCTAGAAAAAGAAATGATGCACATAAGTTAATTGAAGAATGTATGTTGATGGCAAATCAGGCGACTGCAAAATTCCTACAGAAAAAAAATGAAGACTTCTTATTCAGAGTTCATCCTAAGCCTACAGCTGAAAAAGTTGAGGTCACTAAAAAGTTTTTATCTGCAGTTGGACTTACCTTAGAGGGCGGACATCAACCAGAATCCAAAGATTTTGCCAAGGTATTAAAAAATGCGTACGGAAGGGATGATGAGAACATTATCAAAACTGTTGTGCTTCGAACAATGAAACAGGCAACCTATACTCCGAATAATGAGGGCCACTTTGGTTTAGCTTTTGAGGATTACACTCACTTTACCTCTCCAATTCGCAGGTATCCAGACCTTCTAGTTCATCGCGCTATAAAGCGCGCTTTATCAGGCAAAGTTAGGGATCCATCAGCTAGAATGTTAGAGCTAGGGGCTCACCTATCAATGACCGAAAGGAGGGCTGATGATGCATCAAGAGATGTTGAGCAGTGGCTCAAATGTGAATATATGAGTGACAAGGTGGGCGATAACTTTAATGGCGTTATTTCTGGTGTTGCAGGTTTTGGCCTTTTTGTAGAGCTTTCTGACGTATTTGTTGAAGGCTTAATTTCAGTTCGTGACTTAAGGGATGACTACTTTATTTTTGATGATGTTCATCACCAATTAAAGGGCGAAAGGAATGGAAAAATTTATCGCTTAGGCGACATGATTAAAGTAAAGATTGCTTCAGTAAACCTTGATGATAGAAAAATTGACTTTATTCCAGTCAATTAAACCTTAACTATTCAGTTATTGCGCCTCGTGAGGCCGACTGAGCAAGTTTTGCATACTTCGCTAATACACCCTTGGTGTATTTTGGAGCTGGCTTTATCCACTTTGAGAGTCTGTCTTCAATGACTGAGTCGTCAACAAGAAGTTCGAGGCGATTATTTTCAGCATCAATCAATATTTCATCGCCATCTTCAATAATTGCAAGAGCTCCTCCAACAAAAGCCTCAGGAGTTATATGACCCACTACAAAACCATGAGTTCCACCTGAAAATCTTCCGTCAGTTATTAGAGCAACTTTTCCGCCCAATCCTTTGCCCATAACAGCTGAGGTAGGCGCTAACATCTCACGCATTCCCGGGCCACCTTTTGGGCCTTCATAACGAATTACAATGACGTCACCTTCTACAATCTTATCTTTTAAAACTGCCTGAAGAGCGTCTTCTTCACAAGCAAAAGTTTTGGCGCTTCCTTGAAACTTCAGGCCTTCTTTACCAGTAATTTTAGCAACTGCACCGTCAAGAGCAAGATTGCCTCTTAAAATTCTTAAGTGGGAATCTTTTTTGATTGGATTCTCTAATGACATAATGATTTCTTGACCATCAGCATAAGGCTTAACATCTTTCAAGTTTTCAGCTAAGGTCTTGCCAGTTACTGTTATGCAGTTACCATGAAGCATTCCTGCATCTAATAGCACCTTCATTAAGGGTAGAGTGCCTCCTATCTGCACAAGCTCACTCATCATATATTTGCCTGAAGGCTTAAGATCAGCAAGAACAGGCACATTAGCACCAATTCGGGTGAAATCATCAATTGTTAGGTCAACATTAATGGCATCAGCCATTGCAATTAAATGAAGTACTGCGTTGGTTGAGCCACCAAGGGTGATGATTAAAGTAATTGCATTTTCAAATGCCTCTTTAGTCATAATATCACTTGGTTTAATATCTTTATCTAATAGATTTAATACAGCTTCACCAGCTCTTGATGAGTCACTATTCTTATCAGCTGATATTGCATCTTGAGATGAAGAGTTAGGAAGGCTCATTCCTAGGGCTTCAATAGCTGATGCCATTGTGTTTGCAGTATACATTCCGCCGCAAGAACCAGGTCCTGGAATCGCAGTTGATTCAATTTGCTCAAGCTCAATATCAGTAATATCATTATTTGCTCTCTTACCGACAGCTTCAAAAACACTAACAACAT
This sequence comes from Candidatus Pseudothioglobus sp. uisw_070, assembly GCF_059512545.2. Taxonomy (NCBI): domain Bacteria; kingdom Pseudomonadati; phylum Pseudomonadota; class Gammaproteobacteria; family Pseudothioglobaceae (SeqCode); genus Pseudothioglobus (SeqCode); species Candidatus Pseudothioglobus sp. uisw_070. Next base: position 1,093,740 of record NZ_CM183456.2, on the reverse strand, counting down.
CGGTATGATTTTTACCAGGCTGAATAGTCCCTCCATAAACAAAGACCGAAGGTCGATTGAGTCTAGCAAGACCCATAAGGCATCCAGGCATATTTTTATCACAACCACCAATGGCAACAACTCCATCAAATCCTTGGCAAGCAACTACAGTTTCAATCGAATCAGCAATGACCTCTCTAGAGACTAGGGAATACTTCATTCCTTCTGAGCCCATTGAAATACCATCCGAAATTGTGATGGTATTGAATATTACAGCTTTTCCACCCGCAGAATTGACGCCAATTTCAGCTTCGTCAGCTAAATCATTGATATGCATATTGCAGGGAGTAACCATAGACCAGGTTGATGCAATTCCTACTTGAGGTTTTTTGAAATCTTCTTTTTTAAAGCCTACTGGATAGAGCATTGCTCTAGATGCAGCGCGTTCATAACCATCGACTACAGCTGAGGAGTATTTTCTTGAGTTTGACATCTATTTTAAATTAGCAAAAAATACAAATTTTAGACTAAAATAGTGCGGTTCTATTGGCAATTTAAGGTTAGAAGTTGAGTAAAGCTAAACAAATTATTGAATTAATGCAACCTTTTGTTGATGAGGGTAGATTGTTAGAAAGAAGTTATGAAAGCATTAATAATGAAATAGAAAACTTTATATCTATTGAAAGTGATGGTGAAATTATTGCTTGTGCAGCCCTAAAGCTTTATGAAAAAGAAAATATGGGTGAAATTTATGGATTAGTAGTTAATAAAGATTTTCACAATACTGATGCCTCATCTAATTTAATGGACTTACTAATTAAAAAAGCCTTGAGTCATAATTTATCTTCTATTTTTGCGCTTTCAAAGTTTGGAGGTAGGTTCTTTTTTAGACATGACTTTATTGAGAGTGAGATCAGTTCCCTCCCTTTGATTCGACAAAAGAGTTATGATTATCAAAGAAATTCAATTATCTACCTAAGAAATTTTTAAGCTTTGACTACTTACTTTTTTGAGCAATAAATAATTAATGACACTTAAAGATAGAATTCGTGGATATCTTCCAGTTGTAATAGACGTTGAAACTGCTGGCTTTAACGAAAATACAGATGCTTTATTGGAAATTTGTGCAATAATTTTAGGCTTTGATGATAACGGTAACTTCTATCCCAAAAAGACACTACATTTTCATGTAGAACCATTCAAGGGGGCTAATATTGAGCCTTCAGCTTTGAAGTTTAATGGAATTGATATCGATAACCCATTCAGGCTTGCAGTGCCTGAAAAGGAAGCGCTTAGTGAAATTTTTCAGTGCGTTAGTGATGATTTAGTTATAGAAGAGTGCACCCGGGCAATACTAGTAGGCCACAATGCATTTTTTGATCTTGGGTTTGTGAAGGCTGCTACAAATCGCTCTAAGCTTAAGAGTCCGTTTCATCAATTTTCAACTCTTGATACTGTTAGTTTGTCTGCTCTTTACTGCGGTGAAACTGTTCTTGCAAAAGCAGCTGTTAAGTGCGGAATCGAATGGGATAACGAGCAAGCACATTCAGCGCTTTATGATACTAAAAAAACTTCAGAGCTATTTTGTAAAATTTTCAATTCACAGCCCTTACTTTAAGCTTTGACTTCTCTCAAGTATTTATAATCCATTGCCCATTTAATGAACTCATCCGTATTAATTTTGTTGCCTCTAAATCTTTCTCTTAGAAGGTGGTTCTCTACTCTTTGAAAAAATATTAAACTCAAATAGTTTTCCTTAAGTCTTCCAACTTCATTTAATTCTGTTTTATATAAGTTAGGCTCTAAAGAGCCAGAAAGAGTTGGATTAATTCCAAGAAGAATTAATAGACATTCATTAAAGTTTAAATGATTTTTTTCAGTTAAAAAACTGTGCCATTCAGATCTAGTTTTAAGCTGCTTATCAGAAATATTTGGCGTTTTAAAGTCTAAAATATTATCTGAAAGAATCTCCTTGACTGACTGTTCATCATTTACATCAGCTTTATAGAGGTTTTTATTGTTATCTAAAAGTAGTAAATCATAAAGTCTCTTTATTTCAAATTTAATGTTTTCTGCAGTTCTTTCATGAAAAATTTTATAGGTAATTTCACTCATATTGTCAAGGGGCTAGTTATTCAAAAGTTTTTTCTTGCTCTAAGGTCCAATCTCTAATTTTTTCAGTTATCTCAGATGTTGATAAGTTAAAATCTGAAATGGGCTCTCCAATAACGACAGTAATTACACCAGGCTTCTTAATAAAAGCTCCTTTAGGCCATAGATTTCCAGCATTATGGTAAACAGGAACTATTTTATATCCAGATTTTTTTGCAATAGCAGAGCCACCATTTTGATACTCTCCTATTTGTTTATAAGGTTGGCGAGTTCCTTCTGGAAAGATAACAATGGAGATTCCTTTATTTAATCTATCAGTGCCTTGCTTTATAACTTTTTTAATTGCTTTAAGTTTGTCACCTCGGTTAATAATAATTGGCTTAAGAAGAGCAAGGCTCCAGCCAAATATTGGAAGCCATAAAAGTTCCTTCTTTAAGACCCATGTATGAGCTGGAAAGATGGATTGAAAAGCAAGAGTTTCCCATGTTGATTGGTGGTTAGAGATAATTATGCAAGGCGATTTATTTACATTCTCTTGACCAATAATATTCGTTGTGATATTTAAAGTTATTTTTAGCCACCAGATGCAAAAAATAGCCCACTGTGAGAGAAATTTATGTCGTGAAGAGTAGTTTGCAAAAACCAAAAATAATCCACATAAAGTGATCAAAATTAAACTAATAATTGAGCCAACAAAGTACAATAGTGATCTTAAAAGTAACATAGGATATAGTAGGTCTTAGCGTTATAATTCTATATAAAATTTTACTAACATTACAAACATTAAGTTTATGTTTTTCTGAAAGTAAAAAAAAACTTTTAATTCTTTTTCATCTTAGTAGGAATTTATGGACATTTTGATCGTATTAATTTCTTTATTGTTTGGTGCTTTCATAAGCTATTTTATTCTTAATAAAAAGCTGACTGTTTCAAATCAAAAAAATATTCAACTTGAGACCACGCTTAATGAAAAAGAAAAAAATTACTCGGAAAAATTACAGCTTGTTGATCAACTTAAGAGCCAAGTTAATAGTGAATTTAAAAATATTGCATCTGAAATACTAAAGACTGACCGAGACAAACTTAAGGTTGATAGCTCCGACCTCCTAAATCCTCTCCAGACCCAGCTTAAAAGTTTTAGAGAAAGAATTGAAACTATAACTAAAGAGCAGGTTGAAGAAAGAACATCGCTCAAAGAGCAAATTAAGTCATTACATGAAGCAAACATTGAAACGCGTCAATCTGCTCAAAACCTAACAAATGCATTGACCTATGACAATAAACAACAAGGCGATTGGGGCGAAGAAATTTTAAACTCTCTCTTGTTAAGCTATGGATTTCGAGAGGGTGTTGAGTTTGACCTTCAAAAACAATATAAAAATGAAATGGGTGAAAGGTTTAAGCCTGATGTGATTCTCCATTTGCCTGAAGGAAAGGATGTTGTTATCGATTCAAAAGTTTCCCTTAAGGATTATGCGGATTATATTGCAGATCAAGCTAATGAGGCCGCCTTAAAAAAACACATTGCTTCAATTGAGAACCAAATTAAGAATATTAGCATTAAAGAGTATGAAAATCTTGAGGGAGTCAAAAGTCTTGATTTTATATTTGTTTTTATTCCTATAGAAGGAGCTTTATTATTGGCTCTTCAGTACAGACCTAACTTGTTTGATGACGCATTAAAGAAAAATATTATGCTCGTATCGCCTTCAATGCTTAGTATGAGTCTGAAGACGGTAAATTTTATGTGGCAAACAGATAAACAAAACAAAAACGCAGATGAGATTGCGAGGCAGGCCGGAAAAATGTACGATAAGCTTGCTGGATTTTTTAATGACTTGGACAAGATTGAAAATCAATTAGACAAGACCAAGGAAGGCTTTTCCGACGTTCGTAAAAAACTTCAAACTGGTCCAGGTAATCTAATTGGCCGCGCTGAGAAGTTAAAAGCACTCGGGGTTAAATCGAACAAGGAAATTAATGAATGATTGTATCTAGAGATCATATTTTTAAAGACGGTGAGCTTAAAGATAAAGTTATCCTAGTCACAGGTGCTAATAGAGGCTTTGGCCTAGCGATTACTATGGACCTTTCTAAAGCTGGTGCTACTGTTATTATGCTTGGGAGGGACTTGGGCTCACTTGAGTATGCTTATGACGCTGTTGTGGATGCTGGTTACAAAGAGCCTATACTTTATCCATTAGATCTTGAGGGAGCTACACCTGAGAATTATCAAGAGCTCCAAGACAATGTTTTAGAGAAGTTTGATAAGCTTGATGGGTTAATTCATAACGCTGCAATACTTGGAGCGCAAATGCCAATCGAGCAGTATGATATCAAGCTTTGGTACTCTACTCTCCAGATTAACCTGAGCGCTCCATTTATGCTCACTCAATTTTTAATACCTGCGCTAGCAAAGTCTGAGGATGCTAGGATTCTTTTCTTGTCTTCTTCTGTTGGAAGGGAGGCTAAAGCTTATTGGGGTGCTTATAGTGTTAGTAAGTTTGGAATAGAAGGCTTTGCTAAGACCCTATCTGAGGAGCTTGAAAAAACTAACATTAGTGTTAACACTGTCAACCCTGGGAAACTAAGAACTGAAATGAGAAGAACAGCCTACCCAGCAGAGGACTCGTCAACCGTTCCAATACCAGAGGAGAAGAGCGCTGCAATCGTTTATTTACTATCTAACTTGAGTCCAAAAATGAATGGTGAGCAATTAACGATAGCTGATTAGAGTTATCGCTGTAGGTCTTCGGTTAGGTGGGGGTGAATTTTTTTTAGAAGCTCTTTATAGACCTCTGCATTACCCGCAACTATATTTCCAGTTTCCATGTACTGGTCCCTTCCAGAGAAATCCCCAATAAAACCACCTGCCTCTTTAACCATAAGTGCACCTGCAGCTATATCCCATGAGTTAAGACCAATTTCCCAAAACCCATCTAGTCTTCCAGCTGCAAGATAAGCTAAATCTAGAGCAGCGGCTCCAGCTCTGCGAATTCCAGAAACATGAGGATGAATTGCTTTAAAAGTCTCAAGATAACAGTCTAAGTGTTGAGGCTGCTTAAATGGGAAGCCAGTTCCAATAAGAGTATCTTTAAGCCCAAGAGACATAGTAACCCGCATTCTCTCATCATTTAAATAAGCACCTTCGCCTTTAGATGAAGTAAAGAGCTCCTCTTTAAATGGATCATAAATGACCGCATGAGTTGTAACTCCTTTTTCTAAAAGGGCAATTGACACTGCATATTGCGGAAAGCCATGTAAAAAGTTAGTCGTTCCATCTAATGGATCTATTATCCAAAGAAAATTATCATCACCAAGAGTTTTCCCGCTCTCTTCAGCCAAAATAGAATGTTTTGGGAAGGCTTTTTTAATCTCGTTTATAATGGCTTTTTCAGCCGTTTTATCAACTTCAGAAACGAAGTCATTAAGTGACTTATTTTCTATAGTTAGTAAATCGACCTGGTTATGGTACCTTAAGATAACATCACCAGCTGCTCTGGCAGCTCTAACTGCAATATTAACGGTAGGATGCATGGTAAATGAGCCAAATAAATAAAGAATCGAATTATACCTTGACGAGTTTTAATAAAGTGAGGATTGTTATGGTGAATACCACTGAGCCAGGTAATATTGGCGCGGCGGCTAGAGCTATGAAAAATATGCTTTTAACTCAGTTATATTTAGTAACACCTTTTAATTATCCCTCTGCTGTTGCCACTGCAAGAGCAAGTGGAGCAGATGACGTTCTTTCAAATGCAAAAGTATGCAGTACTTTAGAGGAAGCTTTGATTGGAGTGCATCTAGTTATTGGCGCTAGTGCGCGTCAAAGAAATATTAAATGGAGGCAGCTAGATGTCATTGAAGCGTGTAGTGAAATTCAATCAACAGTTGCTTCAAATGAGCAAGAAGTTGCAGTTGTTTTTGGCACTGAAAATTCTGGCCTTACAAATGAAGAGCTAGATTTATGTTCTATCCTAATGACAATTCCTGGGAACCCCAAGTACTTTTCATTAAATGTTGCATCTGCGATTCAAGTTTTTGCTTATCAGAACTACGTCAGTACTGTAGAAGGTAAGTTTGATAATTCAGGCGGTGAAATTGTCAGCTTTGATGAATTAAATAGCTTTTATAATCATCTGGAGCAGGCGCTTGAGCACATCGATTATTTTGATACAAAAAAACCAAAAGTTCTTTTGATGAGGCGCCTTCGAAGGCTTTTTGGTAGAAGTAGTCTGGAGAAAGAAGAGATGGCAATATTAAGAGGCATTCTTAATAAAATTAATCCTTATAAGTCTTAATTTAGAGCAAAAAAAAGCCCGAAAAATCGGGCTTTTTTTTTGACTTAGATTATCCTATCATCCTAACATTAGTTTGTTCATTCGTTTTACAAACTCAGCAGGCTCTTTTATTTGTCCACCTTCACTAAGAACAGCTTGATCAAATAATACTTTCACTAGATCTTCATCAACTTTTGTTTTAAGTTTAATGACAAGTGGATGATCAGGATTTATCTCAAGAATAGGCTTGGTATCAGGAATGTCCTGACCTAAAGACTTCATGATTCGCTCCATGTTTCCGCCTAACTCATTTTCATCGGCAACTAGGCATGAAGGCGACTCACTTAGTCGACTTGAAACCTTAACCTCTTTGACCTGATTGCTGAGGATTTCTTGAGCTTTAGTAATAACACTTTCAAAATCTTTCACTGTTTTTTCTTTCTTTTTCTTGTCTTCTTTTGAATCAAGATCTTCAAGATCACCTTTTGCAATTGATTTAAGTGATAGCTCTTCAAAGTCTCCAAAGTTAGCGACTAACCACTCATCAACTCTATCTGATAGTAATAGAACCTCAATATCTTTTTGTTTAAAAATTTCTAGATGAGGAGAGCCCTTGGCTGCAGCATATGTGTCTGCAGTGACATAATAAATATTTTTTTGCCCCTCTTTCATTCGGCCAATATAGTCTTTAAGAGAAATTGTTTGATCTGAACTATCAGCCGATGTTGAGGTAAACCTTAAAAGATTTGAAATTTTATCTTTATTTGCAAAGTCTTCTACAACGCCTTCTTTAATAACCATTCCAAACTCTTTCCAGAATGTGGCATAGTCTTCAGGTTTATTTTTAGACATTTTATCGAGCTCAGACAGAATTCTTTTTACCGATGCTTTTTTAATTGTATCAACTACTTTGCTGCCCTGAAGGATCTCTCTAGAGACGTTTAATGAAAGGTCTGCAGTATCTATTACACCTTTTATAAATCGAAGGTACTGAGGGAGCAATTCTTCATTTCCTTCCATTATAAAAACTCTTTTAGCGTAAAGCTTTACGCCACTTTTTCTTTTAGGCTCCCACATATCAAATGGAGCTTTTTTAGGAATATATAAGAGTGATGAATAATCAAGTTTTCCTTCAACTCTATTATGTATTTGAGTCAACGGCCCTTCAAAGTCATACGTTAAGGCTTTGTAAAATTCATCATAATCAGCTTGTGAGAGTTCTTTCTTATTTTTCATCCAAAATGCAGTCGCTTCATTTATTTTTTCGTATTCAATCACATCTTTATCTTCTTCTGAAGGCTTGAGCATCATAATAGGGACAGTAATATGATCAGAGTATTTTGATATGACACCTCGAATTCGAAAGTCATCAATAAATTCTTTTTCAGCTTTTTTAACATCAAGAATAATTGTTGTGCCATAGTCCTCTAGCTCAACAGTTTCAATGGAGTAATCTCCCTTACCTTTTGAAATCCACTTTGTTCCATTTGCCTTATCATCACCAGCTTTTCTGCTCAGAAGAGTAACTGTATTAGAAACAATAAAAGCGGAGTAGAATCCAACACCAAATTGACCAATTAAATTAGAATCTTGGGTTTGATTTTTATCAAGACCCTCTAAGTATTTTTTGGTTCCAGAGTTGGCGATTGTTCCAATATTTTCCATGACCTCGTCATGAGTCATTCCTATTCCATTATCTTTAATAGTAATAGTTCCTGCGTCTTTATCAATATCAATATGGATACTTGGCTCTTCTTTTGCCTCAATAAGTTTGTCATTTGATAAAGATTCGAATTTCAGCTTATCTATTGCATCTGATGCATTTGAGACAAGTTCTCTTAGAAAAATCTCTTTATTGGAATAAAGAGAGTGAATCATTAGGTCAAGTAGCTGAGATACTTCAGTTTGAAATTCATGTGTTTGTTTTTGACTCATTGAAAATCCTTAATCGTTTAACGTAAAATGTAAAGATATGGCCAATCAGGAAAAAAACAAGTATCAAGATGAAATATTAATTAAACAAATTGAAGAATTTGTAGCTCATTTAAGCGTTGAAAAAAATTATGCACTAAATACTGTTTCAGCATATAAGAGAGATCTATTGAAGTTTTTATCTTGTTTAGGTAATAAAAATATCTCTGATTGGAAAGAAGTGGATAGCGATACAGTTAATTTATTTGTGATGGGCTTAAGGCATGGTGATATTTCAAATAAATCCATTAGGCGCTACTTATCTTCAATACGAGTTTTTTATAATTACCTTATTGATAACGAAGCAGCCTCTTCAAATCCAGCCTTATCTATTCAAACTCCTAAAATCGATCGAGCCCTTCCAAAAACTATTGATTTTGATGATTTAAGTAGAATGATGAATTTAAAGGCTGGCCATTTCAAAGAACTTAGAGCAGTCCTGATGATTGAATTACTATATTCATGCGGCCTGAGGGTTTCTGAACTTGTTGGGATTGATATGCTTGATTTTGATCTCAATGAAGGTTTTGTTAAAGTTATGGGTAAAGGAAGCAAGGCTCGTTTCTCTCCTGTAGGAGCGTCGGCAATAAGTGTGCTTAAAAAGTACATAGAGAAAAGACCTGATTGCAATTCTGATGCTTTATTTTTAAATCAGAAGCACCTTAGAATGAGTGCTAGATCTGTTCAAAATATTATTAAAAAAAGGGCGCTTGAAGTGGGCATTTCAATTAATGTACACCCCCATATGCTTAGGCATGCAGCGGCAACTCACTTCCTTCAGTCTAGTCATGATCTACGAGCGGTTCAAGAATTTCTAGGACATAAGAGTATTAAAAGTACGCAGGTTTATACGCACCTAGATTTTTTAGAATTATCAAAGGTTTATGATGAGTTTCATCCTAGAGCAAAAAAATGAAAATAACTACAAAAACCCAATTAGCTCTTAATCATCTTCGTACTGGAGTTATAGCTCATCCAACAGATACTATATACGGATTAGCTTGCATGGCAAATAACCCAGAAGCAATTAAAACATTAGCTAGTTTGAAGCATAGAGATATTAAAAAAGGCTTTATATTATTAGCCTCTGATATAAATTACTTATTGCCCTATATTGATTCAAACCTAGATATTGATTTATTAACAAAACTTTCTACTCCGACAGAAATTGCAACAACTTATTTGGTACCAAAATCAAAAAATACTTCACGCCTTATAACAGGAGAGCATGAGTTTTTAGCAGTTCGAATTACCTCTAACCCTTTAATTTCATATTTTTGTGAAAATACGGGCTCTGCATTAATTTCCACAAGTGCGAATACTCAAGGAGGAAAGGTTGCCACTTCTTTAATAGAGCTTAAAAAGTATTTTGGTAATGAGCTTTCTTACGCTTTACCCCCAAATAAGTATAATTCTGAGCCTTCAAGGATCATTAATTTATTAACAGGCGTGCGTCATCGATGATAGATCTAGTAAAAAAGTATTTGATTGAGCTCCAGCAATCTATTTGCTCTGAAGTTGAGCTGATTGAAGGTGGAGCTAAATTTGCTCAAGATAGCTGGACACGGGTTGATAAAAGAGGTTCAGGCCTAACTAATATTCTTTCAAATGGCAATATATTTGAAAAAGGTGGTATTAATTATTCAATAATTACTGGTGATAAAATGCCAAAATCTGCCACTGCACTAAGGCCTGAGCTTGAAGGGAGGAAATATACAGCTCTGGGGGTTTCACTAGTTCTTCATCCCGAAAATCCTTTTATTCCAACGGCGCATGCTAACGTTCGATTCTTTATTGCAGAAGAGCAAGGAAAGAATCCAATTTGGTGGTTTGGTGGCGGCTTTGATTTAACCCCTTATTATGGATTCGATGAAGATGCGGTTCATTGGCATCAAACTGCTAAGAAAGCTTGCATGCCTTTTGGAGAAGATGTTTATCCAAAATATAAAAAATGGTGTGATGATTATTTTTACTTAGGTCATCGAGATGAGCAACGCGGCATTGGTGGGTTATTTTTTGATGATTTTAATAGCGGCAGTTTTGATGAATGTTTTGACTTCATGAAAAGTGTTGGCAATCATTTTAGTGAAGCTTATTTACCTATCGTCAGAAAGAGAATGATTACCCCATATACTGAGAATGAGAAAGACTTCCAATTGTATCGACGTGGTCGATACGTAGAATTTAACTTGATACATGATAGAGGGACGTTATTTGGCTTGCAGAGCGGCGGCAGGACTGAGTCAATTTTAATGTCACTGCCACCAACAGTTAAGTGGTCCTACCAATTTAAAACTAAACCTAATAGCGAAGAAGAAAAGTTAACCAGTTATTTTTTAAAACCTAGGGATTGGGTTTCATTAAAGTAAACTTAAGTTGAATATATTTCTGGAGTAATTTTAATTAATTTAGGATATAATCACAACTTGAAACACCCTTGCTATGTTCTCAATGAGCTCGCAACACCGTTTGCAACGGCGCAGACTTCCTGACAATGCCTGTCAATCTTGTTATTTATTAATATTTTTAGGAGTACATCTATGTCTGCAAAAAAAGTAATGAAAATGATCGAAGATGAAAACATAAAGTTTATAGATTTTCGTTTCACTGATACAATAGGGAAAGAGCAGCACGTTAGTGTTCCAGCTCATACAATTAATGTTGAAAAACTAGAAGATGGCCAGATGTTTGATGGCTCCTCTATTGCTGGTTGGAAAACTATTAATGATTCTGATATGATCCTTTCCCCAGATACTGAAACAGCGGTGCTTGACCCTTTTACTGAGGAAGTGACTTTAAACATTCGCTGTAATATTATTGAGCCAAGTGATTTAAAGGGCTACGTTAAAGATCCAAGATCTATTGCATATCGCGCCGAAGAATTCATGAAAGCTTCTGGTGTTGGTGATACAGCATATTTTGGAAATGAACCTGAATTTTTTGTTTTTGATAGTGTTAAGTGGGACACCGGTCACGGAATGGGTAAGGCATTTTATGAAATTAACTCAGAAGAGGCAGCTTGGAATTCTGGAGTCGACATGGAAGGTGGAAACAAAGGTCATCGTCCAGGTATTAAAGGTGGCTACTTCCCGGTTCCTCCAGTTGATTCATTGCACGATCTTCGTTCTCAAATGTGTCTAGCAATTGAGGAAATGGGCGTTACTACTGAGGTTCATCATCATGAGGTTGGAACTGCAGGGCAGTGTGAAATTGGCGCGTTATTTAACACATTAGTTAAAAAGGCTGATGAGACTCAAATCTTTAAATACTGTGTTCATAATGTTGCTCACCTATATGGCAAAACAGCTACATTTATGCCTAAACCAATTGCGGTTGATAATGGTAATGGAATGCACGTACATATGTCTATTGCAAAGGATGGAGTTAACTTATTTGATGGAGACCAATATGGTAACTTAAGCGAAATGGCGCTTTTTTATATTGGCGGCATTATCAAGCATGCAAAAGCATTGAATGCTTTTACTAATCCTTCTACAAACTCATATAAGAGATTAGTTCCTGGATTTGAAGCACCAGAAATGCTAGCTTACTCTGCTAAGAATCGTTCAGCAGCAATTAGAATACCTTTCGTTAAAAATCCTAAGGGACGTCGTATTGAAGTGCGTTTTCCAGATTCAACTGCTAACCCTTACCTTGCTTTCTCAGCACTACTAATGGCAGGCCTTGATGGTATAAAAAATAAAATCCATCCTGGTAAGCCAGCAGATCAAGATCTTTATGAAGATAGTGATGGTTCTATTCCTAAAGTTGCTGGAATGCTTCACATCGCCCTAGAAGCACTCGATGATGACCGTGAATTCCTTAAGCAAGGTGGAGTCTTTACAGACGAGGTTATTGACTCATTTATTGAACTTAAGATGAAAGAAGTTACAGCAATGAGAGCTTCACCTCAGCCGCTAGAGTTTGATTTATACTATAGCTGCTAAGATATTTACTAGTTAATAAAAAGCCGCGCACAATGCGCGGCTTTTTATTGTTCTTTTTAGAACTATTTGTTGCGGTAAAATTAATTAACTTAAATACATAAAATCAAATGATTGAAGTAAAAAATGATTGGGAATTAGATGAAATAAAGGCTTTATTTGAACTTCCTTTTAACGATCTCCTTTTTAAAGCGCACAGCATTCATAGAGAAACTTTTGACCCAAATAAGGTCCAAGTAAGTTCTTTATTAAATATTAAAACTGGCGCATGCCCAGAAGATTGCTCTTATTGTTCTCAAAGTTCAAAATATGATACTGGCCTTGAACGTGAAAAATTAATGGAGATTGATCAGGTATTGCATCAGGCAAAAAAAGCGAAAGATAAAGGCGCGTCTAGGTTTTGTATGGGAGCTGCCTGGAGAAACCCTACTGATAAAAGTCTTGATAAAGTCATTCCAATGATCAAGGGCGTTAAGGCGATGGGAATGGAGACATGCGTTACTCTAGGGATGATTACACCAAGCCAAGCCTCTACTCTTAAAGAAGCTGGGTTAGATTACTATAACCATAATATTGATACTTCAAAAGAGCATTACCCTAATGTTGTATCGACGCGTAATTTTCAAGATAGATTAGATACTTTAGAAGCAGTCAAAAACGCAAATATTAACGTTTGTAGTGGTGGAATCCTAGGAATGGGTGAGACGGAAACAGACCGAGCATCAATGCTTCAATCCTTATCTAATCTCGAAAAGCACCCTGATAGCGTTCCAATCAATTTACTGGTTCCTATTCCAGGAACACCTTTTGAAAACGTTAAGCCACCAAGCGAAAGTGAATTTGTAAGGACTATTGCAGTCGCAAGAATTTTAATGCCTAACTCAGTAGTAAGGCTTTCAGCTGGAAGGCTGGAGATGGGTGAGGGAATGCAGGCGCTTTGCTTCTTTGCTGGAGCCAATTCTATTTTCTATGGCGAGCAGTTATTAACTACTGATAATCCAACTTCTGCAAATGATCAACTACTTTTCAGCCGCCTTGGAATTAACAAAGAAGATAATCAGCAATTATCTTCTCAGGACTCGGAACTGAAAGTAACTCTAACTTCTTAGTCATTTCGTGAATTTTTGGAGAGTCTAACGCAAGTAACTCTTTATCAATAATTTCGCCACTAAAAGAATCCTCTTGAATAATTATCCCTGCCCCATTTTTAGATAAGTGTTCAGCATTAACTGTTTGATGGTTGTCTATTGCATAAGGAAATGGAACAAGTATTGCAATTGTTTTTGAAGCAATAAGCTCTGATACTGTCATAGCTCCAGCTCTAGAGATAACTAGATCTGCCCATGCATAAGCTTCAGCCATATTATCAATGAAAGCATCAATCTTAACATCAGAGTGCATAGAGTCTGCATACAAAGCTTTCACCTCAGTGAGATGCTTTTCTCCAGTTTGATGCCATATATTTAGAGGTGTTTCGATGGTGGGTATGGTTTGATTAATTTTTTTGGCGCCAAGAGAGCCTCCTAGGATAAGTATATTTTTAATTGCATCAGGAGTTGATTTCGAGCTTGGAGTAAAAAGAATAGGATTGCCTGTTGTTTCAGCATTTATATCTTTATGAAAAGTATTATCAAAAGCCTGAAAACATTTTTGAGCAATTCTGCTTAATAATTTATTGGTTGTTCCAGGAATAGTATTTTGCTCATGAATGATTAATGAGGTGAAAAATATTTTAGAAACTATTCCACCAACTCCTGAAGCATAACCTCCCATTCCAATTACTTTATGCGGTCTAAATCTGATAAAAATTAGAATTGTTTGAATAAACCCATAACTAAGTAAAAAAACAGCTTTGAATAGAGTTGTAAGATTTTTCCCTCTCAGGCCACTAGTATAAACTCCATTAAATCGATAGCCATGATCAGGAACTAGGGTGCTCTCCATTCCTTTGATTCCTCCAAGCCACTCTACAACTGCTCCTTTTGATTCAAGTTCTTTTGCTATAGCAAGAGCTGGAAAAATGTGACCACCAGTTCCTCCAGCCATAATAAGAATTTTTTTAGACATAGTCACGCTGTTTAGAGTACTTTGTTCTATTTTCCATATCTATTCTTAATACAATAGCTAGTGCAATGATGGAAAAAATCATAGAAGTGCCACCATAGCTTAATAATGGTAAAGTAAATCCTTTTGGTGGAAGAAGTCCAAGATTCATACCAATATTTACAGTTATCTGCATTGCAAACCAAGTGCAAATTCCAAAAGCAACATAAGAGCTATATTGCCTTCCTTTTTGAAGCGCAAGTTTGGCGATTGAAAATCCCTTAAGGAGAATGTATAAAAATGATAAAAGCACGAACAGCATTCCAAGAACACCTAGCTCCTCTCCAATAACTGCAAAGATCATATCAGTATGCCTTTCAGGAAGTAGGTAGTATTTCTGAATGCCAGCTCCAAGGCCTGTTCCAAACCAATCCCCCCTTGCAATTCCAATCAATGCTTGCTGTGTTTGATAAATTTTATCATCACTTCGCCATAGGTCTTCTGACCAAAAAGATACTAAGCGATCAAGACGATTTGGATAATTGATAATAATAACTCCAATAAGACCAAGCAGAGCAAATGTAACAATACTAAGTTGCTTGAGATATGAGCCTGCAGCATAGAGCATTGCTAGCGCTGTTAATGAAATAATTAGTGTTGCTCCTAAATCCGTTTCAAATAAAATTAATAAATCTGCTATTCCTATAATGAGAACTGTTTTAAGGAAGCCCATCCATGGTTTTCTTAGATCTTTTTCTTGTCTTATTAAGAAGCCCGCCATGAATAAAACCATTGAGAGCTTCATGAGTTCTGACGGTTGAAATTTAAAATAAACAAAGTTTATCCATCTGGTAGAGCCATTCGCTGTGTGTCCAATTGGACTTGGAAGAAATACAATTGCCAATAAGATAATCGTAAGAATAAAAAGAGGAATTGAGTACTTTTGAAGAACTGAAATAGGCGTATTCAACGTTATCAGTCCAGCACTAAGCCCCATAAAAATAAATAGTGTTTGCTTTAAAAAAAACGTGTAGCTATCAAAATGAGCTAAAGAGGCTGATAGCATCATTACCCACCCAAAGATTATCAACAATAAGATTGTCGACAATAACACCTTGTCGGGCATCTGATTGGTTCTCATGGAGGGATTTAATTTCATAGGCAAATATATTTTATACTTTTTGGAGAAAAGTTTTGTTAGTTATCCAAATGCATAATAGTTATGCTTTTTATGAGGCATTATGGGATAATATTTTTTTTTATAAATCTTTATAAGATAATGATATCAACTGCCAACATCACCATGCAATTTGGTGAAAAGCCCCTATTTGAAAATATCTCTGTTAAATTTCAGGGTGGTAATCGTTATGGTTTGATTGGCGCTAATGGCTGCGGTAAGTCTACGTTAATGAAAATATTGACTGGAGATTTAAAACCTAGCCAAGGCTCAGTAACGGTTGGTGATGGTCAAAGACTTGGTGTACTCTCTCAGGATCAATTTGCATTTGAGGATTACCGTGTTGTTGACGCAGTAATTATGGGACACAAAGAGCTTTGGAAAATCAAAGCGGAGAGAGAAAGGATTTATGGTTTGCCTGAAATGTCTGAGGAAGATGGAATCAAGGTTGCAGAGCTAGAAATGGAGTTTGCTGAAATGGATGGGTACTCAGCAGAATCATCAGCGAGCGAGCTTTTGCAAGGCCTTGATATTCCTTTAGATCAGCATTATGGTCTTATGAGTGAAATTGCACCAGGCTGGAAGCTCAGAGTTCTTTTAGCGCAGGCACTTTTTTCAGACCCTGAGGTTCTTTTATTAGATGAACCTACCAACAACCTTGATATTAATTCAATACGTTGGCTAGAAGGCGTTTTAAGCACAAGAAAATCTACAATGGTAATAATTTCCCATGATCGACACTTTTTAAACGGTGTTTGTACGCACATGGCTGATCTGGATTATGGCGCTCTAAATGTGTTTCCAGGAAACTATGATGACTTTATGATTGCAGCAACTGCAATTCAGGAAAGAATGCGATCAGAGAATGCCAAAAAAGAAGTAAAAATTAAAGACTTAAAGCATTTTGTATCTCGATTTTCAGCTAATGCCTCTAAAGCAAAGCAAGCAACTTCACGCCAAAAAGAATTAAATAAGATCGAGCTTGATGACATTAAGCCATCATCAAGAGTCAGCCCTTATATTATTTTTAATCAGACTAAAGAGTTGTTTAGAAACATATTAGAGGTTCAAAGTCTTACCAAAAGCTTTGATGATGAGCCGGTTTTTAAGGATATTAATTTATTAATTGAAAAGGGGCAGCGAGTTGCAGTCATCGGACAAAATGGATCTGGAAAAACAACTCTTTTAAAAACTTTATTAGGTGAAATCGGCTCAGATAGTGGAAAAACTAAATGGAGCGAGAATGCAAATATTGGTTATTATGCGCAAGATCATAGTGATGAGTTTGATAAAGATATGAACGTTCTAGAGTGGATGACTCAGTTTAAAAATGAAAAAGATGATATTCAGATGATGCGCTCTGTGTTGGGCAAAATGCTGTTTGGAAAAGAAGATGTTGAAAAATCTGTAAAGTCATTATCTGGTGGAGAGAAAGGCAGAATGATTTTTGGAAGATTAATGCTCCAAAAACCAAACATACTATTAATGGATGAGCCAACAAACCACTTGGATATGGAATCGATTGAAGCTTTAAACTTAGCTCTTGATAACTATGAAGGGACATTAATATTTGTAAGTCATGATAGGGAGTTTGTCTCTTCTTTGTCTACTAAGATAATTGAGCTCAAGGAAGATGGTGTTGAATATTATTCAGGTAACTATGAAGACTACTTGTTAACTCAAGTGTGAATTTAATTAAAGATTACCTCGAAATCTATTGATTCCAAAACTTTTTGTTTGATGGTTAAATAAGGCAACAAAAATATTTAAGCGTAAAATTTAATTTAACTAATAAAATTATTTTGTAAATGTTTACAGGGATTATCCAAGCAAAAGGCAGCATTCACGAGGTTCAATCTTCTGAAAAAGGAGCTGTGCTTATTATTAATGCAGATGACCTTGATTTAACTGATTCTAATGTGGGAGATAGTATTGCAGTCAATGGTGTATGTTTAACTGTTACTGCGTTAAAGAGAAACTCTTTTACTGCTGATGCTTCTCAAGAAACTTTAAGCTGTACTACTTTTTCAAAACTAATAAAGGGTCAGCACGTTAATTTAGAAAAGTCATTAAGACTTAATCAGGGAATTGATGGACATTTGGTGAGTGGGCATGTTGATGGTATTGGAGAAGTTGACTCTGTTTATACTGAAGGCGTGAGCACAAGATTAAAAATTAAAGCTATGACTGACTTGATGAAGTATATTGCTAAAAAAGGATCTATTTGTATTGACGGGGTCAGTCTTACAGTCAATAGCGTGGTTGGTAATATTTTCGATGTTAATATTGTTCCTCATACCTTTTCAGCAACTACGCTGAGTGGTTTGAGTGAAAAATCAAAGGTTAATTTAGAGATTGATATAATTGCTAGACACGTTGAGCAACTTATCAGCCATAGGGTTGATATTGGAGATGATCTATCTGCTCTTAGCAAAAAAAAAAAGACACTTGTAACTAAAAAATAAGTATGAAAGCATCAATTAAAGAGCTCTTAGAAGACTACAAGCAAGGAAAAATGATTATTCTTATGGACGATGAGAATCGTGAAAATGAGGGTGATTTGTTAATTGCAGCAGAAAAAGTTACTAAAGAAGATGTTAACTTCATGGCGACGCATGGTCGTGGATTAATTTGCTTAACTTTGACTCAGCAACGCTGCCAACAGCTAAATCTTCCATTGATGGTTTCAAAAAATAGTGACCTCCATTCAACAAACTTTACAGTTTCTATAGAAGCTGCTTCAGGAGTAACTACGGGTATATCTGCAGCTGATAGAGCCAAAACTATTCTTGATGCTGTAGCAAAGAATGCAAAACCTTTAGATATTGTTCAGCCTGGCCATATTTTTCCATTGATGGCTCAGCAGGGCGGCGTTCTAATTCGGGCTGGTCACACTGAAGCTGGTTGTGATTTAGCTAGATTAGCTGGCTTTGAACCCGCCTCCGTAATTGTTGAAATATTAAATGATGATGGATCAATGGCGCGCAGTGCTGATTTACAAAAATTTGGGAAGAAGCATGGCATAAAGCTAGGTCATATTGCTGACTTAATTCATTATAGAGTTGAGAATGAAAAAACCGTAGAAAGAATAAGTCAGAGACCTTTTAATACGAAATATGGTGAATTTGAACTTTATTCTTATTTAGATACTATTCATAACGACATTCATATTGCTTTAGTAAAAGGGTCAATTAGTAAATCAAATGAGCCTTATGTTAGAGTCCATATGGAAAATATCTTTAAAGATGTTATGCAAGAAGTTAATCGTGGATTTAGTATAAATAGTGCTTTAAGTATGATTTCAGATGTTGAAAGTGGAGTTTTTTTACTTTTACGTAAGCAAGATAATCAAGCTATTCTTGAAAATATTGATAATCAAGATTACAGAAGTAGTGATGATGGAAAAACGTTTGGAATTGGTGCTCAAATACTATCTGATTTAGGAGTAACCTCTATGAAGTCTCTAGGCAAGCCAAAAAAGTGGCCTGGATTAGAGGGTTTTGGAATAACCATTAGTGAATATGTGAACATGAAGGAGTAGGTGATGAAAACTATCGAAGGTGACTTAACTATTAAAAACAAAAAGATTGCACTTATTGCAGGTCGATTTAACTCGTTTGTAGTTGAGCATTTAATCAGTGGCGCTAAAGGAGCTTTATTAAAGCATGGAGCTGATGATTCAGATATTGATCTTCTTTATGTGCCAGGAGCTTTTGAAATCCCTTTAGCTCTTAAAAAGACTGCTAATACTGGTAAATACGATGGTATTGTGGCATTAGGAGCTGTAATACGTGGTGGAACTCCTCATTTTGAGTTTGTAGCTGGTGAGTGCGTAAAAGGCATTTCAAAGGTTGCACTAGACTCCGAAATTCCTATCGCCTTTGGCGTTTTAACTGTTGATACAGTTGAGCAAGCGATTGAGAGATCAGGTTCAAACTCTGAAAATAAAGGTGCAGAAGCAGCAGAGAGCACAATTAGAATGATAAATTTACTCGAAAAGCTGTGACATCAAAACAACGTTCAAGAGCAAGAGTGGTTCAAGCATTGTATCAATGGCTCGTTTCTGGTGGTGATATTCCTCAAATTGAGCAGCAATTCCTTACTCAAAAAGAAGGTAAGATTTCTAAAGCATTCTTTTCAAACTTATTTATAAATATTCCTAAAAATATTTCAGCACTCGATGAAATTATTAACCCTGTACTCGAAAGAGATATTAGTGAACTTGGCCCAACTGAAAAAGCCATTTTGTATCTGGGAGTCTATGAGTTAAAGTTTCAACTTGAAGTTCCTTATAAGGTAGTTATCAATGAGGCTGTGGAATTATCAAAGCTTTATGGTGCAGAAGGAGCCTTTAAACTTATAAATAAATCACTAGATAAAATTGCCCCATCCTTAAGATCAATGGAATTAGCTAAATAAAATTATTTTTTTAGTTAAGTCGTTATTATCCAATAACAAGTGAAATTGTTTCAACTATCCCTTTTTCATGGTAATATCTCGTTTTCAGATTTAAAAAATTATTGTTTTATTAATTTGGTTCTTCAAAGAGCCCTTAGTAAAATATTTTTTTTTAGCTGAAAGAAGAGGAAGTTTAATATTTATTAAAGGAGAAATAATGAAAAGTATTTATAAAAAAATTGGAGCAACATTTATCAGTGCAATAGCTACTGTTAATGTAATGGCTCTTGATGAGCTTAATGTAGCTTATTTTGAAGAATGGCCAATGCCGTTCGAGTATGCAAAGCAAATTGGTGCGTATGATGAGGCTTTGGGTATGAAGGTTAACTGGAAAGCTTTTGGTACAGGTACAGCGATGTCTGCAGCTATGGCTTCTGGTGATATTCATATTTCAGTAAGTCAAGGTGTGCCTCCATTTATTGTTGCCGCTTCTACAGGTCAAGATATTCAAATTGTTGACGTTGCTGTAAGTTATGCTGACAATGATAACTGTGTTGTAGCTTCAGGTCTTGAAATTGATGCAAGCAATGCATCTGAATTGGCTGGAAAGAAAGTTTCTGTTCCACTTGGAACTGCTGCTCACTTTGGTTTCTTGAAGCAGATGGCTCACTTTGGTGTTTCTGTAGATTCAATGCAAGTAGTTGATATGGCTCCACCAGAAGGATCAGCTGCATTAGCTCAAGGAAGTATTGATATGTTCTGTGGATGGGGTGGATCACTTCGTCGCGCACTAGATCATGGTAATGTTCTTTTGACTGGTGATGAAAAAACAGCTCTAGGTATTCTAGTTTGGGACGTAACTTCAGTTCCAGCAGGTTTTGCTGATGAAAACGCTGAAGTTCTTCAAACGTTCTTAGGTGTTACTGCTGCTGCAAATGCAATGTGGAACTCAGGTGGTTTCCATTCACTAATGCTTCCTCATATTGCAAAAGATGCTGGTATGGATGAAGCAGCAACTGCTGAAACAATGTCTACATTTGTATTCCCATCAGTTAGCTCACAGTTAGGTGATAGCTGGCTTGGTGGTTCTGGTGAATCTTTCCTTAAAGGTGTAGCAGATGTATTTGTTGATGCTGGAAGTATTCCTAGCGCTCGTGGTTCATATGCAAATGCAATTAATACTGATGGTCTTCAAGGATTAGCAGCGCAATAAAATACTGATTTATTAGACTTAATAAAAGTCTTAAAGTATTAGTTAGATTCAAGGTGGCGCACTTAGTGTGCCACCTTTTTTTTAAAAATAAATTCGGAGTTTAGTTTGAAAGGTTTATCAATTGAAAATATCTCAATGCGTTTTGATTTGAAGAATGGCTCTTCAGTTCAAGCTCTTAAAGATGTATCTTTAGACATAAAAGAAGGTGAAATTATCACTGTACTTGGACCTTCAGGTTGCGGTAAAACGACACTTCTAAATATTGTTGCTGGCTTTTTAGCTCCAACAGAAGGAAAAGTTGTTCTTAATGACCAAATTGTCTTAGGCCCTGGCGCTGAACGAGGAATGGTCTTTCAGCAAGGTGCTTTATTTGAGTGGATGAATGTTCAGCAAAATGTTGCATTTGGACCTCGAATGAAAGGAATGCCAAAAGCTGAACAAAATGAAAAAGTAAAACATTTACTTGAAGTAGTTGGATTAGCTGAATTTGAGGATAAAGCCGTATACGAATTATCTGGAGGTATGCAGCAAAGAGTTGCTCTAGCGCGTTGCCTTGCAAATGAACCTGATGTAATCTTAATGGATGAGCCTCTAGGTGCATTAGATGCCTTGACTCGTGAAAAGATGCAGGGATTAGTTTTAAAGCTCTGGAAAGAGACTGGAAAAACAATTTTATTAATTACCCATTCTGTAGAAGAGGCGGTTCTTCTTGGTGAAAGATTATTGGTTCTTGCTCCAAGGCCAGGAAGGGTTTACAAGGAGTACAATCTCCCGTTTGCTGAAATGGGCGTTAATATGGATCTTCGAGAAGTCAAAAAATCTGAGGGATATTCAGAGACTCGTGATGAAATTCTCTCAATTATCTGGGAAATGGAAGAAGAGATAATGGGAAGGACGGACGAAAGCTCATGACTATTTTAATTATCTATATTTTAATTTTTGTTGCTGCTTTCTATATTGTTAAAGCAGTGAGCTCAATGAGGAAGTCACGCGATGATTTCACGAGTCTTAAAACTGTAACATTTGGTGATGAGAGTGCTGTTACGCCTAATAGGGCTGCTTCAATTATATCAGTTATAGCAATATTCGCTATCTGGGGCTCATTTACGGGCTCTAAATTAACTCCTATCCATGTTCCTGGACCATTTATAGGTGAACTTTCATTTACCTATACTGCTGTCAACTCCTTAGGTGAAACTGATGATGCTGAAGTAAGAATTTCTGTTTACGATGTTCAGACTGGTGAAATACCCGACAAAATAGATATAGATCCAGGATTAGGCTTTGCTCTTAATGATACAGCTCAAATTATTACCTATAGAAGTGCTTTGGTTAAAGTTCAGAAAAATGATGTTGGTGGTAAGGATAAAAAATATAAAGTTATTGCAATTAATGGGGAGTCCATTTTACCAAGCAGTGAGCTCTTTATTGATAATGCACGCGTTTATATGACTGCTAAAGGAACTTTGAGTCTTACTCCGTATAAAGGCTGGCAGATGCAGCCAGTATGGTTACCTTCCCCAGAAGCTGTTTGGTCAAGGCTAACAAAGATTGCTTCAGAAGGGTATAAAAATTTCAGTTTATTTGAGCATTTAGGCTGGTCACTCCTTAGAGTTGTTGTTGGTTTTTTCGCTGGCGCTCTAATAGGTATACCTTTAGGATACGCAATGGGTCTTTCTGGCTGGTTTCGTGGATGGTTTGATCCTATTGTAGAATTTATGAGACCAGTGCCTCCACTTGCTCTAATTCCATTAGTTATTATTTGGTTTGGTATTGGCGAACAAGGAAAGATTATTTTACTATTCTTAGCTTCGCTTTGGATTATGACTATTTCTGCTAGAGCCGGAGTTTCAGGTGTGAATATTGCAAAAATTCATGCCGCATATTCACTAGGGGCTTCTAAATGGCAAATTATGAGGCTTGTTATTGTTCCAAACAGTTTGCCTGAAATATTTACAGGTGCAAGAGTCTCTATGGGGGTTTGTTGGGGCACAGTAGTTGCAGCTGAACTTGTAGCTGCTCAGAAAGGTGCTGGAATGATGATTATCACCGCCTCAAAGTTCCAGATGACTGACCTTGTAATAATGGGAATTGTACTGATTGGTGTTATTGGTTATGCAATCGATATACTTATGAGAATTTCAGAAAATTATCTTGTACCATGGAAGGGAAAATAGATTTATAATTCTGTTTTTTCCTTCTTTATTTAAGGTTAGCCCATGTCAGTAATATTACCTAAAAATGCTCAAGCTGTAATTATTGGTGGAGGAGTAGTTGGCTGCTCAGTTGCTTATCATCTTGCAAAACTTGGTTACACAGATGTAGTTCTTCTGGAGCGTAAAAAGCTAACCTCTGGAACTACATGGCATGCAGCAGGACTTGTAGGGCAGATGCGCTCATCGCTTAATCTCACTCAAATGGTTAAATACTCTGGAAACCTTTACGAAACATTAGAGGCTGAAACAGGAATGGCCACTGGTTATCGCCGAACTGGCTCTATAAGCCTTGCAACAAATCAAGAGAGGTTAACAGAATATAAACGCAATGCATCACTTGCAAAAGTTCATGGAGTTGATGTGCAGATACTAACTACCGACGAGTTAAGAGATAAGGTCAACCTCTTTAATCTCGATGATGTTGTTGGCGGTGCTTGGATACCTAAGGATGGTAAGGCTGATCCAGCAAACGTCGCCATGGCTCTTGCAAAAGGCGCAAAGAACAATGGTGTTAAGATTTTTGAAGACGTTAAGGTTACTGGAATACTTAAAAAAGATGGAAAGGCTGTAGGAGTTCAAACTGAGTATGGTGACATACAATCTGATGCTGTTGTAAATTGCGGCGGAATGTGGGCAAGAGAGGTTGGCAAAATGGCTGGCGTTTCAGTCCCTCTTCATGCTTGTGAGCACTTTTACTTCCTAACTTCAGCCGTTCCAAATATGGGAGATATGCCCGTAGTGAGAGTTCCAGATGAGTCTGCATATTATAAAGAGGATGCTGGAAAAATACTTGTTGGGCTATTTGAGCCAAACGCAAAGCCATGGGCGCAAAATGGTATTCCAGAAGATTTTTGCTTTGATCAGATACAGGATGATTTAGATCATTGCATGCCTTATTTAGAGCTTGCAATGAACCGTGTACCTGTCATGGAAAGTTTAGGTATTGAGACTTTATTTAATGGACCTGAAAGTTTTACACCGGATGATAATTTTCAGATCGGAGAGTCTCCAGAATTAGGTAACTTTTATGTTGCTGCAGGATTCAATTCAATCGGCATTCAGGCGGCTGGTGGGGCGGGAAAATATTTAGCTGAATGGATTGTAGGAAAAGAACCTCCCTGTGATTTATGGGATGTAGATATTAGAAGAAATGAGCCATTTCAAAATAATAAAATTTATTTAGCAAATAGAGTTACTGAAACTTTAGGTTATCTTTATGAAAATCATTTTCCATACCATCAATACGAAACAGCTAGAGGCTTAAGAAAAACTCCTTTGTATGAGTTTTTCAAAGAGCGTGGTGCTTGTTTTGGTGAGGTTGCTGGCTGGGAAAGGCCTAATTGGTTTGTTCCAAAGGATTTGATTGGAAAGGTTGAAGCTAAGTATGAATATTCATGGGGAAGGCAAAATTGGTTTGATTTTCATAGATTAGAGCAGCAAGCAATCCGAGAGACTGTTGGTATGTATGAAATGTCGTCATATGCAAAAATTCGAGTCAAAGGTTCTGATGCTATGGACTTTATGCAGATGATCTGTGCAAATGATGTTGATGTTGGTGTCGGTAAAATGGTTTATACGCAGTGGCTTAATCGGAAAGGCGGTATTGAGGCTGATGTAACAGTTACTCGTCTTGACGTTGATGATTATTTAATAGTTAGCGGAACGATGTGTCTTAATCGAGATATGCATTGGCTTAAAAAGAATTTGCCTGATGGAGCTAATTGTTCACTATTTGATGCAACTAGTGCAGAGGGCTGTATAGCCATTATGGGGCCAAATTCGAGAGATCTACTTCAATCCCTTACAGATACTGATATGAGTAATGAAAGCTTCCCATTTGCAAATGTTCGCAATATTGAGGTTGGTATGGCAAATGTACGTGCACACCGAATAACCTATGTTGGTGAATTAGGCTGGGAGTTGTACTTTCCAATTGAGTTTTCAAGTTATGTGGCTGAGCTAATTGATTCAAAAGGTGAGGAATTTTCTTTAAGACAGATTGGGATGCATACTGTTGATAGCTGTCGAATTGAAAAGGCTTATAGGCACTTTGGACATGATATTACTGATGAAGATCACGTCATTGATGCAGGACTTGGTTTTGCTGTGAAACTCGATAAGAATCCTTCAAAATTTGGTAACTTTATTGGTTATGACTCTGTTAAAGCCAAAAAGGCTGCCGGTTATGAAATGAGAGTAATGCAATTTCTACTGAGTAATCCTGAACCTATGCTTTATCATAATGAACCTATTCTGAAAAATGGTGTAATTGTAGGTCATTTAACAAGTGGAACCTATAGTCATACTCTTGGAGGTGCTGTTGGCCTCGGATACGTTACATGCCTCCCTAATGAAAGTCATGAAGATATTTTAAGTGCTGAATATACTATTGAGGTTGAAGGTGTTATTGAGAAAGCTAGTGCATCACTTAAGCCAATGTATGACCCTTTAAATAAGAAAATCAGAGTCTAGATTTCTTAGAAAAGTGCCCCTAGAAGTGTCGATATTCCAATTATTCCAAGTGCAGATAAAGATATATTTCTGTAATACTTATTGCCTGAAAAATTAAAGAATTTTGTACCAGTATAGGTTGCAAGAATATAAAGTGGAGAGGTTATTAGCCCTGTTAAAAGTAGTTCTTTTGTAAAAAGATTAAAGTAGTGCAAGCTAATTATTGCGCTTATAACAATGCCAGTAGACATAATTAATATATTTCCTCTTGTAACATCATCATTGTCACCCTTAGATAAAAGAACAGTCGCATAGGGAGGTCCTCCCATTCCAGTAGCTCCTTGCATTAGTCCACTTATTACACCGCTAATTGTGAGGACATAATTTGTGACTGCAGCTTTTAATTTCCAGCCAGTTGCAATTAAAACTACAAAAAATATTACTAAAATAGACATGATAATTTTTATTAATTGCTCGTTTACTGAAACTAAGAATATTGTGCCAATAGGAATTGTTAGCATCATTGAAAAAAACATTGGAGATATTTCTTTGAACTTACAGCTCTTAGCACCAACATAGGTCAGATATATAGTTGCTGGAATTTCGATAGCAATATTGAATACCATAGCAAAAACTGGTGAATACAAATAGGAGAGAATTGGGATAGTTATTAAGCCTGATCCAAATCCTAAAAACCCCCTTATAAAACCTGAAAAAAGTATAACAAAAACTATCAGAAAATAATTTTCAGGAAGAATGAGAAGCAGGTTTTCCATTAAATTATTTTAATGCTTCTGGAGAAAATTTAAATTCACCATTACCTACTTGGATTATATTATTCCAATTTTTTAATATAAATTTTATTTCATCACTATTTTTATCAAATTTTAGCTCCCTAGCACAGTCATGGAAAAGACTTCCATCTAGGATTTCACTTTCATTAATAAGACCTCTCTTGGACATTAATAGAAGAGCTGCTGAGCCTGCTTTGTCACTTTCACCTTCAAAAGCTTCACGTCCCATTCTTCTTTCGTATATTTCCTGAAGGATGTGACTGTCAAAAGATTTATTATCATCTAACAAATTTTTTGCAAAAAACCTAGCTCCCCCTTCAATCATCCATCTACTGTTACTGTCTCTTCTATCTGCTTTATTTCTGCACTCACCTTCAGTTTCTAAATCATGCTGAAAGGCGTGATAAAGTTCATGCTGAAGGAATTCTTGAAGATCTGCATAAAATGCATCTCTTCCCCCTGGGTTATTTCTCATGTTGTCAGTAAGACCCATTATTACAAAACGTTCTTCTGAACATATAGCCCATTGTGATGACCAATCCACTCCTTTTTCTAGTCCTTCTTTAGTTAGATTTAGTAATTCATAGTCAACATATCCACAACTAGTATTTTTGAACCAATCTTCAATCATCTGATAGCTTTCATTGATTTCATTTGGAGACATTAAAACTTGATGAAGGGCGCCCGGACCAAACTCTTGTATAGGTTCAATTATTTCACCTACATCATATATGAATACAAATATATTTGATTCACGTGAAGCCATTTTTGAGCTGGCAATATTACTCCATTCCTTTAAAATTTTTGTTGGAAAGCTAGATTTATTAACAATGATAATATTTTGATCTTTGTATTGTTCTGCATAAGACTTACCTAAAAGGCTAGTCACTAAAAATAAGATTAATAATAATTTTTTCATAATAAAAATCCTAAACTATTTAATGCATCATTTCCTTAATTTCTTTTACAATTATGTCTATACCTTTATTTATCTTATTAGTATCTATGGCCGAATAACCAAGATGTAAATAGTTTGATGGTGGCTTCTCTTCAGAGAATGATGCATTTCCTGGCCTAACAGCTACGCCTTTGTCTAAAAGTTTTTGACAAAGTTTTTCAGTATCAATTGACTCTGGAATTTTTACCCAAAATGTTGAGCCTCCAAGAGTTGGAGTGCAAGATAAAAGAGGTTCTTGATTTATTTTTTCATTTATCAAGCCCCAACGCTCTTTGTTTGTTTTTTGAATTTTAGTAAACATATTATGATAATGACCCAGGCCTATAAATAAGGCTACTGATCGTTGATTATTTGCAGGTATATGTCTTATCATTAATCGCCTTAAAGCTCTTGCCTCTTTTACAAAGGCCTCTGGAGCAACCATATAACCAAGCCTTAAACCAGGAGCAAACGCTTTCGAAAAGCTTCCAACATAAATAACATTGTTATCCTTATCAAGACTTTTTAATGATGGATTAGGTTTTCTGAGAAAATTAACTTCAGCCTCATAGTCATCTTCAATAATTACCATTTGGTTTTCTTTAGCAATAGATAAAAGCTTATTTCTTCTCTCCATACTCATTGTTACACCTGTAGGGTATTGATGGCTTGGAGTGGTAAAAATAATATCAATCTCTGGTTTAATTTCATCAACTAAAATTCCGTCTTTATCAATGCCTATAGGAACAATGTTGTCAGTTCGAAAGCTAAAAATGTTTCTAACATCTGGATATCCAGGATTCTCCATAGCAATAACTGTCCCTTGCTTAGCTAATAGACTGGCAATAATATAGATCGCATTCTGACTACCTGAAGTAATTAAGATTTGATCTTTATTTGCCCAAATACCCCGCTTTGGAAGTACTTTAGATTGAATTTGCTTGATTAAAGATGGGTCATCGCTATCAACATGATCAATATTCCATTTTTGTATTTCGGGAAGCGTTGACGAATGCCTAACGACCTCACGCCATTCATAATAGGGAATTAAACTTTTATCAAGTTGACCAATTGTAAATGAATATGGGAGGCTTTGCCAATTCTCAGGATTACGAATATTAGTTTTAATTGATGGTTTCTTTGTTATTAAAGCATCTAGCCATAATGGAGGGCTAATATTTTTAACTTGATCCTCATTACTATTTGTAAAATTCTCATAAAATTGCTCATTAACAAAATAACCTCTTCTTTCTTTTGGGGTAATGTAGCCATCAAATTCTAATTCTTTATAGGCAGCAATCACTGTATTTCTTGCAACTTTAAGGGCTGCTGCAAGGTTTCTAGATGATGGTAGGGGTTCGTTTGGGCCAATTAAGCCATTAGTAATTGCATCAATTAATTGCTGACGAATCTGCAACTGCAAGGTCCTAGGCTTGTCATGTCTTAGAGAAAAAAATTGGTTCCACATTTCATCCATTTATCTGGCCTATTAATTTTAAGAATTCTGGTTCTACATGTATTTAAATTTAGGACCCCTTGTATTTTATAATTCATTCTTTTGAATTACTATCAATTTTTACTTAAATCGGGGTAAGTATGTCTAATAATACACTTATACAAAATGATAAAGACCATGTTTGGCATCATTTAACGCAACATAAGGGCTTTGAATCGACTGATCCCATGATGGTCGCTAAAGCGAAAGGAATGGTTGTTACCGATACCAATGGTAATGAGTATCTTGATGGAACATCTGGCGGTGTATGGACAGTAAATTTAGGATTTGGAAGAGATGATATGGTTCAAGCTGTCAGTAATCAACTGACAAAAATTCCATACTTTGCGGGCTCTTTTGGTAACGAGCCTGCTGCTGAATACGCAAAAGAAGTTACCTCACTTATGCCAGGTTTAGAGCGCGTTTATTACTCAAACTCTGGTTCAGAAGCTAATGAAAAAGGCTACAAAATGGTTCGTCAGCTTGCCCATTTTCATAACGATGGGAAAAAACATAAAATTATTTATCGTGACCGTGATTATCATGGCACAACAATTGGAGCTATGAGCTCATCTGGCCAAATTCAAAGAAAAAAACAATATGGTCCGTTTGCTCCAGGATTTGTTGAAATGCCTCACTGCTGTTGTTATCGATGCCCATATGGAAAAAAATATGGAGAGTGCAATATTGAGTGCGCTACTGTCCTTGAAGATATTATTAAAAAGGAAGGGCCTGATACCGTAGGTTCTGTCGTTTTAGAGCCGATTACTGCAGGTGGCGGAGTTATTCCTCCTGTTCCTGAGTATTTCCCAATTATTGAGGCAATATGTAGAAAATATGACGTCCTTCTTCACATAGATGAAGTAGTTTGTGGCCTAGGTAGAACAGGAAAATGGTTTGGTTACCAGCACTATGATGTTCAACCTGATATTGTCACTACAGCTAAAGGTCTAGCTGCTGGATATGCTGCTGTATCAATTACGGTTACTACTGAAAAACTTTTTAACATGTTTAAAGAGGATCCAACTAATGTTGATAGCTACTTCCGAGATATTTCTACCTTTGGTGGAAGTACTGCTGGCCCTGCAGCTGCACTTGAAGTTTTAAAGATTATTAAACGTGAAAAACTTCTAGAGAATGTTAATGAAGTTGGAGAGCATCTTAAAAATAAATTGCTTGAACTTCAAGATAAGCATGAAATGATTGGTGAAGTTCGAGGCAAAGGGTTGTTTTGCGGTGTTGAGCTTGTAAAAGATAGGGCAACTAAAGAGCCTGTTGATGAAACTGTTGCAGCTAGCGTTGCAGCACATTGTTTTAAAAATAAAGTGATGATTGGAAGAACTAATAGAAGCTTTGAAACTAATAATAATGTTTTGCTATTTAGTCCTGCATTCATATGTACTAAGACTGACATAGATTTAATCGTTGAATCTGTTGATAATGCCTTAGAAGCAAATAAATAGAAAAAGTTTAATTAATTTAATATAGGAGTATTGAGATGATAATTGGAGTGCCAAAAGAAATTAAAAACCATGAATATAGAGTTGGTTTGACGCCTAAAAGTGTTAAGGAGTTTGTTAGTCATGGCCACACTGTTTTAGTTGAAACTAATGCTGGTATTGGTATTGGGGCAAGCGATGATGATTATTCTAGTTTTGGCGCTGAAATCATATCTTCAGCTAAAGAAGTTTTTGCAACTGCGGATATGATTGTTAAAGTTAAAGAGCCTCAAGCTATAGAAATTGCAATGCTTAGAGAAGGTCAAATTCTTTATACATATCTTCACCTTGCACCAGATCCTGAGCAAACGAAGGGGCTTGTAGAGAGTGGTGCTATTTGTATTGCTTATGAAACGGTTACTTCTCCAAGAGGCGGATTACCATTATTGGCTCCTATGTCAAAAGTTGCAGGAAGAATGGCTGTTCAAGCAGGTGCTCACTTTTTAGAGCAACCAAATGGTGGAATGGGAGCTTTGCTTGGAGGTGTTCCAGGAGTAGATCCTTTAAATGTCGTTATTTTAGGTGGAGGCGTCGTTGGCGTTCATGCTGCCCATGTGGCAGTTGGAATGGGCGCAGATGTTTGGGTTTTGGATAACAATCCTGATACATTAGAGCAGCATTGGCAACAATTTGGCAGAAGCACGAACACTGTATTCTCAACTAAAAGTTCAGTAGAAGAGTATGTATTGCAAGCTGACTTAGTTATTGGCGGCGTATTGATTCCTGGTGCTGAAGCACCAAAACTAGTAACCAGAGAAATGATTAAGGCCATGAAACCTGGATCAGTTATTGTTGACGTTGCGATTGATCAAGGCGGTTGCTTTGAAACTTCAAAGGCAACAACTCACGCAGAGCCTACATATATCATTGATGAGGTAGTTCACTACTGCGTTGCTAATATGCCGGGTGGAGTTCCAAAAACATCAACCTATGCGCTAAATAATGTAACACTTCCATTTGGACTTAGTATTGCAAATAAAGGCGTTAAACAAGCCTTATTAGATGATGAACATCTAAGAGCTGGATTAAATGTACATAGTGGTCAAGTAACATGTCCTGAAGTGGCTCATGACTTAGGTTATGATTACGTTTCAGCGCTTGATATGCTTAATAAATAAATTATAAAGGAGAACTACAAAATGGCAAAAATGACTTCGAGTGAGGCTTTTGTTGAAACAATGGTCGCAAATGATGTAACCGATATCTTTGGTATTATGGGCTCTGCATTTATGGATGCAATGGATATCTTTGAGCCAGCTGGTATTAGATTTATACCTGTTGTCCACGAGCAAGGCGCTGCACATATGGCAGATGGATATTCAAGAGTAAGTGGAAGACATGGAGTGGTCATTGGTCAAAATGGCCCCGGTATTTCTAATTGCGTTACAGCAATTGCAGCAGCATACTGGGCGCATAGCCCTGTTGTAATTGTTACGCCTGAAGCTGGAACAATGGGGATGGGCTTAGGTGGATTTCAAGAAGCAAATCAACTGCCAATGTTTCAAGAATTTACTAAATATCAAGGCCATGTTGTTAACCCAATGAGAATGGCAGAATTTACTGGTCGCTGTTTTGATAGAGCGATGAGTGAGATGGCTCCAGCTCAGTTAAATATTCCTAGAGATTATTTTTATGCAGAAGGTGAATTTACTATTCCCACTCCACGTCGTGTAGATAGAGGCTCAGGTGGTGAAGATAGTTTAAATGAAGCTGTTGCATTAATTGGTAAAGCTAAGTTTCCAGTTATTGTTTCTGGCGGAGGCGTAGTTATGGCCGATGGTGTTGATGAATGTGCAGCTTTGGCCGAACGTTTAGGAGCGCCAGTAGTAAATAGCTACCTTCATAATGATTCGTTTCCTGCAAGTCATGATCTTTGGTGTGGTCCTCTGGGATATCAAGGTTCAAAAGCTGCAATGAAGCTAATAGCAAAAGCAGATATAGTTATTGCATTAGGTACGCGTTTAGGTCCTTTTGGAACGCTTCCTCAACATGGAATGGATTACTGGCCTAAAGATGCTCAAATTATTCAAATTGATGCAGATCACAAAATGCTTGGATTGGTCAAACCAATTAATGTTGGTATTTGTGGTGACGCTAAAGCAGTCGCAAGTATTCTTTGTCAAAAGTTGGCATCTGAAACACTTAGTTGTGATTCTTCTAAAGCCGATAGAGCTTCAATTATTGCAGACGAAAAAGCTTCTTGGGAGTTAGAGCTTGATGAGTGGATTCATGAGACTGACTCATATAGCATGGACATGCTTGCAGATAAAGAAGAGGGTTGGCTCCATCCTAGACAAGTACTTCGTGAACTTGAAAAAGCAATGCCTGAAGACGTTATGGTGTCGACTGATATTGGTAATATTAACTCGGTTGCTAATAGCTATCTGCGTTTTGAAAAGCCTCGAAGCTTTTTTGCAGCAATGAGTTTTGGAAACTGTGGTTACGCCTTTCCAACAATCATTGGTGCTAAGGCAGCTGCCCAGCATAGGCCTGCAGTTTCTTATGCGGGAGATGGTGCTTGGGCAATGAGTATGGTTGAAACAATGACCTGTGTTCGTCATGATATTCCTGTTACAGCTGTTGTATTTCATAATCGTCATTGGGGCGCTGAAAAGAAAAACCAAGTAGATTTTTATGACAGACGCTTTATAGCAGCTGAACTTACGGACCAGCATTTTGTTAATATTGCAGAATCAATGGGCGCTGAGGGTATTCGTGTTGACAAACTTGAAGACGTTGGCCCTGCACTTAAAAAAGCGATTGATATGCAGATGAACGAAAGAAAAACAACAATCATAGAAATAATGTGCTCTAGAGAGTTGGGTGACCCGTTCAGAAAAGACGCACTAAGTAAGCCAGTTAGACATCTAGAAAAATATAAAGACTTTGGTGAAAAATCACCTCATCGCTAAGTATTAACTATTAATCCTTCAGGGTGGTATATTACTCCGCTCTGAAGGAATTATTTTTAGTACTATGAGCGAAAAAGCGATAACCCCATCCGATATTCATCAATATTGGTTCTCAGAAAAAAGCAAACGACATTGGTTTTCATCAACCCCTGAAGTAGACAATGAAATCAAGCAGCGCTACGAAAATCTATGGGAGAGTATATCTTCTGGTGGGTTTATGGACTGGCGTGACACTGCTGAAGGCTCAGTAGCCCTAATAATCATTCTAGACCAGTTTCCTTTGAATATGTTTAGAGGTCAGGAAAAAAGCTTTAAATCGGAAGATATGGCTGTTGAGGTTGCCTTAAATGCAATTAATAATGGTTTCGATGAAGAGTTAAGTGATGAAAAATTGCTTTTTCTTTTTATGCCCCTTATGCATAGTGAGAATATAGACCATCAAAATCTACAAGTGTATTTATTTCAAAAATATAACTTTAACTTAGAGTTTTCTAAACATCATAGAGATATTGTTAAAAAGTTTGGTCGTTTTCCTCATAGAAATGAAATATTTGGGCGAATGAGCACTATGGAAGAGCTTGACTATCTTCTGTCAGATAACGCTTTTAGAGGCTAAATTGCATAATGATTAATACACAGGAGTCGATGAATGCAAGATAATAAAATTGAGTGCCATGATGGTGAATTCATTGGAACAAGTAAAGAGGAAATATTAGATGGAATTAATACATTTAATATAGACGAAGAACACTATGGTAAGTTTCCTGCTGAACTTTGGAAAGATGTAGATATTATCTTTAGTTGTTTAAAGGCAGAACACATTATCGATAAGGTCTTCGCATCTACAGACGAGTCATTATGGGTCAATAGAGAGTTTATTATTAATGCGCTTGATAAGCAGTGGTATTATCCAAATATTTCAAGACAATTTAAAGACAATGAGTTCGAATACTTTGACTATATTCATGAGTCTTTAGGAGGTGATAAAAAAATTATCTCTCTTATAGATAAATTAAGAAAACATAGTAAAGAATTTGATGACTAATTAGCCTCAAGAAACTTACGTCTGTATTTTATTAAAATTGCTTCCGTATAGCCATTAGGCTGACTCATTCCTTCAAAAGCCAGAGCTATTGATGCTTTGTAGGCAAAACTGTCATAATTTGGTGCAAGTGGAAGGTAGCTTGGATCATACTTATTTTGATCATCAACAATAACAGCCATTTCTTCAAATGCTTTATTTACCTCTTCTTTTGAGCACATTCCATGGTGAAGCCAGTTAGCCATATGTTGCGAGGATATCCTAAGGGTTGCGCGGTCTTCCATAAGCCCAACATGATTAATATCTTGGACCTTAGAGCAACCAATTCCTTGGTTAATCCACTTAACAACATAACCCAATATACTTTGTGCATTATTGTTTATTTCATTGATAATTTTCTCTTTAGGCATCTGCTCTTCAATTCTCAAGAAAGGAATTACAAGCAAGTCGTCTTGGTTTGGGTGTTGTTGGTTTGCTAGTAGCTCTTTTTGCTTCTTAAAAACATCAAAGCGATGATAATGCGTTGCATGCAAAGTTGCTGCAGTAGGGGATGGAACCCATGAACAGCTTGCACCTGCCTCTAAATGAACCATTTTGTTATCAAGCATTTGACGCATTTGATCTGGCTGAGCCCACATTCCTTTTCCAATTTGAGCTTTTTTAAATAGTCCACAATCAAGACCAGTGCTTACATTATTTGGCTCATAGGCTGAATACCAAGCCTCTTCCTTTATGAGGTCTTTACAGCGCATTGCACCAGCCATCATAGATGTATGAATTTCATCACCTGTGCGATCTAAAAAGCCTGTATTTATAAAAATAATACGGCTTTTAGCCTCATGAATACAAGACTTAAGGTTAAGAGTCGTTCTTCTTTCTTCATCCATTACGCCTATTTTGAGCGTATTAGTTTTTAGAGATAAGGCTTTTTCAACAAGCCCAAATAACTCCATTGTAAATTTTACTTCTTCAGGGCCATGTAATTTAGGCTTAACAATATAGATGCTTCCTTTTTTTGAATTCGCTTTAATTTTAATATCATGAAGCGCAATAAGTGCAGTCACCATTGCGTCTAGTATTCCCTCAGGAATTGGTGAGTCATCAAGATTACTAACAATTCCTGTCGTCATATGAATGCCAACGTTACGAACGAGAGTCAAGCTTGTTCCAGCTAAGCTAAATTTCTCTCCATGTATATTAGTACAAACTTTATCTTCATTTAATGAGCGAGTAATGGTTTCACCACCCTTAGTAAACGAGGTGCTTAGTTCACGCTTCATGAGGCCTAAGTAGTTACGATATGCATGAATTTTTTCCGCATTAGAAACTGTTGATGCTGAATCTTCAAAATCGACAATAGTTGTTATTGCGGACTCAAGAATGACATCAAAAATACCGCTCTTATGTAAACTTCTTTCTTGGTCACAAACTACTTCTAGGTGAAGGTTGTTATTCTTAAGTAATATATGCCCATCGTCAGTTAATCCTATATATTTTTCTGGATTAATTAAGGTTGCTAATTCACCATCATTTAGGTTGAATATTAATGCACCAGAGTATTTAACTTGAGAGGTAATCTGTCTATAAGAAGCGCCTTTAAGAGGCGCAATTTCATCAAGAAAGTCACAGGCAAGTTCTGCAGTAAGATTAACACGCTGTAGGTTGTGTGCAAAAGAGGTGCTCATACTGCCTTTGTTTGGAATTACATTCGTACCATAAAGGGAGTCAAATAAACTTCCCCAGCGAGCGTTCACCGCATTAAGAACAAAGCGCTGATTTGTAATAGGAACAACAAGCTGAGGGCCGGCAATTTGAGATATCTCATCATCTACTTCCTCAACATCAATAGAGAATTTATCAGGCATTGGAGTGATATATTCAATGCCCTCTAAAAATTTCTTATAGCTCTGAAGATCAATTCTTTTATTTTCAGCATGCCATTGGTCAATTTTAGATTGCAATAAGTCTCTCTTTTCAAGAAGGGACGTGTTCTTTTTCTGTAGCTCATTTAAAATTTGAGAGAGGGATTTAAAGAAGTCTTTGGCTGAAATATCTAATCCATCACAAACCTCTTCTTCAATGAAGCTAAAAAAAGTATTATCTACTCGAATCTTATTAATTATTTGACTATCACTGCTCATTAATTGGCCTTATTTTCAATAACTATTACGCCGTCTTCATCGGCATAAATATATTCATTTGGATTAAATTTTACATTTGAAAAAGAGACATTTATGTTTCTTTTTCCAATTCCTTTTTTAACACTTTTTAATGGGCAAACTCCAAGAGCTCTTATGCCAATTGGCATTAAATTTATGGCTACTGAATCCCTGATCAATCCATAGATAATAATTCCTTCCCAGCCATTCCTGATTGCATCAGATGCCCTTTTATCACCTAGCATTGCGCACTTCATAGAGCCACCTGCATCGATCACTAATACAGATCCCTTGCCATGAGCATTTAAAGCCTGCTCAACTAGGGAGTTGTCCTCAAAGCACTTAACGGTAACAATGCGACCTGAAAATGATTTTTTTAATCCATAACTTTTATATACGGGCTCTAAATACTGGACATTAGGGTGAAGCTTATCCGAAATATCACATGTCGATGGAGTCATTCGTTTCTCCATATATTTCACTCATACGTTTTTCTGATCCATATGGATAATAATCCATGACTCCGTTGTTCTTAATTTTTTCTTGTATTGAAATCCAGTAATTTGCATCGAGAAGTTTTTTATAATTTCTATTAAATACTTCTTTCATATAAGGATTTGGAAGCATGAAATATCTAAATTCTTCTGGAAAGACGTCATTCTGACCAACGTAATACCAGGGCTCAGAGGCAAGCTCTTGCTCGTATGTCTTGGATTCAGGAATCTTTTTAAAGACGGGCGTGCTCATTAAGGTAATTTCGTCATAGTCATAAAAGACGACTCTATTTTGGCGAGTTACTCCAAAGTTTTTTGTAAGCATGTCGCCTGGAAAAATATTTGAGTTAATTAGCTCATCTATCGCTTTTCCATAATCATTAATTATGTTTGTTTGCTGTTCTTTAGTAGCAGTTTCAAGATACATATTGAGTGGCGTCATTTTATTTTCAATGTACATATGCTTAATGATTAACAGGTCTCCCTCAATTTCAATATTTGAGCCTGCTTTTCTCTTCAACTCTTCTAATAATGCATCATCGATATCTTTTAACGGAAAGGCAACATTTGAAAACTCCCATGTATCTGCTAATCTACCTATTCTTACGTGGTTTTTAACAAAGTAGTATCTATCCTTAACCATCTCTTTGGTGCCCATTTTAGGAGGTGCAAAGCGGTCGTTGATAATTTTGAATACATAGGGGTACATTGGAAAAGTAAAGACAGACATAACCATGCCCTTGATGCCGGGTGCAATTATTAACTTTTCACTAGTAATTTTTGAGTACTTGAGAAAATGACGGTATAACAAAGTTTTGCCTTGCTTATGAAGCCCAATTGCGCTGTATAGAACTGCCCTAGTTTTTCCTGGCAAAATCTCTTTTAAATATTCAACAATTGCAGAGGGGTAGTCTGTTGTAATAAAAAAGTACGATCTTGAAAAGCTAAAAACAATGGATATTCCTCCAACTTCAGTGAGAAGGCTGTCGACGTATAAACCTTTCTTTTCATCATTTAATAGAGCAATAAGGAGTGGCCTATCTGAGTGGAGCTGAGAGACAATTTTGCCTACAATGTAGGCGCATTTTCCTCTGATAAAAGGGGTACTAATGACTTGAATCTCGAAAACTTCAGAGTCTAGTCGCGGCATCTGGCTATAAAGCTGCTCTTTTAATCTTTGGATATCTTGACCGAGATTACCAAACTCACATTTAAAATTGTAGCTATCAAGAATAGATGTAAAGGATTCGCTCAACTGACCGTCTTCAACAAAGTAGCTGTCAATTACTGGTTCATCCATGTCAATATAATTCAGTGACACACATGGTCTTGTAAAAATAAACTGGTTATTATAAAAACTTCTTGAAAAGATTCTACAAAATACCGAGTTATAGAAGGTTTCAGCTAGCTCAGGCTGCTTGTGTTCAGTTATTAGTTCAATGAAGACATGCTTTGTATTTTTCCAAAATTCAGAGTTAAACTTCTCCATACTGGGTGATTCATTGAATT
This sequence comes from Candidatus Pseudothioglobus sp. uisw_070, assembly GCF_059512545.2. Classification (NCBI taxonomy): domain Bacteria; kingdom Pseudomonadati; phylum Pseudomonadota; class Gammaproteobacteria; family Pseudothioglobaceae (SeqCode); genus Pseudothioglobus (SeqCode); species Candidatus Pseudothioglobus sp. uisw_070. The sequence continues at coordinate 1,055,115 of NZ_CM183456.2, read as the reverse complement.
CAGCCTTTGCGCCATAAAGAGTTTGTTTTTTTAACTCTAAGGATAGTTTTTTACAAAAGTAATCAACTTGTTCATCATAGAAATTAAGTCTTAATTTTGAATCGTCTTCTATTTTTTGCCATTCTCTCTCCTCAAAACACCTTTTTGCCTCTATAGAAGCACTCTTAATATTTTGGTAATGATACTCAAAGCCAATTAAAATCTTTTTAGCAATTGATAAAGAGAGCTTTTGAGATGAGTTACTAAGCATAATAAATAGTTACCAGTTAAAAGCCTTCTTTAATCAAGAAGGTTTGATACGTAGCAGCTCAAAACTTAGCTAAACTGCTCTTCTTCAGTTGAACCTTTTAATGCAGTAACCGATGACTCACTACCCTGGATTACAGTTGTAACGTCATCAAAATATCCTGCACCAACTTCTTGCTGATGAGAAGCAAAAGTATAACCTTTCTTAGCAGCATCAAACTCAGGCTCTTGGACCTTATTCACATAATGCTTCATGCCTTCACCTTTTGCGTAATCATATGCAAGGTCAAACATGTTATACCACATGTTATGGATTCCAGCCAAAGTGATAAATTGATACTTATATCCCATCGCTGAAATATCTTCTTGAAAAGATGCAATTTGACTGTCACTTAGATTCTTTTTCCAGTTAAATGATGGCGAACAATTGTATGCAAGCAACTGATTAGGGTTTTCAGCTAAAACAGCTTCAGCAAATTCACGCGCAAAGCCAAGATCTGGTTTCCCAGTTTCACACCAAACCAGGTCAGCATAAGGGGCGTAAGCTACTCCTCTTGATATTGATTGCTCTAATCCATTTTTAACGATATAAAACCCTTCAGCAGTTCTTTTCCCGGTAACAAATGGAGCGTCATAAGGATCTACATCTGAAGTTAGAAGATTCGCGGCTTCTGCATCAGTTCTTGCAAGAAGGAGTGTAGGGACGCCCATAACATCTGAAGCTAAGCGAGCAGATATTAATTTTTGAACTGCCTCTTGAGTTGGAACTAAAACTTTACCACCCATATGGCCACATTTTTTAACTGCAGCCAATTGATCTTCAAAGTGAGCGCCAGCAGCGCCACTAGTAATCATATTTTTCATTAATTCAAATGAATTTAATACACCTCCAAATCCAGCTTCTGCATCTGCCACAATTGGCAAAAAGAAATCAATAAATTTATCATCACCAGGATTAATTCCTTGAGCCCATTGAATCTCATCCGCTCTTTTAAAGGTGTTGTTAATTCGTCTAACCATAGTAGGGACAGAGTCATATGCGTAGAGTGATTGATCTGGGTACATTGTTTCAGATGTATTTCCATCTGCAGCAACTTGCCAGCCTGAAAGGTAGACTGCTTCAATTCCAGCTTTAGCCTGCTGCATAGCCTGTCCTGCAGTAATAGCACCCATAGAGTTTACATAGCCTTTCTTAGCTGAACCATTAACAAGATCCCATAGCTTTTCAGCGCCTCTTCTGGCATAAGTGCATTCTGGTTGAACAGATCCACGGAGCCTAACAACATCTTCTGCAGAATAAGTACGCTTTACGTTCGACCATCGAGGGTTTTCTTTCCAATCTTTTTCTAGGGCTTTAATTTGCTCTTCTCTACTCATTAGTATCTCCTTTTAATTTGGTTGTATTTATATTGCTTTTATCTACTCAAGCTTCTGAAATAGCTACTATTTACTGATATTTGAATAATACCAATTAAAAGATAATGTGATCAAATAATTTCACTATATAATATAATTTTTTCATAATATGAAATAAAATGAAACCTAGGTCTATTGATAAAAATTACAACGCAATCGAAAAGTGCTTACAAATCTTGTCAATGTTTTCATTGGATAAATCTCAATTCTCAATAAAGGAGATCTGTGATCAGTTAAATTTTAATGTCTCAACTGCATATCGAATTCTAAGTACACTTGAAGATTATGGCTACGTTTCAAGACTTAAGAATAAGAAGTACGTTGTGGGAACTCAGGCTCTTTATTTAAGTGCTATATATACGCAAAGTAATCATCTTGAGCAGATACGTCCTATAGTTGATAGAATCAGAGATATATCTGATGAAACTGCATCTTTCTTTGTTGAAGAAGATAATATGCGTATATGTTTATATAGATCGCACTCAAGAGATGAGATCAGACATAACATTGAGCAGGGCTCTCGTTTAGAGCTCAATCGTGGTGCCTCTGGGCGAATTATCTTAGCTTTTGGTAAGCGTAAAAATGATAAGCAGGGTTTTTATAAAGATATTCGTGATAAAGGCTATTACTTGTCAATAAATGAACACAATGCTGCGCTCTTTGCACTCGCCGTACCTGTTATTTCTAATAGTAATAAATTTGTTGGTGCTATTGTAGTATCAGGCCCTATTAGCCGATTTGACGATGACCAAAAATCAATTCTTCTTCAGCTGCTTAACGATCAGCTTCAAAACATTGTAATGCCTTAATATTTTGATTAATTAATTTACTTACAGTGAGTTCATAGAATGTATCATTGTTTTTTACAATTTGATACTTATTAAGGTTTATGATAGAACATTTATATATTCATGGCGCCTATTTAAAATCTAATTCTAGTGAAACTTTTGAGTCTATTAACCCTGCAAATGGGCAAGTTATAGCTCTTATAGATCAAGCTAGTGAGAGTGATGTTGAGGCAGCTATTAAATCAGCTGAGAAGGGTTTTGCTGTGTGGAGCAAGATGACGGCCGTTGAAAGAGGCCGAATCTTACTAAAAGCAGTTTCTATTTTGCGTGAAAGAAACAATGAACTTGCTGCATTAGAGGTTGCTGATTGCGGCAAGCCATTACAGGAAGCTAATTGTGTTGATATCCATTCTGGTGCAGATGTAATTGAATATTATGCGGGCATTGCTCCGGGTTTGCAGGGCGCTCAGCAAGATTTAAACTCGAGTACCTTTTATATTTCAAAAAGAGAGCCTTTAGGGGTTTGTGCTGGTATTGGTGCTTGGAACTATCCTATTCAAATTGCTTGCTGGAAATCTGCTGCTTGTTTGGCTGCTGGGAATTCAATGGTATTTAAACCTTCTGAAGAAACTCCACTTAGTGTTTTAAAACTTGCTGAAATATATACAGAAGCAGGGATGCCTCCAGGAGTATTTAATGTCGTCCAAGGTGACTATCGCGTAGGCCAGTACTTAACTCGACATCCAAGAGTTGCTAAAATTTCTTTTACTGGAGAAAGTGGAACGGGAAAGAAGATAATGGCAGATGCAGCTGGAAGCCTTAAAGAAGTAACTTTGGAGCTTGGAGGCAAGTCGCCATTAATTATTTTTAATGACGCTGATATTGATAATGCAATCTCTGGAGCGCTTCTTGCAAACTTCTATACTCAAGGTGAGGTTTGCACCAATGGAACAAGGGTGTTTGTGCAATCTGGTATTTACGATAAATTTATAGAAAAAGTCTGTCAGAGAAGTAAAAAAATAAAACTAGGTGATCCAATGGATTTAGATACTCAGATGGGCGCTTTAATAAGCTCAAAGCATCTTGATAAGGTTATGGATTATATTGATAAAGCTAAAAAATCAGGCGCTCGACTTGTTCTTGGTGGAAATCGTCATAAATCCAAAGAAACAGAAAATGGGTTTTTTGTAGAGCCAACAATTTTTGCAGATTGTAAAGACGATTCTGAGCACGTTACTGATGAAATTTTTGGGCCAGTAATGTCCATTCTGCGCTTTGATGATGAAGCAGAAGTAATTGGCAGGGCAAACGATACTAAGTTTGGTTTAGCGGCTGGCATTTTTACGCAAAACATTAATCGGGCGCACCGAGTTATTAATCAATTAGAGGCAGGAATTTGCTGGATTAATAGTTGGGGAGATTCTCCTGCTGAAATGCCAGTTGGAGGCTATAAAGAGTCTGGAATAGGCCGTGAAAATGGCCCCGAAACTTTGAAGAGCTATACACAAATTAAAAGTATTTTTGTTCGGTTGGATGACGTTGAGAGTCCTTATTAATATAGGCTAAGAAATATATGAGTAATGAGTTTGATTATATTGTTGTAGGTGCCGGTTCGGCGGGCTGCGTTTTGGCAAATCGTTTGACTGAGTCAGGTGAAAATAGAGTGTTACTTCTAGAAAATGGAGGTAGTGATAAAAACATAATGATTCAAATGCCAACTGCACTGTCATACCCTATGAATACTGATAAGTATGCATGGCAATTTCATACTCAGCCAGAGCCTTTTCTTGATAATCGAAAAATGCATTGTCCTAGAGGCAAAGTGATGGGAGGCTCTTCCTCCATAAATGGAATGGTTTATGTGCGAGGCCATGCGCGTGATTTTGACCAATGGGAGGAGCAAGGGGCAGAGGGTTGGTCGTACAAAAATTGTCTGCCATATTTTAAGCGCTCTGAAAAATGGCATTTGGGCGAAGATAACTACCGTGGAGGTAGTGGTCCTGTGGCAACTTCAAATGGTAACAATATGAAATTAAATCCTCTTTATCGAGCCTTTATTAATGCTGGAGTGGAGGCTGGTTATCCTGAAACTGCGGATTATAATGGTCAGCAACAGGAGGGTTTTGGTCCAATGCATATGACCGTTGGAAGTGGTGTTCGCTCTTCTACATCAAATGCCTATATTAAGCCAGCTAAAAATAGATCAAACCTTACAATACTAACTGGAGTGCTTGTTCAGCGAGTAATTTTAAAGAATAAAGTTGCAACTGGAGTTGAGTATTCAATTAACGGTCAAACTAAAATATTGAATGCGAATACAGAGGTGATACTTTGTGCTGGGTCAATTGGCTCACCTCAGCTACTTCAGTTATCTGGGATTGGTCCAAAAAATGTTCTAAAAGATGCTGGAGTTGAGCTGCAACATGAATTGCCGGGTGTTGGCGAGAATCTTCAGGATCATCTTGAAGTATATTTTCAATATCATTGTAAAAAGCCAATTACACTTAACAGTAAATTAAACTTATTTAGTAAGGGTCTTATTGGTGTGCGCTGGATTCTATCTAAGTCAGGACTCGGCGCAACAAATCATTTTGAATCTTGTGGTTTTATTCGTTCTCGTGCAGGCCTTGAGTGGCCTAATATTCAGTATCATTTTCTCCCAGCTGCAATGAGATATGACGGAAACGCAGCAATGAAGGGGCATGGGTATCAAGTTCATGCAGGCGTCAATAAAGTTAGCAGTCGGGGCAGCATTAAGATTAATAGCTCAGACCCTCAAGCTAAGCCAACAATCCTATTTAACTATTTGGAGAGCGAGCAAGATAGACAAGATTGGCGTGATTGTATTCGGTTGACTCGTGAGGTTTTAAGTCAGCCAGCACTGGACGAATATAATGCGGGTGAAGCAAGCCCAGGATTAGAGGTAAGTAGTGATGATCAAATAGATTCTTGGGTTAGGGCAAATGTTGAAAGCGCTTACCACCCATCTTGTTCTTGCAAAATGGGTGACTTAAGTGACCCTATGACCGTTGTTGATAATCAAGGTAAAGTAAATGGTATTGAAAAGTTAAGAGTAATTGATTCTTCTATATTTCCAACAATTCCAAATGGAAATCTTAATGGACCAACAATTATGTTAGCTGAAAAAATGGCGGATATCGTATTAGGAAATAAGCCACTCAAAGCTTCTGAAGCCGATGTATGGATTGATTCAGATTGGCAAAAAACCCAACGATCAGGCCAACCTTATAGGGCGTCGTAAAGTAAATAATTTTTCGTAAACAAAATAACTTGCTTATTCTTATAAACCCGTATAAAAATTACATCAATATAAATTACTAAAAATATGGCATGGAAGTCGTAAAATTAAATACTTATATAGTTGGTACCCCAAAGCCTCATATTGGTGGAATGTATTGGATCTTCCTTTCTATTGAAACTAAGTGCGGCATCGTTGGGATTGGAGAGATATATTCGGCCTCCTTTCATCCTGAAGTTGTTGTTAAGGCAACTCAAGATGTCTTTGAGCGATACCTAAAGGGCCATGACCCACATCATATTGAGCGCTTTTTCAGAGAGTGTTTTTCAAGTGGCTTTACTCAAAGGCCAGATTTGACAATGATGGGGGTATTAAGTGGGCTAGAGATGTCTTGTTGGGATATTATTGGAAAAGCTGCAAATAAGCCAATATATGAGCTTATAGGGGGCAAGGTTCATGACAAGCTAAGGTCATATACATATCTATACCCAAAAGACAAAAATGGAGTGCTTAATTATGATAATCCAGACTTAGGCGCTGAGTCTGCTATAAATTTTATGGAGCAGGGCTTTAGTGCAGTTAAGTTTGATCCAGCTGGCCCTTATTCAATATTCTCTGGACATCAAATATCACTGAGCCGCTTAAAGCACTGCGAAAATTATTGCCAAAAAGTAAGAGAGGCTGTTGGAGATAGCTGTGACCTTCTTATTGGAACTCATGGACAGTTAACTCCCGCTTCAGCTGTGCGGCTAGCTAAGAGGCTTGAAAAGTTTGACCCTTTGTGGTTTGAAGAGCCTGTTCCTCCGGGTCAGTCAAGTGCAATGGCAGAAGTTGCAAGTAAGACAAGTATTCCAGTTGCTACTGGAGAGCGCTTAACAACAAAGTATGAGTTTTTTGATATTTTAAAAAATAACTCAGCGTCAATAATTCAAATGAATTTAGGGCGAGTTGGCGGTATTTTAGAGGCCAAGAAAATTGCGAGCCTTTCTGAAGTTTTTTATGCTCAGATTGCCCCGCATATTTATAATGGCCCAGTAGGAGCTGCAGCTAGTATACAGCTCGCTACTGCAACACCAAACTTTCTAATTATGGAAAGTATTGGGACTTGGGATGGCTTTCACTCAGATGTACTGATGCAGCCTCTTGATTGGAGTAAAGGAAATATTATTCCTTCAGATAAACCAGGATTAGGGATAGATCTTAACCTTAAAGTTATTGAAGCGAATTCACCTTATAAAGGAAAAAAGCTCCATCTTTCGATGGATCCAAAACCTTACTATGTTGATGACGATTAAAAATTTGTAGTTTTTTGGAGATTTAGATGAAAGTAGGTTTTATTGGTTTAGGGAATGCAGGTGGCAAACTTGCAGGCAGTATTTTAAGAAATGGTTTTGACCTTACAGTTCATGATCTTAACTCTTCTCTTGTTAATGAGTTTATTGAAAGAGGAGCAAAGAGTGTTGGCTCGCCTCAAGAAATGGCAAAGAAATGTGATGTGGTTATTACTTGTTTACCGTCTCCAAAAGCCTGCTCTGAAGTTATGGAATCTTCTGATGGGATCTTATCGGGATTAAGCAAAGGGAAAATTTGGCTTGAGATGAGCACTACAGATGAGGCTGAGATTCGAAGAATTGGTGCTTTAGTTGAAGCAATTGGTGCATTACCAATTGATTGCCCTGTTTCAGGTGGCTGCCATAGGGCTGATACAGGTAATATTTCAATCTTTGCTGGATGCTCAAGAGAGGCTTTTGAAAGAGCTTTGCCAATACTAACCACCATGGGAAGACGAGTGCTTCATACTGGTGACTTAGGAACTGCCTCAACGCTAAAAGTTATGACCAATTACTTAGCTACGGTTAACCTTGCTTCGATAGCAGAAGCGCTAACAACAATGAAGATGCTTGGAATGGATATGAACGTAACTTATGAGGCGATCAAAGCATCTTCTGGAACTTCATTTGTCCATGAAACTGAATCTCAGGTTATTCTAAATGGTAGCAGAGATATAAGCTTTACAATGGATTTGGTTTCTAAGGATATTGGGATTTTTAATGAGCTTGCTCAGAGAAAAGGGCTGGATTTAGAAATTGCCCCTTTAATTGTTGAGATTTTTAAAGATGGTGAGAAGAGATACGGGCCACGTGAGCTGTCTCCAAACATCATTAGGAGGCTTGAAGAAAGAGCTAATGTTGAAGTGTTGGGGGATGGTTTTCCAGCTGAAATGATTGATGATGAGCCAGAAGAAAAAGGCTATGAAGTAATAATTAAAGGCCGAAAAGATATTTAGTTTATTTAGTAATTAAAGCTTAAAAATTAATATTTTCAGCAAGCCCTCTAAAGCTATCTAAGTATATTAAAATTCATTAACTTTTTTTAAATTAGCCCTATTATGAATAGTAATCAAACTCCAAACTTTAAGCCAAAAGATATTGTTCTTAATATTTCCCAGGTTGTAAAAGATGGTATTAAGCAATCGGTACTTGCAAGTAAAGGTGATGATTGGGAGAGTGTGGTGGGTGTGCTTGATAATAACGAACATCTTATTGGCAAAGAGATGAGTGTTAACTCTCATCTTAATGCAGTTATGTTTTCTGAAGAGTTTAACAAGGACTACGAAAAAACCTTACCAATAATCTCTAACTACTACAGTGACCTTGGTGCTAATGAAGACTTATATGAAGCATTTAAAAGAGTTAAGAATACAAACCTTAATGATCAGCAAAAGCACATTGTTAAAGACTCAATTAAGGGTTTTGAGCTTTCAGGCGTTGCCCTTAAGGGGAGTGACTCTAAAAGATTTAAAGAGATTCAAGAAAGGTTAAGCGTTTTAAGTAATCAGTTTTCTAAAAATGTTTTACAAGCAACCAACTCCTGGAAAAAGTCAGTCTCTATTGATGATTTGAATGGATATAGTGAGGTAGAGCTTTCCAAGGTTAGAGAGGGAGATGAGTACATCGTAAGCCTTCAAATACCAGTCTACATTGATCTTATGACATATGCTGCGAATAGAGGCTTAAGAGAGGAGGTTTATAGAGCATATATTTCAAGAGCGTCTGATGTTGGGATTACTCCAGTTAAATTTGATAACCGCAAGGTTATGGATGAGATCTTAAAATTACGCTCAGAAATGTCTATCCTTCTGGGCTTATCAAACTATGCAGAATACTCGGTTCAATCCAAAATGGTTGACTCACCCAAAGCTGTCATAGATTTTCTAGAAAAGTTAGTGGATCTATCTCACCTTCAAGCAACTTCTGAATTAAAAGATTTAGAGGCTTTTGCTGGACACGATTTAATGCCATGGGACTTAATGTTCTACTCAGAGAAATTAAAGCAAAAAGTCTTTAACTTTAAGAGTGCTGATTTAAAGCCATATTTTCCAGAGAGTAGTGTTCTTAGCGGTTTATTTGAAACGATTCAAAATCTTTATAGTGTAACGCTTACTGAGGTAGAAGAGGATTGCTATCATCCTGACGTTAGAGTAATAATGTTAGAGGATGAAGATGGGCCAATTGGAAAAATATATTTTGACGTTTATGCAAGAGAAAATAAACGAAGTGGGGCTTGGATGTCAGATTTCCAAGGATTATATAAAGACTCCTTGCCAGTTGCATTTGTTGTTTGTAATTTAAACTCACCTAAAGATGGCAAGCCAGCGCTATTTGATTTTGATGAGATTGTAACTATTTTTCATGAGTTTGGTCACGCGCTTCATCATTTATTAACTAAAGTTACTTTTCCATGTGCAGCTGGAATTAGCGGCGTTCCATGGGATGGCGTTGAGCTTCCTAGTCAATATATGGAAAATTTTTGTTATGAAAGAGGGGTAATTGATTTAATTTCGGGTCACTGGGAAACGGGTGAAAAATTACCTGATGAATTATTTAATAAAGTGATTGACTCTAAAAACTTTCAATCAGGACTGCAGATGCTTAGGCAGTGTGAATTTTCGCTATGGGATATAAATACTCATATTTCGAATTTGGATACTTATAAAGTTCTTGATAGCGTGAGAGAGAAAACCGCTTTAGTTCCTGCTATTGATGAGAATAGATTCCTTAATTCTTTTTCCCATATTTTTAGTGGTGGTTATGCAGCTGGCTACTTCAGCTATAAATGGGCAGAGGTGTTGGCTGCAGATGCTTATGAATTTGTTAAAGATAATGGCGGAATTGAGTCTAAATCTGCTGATGATTTCCGTAGATTTATTCTTGAAGTTGGTGGCAGTCTTGACTTTATGGAGCAATACATCAAATTTCGTGGCGGCAAGCCTAAAATGGAAGGCCTCTTAAAGTCTTCTGGAATTTCAATTTAAGATATATAAACTTGGTAAAATATGATTTATTTGTTTTCGCTAGTGGAAAAAACTGATGATTAAGTATTTGTTAGGCGCAATTCTTGCTTTGGCTGTTATTGGCGGCGCTTTTAAATATGAATCTAATGACACTAGCTGGCAATTAATTATTCTTAAGAAAGAGGCTTTAAATAGTGTAACTAACGGGGCGATAAGAATTTACAAGCTATTTCCAGACATTAAATCACTATTTTCAGATTCAGTCGATACTAAAGAAATATTACTAGAGGACTAGAACTTCTTTAAGGGCCTTTCGATATTACAAGTGAGCCATTGGTTCCGCCAAACCCAAAAGAGTTTGAAATTGCATGATTAATCTTCATTTCTCTTGCTTCATTCGCAGCATAATCTAAGTCACATTCTGGGTCCTGATTAAATATATTTATTGTGGGAGGTGCTAGTTGATCTCTAATTGCAAGAGTTGTAAATACTGCTTCAATTCCTCCTGCAGCGCCCAAAAGATGACCAGTCATTGATTTAGTTGAGCTCATAACAATATTTTTTGAGTGTGCACCTAAAGCTAGTTTAGCGGCCTCTGTTTCAGCGGCATCACCAGCTGGAGTCGACGTTCCATGAGCATTAATATAATCTAGCTGATTCGGATTAATACCGGCATTATTCATAGCATTTTTCATGCATCTTGCAGCACCTTCACCACCTTCTGATGGAAGCGTCATATGATATGCATCACTACTCATGCCGTACCCTGTAAGTTCTCCATAAATGTGTGCCCCACGTTTTTTAGCGTGTTCATACTCCTCAAGAACGACAACGCCTGCACCATCACCAAGAACAAAGCCATCTCTATCAACGTCCCAAGGTCTTGAAGCAGTTTCTGGATCATCATTTCTAGTGGAAAGTGCTCGAGCTGCAGCAAAGCCCCCAAGGCCACAGTTAGTTGTTGACATTTCAGTTCCACCAGCAATCATAACGTCAGCATCACCATATTCAATTATTCTTGAGGCGTCACCAATATTATGAGTTCCAGTTGTACACGCTGTTACAATTGCAAAATTTGGACCTTTCAGGCCAAATTTGATCGACATGTTCCCAGAGACCATGTTGATAATGGAAGAGGGTACAAAGAATGGTGAAATTCTTTTGGGTCCTTTTTCTCTAAAAAGATCTGCTGTTTTTTCAATTGTAGTTAGTCCGCCAATGCCAGCACCAATTGCAACTCCAATTCTCTCAGCATTTTCGTCTGTTACTTCAATGCCGCTATCTTCAAAAGCTTGTATTCCAGCTGCCATACCGTAATGAATAAATATATCCATTTTTTTAGCTTCTTTTGGGCTTAAGTATTGAGACACATCAAACTCTTTAACAGCGCCTCCAAATTTAACAGCTTGAATCTCAGTATCAATATTTGTTATTGGCGCAATGCCAGAAACGCCATTAATAATATTAGCCCAGGCATCGTTAACATTGTTACCTACTGGGCTTACAATACCTAATCCAGTAATTACAACTCTTCTTTTATTCATAGTAGATTTTCTTTTAAAGTTAACAAAGTAAATTTATATAAGTTATTTATTTTTAAAGATAAATATTGCGAAAAAAAAGGCGTATTACTTTTTAAAGTAAACGCCTTATTAGATTTATTGAAGTTTATTAAGTGTTTGCGTTAATATAGTCTATTGCTTGTTGAATGGTAGTAATATTTTCTGCTTCTTCGTCTGCAATTTCACAATCAAACTCTTCTTCAAGAGACATTACAAGTTCTACAGTATCTAATGAATCAGCCCCTAAATCATCGATAAATGAAGCATTGTTGTCAATTTCACCACTAACATCTAACTGCTCACTTACAACTTTACGTACTCTATCTTCAATACTCATTTTGAGTTAAATCCTTAAATTGTTTAAAAGTTTATATTTTATCTTCAAAAAACATTTAAATAGCGCTAAATTTTAAATATTTATTGATAAAAAGTTGGGTCCTTGATGTTTGCATTGTTAAAGCCATTTATCCTAAGTACGCATGCATCACACTCGCCACAAGCCTCTCCATTTGGATTTGCTAGGTAACAGCTAATAGTTTGTGAGTAGTCAACACCAAGACTTAATCCTTTTTGGATAATCTCTGCTTTGGTCATACTAATTAAAGGCGTTTTAATTTCAATATTTTCACCTTCAACAGATTGCTTTGTTGCCAGATTTGCCATATCTTCAAATGCTTTAATAAATTCAGGTCTGCAGTCTGGATAGCCAGAGTAATCTAGAGCATTAACGCCAATATAAATTTTTTGACAGTCAATTACTTCGGCCCATGCAAGTGCAAAAGATAAGAAAATAGTGTTTCGAGCTGGAACATAAGTGACAGGGATTTCATCACTTTCAGAGTACTTTGGAACATCTATTTTGTCATCTGTTAAAGCAGAGCCTCCAATATCAGCAAGGGAGATTTTCATAATCCGATGCTCTGCCACTTTGGATTGCTTGGCAATAGTTTTTGCAGATTCTAGCTCAGAGCGCTGCTTTTGACCATAATCAAAACTTAGCGCATAACACTCAAAATCATGAGCTTTTGCAATTGCAAGTACGGTTGTTGAGTCTAAGCCGCCAGATAACAAAACAATCGCTTTAGACATTTGCTAGATTACCTTTGGTCTCCAACCAGGATTTACGGTCTGAAGCTCTTTTTTTAGAAAGCAGCATATCCATAGTTTCTGCAACCTGAAGTGGGTGATTAAGAGTCAACTGAATTAATCTTCTAGTATCCGGCTGCATGGTTGTTTCTCTAAGCTGCTTAGGATTCATCTCACCTAAACCTTTAAATCTTTGAACTTGAATTTTTTGACGACTATTTTCCTTTGCAAGTTTGGTTTCAAATGCATCTTTCTCTTTATCATCTAGAGCGTAGAACACCTGCTTTCCTGCATCAATCCGATATAGGGGTGGCATTGCTACATAGACATGACCTTCTTTAACTAGTTTAGGGAAGTGCTTAACAAATAAAGCGCAAATAAGGGTAGCAATATGAAGTCCATCTGAGTCAGCATCAGCTAAGATACAAACCTTTCCATATCGAAGCCCAGAAAGATCACTATTATCAGGCTCTAAGCCAATTGCAACACTTATATCATGAATTTCATTTGAGGCAAGAACTTGAGAAGAGTCAACTTCCCATGTATTAAGAATTTTACCTCTAAGTGGTAATATGGCTTGATACTCTTTGTCTCTAGCCTGTTTTGCTGAGCCTCCAGCAGAGTCTCCTTCAACTAAAAAAACTTCAGTTTGGTCGAGATCAACACTGGTACAGTCAGATAGCTTTCCAGGAAGCGCTGGCCCACTTACGATTTTTTTGCGTATAACTTTCTTGGCAGTTTTTAATCTTACTTGAGCATTAAGGATTGCTAGTTCAGCAATTTTTTCAGCTATATCAGTATGCTGATTTAGCCATAAACTAAATGAGTCTTTAACTACTCCTGAAACAAAAGAGGCGCACTCACGTGAAGATAGTCTTTCCTTTGTCTGGCCTGAAAACTGCGGATCAAGAATTTTAATTGACAATACAAAGGCAATATTTTGCCAAACATCATCAGGCGTTAATTTAATATTTTTTGGTATAAGGCTTCTGAACTCACAAAACTCTTTTAACGCATCTGTTAATCCAGATCGGAGTCCATTAACGTGAGTTCCTCCAGCAATTGTAGGAATCAAGTTTACAAAGCTTTCAGCCGTAGTATTTGTAGTATTTTCAGTCCAAGTTAGTGCGCAATTAAGCTGCTCCTCTTTCGTTTTACTAGAGATTACAAAAGGTATTGCGGGAATGCAATCTAACCCATCTAGAGAAGCTTGAAGGTAGTCTTTAATACCATCTTCAAAGAGCCATTTATCTGTTGTTTCATCAATTTCGTTTACAAAGTTAACTTCAAGCCCAGGGCAAAGTACTGCTTTAGAGCGAAGATTATGCCTTAAGTTTTTGATTGAAAACTTTACAGTATCAAAATATTGAGGATCTGGCGAGAACTTTATTAAAGTTCCAGTATTTCGCTTACCAACCTCTCCTATTTCCTCTAAATCTTTTGATTTAGCGCCTGATTCAAATTGCATATAGTATTGCTTTGAATCTCTTTTTATCCAGATTTCAATTGAAGTCGATAGGGCGTTCACAACAGAAATTCCTACCCCATGAAGTCCGCCAGAGAATTGATAAGAATCATTTGAGAACTTGCCGCCAGCATGAAGCTTTGTTAGGATAACCTCAACAGCAGGTGTTCCTTCTTTTGGATGAATATCTACAGGTATTCCTCTGCCATTGTCTTCAACAGACATAGAATTATTATTATGAAGAGTTACGTTGATTTGAGTTGCATAGCCAGAGACGGCTTCATCAACACTGTTATCAACTACTTCTTGAGCGAGATGATTTGGACTTTCAGTATCGGTATACATTCCTGGGCGTTTTTTGACTGGCTCCAGGCCAGTTAGTACTTCTATTGATGACGCGTCGTAATTAGACATATGATGTATTGATTGTAATTGGCTGACATAATACCAAAAAAAAGCCCCAAAAAATGGGGCTTTTTTTATAAAGACAAATAGTTTTACATCATGCCTGGCATTCCACCACCCATGCCGCCCATATCAGGCATTGCAGGCGCAGAATCTTGAGGCTTATCAGTAATCATTGCTTCAGTAGTTATCATTAAACCAGAGATGCTTGCTGCATGCTGAAGCGCTGCGCGAGAAACCTTAGTTGGGTCTAAGATACCCATTTTAAGCATGTCGCCATATTCTTCAGATGCCGCGTTATAGCCAAAGTTTCCTTTACCTTTTAAGACTTCATTTAAAACGACAGAAGCTTCGCCTCCACCATTAGAAACGATTTGTCTAAGAGGCTCTTCTAAAGCGCGTCTACAAATACTGATTCCAACGTCCTGGTCACTGTTATCACCTTTAAGTGAGCTCAGTGATGAAATAGCGCGAACAAAAGCAACGCCACCGCCTGGGACAACACCTTCTTCGACTGCAGCGCGTGTAGCATGAAGCGCATCATCAACACGGTCTTTTTTCTCTTTCATTTCAACTTCTGTCGCTGCACCAACTTTAATTACTGCAACACCACCAGAAAGTTTAGCTAAGCGCTCTTGAAGCTTTTCTTTATCATAATCAGAGCTAGTAGCTTCTATTTGAGTTTTAATTTGGCCAACACGGCTTACAATAGCTTTTTTAGCTCCTGATCCATCAATCAAAGTTGTATTATCCTTACCAATTTCAATACGTTTTGCAGTACCAAGATGCTCTTCAGTAACGCCTTCAAGTGATAAGCCAACTTCTTCAGAAATAACTGTAGCTCCAGTAAGAACCGCTATATCTTCTAATATAGCTTTACGGCGATCACCAAATCCAGGTGCTTTAACAGCAGCTACTTTGACAATGCCACGCATGTTATTAACAACAAGAGTTGCAAGCGCTTCACCTTCAATATCTTCGGCAATTATTAGAAGTGGTTTGCCAGCTTTTTGAACTGCTTCTAGTGCTGGCAGTAAGTCACGAATGTTTGCAATTTTAGAATCATGAAGCAAAATATATGGATGCTCCAAATCAGAAGTCATAGATTCTTGATTGTTTATGAAATATGGAGAAAGATATCCACGATCAAACTGCATTCCTTCAACAACATCAAGTTCATTTTCAAGTGTTGAGCCTTCTTCAACAGTAATTACCCCTTCTTTTCCAACTTTTTCCATTGCCTTAGCAATAATTTCACCAACAGATGTGTCTGAATTTGCTGAAATAGTTGCAACCTGAGCAATTGCTTCGCTATCTTTACAAGGTTGAGATGCTTTTTGTAACGCTGCAACAACAACTTCAGTAGCCTTATCAATGCCTCTTTTTAGGTCCATAGGGTTCATTCCTGCTGCGACTGACTTAACTCCTTCTGAGATTAAAGACTGAGCTAGTACAGTTGCTGTAGTAGTTCCGTCACCAGCAATATCATTTGTTTTAGATGCTACTTCTTTAACCATTTGAGCGCCCATATTTTCAAACTTACCTTCAAGTTCGATTTCTTGAGCAACTGAGACACCATCTTTAGTAATTGATGGAGCACCAAATGATTTATCAATAACTACATTTCTTCCTTTTGGTCCAAGCGTTACTTTAACTGCATTTGCAAGCGTGTTAACACCTGACATCATTAAATCTCTAGCTTCTGAGCCGAATTTTACGTCTTTTGCTGACATTATATTTCTCCTTTATTCTTCAATTACTGCAACAATTTCATCTTCGCTCATCACTAGAAGCTTTTCTTCTGCTACAGTGATTTCCGCACCTGAGAATTGACCAAACATTACTATATCGCCAACCTTCACATCCAAAGGAATTAAATCTCCTTGGGTACTAATTCTGCCATTTCCAGCCGCAACAACTTCACCTCTAGATGGTTTTTCAGTTGATGAATCAGGGATAATTAAACCACTTGCTGTTGTTTTCTTTTCTTCTACTCTTCGCACAATGACACGGTCATGTAAGGGACGGATTTCCATATTCTCTCCTGGTGTTGAACTACAAAATTTGTCGTTAAAGGTTTACTTGGCCTTCTAGACGTTCTTTAAGCTTTTTAATAGCTTTGTTTTCAAGTTGGCGAACCCTTTCAGCGGAAACACCATACTTGTCTGCTAAAGTATGTAGGGTCGATTTTTCTTCTTTCAAGTACCTTGCTTGCAAAATATCGATACTTCTTTCATCTAAAGAAGAAAGTGCTTGATAAAGCTTATTATGCTGGTCTTCTTGGTTTTTATCATTTAATACTAATTGCTCAGGGTTTTTACCAGGATCTGAGATGTAGTGCTCTGGAGTATATGTATCATCATCATCATTAACTTCAAAAGCAACATCGTTGAGCTGAAGTCTAGATTCCATTTCAATGACATCTTTTTCTTTAACACCAAGATCTTCTGCAATTATTTTGGCTTGCTCGCTTGTTAGAGACTGAAAAATATTTGCCTTCGCTTTTCTGAGTTTAAAGAAAAGCTTTCTTTGTGCTTTAGTTGTTGCTACTTTAACAATTTTCCAATTTTTAAAGATGTATTCATGAATCTCTGCACGAATCCAATAGACAGCAAAAGAAGATAGTCTAACTTTTTTATGAGGGTTAAAGCGTTTAACCGCTTTCATTAAACCAATCGTGCCTTCTTGAATTAGGTCAGCATTTTCAAGGCCATACCCTTTATAGCTATGCGCAATAAAAGCAACGAATCTCATATGAGCAAGAACAAGTCTTTGTGCAGCCGATAAACTGCCATTCTCATAGAGTTCAATAGCCAACTCATATTCTTGCTCTGGAGTTAGAATTGGAGGGTATTTTTGTACCTCTAGATCTCTAGATGTATTTTTTATCGATAATGCAAAATTACTCATAAATTTACTTAAAATGATAATTAAGGGGTAAATTATACCAAATTTTTCAGTTATATCAATTTTTTAAGTAGTTTTTTGTGTTTGATTGACTGCTCTTCTAAAGACAGGTGAGCGCGCTTAGATAGATTATTTGAAGAAACTATTATTGACTCTAAATCTGCTAAAGCAGCATTAAAATTGTCATTAATGACTAGATAATCAAACTCACTATAATGACTCATTTGATTTTCTGCATCCAACATTCTTTTTTTGATGATTAGCTCATCATCTTGAGCCCTATTCTTAAGCCTTAGTTCTAGTGCTTCTTTTGAAGGTGGTAAAATAAATATGCTAATTGCACTAGGTAAGTTCTGCTTAACTTGATGAGCACCTTGCCAGTCAATTTCCAGGATGACATCTATGTTATTGTTCAGATTGTCATTAATTAGTTTTTTAGAGGTCCCATAGAAGTTTTCAAAGACTTCAGCATGCTCAATAAATGCATCATCACTCACCATTTTTTGAAATTCAGCAACTGAAACAAAATGATAATTAGTTCCATTAACCTCACCGGCTCTAGGCTTTCGTGTCGTATGAGATATCGAGACGCGTAGGTTTGTAGTATTATTAATTAATGACTCAACAAGAGATGTTTTTCCGCATCCTGAGGGAGCTGCTACTATAAATAGATTAGACATTTTTTAATCAAATTTCCATATAATTATTTTGGTATATAACCCTCAATTTGATCAATGTCATGCTCTGAAAAAAAGTAATTTTCCATTTGTTCTTTTAGGTAGCTCTGTGATGACTCATCAAATAAGTTTAAATTATTTTCATTAATTAACATAGTTTGGTGGTCAAGCCACATTTGCCAAGCCTCTTTAGAGACTGAATCCAGTATCCTTTTACCGAGATCACCAGGGTAGGGGGCTCTTTCTAGCCCTTCTAGCTTTGTATCTAATTTAATGCAGTGAACTTCTTTCATAATTGTTTTAATCTAACTCCAAGTGTATAAAGCGTTAAAAAATATATTGCTATTGAAATGGTAATAGTTTTTGAAATAAGAATAGCCCTCTCTATTAGAGAGGATTCTAGGTAAAGGTCTATACTTGAATCAAAGTAATAAATATACAGCGACATTATAGTGACTGCAAATATTACTTTAACTAGCATTTTATAAAAAGTAATATGAAACCTAAATATTGACTGCTTGATTAAGAAAAAATATAGAATTGCAGCATTAATTAGCGCTGAGATTGATGTAGCCGCTGCTAAGCCAATGTGATCAAAGTACTGAACTAATATTAAATTTAGAACTATGTTTGAAACCATTGCAACTACGCCAGCTTTAACAGGAGTTTTGGTGTCTCCTCTTGATAGAAAAATTGGCGCAAAGATTTTTATTGCAATGAACGCCATTAAGCCAGAGCCATATGCCTGAAGACTTAAAGATGTTTTTTTAGCAGATAAGGCATCAAATGCATCATATTGAAAAAGCGTAATTATTAGTTCTTCTGCAAGCAGAACTAAACCAGCACAAGCAGGAAGTCCTAATAAAATTGCATATAAAAGAGCATTATCAATTGTGTTTATAAAGTTTTTAGTGTCATTTTTTGCATGATAGTTACTCAGTTTTGCCAGTGCAACAGTAGCTAAAGCAATACCAATTAAAGCTAGAGGAAGCTCTAGTAACCTATCTGAATAATATAGCCATGAGACACTTCCAGCTATAAGGGTTGATGCAATCATTGTGTCAACTAATAAATTAATTTGAGATACTGATACGCCAAACAAGGCTGGAAGCATTCTCTTTCTAAGTATTGAAAGTGCCTTATGATGACCAAACTGTAATTTAGGTAGTCGTTTTATTTTTCTTAAAAATGGAATTTGAAAGCCAAGCTGTATAATTCCTCCAATGAGGACGCCCCAGGCTAGCGCCATAATTGGCGTGGACAAGTATTTAGATAAAAATACAGCGCTAAGGATTAATGAAACATTTAGTAATACTGGAGTAAACGCTGGAATTATAAAATTATCATAAGTATTAAGGATAGATCCAGATAAGGCAGTAAGAGATATTAAAAGCAAATAAGGAAAAGTAATTCGCAGCATATCAGAGGCTAAATTAAACTGAGTTGCATCAGCTTTAAAGTAGAACCCCCATGCAAATAAAAGTATTATTAATGGTGCTATTACTATTGCAATAAGGGTAATAATCATAAGTATGCTGAGTAATTTAGTAGCAATATGATTAATTACTAATTGAATCTCTTCATCAGATTGATTGGCTTTTGACTCTGCCAAAATTGGCAAAAAGGCTTGTGAAAAAGCTCCTTCGGCAAATAGACGCCTAAAAAAGTTAGGTATTCTAAAGGCTACTAAGAATGCATCAGTTAGTTCATTAGCTCCAAAGAGCCTTGCAATAATAAAATCTCGAACTAGCCCTAAGATTCTTGAAATAAAGGTCATTGCAGCGACAATGCTGCTGGACTTTATGAAAGACTTAGACATAACAGAAAATACTATCTATTCATCAACTGGGCCGCGCATGATGCCCACTCTTGAGTTTCGTATACATTCTACAAATTGCATAACTTCGTGACTATCAGACTCTGATGCTTCAAGCTCACTTAGTGCATGGTCAAGAAGTCTGCCTTGAGAATCACGATAAACGACCTTAAAGGCACGTTTTATAGATGAAATTGAGCTTGCACTAAAACCTCTTCTCTTCATTCCAACAGAGTTAATGCTTCTTATTTTTGGATGGATACCAGCTGCAACCATGTAGTCAGGGATATCTTTATTAATTTGACTACCCATTCCAGCGTAAGAATGCCTTCCAATGCCACAAAATTGTTTAACTAAAACAAAGCCACCAAGTATGGCCCAGTCTGAAATTCTAACATGACCAGCTAGTGAGGCGTTATTAGACATAATGATATGATCACCGAGCTGACAGTCATGTGCAATATGAACGTACGACATGAGCATATTATTTGAGCCAATTCTTGTTAAAGAGTTCTCTTTTTCAGTGCCTCTGTTAATTGTGCAAAACTCTCTAATCATATTATCATCTCCTATTACTAGGTTGCTTTCTTGCCCATCTTGATAAGTAATATCTTGAGGATCACCACCAATAGAAGCAAAAGAGTAAATATGATTATTTTTACCAATTTTTGTAGGGCCAGCAATTACAGCATGAGAATCTATTACTGTGCCAGCGCCTATTTCAACGTTAGCACCGATAACGGCGTAAGCTGAGATTATTGCGCTTTTATGAATTTTAGCGCTTTCATGAATAATGGCAGAAGGATCAATAGACATAATTATTATTCAGCCGATTTTTGAGTACATAAAATTTCAGCAGAAGTAACTAATTTACCCTCAACTGAGGCCTTGCAGCTGAATTTCCATATGCCGCGTTTAACAGTAATAATTTCAGCATAAATTTCTAGTTGATCACCGGGCTCAACTATCCTTTTAAAGCGAACTTTATCAACACCTACTAACATGTAAATTTGACCAGTTTGCGGCTTTCCAACCTCAGATTTAAAAGCTAATATTCCAGTTGCTTGTGCCAAAGCCTCAATTATTAGGACTCCAGGCATAATAGGCTGGTCGGGAAAGTGACCAGTAAAATGTGGCTCATTAAAAGTAACATTTTTTATAGCTGTAAGACTTTTTCCCACTTCAAGGTTAGTTACCCGATCAATAAGTAAGAAAGGGTAGCGGTGAGGTAGAAAATTTTTAACCTCATTAATATTCATTTTCATAGGGTTATTTAATATTTTTTAATTTAATTTTTAGTAGAGTAGCAATTTTATCAAGTTTTGTGAGCCATACTCCTGCCTTTTTCCACTCTGAATGAAGCATAAGAGGAACAAAGCCAGTATAAATTCCTGGTTTTGTAATATTTCTATTGACTGTGCTTGTCGCGTTAACTACAACATCATCAGTAATTGTTAGGTGATCAACAATGCCTACCATGCCGCCAATCATGCATCTTTTCCCAATAATGGTAGTTCCGGCAATGCCAGTTTTTGCTGCAATAGCAGTATCACTTCCAATAATTACGTTATGAGCTATGTGAACAAGATTGTCAATTTTTACTCCATTATGAACTTCTGTATTATCGATAGAGCCTCTGTCAATAGTTGTGTTAGCCCCAATAGAGACATCATCGCCAATAATCACATCTCCAAGATGGGCAATTGCATGCCACTGGTTGTTTTGATCTTTTGCATTTCCAAAGCCTTCAGAGCCGATAACTGCGCCAGATGAAATTACACATTTTTTACCAATTTCACATCCTTTGTGGATTGTTACGTTTGATTCAATTAGTGAATTCATACCAATAGTGACATCATCTTCGATTACACAATTTGCTCCAATAGAAGTATTTTCACCAATAGTTACATTTTTACCAATAATACAACCTGGAGCAAAATGAACTTTACTGTAGGAGTTTATTAATTGAGAGGCTGTTTGAAAATGGTTAATGTTTTGATGGTTCTTAAATTCATGCGTTAATAACGCATAAGCTAAAGAAACATTTTTAACTAATAAAGCATTAGTAGGGCAATGCTCAATAAGCTTTTTATCAACAATTACAGCGCCGGCATTAGAGTTAATTAGAGATTTTTTATATTTCTGACTTACTGCATGTGAAATTTGATCTGAAGTAGCATTGTTTAAAGTATTCATTCCTATAATTTCTTTAGAAGATTCCCCATAAACTTTAGCATCTATTAGTTTAGAAATTTCTTCAAGAGTAAGCATCATAATGAATTATTTTGAATTCTTTGAATCACTTTATTGGTAATATTAACTTCATCACTTACAAAGGCGGCATTTTCATAAAGAATTAGATCATAGCTTTCAGAAATCGCCAGGTCATTAATTGTGTTGTTGATTAGCAGTTCAATTTTTTGCAGTAATTCGATTTTTTTAGTATTCATCGTTTCTTGCCAATACTCTGTTTCTTTTTTAAAACTTTCTTCAAGTAAAGTTAGTTTAGATAATTCTATTTGAAGATTTTCTTTTTTTTCACTCTTATTTATAGCGTTAACTTTCTCTCTAAGAAGTTCAATGTGTTTTGATAAATCTAGTAATTCTTGTTTTTTTGGCTCAAACTCTTTAGATATTTGGTCTATACTTTGTTGATATTGAGGTAAGTTATTAACAATTTTCTGCGTATCAATATAGCCAATCTTAACTGTGTCAGTCCATGCAGAAAAAGACAGTAATACTAAACAAGATATAGCTAAAATCCTCATGAAGATTTTAGAAACCAGTCCCTATAGATAGCCCAAAGTCTTCAGTAATATCGCCAGTTTTTTTCAAAACGGGAGTTGATATAAATGCTCCAATTGATCCAATTGGGCTTAGATAAGCAAATCCAAATCCAGCTGACATTCTTATATCACCAAGTTTAATATTTGAGCTTTTTTCATAGATATTTCCAGTATCTATAAACACACTCATTCTCATTTTGTCATTATCTTCAAAGAAAAAAGCAGGCGTTATAATGTTTGCACTTCCAAGTATTGAAATTTCACCACCTTTTGCTTTTCCATTTGGATAAAGAGGACCAAGCGTTTTATTTCCAAAGCCTCTAATGGATCCTGCTCCCCCTCCAAAATGGCGCTTATAGAAAGGTAAATGTTTACCACTATAGCCCTTTGAAAGGTTCAAATTACCAGTAAGTTTTAAAGTTGCTGTGGTATTAATGGGAGCATAGCTCGTATGATCTGCACTTATGTTGAAGTATTTGTAGTCCCCAAGAGGAAGAGATACCCCAAGATTTAACGAGTTATTAACGCCTTCTGTTGGGTACATATAATTATTTAGTGTATTTTCACTCCAACTAACATTTGCCTTAAATTCATCATTACTTTTTGAAGCACATTGGCTTGACTCATAACCAACTCCTGCGAAAAGTGTACTGCATTTGATATCATTTTTTGAGTATTCTAGGTTGGCATTAATTCTAGTATCATCACTAAGAGGAAGGCCGTATCCAAAAGTAACACCAGTTGAATCAATCTCATAGGAGTTTGCCGCTACATCATCATTATCAATTTCACTTTTGAATGCGCCAATACTTACACTATGACCTTCATCATTAAAATTTGGATTCATAAAATAAAAACTAACCTTGTTAAATGATTTTGCAATCTTGAGGTCGGCATTAAGAGTATTTCCAGATCCAAATATATTTTTTTCTTGAATTCCAGCACCAAAAGAAACGCCATAATTATTACTATGACTCATTGAAAAGCTTACTGAACCAGTTTGAGTTTCTTCTACATTAAAGTTAATATCAATCTTATCACTCATGCCTTCAACTTCAGAAGTTGAAATCTGAACATCTGAAAAGTAGCCAAGTCGCCTTAAGTTAAGTAAAGATTTCTTAAGTATGCTTCTCGAATATAAGCTACCTTCTGAGATTCCAATTTCCCTTCTAATGACTTCATCTTGAGTACGATTATTTCCAGTAATAGTTATTCTATTTAGGTATGTTTTTTTGTTTAAAGAGATCTCAAAATTAATATCAACAGAGTCCAAAAAATCTGATGTGATAGGATTAATTTCTACAAAAGCGTAACCTTGGTCAGCATATAGGTCTGTAAGTGACTGAATATCAGTGATAATGAGGTTTCGGTTAAAGATATCACCTTTTGACATAGAAACAGTATTATTAAGTTTGCTTAAACTTATGTTGCCAAGCTCTCCTTCAAACGAAACATCTCCTAGCTTATACTGAATGCCCTCAGATACTTCAATATTAATAGAAAGTTTCTCTTTATTTTCGTTAAGATCAGACTGAACATCAAGAACCTTAAAATCTAAATAGCCCGTATCAAAATATGTTTGTATCATCATCTCAATTCCGTTTCTTAGTTTAGACTCGGTGTAATCATCTTTATTTGTAAAATAGTTTATTAGAACCATATCGGGCTCACCTATCTTAAATAATTTCAACAGTTCCTTTTCAGAAATCTTATCTGAGCCAGAGATAACAAATGAATCTATAGTAGCTTGATTTCCTTGAGATACGATAAGCTCAATTCCAGCTCTATTCTGGGTATCTATTTCAATATTTTGAATAATTTTTGAGTTGAAATATCCAGCTTGAGAGTATTTAGATTCAAGAAGTAATAAAAAATCTTCTAGCTTTTTTTCTGTAAAGATATTTCCTGTTGAAAGTTGGTTTTCAGCAATCTGTTCATTTAGTATTTCAGAAGTAAAGTGTATTTTTTCACCTCTAAGCCAGTTAGAAAAGGCTGATCTTGAGTCTAATTCAATTTCTAGATACTTTATTATTGGATTTTCTTTTAACGTAATGTCAAGTGATTTTTCATTTTTAACAATACTGATGTTTTCAAATAGCCCAGTTTTAAACAGAGATTCAATGATTTGATCACTGACATAAGGTGAAAAGTCTTGACCAGTCTCAAAAGGCATTAAGGACAATAAAATACTTTCAGAGGTATTATTAAGCCCAATAAAATTAATTTTATTAATTGGATTGGCGAAGGCTTGTGTTGTAAAAAATAATAAAAGGAGAGCTGATAACTGAATGAATTTATTTTTCATTTTTTTTACCTAAATTAATTAATTTTTTATTTATATTAATTAAAATAAAAAATATAAATAATCTTTAGAGCAATTTTAACAAAATTACCAATCATATTGTCAAAGTAAAGCTAAAAATTATATTGTTAGCATTTATAGGCTAAATTTGAACTTCATGGTAATTGTTGCTGTTATTTTTATTTTCAACTCGGTTGAGGTAATCCAGCCAAAATTCATCTTTTTTGCTTCCAAGGTTATACAAATTACTCCAAGAATATATTCCAGTAGTATGGCCATCACTGAAATGAATTGCTATTGCATAATTTCCCATAGGAACAAGTGTTTGAATAGAAACATCTTGCTTATCAAGCTGAAGAGTTTCTTGCCCAGGTCCGTGGCCCTGAACCTCTGCTGATGGAGAGTAAACTCTAAGATATTCACTTGTCATGGTGTAATCAGTTCCATCAAACCTTATAGTAAGAACCTTTTTATCCTTGCTAAGAGTTATATTTGTAGGTGTATTCATTATTATTATTAGTTTTTTAATTAACTATAGATTTTAGCATAGCAGTATCTAAATAAATCATGATACAAAAGGTTAAAATATGAATCATGATATATTTTACAAAAATGCATGGCCTGGGAAATGACTTCGCAATAATTGATAATATCGAAGGTGATATTAGTTTTTCAACTGAAGAAATTCGAAAATTATCTGATCGTCGTTTTGGGATTGGCTTTGACCAATTGCTTATGGTTGAGAGTTCTTCATCAAAAGATGCTGATTTTCGTTATGTAATATTTAATGCCGATGGTTCTGAAGTTAACCAATGTGGAAATGGTGCTAGGTGTTTTGCTCTTTATATTCAAAAGAAAAATTTATCTTATAAAAACCCACTTTCTGTAGAAACTAATAATGGCATTATGGTTTTAACAGTCAACAGTGATGACTCTGTTCGGGTTGAGATGGGTGAGCCAAATTTTCTTCCATCCATAATTCCTCTTGATGTCAATGAAGAGAGTTCTGAATATATGGTTGAGGGTTTTAAAGTTGGTTCTTTATCGATTGGAAATCCTCATGCCATTTTGATTTTGGATGACATATCTGATATAGATCCTACTGCATTAAAAATTCAATCTTCTAATGACTTTCCTGAAGGTGTCAATGTTGGGTTTATGAAGGTATTAAGTAAAGATGAGGTTCAGTTAAGAGTTGTTGAGAGGGGCGCTGGTGAAACACTTGCTTGCGGCTCAGGTGCTTGTGCAGCTGTGATTCATGGTATTAGGCTTGGCCTGCTTAATTCAAAGGTAAAAGTGCGCTTAAATGGAGGCAATGCAATGGTTGAGTATGGCGGACAAAAAGTTTACCTTACTGGTCCTGGAGAGTTTGTTTATGAAGGCTCAATTAACCTTAGAAGCGCGCCATCTTAGCTAATTTCTAGTGAATTTTGTGAAATATAATTGTGATTCTCTAAGTCATAAGCTGTAAGTCTATCACCCCATACGCAACCATGATCTAGAGGGTAAATATTTTTAGAGTCAACATCTTTAAGTGATGACCAGTGCCCAAAAAATATTTTTTCATCAGCCATTAGTCGGTTTGAATGCAAAAACCAGGCTTCAAAGTTTTTTGGATTTTGATCAACATTTAACTTATGCTCAAATTCAAGCTCACCATCTTCTTTGCAAAAACGCATTCTCATTAAGGCATTTATTGTGTAACGAGAGCCTTCTTCATTAGAAAGGTTACTAGTCCATTTGTTTGGATAGTTGCCATACATTTTGGATAAAAATTTACTGACATTTTTTGACTTAAGGTTCTTATGAACTACCTCTGCATTTTTGATTACATCCAACTTGCTCCATTGTGGTGGGATTCCTGCATGAACAAAGAGTGCATTATTATGCTCAATTACAAGTGGCCTGGTAAGGAGATAGTCAAGTAAAACAGTTTTATCATTAGCTGATAATATGTCTAAGAATGTATCATTTTTGTTAGGCTGGCGCTCAGTTAATGCACAAACCAGTAGATGAAAATCATGGTTACCAAGAACCATGTCCATGTTATCTTGATTTGATTGAATAAAGCGGAGCGTTTCAAGTGAGTTATTGCCTCGATTAACAACGTCACCCAGGAAGAACAATCGATCTCTATCAGTGTTGAAATTAATTTTATTTAATAGCCCTTTAAGGCTTTTAAAACAGCCCTGAACGTCACCAATGGCATAATCCATAAGTATTGCCTAATGAAGGGTGTAAGGTTCGCTTAATGTAAACTCTGGAATGACTGCATCAAACCTTTGTCCTTGATCACTAATCATCCCATAAGAACCTTTCATGGTTCCCGTTTCAGTGCTAATTACTGCACCAGAGCTGTACTTAAAGCTTTCACCAGGAGAAAGGTGGGGTTGTTGTCCAATTACGCCTTCTCCAATAACCTCCTCAGTCTCCCCAGATTCATCTTGTATTAGCCAGCGTCTTGTTCTTAGTTGAGCCCCAGTCTCTCCATTATTCGTAATGGTAATTGTGTAAGCATAAGCATATTGACTATTCACAAGATTTGATTGCTCTGGTAAGTAGGTTACTTCTACATTTACTTCAATTTTGTTTTTCATAGTCATTCATTAAGGTTACAAAGTTTTCAGTGCTAAGCATTTCAGCTCTTTGAGATAAGTCAATTTCAGTTTGCGATTGATTTAATACAGATTTTAAACAGTTTTTTAGTGTTTTTCTTCGCTGGGAGAAGGCAAGTTTTACTATTTCCTCTAAAGGTTTTGAGTTTTTAACTAGCGGCTGCTCTTTCGTTTTCAGATAAAGTATAGCAGATTCAATTTTTGGCTGAGGTTCGAAAGATTCTTTTGGAACAACAAACATTAACTCAACCTCATAAAAAGCTTGCATCATAACGCTAAGACGTCCATAAGTCTTATTTCCTGGAGGTGCAACTATTCTATCAACAACCTCTTTTTGAAGCATAAAAGTCATATCAACAATTTGATTTCTATAGCCAAGAAGATGAAATAATAAAGGGGAAGAGATATTATATGGAAGATTTCCAATTACCCTAATTTTATTAGGAATTTGGCTGAAATCAAATGTTAGTGCATCTGACTGATATATGATTAGTTTTTCTTGTCCCTCTAATTCAAGCATAGAAACTAAATCTCGATCAATTTCAATAACACTTAAATGATCTAAATATTCAAGTAAAGGAAAGGTAATCGCTCCTTTTCCCGGGCCAATTTCTACAATACTATCATCATTTTTTGGGGATATTGTTGAAATAATTTGGTTGATAATTTGATGATCAACTAAAAAGTTCTGTCCAAATCTTTTTCTAGGCTGGTGACGCATTGTTAGTTAAAGTTTTGAAGTAGGATAGGGCTGTATTAAAGCTACCTAGACTAATATTACCAGTGCCTGCTAAATCTAAAGCTGTGCCGTGATCAACAGAAGTGCGAATGAAGGGAAGGCCTAAGGTTATATTGGCTGCATTTTTAAAACCTTTTGCTTTCAATACAGGCAAACCTTGATCATGATACATTGCTAAAACAACATCAATATTTTTTAATGAGTCTGGCGTAAAGGCAGTATCTGCTGGAACTGGTCCAATAAGATTGATACCACTCTTCTTGAGTGAATTTAAAGCAGGAATGATTGTTATTAGCTCTTCATCCCCAAGATATCCATTTTCACCTGCATGTGGATTAAGACCGCACACAAGAATTGACGGATCTTTGACTCCTAGGTACTTAAAATCATTATGAATTATGGTAATGACTTTTATAAGAGATTCTTTTGTAATATTTTTAGATACGTCTTTTAAGGCAAGATGAGTAGTAGCAAGGGCAACTTTAAGTTGATCTGTTGCAAGAAGCATTACAGTTTTAGGGGTTTGAGTTAAATCAGCAAGATATTCAGTATGACCAATAAACTCAATTCCTGATTGATTAATGACAGCCTTATTGATAGGGCCAGTCAACATACCACCACAATTCTTATTAACACAATCATTAGTTGCAAGCCTAATCAAAGATAGTACGTAATCTGAATTATCAGGGTTTAACTTTCCTGGCTCAACTCTTGACTTTGTTTTTATAGGATAAATACTTAGCTCGTTTGCTTTTCTTGTCTTATGCTCCTTTAAGGAGATAGGTAAATTAAGAAGTTTTGCTCGATTGATTAATACATCAGGGTCGCCATAAACCAGGAGATCTTCATGCCTTTCTTGTTGGGCGTATATGAGGGCTATGTCAGGACCAATTCCAGAGGGCTCGCCAGAAGTAAATGCAATAGACATAATTAAGCTAGTTTAATTTAGCTGAAGTAAATACAGTAAGAGTTGCTACAGAGCCAGATAGAATCATTCCCCATAGAATATCTGCGACCACTAGTTTGAGACTAAAGATATTCATAGTTGCATAAACGGTAAGGTCATAAGTTCCATAAGTTACTAGCCCATAAAAAGCACCAATCATAAAAACATTTAAAAGTGTATTACTAAGATTGGGATTAATAACAAAGAAAATTAAGCCTAATAAGAAAATTATATAAAACATGATTGCAGGAGCAACTTTAAGCTCCATAAGAGATGCAACCTCTTGTTTGTACATTGGCGTTGCAATAAAATATATCCAGAACACATCAATGATGCAGAAAAATACTAGAGCTATAAAGAATGTTTTAATCATAATATTATTATACTTTTTATCAAATTAAATAGTTATAAAAATCAAACAATGAGTGCTTAAATTTACAAGTTTTTATGAAACAAGCTCACCTTTTGCTTGAAGGTCTGCGTGGTAAGAGGACCTAACCATAGGGCCGCTTGCAACTTGATTAAAGCCAAGGTCATCTGCTATTTTTTTATATTTTTGAAACTGTTCAGGCGTAATGTATTCCTCAACTGCAAGGTGGTGCTTGCTTGGCTGCAGATATTGACCTAACGTTAACATATCAACATCATGAGACCTGAGGTCCTTTAGAACGTCAATCACTTGCCTTTCAGTTTCACCTACACCAAGCATAAGGCCTGATTTTGTTTTAACAGAAGGGTGTTTTTCTTTAAAGCTTTTAAGGAGGTCTAATGACTGTTCATAGTCTGAGCCAGGACGGACTTTGGGATAAAGGCTGGGCACCGTTTCCAAGTTATGATTAAAAACATCAGGCGGACAGTCTTTGAAAATATCCAGAGCTTTTTCAACCCTTCCTCTAAAATCAGGCGTTAAAATTTCAATTTTTACTTGAGGAGTTTTACTTCTAATAGCATCTATACACTCTTTGAAGTGGCCAGCACCTCCATCCCTTAAGTCGTCTCGATCAACCGAGGTAATAACAACATACTTTAGTGACATTTTAGAAATAGTATCAGCTAAATGAAGCGGCTCATTTGTATCTAAAGTTTTTGGCCTTCCATGGGCAACATCGCAAAAAGGGCATCTTCTAGTACATATTTGACCCATAATCATAAATGTAGCGGTGCCATGGTTAAAGCATTCACTAAGGTTGGGGCATTGAGCCTCCTCGCAAACTGTAAATAACTCTTGACTCCTTAATGTTTTTTTAAGTTCATTAACTTTTTTAGAGCCCGAGTGCCTAATTCTTATCCAGCTTGGTTTTTTTAATGGCTTTCTCTCAGAATCAGGCTTAATCTTAAGCCTACTAATTTTAGATTCACCTTTGAGTGCTTTAATTTCAAGTTCTTGAGACATAGTTCTTTAAATAATTAGATAAGTTTAGCTTGATGTCATAAATATTGAGTGCATTATCCGTTAGATTGGACATTTGGGTAACATTTAAATCACTATAACCGCAAGGGTTAATTAGCTCATAAGGCGCGAGATCCATATCAATATTTAGGCTTAAGCCGTGATAAGTTCTACCTTGTTTAACTTTGAGGCCTAGTGCTGCAATTTTTGAGCCGTCAACATAAACTCCAGGAGCCCCTGAAACTTTATGAGCTTCAATGGAATAATCAGCCAATAGGTCTATTATCGATTGTTCAATAAGAGAGACCATTTTTTTAATTCCAATTCCTAGTCTCTTGATGTCAATTAGGCAGTAAATTATTAATTGACCTGGTCCATGATAGGTTATTTGACCGCCTCTATCAGACTGCACTACTGGTATCTCAGTTTCTTTGAGAAGATGCTCTGGCTTTCCAGACAATCCTTGAGTGAATACGCTGTAATGCTCTAGTAGCCATAATTCATCGGGAGTTTCGATATTCCTAGATTCGGTAAAAGATTTCATTTCATCCCATGTTTGGGTGTAATCTGTAAAACCTTTGTCGCGTATTTCTAACATCAGATTTTATAAAAGATAGGAAACTAAAGGGGAGGCTTGTAATTCATGATTGATTGCATCAAGTTGCTTTCTACTTGTTGCAATAATCCTCACAGTTATTGAAACATATTTACCCTTAGAACTTTTTTTGGTAGTAATTTGATTATCATGAAGCTGTCCGATATGGCTTTCAACTATAGCGCAAATAGTTTGCTTTAGGTCAGGCTGATTTAACCCAAAAATCTTAATAGGGTAGTCACAGGGGAATTTAAAAATATCATCATTATTTTTACTCACAAATGAAATTTTACCCATTAAAGTTACTCGTACTTAATTGTTAAGAATAAAATATAATTCTAATATTAAAAATAACAAGAGGCTTGAAATGATAGATGACTTAAATCCCAAAGAATTTCAAAATTATCTAAGTAATAATGAGACTGTTCTTATTGATGTTAGAGAAAAATGGGAGTTGGATTTGTGCAAAATTGAGGGAGCAATTCATTGTCCCATGAGTACTATTGCTGAGTCATTTTCTGATCTTAATCCTGATGACACTATTGCAGTTTATTGTCATCATGGAATGAGATCAATGCAGGTTGCAAACTTTCTGATTTCGAAAGACTTTCAATCTTTAGTTAATCTTCAAGGTGGAATTGATGCATGGTCCAGAGAAATTGACCCTTCAGTTGATAGATACTAGGGACTTATTCCAAGCTATTAGTAATTAACTATCTATAATTTATTTATTCCTTAATACAGCAAAAAATTATGAATCAAATTGAACAAATGTTTACCCTTCAAAAGCAATTAAATGATGAGACAAATGGTGAGATATGGTTAACTGGGGTCACTCGAGAGAATAGAGAAATTTCCTGGTATCGAGGGATTTATATGGAGGTAGCAGAGGCAATTGACTCTTTCAATTGGAAGCACTGGAAAAATATTGAGGACCAGCCAGACTGGGATAATATTAGAGTTGAGTTAGTTGATATTTGGCATTTTGTAATGTCCGAGTCTATACGTATTGGTGATCAAGAATACGCAAATAAATTTTTAATGCTTGAGCCTAAGGGCAGTTTTGATGTTGATATTTTGGTTGACTCTTTAGAGGAAATATTGAGCTTATCTGTCGCCTCAAGTATTCAGTTAGAGACTAACAATATCCGTAAGATCACCGACTTATTTTTTACAATAATTTCCCATTTAGATATTGATATTGAGAATTTATACAAGCGTTATGTTGTTAAAAATCAACTGAATACTTTTAGGCAGCAAAATGGCTATAAAGATGGCTCATATATAAAAAATTGGGATGGTGTCGAAGATAATGTTGTTGCATTTCAAATTATGGATTCAAATCCATCAATTACGCCGTCTGATCTTTATAAAAAGTTAGATTCAAAATATTCTTTAATCAAATCAATATGAAAACTAATTTATCTTCAGTGAGGCTTACTGAATTCAGTCATGGCGCTGGTTGTGGCTGTAAAATTTCACCTAAGCTTCTAAAAGAAATTATAGGTACAAATATTAGTAGTTTTGTAGATCCAGGCTTATTGGTAGGAAATGAGTCGAGTGATGATGCTGCAGTCTTTGACTTAGGTGATGGTAGAGCGCTTATTAGTACTACAGATTTTTTTATGCCAATTGTAGATGATCCTTTTGACTTTGGTATGATTGCTGGAAGCAATGCTTTGAGTGACGTCTATGCAATGGGTGGTAGGCCACTAATGGCAATAGCAATATTTGGCTGGCCCATTAATAAACTCTCTGCAGATATTGGCGCAAGGGTCATAGAAGGTGGTCGTGAAATCTGTAGCCGCGCAGGGATTACATTGGCAGGTGGTCATAGTATTGACTCCCCAGAACCAATATTTGGCCTCTCTGTTTCTGGAATTGTTGATATTGATAAGCTTAAAAAAAATACAAGTGCACAAGCTGGCGATACTATTTTTTTAACAAAACCTCTAGGAATTGGAGTTTTATCAACGGCGCAAAAAAAGAAAGTAGTAAACTCAGATGATCACATTATGGCTGTAAAGCAAATGTGCGCACTAAATGATATTGGCTCTAAAGTAGCTAAAATTTCAGGTGTTAATGCAGTGACTGATGTTACTGGTTTTGGTTTAGCAGGGCATTTGCTAGAGGTTTGTAGAGGTAGTAACGTTTCTGCAGAAATATATTTTGATAAATTACCATTATTACCAAATATTTTAAAATATATTGAGGGGGGATGCGTTCCAGGAGGCACTGAGAGAAATTTTGATAGTTATGGTGAATCTATTTGTAAACTCTCTGATTTGGAGAAATCAATTATTTGTGACCCACAAACCAGTGGAGGTCTATTGATTACTGTTTCAAAAGAGGCCATGTTAGAATTTAATAAGCTACTAACTTCTAACAATATGAATCTTAATCCAATAGGAAAAATTATTAAAACTAGTGATAATTCTGAATCTATTTTCTTAAGATGAGCAGCTTCGAAGAAATTAATAATTTTTCGCAAATTTTTAAAGACAATAAGCCCTTGCTCGATATCAGAGCCCCCATTGAGTTTGCGAATGGATCTTTTCCAGGCGCTTTAAATCTTCCTCTGATGACTAATGAAGAAAGACATCAAATTGGTATTTGCTATACAGATAAAGGCCAAGAGTCTGCAATTAAACTTGGACATGAGCTTGTTAATGGGTCATTAAAAGAGCAAAGAATAGGCAATTGGCTCGATTTTGCTAATAAACATCCAACTAGTGCACTTTTTTGTTTTAGAGGGGGATTGCGCTCAAAAATTGCTCAAGAGTGGATTTATGAACAATCAGGAATTTCATTTCCTCGAATAAAAGGAGGATATAAAGCGATCAGGTCATTTCTTACTGATGAGATGAGTCGAATTATAAATGAAAAGAAGCTCTTAGTTTTAGGAGGCCAAACAGGTTGTGGCAAAACATTGTTATTAAATGAGCTTAATAACAGTATAGATCTTGAAGGATTTGCGAATCATAGAGGCTCTGCTTTTGGTAATGACGTAACTCCGCAGCCCAGACAAATTGACTTTGAAAACCAGCTAACTGTAGAGTTAATTAAGAAGGAAATTTATAATATATTTTTAATAGAAGATGAGGGTAATAATATTGGCATGATACACATGCCAGACGCTATAAAAATTAAAGCACGCCAGTCTGATATTATTATCTTAAATGCTAGCCTTGAACAGAGATTAAGTATTAGTTTAAAATCTTATGTTATTGATATGGCTCAAAAATTTATAGCTTTACATGGTGATTTTGGTTTTGAGCTGTATTCAAATTATTGGCTAAATTCTCTCTCCAAAATTCAAAAAAGATTAGGTGGAGATAGATATAAAATTCTTTTGAAACAATTAAATTTAGCGCTAATCAATCATCAAAAAAATGAAGATTTAAATGACTATTTACCTCTTATTGAGTCGCTTTTAGTTGATTACTATGACCCAATGTATAACTATCAAATTGAACAGAAAAAACAAAGAATCATTTTTCGAGGCAATTATGAAGAAGTCACTAGTTATCTTAAAGAAAGTTAAGATTTAGAGGTAATTTTTATATCAGTTATTGGTCTTGATCGACATGCAAGGATTTCTCCTGGGGATAATGGAACAAGGCAGTCTTTATGAATGACATCACCTTTCACAAGTCTTAATATGCAGCTTCCACAGTGACCTTGTCTGCAATTAAAATTTATTAAAACGTTGTTAGTTTCAAGCTCAGTTAATATTGATTCATCACCATATACATAGAGTGACTCTGTTTTTCCATTTATATTATCAACATCAATTTTAAACATTTAATGGGCAACATTTAGAGCTTAAAATCATCAAAATCTTGATCTTCTGCATCAATTGTGTTATCAATAGCACTAACCAAATATGAGGTAATTTCAGTTTCTTGAGGAGCAACTTGAACATTGTCTGAATCTAACCAATGATTGAGCCATGGAAGGGGGTTCGTTGTTTGCTCAAAGATAGGCTGCATATTTAATGCTGCCATACGATTATTAGTAATATATTCAAGATATTGTTTAAGGATTTCGGCATTAAGACCAATCATTGAGCCATCACGAAATAAATATTCTGCCCACTCTTTTTCTTGATTTGCGCCATCTTTAAACATCTCAATGACTTCTGCTTCGCACTCAATAGCAATTGCCTGCATATCTGGATCATCTTTACCATCACGCATTAAATTTAACATATGCTGAGTTCCGGTAAGATGAAGCGCTTCATCGCGTGCAATTAGTTTAATAATTTTTGCATTACCCTCCATTACCTTTCTTTCTGCAAAAGCAAAAGAACACGCAAAACTTACATAAAAACGAATCGCTTCTAAAATATTAACTGACATAATAGTTAAATAAACTAGGCGTTTGAGTGAGTATAAGCTGATATTAATTGACTCACCATTAATTAGGTGCTCACCCTCACCATGAAGCAAGTAAGCTTGAGTGTGCTTAATTAACTTGTCATAGTACTTAGAGACACTGGTCGCTCTCTGGATAATTTCGTCTGTCTTCATTATTTCATCAAAAACAATACCAGGTTCATTCATAATTGCTCTAATAATATGAGTATAAGAGCGAGAATGAATCGTTTCAGAGAATGCCCAGGTTTCAATCCAATTCTCTAGCTCGGGCAGTGAAACAATTGGCAAGAAGGCTATATTAGGTGAGCGTCCTTGAACCGAATCTAGCAAGATTTGGTACTGAAGATTGGAAATAAAAATGTGTTTTTCATTGGGCAATAACTTACTAAAGTCAATTTTATCCTTTGAAACATCTATTTCTTCGGGACGCCAAAAGAAAGAAAGTTGTTTTTCAGTTAGTTTTTCAAATATTTCAAATTTTTGTTGATCAAATCGGGCGACATTAACAGAATCCCCAAAGAACATTGGCTCTTTTAAGGTGTCATTTATTTCTTGATTAAAAATACTATAAGACATAATTATATTTTAGAGTTTGCAAACACCATCTTCACAATCATCATCTCCCTGTTTAGTGTTATTTTGGTCATCACCAGAGCCGTCTCTAGTCGTATGATAATAAAGCGTTTTAATTCCATACTTATAAGCTTTAAGTAAGTCCATTAAAAATAACTTCATAGGAACTCTACTTCCTTCGAATTGAGAAGGGTCATAATGAGTATTTGTCGAGATTGATTGATCCACGAATTTTTGCATAATCGCGCATAACTGAAGATAACCTTCGTTATCCTTTATATCCCAAAGAAGCTCATATTTTTTATGAAG
The DNA here is from genome assembly GCF_059512545.2 of Candidatus Pseudothioglobus sp. uisw_070. Lineage (NCBI taxonomy): Bacteria > Pseudomonadati > Pseudomonadota > Gammaproteobacteria > Pseudothioglobaceae (SeqCode) > Pseudothioglobus (SeqCode) > Candidatus Pseudothioglobus sp. uisw_070. Next base: position 1,018,560 of record NZ_CM183456.2, on the reverse strand, counting down.
TTTTTCATATTCAGGAACAACTTGTTTTAATATTCCATCTTTTGATTGTTTTACTGATATAAAGCCTCTAGGAGGCTCAATTCCATTCGTTGAATTCGAGATTTGAGATGAACTTTCACAAGGCATTAATGCTGTTAAAGTTGAGTTTCTTAGGCCTTTAGATTTAATATTTTTTCTAAGTGTATCCCAATCTAACTCTAGCTTTGTGGAGCAAAATGCATCAATATCTTTTTTGTAACTATCAATGGGCATTATGCCTTTTGCGTATTGAGTTTCAGAAAAAAGAGGGCAGGGACTAAGTTCTTCTGCAAGCTTATTTGAAGCTTTTAAAGAGTAGTATTGAAGTGCTTCAAAGGTCTTATGAATTAAGTCATTTCCTGAACCATCTGAATATTTGGCATCATTTTTAGCCAAGTAATATGCTAAGTTTGTTACTCCAATACCAAGTGTACGTCGATTGTTACTAGCAATCTCAGCTGATTTGAGAGGATAGTCCTGATAATCTAGTAATGAATCTAAAGAGCGGACAATAATTTCAGTAATGTCTTCAAGTTCATCAAGGCTATCTAACGCGCCTAGATTAACTGCAGAAAGAGTACAAAGAGCAACCTCACCTTTTTCATCTTGGACTGAAAACAGTGGTTTCGTTGGAAGTGTGATCTCCATACAAAGATTCGATTGTCTGATTGGAGCATACTCTGGGTTAAAAGCACCATGAGTATTACAATGATCAACATTTTGAAGGTAAATGCGACCAGTATTTGCCCTTTCTTTCATGAACATTGCAAATAAGTCACGCGCTTTAATGGTCTCCTTTCGGATTGAGTCATCACTCTCGTATTTCTCATACAGTTTTTTAAATTTTTTCTGATCAGCAAAAAAAGAGTCATATAAACCAGGAACATCATTTGGTGAGAATAGTGTGATATCAGAGTCTTTTAAAAAGCGCTCATACATTAATCCATTAAATTGAACACCATAATCAAGATGCCTAATTCTGTTTTCATCGGTACCAGTGTTATTTTTAAGCACTAATAAGCTTTCAACTTCAAGGTGCCATAGTGGATAAAATAACGTTGCGGCACCACCTCTAACGCCACCTTGGGAACAGGATTTAACAGCAGTATGGAAGTGTTTAAAGAAAGGTATACATCCAGTATGAGTTGCCTCCCCACCTCTAATTGGGCTTCCAATAGCTCTAATTTTTCCAGCATTTATTCCAATTCCAGCACGCTGCGAAACGTACTTAACAATTGCACCAGATGCAGCACTAATTGAGTCTAAATCATCATCAGTTTCAATTAAAACGCAAGATGAAAATTGACGCGTTGGAGTTCTAACACCAGCCATAATCGGCGTAGGAAGGGAAATTTTAAAGTTAGATGAGGCATCATAAAAGCGCTTTACAATATCAATTCTTGCTTTACCTTTATACTCTTGGAATAAGCACATTCCAACGAGCATGTATAACATTTGCGGTGATTCATGAATATCACCAGTCACTCGATTTTGAACTAAATATTTACCTTCTAATTGCTTAACAGCAGCATAAGAAAACTTCATATCACGCCAGTGATCAATATAATTATTAAACTCTTCAAATTCAGATGCGTTATATTTATCGAGAATATCTTTATCGTATATGCCTAATTTAGTCAGTTTTGTTACATGATCAATTAGAGAGGGAGGCGTAAAAGATTTGTAAGCCTTTTTTCTCAAATGAAAAATTGCTAATCGGGCAGCTAAATATTGATAATCAGGAACATCAATAGAGATTAAGTCTGCTGCAGATTTAATAATTGTTTCATGGATATCTTCAGTGCGGATACCATCAAAAAAAGCTAATTGAGCATTAATTTCAACTTGTGAAACAGAAATATTATCAAGGTCTTGAGATGCCCAATGAACAACACGGTGGATTTTTTCAAGGTCAATTGACTCTTTTGAGCCATCTCTTTTAGTAACTAATATTTCTTGATCGACTGCATTGTCTTTTACAGCCTGTATTTCTTGACTCAAACCCTACTCCTAAAAGATGTACTACATTTAGTGCTTACGGAGATAAATATACACTAAATATAGAATATAAATAATATAGATATAAGATTATTAAATGGATTTAGGAAAAAAAAGGGTTAAGTAATTGAAAGAAATGGAGAAATTCCACTATAAAATAATAAAAAAAATAAATATTAGGATTTAAATCTTGATACAAAAATTCCAGAGATAATTAGAACTAACGCCAATAAATTACTTAAAAGAATATCTTCACCAAGTAGCAATGCTCCAAGGAAAAAAGCAACAACAGGGATTAAATAATTAATATTAGAAAGAAATGTTGCACCAGCAGAGTTGATAATAATAAAATAAACGAGAGCTGCAAGACCAGTGGGTAGAATTCCAAGAAGAATAAGACTGGCACCACTCAATAATGGAACACCAGAGAAATCAATAAAAAATACGCCTGGCCATATGAAAAATGAAAGTGTGCTAGCAATTAATAATACACATGCACTAGATATAATAGGGTCATAAGAGGGAAGCCGAGAAGCAATTATAGTATTAACTCCATAAGCACATGCAGCAGATAATACTAGTAAGATTCCAATCAACGTATTAGAGCCATCTCTAAGTGAAGGACTTAATATAAATAACACACCAGAAATCCCAATAATAAATCCAAATGCCTTATATCTATTTAGTTTATCGTTAGGTAGAAAGAAATGCGCAAGAACAAGTGTAACTAACGGCATAATAGCCATCAACAATCCAGCCATCCCCGAAGTAATTGTTACTTGTCCCTTAGCAATTAGAAGGTAAGGCAAAATATTACCAATTACAGCATAAACAATAAAATGAAGCCAAGGCGTAATAGATCTAGGAAATTTCTTTCCATAAAAGAAGGCAACTAACATCATAGTAATCGCACCAATAAATAATCTATAGCCAACGACTTGCTCAGGAGAAAAAAATAATAATGAGCGATCAATTAAAAGAAATGATGATCCCCACATTAGCACGAGTAATCCTAAAAGCGAATAATTTCTTTTGTTTAAAGACATATCGAAGAAAAAGGGACCAAGAAAAAATGTGAAAAAAAACCTGAAATAGCAGGGGGACTAAGACTGTTATTATCCACAGTAACTCTATTTAGGGTAATTGATGTTTAATATTAGTTATATATTAGTTATTTAACATAATATAAATTATACGAAGTTAAATGGAACTTAAGTTAGGAAAAATGACTAAATAATGGCAAATATTAAATTAAACATATAAAAATCAAAGAGTTATATAATGGACTCGAAATTTGCCTATATACCGCATATCTATCACTTATGCAGTAAGTTATCTAGAAAAACAGTGAAAGTCTAAAATATAGAAGATATGGGAGTAGGGGTTAAAAATATAGCAAATTAATTAACTAGGCTACTCAAAAGGTTAAAATCTATTATTCCTTTGTTCTTTTTTTAACAAACTTACCTGTAAGTCTGTATTTTTGACTAGGACTTTTAGGACTATCTGGAATTGTTAGCTCTAGGAAGTTTTGATCAAGAAGTGGATTAATGATTGCTGTTTTAAATTTTGATTTATTTGATCTCTTTAATATTTTCATCAAGTCTAATGCACTGCTTTCTATTTTACATTTTTTTAGAATTTGCAGATGGTCCCTACTTAGTCCCTTCTTAGTCCCTTTAGTCTCATTATTGCTTTCAGAGCTATATAAAAAAGATAATTGCTCAACCTCCTCACCAATTTTTTTACTTCTCTTTATGTCCTTAGTCCAGTCTACAGATTGTGTAATTTCTGGAGTCTCGGGCAATTGTTCTTTTTTTAGGAAACCAAACATTTATCAATTAGTAATTTATTTAATTAATAGTCTTCTTAGTCGAATTATATAACTAGAAGGTTACGTGTATGTTGCTTTATTCTTAATTAGGGCTCATTAAATCTGTTAACTGGCCTTTTAAATCCTAATATTAATGAGTTAGTATTTGATCTAAAAATAGCTGTAATCTATCAGATTCTGCATGGTTAAAAAAGTTCTCAGGATCGTTTTCTTCGACTATTTGACCATCATCCATAAAAATAATTCTATTTGCAACTTTGCGTGCAAAGCCCATTTCATGAGTCACACAGATCATAGTAATGCCCTCTTTAGCTAGTTCAACCATTACGTCTAAGACTTCAGAGATCATCTCAGGATCTAGAGCCGATGTTGGCTCATCAAATAGCATTATTTTTGGCGAAGTGCATAAGGATCTTGCAATAGCAACACGCTGTTGCTGTCCACCACTAAGTTGATTTGGATACTTTTCAGCTTGGTCCCTTATCCCTACTCTATCAAGTAATTTAAGCGCTTTATCTCTCGCTTCTTGCTTTGTTTCATTGTGGACCCATATTGGTGCAAGTGTTAGGTTATCTACGATTGTTAAGTGTGGGAATAGATTGAAGTGCTGAAATACCATTGCCACTTCACTTCTAATTTTTCTAATTTTTTGCGCATCATCAGTAAGCTCAGTTCCTGAGACCAGGATGCTTCCTTCTTGAAATTTTTCAAGAAAGTTCACACATCTTATTAGTGTTGACTTTCCACTGCCTGATGGGCCACATACTACTATTATTTCACCTTCTTTTACATTTAAATCAATATTTTTTAGTGCATGGAAGTCACCATACCACTTATTTAATTTTGATATTTCTATTATATTTGCTTTTTCAGTGTTCATCTTTATTGACCTTTTTAATTTGTATTTTCAGTATTGAAGCGTAGCTCTAGTTTTCTTGAATAGCGAGACATGGTATATAGTATAGCCCACATAACAATTGTAACGAAGACAAAGCCTTCAGTTTCCCTTCCAAGCCAATAAGGATCATTACTTGTTAGGTTAACCATTGCTAACATATCAAAAAGCCCTATTATAAGAACTAACGTCGTATCCTTAAATAGTGATATTGAAGATCCTACTATATTAGGAATAGAAATTTTTAGTGCTTGTGGCAAGATAATTAATACATTTTTTTGGAAGTAACTTAGTCCAATCGCATCAGCCGCTTCATACTGCCCTCTTGGGATTGCTTGCAGCCCACCTCTGACAACCTCTGCAAAATATGCAGCTTGGAATAGCGCAATGCCTATAAGTGCCCTTAAGAGCTTGTCAAAATAATTTCCTGATTCTAAGAATAGTGGGAGTACAAATGAGGCCATGAAGAGGATTGTGATTAAAGGAACTGCTCTTATAAACTCAATAAATAGCGTGGAAAATAACTTAATTACTTTAAGGTTTGACTGCCTTCCAAGTGCAAGTAGAACGCCTATTGGAAATGAAACAATAATACCAACTGATGCAATAATAAGAGTTAGCAAGAGTCCACCCCATTGGTCAGTTGAAACTGGCATCAGAATCCCAAAGCCACCTGCAATTAACACATAAGAAACTAGTGGGTATAGAATAATTAGTGATAACGTAACTCTATTCTTATGTTTATAGTGCTTTACCAATGGCACGATAACAAAAAGAAGCGCTGTTAATCCAAATACAATATTAGGCCTCCATGTCTCTGTGCGAGGATAGAAGCCATAGGTGTACATATATAGTTTTTCATAGATATAAGGCCAGCATGCACCTTCACGACCACAGTTCTGATTTGTTGCCATGGCTTCACTAAACTTGATATCAAAACCAAAAAGATTTACAGTGCCAAAGCTAAAGCTCGCATTAAATATCATCCAATCCAGTAAGGGAGGAATCATGATATATAGCAAATAGAGTGAGGCAAGTGTAAGGGCACTATTAATCCAAGATGAGAAAAGGTTAGTCCTAAGCCATAAAACTGCCCCAATTTGAGAAATTGGTGGCTTCCTGGTTGATTGTTGATCAAATACCGACATAATTATCTTCCTTGTATTTCCATTCTTTTATTGACATAATTAAGCAATAAAGAAATAAACAGTGAGATTACTAGATAAACCAACATCGCCATAGCTAAAATTTCAACTGCTTGACCAACCTGGTTTAGGACGGTGCCTCCAAATGTACTCATTAATTCTGGATAGCCAATTACTGTGGCTAATGAAGAGTTCTTTGTTAAATTTAGGTATTGATTGATGGTGGGTGGAATTGCCACTCTTAATGCTTGCGGCAAAACAATCAGCTTAAGAGACTGAACTGGCGATAAGCCTATTGCAGCAGCAGCTTCTTTTTGGCCTTTGTCAACTGCCTCGATTCCGGATCTTATTGCTTCAGCAATATAAGTTGCAGTGTAGACACTCAATGCAAAAGTTAATGCTAAAAATTCTGGAACAACAGCCATGCCTCCTTTCAGATTAAATTTCCCAAGAACTGCATAATCAAATTGAAGTGGTGAGCCAACTAAAAAATAAACCATTACTGGTAAGCCAACTATTAAACCAAGTGAATACATCCAGGTGCTGGTATGTATTCCTGTAAGCTCATGTTTCTTCTTAAAAAATTTCTTAATAAAATAAGCAGCAATGATTCCAATAATGAATGCTATGGCAACAAATATAAAACCATCCTCAGCAATTGGTTTTGGAAGGTATAAGCCTCGCTGGTTTAGGAAGGCAATATCAAAAAATGCCAAGCTTTGTTTAGGGTGAGGAAAAACATTAATAAATAGGTTGTACCAAAAAAGAATTTGTAGCAGAATGGGTATATTTCTAAAGAGCTCAATATAGCCCCCCGCAAGTTTTGCAATTAGATAGTTATTAGAAAGCCTTGCAATACCAATTAACAGCCCAATTAGTGTAGATAGAATTATGCCAATAAAGGCAACAACTAGGGTATTTACAAGTCCTACATAAAAAACAGTTAAATTTGAAGATTCTGGAGTGTAGTCAACTACAATATTGCCAAGGAAAGGCAAGATATCAAAGCCCGCCCTATTATTAAGAAAAGAAAATCCTGTTTGTATTCCCCTTGCTTCAATATTATCAAAGAGATTTCCTATTGCCGTATAAAAGAGTCCTACTACTAAAACAAATGTAATTACCTGGAAGAAAAAAGCTCTTACCTCATTGTTATAAAGTAAATCACGGAAGTTTGATTCTCTATGTTTAGATTTACCAAGGGAGTCGAGAATAAGTTTTTTCATATATAGCAATAAATATTAATTGAGAAATTTTACTAAAAAACGAGCTTTGAATTAAGAAAAAAAGTAAAAAAAAACCAGCCTGCTAAAGTATAGCAGGCTGGCTTAAGTTCTATCTAGATAATTGCTTATCTAAATGGAGGTGAGTAAAGGATACCACCTTGTGACCATAGTGCATTAACACCACGAGCAATACCAATTGGAGTATTTACACCAATGTTGCGCTCAAAGCTTTCAGAGTAGTTACCTACTTGCTTAATGATCTGGTAAGTCCAGTCTGAAGTCAAACCAACGTACTCATGAGTGCTTCCAGAACGACCCATTAAGCGCTCGCGCTCAGGGTTGTTAGAAACCATATCAACAGTAGCACTAGTAACACCAATCTCTTCAGCAGTGATCATAGCATTAAGAGACCATCTTACGATGTTAAACCACTGGTCGTCACCTTGACGAACAACAGGGCCTAAAGGCTCTTTAGAAATGATTTCTGGAAGTACAACGTGCTCAGAAGGATCGTTCGCACCAGCACGCATTGAATATAATCCAGATGCGTCAGTTGTTAGAACGTCACAACGACCAGCGTCATAGTTACTTAGAGTTTGAGCATTCGTGTCTGAAACAACAGAGTTGTAATCGATACCGTTTGCTTTACCCCAGTCAGCTAAGTTTAATTCAGTAGTTGTACCTGCTTGAATACAAATCGCAGCTCCACCTAATTCCATAGCACTAGAAACACCTAGAGAAGACTTAACCATAAAGCCTTGTCCATCATAGTAGTTAACACCGGCAAAGTTAAGACCTAGTGAAGCGTCACGAGTAATTGTCCAAGTAGTGTTTCTAGACAACATATCGATCTCACCAGACTGAAGCGCAGTGAATCTTTCTTTAGCAGTTAGTGGTACAAATTTAACTTTAGTTGCGTCGCCAAGCGTTGCAGCAGCAACAGCACGACAAACATCAACGTCAACACCTGTCCAAGTACCTGAAGAGTCAGCTGAAGAGAATCCCGCAAGACCTTTAGATACGCCACAAGAAACGTGGCCTTTAGCTTGAACGTCGCTTAATGTAGAAGCTTGTACACCAAGTGCACCAACAACTAACAACGAAGCAGCAGTCAATTTTAGTAATTGTTTCATATATATCTCCTTAATGAGTTTCAAAGTATAACAATCCATCACAATTGCGTGAGGATTAAAGAATTTTATCACTACTAAGCAACACAATGCTAGTTATTTTTAAAATCAATTTACGTCTCTAAGGCTAATGATATAGGGATATTTCAAAAATTTTTATTCAATAATATATAGAAATACTATTAAAAAATTAGTGAATTTAATTCAACTTTTATAGACCATCTTAAGGTTTATTCTTTAATGAAATTGATTCTGAGCCAATAATTGTAACGTTAAAGTAGTAATTTTATAATTTTTAATTTCTGTATATAAAACAGTAGCTTAAGTACTTTTTAGTTAATAAATACATTTGTTTTTAATACTTTTATTTATGAACTATAGTTATTTTATAACTGTAGTGGTATAAAATAACTAATATATACTTTAACTAACGAATCATAGTGAATAAAAAAACAACTGAATACCTTGCTCTAGTGCGTGAGAAAACTGGTTTTTCTGATTATAAAATTGCTAAGGAGTATGATATAAATCAATCTAACCTTAGTAAATATAGCTCTGGTAAGGCCGCTCTTAGTGAGACGCACGCCTGGTTATTTGCTAATATCCTTGAATTAGATCCATCTGAAGTGGTTGCAAATACCAAGTATGAACATGCAATAAATACTGGAAATAATTTGAAGGCCATATTTTGGCAGGAACAGCTTAATAAGATATTTTCTGAATCGGAGTCAATAAAAATCCAAATTGCTCAATTTAACCCTATTGTTGGAGATATTAAGGTTAACGCCTTAAGAATGTTAGATTTGATTAATGAGGCTCATGAAATTGGAGCGCATTTAATTGTTTTTCCAGAATTAGCAATTACTGGCTACCCCCCGGAAGATCTTTTATTTAGAGAGGGTTTTATTAATCAAGTTAACGAAGAAATTAATAGTTTATGCAATCTAGTGCCTTCAGCTATAACTATTCTATTTGGTGCGCCAAGCCAATCAAATGAGTCTCTTTTTAATAGTGCTTTTTGCATTCAAAACAATCGAGTAATTCATGTTTACAATAAGCAAGAATTACCAAACTATGGCGTTTTTGATGAAAAGCGCTACTTTGCTTCTGGTGAAGAGTCATTTATATTTGAATGTCAGCAAACTAAAGTTGGCGTTTTAATTTGTGAAGATCAATGGATTGACGGTCCAATTGATAGGCTATGTCAATCTAATGTTGATGTAGTGGTGTCTCTTAATGCATCACCCTTTCAATTAAATAAACAAAATGAGCGTATAGATATTTGCAAACGTTATGCGCTGAAGTTTGATCTTTCATTTATCTACGTGAACATGGTTGGAGGACAAGATGAAGTTGTTTTTGATGGTAACTCTTTTGTCATAAGTAATCTTGGAGAGCTTACTCTTCAGCTACCAGCATTTAAAGAGATGTCGTTACTTCATAATAGTACTAATTATTTGCCTTCAGTTTTAAGTGAGGAGGAGTCAATATATTCTGCACTTGTTTTAGCAACGAGGGATTATATTCATAAAAACTCCTTTGGAGGAGCTTTAATTGGCCTGTCTGGTGGTATTGATTCAGCTTTAACTCTTGCAGTTGCAGCTGACGCTATTGGTCCTGAGAATGTTCATGCAGTAATGATGCCCTACCAATTTACTTCTGATATGAGTCTTGAGGACTCTGAACTTCAGGCGCAAGCTCAGGGAGTGCAGTTCTCAAATATTGATATTCACTCGATGGTTGATTCTTTTAATTTTTCTCTTAATGATTTTTTTGAAAATACTTCTCCAGGCTCAACTGAAGAAAACATTCAATCTCGTGTTCGAGGCACGCTTCTAATGGCGCTTTCAAACAAATATCATAAAATTGTTCTTGCAACGGGCAATAAATCAGAGATGGCAGTTGGCTATGCGACCTTATATGGTGATATGTGCGGCGGCTTTGCTCCACTTAAAGATATTCCCAAAACAATGGTATATAAGCTTTCTAGATATAGGAATACAATTTCTCCAGTTATTCCTGAACGTGTTATAACAAGACCACCTTCTGCTGAGCTTGCGCCTAATCAAGTTGATCAAGATACACTGCCCTCTTATGATGTTTTAGACGACATTTTAAAGAGATTTGTTGAATTAAAGCATTCTGTAGCTCAAATTACTGAGCAAGGCCATAGTCTTGAGGTTGTTAATAAGGTTACTTCTATGATCCTTAGAAACGAATACAAGAGGCGTCAATCTGCTCCTGGGCCTAAGATAAGTGGCAATGCATTTGGTAAAGAAAGAAGATATCCAATGACATCAAAGTTTAAGCCTTAATTTTCTAATTCTCAAAAACCTTTAAAAGTCCTGCTGCCTTGTGTCTTGTTTCAGCTAATTCTTTTTCAGGTATTGAGTCATATACTATTCCAGCACCTGCCCTAAAACTTAAAGCATCTCCTTCGTGGATGAAGCTACGAATAAGGATGTTGAAATCCATCTTGCCGTTTTGGCTTATATACCCAACTGATCCCGTATAGGCCTCTCTTGGCATCTGCTCTAGTTCATTAATAATCTCCATGCAGCGCACCTTTGGACACCCTGTAATAGTTCCTCCTGGAAATAAAGCTCTAACAATGCCTTTAATGCCAACATTATCACGAAGTTTTCCTTTTATATTAGAGACAATATGATGAACAAATGGATAGGTCTCTAGAGTCATTATTTCGTTAACAAAAACGCTGCCATACTCACATACCCTTCCCATGTCATTTCTCTCTAAATCAAGAAGCATTACATGCTCTGCAATTTCTTTAGGGTGATTTATTAGGTTATCTTTTTGAGTTTTATCTAAATCACCCTTACCCCTGGGATGGGTTCCTGCAATAGGCCTTGTCTCAAGAGTTTTGTCATTAACACTAAAAAGCCTTTCTGGAGAAGAGGAAATTATGCTGAAATTTTCATATTGAATGAGAGCGGAAAAAGGCGCTGGATTAGCTTTTTTTAGGGCATTATAGATTACTGCTGAATCTATAGTTTCTATTAGTTGATATTGCCATTTTCTTGACAGGTTGACCTGAAAGACATCGCCTGCAACAATATAATCTAAGCTACTTTTAACGCCATCAATAAATTTATTTTCAACCTCTTCAGATTGGCTACCTTTGATTCTTTGTGTTGGAATCTTATCTAAGAGCTTAATATCAGATAATATTGAATTAATGCGGGATTGATTATTATCTTGATCAATAATGAAAGTTTTGTCTAGTTTGTGATCTACAATTATTGCTGTTGGCACATGAACTGCATAAGCTATTGGTAGTTTTGATTTATGTAATTTAGAAGTCAAAGTTGGCTCAATTTGACCTATCAGCTCATACGAAAGATAAACAAACCAACCACCAATAAAGGGGAGGTCAGAATCTAACATAGTTGATTTACTTTTATCTTGAAGTTTTTTTAAAAAATCAAAGTCAGAAAAGTTCTTAAGAACAATATTCTCACCAGGAAAGGCAAATAATATTGAGTATCTATTGTTTTCGTTGTGATTAACGCTTTCAAGTAAGAAAGGATAACGTTCTTTATTGAGATAACAAAAAGAAGTTAAATCAACTTTTTGTATTTCTAGTATTTCCACTAACTTATAGGTCTAAAAGTAATTGGTTTGCTTTGTTTATCAAAGAGTGGTCCGGATATTGCTTAATCATATCTAATAACAATAGCTTAGCTTCATTGACTTCATTTAGCTTAATTAAGACCCTTGTTAATTCAAACATAGAGTCAGCATATTTTTGGTGCCCTTTATTATTAGATTGATAATCTAATAATGAATCTTTGGCTTTTAAATATTTTTCACGTTCAAAATAAGCTCTTGCAAGCCACAACTTTGAATCTTTTATACTTGATGAATTAGGAGAGCTTTTTGCAAAACTTATGAATAGAGTAATTGCTTTCTCATAATTCCCAAGAAGAAATTCATTTTTCCCATCTGAATAAAGCTTTTCAGCGCTGTTAGACTGAATTTTTTTTGTTGATTTTTTTTCTTGTTTAGTATTAGAGAGATTTAATTCAATGATTTGACGAAGTTCTGCAATCTTGGCAGAGCTGATTCTTTGTTCTTCTTTAATCAGTTCAATCTCATCTTTTAATGAAAGGATTTCATTGTTTAGGGATTTAACTTCTTTGTTGATTTTTAAGATTGCAAGGTCTAAATCAAGGCCTTCGTTAGCATAAACCCCATGCTGAAATAACATAGGGTTTATGAAAAGTATAAATAGAAGAATATTCTTTTTCATCAAGTGACAAAAACTATTTACTTAAAAAAGATTTGAGAAAACTTTACCTCTAGTAGTAAGAGAATTCTACTCTTCGGTTCTCTTCCCACGCCATTTCATTGCTTCCAACTAGAATTGGAGACTCTTCACCATAGCTTACAACTAAAATTCTGTCATCAAGGTTGTAAAGGCTTAAGACCTCTTTTACACTTAAGGCACGATTTTCACCAAGTGCTAGGTTATATTCACGGGTTCCTCGCTCATCTGCATGACCTTCTAATCTCAGGCTTAGTGAAGGATTGTCTTGCATAAAGTTAGCATGCTCAATAATCTTTCTTGTAGATACTTCATCTATCTCAGTATCGTCATAATCAAAATAAAGAATAAAAGAGTCACTAGAATTTTTGAAATTTTCAATAATTGCTAACATTGCTGCTGCATCATCCATTAACGCCTGAATAAGCTCATCTCTATTAGCTAAATTTCCATCTGCATCAAGTACAATCAAGTCACTTAGACCCTTAGAATTGATCATTTCGATAAGTGCATCATCAGACAGTGATTCAAGTTCTGCGGTCTTTCCGTCAAGTAAGTCTCCACTTTCAACAATAGCATTTATGATTTGATCTCTATTTTGAAGATTACCATCTGCATCAAGAACTATAAGATCTCCCAATCCCTTCTCTTTAGCAATTGCAATTAATTCATCATTAGATAATTGCTCAAGTTCATCAATTGTAAATCCACCATCTTCATCCATAGCAACTAGGGTTGCATCACCTCCAAGATCTGCTTGCTCAGTTGCAGCATCACTTGGGTTAATTAAATCAAGAAACTTATCACCCAGTTCAGAAATACTATTAGCACCACAAGAACTTAAAAAGATAACACTTGATAAAAGAAGAATTTTTTTTGACATTTTTTTTCCTTAGTTTGAATAATTTGACCAAGTAGGTTCCCTTACTTCGCCGGTTTTTTGCATTAATTCAACAATTTGGTTGTTGTGTAGTGAAATTATAGACAAAATTCCCTTGTTGTCTCTATTAGTTGAAAAAATAATCATTCCGCCGTTTGGAGAAAAGTAAGGAGATTCATCTGATTTGTTTCGAGTCATTACAGTTAAATCTCTAGATTTGATATCTAATAGGGCGACCCTGTAGTCTTTATCAACTCTGTGAATGAGTGCCAAATCTTTGCCATCAGGTGAAAAAACTGGTTTTGCATTGTATCGACCTTCAAAAGTAGCTCGGGATATTTTGCCAGAGTTAAGGTCTTTTATATAAACTTGAACTTGCCCTGTTCTATTTGAAGTAAACGCAATGCTATTGCCATCTGGTGAAAAGCTAGCTTCTGTATCAATTGATATGTTTTTAGTTAGCCTCTTAAGGTTCTTTGATTTAAAGTTATATAAATATATATCTTTATTACCTTGTTTCGAGATTGTTAGCGCAATACTATCGCCGCTTGGATGGAATGTAGGTGAAGATGCAATTCCATCAAATTTTGGCAATTTAATTGGAATTGTTTTTAAAAAAGGAGTCATAACAAAAACTTCAGATCTATTATTTTTAAAAGAAACATAAGCAAGTTTTTGCTGATCTTTTGACCAGGCTGGAGATAAAATCGGATTTGATTGTCTTACAATTGTTTGAGGATTTTCTCCATCAGAATCGGATATTTGAAGCCTGTATGTTCGACCACCACTATTATTATCAGTCACAGTAACATATGATAGCCTAGTGTTAAAAGAGCCTTTTTGTCCAAGAAGGACATAATAAATTTTATCACTTAGGAAATGAGCCATTCTTCTAAAGCCAGAGTTACTAACAGTAATCTTTTTTTGATACAAGCTTTTTTCAGAAAAGACATCATAAATATAAATATATATGTTGTAAACCTTTGGGCTTATTTGCTCAACTTTTCCAAAAACAACAGCATCTTTTTTACGTTCTTTCCAAAAGTTAAAATCAATTTGATTTGTTACCAATGCGTCAGTACTTAAGGCACTAAATTGGCCTGATCTATTTAAATTATCTCTAATAATTTTAGCGATGTCTACATTTTCTTTTGAATCGCCAATTATTTCAAAAGGAGCGATAACTATAGGAAAAGCAGCTTCTTTAGATTTTAAAATATTTACTTCTAAAAGTGCATTAGCTGAAAATGATAATATTAGATTAAACAATAAAATAAATTTTAAATATTTCACTCTTTCTCCTCAATCCAATTCATTTGAATAGCTTCAAGAACCCTTTCACCACACTTACTTTGTCCTTCTTCAAAGTCCTCAAGATCCATAACAAGCTGACGTAAATCAACAAAATTAATAGTTTTAGGGTCAGTATCAGGAGAGGCTTCTTCCAGTGAAATAGCTATTTCGAGTGAGTCAGTCCAGCAAAGCATTATTTAATAGTATTAATAATTAATAAAGATGTAATTTTAATCAATTCAATTGTCCACTTTGTACATTTTAATAAATATTAAACTCTTTCAGCAGAGACAAGATGTGGGAGTTTGTTAAGTTGCTCTAATACGTCATTAAGTTGTATGATGTTTTTAATTATAACAACAATGTGAAATAGCCTTGTAGAGTGTTGGCTTTCTTGCTGTTCAATATTTTCAATATTAACACCTAAGTTTGCTATGGTGTTTGCAATAGCTGCCAAACGACCACTTCTGTTTTCAACTACAGCACTGATTGCAACTTCAAAGACTTCATCTTCATCCGAGTTCCATTCAATTTCCATCCATTGTGCATTTTTTTCTTTAATATGCTCTAGATTTGAACATATTGAGCGGTGCATAACAAGGCCTTTTTGTGTTGTTAAAACGCCTGTAACATCATCTCCAGGGATGGGGTAGCAACAATGAGCAAAGTTTATTGCCATTCCTTTTGTTTTATTTATAGAAATTGTATTAATTGTTTCGTTGTTAATATCCTGGAGGAGTTTATTAATAACTACAGCTACAAATATTTCAGACAATCCTACTTTTATATATAAGTCTTGAAAATCAAAACAATTGAGCTCCTTTAGGCATTTATCCCACTTATCTTTTGGTACATCATTAATTTTAATTTTTTGATAATTAAGCGCATCAGAAATCAAAAGTTTTCCAAGTTTTGCTAATTCAGTTTTTGAGTTATCTTTAAGATTTGCTTTTATTGCAGTTTTGGCTTTTGAAGTTACAACAAAATCTAGCCAGCTTGGCTTAGGCTTAACAAACCGACTAGTGATTATTTCCACTGTTTGACCAGATTTAAGCTTGGTTGAAAGTTCGGCTTCCATTCCATTAATAGTAGCTTTTTGAGATCTTTTTCCAATGTTAGTATGAACAGCGTATGCAAAATCAAGTACTGTTGCTCTAATAGGCAGCTGAATTATCTTGCCAGCTGGAGTAAACACAAATACCTCATCAAAAAATAAATCGGCTTTTGTATTCTCTAGGAAGTCAGCTGAAGTGTCAGTATTTTGCTGAATATCTAGTAAAGATCCAATCCAGTTTCGAGCTAATTTATCAGTTGGCTTGCCAGTGTTTTTATAGTGCCAGTGAGCGGCAATCCCATACTCAGATATGAATTCCATTTCTTGAGACCTGATTTGAACTTCAATGAACATTTTCCTAGGGCCAAGCACAACTGTATGAATTGACTGATACCCGTTTGGTTTTGGAGCGGAAATATAATCCTTAAATTTAAGCGGAATAGGTTTATAAAGACTATGTATATGGCCTAATGCCTGATAACAAGTATTTGTATTTTCAACAACAATTCTAAAGGCATGCATATCAAGAACCTCTGAGAATTTTCTTGATTTAAATTTCATTTTATTGTAAACACTAGATGGTTGTTTTTGACGCCCTTCTATAGTTGCATTTATGCCTTCAAACTTTAGCCTATTTTCAATTTCGGTTTTAATTAGATTTATTGTTTTCTTTTGATTTCCATACTGCTTACTGATCTTATTTTTAATTATTAAGTGCTTTCTTGGATGCAGTGTCTTAAAGCATAAATCATCAAGCTCTACCCTTATGCTATGGAGTCCAAGTCGCCTTGCAATTGGAGCGTGAAGTTCAAAAGTTTCTTTTGCTTTTTGTATTTTTTTTTCGTCACTCATTGAATCTAAAGTGCGCATATTATGAAGTCTGTCAGCTAATTTAATAACCATAACTCGCATATCTTTAGACATAGCCAATATTAGTTTTTGAAAGTTTTCAGCTTGTTTTTGTGAGCTTGAAGTGAATTCTAAGCTAGTCAGCTTTGATACTCCTTCAACAATATGAGCTACTTGCTCTCCAAATTGAGCCTGGACATCTTCTTTAGTTACTGAAGTATCTTCGATACAGTCATGGAGAATTGCGGCAACAACACAAAAATAATCAAGTTTTAGATCGGCAAGTATTAAAGCAACAGAAAGTGGGTGGTGAATATAAGGCTCACCTGACTTTCTAAATTGACCAGAATGTGCTTTATTAGCCATCTTATAAGCAAGCTTTACTAGCTCAATCTCCGAATGAGGTAAGTAACTATTTAAAACTAAGCACAAGTCATCAATTTTAGTATGCTTTTGAAAAAGAGTTGTTGCCATCAATATAGAAATAAAATAAGGTTAGTATAATTATAAGCAGGTTACTATTAACTAGAAGTTCTTTATGTAAACGTTTCCATTCAAAAACGCACATAAGTATAATTTACTGATTAAAAGTAAATATCAAGCTCATACAATGACTAAATCCTTAATTCTTATACTTACATCTTTCATTTTTTTGGCTGGATGTTCCCCTTTTGGGGGAGATAAAGAATCAAGGAGATTAGTCGCAAATGGCCTCACACCTAAGACTTTGTATGAGAAGGCGGAAGATATGGTTGATGCTGGCTCTTTAGATCAAGCTATTGATCAATATCAAATTATTCTTTCATCATATCCAGGCTCAAAATATGCTATTCAAGCTAGGCTTGATATTGCATTCAATCTATATAAGCGTAAAAAATACACAAGAGCTATAGTTGAATTAAATAAATTCATTGAAAAATATCCTGACCTCCCTTCTACCCCTTATGCTTACTACTTAAAAGGTGTTGTTGCAGAAGATAAATCTAGCTCAATTTTAGATAATTTTGTTACGGATAGTGCCCAGAGAGATGTTGACAGTATTCGTGAAGCTTATTCTTACTTTGTTGATTTAATTGATACCTTTCCTAACTCTAAATACGCAAATGATGCGGGTAAAAAGCTAGCTAAACTTATGAACACTCTTGCAAGGCATGAGCTTTATGTTGCCATATACTATACCAAAATTGGCTCACACATTGCTGCAATAAATCGCTCAAAATTTATTATTGAGAATTATCCAAATAGCTCTTCTATTCCTGATGGTCTTGATCTAATGGCATACAATTATGACCAAATAAATGCTACGAAGCTCGCAAGTGATATAAGAATAGTTTTATCTTCTAGTTATCCTAATTACTCTAAAAACTATTCAATTGATTAGCGTCAAAATATAATATCTTTAGTTATGAACTCAACTGAAAGGCTATTTGCTTTAAAAGTTTCGCTAATTATGTCCGTTCGAATGCTCGGTTTATTCATGCTTTTTCCTGTCATGAGTGTTTATGCAGGTGATTATGATAGTTCGACCCCTTTCTTGATTGGTATGGCAATTGGGATTTATGGTCTTACTCAAGCTCTACTTCAAATACCTTTTGGCTATCTTTCTGATCGATTTGGAAGAAAACCTATCCTGATTGTAGGGCTTTTAATTTTTTTGATAGGAAGTGTTGTTGCAGCAAATGCTTCTAATATTATATTTGTAGTTATTGGGAGGGCTTTACAAGGCGGCGGCGCAATATCAGCTGTCTTAATGGCGTTTTTAGCTGACTCTATATCTGAAGATAATCGAGCAAAGGCTAATGCCTTTGTTGGCTTTCAAATTGGTGTGGCATTCATGCTTTCATTAATTATTGGGCCAATGATAACCTCAAGGATTGGGCTTTCAGGGTTGTTTTGGGTTATAGGCCTACTCTCAATTATTGCTATGTTAATAGTATTGTCTCTTGAGCACTCCAAGCCAATCAATTATTATCGGCTATCTTTTGGCGCCTTTAGAGAAACTTTAAGTAGAGAGTTAATTGCTTTAGATTTTAGTGTATTTTCATTGCATTTGATTTTAGCAAGTGGTTTTATAGTAATGCCACTTCTTATTATGGAAAACCAAATAGTCAGCATGATTGATAACTGGCAGCTTTACCTTCCAGCAGTATTACTATCATTTATTGGAATGATTCCTCTTATAATTATTTCAGAGAAATTTAAAAAAACAAAGTACATATTGTTGCTTAGTATTTTTCTGCTAATTATTAGTCAAATTATTTTTTATATTTCAAACTTAAATTTCTCAGTTTTCCTCATTACTTTAACCATCTTCTTTGTCGCCTTTAATACTGTTGAAGCAATTTTACCTTCTTTATTATCTAAAACTGCGAGCGCCTCTAAGAGGGGTCTTGCTATGGGTATTTTTTCAACATCACAGTTTTTAGGGACGTTTATTGGCGGTGCAATTGGTGGTTTGATTTATGACATTTTCGATTTAAATAGTGTATTCTTATTCACCATATTTATAGCAATTATCTGGTGGTTTATGGTTCTTTTTTCACCACTTAAAACTAAAACTTAACAGGAGTAAATATTAGTATGGCCGGAATAAATAAAGTAATATTGGTTGGTAATCTAGGTGCAAAACCTGAAATTAAATACGCTTCAAATGGAAACGCAATAAGTAATTTATCAGTTGCAACTAGTGAGTCTTGGACTGATAAAAATACTGGCCAAAAACAAGAAAGAACTGAATGGCATCGTGTTAGTTTGTTTGGAAAAGTTGCTGAAATAGCTGGCCAGTATTTAGATAAAGGCTCTAAGGTTTATGTTGAGGGCAAATTGCAAACTAGAAAATGGCAAGATCAAAGTGGACAGGACCGCTATACGACTGAAGTTGTAATAAGTGGATTTAGTGGAACCTTACAGATGCTTGATCGCCGTGATGACTCCAACTCTCCAATGCAATCACAGCCTCAATCAACGCCGCAGCCTGCTCAAAATGCTCAACAAACACCAAGTATTACTCCGGTTGCTCAAGATGAATTTGAGGATGATATTCCTTTCTAGAGTCGTCCTAAGTTTTTTTAACTTAGTTTCTCAGAGTCTAGTTTTTCAAGGACTACAAAAGCGACTGCATTTTGACTTTCATCTGATATGCTTAGGTGCCCTTGCTTAATTCCTTTTTCTAATAAATATAGCCTTAGCTTTTCACTAGGTAAAAAATAAGGCTTTCCATTTTCATTGTTTCGAATAGTTAGATCTTGAAAGCTAACTACCCTTCCAATTCCTGTGCCTAAAGCCTTTGAAAAAGCCTCTTTTGCAGCAAAACGCTTTGCAAGAAAGGCAGCACTATCGGCTTTATTTGCAAATAAAGCCTGTTCATGTTCAGTTAATACTCTCTTCATAAAGCCATCACGATTTTTTAATATAATTGCCTGGATTCTTTCTATGTCAACTATGTCAGTTCCAATTCCATAAATCATATAGCTCTCGCTTCTAATAATAAAGCTTTCATTTCAGATGTTGCATTAGCAAGTCCAACAAATAGTGCTCTTGAAATAATTGAGTGGCCAATATTTAGCTCAACAATTGATTCAATTTTAGCTACAGCAGTAGTATTCAAAAGTGTTAAGCCATGCCCTGCATTAACTTGAATTCCAAGACTTAAAGCATATTCGCAAGCATCAGATATTCTTTTAAGCTCTAATTCAGACTCGACTTTAGAGGCTGCATCTGCATAGTGACCTGTATGAATCTCAATTATTGGTACGCCGCATTCAGCAGCGGCATCTATTTGTCTTTTGTCTGCATCAATGAAAAGGGATGTTTTAATATTATTTGAACTAAGTTGAGAGCAAACCTCTTTCATTCTAACTATTTGTGAAGCAACATCTAGACCACCTTCCGTTGTCAGCTCCTGTCTCTTTTCGGGAACGAGGCAGCAGTCTTCAGGCAAAACATTAGAGGCAATTTTGAGCATTTCATCAGTTGCTGCCATCTCTAAATTCATTTTAGTTTTTAACCTGGACTTTAACTCAATAACATCATTGTCTTGAATATGGCGCCTATCTTCTCTAAGATGAAGCGTAATGCTATCCGCGCCAGAATTTTCACAGATAAGCGCTGCATCAATCAAGCTGGGGTATTTTGTGCCTCTGGCCTGTCTTAATGTAGCTATATGGTCTATATTAACGCCAAGAAAAATACTCATAATTACGCCTAATTAACAAAAAATAACTCTTTACTTTTAAGTGGTTTATCACCTAAAAGAGGTTTTAATCTCTTTCGATTCAATTTTTTTAAAGTGTTCAACCCTTCTGAATTTGGAGTTACTTGATTAGGATTGACAATATTCAATAGAATTTCACCCAAAATTTTACCTTCAGTTTGTGCAATAAAACCCTGATCTTCAATAAAATCATATAGGCCATTGATTTTGATTGGGTTGCCCTCAATATCATCATTAAAGTCAAGCCCATAACCTAATTCTTGCAACAACTGATTTTCAAATATGCGAAGTGAGTATTCTTTTTCAGAGCTAGACTTTTGATCCATTTTTTTGATGAAATTCCAGTAAGCACTAAAAACCTCACTGTATTCATCCCCTTCAGGTAGAAGCCTAATAAGAAGCTCATTGACATAGATTGCTAATATCAGATCATCACCAAGTAGTCTTCGTGGTTCATCAGAAATTTCCCACTGGGAAAGGCTTTTTAGGTCACTCTTTCCCTTAAATGAAATACTTAAGCATTGAAACATTTGAAGTGATGTTTTGCTGCTTCTAGCACCTCTGGCTATTAAGCGCACTCTGCCATGGTTTTTAGTAAAGAAATCGAGTAATAGAGAGCTTCCTTGGTACATTCTTCTGTGAATCAAAAATGCTGGAGAATTCTCGATCCTAGTCATAACCTAGAGATGCTAAGGCTCTTTTATCATCTGACCAGCCTTGTCTAACCTTAACCCACAGCTCTAAGAATACTTTCGCCTCTAAAAAACCCTCAATTGTTATACGTGAATCTTGCCCAATTTTTTTCAACATTTCACCTTTATGACCTATTACAATACTTTTTTGAGAGGCCTTATCAACAAAGATGCGCGCAGCAATTCTATACATTTTGCCATCAAGCTCAAACTTCTCAATTTCTACTGTAATGTCATATGGAAGCTCATTCGATAAGTTTCTCATAAGTTTCTCACGAATGAACTCGGATACAACAAATTTTTGAGAGCGATCTGTTATGTAATCATCATCATAAATAGGATCTTGCTCAGGCAAATATTTAAGAATCAAGCTTCTAAGTTGCTTCGTGTGGGACCGGTCAAATGCAGACAAAGGAAAGACCTCATTAGCTTGAAACTTTTCACCGAGCATTTCAAGGTAAGGAAGTATCTTATCCACTGAGCTTGATTTATCAATCTTATTCACGCAGATTATAACGGGTATATCAACCTTACTTAGGTGCTCTAACACTCGAGCATCCTCTTTTGTCCATTTAAATATTTCAACAAGCCAAATTATCATATCCACATCAGCAAAGCTTGAACTAGCAGCTTTATTCATATATGAATTAATTGCTTTATTGTTTCCAATATGTATACCAGGAGTATCTACAAAAACAATCTGATAGTTTTCCTGAGTGTCAATAGCGTTAATTCGATGCCTAGTTGTTTGAGGACGGTGTGATGTGATTGAAAGCTTTTGCCCAATTAATTCATTAACTAGGGTTGATTTACCAACATTTGGTCGCCCTACTACTGCAATGAAGCCTGATTGAAAATTCATTTATTTAAGATACCTTTTAAAATTGATTCAGCACAGGCCTGTTCTGCTCTTTTAATACTTTTTGCACTCTCTTCAACGCCAAGACTATATTCCTTAATAGAGCAGTTGACGTAAAAAATAGCGTTATGATCTTTGCCTTCTGTTTTAGTAAGCTCGTAAACTGGCAAAGCGTAGCCTTTTTTTTGCAATAGCTCTTGAAGTTGAGTTTTAAAATCTTTCAATGAATCTTCTGGTCCCGATTCATTTAATAGGTCATTGTAAAGTTTTAAAATTATTCCACTAACTGTTGCGTAATCAGAATCTAGGAATACAGCCCCTAAAATAGCTTCAAATGCGTCCGCCTGGATAGATTCCCGTCGAAATCCGCCACTTTTTAGCTCTCCTTGACCCAATAACAAGCTTTCAGAAATATTGAGTGTTTTGGCAAGCTTAGCTAAAGTCTGGCCTCTAACAAGGCTAGATCGAAGCCTTGATAGCTGTCCTTCATCAATTAACGGAAAGCGTTGATAAATCTCAAGAGAGATTACGCACCCTAAGACGCTGTCACCCAGAAACTCCAATCTTTCATTATTTTTTTTACTAACACTTCGATGAGTTAAGGCTTGCTTAAGGAGATTAATGTCTTTAAATTGATAAGAAATATTTTTTTGTAATTTTTGCATATGCTAGATTGCAACTGGAGCTTTAATTGGATCATCATGTTCATATTCAGAGAGTTCAAAATCTTCATATTTATAGTCAAAAATACTTTCTGGCTTTCTATGAATTAAGATCTTTGGAAGTTTTTTTGGAGTTCGCTTTAGCTGAGTTTTTACCTGCTCAAAATGATTTGAATAAACGTGGCAGTCTCCACCACTCCATACAAAGTCTCCAACTTCAAGATCACACTGCTGAGCTACTATATGAGTAAGTAATGCATAAGAGGCAATGTTGAAAGGGACTCCTAGAAATATGTCAGCACTTCGTTGGTAAAGCTGACATGATAGCTTTCCATTCGCTACATAAAACTGAAACAACGCATGGCATGGGGCAAGCGCCATTTTGTCTAACTCTCCAACATTCCAACTTGAAACAATAATTCGCCTTGAGTCTGAAGAGTTTTTAATGAGATTAATTGCCTCTTTGATTTGATCAATTTCTTTACCTTTAGAGTTTTTCCATTTTCGCCATTGAGCGCCATATACTGGACCTAAGTCGCCATTTTCATCTGCCCATTCATTCCAAATATTGACTTTATTTTCTTTTAGATATTTGATATTTGTATCACCTTTTAAAAACCATAAAAGCTCATGAATGACTGAAGGAACATGCACTCTCTTAGTGGTAACAATTGGAAATCCATGATTTAAATTAAATCGCATTTGATGACCAAAAATACTTTTAGTTCCAGTACCAGTCCTGTCAGTTTTGTCAGCGCCAGTATCTCTTACAAGTCTTAAAAAATCTAGATATTGTTTCATGTGCTACCTTTTACATAATAGGATTTATAAAATATATACAGGCCAATGAGAATCATTGGGAGGCTCAACGCTTGGCCCATTGTTAGCCACTCAAAAGCTAAGTAACCAAGGTGCGAGTCAGGCACTCTTATAAATTCAATTATAAATCTAAAGGTGCCATAAAAAATCAAAAATAAAGCTGAAGTGGATCTAATAGGTGGATTTTTTTTGCTAAAAAACCATAATATGACAAACAAGACTACTCCCTCTAGCAATGCTTCATATAATTGAGTTGGATATCTTTGAGCCCAAACGCCGCTTTGGTCGGGCGCGTAAACCCCCCATGAGCTCTCTGTTATTTTCCCCCAAAGCTCTCCATTAATGTAGTTTCCTATCCTTCCAAAAGCAAGCCCTAGTGGGATAAGTGGCGCAATAAAATCGGTCGTTTGAAAAAAAGAAAACTTTGATTTTCTGTTAAATAAAATCATTGCAATCAGAACGCCTAAGAAGCCGCCATGAAAAGACATTCCACCATTTTGAAAATTAAAAAATGTTAACGGGTTTGCTATAAAAACCGAGAAGTTATAGAAAAGTAAATAACCAAAGCGCCCTCCCAATACAACACCTATAGCGCCATAAAAAATTAAATCATCAACATGCCGTACATTCCATTCAGAGTGTGATTTAACTCGAGATTTTGCAAGTAAATAGGCCACTAAAAATGCCAAAAGGTACATGACCCCATACCAGTAAATTTGCACAATTCCTAAGTCTAAAATTACTGGGTCAATTACAAGGTATTTCACAGATTAAATGAGTGCATAAAGGTAGCGTTTAAGTTAGTTTAATTTAAGAATTGTAAGCATATTTCATTATGTATTGAATTATAGGCAATGTTGCCGTTTTAGTGTATCAAACTGGGTAGTGATAAGCCAAATAACTAGTTAACAAAATTAATCAATCCTTGGTCTTTCTTTTGATAAAGCGGGTGCGCAGGCTGACCTGATTTATTTATGTTTAGACACATTGGTTTATTAATAATTTCTAACACCTCCTTATCTCTATTCAGGAAATAACCATCATTACCCCATGCTACAACTGTTAACTCGCTCTTTCGATAGTTTTTTAAAATATGTATATTGTTATCTTTCCCTATAGGTAACTTGACTTTTTTGAGTTCCATTGGATAAGTCGACATATAAGCAAACAAATTAACCATGATTAAGCCGCCATATCCCCAATCTTTAGCAAAATTAATACATCTTGTTAATGTAGGGTCGTCAATTGTTTCATCTGCAATAGAAGGGTTTAATCCAATGAACAAAACATAACCATCTGCTGAATTCCAAGACCTTGTTAGAGAGTATCGGTATTTTCGGCAGTTTGAGAATACTGCGCTTTTCTTTATAGTGCTCATTTATATAAGTTTATCTATAAAATAATTTTAATGTTCAAGAAGAGAGTTGAGCAAAGCTTTATTTTTTTAACTCAAGTTTATTTTTATGATTAATAATTTTCCAAGAATTAAACTTGGCCATTTTCCTACCCCTATAGAATCTTTACAAAATATTACTAAAGAGCTTGGCGGTCCTGAAATATTTATCAAAAGAGATGACTGCACGGGGCTAGCAACCGGAGGAAATAAAACAAGAAAACTTGAATTTATAATGCCTGATGCTGTAAAAAACAAGGCAGATCTTGTTGTCACTGTTGGTGCGATTCAGTCCAATCATGCAAGACAGACCGCTGCTGCATGCGCAATACTTGGAATTAAGTGTCTTATTGTATTGGAACAGAGACTTGCTAACGCTCCTGAGTCTTATATGAATTCAGGAAACATTTTCTTAAATAAAATTTTTGGTGCTGAGATGATTTTGTGCCCTATTAATAAAAATGTTGAAGAGTTTGCAGGTGAAATAATGGATGATAGAAAGAAGCAAGGTGTCAACCCTTACTTTATTCCAGTTGGCGGAAGCAATCACTTAGGGGAGCTTGGGTATATTGAATGTATGCGAGAGATTATTGAACAAGATAGTGAAAAGCTGTTTACTCATATTATTTTAGCAACTGGAAGTGGTGGTACTCACGCTGGCCTAATTGCTGGGAAGGCTCATTATCAAAGTGATATTGAAATTATAGGAATAAGTATTAAGGATAAAAAACTTGATCAAGAGGATAAGGTTTTTAGGTTAGCTAAAAACTCTTGTGACTTCATCCAGTGTAAATCTTTAGATCGCAAAAACGTTATAGTTGAAGATGGTTATGTTGGCGAGGGTTATGCCATCCCTACTGAAGGTATGAAAAAAGCTTTAAAACTAATGGCAAGAAAAGAGGCTATATTGCTTGACCCTGTATACTCTGGAAAAGCATTCGATGGTCTTATTGATTTAGTTAAAAAAGGGTACTTTAAAGATTCAGATAAAATTTTATTTATTCACACTGGTGGTTCAGCAGCGATTCCAGCCTATGAATGGGCATTTTAGAATAAACTACTTAGTCCCTTTTCTTTCCTTGTATAACCCTATCAAGTATTAGAGCACAAAATAAGATTGCAATTCCAGCCAGTATTCCTTGACCGACATTAGCATATTGTAGGGCCTCTAGAACATCTTGTCCTAAGCCTTTTGCGCCAATTAAAGATGCAACTACAACCATTGCTAAGCTCAACATTACGGTCTGATTTACACCAGCAAGAATAGTTGGCATTGCAAGAGGTAAGTCAACCTTAGTCAATAAATACCATTTAGAGCCGCCATAAGCAATTGCCGCCTCCCTTATAGTTTCAGGCACACCTTTTAATCCTAATACAGTGAGCCTTACCACAGGAGTTCCTCCAAAAATCATGGTAATAATAACTGCTGAAACTTTTCCAGTTCCAAAAAATGCGATAACTGGAATCATAAATACAAATGCAGGCATTGTCTGCATGAAATCCATAATTGGCCTAATAAAGGCATAAAACCTAGGTCTAGTGGCGCAATATATACCTAGTGGAATTCCAATAGATATGCTCAGAATCGCAGCAGTTCCTAACAATGCCAACGTTGTCATGGCCTTTATCCAAAAACCTAGAAAACCCATGTATGCTAAGAATGCTAGAGAATATACAGCCGCTCTTGGTCCAGCAGAGAGGCCAGTCATTAATACTATTGCACTAATAACTACAATCCAAGGAGTTGTTACAAAAAGCATCTCTAGGGCATCTAGGACTGACCTTATTCCAAAAGTAATCGCAGTAAAAAGAACGTCGCCTTTAATTACAGCATAATCAAAGGCCCTTTCTACCCCATCTATTGAGGCAAGCCTTATGTCAGGATGCGTTGGAAAATCTGCAAACAAGGCAACAAGATTCGGAAAACTATAGTGTATTGTTGAAAAAATAATGATTACCAAGACAAATGAAATACTTAATAGAAAGTTTTTAAATTCCATTCCCGGGCTTATTTGTTTGTTAGAGAGCCACTCAGAAAACTTTTTTTCTAAAATAGAGTTGGCCAGTACGCCTTGCAATACCCTTATTAAAATAAACAGAAAAATACCACTAATGGCAATTGCAACTCCAGACGCTTCAATGCTTTGAGCCTCCTGTAAATACCCTCCAATTGAGTCTTCAAGTGACTTAATTGTTCTTCTGAACATTTCAACTTTATCTGAATTGCTATCAATAGCAGCCTGGAGTTGCTTCTCTCGAAAATCAATTGTTGATTGAACTTTTGCAATTTTGCTATAGGCTTCGGCGCTAATATTGCCAAAAAACCCTCTGACAATTTGAACAATTGCAAATGTTTCGATCAGTAAAAATGCTAAAGACCAGTTCCATATGTTTCTGACCCCAAACCATGCGGAGCCAAATAAAAATGCAAATAGATTAAAGGATACAACAAATCTTGAGCTGTTATTAATACGGCCAAACTCATGAACATAGTATTCAGAATTAGTTTTTACGAAAACTGGAATTTGATCAGTGTTTGCGTAATCATCATTAGGTATTAGGTTGTCTTTAGTCATCCTGGCCCTCGACAATAGATACCAGTAAGTCTTTTTGAGATACCACGCCAACATCCTGGCCATTTTTGTTACTGATAACGATTGGCTTATCACTAGCAACAGAGCTCTCAATTAGACTGCTTAAATCGTCATTCTCTGTCATTCTTATGGCATCTTTTGGTATTGCACCATAATTTTTACTAAACTCATCAATTGGCTTCATTATCGATTTTGCTTTAACAACTTCAAGTCTTGAAATTCCTTTTACAAAGTCTGCAACATAGCCATCCTCTGGGTTCATAACTATCTCTTCTGGGGTGCCAATTTGAATAACTTTACCATCTCTCATGATAGCAATACGGTGACCAACTTTAACAGCTTCATCTAAATCATGAGTAATAAAGACGGTTGTTTTTTTTAATTTCTTAGATAATTTTATAAATTCTTTTTGAAGTTGCCTTCTAATCAAAGGGTCTAATGCGCTGAAAGGCTCATCCATCAATAGTATTTCAGGATCAGCAGCTAAAGCCCTTGCAAGACCGACTCTTTGCTGCATTCCACCAGACAGTTCATGAGCATATTTATTACCCCAGCCAGTTAACTCGACTGTATTCAGGATTTCATTTGCTTTCCCATACCTCTTATTTTTATTAACCCCTCTTATTTCTAGTGGCATAGCAATGTTGTCAATCACAGAGCGGTGCGGCATCAGTGCAAAGTTTTGAAAGACCATACCTATTTTTTTATTTCTAAAATCTTGTAATTCTTTTCTTTCTAGGGCCATCACGTCTTGGCCATCTATTAGTATTTTGCCTATTGTTGGCTCTAGAAGCCTATTAATATGTCTTACAAGGGTTGACTTTCCACTTCCAGATAGGCCCATTACGCAAAATATTTCACCAGGCTTAATGTCAAATGAAACATCTGAAACGCCAATTACTGAATTGTAATTTTCTAATGCGTCTTGCTTTGAAATATGATCTTCAGTGATTGCTTTTAATGCCTCTGGAGAGGTATTTCCAAATATCTTAGAGATATTTTGAATTTGAATAAAGCTTCCAGAGTTTTCTTGCGACATAGTATTTACATTAATTGAAAAAAAACCGGCGCATATAAAACGCCGGCTTTATAACGAACTTGTTAGATTATAAACCTAACCATCCATCAACAGTACCTTCGTTCTGAGACATCCAATCTCTTGCTACTTCTGCCGCATCTCTCTTATTAACAGAAATTTCATAGGCAAGCCATGATACGTCATCAGACGTTAACTGGAAGTTATTGAAAAATTCAACAATTGCTGGAGACTTGCCTTCAAGTGAAGTGCCCCAACCGATTTGAATATTTTTCATTGCATCTTTAGAGGCTACATATGACTTTTTATACCAATCAGCGTCACTCTTTGGTTGAATCATTTTGTACGCAGCAGGATCATGAGTAGGCTCAGTCAACATTACAACTGGCGCCATTCCCCATATAGCGTGTGGCTTATAGCAATAGAATGCATAGCCCTCGCCTTTTTTGATCGAATCTAAAACTCTTGCATTTTTTACAGCTTCAGCAGCTCTAATAGGCTCAATACCAAGATCTAGTAGTCCATAATCTCTTACTTTAACCTCATTTACGTTTGCAGAGGCCCAGCCATCAGCGCCAATCCAAAATTCACCTTTACCATTGCCATCACTATCCATTGCAGCAATAACCTCAGGCCTTCCAAGATCGAAGATAGACGTTATGCTCATCTCTTCAGCAAACGCTTGAGATACGCAGTAACCTTGATTTCCTTCATAACTCAAAGAGCTTAACTTAAGAGTTCCTTTTGGAACTAGTTCATTAGTGTAAGCCTGTTGGTTTGGTAGCCAGACATCAGGGTGAACTTCAATCTCACCTTTACTTCTGTCAATTGCTCCATAGATAGCAGTATTGTTTCCAGGAACTAGCTCAACTTCACCACCCATTTTGTCTGTGATTACCGCAGACAGTAGGTTTGCAATTGCAGTAGCTCCAGTCCAACCTGGATCGCCAATATTTACTTTTTCCGCATAAGTTGCCATAGACGCAGAAAGCGCAACAACGGCAGCAATAGCTGTTTTATTTACTAACTTCATGTATTTCTCCTTTTAATGAAATTTACTTTTTTCTCTATTACTAAAGTATTCGTACTAGAAAAAAATCGAGTATACATCAATTAATATATATGTTTCAAGTGTTAATTTAAGTTAAGAGTAAAATAAAGTTCTATATGAACTTTAAAAAATGGCTACCCTAAAGCTAGAATATGCCATACCTTTAAACTAGAAAATCCTTGATTGATTGATTGATTAGTGAAGGTTTTTCCATATGCGAGTTATGGGCACATCCTTCAATAATTTTGATAAGAGAATTTGAAATCCCCTTATTTAGAATTTCTTGCTGGTTCCAGTCATAGGAGCGATCATTTTTAGCCCATAGAATTAGAGTGGGTGATTTAATTTGATCAAGTTGCGCCCTTCCGTCCCAGCAATCCCATGCATCAAGGCTTGCAAGTGCAGCTTGGGTTGTCGCTTTTGAACCTTCATCCAAGCATAATTTATATCCATCTCCCTCAAGGTGGTCCATAAACCATGTCTTTGCAATATTTTTTCGAGTTTTTTCAAGGCCAAATTTAATAATTTTAGCTCTTGATTGACCAATAGTTTCAAACCTGCTTGGCAAGACTCCTATTGATCCGGTACCAAAACATATTAACTTATTAACGCGCTCTGGAAATAACGCAGCCATTTCTTGAACAATCATCCCTCCCATTGAATGACCAAGCAAATTAAAGGTATCAATTTTTAAATAATCTAAGAGCTCAAACACTTGAAGTGCATTCTCTCTAATAGTTGAAGGAGCGTTCATTTTAGAGCTCTCACCATAACCAGCAAGTGAAGGCATAATCAATTCAAAGTTATCCTTTAAATCTTCCTGAAATTTCCACATATCTTGGCCACCCAAATAGCCGTGGACAAGTACCAAAGGAAAGCCCTTCCCAATTCTTTTGTAGGATAAGTGTTTCATAGCAATAAATGATAAAGTATTAACTGCATTACAATTAAATTAGTGATGTAATATTTCCATCACCCACAACAAAGTCATATTTATCAAAATCTCTTTTATCAGCCCATTCCATTGCCTCATGTTCATTAAGACTAATAACGCCATCTTTTATTGAGCAAAGGAAGTAATGCAGAACAATATTTATCTCGCTGTCCTTATATCTTTCTTTTGCAATCTTTTCATAAACATTAATGTTTATATTTAATTCCTCGTATATCTCTCTAGTAAGAGCTTCTTGAAGTGTTTCATTTGCCTCAACTTTACCACCAGGAAATTCCCATTTAAGGCCCATATATTTATCTTTACCCCTTTGAGCAATCAAATAATGATTATCTTTCTTTATTATTGCAGCAACAACGTCTCCAGGCTTTATAGAATTATCTGCCATACTCCACCTTTAAAGCAGCCATACATATCAAGTTTACCCTCACTGCATAATTTAAATAATTCTTCTTTCGTATATTCGCTTTCTAAAGATTGAAGCTCTTGATAACTTGAGGGTAGGAAAGTGTTGATACAACTATACAAACCAAGATAGGTATTAGGTGCTTTTTTTAAAAGAATCTTTTTCACAAAAAGTTCTCTAAAATTTAAATATTATTGATTGATGCAATAGAATACCAATAAAAAGATTTTATGTAAGATTAAGGTTATTAGAATCTTTTTTACTTATAATTCAAGAATAATAAAAATTAAGGAGAAATATTATTAAAAAAATATTATTTATAATGTTGTTAGCTTTTTCTACTATAGCTTCTACTGAGGAGGGAAGGTACTCTATGCTGAAAGATGAACTAGGTGTTTATATTTTAGATGGTGAAACTGGCAAAGTTAAACATTGCAGAAGTGTCCCAATAGCTAATGCAAGTGCGACTGGTGGCGAGCTAGTTACAGCCTGTACACCTTGGAGTGGAGAATATATCCTAAAACAATAAAATAAAATTTATTAAATTATTTATGGACTATTTAATTTATAACACAGAGGTTAAGGATGGATATTTTTTTGACTGAGATTCAAATATTTGAACTTACTGGCTTTACTAAAACTCAATTAGATGAAATGATTAAAGTGGGTGATTTTCCAAAACCTGTAAAAACTGAAAGAAATAATATATGGCTCGAAAGAGATGTTTTGCAATGGGCTAATGCCCGAAATCTTCATATAAGTGGATAAGGAAACAGCGCTTCATTAATTAGTTCCAGCCTTGTTGCCAATATTTACTCTCTATTAAATCTTTCCAGTTAATGAGTTCTGTTCGATTAGATATTACTGCTTCTATTAAGCAATGAGTTACGTTATCGTTTTCATCAAACTCTAATTTTGTAATGATAAAGTGTCTCTCTTTATTGCATGGTGTAACTGCCGTCCATTTACTGTTAAGTAATTTTTTAGAAATTATTTTATTCATTAACTAGCAAATTTTGTAGTGAAAAGCACTACCGCCAAGAACATACTCATTAAAGGAAGGAGAAGTAGGATTTGAGTCGCAAATTGTAAAATAGTTGTTCTTACCGCTTGAGTTTCAAAAGATCTATAACTTAGAAACAAGATAAAAAAATAAAAGATAGACGGAATTAGGGCAGAAGATCTAAGTTCTTCATAGCCAGCATTAGTTTCAAGTCTGTTGAGAAGTATTCCTGCAAGGATATATGTGCCTACTATTCCGACCCAAAAAAGCTTTGTTGCTATAAATTTTATTGTGGGCTTTTCTATATTCTCTATTTTCATAAATAATCTTCTGAGTCCAGATAATTGCTTTAATGGTTTACACGATTCATCCAAATACTAACAGCTTTTATATTATATATTCAGAGTCAACAAGTTTCAGTTGATAATTTAATCCGGTGACTGAGGGCTTATTAACTCGTAGTCGTTATAAATAGCCTCCAATATTTAATTTACAAAGCTACTTATAATAGAAACCATTGCGTACATAAAGCTGAGCATAAATGCCATACATCCAGTTGTCCATAAGACTAGTTTAGTTTCCATAGATTGTCTCCATAAATTTAATAGTAATTTTCAAAACGAGGCTATTCTAATAACAAAATATAAAGATAAGATGAAGATTAGAAGTTGTTTAGATAAAGAGTTTGAAATAGAGGATTTTACGTGGAATGAGACTTATAAAAAGCTTTGAGAGATGATGTGCTCGAGGTGATTCAGAAACCGACATTCGGCTTCGAGTAATAATTTTTAAATCACCCTTTTAAAGTAAGCAGAAAAATTACTGGCTTAGTATAGCAAGGTAATCTTTGTTAACGATATCACTATTTCTAAAAAGAATAGAGCATTTATGTGACTTGTCTTTTCTTAATTCACAGCATTCTAAGGCGTTTTGAACTGCAAAAACCCTAGCAGCATTTGTTTGATACATGCAAAAACCACTAAAATCAGCACTTTTTATATCGTTTTCAGGGTAGGCAAATGCTATTACTCTGTTATAGTTGGCACGATAAAATTTTCCATACCAAACATGCCACGGAATAGCAAAGCCTCGGTCGTGATCTGGGGGTATTGGGGCATCATAGTTAATTAAACTAAATGTATTAAAGAGTGTTCTTAGACTATCCTTATCAACGGTCTTAGAGTAATCTGAAAGAGCGCTGGAAGAATAAAGTATATGTGTCAAAAAAAATAATAGGAACGCAATTTTTTTCATATGCCTAATCTGTTAATTGTGATTTAGATTATTATTATAAGTTAATTTAATTAAGGAATATGGTTTTTCAACATCGTGCGCTCGAGGTTATTCGAATTTCTAATAGTATTAGAAACTAGCCCTAACAAAAAAGCCCATTTTTGCATCACCATATTTGTGTGTAGTAAAAGCTGCCCCTAAAGCAATATTCTTTTCAATATGCTTTGAAGCCTCAACTTCAATTTGGTGATCAGTAGGCATATTTTTGCCTGTAACTCTATTATATTTGGCTGCCCACTCTATATCAAAATTAGAAATAGTTCTAACCCCCACGCTAAAATTAGTAAGTTTTTTTGACTTACTAATATTATTCCAAAGGGGATCTCCTTCATCAACGAAAAATTCTCTTACACTCTCTAATTTTGATGTGTTCTTGCCAAACGATAAAGAAGAAGTGAGCTGAGTATAGGTTAAAAGTATATTTCCAAAATTTTGCGGATGCAAGTCATAGTTTTTACCTAAACCGACTGAAAATTCACTCGATCTATATTTCCAATCTCTTATCCAACGATTTTGATGCCCAACACCATCAGTCCAATCACCTTTTTCACGCTCATAACTTCCAATTACTGAGAAGTTATTCCCAATGTCAATGGAGCCTTCTACATCAATTACACTTTCTGCATAGTTTTTATTAGTTGCGCTTGATATTGCATCTGAGTCATTATTCCCATTAACACCTGTCCAAGGTGACGCATTCTTAGCAATTTCACCACGTAACTCACTGTAAAGAGGGGAGAAGCCATTCATGCCATAGCCAAATTTAAGGTAATTATCATTAAACCCCTCAGATAGTGCATTTGAAGAAAACAAAAGGGATAGGGTTATTGGTAGAGAAGCTAAATATCTATTCATTATTAAATTTAAAGTTGTTAATGTAGTTTAATTATATGACAAAAAAAAATTTAGTAAACAGTAAAGAGAAATATATAAAGCAATATAATTTTTAATTGTCTAGTTTAATTAGTGTTTTAGGTGATTCGAAAACTCAAACTCCCCTCGATATAGCTATCTTGTAGCACTACTTCTCATAATTTTCATATATTTTTAATTTTAAAAAATATATGATTTTTATTAATAATTAAAAAGAATATATAAGAAGTTAAACTTAGTAATAAGAAAACTGAAAAGGCTGTTTTAAATCCTATTATTTCAGTATAGCCAAAACTTTTAACTAAATCAATTACAAGACCAATAAACCACTGCATTATAAAAGCCCCTAAAAAAATTAATAAATTAAATGATGTAAGTGCTTTGCCTGCTAAGTGACTTTGAAAAGATAAACCTACAGCTGGCTGAACTACAGATAAAAAGATTGAACTGAGGATGAATAATGTAATATAGAATGCACCTGCTTTTGATCCTAAAATTATAATAAATAACATAACCAAAAAACTAATTGGCAAGCCAACTGTTAATATTCTTAATGCACTAAAACCAAGATTTGTAATCCTAGGTAAAAAATAACCCCATAAAAAAAATGAAACAAGCATTGTAATATTTATCCAAAATAATCCTGTAGCACTTTCAAGTGGAGTATAGCCTGCAACTCTAATCATCCAGGGTCCTGCCCATAAAGTTTGGATCGCCATTAACCCTCCATAATTAAATAAACCCATCGGAATAACACTTATAAAGAATTTATTTTTCCACACATCTGCTAATGAGCCTGACTTTAGTGGGTTTTCCAAAGATTCATCCTTTTGATGATTCCACTTTGGAATAAAAGCTAATATTAAAATTATACTAATTAATATCAATGCTGCAGTTCCACCGAATATCCATCTCCAACCAAAAGTAGGTAACAAAAGTTGAACAGGTAGTGTTGACGATAGAAATCCTAACGAAGCTATCATTAACATCCAAGAATTTGCTCTTTGCTGTTGGTTTTCTGCAAACCAAATTCTATAACCGGTTAATGGCGCCATTAAACAAGCGCCAGCTCCAACCCCAATTAATATTCTGGAAACTAGCAAACCTGAAAAGCTTTGAGCAAGCGCAAAAGATACTGTTCCAATAAATGCAATTAATAGAAATGACGATACAATTTTTTTTGGTCCAAACTTATCTAACAAATATCCAAGGGGAATTTGTATAGATGCAAAACCTAAAAAATAACCTCCAGCAAGTAGCCCTAAATCTGCCGCCATTAAATCAAATTCTAGAGTTAAAACTGGGGAAAGAGTAGCTGTAATTGCTCTTAACATGCAAGATAAAAAATAGCCAAAAGCAAAAGCAAAAAAAACAGTAATAGCCTGTTTTCTTGGAAGAATATGATTATCCATTAAGATAATCAAAATCCATAAATAAAAATAAGAGTATTTTTTTCATAACAACAATTGTAATTTATTCTGAATCTAAATTCTACCCATCACTCGATTAATAGGGTTAATTTGGATTAGGGCAAAGTCCTAAAGACCTTATGATATAAGAGTGAGAGATGGTGCGCTCGAGGCGATTCGAACGCCCGACATTCGGCTTCGGAGGCCGACACTCTATCCAGCTGAGCTACGAGCGCAATTAGTAACTGATAATTTTAGTCGAGTCGTTACGTTTAGAAGTAAAAATTATATGAATTTGCAATGTTTTATTTAAAACTACATGGTTTCTTCATTTAAACTTTATAAAACACAAGTACAATTCTTTTTAAATTAATTTACTAACTCACTTTTAATACTAACTAAATTTATTATGATAAACGCAAAGGCTTTAATTAAATCAACTGTTCTTTCTGCTTTTCTCTTTTTTGGAGCTACAAGTGGACCTTTAGCCGAGGAAGAAGACTACTCCCCTCTTGACTCCCCATCTTTCTTTGAGGGTTTAAATACCTTTACTACTGTTTTCTCTCAAATCAAGCTAATGTATGTTGATGATATTGATGATGAAACTTTGTTTAATAATGCGATAAGAGGCTTAGTTGAGGGCCTGGATCCACACTCTAGTTTTCTTGAGCCACGTGGCCAGTCTGACTTAAGTGAAAGTACAAGGGGCGCGTTTGGTGGCCTTGGTATCGTTATTGGTACGAAGGGTGAGTATATAGAGGTTGTATCCCCAATTGATGACACACCTGCATACAGAGCAGGCCTCAAGGCTGGAGACATTATTTTACAAATTGGTGATCAAAACGTAAGCCAAATTAACCTTGCAGAAGGAGTTAAGCTAATGAGAGGCGCTCCAGGAACCACCATTAAACTAACAATTGGAAGGCCTGATATTGCTCCTTTTGTAGTTGAAATAACGCGTGAAATTATCACGATCACCTCGGCAAAAGGACTCTTACTGGATGAAGGTATTGGCTACCTAAGAATTGCTCAATTTCAAAGACCAACTGCTGCGCTAGTGAAAACTATTGTTGCAGATTTAGTAGAAAAGAATGAAGGTGAGCTTGATTCTTTAATTATTGATTTAAGGAATAATCCAGGTGGGCTTTTGGATTCTTCGATTGATATATCTAATCTGTTCATTGATGAGCCTGGTATTGTGGTTTATACCGAAGGCAGAACTTCATACTCTAATAGTTCATTCCCAACAAAGCCTGGTGATATTCTTAACGGTGCACCTATTGTTGTATTAATGAATAGAGGGTCTGCTTCTGCTTCTGAGATTGTTGCAGGCGCACTTCAGGACCATAAGAGAGCTTTGATTATGGGTGAAGAGTCTTTTGGTAAAGGTTCTGTCCAGTCCGTGCTTAATTTACAAGATGGCTTTGGATTAAAGCTTACAACTGCGAGATACTTTACGCCTTCGGGTAGGTCTATTCAGGGAAAAGGAATAACGCCTGATATTGAACTTGAAAACATCTCTCTTAAAAAAGATGAAGATGAAGATTCCATAGACCTTAGCCAGCAAGAAAAAGATCTTAAGAATTCTCTCTCTGCTGAAGAGGTTGAAGCTCCAGTTTCACCTTCTGATCTTTCTACTGAAGAAATCATTGAGTCACAAGATAATATCAGTGATTTAAGGGATGAAGAGTACGTTGACCTTCTAAAAGAAGACTACTTTGTTCACGAGGCAATGAATGTCTTAAAGGCGCTAAAAATATATAAGAAATAACCACTAATTGCCTTTCATAATAAAACTTATGGAGGGCTATTTTTTGAAGGTTTACTTGCTTGAAAAGTCCAGAATTTCTTTAAAGCTTAAATAATCTGTAGTATTTTTTCCATAGTAAGCTTTTTTTTTAATCAAAGCCACCAATTCGACTAAACTGCATTGTATTAAAATTCCAATCCCAATGCATCCATATTCCAATAGCCCTTCCAATTATATAATCTTCTGGAACAAAGCCCCAAAATCTAGAATCGCTACTATGAGACCTGTTATCGCCCATTACAAAGTAATGACCCTGAGGAATTGTAATTTCCACCAGTTCTTTTGAATGTCCCTTTGGGTTAAGAAGTATGTCATGACCAGCAGAGTCAAATACTTCGCGGATTAGCCTGTAGTTATTCATTGATTTTCCTGAATCCACACCAACATAAGGGCCTATTTTTTTAACTTCAACTGACTTTCCATTAACTATTAACTGATCTTTTTTATAAGAAATTACATCACCTGGAAGAGCAACAATACGCTTAATAAAGTCTACCCCAGAGTAACCAGGCGTTTTTTCATAATTTGGGTACCTAAATACAATTATATCTCCCCTATTAGGGCTTGAAAACTCCACAAGCTTTGTGTTTGTTATTGGCAGTCTAAGTCCATAATCAAACTTATTTACTATAATAAAATCACCCGTTAAAAGTGTCGGCATCATTGAGTTTGAGGGCACACGAAAAGGCTCAAATATAAAGCCTCTAAACACCAAAACCAGCAACAATACTGGAAACATCTCTATTGACCACTGAACAACTTTTGGTCTGTGACTATACTTTTCAGATTTTGAAAATTTTAGAAATACTAAAAAATAGAGAAAACTGCCAATTTTTGATGTTTTTTCAGAAGTCTCAGTATTGATTTGGTTATTTTTCTTAGATAGGAGAAGGTCTGTTAAAACTATAACAATTGCAAGCGCCATTGCCACGAAAAGCCAAGATAGTACGTCCCATGCAAAGAACGGTTCTGCATTATTAATAGTCATAGATTAGTGTATTTTTCAAAAAGCGTATTATAACAAGGTGTTGGATGACATACTTAAATTACTACTAAGCATTAAACCTAACTAGTTTCAGAAATATTCATGCCAATTGAGTTCGCTAACTCTACAAAGTTTGGGAATGACGTCTTGACGTTGTCAACCCCATCAATATTTATTTCAAAATTAGACCTAACAGATGCAACAGCAAATGACATGGAGATGCGGTGATCATGATGAGATTTGATTGGTGCTAATTGCTCTTTAAATTCGCCACCAACAATTTTAATGCCATCATCAAGAACTTCATTCTCAATACCTAATGATGAAAGCCCATCAGCCATTACTTGAATGCGATCAGATTCTTTAACTCTTAGCTCTTTGGCGCCCGTTAAGACAGTTTCTCCATTGGCGCAGCTTGCTGCAATAAATATAG
Organism: Candidatus Pseudothioglobus sp. uisw_070; assembly: GCF_059512545.2. Lineage (NCBI taxonomy): Bacteria > Pseudomonadati > Pseudomonadota > Gammaproteobacteria > Pseudothioglobaceae (SeqCode) > Pseudothioglobus (SeqCode) > Candidatus Pseudothioglobus sp. uisw_070. The sequence continues at coordinate 979,470 of NZ_CM183456.2, read as the reverse complement.
CTGGGAACTCATCAATTGCCAAAGGGACTAAGCGTTCTGGTATGTTAATTCCTTTAAGTTTTGATGAACAAACTCTTATGTCTGCAATTAGCTCACCAGCCTCCAATCGCTCGTTGATAAGCTCAATATTGGCGCCCATTAACCGAAGAATATCAATCACTCCTGTTCTGGTTGGATTGACATTCACAGCCAATAAAGTAATGTCTGCCTCTTTTGCGATACTAGCTGCTACCATGAAAAAAGCAGAGGACGATATGTCACTAGGAACTTCAATGTTACAAGCCTTTAGGCTCCCTCCCCCAAGTATAGAGACTTCACCAGGTGATGTATTAACCTTGTAACCAAAGCCTCTAAGCATTCTTTCAGTATGGTCTCTTGATATACCATTTTCAATAACATGAGTTTCACCATCTGCATAAAGGCCTGCTAATAGTAGGCATGATTTAATCTGCGCTGAGGCAACGGGTAGTGTGTACTTTAGAGAGGATAATTTTTTACCACCTTTAATTGTCAGAGGGGGCTTTGAATCAGGACCGGAAATGTCTGCACCCATTCTAGATAGTGGCTCGATAACTCTAGCCATTGGCCTCTTAGAGAGCGATTCATCACCACAAAGCTCAGAATCAAAGTTTTGAGCGCTCAGAAGGCCAGACATTAAGCGAATAGACGTCCCAGAATTTCCTAAATTCAATGGTTTTTTAGGCTCTTTTAGTCCGTGCATTCCAACACCATTAATAATTACATTTGACCCTTGTCTATCAATTTGGACGCCCATTTCCTTAAAGGAGTTTAAAGTTGCCAGGCTGTCTTCTCCCTGAAGAAATCCCGACACCTTAGTTATTCCAGTTGCAATCGATCCAAGCATTATAGATCTGTGAGATATTGATTTATCACCAGGAACTTTAATAGAGCCTTTTAGTGGTCTACATTGTGAGGTTACAAAGCTTGCCATCGGTTAAATTACCCTACCCATGAATCACGGGTTTTTTTAGCACTAGTAAACAACAAATCTAATTCATCACTATTTTCATTTTCAATCGCATCAACAAGGGAGTTCAATGTTTTTTGGTAGCCCTTGATATGGCTAATAATTTGATCTTTGTTTTGAATACAAATATCTCTCCACATAACAGCATCACCCGAGGCTATCCTAGAGAAGTCTTTAAAACCACCTGCAGCGTATACTGATGCGCTTGGATTTTTACTAATTAGATAATTAACAAGAGAGAAAGCAAGCATATGCGGTAAATGTGAGGTCATTCCAAGCAGCTCATCGTGAGATTCAGGACTCATAAAATCAACATCTGCACCAGCACCCTCCCACATCTTCTGAATGAGACTTATTGAATCTGGGCTGCTAGCCTCAAGAGGCGTAATAATAACCTTTCTATTATTAAATAAATTGGCTTCACTTGCTTCAAAGCCACTTTTTTCCTTACCTGCAATTGGGTGTGCTGGAATAAAGTAATTTGAATAATCCCCTAACGTCTGGCTCACTATTAAGGCAATATTAGTTTTAGTACTACCAACATCAGAAATTACTATTTTACTAGTTAGAAAAGGTTTTATTTCACTTAGAATCTCTTTAAAAGAGCCTACAGGAGTAGCGATAATTACAATATCTGAATCATTTATCGCATCTTTTAAGTTGGTTGAAAATTGGTCAATAACGTTTGCTTTTTGAGCTTTTTCTAAGCGATTTAAGTCTCTCCCAAAGCCAAAGACTACTTTTGCTAAATTATTCTCTTTTATCGCTTTCGCTAAAGAGCCTCCAATTAAGCCCACTCCAATTATTGTAATTTTATTAATCATAAAACTTTTTTTAATGCACTAAGCAGGTGATCGTTTTCATTTGAGGTTCCAATTGAAATTCTTAAATACCCTTTCATTTCAACTGGGCGCACAATAACGCCTTCTTTAAGTAGGTCATTGTAGATATTCATGGCATTATTAAATTCAACAGCGATAAAGTTAGCATGAGACGGAATGTAGTTAAGTTTTAAAGAGTCAAATCCACTCGTTAGCTGTTCATAACCATTAGTGTTTATTTCTACTGAGTCATTTAAATGTTTATCATCTGAAAGCGCTGCAATAGCGGCAACCTGAGCAGTATAGTTAACATTAAACGGCTCTCTTACGCGATTTATGAAATCTGCAATTAAAGGGCTGCATACAGAGTAACCAACCCTAAGTCCAGCTAAGCCATAAGCCTTAGAAAAGGAGCGCGTAATGATTAAGTTATCAAATTCCTTAAGCCAGTCAATTGCAAGATCATCAACATTTAAGTACTCAAAATAGGCCTGATCTAATACCACTGGGACATTATTAGGGACCTTTTGTAAGAAGGCATAAAGCTCATCATCACTTAAAAGAGTGCCCGTAGGGTTATTCGGATTTGCAACGAAAATAAGTTTTGTATTCTCACTTATTAAACTTAACATTGAATTTAAGTCATGGCCATAATTCTTAGCTGGAGAAACTTTTGCAGTAGCTCCCAAGGCCTGAGTGACCAGAGGGTAAACCACAAAAGCATACTGAGAGAAAATCACCTCATCAGTTTTTTTAGATACAAATACTCTTGCAATAAGCTCTAACAGCTCATTTGAACCATTACCTAGTGAAATCATGTCTGGCATTACTGAAAGCTTTTCAGCGATAGCTTTTTTTAGCTCAAAGCAGTTACCATCAGGATAGCGATTAATGCTTGATAAAGAGTTAAAAACCGCTTCTTTTACTGCTGCGCTAACGCCTAATGGGTTTTCATTAGAAGCAAGCTTTGTAATATTTTTAAGTCCTAATTCTCGAGCAAGCTCATCTATAGGCTTTCCACCTTGGTATGGACTCAACCCAAGGATTGACTCACAGGCATTCATAAAACTGCTACAGGATAAGAGCCTAAAATATCTAATTTAGAGACGCGTGATTTGACTTCTTGAATAGCTTTTTCAACATTTTTTTCGCTCTGATGCCCTTCTATGTCAATGAAGAACAAATATTCCCACTTTACTCCAGGTATTGGATGTCTCGCTAGTTGAAGCATATTAATATTATTGGCTTTGAATGGCTCCAATAAGTCAAATAAAGCGCCTGACTCATGCTTGGTGACAACTAGGAGTGAAGTTTTATCGTTAACGCCAGCTGGAACTTCATCTTTACCAATAATGATAAAGCGAGTAACGTTACCAGCATTATCCTCTATATTTTTAGCAACCCTTTCAAGGCCATAAATATTAAGGGCAACCTTAGATGCAATTGCCGCCGCATTAGGCTCATCCTTTACCATTCTTGCGCCCAATGCATTTGAGGCAACAGGCCTTAACTCAGTATGAGGATAGTGATTAGAGAGCCATCGATGACATTGATCAAGGGCCTGCTGATGGGCGTAAATAATTTTAATTTCTTGAGACTGGTCTTGCATCATTAAGTGATGAGCAACTGCAATTTCTACTTCACCACAAATATTTAAATCATGACTATAGAGCATATCAAGAGACGTACCAATAACTCCATTTGAAGAGTTTTCTATTGGCACAACCCCATACTGCGCATTATCTGTCTCAACTTGATGAAAAATCTCATCAACCGTTCCACAGTCAAGCGGTGAGACGCCATGACCAAAATGCTTTAGTGCTGCTTCTTGAGTAAACGTTCCCTCAGGACCTAAAAAGGCTATCTTCAGGGGCTGCTCAAGCGCCAAGCAGGCCGACATAATCTCTCTAAAAATAAGGGCAATATCCTTATCTTTAAGAAGGCTTTTGTTTCTTTGGATTACCTTACTTAATACCTCTGCCTCACGCTCAGGCCTATAAAAAGCTGTTTGCGCATTCGACTCCAGCTTTACAAGTGCAACCTTAGCAGCTAAGTCCGCACGCTGAGATATTAGAAGCTGAATCTTTTGATCCAGATCATCGATATCATTTCTTAAATTTTCAAGTGAATCGCTTTTCATAATACAAGTTAAAAGATATTCTTTTGGGGATATTTTACCTAAGACTATTAAGACTTCAAAGTATTGTTTTTATTAAGTAATAAGATAATAAGATAATACAAAAAAAGTTATTGCAGTTTTATAAAAAGTCGATATAATTCACAAATAATTTGCAATATGGAAGTTGGTTCAAATCCAACACTGCCCTCGCAACGGTAATTCTGATAAAGATAAGTCCGATACATAGCAAGTTTAGTTTTACTAAAAGCTACGATGGGTGGTGAGTTAATGTATTGCATGTCTTGTAATTCTTTTCTCTAAATCCCTCTTTTTATTTATAAATAAGGGGTCATTATGTTTACTAAAAATCTAATTTTTGCTGCATCTTTGTCAGCAATTCTATTCTCTAATGCAGCAAATGCTGTTATAGGTCCAATTAAAATCTCTCTTAATACTGAATATAGAACTTCAAGCCCAGTTATTGGATCTATTGCAACGACAATTAAGCTAGATAAAGCAGCAATTAAAAGAACTGGTGCTAAAACTTTTACTGAGCTTCTTCAGTATATTCCCTCGATCTCCTATGAGGGTGGACAGGGATCTATTAATGCAGTTCGTTTAAGAGGAAATGAAGCAAAACATACTTTACTTTTACTAGATGGCATGAAAGTGACGATTTCTGGTGGTCAAGCTAACCTTGATGTTATTCCTGTTGACCAGATAGAGCGCATCGAAATAAGTAAGGGACCTTTCTCATCACTATATGGTCCTGGCGCAATTGGCGGTGTAATTCATGTATTTACTGATAAGGATGCAGATTCAATTACCAGTAATAAAATTGATATTTCATACGGCTCCAAAGGTACTAGTAAGATTAATCTAAATTCTTATTTCAAGAACGAAAAGAGTTATTTAGATATTGCACTTACAGACTTTCATACGGATGGTGTTGATGCTACGGGAGATGGAGATTTAGATCCAATTGATAGGAAAACATTAGGCTTAAATCTTGGAACTGAGCTTACTGATTCAACTGATATAAGTGTAAATATTCTAAGGACAAAAGCAGAAATCTTTTATGATAATCCTGGTTATGCTGTGAAGCCAGACAATAATCTGAGTCAAGTTGGTTTGGGTATAACTCAAAAAGTTAGTGAAAGATTTAAGATTAATTTAGACATTATGAATCAGAGGACTCAAAGGCAAGGTAATAAGTATAGATTAAACACCATGTCAATTATCAATGAGCTTGACTTTGATAATAGCAAGCTATCTATTGGGCTTATGAATTCAGTAGACAAGGACGTAGGAAATACTAGGCAAATTAAACATACTGATATTTTTTCTCAGTGGCAGGGTTTGATAATTGATAATGAAATCTCAATTGGCGCAAGAATTGTGGATCATGATAAGTTTAAAACCCACACTACTTATAATTTAAATTGGGGGAGAGATTTAAGCTCGACTTTGAGAGTTAATGGCTCTTACGGAACTGCATCTAACTTACCTAACCACTATTACCAAAATTTAAATATTGTTGCTGGAAGAACAGCCCTAAAGCGTGAGCTTTCAAAAAATCTAGAGCTTGGATTAACCGGTGACTATGAATGGGGTAATGTTGAGTTAAAGGTTTATAAAAGCAAACTTACTGATGCCCATAGTTATGTCAATGAAGCCACACCTTACTACATAAACAGTGGGACTGTTAATATACGAGGAGTTGAGTTGTCACTTGGAACTGATTTATTAGGTTGGGATCTTGATACAAGTATTGATTACAATAAAGCTATAGCAGCTTCAACAGGTTTGCAAAAAGGTAGGAGACCTAATCGCTCGATTTCATTAAACCTTTCTAAGACTTCTGGAAAATGGAAGAGAAACATTAATTGGATAGCTAAGTCTCGTGCATGGGATAACGATGCTAACAATATTGGTTGGGGCCAGAATTCTGCAGAACTCGGTGGTTACGGATTACTTAATTTGAGTACTAGCTACAGTTTTACAGATGACTTAACTGTTTACCTTAATAGAAATAACGCCTTAGATAAGAACTATGAAATGGCAAAAGGTTATAAGACTCTTGGTAAAACATCAACTCTAGGCTTAACTTACAATTTTTAAGATTCTAGTTGTCCAGTATATAATTCCATATACTGGACAACTATTATATTGCCGCATTAGGTAAAAACTAATTATGGAAAATTCATATAAGAAGCGCATGCAGCGCAAGAAAGAGCATATTGATTCCAGAATTGAAGAGGCTAATATAGATAAAGGGATTGTGGTGCTTCTTACCGGGAACGGTAAAGGCAAGTCATCTTCTGCTATGGGTATGATTTGTAGAGCACTTGGTTATGAAATGAAGGTAGCTCTCGTGCGTTTTTTAAAGGGTGAACAGCAGACTGGAGAAGATCTCTTTCTTGAAAGTAACCCCAATGTTGTATCAGCACATATGGAGAGTGGTTTTACCTGGAATACTCAAGATCAAGAATTAGATAAAAAAAGAGCAGGCGAGACATGGCTTGAGGCTGAGAAGTTTCTTACTGATCCAGAAATCAATCTTGTGGTTCTTGACGAAATTACTTATATGATTAATTACAACTATCTCGATGAAAAGTCAATCCTTAAGGCTCTTAGTAATAGGCCAGAGGGTCAGCACGTTGTTATTACGGGAAGAGCTGCCAGTGAGGGCATTATTGAGGCCTCAGACACTGTCAGTGAAGTTAAAGATGTAAAACACGCTTTTAGAGCAAATATTAGAGCTCAAAAAGGTATAGACCTATAAAAGACTAGCTGTTCTCTAGTAAGTACTGGATTGCTTGGTATAGATACCCTACTGTTACAACCTTCATTCCTTTTATCGGCTTTTTAGGTGCATTACCTTTTGGAATGATTGCAACTTCAAAACCTTGCTTTTGAGCTTCTGATAATCTTTCCATTGAGTTATAGACTGGGCGCACCTCTCCAGTAAGCCCAACCTCTCCAAAAGCAATCCATTTACTCGGAATCACCTTATCTCTTAAACTTGAAACGATTGCAAGCATTACAACTAAATCCGACGCAGTTTCACTTACTTTAATCCCGCCTACGACATTTATAAAAACATCTTGATCAAATGTTGCAATTCCAGAGTGCTTATGAAGAATTGCCAGTTGCAGTGATAATCTATTTTGATCAAGCCCTACGCTGACTCTTTTTGGAGTTCCATTAGCTTGGTCCACGAGTGCCTGTATCTCAACCAATAAAGGTCTTGTAGCCTCTCTTGTAACCATTACCATTGAGCCTGAAGAAGGATTTTCTTGATTCGATAGAAATATTGAAGATGGGTTGCTGACTTGCTGAAGTCCCTTCTCACCCATTGCAAAGACGCTGATTTCATTAACGGCGCCAAAGCGATTCTTTACTGCTCTGATTATTCTATAGCGGCCGCCAGCATCCCCCTCAAAATATAAAACAGCATCAACCATGTGCTCTAAGATTCTTGGGCCTGCAAGCGCACCACCCTTTGTAACATGACCAATCATCAAAAGTATTGTGTTAGTTTGTTTGGCGTATTGAGTAAGCTGGGCTGCACAATCACGAACTTGCGTGACAGAGCCTGGCGCAGAATTTGAAAGGTCAGTAACCATGGTTTGAATGGAATCAATAACAATAACCTTGGGTCTTGTGTCTTTTGAGATTTTTATTATTTTCTCTAGATGGGTTTCACCTATAAAGAGTATATCTTCCTTAATTCCTAGTCTAATAGCCCTATCACTCACCTGCTCAGCTGACTCTTCACCGCTGACATAAAGGGTTGTATTTGAGGCATTAATCGCAGCTATTGCCTGCAAAATCAAAGTTGATTTGCCAATACCAGGATCACCACCAATTAGAACTACAGAACCATCAACCAAGCCACCGCCGAGCGTGCGATCAAGTTCACTGAGGCCTGTTGAGAGACGATGATTATTTTGTGATTTGATTTCAGATAGGTTTTGAACCTTAGATGCTGGAAGATCTTTAAGGCTTTCAGGTTTAGAAGAAGTTGCTTGAGATATTACTACCTCTTCAAGTGTGTTCCATTCTTTACAATCTAGGCATTGACCTGCCCATTGATGATGCGAGGAGCCACATTCTCTGCAAACAAACTCAATTTTAGTTTTTGCCATCCTAGAATTATTTATTCATTAATTTATCAATTTCACTTTTAAAAGCTTCAATGTCTTGGAATTGACGATAAACCGAAGCAAATCTTATATATGCAACTTCATCGAGAGCCCTCAGTTCTTCCATTACCCACTCTCCAAGCATTGAAGAAGGAACCTCTCTGTCATTTTGAGCCATCAGTTTTCGCTGAATTTTTTGAATTGCAGTTTCAATTTTTGAAATTTCAACGGGCCGTTTTTCGAGAGCTTTAAGCAATCCAGAGCGAAGCTTATCTTCGCTAAATGATTGCCTGGATTCATCACTTTTAATGAGTCTTGGTAAATTTAAATCAACTATTTCACGAGTAGAGTGTCTTTCACCACAAGCGATGCATTCCCTTCTTCTGCGGACTTGAGAGCCATCATCAAGTAATCTAGTATCTAGGACCTTGGTGTCATCAGATTGACAAAAAGGACATCTCATAGCGGTTACTTATAAACTGGAAATCTAGAACAAAGCTCTCCAACCTTTGCTCTTACTTCATCGATAACAGATTGATTTTCTAAATCATCACAAATGTCACAAATCCAGTTGGTAATGTCTTTGCACTCAGATTCACCAAAACCTCTTGTTGTTCCTGCAGGAGTTCCAACCCGTATTCCGCTGGTAACAAAAGGTGACTGGGGATCATTTGGAACGGAGTTCATATTTACTGTAATGTGGGCCTCACCTAGAGCATTATTAACTGCTTTTCCTGTTAGCCCTTGCTCAATAAAACTTACTAAGAAAACATGATTATCGGTGCCGCCTGAAACAACGTCATAGCCTCTTTCAAGGAAAACGCTTGCCATGGCTCTAGCATTAATAACGACTTGTTTTTGATACGCTTTAAAGTCATCACTCATAGCCTCTTTAAAGGCAATCGCTTTAGCTGCAATGATATGCATTAAAGGCCCGCCCTGTATGCCTGGGAATATAGCAGAGTTGAGTTTTTTTTCAATTTCTGGATTTGCTCTAGCAACAATTAAGCCACCACGAGGACCTCTCAAAGTTTTATGTGTCGTTGTAGTGCACACATCAGCAAATTCAATAGGAGAAGGATAGTCACCCGTTGCTACTAAACCTGCAACATGAGCCATATCAACAAGAAGGTAAGCTCCTACCATGTCAGCGATTTCTCTAAAGCGAGCCCAATCAACAATCCTTGAGTATGCTGAAAAGCCAGCAATTACCATTTTTGGTTTATGCTCTAACGCTAAACGCTCAACTTGGTCGTAATCAATCTCACCAGTAGACTCATCTAGGCCATATTGAATAGCATTAAAATTTTTACCTGAAAAAGAAGGCGCAGCGCCATGCGTTAAGTGACCACCATGCGCTAGACTCATTCCCAATATAGTGTCGCCTGGAACTAAAAGTGCTTGAAAGACTGCAGCATTTGCAGTTGAGCCAGAATGTGGCTGCACATTTGCATAGGCAGCTCCAAACAATTCTTTTGCTCTACTTATAGCTAATGTTTCAGCAACATCGACGTGCTCACAGCCGCCATAATATCGCTTACCAGGATAACCCTCAGCATATTTATTGGTCATTTGACAGCCCTGTGCAAACATGACATTCGGCGAAGTATAGTTTTCAGATGCGATTAATTCAATGTGCGCTTCCTGTCTTGCATTTTCAGCATTTATTGCATTTGCAATCTCAGGATCAACATCATTTAATGTTAGGTTTTTATCAAACATAATAGCTCCATAAAAGGAATCTTAAAACGTTAATTTTAACCACTTTATTTAGTAATATCTAAACTAAATTATTCTTTTTTTTTAAAAGATTATAGTATGTTTTGAATACAGTTTTATTATTTGAAATTAAGTTCAATTCTTGAGTAAATCATTGATATTTCTCAGTGGTAAAATTACCTTTTATATTTATTTTTTTAAACAATGAATGTGTTAGTTTTAGGTGCCGGAATTATTGGCACAACTTCAGCTTATTTCCTTGCTAAGCAGGGACATAATGTAACTGTTGTCGACAGGCAAAAGAGTGTGGCTATGGAAACAAGTCATGCTAATGCAGGTCAGCTATCGTATGCATTTTCATCCCCTTGGGCAACACCAAGCTTACCACTGAGTTTGATTAAGTGGACTCTTGGCGGAACATCCCCATTGGTTGTTAATCCAAACGTTAGTCTTGAAACGATTAAGTTTATGTATCGGACGTATAAAAATTGCAACTCTAATAGCTATGAAATTAATAAAAGCCGTATGCTTAGAATTGCAAACTATTCTCAAAAAACTTTAATCGATTTAGAGAGTGAGTTTGATATTAATTATGAGCACAGAAAACAAGGATCACTTCAGTTATTTTGGAGTCCTAAGGATCTTGAAAAAGCAAAAAAAGATATGGCAATCCTAAAGAAATTTAAGATTCAATATGAAGTGCTTGATGCACAAGGCTGCGTAGAGGCTGAGCCTGGACTTCAATATATTAGAAATAAACTTTATGGTGGCCTTCGATTCATCAATGATTACACAGGAAATTGTTATTTATTTACCAGTGAATTGTATAAAAAATGTCTAGAGATGGGCGTTAAATTTGAATTTAATACTCATATTGAATCTATTCATATTAATGACAATAAAGTTTCTGCAGTTAAAACAAATCACGGTGAATTAACCGCAGATAATTATGCAGTTTCGCTTGGCAGTCACTCACCTAAAATTCTCTCCAGTGTGGGCATTGATATTCCTGTTTATCCAGTTAAAGGGTACTCCATTACCCTTCCAGTATTAAATGATCTAGATGCTCCTCAGTCAACGATAATGGATGATAAGAATAAAGTTGGTATTACTAGACTGGGAAATACTATAAGAGTTGCTGGAATTGCGCATTTGACAGACTATAATTCAAGTCTCAGGGAAAAGTCACTTCATTCTTTAAAAAAAGGCCTCAATAATCTTTTCCCTCATGCGGCAAAAGAAACTAATGATATTAACTTTTGGACAGGCTTTAGGCCTAGCACTCCTGATTCAACTCCTATCATTGGCACAACACCTTACTCAAATTTATATTTAAATACTGGGCATGGAACTCTAGGATGGACAATGTCTCTAGGCTCTGGCAAACTATTAGCAAGCATAGTTTCGGGCAATGAACCTGAAATATCATTAGAAGGAATTGACATGAGTCGCTACAAGTACTCTAATAAGACGAGTTTAAATTATGGCTAGAAAGTGCACTGCAGTAATTAATCTTAGCGCAATTAAACAAAACTATCTTTACGCTAAATCCTTATCTGTTAACTCCTATGCAATTGCAGTTGTTAAGGCTAATGCCTATGGTCATGGCGCTGTTAAGGTTGCAAAATATCTAGAAGATTGTGCTGATTTTTTTGGCGTTGCGTGCATTGAAGAAGCTATTGAATTAAGGGCTTCTGGATTAAGTAAAACCCCAGTCTTGCTGATGGAAGGTATTTTTGAGTTATCAGAGCTTACCTTGGCAATTAAAAATAACTTAACAATAACAATATGCAGCCCACTTCAACTTGAGTGGATTCTTAAGACCACAATAAATAAAAAGATTGATGTTTTTATTAAGCATGACTCTGGAATGGGAAGGCTTGGCTTTCAAGATGCTCAATTTAAGGAGGCTATTAGATCTTTAGAAGAAAGTAATAACATTAATAAGATAACCCTGATGACACATTTTTCTAGTGCTGACAACCTAGAGAGTAAGTCGACTCCAGGGCAAGTTATTGATTTTGAAAATGCTAGTGGTAAACATAATTATTCATTATCTTTAGCTAACTCTGCTGCTATTTTGGCTTGGGAGTCAACTCATAAAGATTTCACGCGCCCAGGTATTATGCTTTATGGCTCCTCTCCATTTAAAGATACATTACATCAAAAAAAATTAGCTCCTGTAATGACTCTATCTTCTTCATTGATCTCTGTAAAAAGCTTTAAAGCAGGCCAATCAATTGGCTATGGCGAGCGCTTTATTTGCAAGAAAGATACACCAATAGGCGTTGTGGCTATTGGGTATGCAGATGGCTATCCCCGAAGCGCTAAAGACGGAACCCCTGTGTTCATTAATGGCTTGAGATGCTCGGTAGCAGGAAGAGTTTCGATGGACATGATGACCATTGATTTAAGTAATGCTTTAAATCCTCAAGTTGGCGACCGAGTTGAGCTCTTTGGTGAAAATATTCCTGTAGATGAGCTTGCAGAATGCTGCAATACCATTTCTTATGAAATATTTAGTAAAATTACCAATAGAGTTTATAAAACTTACGTCCAATAATTTTTCAATACTAATATAATGCATTTAATTCATTATTGTATTTCTTAAAAAACCATGCTTTCACTTAACCAAATTAACGCATTTAATAAAGATGGATATGTAGTTATAGAAGATTTTATTAATCAAGAGCAAAGAGAGCTTTTAATGAAGCGCGCTGAAAAACTTATTGATGATTTTCAGCCACCCTCTTCACATTCAGTTTTTACAACTGATGAACAGGAAAGAACGAGTGATGAATATTTCTTAAGCTCTGGAGATCAAATTCGATTTTTTTTTGAAGAAAAGGCAATCGATGGCAATGGAAACTTTACCGTTCCCAAACAAAAATCTATTAATAAGATAGGCCATGCACAGCATGAATTAGACCCTGTCTATAAAAAAGTAATCAATGAGCTTAATTTGCCAGAAATTGGCCTACAGCTTGGAATCAAAAAACCTAGAAAGCTACAATCCATGCACATCTTTAAGCAGCCTAGTATTGGTGGGGAGGTTGGACTTCACCAAGATTCAACATTCTTATACACAAGCCCAATGAGCTGTATCGGTTTTTGGGTAGCCCTTGAGGATGCAAATAAAGAAAATGGCTGTTTACAAGCAATTACTGGAGGACACTCAATTCCACTTAAAAAACGTTTTAAATTGTCTTCTGGTGGAGGTACTGAGTTTGAAATTTTAGATGATAGTCCTTTTCCTGATAACGAGTTAGACATGCTTGAGGTTAAGGCTGGTACTCTAATTATCTTACATGGTCAGCTTCCTCATTATAGTGCTGCAAATACATCAGAACGATCTCGACAAGCGTTTAGCCTGCATTTAGTGGATCAAGATTGCCACTATGCAAAAGATAACTGGCTACAGTCTGAATTTTAAATTTAACGTCTAGATAAAACTTATGAATGATAGAAAAACAATTGATGTTCACAATGTTGAATTTATGCCATTTGATCGTTACGGCTCTCCCGTTCCAAAAATGAGTTGGCATATCATCAGCTATGACCAAGTATCAGGGCAAGGAAGCTATGTCTTAAAGATGGACCCAGGCGCACAAACTGTCCCGCATACGCATATGGGCTTTGAGGAGTTCTTCATAGTGGAAGGTGAGCTAATTGACTCAGACGGAACAGTCTTTAATAAAGGTGAATTTGTTTCTTTTAAGCCTGGAAGTCAGCACTCTTCTTATTCTGAAAAAGGCGCCTTAATTATTGTTTTTCAAAGAGGTTTAAATATACCTTTGAAGGAGAAGTAAATGCCAGTTGAAATTAGGAAAACGCTATTACACGTTGAAAAAACTCTTATTGAAGGTAACAAAAAAGCAGACAAACTGCTTACTTTAATAGCAGCGATTGCTGTTATAAAAAATCCTTGGGTTGACCTGCAAAATGCCGGTAAATTTACACAAGACCTCAAGCCAGGAATTCTAGATGTTGCGCCAGAGCTTGGTGAAATATTAACCGCCATAATTATTAAGGAAGCTGGCTCAGGAGATAAGGTAGAGGGATATGGTAAATCAGCCGTAGTAGGACTTAAGGGTGAAATTGAGCATGCTTCTGCCATTATCCATACACTTCGATTTGGCAATTACTATCGTGAAGCTGTTGGAGCTCAATCTTACTTGTCATTTTGCAATACAAGGGGCGGTGCAAATGCGCCAATCATGATTCCTTTAATGGATAAAAATGATGCCGGACGGCGCTCTCATTACTTGACAATTCAGCTCGCTATACCTGACGCTCCGGCAGATGATGAGCTGGTCATCGCGCTAGGCGCTTCAATCGGCGGTAGACCGCATCATAGAATAGGCGACCGATATCAAGATTTGAAAGACTTAGGTCATGACGTAGACAACCCTGCAAACGTATAGGCAAGAATTTATTAGCTTTCTGAATCTGATTGAGATTCTATAGCTTCCTCTGCAATCACTTCCATTGCAACCATACTTGGTCTTTGCGCCATAACTTGGAAGTCTGATTGATCCGACTCGTCAACATCTTCATTAATAAACATCATAACAAACACTGTTACCCCAATTACCAAGTGAACTAGGCTTAAGTACAATAAGAAGCCAATGCTATCAAATAAATTCAGGAAATAACTCATGGTGAAAGGTCCTAATGCTGCAAAGACACTAAAAACAAAAACAATTGTTCCACTAGCACTGACCATTTGACTTGGCTTTAAGCGGTCATTAGTTTGAGCAACACCAAGTGAATAGAGTGGTAATGTGCTTGCACCAATCAATCCATTTAAAACTAAGAAAGTAGTTTTAGAAAAATCAAACATTACAAGAAGTACACAAACCCCTATAACTATTGAGCAGCAAAGTAGAATTACCTTTCTTCGATCAATTTTGTCAGATAACCAGCCAAGTGGCCACTGTGATAAGGCGCCAAAACCAATAAATAGAGTCATAAAAAGTGCGGTCTCTGAAATACTTAAACCCGACTGAATTGCGTAAATTGTTCCAACACCAAAGAAGCCTGCAGAAGCGAGCCCAGAGATACCAATCGTTGCAACCCCTGAAGGCGATGCTTTCCATAATGCCTTAAAACCTAAGGGTTCCTGCATCTCAACTTCAGGAGCCTTTATTTCAGTTAACAGGATTGGGATTAGGGAGATTGAAAGCAAGATAGAGGCAAGCAGAAATAAATTGACACCTGCAGGGCTATCAATCACAAATAAGCCTTGACCCATTGCAAGGCCGCCCCAAACGACCATCATGTGAATTGAAAATAGTTGCCCACGATTTTCATTAGAAGAAATTGAGTTTAGCCATCCCTCAACAATTATCATGATTCCAGCAACACAAAAACCTGACAAAAACCGAGCAACAAACCAGACGGGTGGCTCAATAAATAATAACTGTATTAGAATTGCAGTTGAGGCGATTGAAGCAAAAGCGGCATAAGTTCGAATTTGGCCAGTCTTTTTTATTTGACCAGGAGATATCAAAGAGCTTGCAAAAGCACCCAAAAAATAACCCGACATTACTAGGCCGGTTGTAAGAACAGAAAAACCTTCATAATCTGCCCTCCAGCTACTTAAAGTCCCCTGTAAGCCATTTCCTAAGCTAATAAATAATATTCCTAGGAATAATGGCCATATAGCGCGCATAACGATAGTCAGCATAACAATTTCAATTCCATTAGGAGATAAAAAAATCATTGATAAAAAAGAAATAGTTTATCATGACACTTTTTTATAAAAAAATGGATTTTAATGTATTTTTGCAGAGTGTTTTCACAATTATGGTAAAAAGTTTAAATGATTGATATCTCTGAAAAAATATGGACTATCTATATTCTTGAATGCGGCGACAAAACACTCTATTGCGGAATTACAAATAATATAGAAAATCGTCTTAAACAGCACAATGGTGAAATTAAAGGTGGCGCTAAATACACCAGATCAAGACAGCCATTAGAACTAGTCTATCAAGAGAGTGCTATATCAAGAAGTGAGGCTTTAAAGAGAGAAATTGTAATTAAAAAAATGACAAGGAAAACTAAAACAGCTTTAATTCATTTAAATAAATGAAACTAAAGTTATTCTTGCAATATAGACAGATCGTTTAAGACCATTTGTGAGTGCGTTTTAGGATCTACTGATAAGTAAATTTTAGATAGTAACCCTTCAGGATTAATAATAAAGGTATTTCGCTTTGCGCTCTTAAAGCCTATAAAGCTATTAAGAGAGTCATACGATTTTGCAACTATGCCCTCTTCATCTGAGAGCAGGGAAAAAGGTAAATTATTTTTGTCAGAAAAGCGTTTGTGAGATTCGACACTATCAAGGCTTACACCAAATACAACAGACTTACTTGCAATAATCCTTTTAACCGCATCTCTAAAGTCACATGCCTGAGTGGTGCAGCCAGGCGTGTCATCTTTAGGATAAAAATAGAGAATTACCCATTTACCCTTATAGTCCGTCAATTGATGGCTTTGACTATTCTGATCATCAAGAATAAAGTTTGGCGCTTTATCGCCTAATTCCAATGACGCATAAGACGTGGAATAAAATGCTAATAAAAGAGACACAAGAAAGACTTTTTTGATAGATTTTATGGACATTATGAAATAGCCTTTGAGTTTAGGTTGATTTTAATTAAAAAAAATAGATTTATTTATTTTTCTTAGAGTTACTTATAGCGCTTTGATACCATTTCATTGCTTTTAAAAATTGTTTTTCATTGATATTATTTCTCTTACAATAAGATTTAGCAATATTTGCTAAGGATGGCTTTAAAGATAGTTGCTTCTGCATTTGATTCATAGTTAATCCAAGAAAAATGCTTTAGTTGACCGATAAGGAGAGACCTGTCAACTAAAGCGGGTACCTCTTATGCCAAACGGAGAGAGAATGACAAAAGTTATGAGGTTCTTTAAAAAACTTAAAATTCGTAAATATTGCCTTTAGCTATTAGAGACTTGCATAATGCTTATGTATAATCCATTTACAAATGAAGAGATTATTAGCATTATGTTTAGTTGCAATTTAAAGGGGTTGTAATTGCAACGGCTCTAATAAACTAAAAACAATATGCATATAATAATCACTGAGTCAAACTTTCAAATGTTTAATAAATGGAGTTTTGATGAAGACTTTATGAAGTTTCTTTCAATTTTTTTGTTTTAAACTACAATAACTTTTTTATTAGAAATTATTATCTTAAATGCAAACCATCTTAATAGTTGAGGACGATAAAACAATTGCTGAGAGTATTGCTTTTATCCTCGAGCAAGACTCTTTTAATTGTAAGTGGTTTGACAATGGTCAAGACGCACTTGAGTATTTAAACAATAACGAAGTTGACCTAATTCTTCTTGACGTTGGTTTACCTGATATGAGTGGGTTTGACGTCCTTAGAAAGGTCCGTGAAAAATACAGCTTACCTGTTATTATTATTTCAGCAAGGGATGATGAGTCGGATCAGGTTCTCGGTCTTGAAGGTCTTGGAGCTAACGCTTACGTAACTAAACCATTAAGCCCAAGACTCGTTGTTGCTCATGTTCGCGCCCAGCTAAGAACTGGAAAAGCAAGCACTACTTCTGGAAGCTCAAAGTTTGGTATTAATCATGCTATGCAAAGAGTGGTTTTTAATGAGATTGAGCTAACGCTTACTCCTGCAGAATTTAAAATTTTATCTCACCTTGTTAAAAACCCGAACAGAGTTCACTCCAGAGAGTTTTTAATGAGCATTATTTGGGACAGGCCCCATGGCTCTGACATTAAAACTATTAATACTCATATTAAGTCTATTCGCAAGAGGCTTCATGAGGTTGACGAAAACAGCGATTTTATTGAAACCCATAGAGGAATTGGATATAGCCTAATTGAATGAGACACTTTAAGCTCAACATTGGTACCAAACTCTTTCTTCTCTACTTCATTATAAGTTCAACTTTACTTTGGGTATTTGCGCACAGAACCGCCCTTGAATCAGCAAAATCAGTCATGGTTGAGGTTTCAAGTCTAATGAGCAGAGTAGCCTCTCAAAACAACAAGGACGGTGAAATTGATTTAGAAACCTTTGAAAGTTTGATTGTCAACTATTTACGCTCTCAAAGAAACACAATAGATCCCAACAGTAATCAAAAACTTGAAAACCTTGCAATCTATGTTACTGACAAGGATGGCCTCCTTGTATTAGATTCTAGAGGACTTATACTCGGCAAGGACATGAGAGCTCATAATGAAGTTGATTCAGCCCTAAGTGGCGGTCAAGACATCACCAGAGTTGCTGTCGAGAATGTTCCTGGGCCCAAAAAAGCTAGAGGAGTTGTCGTTGAATACCTATACCAGTCAAGGTTTCTTAACGCTTCAAATCCAATTTATGGAAACAACGGTGAAATCTTAGGTGCGGTAGTTGTTGTAGCACCATTAATGGATTTATTAGATCAAAACTATCTCTTACAATTTATCTTTTATATTTTTCTAATTTCATTAATTTTTGGTGCGTTAGGTAGTTACAGGATCTCCAGAAATATCAGGCGCATAGAAAAATATACCACTAGTCTTTTTAGTGGCGAAGATGTGGCTGCTCCTGATCTTAATAATCAATTCAATAAACTTGCAAAAACTATTGAAAATGCACGCGCCGAGGTTGAGCTTAAGGACGATGTTGAGCAGTATATTGATACCCTTGCGCACGAATTAAGAACGCCTATAACAGGAATTCAGCTTACTGCTGAAAACTTACTCACTCCAATGAGTGACGAGCAAAGAAAAAGGTTCATTGAAAACATACTGGATTCAAATAAGCATATGGATCTTCTGGTTAATAGGTTGCTCGATCTATCAAGAATTGAAAGACGGGAAACGCTTAAGGCCATTGAGCCACTGAACATTTTGCAGATCGTTAATAACGTTTTAAAGGCGCCTAGCCGCTCAAAAAATATTTCAGATAAAGATTTAAATATAGTTCTTGAGATCAACAATAAATCTCTAATTAAGGCTGAAAAAATATTACTAGAGCAAGCTATTGGAAATATTGTAAATAACGCTTTAGACTTTAGTCCAAAATCAGGAACAATTACCATTAAGGCCTCTGAAACTAATGCTGCAATTTCAATTATTGTTCTTGATGATGGGCCAGGAATACCTCCCCACGTTCTCAGCAAGTTGTTTACCCGGTTTTTCTCTGTCTCTAGACCAGATACAGGGGTTCGAGGAAACGGCTTAGGACTTCGATTTGTTCGAAAGATAATGCAGCTTCATGGAGGCGAGGTAACCCTTCAAAACCGCTTTATTCAGCAAGGAGCTGAAGCAAAACTGAGGTTTCCTACTTATATTAAGTAGCCTAGCTTAAAGGCTTAAGCTTTCTGCTTGGTTTTTTACTCCAAAATACGCGTTTTTTTGCCTTATTTGGTTTTTCTCTCTCATCTCTTTGGCCGTCACTATTTTTAGCAGCACTGCCCTGAGAATCATTTTTGTTTCTACTTCTATTACGATTTCTATTTCTATTTCTTCCTTGGGGCTTTTGATCGTTTAGTTTCTTTGGTTTTTTGGACCTTACTGGAAGCAGTTCGCGCGACTTTGGAAGATCATGCTTTGGCACAAAATCATCAATTAACTCGCGTTCTAGTTCTTTTTGGATGAGGCGCTCAATATCAAATAATTGTTTGGCTTCGTCTGCACTGACCAAAGAAATTGCTTCGCCGCCTCTTCCCGCCCTTCCAGTTCGGCCAATTCTATGAACATAGTCCTCTGGGACACTCGGTAAGTCAAAATTAATCACGTGCGGGAGTTGGTCAATATCAATTCCGCGCGCTGCAATATCAGTAGCCACAAGGACTCTCACTTTTCCAGCTTTAAAGTCAGCTAATGCACGAGTTCTTGCGCCCTGACTTTTATTTCCATGAATTGCAGTTGCACTGATATTTTTCTTTTCTAAGTTAGTAGCAATTCTATTAGCGCCATGCTTGGTTCTACTAAATACGAGAACTTGTTGCCACTCTCCCTTGTTAATTAAATGGGTTAAAAGTGCAGTTTTGCTAGACTTGTCTACTGGACATATCCAGTGCTTTATTGCCTCAACTGTAGAGTTCCTGGGCGTAACTGAAATCTCAGCTGGTTCATGGACAAGACCCTTTGCAAGCCTGCGGATGTCCTCAGAAAAAGTTGCTGAAAACATTAATGTTTGACGTTTTTTTGGTAACAATTTAATAATTCTTTTAATGTCATGAATAAACCCCATATCAAGCATACGATCAGCTTCATCCAAAACCAATATCTCTAATTCATTAAAATTGACAGCATTTTGAGAATGAAGGTCGAGTAGCCTTCCAGGAGTAGCAACTAATATGTCAACCCCTTTACGAAGCTTTTGCATCTGAGGGCCAATGCCAACGCCCCCAAAAACTACTGTTGAGCTCAACGGCAAGTTCTGGCCATAAGTTTTAACACTTTCAAGGATTTGTGCAGCAAGCTCTCGGGTTGGCGTTAATATAAGAGTGCGAGTGTGATTTGATGATGGTCTTTTACCATCTGAAAGGATTTGTAATATTGGTAGCGTAAAACCTGCAGTCTTTCCTGTACCAGTTTGAGCAGCAGCCATTAAGTCTTTTCCCTCTAAAACAATGGGGATAGATTTTTCCTGAATTGGCGTAGCTTCAGAGTAGCCTTGCGCTTTAATAGCATCAAGAAGTTGTGGTAATAGTCCTAGCGTTGAAAAACTCATCTGGTAGCATCAAAAAAAATATGGGTGTATTTTACGGGCTTAGTTGAGTCATAACTTGTAATCTCAAATATGAATGGAAATGGTGAGCAAAAAAGAAGACTATGTTTTACATTGAACCTTATGCTATTTAGTTATAATAAAATTGTATTTTCTTGCTCTAGACAAAGGTAATTTATATGGTATTATTCGCGAGTTTTGTAACGAAATTTAATCAACTATGAAAATAATTATTCCTATCAAGCGAGTCCTTGATCCCTATACGCAAGCTCGAGTTAACAAGCAAACTGAGCAAGTTGATCTTACCAATGCAAAGATGGCTATGAATCCTTTTTGTGAGATTGCAGTTGAAGAGGCCTTAACTCTAAAAGAAAGTGGCGCTGCAACCGAAACTATTGCGGTTAGTATTGGTACCGATAAAACTGTAGATACTCTTAGAACAGCTCTTGCAATGGGCATTGATCGTGCAATCTTTATTAAAACTGAATCTGAACTTGATTTACAGCCGTTACATGTTGGTAAAATTTTGGCTAATATTATTAAGCGCGAAGAAGCCGAACTCATCATAATGGGTAAGCAAGCAGTTGATAATGATAATAACCAAACGGGTCAAATCCTATCAGGCCTTTTGGACTATTCTTTGGGTACTTTTATATCGCAATTCGATCTTAGCTCAGATGCCAGTAGTGTTGAAGTTAGTCGTGAAATAGATTCAGGAATTGAAACTAGAAAGCTTAACCTTCCAGCAATTGTAACGGTAGACTTAAGGCTTAATGAGCCTAGATATGCTTCACTCCCCAATATTATGAAGGCCAGATCCAAGCCCCTGGAGACAATTGAGCTAGATAGCCTTGGAATTGATACATCCCCGCGCATTAAAGTTATCAGTGTTGTGGAGTCAGGAACTAAAGATAGGGCCTCCAAGCAGATCAGTTCTGCTGAAGAGTTATTTTCAGAATTAAATCAAATGGGAGTTCTGTAATGTCAGCACTTATATTAATTGAACTCAACGGATCAGGAGTAAATGCATGTAGCAGAGCGGCTATTACTGCAGCCTCAAAGCTTTCAGATAGCATTGACGCACTGGTTCTAACGAACGACGCGTCAAACTCAGCATCTGTATCTAAGTTAGCTGGAATCAACTCAGTCAAAATGATTGTTGATGATGCGCTTGAGAATGCCAATGTAGAGGTAGCGAGCAAGCTAATTGCAGACGCAATGAGCGGCTATAAATACCTCGTTTCAGGCTCTTCAACTTACAGTAAAAATATTTTACCGCGCATTGGTGCTCTTCTAGATGTTCAGCCAATATCAGACGTCTGTGAAATTAAGTCAAACAATACATTTGTAAGGCCCTTATACGCTGGAAACATTATGGCAACAGTAGAGTCTTCAGATGATACAATTATCATGACAGTTAGAGCAACTGCGTTTGAACATTCAGGCGACGGAGGTTCTGCTGAAGTTGAAGTATTGTCATCAACAATACCCGAGTCAAACTCAACCTTTATTTCACTCCAAGAATCTCAATCTGAGCGCCCTGAGTTAACAACAGCAGCAAGAATTGTCTCTGGTGGTCGTGGACTTGGATCCAAAGAGAATTTTGCTCTGATTGAGCAATTAGCAGATAAACTTGATGCAGCAGTTGGCGCTTCAAGAGCTGCCGTGGATGCAGGCTTTATCTCTAACGATTATCAAGTTGGTCAAACTGGAAAAGTAGTTGCGCCTCAGCTATACTTAGCTGTAGGAATATCTGGCGCAATTCAACATCTTGCCGGCATGAAGGACTCACAGGTCATTGTTGTTATTAATAATGATCCTGATGCACCTATGTCAAGAATGGCAGATTTGGTATGGCAGACAGATCTATTTGGCGCTTTAAAAGAATTAAACGAATATCAAGTCTAGGAAGCTAGTTAATGGAAAGAGAGTCAATTGAATATGATGTAGTTGTTGTTGGCGGAGGTCCATCTGGACTAGCATCTGCTTGCAAACTCAAACAACTCAATCCTAATCTTTCGGTATGCCTACTTGAAAAAGGCGCCGAAATCGGCTCACACATTCTTTCTGGAGCAGTATTCGAGCCTAAAACCCTCTTTGATTTATTTCCTGAAGATGCCAAGGACTGCCCAACACTTAAGACCCCTGTAGCCAAAGACGATCTATACTGGCTTACTAACAATAACAAAAGTGTAAAAATACCTTCTTGGTTAATGCCAAAAAGCCTTCACAACAAAGGAAATTACATAATATCACTTGGTGAGTTATGTCAATGGATCTCTGAGAAAGCAATGGAGCTTGGCGTTGATATCTTTCCAGGCTTTCCTGCCCAAAAATACCTTACTGATGAAAGTGGAAGAGTTATTGGTATTGCAACGGGTGATATGGGAATTGACAAAGAGGGAAATCAAAAAGGTACCTATACTCCTGGAATGGACATACTTGCTAAGCAGACAATTTTTGCAGAAGGCGCAAGAGGCCACCTAGGTAAGAAGTTGATAAAAGAGTTTAATCTTGATAAGGGAAGAACTCCTCAACATTTTGCTATAGGCTTCAAAGAAGTATGGGAAGTTGATAATGATAAGCATAGTCCCGGTGATGTTGTACATAGCATGGGATGGCCTCTTAAAGGTGGAACGTCTGGTGGTGGATTCCTCTATCACTTTGACGACAACAGGATCGCCGTTGGCTTAATTGTTGATCTCAATTATAGTAATCCAAGTCATAGCCCTTTTCAAGAATTCCAGCAATTTAAACAGCATCCATCCATTAAGCAATATCTTGCATCTGGTAAGCGAGTTTCTTATGGTGCACGAGCAATCACCAAAGGCGGCATTAACTCCCTTGTAAAAATGGAGTTTGATGGAGGCATGATTGTTGGCTGTGATGCTGGAACTTTGAACCCAAGTAAGATTAAAGGTAGTCACTGTGCACTCCAATCTGGAATATTAGCCGCTGAGTATATTAATAAAGTGCTTTTAGAAGAAAACTGTGATTTTGATGACCTATTTAAAAGCAGTGCCCTTTACAAAGAGCTCTATGAATCTAGAAACTTTAGTGCCGCTATGCACAAATTTGGTTTTTATCTTGGCGCAGCTTATAACTTTATTGAATCAAATATTTTTCGAAACAAACTTCCGTTCACTATTAAAGACGAGAATAGGGATTGCGATTCATTAACCCTTAGCAAGTCTTCGCCTATAAAAAAATATCCGGCTCCAGATAACGTTTTGAGTTTTGATATTACCTCCTCTTTATTCTTGTCTGGAACGAATCATGAGGAAGATCAGCCAGTTCATTTAAAGCTTACAGATGCGTCAATCCCCTTAGCTCACAATAAAAAACTCTATGATGAGCCAGCTCAGAGGTATTGCCCCGCGGGAGTCTACGAAATAATTGAAAAAGATGGTGAAGATTATTTCCAAATCAATGCGCAAAACTGTCTTCACTGCAAGACCTGCGACATTAAAGACCCTTCACAAAATATTAACTGGGTGCCTCCTGAAGGTGGTGGTGGACCCAATTATATTGGGATGTAAGTCTAACTACATTGATTTGCAGTAATTACCACAGTATTAACAATCTCATCAACGCTACAACCCCTAGATAAGTCATTAACTGGTTTTGCCAGCCCCTGAAGAATTGGGCCAATTGCTTTGGCTCCTGAAAATCTCTGAACCAGCTTATAGCCAATGTTTGCAGCATCAAGGTTTGGAAAAATTAAGATGTTTGCAGGTGGTGTAAATGAAGCCTCAGGATATTTAATTTTTAAGACCTCGTTATCTAGAGCAGCGTCAAGCTGAATGTTGCCTATTATTTGAGCACCTGCAAGCCTAGACTTTAGAATATTGGTTGCATCTCTTACTTTATCAACCTCCGAGTGATTGGCACTTTGATTTGTTGAAAATGAAAGCATAGCCAGCTTAGGCTCTTCCTCTAAAAACAATTTTGCCGTTTCATAGGCGCTTTGGGCTATTTCTACAAGCTCTTGAGAGTTGGGATTAATATTCATTGCGCAATCTGAAAAAATCATATTTTCACCATACATTTTGTGATTCTGATCAAACGCCATCAGAAATAAACTCGATACTAGTTTACTGCCTTTAGAAACGCCAATAATTCGAAGCGCATTACTAAGAACCTCTTGGCTTGGAGTTATAGCGCCCATGACAAGGCCATCAACATCGCCTCTATGAAGGGCAATCATTGCAAATACAGTTGGGTTTAATATCATTTCAAGAGCACTCTCTAAAGTAACACCCTTGTGCTTTCTTATTTCAAACAAGGTTTGGGCGTACTTGGTCTTCAAATCTTTGTTTTCACGATTAATTGTCTCTATACCCAGAGATTGTTCTGAATCTATGTCAAAAAGAACAATTTGAGCAATTTTTTGACTCGTCAGAATGTGAGCCGCCTCTATGACTCGAGAATCACTAGATTCGGGTAATAAGATACGTGGAAATTTCGCTTTAGCCTTGTTGGATAGATCTTCTAATAACGCCATTATTCTGTCTTAATAAAGTTCATCATAGTTTACCCGAAAATTTTTTAATTCTAAATAGACTGACATCTTCATGCGCACACTTAACACATATATATGAGTATACTTAGAGCATACAGTTTAGAATAAAAGCTACATGGATCAAAAGCTTTACCAAAACGTTATAGATTATATAAACGCCAAAATAACAAGTGAAGAGCTTATGGTTGGCGATTTTATTCCATCAGAATCTCAACTATCAAAACAATTAAATGTTAGTGTTGGAACTGTTAGAAAGGCAATTGATAAACTAGAGAATAGCAATACTTTGCGTCGTTACCATGGAAAAGGAACTTGCGTACAGTCCAAGTTAGTTGCTAATAAAAATGATTACAAGAAAGAGCGTACAGATCTTGCAGCAGCTTTTCGCTGGGCTGCAAGGCTAAATATGCATGAAGCCGTTGCAAATCATTTTAGTTTAGCAGTTTCAGATGATGGCTCTAAATTTCTTTTAAACCCAATTGGAATGCACTTCTCACAGATCTGTGCAAGCGACCTTATTCTTGTTGATTCAAATGATGAATCTACAATGTCTAAGTCTAATGCTCCAGACCCAACTGCTTGGGCAATTCACGGCGCTTTGCATAGAAATAATCCTCAAGCAAGGTGTATTCTTCATGTCCATCCTAAGTACGCAACAATTTTATCCTGCTTAGAGGATAAAACTATGAAGCCGATTGATCAAAATACAATGCGCTTTTATGAAAAAGTATCAATAGATTATGAATATAGGGGTATGGGTCTTGGCGAAGAAGCAGAGAGATTAAGTACCATATTAGGTGATAACTCGGTAATGTTAATGGGTAACCATGGCGTTCTAACTGCTGCAAAAACAGTTGCCAAAGCATTTGATGACCTTTTTTATTTTGAGAGGTCCTGTGAAACGCTCATTGGCGCTTACCAAACAGGCAAAGCATTGCACCAAGTATCACACGAGATTGCCACAAAAACTGCCGCACAATGGCAAAAATATGACGCATCAGATATGCATTTTGATGCTTTAAAAAGAATTTTAGATAAGGAAGAGGCAGACTATAAAAATTAGATTTGCTCAGTAGTATTATTTTTTTTTGATAAGGAGCTCCAATGTCAAGTAACAGTATCTCATTAGACGTCGATTACGTCAAAGCGCAATTCCCAGCTTTTAGTGACCCTAAAAGTTCGAAATGGTCATTCTTTGAAAATGCGGGAGGAAGCTACGTTCCAACAAACGTTATAGAGCACTTAAACCATTTTATGACATCTACCAAAGTACAGCCCTATGCTGAATTTGATACATCTGCTATTGCAGGTGACAATATGGACCAGGCCACCAAGCTTTTTGCCGAGATGATCAATGCAAAAACTGATGAAATAATTATAGGCGGTTCAACGACAATGAATATGTATGTCCTTTCTAACGCAATGAGAAGCCTCCTTAAGCCAGGTGATGAGGTCATCGTTACAAACCAAGACCATGAGGCAAACGTTGGCGCATGGCGAAGACTAGCAGAGCATGGAATGATTATTAAAGAATGGCAAATCAATCCAGAAACAGCTGAACTTAACATTGATGATTTAAAAGCCCTATTATCAGAGAAAACTAGAATAGTAGCTGTTACCCATTGCTCTAACATTGTTGGCTCGATAAATGATCTTAAGTCGATTGCAAAATTGGTTCATGAGTATGATGCTTATATTGTTGGTGATGGCGTATCTTATGCGCCGCATGGCTTTCCAGATGTAAAGGACTTAGATGTCGATTTTTATGCATTTAGTCTCTACAAGACGTTTGGCCCACACCTTGGCCTTCTTTATGGAAAAAAAGACATTCTAAATAAGCTACCTAATCAAAATCACGAATTTCTTGAAGGAGATGTTCCATACACACTTAATCCAGGTGGGCCAAACCATGAAGAATTGTCTTGTTTAATAGGCGTTTATGAGTACTTCAACAACTTATATGAACATCACTTCCCTGGCCAAGATGCTTCAACTAGAGGAAAAATTGAAGCTGTTAATGAACTAATTGCTAAGCATGAGATGGAAATAGCAAACCCGTTGCTGGATTATATTAACACTCGAGATGACATCAATCTTATAGGAAAAACCAAAATAAGTAACAAAGACAGAGCACCTACAATTGCCTTCACTATGAATAATAAATCCTCCAAAGAATTAAGTAGCAATCTGGTTCAGCAAGGCATAGCTACTCGAAACGATAACTTTTATGCATGGCGCTGTTTAAAGGCACTTGGAATTGATACGGATGATGGCGTTGTTAGGACGAGTATGGTTCACTACAACACTCATGAGGATGTTAGCAACCTGATCAACGCTTTAAAAACCATTTAAAGAAAGCTATTCCATTGACCCCTAGTAGTAATAATACTAGTGGTTTTATTTGTTAGTAATTTAGAACACTCATCTCTATGAAAAGTTTACTTACTCCAAAAGAAATTAAACAATTTAAGCGAGATGGTGCCGCCTTAATAAAAGGTAAATTTGATAAACAATGGATAGACAAGCTAAGAAGAGGTATTGATGAAGATATCAAAAACCCCAGCCCAAGGTTTGAAAGACATACCAAAGATATAAATGCACCTGGTTACTTTGAAGATTTCTGGACCTGGGATCTTTATAAGGACTTTAAAGACTTCGTTTTTAACTCACCAACAGCAAAAATAGCATCCGAGCTCTTGGAAGCTAAAAAAATAAACTTAGTAATGGACAACTGGTTTTTTAGAGAGGCGGGATCAAAGTCTGGCGCTCCATTTCATCATGACATATCCTACTTTGATTTTGAGGGCTCAATGTGTGTTCTTTGGCTTCCACTAGAGCCTGTATCAAAGGAAGAGGGGATTGCTTGGGTTAAAGGCTCCCATCTTTGGGATAAGCTGTTCATTAGAACGCGATTTAACGAAGGACATCTGGTTGATGGAGAGGCTGGCACTGTCAATGGCAAAACTTATGATATTACGCCAGATATTCTTAATAATAAAGATGATTATGAATTTCTTCAGTGGGATCTTGAGCTGGGAGATTGTATCTATTTTGATATGCGAACGCTGCATGGAAGCTTAAATCAAGTAACGCCAAAAAAGGATATTCATCGATATACGTTAAGAATGGCTAAAGAAGGCTCTATGATTGAATATCGAGGTGATTGGGCCCAAGAAGAAAGAGCAATGATGGAGGCAAATGGGTATCAAAATGGTGATGATTTAGATGGCAAAATGTTTCCAACTTTACATGAAGAGATATAATTATGCATCACTTAGGATTAACATTAGCTTAAAAGCTTACTGTTAAATAACAACTCTCCTATAAAGCGCCCAGGCATTAGCGTAAAAAATCCTGCAATTATTAAGCCACCAACATAAAGATAAATCATTAAATAACGATGTTTTTTTGTTTCACCTTTTTTTATTGCAATATAGGCTGCTGGACAGGTATAGATCGTCAATATACATAATAAATGTATAAGCCCAAAATGATTTAAAAGCAATCTTGGACCAGCAAATGCCGGAATAAATAGGGCAATAGATGCGGTTGTAAGCATCAATAGTAAGTAGATTTTTCCAAGAAATTTATGCTGAGTAGAGCCTTTTCGCCTAATCATCATATAGGTTCCAATTGCAAATGCAGGCAGAATTGTTGCTAGATGCGCATACACAAGTGTGTAATAATTTAAAGGGTACTCAATCATTATTAAACCACCAAAAA
Organism: Candidatus Pseudothioglobus sp. uisw_070; assembly: GCF_059512545.2. NCBI lineage: Bacteria > Pseudomonadati > Pseudomonadota > Gammaproteobacteria > Pseudothioglobaceae (SeqCode) > Pseudothioglobus (SeqCode) > Candidatus Pseudothioglobus sp. uisw_070. Next base: position 950,691 of record NZ_CM183456.2, on the reverse strand, counting down.
GAGGCTAATAGCTTTAGAATGCTATTAAATTGCGCAGCTCATATCATTACCACAGCACATTGGTGATTTGATTTTTCCGTGACCATTTGGACACTCAGAGATTTGAACTTCACCGCCATCATCAAGCTTAAGTAAGCCATCAACAAGTGGCTCATCACATTTAGCACAGGTTGCATTAACGCCCATCCCACAATTACTACATTCATAAGTCGCCATAATTTTCTCCGATTTAATTAATTAATATAGTAACAGAATTACATCAAATTATTCTTAATTTATCAAGCAAAAATTTTATTATTTTTATCTAAAAGGTATATTATTGTAAGCTCTATGAAAAAACTACTAACAACCTTACTCTTATCTCTCTTATTTATATGCTCTGCATATGCTGGAGGGGATGATAGAGATCAAGTATTGCCTTTAAACTCTCTGAATGAGGTGACAGATGAAAGTCCAAAATTTCTTCAAGAAGATGAGTTTGTTGAGGCGCAGATTGATGAAAATATAGAAGAAGTTATAGAAGCAGAGACCAGTAAGAAAGAGCCTGCGCTAAGCACTCAAACTATTGACGAGAGTGTACCAATGAATAAAACCGTAGCTTCTATTGAAAAGTACTTTATGTCAGACCAAGGAATCCTTGTGCTATTGATACTTTTTTTTGTAGCAATAATTCTATTGTTTAATTTTTTCGTAAGAGAAAAAGAGTAACTAATCCTTCTTAGAAAAATGCACTGCAATTTTTGCCGCTAAGTCTGCATTATTTTTAATCAACTTGATGTTGGCATCTAGGCTCTTACCTTTTGTAATTTCATTAACTTTTGATAATAAATAAGGCGTTATTTTTTTGCCTGTAATACCTTCATTATCAGCCTCAATAATAGCTAGATTTATTGCCTCATTCATAGCGCTTGATTCAAGTTCAAATGCAACTGGAATAGGGTTTGTGACTAATACACCCCCATCAATAGAGAGATCCCATTTGGTTTTAAGTATGCTTGCAATATCAGTTGCTGCATCAATTCTGTAGTCGACATTAAACCCAGATTTTGTGGAGTAAAAAGCTGGCATCTCAGAAGTTTTATAGCCAATAACAGGAACGCCCTTGGTTTCAAGATACTCAAGAGTTAGCCCAATATCAAGTATAGACTTTACCCCGGCGCAAACAACACACACGTTTGTTCTTGAGAGCTCATCAAGGTCTGCAGAGATATCAAGTGTTGTTTCAGCGCCTCTATGAACCCCTCCTATTCCACCTGTTGCAAATACTGCTATATTTGCAAGTTTTGCAATAATCATTGTTGACGCAACGGTTGTTGAGCCAGATAATTGCTGTGAAACAGCAACAGCAAGATCCCTCCTAGAGATTTTTTTAATCTCGTCATTCGTTGCTAAAAATTCAATTTCTTTTTCAGTAAGGCCTATTTTTAAGCGCCCTTTAATAATTGCAATCGTTGCTGCAACGGCATTATTTGATCGAACAGTCTCTTCAACCATCAACGCAGTCTCTATGTTTTTAGGGTACGGCATCCCGTGAGAGATAATAGTAGACTCGAGCGCAACAATTGGCAAGTTATTTTTTAGTGCATTTTCAACGTCTGGGTGAAAATCTAAATAATCATTCAGCTTCATTGCTCTGTTCCTTTAATAATAGCGCTACATTTTCTAGTGATAACTGATCACTGATAGTATTTTTACTTTTTAATGCAATCAACGCAGCAGCAGATGCATATTTTACTGCTTCTTTAATGCCATTTAAATTTAAAAAACCATAAACCATTCCTGCCACAAATGCGTCTCCCGCTCCATTTGCACTGACTACATCTATCTTTTTTTGATTAAACATCCCATAATCTTTTCCGTCATAATAAAAGACGCCTTCATCACCCAGAGTAATAAAGATTTGTTTGCAACCCTTTTCAAACATGTTCTTTGCAGCGCTATGCATAGAGCTTTGATCTGTAATTTTAATGCCAGTAATTAGCTCAGACTCTAACCTGTTCGGCTTAACGGTATGAAATTTACCAATAAGGTGCGTTATCTTTGATGCCTTTGCGATCGATACTGTATCTAAAAATAAGGGAATATGGTTAAATTCTTCTGTTATGTACTCAATGACATTAACTGGGATGTTTGTATCAATTACAATCAAAGAGCTTTGATTTAAGGCATCTTTGTGGCTTCTAATGTCATCAATTGACATCTCATTAATGATTCTCATGTCTGAGATTGAAACCAGCATGTCGTTATTATCATCCAGCACCGACAGGTATTGACTGGTTGGCAATGTGGGATGCCTATTTATGTATGAAGTATCGACATTCGCTTTTTGAGTGGATTCAATTAAAAAATTTCCCAGAGCGTCAGATCCGACATATGAAAATATTTTTGTTGGTATGTTGAGCCTAGACATGTTCTCAGCAATATTTCTTCCAACGCCTCCTGAAGACATTGATATTTCACCTGGATTTGAATCCTTTAATAAAAGCGGGTTATCACTAGACCCCTGAAGATCAATATTGGCCCCACCAATTACAAAGACATACTGCTTTTGTTTGGATGTCATGTTTTCAATAGACTATTTTTTATCTTTTTAATCCAGTTAATTAAGTCTAAGTTTAAAGAATAAAGGCAAGGAAGAAGTATCAAAGTAACAAAAGTACCAAATAGTAAGCCGTACCCTAGCGCCATTACCATTGGTTGTAAGAATGCGTCTTTACCTCCAAAGCCATAGATAAGCGGTAAGACACCTGCGAGCGTTGTAAGGGTCGTTAATATTACTGCCCTTAGTCGGTCTTTAGCGCCCATCGCAATCCACTGGATTGACGTACTATCTTTGTCTTGACTTTGCTTAATGAAATTAAGGTGGCTGATCATTACTAAAGAATCATTTACTACAACTCCCACTAGCGCTAAGACCCCCAATAAAACAAAAAAACTGAATGGTTCAGAGTGAAAGAAGAAAGCCCACACTACGCCAATCAAAGCAAAAGGAATACTAAGAATAACTAACAGCGGCTGAGAGTATGAATTAAAAAGAAGCGCTATTAGCATAAATATACCAAAGACAGCAAACCCAAGTGCCAAAGTAAAATCACTTAAAGCTTCTTTTGCTTCAAATGAGCTGCCCCCTTCTATTGCACGAACTTCAGGAAAATTATTAATCAAATCTAGCTCATCAAGTGCTCTTTTTGAGACAGATTGAGCGGTGGTTACTGAGTCTTCAACTGCCGCACTTACCTTAACAACTCGCTCACCATTCAAGTGCTTGTAGTTTGGATCGCCTGGAGTCTCTACAACACTTGCAAATTGTGACATTGGAATCATCCTTCCCTGGTTATTCCTGATAGAGGTTTCCGTAATATAGTCATCAGAATAATTACTATCACCAAGATACATTTTAACGCTTAGCTTGGTGTTATTAAAATCTACATCAGAAACGTCCATCCCAGAGTATATGGTCCTTAAGTGACTGTATACCTGCTGGTATTGAATTCCTAAGCTTGCCATTGACTCATAATCCAACAAAACCTCAATTCGATTTTTACTCAAATCGTCATCACGATCAATGTCGCTGACTCCGTCGTAGCTACTAAGTATTTTTTCAAGTTGGTCAACAGCAGCCTGACGCTGAACATCATTACTTCCAATTAGACTTAACTCAATATCTAACGCTCCGCCTGGGCCGCCTCTATTTGTTCTAAAGTTAATCCTTGAAACCCCTTCAATATCCTTGGTTTCTTCTTTAAGGATCTCAATAATTTCTTTAGCAGAGATTGCGCGATCATTCGCTGGCGTCAAGGTAATAGCAATCGATGCTCGATTAGAGGCTCTTGAACCAATTGTGCTCGTAAAAAAGTCTAAGTTTGAACCCACCTTATCAATAATAATATTATCAATTTTAATGATGGACTGCTCAGTTGTTTCAACGGGAGTCCCAAGTGGCGTTTGAATGCGCATATTTATCGAGTTTGTGCCGCTTGATGGCCACTGAATATATGTAATTTCCTTCATGCCAACATAAGCACTGAATGCAAGAAGCGCAATAAAAAGACTTAAAACTATAAAGCGCCACCTAAGGATTATAACTAGCACTTTTTCAAACCATCTTTCGACAGGCTTAAACCATGTTTTTTGTTTGCTGACTTTACTGCCAGACATGTGCGCAGGCAGAGCGATACTCACTTCAAGAAATGAGAATGTTAAAGCGCAGATAACAGTAATGGGTAATATATATATAAATTTACCGGTCGTTCCACTCATTATTAGAACGGTTGATATTGCAAGGATTGTAGTTAATATAGTGGTAACAACAGGCATGATTACCCTTTTAAAGCCATCAACAATATTTTGATAGACATCACCCCCCTTTTCTTTATAGTGATGAATACTTTCAGCTATGATAATGCTGTCATCAACAACTAAGCCTAAGACTAAAACCATTCCAATTAATGAAATTAAGTTAATTGTTTCGCCGACAAAGCCAAGAAAAGCAACCGTCCCTAAAAGAGTCACAGGGATACTTATAGCAACCCAGAATGCAGTCTTAAAAGATAAAAATAAGCCTAAAACAACCATAATTAAGGCTAGCCCTACTAAGGCATTGTTAGTTACAATATTTAATCGGTTAGATACTGGCTTTGATCTGTCATCGGTAACAATTAAATTGATATTTGAAGGATATGATTCTTTAAGTACATCCAAAGTCTCTCGTACTTTTTCAATGGTTCTAATAACGTCTGCTTTTTCTGTTTTTGTAACCTTGAGGACGAAGCCCTTAGTCCCATTAATTCGAGTAATTGTATTAAAACCAATTTCACCTTCATCAATTGAGGCAATGTCCTTTAATAGAATTGTTGGCCCATCATAGCTGGACTTTACAACAACGTCCTCTAAAGACTCTTTGTCTTGATATTCAGAGATAATAACGATATTTTTTTGATTTCTTCCTTGATTATTATCACCAATAGCAGAGCGTATATTTTGATCAGCGATGGCGCTCCTTACCTGATCAAAAGAGAGTTGGTATTGTAAAAGCTTTTCTGGATTAACTCTGATTTGTACCTCTCTTTCAGAGTCTCCACCAATATTAATGTTCGCAATACCATCAATTAAAGAAAGATTTTTCTCAATATTATTAGCAATGGCTTTAGCAGTCTCGACATTGATGTCATCTCCACCGATTACTATTGTAAGGATTGGCCACTCAGTACTTGTCCTGTCAACTACTAATGGGTCATTAGCATCTTCTGGCAAGTCTTCAATTTCATTGACCACCTCAGAAATACTAGCCTTCACCTCTTGGATATCATCAACATCCTCATCAATTTCAATATTTATACGAGATGTCCCTTCAGATGAAGTAGATGTCAGCTCTTTGATTCCATAAATTCCCTTTATTTTGCTCTCAATTACGTTAGTAATATTCTTCTCAACATCTCTTGGAGATGCGCTTGGGTAAGAAGTATTTATTGAGAGCCGATCAAATTCAATAACCGGGTAAGTATCACGCTGAATTTTTTGGAGGGTCATAAAGCCTAATACGACAATTGACAACGTAAATAATAGTGCGAGTTTTTTTTGACGTACAAGGAAATTTAAAAACGAATCCATAATTTTCTCTTACTTTAGCTTCAACCAAAATATTATATAGATGGTACGTAAAGAAATAGTGAAGACTTGGTGAACTTATAATCCGTTTTTTTTATACATTTTTTAGTGAATAAAATCAATAATTTATGACTTGATGCTTTAAAATTTGATAGCTATTAATTAACTAAAATTAAGCATAAATGAAAAGCATGTTTGTAATTCTAGGAAACCAACTCTTTGAGCCCAAATTACTTCAAGAGCTGGGCTGTAATGAGGTCTTTATGGCAGAAGACTTTGATCTTTGCAGCTATGAAAAACATCACAAACTCAAGCTTTACTTGTTTCTATGTGCAATGCGAGAGTACAAAGAAGAGCTAGAATCTTTGGGCATCTCTGTTGGATACTTTGCCTTAAATGATCGAATTGAAAATCAATCTTATCTAGAGTGTCTTGTTGATTACGTTTTGGATAATGAAATAGAACAGGTAAATGTATTTGAAATTGAAGACAAGGCCTTTGAAACTAAATTATTTAAAGGCTTAACTAAGAGCAATGTTAAGTTTAAAGTTCACCAATCACCAATGTTTATGTTTTCTAGGGAAGAGCTTTATTCACTAATGAAGGATAAAAAAGCCCTTAGAATGGGGAATTTCTATCAGCACGCAAGGAAAAAATTCAACATTTTGATGGATGAAGACAACAAGCCTTTGGGCGGTAAATGGTCCTTTGATGCAGAAAATCGAAAAAAAATTCCTGCTAATACTTTGATTCCTGATCTGCCAAATAATAAGCAATCGTTACACCATAATGAAGTTTGTAGCCTCATTATGCAGCATTTTAATGACCACCCTGGAAGCCTTGACAATCCATGGTTTCCTGTTAATCGACGTGATGCTGAGAGTCAATTTGAAGATTTTTTAAAGCAGAGAATGACTAATTTTGGTATTTATGAAGACGCAATGCTAGAAGGCAAAAACTTTTTGTTTCATAGCTGCATCAGCGCCTCAATGAATATAGGGCTTTTGTCTCCTCAAAAAGTTATTCAAACCCTACTAGATAGCGCTGATACTTATCAAATCCCCATGAACTCATTGGAAGGCTTTGTAAGGCAAGTCTTAGGTTGGCGTGAGTTTATCAGAGGCGTATATCAAACAAAAGGTGACTATCAATCAAATAAAAACTATTGGGGACATACGGGCAAGTTAACTTCAAGCTGGTACGAAGGCTCAACTGGAATAGCGCCTTTAGATGATTCTATCATTACTGCAATACAAGATGGATACAACCATCACATACCTAGACTTATGGTCATAAGCAACCTGATGAATCTTTGCGAAATTGATCCCAAAGAAATATACAGGTGGTTTATGGAAATGTATATTGACTCTTCCGAGTGGGTTATGGTTCCAAATGTGTTCGGAATGGCAACCTATTCTGATGGCGGCCTAATGTCAACCAAGCCTTACACCTGTGGCTCAAATTACCTACTTAAAATGAGTAACTACAAAAAAGGTGAATGGTGCAATGCAGTTGACGGACTTTACTGGAGGTTCATTCAAAAAAATAGAAAGTTCTATGAATCCAATCCTAGATTATCTCTTCAACCCAAACTATTAGACAGAATGTCACAAGAAAGAAAAGAGCTTATCTTTGGCGAGGCAGAAAAATTTATTAAGGCCCATACTCGATGAAATTAGAGAAGATTTGTAAAACTTGCAATAAGCCCTTCACCTGGAGAAAAAAATGGCGTAAAGACTGGGAAAACGTTCTCTATTGCAGTGAAAGGTGTCGAAGGAATAAGTTGTAGTAAATTCGGTCTATTAATAAAAAGCTAAAAAAAAGCCCTCAATGAAGAGGGCTTTTTATGAACTTTTGTAAAGTTATGCTTACTTCTTCTTGCTGCCAGCTGCGCTTGATTGCACTGCAACATTCCAAATAATTAAACCAAATAAGATTTTGTTAACAAAATCTGCAAGGTTGTAAACAATGTTTAAAGTTCCAGCATCTACACTTCCCATCATATATCCGAAGACATATCCAAGAGGATAAATAGCCCAGCCTACTAAAACAATAATTCTAAGAGCATTGAATGCAGACTTTACGCTTGCATTTGCCTCAGCTGCTTTACTAGCCTCACCACCGAAGATTTCCCAGATGATGATTGCCCAACCTATCATGCCCACGACAAACCCGACAGAAGCGGATACTAGATGCGCCTCACCTGCGAATCCACCAATTAGCATTACCATAGTTCCAGCTAATAATCTCCAGAAAGAATTAGTTGACACTGAAGCGCCGACTGCTTTCAAGATGATGAAAAATTCAATCATTAATAATGGGACAGTAATTAACCAATCAATATATCTGTATACAATTGGAGAATCAGGAGCCCCTGCGATAACCGAAGCTACCCAGTAGTCTCTCATATAATAGTAGTGAATTGCAGCAACCAACGTTACCAATCCTGCAACTGTCATTGACAGTCTCCACTCTTTATTTACTGCCATACCTTCATAAAAGAAAAATACTGTAGCAGCAACCATCGCCACAGACACTATCCAGAATGAAACGCCAACAAAATCGCCAGCTTGTAAAAATAAACTCATATCGTCCATAAGAACTCCCTAAATATATTAAATTAACAACAATAATAACTAATCATTAGCTATTGACGAAAAATATACCTTAAAAACAATATTAAATACCCATTAATTTACAATATTTTTTTTTAAACGCTTTTGCAATAGTTCATTTTGACACATTACTTAAATTGCATAAAAAATAAGGATAGATAAAAAAGGCCCAATTAAGGGCCTTTTTTGGTTACTTTATTTGCGTAATTCGATTATCAGTGAAACCTGAGTAACCTGGATTTGCCTTAATGTAATCGACAACAACGTCAGCTAGATCTGGACCGAAGTCATAGATATCAGTTGCAGACCTGAACATTTTATAACCATCACCACCAGCACGAATAAAGTTATTAGAAACCATACCGTATGTACCGTATAGATTGAGTGCACTAAAAGACCCATTACTCTCTTGGATTTCAATTGAAGTCACCCTTTCATTAGCAGGTTTTGACGCATCGAATGAGAAGCGCATTCCTGAAACCTGAGGGAATCGACCTGAGCCATCCTCAACCTGGCTCACACCATTTTCAATCGCTGCAAGTAACTGCTTACCAGTAACCTTGAAGGTTGACATTGTGTTTTGAAATGGAAGGATAGTCATTATCTCACCAAGTGTAACCTGCCCAGCATCAAGAGAGGCTCGAATGCCTCCTGAGTTTGCAAGAGCAATCGAATAACCTTTTTCCATTCCTGCCGCTCTCATTGCGTCCGTTATCATATTACCCATATCACATTCCTGAACTCGGCAAACAGCTCTATCGCCATTTAAAGAGCTAGAAACGTTTCCAACTAGAGTTTCTTTAAGATCTGTTATTGGCTTCTCTAATTCATCTAAGCGAGCAACTATTTGACTATTCTCATTGACAGAGCCGTCAATCGTAATTGGCTCACCTGTTGCAGAGATAACCTCACCTTCATCATCAAAGACAACTGAGAGCTCACCTAAGTATTTACCATAGGCATAAGCTTGTACAATTTGAGTGCCATTAACAACGGTTGGATAAGGTCCTTTTGCTCTATCGCTAATGTTTGATAGATAAGCATTATCATGGCCGCCAACAATCACGTCAATACCTGTTGTATTGGCTGCAATTTCTTTATCAATTTCGTATGAAGAATGTGACATAAGTATGATTATGCCAACTCCAGCTGCTGTCAAAGAATCGACCTCGGCTTGCGCAGCAGTAATAGCATCCGTGAATATAATATTATCACCAGGACTCGAAATATCAACAACGTCCTCTGTAACAAGGCCTATAAGTCCAATTTTATGACCACTTCTCTCTATGACCGTTGATTTTTGTAGCTTGCCCTTAAGTTCTGGCTCCATATCAACATTTGCATTTGCCATAAGCACTGGAAAGTTAACCGCATCCATAAACGCTCTTAAGGTTTCAGGGCCATCATCAAACTCATGGTTTCCAACAGTCATTCCATCGTAACCAAGTTTATTCATCATTTCTGCTGCAACCTTACCTTTATAAAGGTTATAGAAAAGAGTTCCTTGGAACTGATCACCACCGTCTAAAAGTACGGTATTTTCATGCCTTGAGCGTGCATCCTCAATTGCTGTAATTAGACGAGCGGAGCCGCCAAAACATTTTCCTTCAGCATTATTCTCAGCAGAGCAATTATTATCGTACTTACTAATAGGCCTAAAACGAGCATGAAAATCATTTGTATGAAGTATTGTTAAGTTTAGAACCTTGTGACTTGCAGCTATTGATGATTGGCTAAAGAAGCCTAATGTAACAACAAAGCTCAAAAGCACACCTGGAATTATTTTTTGCAAACCTATTGAATGCATTTTGTATAAGTGTTTCAAAATTACTCTCCCCTGTAATTAAAAAAATAGTTGAGGTTATATTGTAATCCTATTTAATATATTATTTATCAAAATATTTATTATGGGTAGACTCATGCTCCAATGTAATTCAAAATAACAATGTATTATTTAAAAGTCAATTAAAGCAATTAACGATGAAAAACAGTGAGAAAATTGAAAATAAACTACTAAAAAATCTTAAGCTATGCACGTTACCACTGCCGCATAGAAGGAGCCTCCCTTTTGAATTCTATTGGCAGAATTCTATTTTTACACAAGAAAAAAATCGTATTTTTACAGATCAATGGCTAGGGTTAGGTCGGGCAGATAGATTGATGCTTCCGGGTGAATATGAAGCATTAGAGTTATGCGGTCAAGCACTTTTATTGATTCGTGATCAAGATAAAGCTTTACGGTTATATGCAAATACCTGTAGGCATCGCGGCGCTAAGTTGTTAGAGGGTAACGGACAATGCCAAGCAATTAGTTGTCCTTTTCATGGCTGGACATATTCACAAGATGGAGTCCTAATTCACGCCAAAGAGATGGATAAAAATCCAAATTTTGATTTCGCAGAGCACTCACTGATTGAGTATGACCTAAAAGAAGTAGAAGGTTTTTTGTTTGCTTTTATTGGTAGTGAGTCAACAAGTTTAGAGAAGCAGTTAGGCGATTTTGCAAAGCTTCATAAGCCTTGGGCATTGAACGATCTTGTAACGACACGGCGTCAAGCCTTTGAAGTGCAGTGCAATTGGAAGGCATTTTTAGATGTTTTTAATGAATACTACCACCTGAACAACGTGCACCCAACCAGCATCGATAATCTCTATTGGAAGCCTGAAGAGTCAGACATTACATTGGATGACTATGCGAGTCAGTTTGGACTTACCTCTGGAACTGGCGCCCTTCTTGAGGCTCAACAGCTCAGCGCTTTACCAAAAATGACGAGTTTAACAGAGCCATGGAGCCTTGGAGCTCGGTATAGCTGGATTTTTCCAAATATGACTTTTGCAGCAAGCCAAGAGGCGATCTGGGTTTATGAAGCCACTCCAATTAGTTCAGAGCGCTGCCAAATACGTCAAAGCATTTGTTTTCCAAAAAGTACAACGGAGCTCCCTGATTTTAATGAAAAATCTCAAGCCTATTATCAGCGCCTTGATGACGCCATGAGTGAGGACATTATTGCTCTAGAGAATCAACATAAAGGGCTTCGAAATTCACCATCACTGCAAGGGCAATTTTCTCCTCTAATGGAAGAAAACGTTGCCTCATTCTGTAACTGGTACGCTACTAAGATGCTTTAAAATTTAGCACTTATCTAACCTTTTTATACTATGACAGCAAATATACAAACTGCAATGGCTAATAAAGAGTGGCTGATGCTTATTGTTTTATCCGTTTTTTGGGGCGGCTCATTTTTCTTTGTTGAAATTGCCTTACAAGACTTTTCAGCTTTAACTATAGTAGCCTTGAGAGTATCGATTGCAACAATACTGTTGTGGACAATCGTGTTTTATACAAAACTCCATGTACCCATTTCACTTAAGTTGTGGCTATCATTTTTAATAATGGGAATACTCAATAACGCCATTCCCTTCTCATTAATTACCTGGGGTCAGACTCAGATTGATGCGGGCCTTGCATCTATCTTTAATTCAGCTGTGCCCTTCTTTGCTGTAATTATGGCAGGACTTTTTCTGCCAGATGAAAAAGTAAGCTCAAGGAAGGTTATAGGCGTGGTGATTGGTTTTATTGGGGTGTCGGTAATGATTGGCTTTCCTGAAAAAATAGAGACTGGAAAAACGCTCGCACAGCTCGCTATTCTTTTAGCTGGAATTGCGTATTCTTTTGCAGGAACATTTGGTAGGCGCTTCAAAAAGATGGGAGTTAACCCAATCGTCATAGCGGCCGGTCAAACAGCCGCATCATCCCTTGTTATGATACCAATTGCGCTCGGCATGGACGGAATTCCAGATGTGAGCGCAGCATCTTTCGAGTCAATATTTTCTGTGTTTGCTCTTGCAGTAATATCAACCGCCCTTGCCTATGTACTGTATTTCAAAATTCTTGGTTCAGCTGGGGCAATCAATTTATCTTTGGTAAGCTTTCTGGTTCCAATCTCTGCAATTTTACTTGGAGTCCTAGTGCTCAATGAAAGCCTAGAGATAATACACTTTGTAGGTATGAGCCTTATTGGGTTTGGTTTGATTACAATCGATGGCCGCATGTGGACACTAATCAAAGCAAAGTTTGCCTAAGTCAAGTCATGTTAGAGAGGTTTATTTAACTTCTGAGTCACCTTCTATAGCGTTATCTTCTTTCATTAGGATTGGCCTTCCATCTGGCGTGCTTAAGGGAATAATTTTTCCGTTGTATCGAGCACAAAGCGTTGGACTGTTTTGCTTTTTATTTCCCAAATTCACCTCTAAATCCACCAAAACCAATTCAGCATCTAAAACCTCTAAAACCTTCATTTTCTCTCCTTTATTAGATGAAGTCCGTTGACACAGCGAGAACTGCAATACCAAGTAACGCGACAGTTTGCAAGACCATAAGTGCGATTGATTTTCCGCCTAGCTCCATCATCGACTTAAGGGATGTGGAAACGCCAAGCCCTGCAATAGCAAACACTAAAAACCATTGCGAGACATCGGCAAGAAACCCCGTTAGGATTTCAGGTATGAATCCGATGCTATTTACAATCAGGCATAAGGCAAAGCCAAGAGCAAACCATGGGAATGCTTTAGGGCTAATAGTTCCAAGCTCATCATCACCCTTTAATAAAAGCGCAATAATGATAACGATGAACGGTAGCATTGAAATTCTCAGAAGCTTAATAAAGGTCGCTACATCACCAGTCTCATTAGAAACGGCATAGCCAGCACCCACTACCTGCGCAACATCATGGATGGTTGCCCCAATAAGGATTCCAATCTCAACGTCACTAAAGCCCCCTACTGAAAACAAAATAGGATAGGCAATCATCGCAAAGGTTGAGAGCGCTGTTACGCATACAACGACAAATAAAGTATCACGATGCCTATCTTTCCAATTAGGGAGGACCGAGGCAACAGCAAGCGCTGCAGCTGCGCCGCAAATTGAGACAGCGCACGCGGTTAAAAGTCCAAAAAGATAACGCCTACCCATCAACTTCGCGATGAACCAACTAATTGCAATCGATGAAAGCACAAGAATTGGAACAAGTAAAAGTACATTCGTGCCAAGACCTAAAATTTGATCAAGCGTAACTCTGAAGCCTAATAACGCAACACCAAAGCGAAGAATTTTTTTACTTGAGAACTCTATGCCTGGAGCGCAGCGCTCATCGGTTGCTAGAAAGTTAAAGGCAATACCAATTAGGAGTGCAAAGAGCATCACTGGGGCTTTGTAGTGAAGGCTTAGAAATCCTGCTGCTGCAGCTATTGTCCCAACAACAATTAGGCCAGGGAAAAGCCCATTAAGTCGATCTTGTAATTTAATAATCAAGGAATTCATTTAGAAAGGTATTTAAGGTAATTGCTACGGCGAGTTATTTTAAATCAATATAGATCTAAAGTGGCGGTATGGTTTTTTAATTAATCACCCTGCAAATAAATATTAACTCTCTTCTTTTAAAGCCTTATCCAATCTACCTAGTGAACCCGGATTCCAGTCAGAATTATGAGTGTCTGACTCTTCAGACCTTGCATTGGTAGCCATTATTGCTTTTTCTTGCAATGATAATTTCTTTTGCTTCTTGGTTTTTAGTTCTTCATTCTGTTTTTTCATAGTTCTATCCGCTAGTTGAAGTAAAGCCATTACTCATCAATTGTACTCTTTTTGATGTTTGTTGTATTTCATGTTTTTATTCTTAATAGAATGTGTTCAAATTAACACAGAGTTATATTTTTAGTTTCTATTATTTGGATGAAGTCAAATGGCCTACGTAGTAACCGATGGATGTATCAAATGTAAGCACCTAGATTGTGTTGAGGTGTGCCCAGTAGATTGTTTCTACGAAGGTGAAAACACACTAGTTATTAATCCAGATGAGTGCATTGATTGTGATGTCTGCGTCCCAGAGTGTCCAGTTGAAGCTATATTGCCTGATACTGATCCTGTTGGCGTTAAATGGTTAGAGTTCAATAGAAAATACAGCACTGATATGAATTGGCCAGTTATAACTGAAAATAGTGGTCCAGACCCTGAGCATGAAAAATATCACCCAGATAATTTTCCAGATGGAAAGATGCATTTATTTTCTGAAAAGCCCGGGAAAGGTGATTAAATATGTTGGGGCAAGACAAATCTTTGCTCTATTTTGTATTTATCGGGTAGATTAAACCATAATATTTTTAAGTTTATTGCTCTAATAGCTTACATTGTTTTCATCTAAAATCCTTTTAGTAATATGTATAAGAAGTCCTATCACATAGAATTTTTTGATAATAAGAGCATTTCAAGAACGGTTAAATAAAAGGTTGAAAGTTATGAAAATTGGAGCTCTTAAAGAAACCTCTTCAGGTGAACAGCGTGTTGCCTTAACTCCAGATAGTGCAATTAAGCTAAAAAAGCTTGGTCATGAGTGCCTGGTAGAAACGGGTGCTGGTATTACAGCTGGCTTTATTGATAAACAATATGAAGATGTCGGTGTTGAGATCTGCAAATCTGGTGAAGCGCTTATAAAGGCAAGTGATGTAATTGTTAAGGTTCAGCCCCCAAGTGAATCTGAAATCAAAAGACTTTCATCCTCCAAGACACTAATCTCTTTTTTCTATCCAAGCGCCAATGAAGTGTTAATGGAAATGGCTAAAGCTAAAGAGGCTAGAGTTATTGCTATGGATATGGTGCCGCGCATTAGTCGCGCCCAAAAAATGGATGCATTATCTTCTATGGCCAATATTTCCGGCTATCGCGCAGTGATTGAGGCGGGTAACAACTTTGGCCGCTTTTTTACTGGACAGATGACAGCAGCCGGTAAAGTACCCCCAGCAAAGGTCTTAGTAGTTGGCGCCGGTGTTGCTGGACTCGCAGCAATTGGCACCTCTACCTCTCTTGGTGCTATCACCTATGCATTTGACGTTCGCCCAGAAGTTGCCGAGCAGGTAGAGTCTATGGGCGCTGAATTTGTTTTCTTAGATTTTGCAGATGAACAGAACAATAGCACCTCAACTGGAGGTTACGCTGCTGTATCTTCGCCTGAATTTACTAACGCTCAATTAGTCAAGTTCCAAGAGATTGCGCCTGATATGGATATTGTGATTACTACCGCTTTGATTCCTAATCGAGAAGCGCCTGAGCTTTGGACTAAGGATATGGTTGCCAGTATGAAACCTGGCTCAGTGATAGTGGATCTGGCTGCTGAAAAGGGTGGAAATTGCAAGCTTACTGTTATAGATGAGCGCATTGTTACAGATAATGGCGTAATTATTATTGGTTATACAGATTTTCCAAGCCGGATGGCCGCTCAGGCGAGTACTCTTTATGCCAGTAATATTCGCCACATGATTGATGACTTGACTCCCAACAAAGATGGAGTGATAGTTCATGATATGGAGGATGACGTTATCCGCGGCGCAACGGTCGTTCACAATGGAGAGATTACTTTTCCTCCTCCACCTCCAAAAGTACAGGCTATTGCCGCTATTCAAAAAGCAAGGGTTCCAGATAAAACCCCTGAAGAGGTTCGAGCTGATGAGGTTGTAGCCTTTAAAAAACAGACTAAAAACCAAGTTATATTACTTTTTGTTGGAGGCGCATTGTTATTCTTAGTTGGAAGCTATGCACCAGCAAGTTTTATGCAGCACTTTATTGTTTTTATCTTATCTGTTTTTGTTGGTTTTCAAGTGATTTGGAATGTTAGCCACTCTCTTCATACGCCATTGATGGCTGTGACCAATGCGATTTCATCAATCATAATATTGGGAGCAATACTTCAGATAAACTCATCCAGCTCTATAGTCATGGTTCTTGCTGCGATATCAGTGTTTTTTGCGGGCATTAATATATTTGGTGGCTTCCTTGTAACGAGGCGCATGCTTGCCATGTTCCAGAAATCTTAATGAGGCTGGCGTCATGGAAATAGGCTTTACTTCTGCTGTTTACGTTCTTGCAGCAGTGTTATTTATTCTATCACTTGGCGGGCTGTCTGGTCAGGAAAGCGCAAAGCGCGCGGTCTGGTATGGTATTACTGGAATGGCCTTAGCTGTATCTGCCACCCTACTAGGTCCTGGATTAGGGCATTGGTGGCTCTCACTGGCTCTGATTGCAGCGGGTGGCTTGATAGGTTACCTTTTAGCGTCAAAAGTGGGAATGACTGAAATGCCAGAGTTAGTTGCTGGTATGCATGCTTTAGTTGGACTTGCCGCGGTATTTGTGGGCTTTAACACTCATTTTGAGCTGGTTAATATTGCCTCTATGGATGATACTGTCAAGAAAATGCTTGAAGGGTTTTCAGGGCTACTTGCTAAAAAGTCAGTTGTAGAGATCAACATTCTTCGTGTTGAGACAGCTTTGGGTATCTGGATTGGTGCTGTTACTTTTACAGGCTCAGTGATTGCTTATAGCAAGTTAGCAGGCAGAGTAACTTCAGAAGCTATCAAGCTTCCTGGGGGTCACTTTCTTAATGCAACTGCAGCTATTGTGTCAGTATTGTCTGTAGCTTGGTATTTAAATTCTGGTGAGTTATTGTCGATGATCATTCTGATGGTCATGGCTTTATTTATCGGTTATCACCTTATCATGGGTATTGGTGGTGCAGACATGCCGGTAGTGGTATCGATGCTGAATTCATATTCAGGTTGGGCTGCTGCTGCGATTGGATTTAGTCTTGGTAATGACCTTTTGATTGTTGTTGGAGCTTTAGTAGGATCATCAGGCGCTATTTTATCCTACATCATGTGTAAAGCTATGAATCGGTCCTTTGTGAGCGTAATCCTTGGTGGCTTTGGTGGTTCATCTGGCCCTCAAATGGAGATTAATGGAGAGCAGGTCGCTATTGATGTAGACGGTGTTGCCTCTGTATTAAATGAAGCTGAAAGTATTATAATAATCCCAGGTTACGGTATGGCTGTTGCCCAAGCTCAACAATCAGTGTCTGAATTAGCGCGTAAGTTAATAGCTCAGGGAAAAAATGTTCGCTTTGCAATCCATCCAGTAGCTGGTCGCTTGCCAGGTCATATGAATGTTCTTCTAGCAGAGGCACGGGTACCTTATGACATCGTTATGGAGATGGAGGAGATTAATGATGACTTCCCAGATACCGATGTGGCTATTGTAATTGGATCTAATGATATTGTGAATCCAGCTGCTCAAGAAGACCCAAACAGCCCAATTGCAGGCATGCCTGTATTAGAATGCTGGAAGGCTAAACAAGTATTTGTCTCCAAACGGGGTCAGGGAACAGGATATTCTGGCATCGAAAATCCATTATTCTTTAAGGAGAATGCAAGAATGTTCTACGGGGATGCAAAAGAATCTATTGATAAACTCTTACCACTTATAGACTAATTAAATAAGAACTATTTATAATCTAGAATTTGAGAATCAACTAAACGTCTATAGCCCCTTTCTATAAAATGATATATCAATTATTGATATAAATTCTACTCACTAATATTTTTTTAAACAACTAAGGATTGTATTGTGAAAGCATTAGTTAAAAGCCACTCAGAGAAAGGGATTTGGCTTGAAGACGTTCCCATGCCAGAGGTAAGCAGTAACGATGTGCTCGTCAAAGTTCAGAAAACTGCAATTTGTGGTACTGACATACATATTTATAATTGGGATGCATGGGCAAAAAAAACCATATCTGTGCCAATGACAACAGGCCATGAATTTGCTGGAGTTATAGCTGAGTTAGGTGAAAGTGTTGTTGGATTAAAGGTTGGTGATCTGGTTTCTGCTGAGGGTCATATAGTTTGCAATCGATGCCGTAACTGCCTAGGTGGACGCAAACACCTGTGTCCTAATACTGTTGGGATTGGAGTTAATCGAAACGGATCTTTTGCAGAGTATGTATCGGTTCCAGCAGAAAATGTATTTAAACCAAGTGTCAAAATTTCAGCGGACTTACTAGCCTGTTTCGACCCTTATGGGAATGCAGTTCATACCGCGCTTTCATTTGATATGGTGGGAGAGGATATTTTAATAACTGGCGCAGGTCCAATTGGAATTATGGCTGCAATGGTTGCTGCTCACAGTGGCGCTCGTAATATAGTAATTACTGATTTAAATGAATACCGCCTTAATTTAGTTAAAAAAATCTTACCGAAAGTAATCACTGTTAATGTTGAAAAAAATCAAATCACGAAAGAATTAATGGAAAGTTTAGGTATTTTTGAAGGCTTTGATGTTGGCTTTGAAATGTCAGGCTCCCCTCAGGCGTTTGGGGAGATGCTTAATAAAATGATTAATGGCGGCAAGGTAGCAATGCTAGCCATCATGCCTTCGGGTTCTGGTATTGATTGGGACTTGGTTGTATTCAAAGGGCTACATATAAAAGGTATTTATGGTCGTGAGATTTTTGAGACTTGGTATAAAGGTTCTATGATGGTACAAAGTGGGCTCCCACTTGAAAAAATTATTACCCACCATTACCACTACACTGACTTCCAGAAGGGTTTTGATGTAATGTGTTCAGGCCAATCTGGCAAAGTCATCCTCAATTGGGAAGATTAATTTAAGGAATTTTAATGAGTTTTAAAAGTGCAAAAGCGAGCTTAGAAAAAGATTTAAATGCCATTAAAGAGGCAAGTTTATGGAAAACTGAACGTGTCATTGCATCTGATCAAAAAAACCAAATTACACTTGAAGGTGGCACTGAAGTGATCAACATGTGCGCGAACAATTATCTTGGTTTAGCAAACCATTCTGAGGTAATTCAAGCAGCTAAAGATAGTTTTAGTGACTGGGGTTTTGGCTTGTCATCTGTCCGCTTTATTTGCGGTACTCAGAGCATCCATAAAAAACTTGAACACAAGGTTAGTGAATTTCTTGGCATGGAAGATACGATTCTCTACGCAGCTTGTTTTGATGCCAATACAGGACTCTTTGAAACAATTTTGTCTAAGGACGATGCGGTTATATCTGATGAACTCAACCATGCTTCAATCATTGATGGTGTTCGTCTTTGTAAGGCCGCTCGATTTCGTTATAAGCACAATGATATGACTGATCTTGAGGCAAAACTAATTGAAGCTAAAGAGAGTGGAGCTAGACGTATTCTAATTACAACTGACGGTGTTTTTTCGATGGATGGCACTATTGCGCAGCTCGATAAAATATGTGATTTGGCTGATAAGTATGATGCTATGGTCCATCATGATGACTGTCATGCGACTGGCTTTATAGGAAAGACAGGCCGTGGAGTTCATGAATATTGTGATGTGATGGACCGTGTTGATATTATTACTGGAACCTTTGGCAAAGCGCTTGGTGGTGGCTCAGGTGGTTTCACCTCAGGTCGTCAAGAAATCATTGACATGTTGAGGCAAGGCTCCAGACCCTATTTATTTTCAAATACTGTTGCGCCTTCTATATGTGCAGCCTCGATAAAAGTATTAGAGATGCTTTCAAACTCTACAGAACTAAGAGATCATCTAGAAAAGAATACGAATTACTTTCGTCAAGGTATGCAAGAGGCAGGCTTTAATGTAGATGATGGCGTTCATCCAATTGTTCCAGTCATGTTAGGTGATGCTAAATTAGCACAAAAGATGTCAGTCAAACTTCTAGAAAAGGGGATTTATGCAATTGGTTTTTTCTTTCCTGTAGTGCCAAAAGGCAAAGCAAGAATCAGAGTACAAATATCAGCGGGACATACTAAAGGTGATTTAGATAAAGCAATTGAAGCTTTTTCCTCTACTTATAAGGATTTATCAAATTAAAGAAAAATAATTAATCGGTACTGAACTCGACTAACTATTAATAATAGTTGCTCTCTCAGATCAAACGATGTTTGGACTTTAGTCTCAGTTAACATATAATCCTATTATGAAAAAACTACCCCTACTTCTGCTTTCACTATTCTTTCTTAATTCCCCTGCAGTTCTTGCAGTCCATTTTGCAAATTTCGAAGTTGTAGATATAAGCCTTGGGGACAGCCTGCTAGAATTTATGAGTGAAGATGAAATACTTGATGGGATTGAGAAATACAAAGATTTAAATAGATATTCTTATCTCAATGAACCAAATAAATTCTTGGAAATCATAGTACCGAGAGAGAAAAATATATATGACAAAGCCTCAGTTTTTATTAAGAACACTATACCAAACAACTATACGATATATGCTATCAGAGGTTACAAGGATTACATAGAGGACTTTGATGCCTGCATTAAACAAAGAGATACAATTGCAAAAATCATAACCGGTATGTTTACAGATTTAAAAACTGCTAAATCAATAGAAGAAAATAACCAAGGCATTAATGATTATTTCACTCTTAATGATTTAAACGCAACTATTGATATTTATTGTCAAGACCTTAAAGAAACTTATAGACTTAAAAATGGTTTTACTGAAGGTCTTGTTTTCGCTATTCATAATGAAGAGTTTCGCGAATGGCGACTAAATTACAAGTAAATCAGCGATGGTGACAGAGTAAGTATGGTGGAGGGAGAGGGATTCACTTAAACGCCTACAGCCTTTCTATATAAAGATATATCAATTATTGGTATAAATTCTACTCACTAATCTACTCACAAATAAATTATTTTTTTAATAATTTAATACTAATTAAATATACCTATCATCCTTCGCATATATACAGACTTTGAAGGGTACGGGGGGAGGCTCATTGATATCGGCTAACTATTATTAATACCTCCCTCACACATCAAACGAAATTTGGACTTTAATTTAAGTTAACATATAATCATATTTTTTTAGGAGAGACTAATATGGCTCGATCAAAACATGTGGATTTAAATGTTCTAAGCTTCTCAATCTATGCGATTGCCATTATCACATCAGGTGCTTATCTGGGTAACTTAATCAATATGGGGGTGGTACATGCGGCTTTCTGGTTAACCTTAGAGCCAGTTGCATTCATGAATGACTTCGCAGGTAAATTTGATTTGCTTTTGATGACTCTGCCATTAACGTTTTTACCTAGCTTACTTGCAATAATTGTTGCTATCTGGATCACACGGAAAACTATACTCGCTCGAAATTATTGGCTTTGTGCGCTTGTTCTAACTTTGATCGGGCTTGGCCTATCTGCTGTCTACTTTATACCAATGAATAATGGGTTTGTTGCGCAATCATTTACACCAGAAGAGGCTCGTGTAAATCTTGAATTCTGGTACAACTTACATTGGGTCCGAGTTGCGCTATCTGCTGTGTCTTGCCTGTTTACGCTCTTGGCATTCAAAGCTACGGTAAATGCTCACCACCAAATAATCCAAAGTTAGAATTGGTAATGGCAATTCAAAACCTTATGTAAGGTTTGAGATGTAATGGTCGAATGAGGTCAATGAACTTAGTTACACATTAATAATCCCTCCCTCACAGATGAAACTAAATTTGGACTTTAGTCCAAGTTTAGATATAATACTAGTATGAAAAAAATCTTTCTTTTTGTGCTTCTATCTCTAGGTTTAACTACTATGTCCTTTGCTGATACAGATGATTATTGGCAAGATTTAGACTTTAATATCAATAAATTAAATGAACTTAATCAGTGTATGAGTTGCAATTTACGTTCCACGAATTTTAATGGCTTAGACTTTACTGGAGCTAACCTTACTGGGGCAAACTTTATAGAGGCTAATCTTACCGGTACAAATTTCTATGGAGCAAACTTTGAAGGTTCAAGTCTATATGGTTCAAACCTTGAAGGCGCTAATCTTGAGGACGCTTCATTTTTTGCAGCTAACCTTTATGGTGTAATACTTAAAGATGCTCTGCTTATAGGAGCTGACCTTAGGCAAGCAGATTTAAGTAAAGCTGACCTAACATTAGCTAATCTTACTGGAGCAAATCTAACAGGTGCTAACCTGAAGGGCGCTATTCTTGACGATGCATTTTTTTGCAATACCCAAACTCCTTGGGGCATAGATAACTCTTCGTGTCAGTGAAATAAATACTACCCTTCACACATCAAACGAAGTTTGGACTTTAGTTTAAGTTGATATACAATCCATAGTATGAAGAAACTACTCCTATACCTCACTCTTTTTCTTGGAGTTTTGTCAGTACAAGCCGCGCCTGAATATGGAACAGCAATAGTATCCAAAGTAATCAGTGTCTATGATGGCGACACCTTTAGAGTTGATATAGATTCGCTCCCTCCTATAGTTGGCAAAAACATACCCATTAGGCTTAACAGGGTCGATACTCCAGAGATACGAGGAAAGTGCAAATATGAGAAAGATTTAGCCATTAAAGCACGCGATTTTGTAAGAAATAAACTAGCTAATGCCAAAGAGATTAAGCTGAATAACCTTCAGAGAGGTAAATACTTCAGGGTAGTTGCTAATGTGATGGTTGATGGCGTGAACTTAGAACAGGAGTTACTTGATAATGAATTAGCTTATAAGTACACTGGTGGGAAGAAGTCAAGCTGGTGTAATTAATATGAAAAAACTATTATTAACTTTAAAAAAATTTATTGACAACATTAGAAGTACAATTAAATCCTTTGAGAGATTGAGTTTCGGGAATGGCGACTAAATTACAAGTGAAATATTACCAATGATGGAGTAACTATGGCGAAGTATTTAGTTGTCTTAGAGTTGAGTTATCTAGGACAGGTTATTGAAGAAGCAGAAGTACCTATGGTTGTTGACGCTCTAGACCTAGAAGAAGTATTCCATACCCTTCAAGAAGATATGGAAATTCAATTTGAACTAGAAGATTTTGCAAATCAGAATTATGGGGAACTTGAGTTTGATGCCTGGAAACCCACACAGATTCACCAATTTACCTTGACGGAAGATGGCTTTATAGATGAAGATAAAGACCCTATTGTTGTTTGGGAAAGAGGAGATGGCGAAGTAAAATTCAATGGATAAATTCACCTAATCTTTTTCTAATTAACTTCTAAACTTCACTTATCTAATACCTCCATTACTTAGAATAGTGGTTATGAAAAAGAAACTAATCGCAATTGTTGTTGGCGTCTCACTCGGAATACTAATCTCCTTAACAGCTAATGCTGAAGATGATAGTTATCTCATCGATGACAGTCTTGCAATGGCGAGGCAAGGTGAATTTGTAAGGGCATCAAACCTAATAGTTGATTTAGCTAATAAGGGCAATGCTGAAGCACAGTTCGTCCTTTCAATGTACTTCAGAGACCCTAACGCTCTAAACATTCCAGAACTCGGTGAAATGTGGTTATTAAGGGCTGCTGAAAATAACAATGCTGATGCTCAATATGATTTAGGTTGGCGACTTGCTGCTGGTTGGAAGGATGACTCAGTAGAAGATATTGTGGAAATGATATATTGGTTCGAAAGAGCAACCTTTAATGGAAGCGATGATTCTTATGCTAATTTAGCGACACTCTATGAAAATGAACATAGAGATGTATTGGTGGAGATGGAGGTTGCCGCTAACAATGGAAATGCTATGGCTCAGTTTAACCTTGGATGGATTAATGCAAGAGGGTTATATAGTTCACAAGGATTAATGCAAGATATAGATGTTGCTAAAGATTGGTTTGAAAAGTCTGCAAAGCTAGGATTCAAAGATGCAATTGAAGTACTCGAGATGAACTTCTAAATAATGGCATAATAACTACTGTTTTTGTATGGCTTGTGTCTATAGCAGATGCAATTGTTTACGGAGTCATTTACTTTTTTCTAATGATAATAATTTTAGAGGTAATAGAACATAATGAAAAATAAGTTGCAGGTGACTTTACGCTCGATGAAAAGCATAAACGCAAGGCTACATTGGACTACAACAGTTACAGAAAAACTAATGCTTGGTGGCATAGGTGTATTAACTGTTGTAGCCGCTGCCAACGAAGTATGGGGTATGTGGTTACTACAAAATATTGAACTAGCAGACTTATTTTTGCTATTCATTTATACAGAAATTGTAGGTATGGTTGGTGCTTATTATATTAGTAATAGAATTCCAGTAACACTACCAATTATTATTGCAATGACGGCATTGTGTAGATTGATTATATTACACAGTAAAGATGCTGACCCTTGGGTATTAATAGCAGAAGCAGGTGCTATCGTTTTATTAGCAGGAGCAGCCTATGTTATGAGTGCTAAAGAAAAACTAAGTTTAGATAAGAAGAAACAAATGGAGAAACAAAAGGAGTTATAGTGGGATATTTACACTCTCGGATTCTTAGTAAGACGTACTAAGAAGATTGTTTGGTGGAGGATGTGAGATTCGAACTCACGAATCGTTTAACCGATTACACACTTTCCAAGCGTGCGCATTAAGCCGCTCTGCCAATCCTCCAAAACTTTTGGTATTTTATACTTTAGACGACTCGATCATTGCCTCTAATTGCTCATCTTCAATACGAGTCATGAGCGGTTTAAATTTATTGATGTGATGACTGGTCAGTGGGTTCTTAATGTCTTCCCAGTTCAGTGAGTCGATATTAAGGAACTCCTCTGAACTCTTAGCCATCTCTGGAAGCACGGGCTTAAGATACGTCATCAAAATTCTAAACAGGTTAATCGCTAGAGACGTTACCTCGTGAACCTCTTGAGCCTTACCCTCTTCTTTTGCAAGTTGCCAAGGCTTCTTCTCATCAATGTACTGATTCGCCTTGTCCGCAAGCTTCATAATTGAGCGCATAGCATGACCAAAGTTCCTAGCCTCATAATGTGCTGCAATTTCTGGGCCAGCGGCTACAAACTCATTGTAGAGCTCCTGCTCGATGCATGCAGCGGACAGCTCTTTGTCATACTTCTTAACAATGAACGAAGCGCTTCTTGAGGCAATGTTTACGACCTTGCCCACAATGTCAGAATTCACGCGCTGCTTAAAGTCTTCAAGGTTTAAATCAATGTCATCAATCTTGGCAGATAACTTATAGGCATAGTAATAACGGAGACATTCTGGATTAAGGGTCTCTAAGTAAGTCCTTGCCTTAATAAAGGTTCCGCGCGATTTACTCATCTTCTGACCGTTGACCGATAAGAAGCCATGAGCAAAGATTGCGTTCGGCGTTCTAAAGTTTGAGCCCATTAATGTGGCCGGCCAAAACAGTGCATGAAAGTAAACAATATCCTTACCAATGAAGTGATAAAGCTCAGTGTCAGAGCCTTTAGCAAAGAAGTCATCAAACTCAAGTTCACTGTTGTCACATAGCTTTTTAAAACTCGCCATGTAGCCAATAGGCGCATCAAGCCAGACATAGAAGTACTTGTCCTCAGTTCCTGGAATTTGAAAGCCAAAGTAAGGCTTGTCCCTAGAAATATCCCACTGCTGAAGTCCTTGCTCAAACCATTCTGCTAATTTATTGCTGACTTCGTCTTGAAGGTGTCCAGCGTTTGTCCACTCCTTTAATTGCTGTTCGAACTGAGGAAGGTCAAAGAAGTAGTGCTCAGACTCTTTTTCAATTGGGACAGCGCCAGAAACAACAGACCTAGCATTTTTAAGCTCTGTTGTTGAATAAGTTGCGCCACATACCTCACAGTTATCACCGTACTGATCCTCAGAACCGCACTTAGGGCATTCACCTTTAATAAAACGGTCTGGTAGAAACATTTCTTTTTCAGGGTCATAGGCCTGAGATATAACACGGGTCTTAATAAAGCCTGAATCTTTAAGGCGAGAATAGATCAGCTCTGAGTAATGACGATTCTCCTCAGAGTGCGTCGAGTGGAACTGACTAAAATCAACATTGAAGTCACTAAAGTCTGCCTGGTGGCGCTCACTAACGCCTGTAATTAACTCTTCGGGATCAATCCCCATCTCATCTGCCTTGAGCATAATCGGAGTTCCGTGGGCATCGTCCGCGCACACATAATGACACTCATTACCCTGCATTTTTTGAAACCGAACCCAGATATCTGTCTGAATGTATTCAAGCAAGTGCCCTAAATGAATCTCACCGTTAGCATAAGGCAGAGCTGAAGTAACAAGTATTCTTCGTTTGGTCATAATTTGTTATCAATAATCCCAATATTATTAAGGATTCCTTAGATAGTTGTACGATAAAATAGCGCTATTTTACCGACTGAGGTCACCAAATTGACAAATTTAACCGAAGACTCAATACAAAAAATTCTTAGCACTGTTATCGATGTTCATACAGGCTTAGACCTTGTTTCATCTGAGAACGTTAAAAATATCTCTATTGACGATGAGATAGTGAACGTCGAATTACTGCTTAAATATCCTGCGATTAACTACCACGAAGACCTTAAAGGCTCAGTCGAAGAAGCGCTCTCAAAGGAAGGCGTTAATTACTCAAACATTTCTATCAAGTCAAAAATAGCCGCTTACGCGGTTCAAGGCGGAGTGCCTGCGCTGCCAGGCGTTAAAAATATTATTGCTGTTGCCTCAGGCAAGGGCGGCGTTGGAAAGTCAACGACTGCTGTTAACATTGCGCTCTCTCTTCAGTCCGAAGGTGCTAACGTTGCGCTCCTCGATGCGGACATTTATGGCCCCTCTCAGCCGCGCATGCTAGGCGTTAAAGATCTTAGGCCCGAAGAGTCTAAAGAAGGTAATATGAAGCCAGTTCTAGCGCATGGCATTCAGGCAATGTCTATCGGATTTTTAGTGGAAGAAGCCTCTCCTATGGTATGGCGCGGCCCGATGGTAACTCAGGCCTTAGAGCAACTTTTAAAGAACACAGAATGGGAAGATGTGGACTACATGATTGTCGACCTTCCACCAGGAACGGGTGACACTCAGCTAACGTTATCTCAAAAAATTCCTGTCAGCGGAGCGGTCATTGTTACCACGCCTCAAGACATTGCGCTTATTGACGCTCAAAAAGGTTTAGCGATGTTCGAAAAAGTAAACATTCCAATACTAGGTATCGTTGAAAACATGTCGATTCATATTTGCTCAAACTGTAATCATGCTGAAGAGATTTTTGGTAATGGCGGCGGTGAGCGAATGGCCGCTAACTCTAACACGAAGTTTCTTGGAGCGCTGCCACTTAAACTTGAAATCAGAACTGATGTTGACGAAGGCACGCCTAGCGTTGCTAAAGATCCAGAGAGTAAAGTCTCAATGATGTATCAGGAAATTGCCAGGAATGTTGCTGCAACATTGTCGCTTCAAAGCGAGTCAATTGGGGCTTTTCCAAAGATTACAATTGAGTAAGAGATTATAAATTAACTGACCTCTTTCTTTATTGGGAGAGGTTAGTGACAGGCCTTATTAAACTTCTTTAGGCGCCAGTAATTATAAGGCCAAGGCGCTAAAAATCCGACCAAAAGCATTAAAGGGATCGCAAAATAATTTAAGCCCAAGACGCCGCCTGTAAAAACTAGGTCTGTAAACATCATCGCGACTTCCATCATCAGCATTGAAATAAAAGACATCCCGAGCGCCGTTTTTAAGGCGTTCGCAAAATCAAAATTTGACCTGATAAGAATGATCGTCTCCAAGATGACACTTGTTATTAGGCCATTAATAAGAGGCAGCGCTGCAAATAAGTACCAAACAGTACTATAAAGAACAAGGTCACTCGTGACGCCAGAATAGCTGAAATAAGCCAACGTTGCAAATTCACCAGTAGCGCAACCAATGAGGCACCACTTTGTATTATTAGCGCTTTTTGACCACGTATGCTTACAAGCCCAAAAACCGTCATTAATTTTATCTAAAAACATAAGTACTCTCTTTTTTAAAGTTTAGTGATTTTCTGACACCTGATTAATCGTGTACCTTGGAATTTCAATAACTAAGTCTTCCTCTAGAACAATAGCCTGACAAGATAGTCTTGAATCAGGATCAAGCCCCCAGGCTTTATCAAGCAGGTCATCTTCGATTTCATCAGACTCTTCGATTGAGTCAAAACCCTCTCGAACGTATATATGACATGTTGTGCAGGCGTTAGACATTTCACAGGCATGCTCAATTTCAATGCCATTGTCAAGCAAAGCTCTGCAAACACTCGTTCCAGTATTTGTTTCAATAACAATACCCTCAGGGCAAAATTCTTCATTTGGCAGGATAATTAATTGAGGCATAGTGATAGTTTATAGTTATTAGTTAAATTCATCAATTTTATGGCCTTTCATCGCGCTCATTATTGACTTGTTCATTCTCATCTCAACAAATTTTGAGCTAACCTTTTCAAGATCTAGGGTTGCATTTTTTATGAGGGCAACATCATCAGACTCTATTATTGATGATAAATAGGCTCTTGACTGAAGGATGGTTTTAAGCATCGACTCATCTAGAAGGGTTTTATCAGCCTCCAAGGCTGAATCAATTGCCTCTATTGTCCTTGTTGCATCAACTTTCTGCTCTTGAAGCTGCCTTAAGATAATATCTTCTTGGGCAAATACAACGGAGTCCTTAAGCATCTTTTCCATATCGGAGTCACTAAGACCAAATGAAGGCTTAATAATAATTTCAGATTTAACGCCAGAAGTTTCCTCTTTAGCTGAAACGGATAACAAGCCATCTGCATCCACTTGAAATTCAACTAGAATGCGAGCTCTCCCAGCAACCATTGGAGGGATTCCTTTTAACTCGAAACGTCCGAGTGATCTACAATCTTTTGTAAGCTCGCGCTCACCCTGAAATACATGAATACTCATTCCAGTCTGACCATCTTTGTAGGTCGTAAACTCTTGAGCCCTAGTAATTGGTATCGTGGTATTTCTATGAATCACCTTCTCCACCAGTCCGCCCATAGTCTCAAGACCTAAAGAAAGAGGCAGAACATCTAACAGCAATACGTCATCTCTACTTTTATTACCAACCAATATGTTTGCCTGAATTGCAGCACCCTTGGCAACTACCTCATCTGGGTTAATAGAGCATAAAACAGGCCTATTAAAGACCTCTCCAACTCGCTCTCTTATTGAGCTCATTCGAGTTGAGCCACCAACCATAATAACCTCTTTAACGTCAGATATATTAACGTCAGCATCTCTCAAAGCTCGCTTTGTTAGAAGTAAAGTTCTTTTGATTAGAGGCTCACTCATATCATCAAAATGAGATTTTGTAATCTTATAGAGCTGGTCTTCAATAGAAAATTCAGCAGCCTCATTGACTGATAGCTCTTCTTTTGCAGACTTTGAGAGTTTTCTAATTGTCTGGATTTGT
This sequence comes from Candidatus Pseudothioglobus sp. uisw_070, assembly GCF_059512545.2. Classification (NCBI taxonomy): domain Bacteria; kingdom Pseudomonadati; phylum Pseudomonadota; class Gammaproteobacteria; family Pseudothioglobaceae (SeqCode); genus Pseudothioglobus (SeqCode); species Candidatus Pseudothioglobus sp. uisw_070. The sequence goes on along the minus strand of NZ_CM183456.2, from coordinate 921,447 downwards.
GAGGCAGTTAAGTTAGTCAGATTTAGTGAATGAGTGCAGTCTTCAAAAATTAAGTTATCAAAATCATCACCGCCAAGACTTGAGTCACCGCCCGTTGAAAGGACCTCAAAAACTCCTTTAGTGAAATTTAGTATTGATATATCAAACGTACCGCCGCCTAAATCATAAACCGCATGAACACCCTCTTCGCCAGACTCCAAACCGTATGCAATTGCAGCCGCTGTTGGCTCATTAAGAAGCCTTAAAACATTTATCCCTGCAAGTTTGGCTGAGTCCTTAGTAGATTGTCTTTGTGCATCATTGAAGTATGCAGGGACTGTAATTACCGCACCTTTTAGCTCACCGCCAAGAGCCCCTTCGGCGCGAGTCTTTAAGGTAGAGAGAATTTTTGCTGAAATTTCAATAGCTGAGAGGCTGCCAATTGCAGTTTTAAATAAAACGCTACCTTTATGATCTTCAAAATCATAGGGTAAATTTTTAATTTCTTTTGCTTCACTATAACCAATTCCCATAAAACGCTTAATTGATAGAATTGTGTTTGTTGGATCTTTTATTGCCAAATCAAGCGCTTCATGACCAACGATAAGCTCCTTAGAGCCGCAATAAACGACAGAAGGGAGGATTGCCCTATCGCTTTGATCTAAAACTAGCTTCGTCTCACCGCTCATTACGCTAGCCACTAGAGAATTGGTTGTACCTAAATCAATACCACAAGCCAAATTGTGGTGGTGTGGCGCAGTGGATTGGCCGGGCTCTGAAATTTGTAATAACGCCATAAACTAAATCCTTAGAGCAGTTCGTCCATTAATTTATTAGCTTCTTTATAGAGCTGATCATAAAACTTGAGTTCTCTTACATTCATTTTGATATCCATGAGGTCACTCTTAAGCTCAAAAGCCTTATAAATTGATTCTGTATTCTCTTCGATATGAAGATCAACTCGCTCCAAAAAGCCCTCTAAGCCTAAGCTATCTCGATCTTCCTCAATTACTTCAAGCTCTTCACGTAAGTCAATCTGAGAAATCAAAAAATCATGATTCATTACTGTATCTCTCTCATCAAATGGGTCTAAACCCTGCATCTTAAGTAGATAACTTGCACGATTTAATGGGGTTTTAAGAGATGTAAATGCTGTATTTAAAAGCGATGTATTTTGAAGCGCCTGAAGCTTTTCAGACTCACTCTTTGTAGCGTATTTATCCGGGTGAAACCTGGATATTTCTTTTCGATATGAAGATTTGAGCTGATCATCATCTATAAAGAATGATGTTTCAAGATCAAATAACTCAAAATAATTTTGCATTAGGGTTTTACCTTGAGAGCTAACGAAAACGAATTAAACAGTAAAGGATTCGCCACAACCACATTCAGCTTTCGAATTTGGATTGTTAAACTCAAAACCTTCGTTTAGGCCTTCTTTTTGGTAATCAACTTCAGTACCATCTATATAAATTAAGCTTTTAGCATCAACAATAACTTTAACGCCCTTGTCATCAAACAGGGTGTCATCGTCATTAACTGCATCAACAAATTCCATGTTATAGCCAAGGCCAGAACAGCCTGTCGTTTGAACAGAGAGCCTTACACCAACACCTGTGCCTCGATTAGCTAAGTAATCGCTCATTCTCTCTGCCGCTTTTTCAGTTAACGTTATTGCCATAATTATTAGCTAGCCTTACTCTTCAGATCATTAATGGCTGCTTTTATTGCATCTTCAGCCAGAACTGAACAATGAATCTTTACGGGAGGTAGCTCTAACTCTTCTACAATTTCAGTATTTTTAATCTGAGCTGCTTCATCCAACGTCTTTCCTTTAACCCACTCGGTTAAAAGAGATGATGAGGCAATTGCTGAGCCGCACCCATACGTTTTAAATTTAGCCTCTTCGATTACACCTTCATCATTTATTTGAATTTGCAATCTCATGACGTCACCACAAGCAGGAGCTCCAACCATTCCTGTTCCTACATTTGCGGCATCTTTATCTAAAACTCCAACATTACGTGGGTTTTCATAGTGATCCATTACTTTTTTACCATATGCCATAAATTACTCCGAATTTAAGTTTAATTTTACTCTATACCGTTATATTTTATTGATTTAAACACTTAGCCTACTTAGTGCGCAGCCCATTCAACTGTACTTAAATCAACCCCATCCTTAAACATATCCCATAGAGGCGATAAATCCCTTAATTTTTGAACTTTTTCACGAACCAGTGTAATTGCATCATCGACATCTTTTTCAGTTGTATATCGACCAACACTGAAACGAATTGAACTGTGTGCCAGTTCATCAGTAAGCCCTAAAGCTCGGAGCACATAAGAAGGCTCTAAGCTTGATGAAGTGCAAGCAGAGCCAGAAGACACCGCTACATCAGAAATCGCCATCATTAGAGATTCACCTTCAACGTAGTTAAAACTTATATTCAAATTTCCTGAAATTCTTTGGTCTAGGTCACCATTAACAACAACCTCCTCCATGTCAGAAAAACCAGCAAGCAATCTATCACGTAGCTTTTGAACCCTTATACCTTCATCTTTCATTTCAGCTTTAGCAATTGCGAACGCTTCACCAATACCAACAATTTGATGGGTAGCTAACGTGCCAGATCGCATTCCGCGCTCATGTCCACCACCATGCATCTGAGCCTCAAGTCTTACTCTTGGCTTACGAGACACATAAAGCGCTCCCATACCCTTAGGTCCATATATCTTATGCGCTGAAAAACTCATTAAGTCAACCGGAAGTGACTCTAAATTGATCTCTAACTTACCAACTGATTGAGCAGCATCAACATGGAAAAACACCTTATTTTCTCTACAAATATCACCAATAGCCTGTAAATCTTGGATGACACCAATCTCATTATTAACATGCATAATTGAGGCAAGAATTGTATCCTCTCTTATTGTTTTCTTAAAAACATCCATATCTAACAATCCGTTCGGCAATGGGTCTAAATAAGTGACCTCAAAACCTTCTCTTTCAAGTTGGCGGCATGTATCTAGGACAGCCTTGTGTTCAGTTTTTAGGGTAATAATATGCTTACCACGCTTTTCATAAAAGTGAGCAATACCTTTGATTGCCAGATTGTTTGACTCAGTCGCGCCTGAAGTCCAGACAATCTCTCTTGGATCAGCCCCTACTAGATCAGCTACTTGTGAGCGCGCCTCATCGACCGCTTTTTCAGCCTGCCATCCATAAAAATGAGAGCGTGAAGCTGGATTCCCAAAATCACCTTCCATTGTTAAGAATTTAGCCATTTTTTTAGCAACACGAGCATCTACTGGAGTAGTAGATGAATAGTCCATATAAGTTGGAGTTAGCATTATTTATATTCCTTAATTATTAATGTAATTGTATATCTTGATTAATTTTATAATCATCAATGACCTGTTGAAGATTTCTGGTACTCAGAAACCCTCTTATTTGGTCACTTACCTCACACCACAAGTGATGTGACAAACACTGCTTACCCCTTAAGCAATCTTTTGAGCCGTGACAGCGACGTAAATCTATGTTCTCATCAACAGCTTCAATAATTTGTGTAAGAGTAACGTCCACAGCGTTAACATTTAAAAGGTAACCGCCACCTGGACCTCGAACACTTTTAACCAATGATGCTTTTCTTAGCTTAGCAAAGAGCTGCTCTAAGTAAGAAAGTGAGATATTTTGCCTTTGAGAAATCATATCCAGTGTGACAGGTTTAGCTGACTCATTAGATGCAAGATCAAGCATTGCAGTTACTGCGTATCTTCCTTTAGTAGTTAGTTGCATAACATTATTAGTTTATTAAAAAATTCAAGTAAATTATACTAGTAACCAACGAAAATAGTCAAGTATTAAATTCACTCAACAATTACTTATTTTCAACAATTTATGAGTCTTCTTTTATGGGCTTAGAATCAACAGGCAGATTGGCTATTTTCTTGTCGATTTCAGCCAAGCGCTCAATAATAGAATCTACAGCTTGAATAGTTGGGTCATTAGAGCGACCACTTGAGCTTGCAGCGTAAGAGTCAAACGTATCACTCTCACTAGCCTTCTTAACAACGACGCGTCCTGGGATGCCAACTACAGTGTCATTGTCATCAACTGACCTTACTACAACTGAATTTGAACCAACACGAACATTAAGGCCTAGAGTAATTGGACCTAGAATTTTTGCACCTGCTCCAATAACTACGCCGTCTTTTAATGTGGGATGGCGCTTCTCTTTATCCCAAGAGGTTCCGCCGAGAGTAACTCCGTGGTACATCATGCAGTCATCACCAATCTCAGCAGTTTCACCAATAACAACGCCCATACCATGGTCAATAAAAAAGCGTCTCCCAATGACAGCGCCAGGATGAATTTCAATGCCAGTAAACCAGCGCGCAAAAGTAGAAATAAAGCGCGCAAGCCAGAAGAGTTTATAACCCCATAATAAATGAGTTAAGCGATAAATAATTACAGCCTGAACCCCTGAATAACAGGTAAGTATTTCAAATACATTTCTTGCCGCTGGGTCGCGGTCAAAAACGCTTCTTACATCTTCAAAAATTCTCATAGATAAATTATACCATTATTGATAATGACAAGATTTTTGTGACAATAAAATAACAATTACTTGGATTCAGATAATTAGCCGTATGTATGCGTTGATTTAAATCGTTTGTAACTCCACATATACTGCTCTGGTATCTTTCTAATTAAATCTTCAATACAGTGGTTCATGGATGCAACGTGATCTTCTAAAGTATCACCATTTAAATTAAGTTCAACAGGCTCGAGATTAAGCTCATAACCCCTTCCTTTAGGAAGTCTTTTGGCCCAAAACATTAATACCTGCAGATCATTCTTATTTGCAATTTTAGCAAGCAAGGTCATTGTGTTGGCCTCTTTATTAAAAAATGGAGACATAATGCCCCCTTCCCCTCCTGGGTCTTGATCAGGTAACATCCCAATAAGTTCATTATTTTTTAATGCGCGTTGAATCTTTAAAATTCCAGATTTATCAGCGCTAGCCATAGTCAAGTTACCTTTATTTCTGCGCTTAAATAAATAATCATTTTGTTTTTGACTTCTCAGTGGTTTATACATAAACGTAACTTTTCTTGTATTAGCAAGAACCCTACCTGTTAGCTCCCAGCATCCAATATGAGGCACCAGTAGAATAGTTTTTTTTTGATTGTCTAAATAATGCTCACCATTAAAATCACGAACATAGTTCACATTTTTTGAAAAGCTTTGATTCCAAATTAAACCAGATTCAGTTAAATTTTTGCCTGTATGAATAAGTGCATTTTTAACAAGAGACTTTTGGTCTTTAAGGCTGAGCTCAGGAAAACAGATTTCAACATTTTGAACTGAAACTTTTTTTGCTTCAGAACCAAAAATATAGAGTAATTTACCTATTAATGCCCCAAATGTATGATTAATCTTCAGAGGCAAAATAGAGCATAAAGATAAAAACAGGCGAATCATTTTTATTTATACAATTGATCGATTGCTGCTTTGTAATCAATTACTATTTTTTGGTAAGTACCAGCTGCTTGCAGATAAGTCAGGTTTGCAAGGTTAGCATTTCTTTTTGCTGCAATCACTAATGATTTTTGACCACGAGCCTCACCAAACTTGATCTGTTCCTCAATAACCATTTCTTCGGCTAAAGAGCCCTGCTCCAAGTAAAGCACAACAAGTTCGGACAATAAGTCAACTTGTGCAAGCAAATAGTTAATTTGTTGAACATTTGTAATCTCAGTCTCTTGCCTTTTAGCATCCACATTATCAATGCTAATTTCAGCGCGCTCAACATCTATTAGTTCTTTTCTAGAGCCTAATGGATAAGAGATATCAACACCAACACTCCAAGAGTAATCCCTGTTACCAAAGCTGCCAAAATACTTGTCGTCCTCACCCAACGAAGATAAGCCTAAATTTAAATTAACACTAGGCATTGTTTTATCTTCAAAAGTTATTAACTGCCTTTGAAATCTAGCTTTATCAAAGTCAAACTTTTGAATTAATCTTGAGTTTTTGACAAAAGAGCTAGGATCAATTTCAGTTAAGTTATGGACTTCGAATAAGTCAAGTTCAACAATCATATCTGACTCTTTAGAGCCTATTAGATTAGCGAGCTCTCTTCTTTCGATAATTAATTCTTTACTGGACTGGAGTAATTGCTGCTTAGCTTTAACATATGAGTCTTTTTGCTGAATTAAAACAGACTTATCAATCAGCGAGTTTTCATATTTTTCTTCATCCAAATCAAGCTGCTGCTTTGATAAATCAAGTGAAATTTGATGGTTTTTTACAACTTCTTGTTTGAGGGCTAAATCGATAAATTTAGAAAGCTTAGACGCTAAAAATGTTTCAGCTTGCTCTTCAAGGCTCACTTGCTTTGCCATCATATCTAACGAAGCTAGATCAGTAGCAAGACGGTCATTCAAGCCATCTTTATTTTGAAGTAACGGGCGAACATAATCAAACGCCAAGAGATTTGAATGAGAGGCATTACTGTCTTTATCATTTCGAGTTAAAGAGTGCTTTAAATTAACGCTAGCACCTGAGTCTTCAACTTTTCTATTTGCAGAAACTTCATATTTAGTTGAATACAAATCTTTATAGAGTCTTGAAGAAGAATCTTCACCACCTGTAAATGCCTCACTTACGCCGGCCTTTATATTCCAGTCAGAGTAAGTTAAAGATGCTTTTTGATCCAATAGGCTTGTTTTTTCAGATAGAGATAGCTGAACAAAATAAGGGTGCGTTTCCACTAACCTTTCACTGAATTCATTTAGGGTTATGGCACTTGCATTTGATGATATTAACAAAAATACCGAAAGACTAGCTCTCTTTAACATCCTATCCCCTTTGTCTGTTCAAAACAATTAACATAAAAAAGTATCATTTTAGAGTAACAAATAAATATTTTAGTGAAGTTTTGATGAATTTTATGCAAAAAATAAAAATATAAAGCCTATAGCGCTTCAATAATTTCATCAATCACTTCATTAAGTTTTTTTCCATTGGTATTAATAATGACTGAAGCAACCTCTTTGTATAAGGAATCCCTAGCTTCTAAAATATCAGTAATCGTTTTTCTTCGATTGTTACTTTTTTCAAGTAGAGGCCGAGTTTTTGACTTTGCGGTCCTTCTAAGAATTTGATCAACGGATGATGAAAGATAAACCACTGCACCTGCTTTCTTGATCAGTTCACGATTTTCCTTAAGGATTACTGCGCCGCCTCCAGTTGCTAAAACTATATTAGGAGTAACACATAATTTTTTTATTACATCAGATTCTCGAGCCCTAAAGCCTTTTTCACCTTCAACATCAAATATATGATCAATGCTTACGCCTGTTGTATCAATAATTTCATGATCTGAGTCAAAAAAATCAAGACTTAACTTTTCTGATAAACGCCGCCCAATAGTTGTCTTACCTGAACCCATTGGGCCAACTAGAATAATATTTTTTATTTTTGATTGCATTTTTTCAAAGGAAAAAATTTTATGTATCTAACTGATAATTAGCGCCGCAATATGGGCATTTTGATTTTCCTTCTTCCGAAAATGAAAGAAATACTTTAGGGTGCATATTCCATGTCTTTTCACCTTTTGGAGGGCAATGGAAAGGGATTTCATTTTTGGAAACTAAAACAAAGGTGGAGTCAGGATGATTTAGTTTTTTCAAGAACATCTCCCACTCTCAATCCAATATTTATAGTCTTCATTACGCCCATGAACGCAATCAAAATATAAAGCTTGAAGCTTCTCAGTAATTAGGCCTCGTGATCCTATTCCTATTTGGTTTCCATCGAGGTCTCTTATTGGCGTAACCTCTGCTGCAGTTCCTGTAAAGAATGCCTCATCAGCATTATAGATGTCATCACAAGAAATTTTCTTTTCAGTAATTTTATAACCCAAAGATTTTGCTAAAGTAAAAATAGTATCTCGAGTTATTCCTGGCAAAGCAGAAGTTAAATGAGGCGTATAGAGAACTTCATCTTTAATTACAAAAATATTTTCACCGCTACCTTCCGAAACAAAGCCATCAACATCAAGCATTAAGGCCTCATCAAAGCCATGATCTTGGGCCTCTTTAAGGGCCATCATTGAATTAATATAGTTACCATTCATCTTTGCCCCACTTAAAGAGGGATGAGCATGATGCCTAATATAAGAAGAGGTTCGAATTCGAATGCCTTTTCTCATGTTGTCTTCACCTAAATAAGAGCCCCACTCCCAAGCAGCTATCATTACGTGAACCTTTAAATTGTCGGCCCTTAAGCCCATACCTTCTGAACCATAAAAACACATGGGTCTAATATAGGCAGAGTTTAGATTATTTTTTGTAACAACCTCTCTTTGAGCTTGGTTTAGAATATCCGCATCAAAAGGGATGCTCATTCCAAGAATCCGAGCTGAATTAAATAAGCGCTCAGTGTGCTTTTCAAGTTTAAAAATTGCAGGTCCATCGGATGTTTCATAAGCGCGAACACCTTCAAAAGCGCCCATACCATAATGCAAGGTATGTGTTAGGACGTGAACTTTTGCTTCACGCCAATCAACCCAATCTCCATCCATCCAGATGAATCCATCTCTGTCTTCCATTGTCATCATAAAAAACCTTAATTTTTAAAAATTAAACTATATATATTTGATATTTATCACGAAATTATACCCAGCAATTTATGAAATTTTCAATATCTAATATATGTTAAATCACTAGGTATAATTAGATCTGAAAACTTTTTCCCTTCTAAATTAAAAAAAATGGAATTCAACTTATTTACTTTTATTTTTTTATTCGCAATTTCAGCGTCTGTTTTATCATTACTTTGGCTTAACTTTAGACAAGATAAAGCAATAAATAACTCTTTTAATGCTGTTCCAGAAGGCTTTAGTGAATCCATTAAGCTTGAAGATCATCAAAAAGCAGGTAACTACACCAAAGCCAAACTTCTTTTAAATCATTTTGAAATCATTTTTTCTACAGTTGTGCTTCTTATTTGGACGCTTGGTGGGGCCATGGATTCACTTGATTCCTATTGGAGCCAAAGAATTTTAGATCCTGTTTTAATGGGGACAGTTTTTGTTCTGAGCATCATGTTAATTGCAAGCCTAATTGACCTCCCCTTTAGCATCTATCGCACCTTTGTTCTTGAACAAAGATTTGGATTTAACCGGATGACTATTAAAACTTTTGTAGGGGATCTATATAAAGAGATCTTATTAACTTTAATTTTAATGCTTCCTCTGATCTATGCAATTTTATTTCTTATGAATATTGAAGCTATTGGGAATTACTGGTGGATTTATGTTTGGGTAATTATTAGTGGATTTTCACTAATAATGATGTGGGTTTATCCTTCTTATATAGCACCAATTTTTAATAAATTTAATCCACTAGACAATGAGAGCCTTAAAAGTAGAATTACAAGCCTACTTACTCGAACAGGATTTGGGAGTAATGGTATTTATGTTATGGATGGATCTAAAAGATCGTCTCATGGAAACGCATACTTCACAGGAATTGGTAAAAATAAAAGAATCGTGTTCTTTGATACACTCCTCAAAGGTATGGAAGATAAAGAAATTGAAGCGATACTAGCACATGAACTGGGACACTTTCATCATAAGCACACGCAAAAAAGGATGGCAAGTTCTTTTATATTTAGTTTTGCTAGTCTTGCTTTGTTAGGTTTCCTAATAAATCAAGCTTGGTTTTATAATGGACTTGGAGTGTCTGAGCCATCATCTCATGCTGCGCTTGTTCTTTTCGCTTTGGCACTTCCAGTCTTTAGTTTTTTCATTACGCCTTTCAGTAACCTTGCATCTAGAAAGCATGAGTTTCAAGCAGATGCTTTTGCAGCTGGTCATACAGATGCAAATGACTTAATTTCATCTCTAATTAAACTTTATAAAGAAAATTCATCGTCATTATCTCCAGATAAGTACTACTCAGCCTTTCATGATTCTCACCCAAGTGCAGTTCTCAGAATTGAGCGCCTACAATTATAAATTGATCATTTAGTGGCCCTTACTAGAAGACAGCAGTGGCGAATTGATAAGGTTCAATCTGAAAAAATTGCCCGGTCAAATAAAGCATCTATTAAAGCAGAGTCAAATGTAGACAATAATGAGGCTGGACATAAGGGTTTAGTTATTACAAGGTACGGCCAGCGGCAACTTGTTGAACTTAAAAGTGGTGAAATTTTTCAGGCAGTCAGTCGTCAAAATATTGGATTTTCTGTCGCAGGAGACCAGGTTCTACTACAGACAACAAAAGAAGGTGAAGGAATAGTAACAGCAATATTCCCAAGGAAAACAGAACTAAAGAGGCAAGAGCGTCTAATAGCTGCCAATATTGATCAGCTTTGGCTTATTGTCGCTATTGAGCCCCACTATCAGTTTGAGCTTATTGATCGTTATCTTGTAATCGCAGAAGACTCCAATCTGCCAATTAACATTGTTGTTAATAAAATTGAACTTTCAAAAAATAATGAGCAATTAGAAAGTGACTTTTCAAACTACCAAGAGCTTGGGTATGACGTCCACTTTTTAAGCGTTAAAAATGAAACAAACCTGAAAGAATTCAAAACAAAGCTTGTTAATAAATCGCATATTTTTCTCGGTCAGTCTGGCGTTGGAAAATCGTCACTCATTAATTCATTAATCCCAGATTTAGAACTTAGAGTGAATGAAATTTCTAGTAAGAGTAAGCTTGGCAAGCATACCACGACAAATACAACTATTTATCATATCCCTAGTGGCGGTGACTTAATTGACTCCCCAGGAATACGAGAGTTTCAACTGGATAACCTTTCTGAAAAACAAATAGTTAATGGCTTTAGAGAATTTAAATCACTAGCCGGTGAGTGCAGGTTTAGAAACTGTCACCATATTAATGAGCCAGGATGTGTTGTTAAAGAGGCTGTTGAATTAGGAGAAATACACCCTAATCGCTACGAAAGCTATCTTAACATCCTTCCTTAACTATTTTTTTGGAAGAAAACCACCCTTTCTGAAATAAAATAAACCTCAATATTCAAATAGCTTGCTAAGAAACTTAGCGACTTTTTAGTAAAAAAGCCTATATGAGATGGGTCATTCTTGTAATACCATGAGCTAAAGTCAATTTGAGGGGTTAATATTTGGGTCATTACAGCAAGGTGACCTTGATTATTAAGCATTTCAATAAGTCTGCTTATCTCTGCCATAGGCTCACTCAAGTGCTCCACTACTTCAGTAGCACTAATAAAGTCATACTTTTTCTCAAATACAGAAATATCATTAGCATAGAACTTGTCATAGAGATCCACAGAGTGTCCACATTCTTCAAGCATAAGAGAAAGCGTTGGGCCAGGGCCTGAGCCGAAATCAAGGCCATTTGATTTTTGTGGGATCCTTTCTAAAAGGGGCACTAATAGTTGGGATAAGAAGTGTCGATAACGATGATCATTAGGATCATTATTATGGGTATCGTATCTTGATTTTTCCTCAGCATCTGAGAGGTGATACATTTTTGGAACAAAAACAAAATCACAACTTAAACAGCATAAATATTCACGAAACTTCTCTTTATAGAATTTAGAGCTATTAGTTATCTTACAAAGCGGACAAGCAATCTTATTAATCACTTTAGTCCGCTAAGAGTCATATTTATTTAGTGGGAGTGTCCACCAGCAGAGTGAGCATGACCATGAGAAACCTCCTCTTCCAATGCATCTCTAACGTCTTCAATAGAGACTGAAAAGTGAAGAGTTTCTCCAGCCAAAGGATGGTTTGCATCAACAGTAATCTTTTCATCATCCAGCTTAATAACAGTCACAACAAAAGGGCTTCCATCTTGGTCTTGAGATTGGAGCTGCATCCCAATAGTTACCTCATCAATTCCTTGTAGGGCAGTTCTTGGAATTTCTTGAATTGCATCATCCATTTTAAGGCCATAACCCTCTTCAGGCTCAATAGAAACCTCAACCTTATCGCCTTTCTTAGAGCCCTCTAAAGCTGTCTCTAATCCTGGAATTATGTTTCCATGACCCTGTAAAAAGTCCATAGTTTCTTTGCCTTCAGACGAATCAATAACGTCTCCCACATCATTCTTAAGGGTGTAATGCATTGAAACGACTTTATCTTTAGTTACTTTCATATCTTCTCCAAAATTTAATACAAAAAAAAGACCCTCCAAGATGGAAAGTCTAAAAGTAATTCTTTGTTACAGGGTGAAACTCAATATTATATTTTATCATATACCAAAGAAACTTCAGGCTAAAGCATTAAAAAATCTTACTAAGTAAGATCATCCATTGCACTCTTAATATCTGGATAATCAAAAATGAAGCCTTCCTCAAGTATTTTTTTTGGGATAACAGATATACTCTCTGTCAATATTTGTGATCCACTTCCAAAAAGTAGCTTTAACTGCCATTCCCAAAGCGGCACTAAAAATGGTCTTTTTAAAGCACTAGCAAGAGCTTTGCCCAATACCTTTTGAGGAATAGGCTCTGGCGCAGTAATGTTATACACACCCTTAGCTTTTGGATTATTTAAAATAAAATTAACAGCTCTTACAAGATCTTTTATGTGAATCCAAGAAAAACATTGGTTTCCACTTGCAATTGGGCCGCCTAATCCAAAAAAATAAGGCCAATAAAGCTTCATAAAAGCGCCTCCACTTCTTGAAAGAACAACCCCAAATCTTAAAATTATAGTGTCTTCTGAGATTGACTTTGCAGCGCTCTCCCATGCAACAGAAAGCTCAGCAAGATAACCCTCACCTCTTAAGCCATTCTCAGAGTGAGGGTTACTGCAATCTGACTCAGGATAAAAACTAACCCCTGAAGCGCACATAACCTTTGGCTTGGTTGTCATCATGCTTATTGCTTTTGAGAGCATTTGAGTAGTATCGATTCTACTCTCCCAAACTTCTTTTAGATGACTCTTAGTCCATCGCTTTGCAATAGTCGATCCAGACAGTTGAATAACAAGATCACTATCTTTTAATGACAATGACAAAGTATCTATAGATTTGAAAGCACTTCTATTTAAACACTGAACTTCATGACTAGCTGAAAGATTTTTTGCAAGCGCATTACCAATTAATCCCGAACCACCAAAGATGACAATCTTCATCTTATTACATCCACCCTACTGCATTTTTTAGTAGAAGCTGTGTTAGGAATTCAATGTGGTCTTTTCTGTCATTAAGTGCTGGAATATAGCCAAATTTTTCACCGCCTGACTCCATAAAGTAATCATGATTTTCTTCACTAATCTCTTCAATCGTCTCAAGACAATCTGCAGAAAAACCAGGACAGATAACTTGAACATTTTTCACGCCTTTGGCTGGAAGTGCCTTTAATGTTTTGTCAGTATATTCCTTCATCCATTCGCCAGCTCCCAGTCTAGATTGGAACGTCATAGTATATTCATTAGGCTTTAAATTTAACTTAGATGCCAAAAGAAACGTAGTTTTGCAGCACTGACATGGGTAGTTATCTCCCTTATCAAAGTAGCGCTTAGGTATTCCGTGGTATGACATTAAAAGGAGATCGGGCTTACCATGAGCTGCTTGATATTCTTTAACACTATTAGCTAAAGCTTCAATATATAAATCTTCTTTACTGTAGCTACTAATAAACCTTAAGTCAGGAACATTTCTCCAGTTCATCAGCTCTCTAGCAGCTGCATCAAAAACTGAACCAGTTGATGCCCCAGCATATTGAGGATATAAAGGTAAGATAATAATATTATTACATCCCTGAGCCTCAAGCTCGTTTAGTGCAGAGCCCATTGATGGATTTCCATAGCTCATACCTAAAGACACAGCAAACTTACCAGGTGCAAGCTTTTCAAGCTCTATTGCTATTGCATTTTTTTGTTTTTTTGCAATTGATAGAAGCGGTGATCCTTTTCCATGCGTATCCCAAACAGTTTGATAGGCCTTCGCTGATTTTCTTGGTCTTAAGTTAAGAATTACCCCATTTAATATAATTTTCCAAATCCAGCGAGGAGGAGGAGGCTCAATAACCCTTGTATCTGATAAAAACTGCCGTAAATAAGGCTTAACTGCCTTCTTCGTAGGTGCATCAGGAGTTCCCAAATTAGACAAAAGAATCCCAATTTTTGCGTCACTCGCAGATTCGTGTATTGAAGTACATTGGTACAATTTAGTCTCTCAAATTTATTTTTTCAAGGTGATAAGATACCCTATAAAGTGCCTTTCACTGTAAAACATGTTATCTATATCTATTGTAGTTATTTACATATTACGACTTTCATTATTATATAAAAAATATGCATATATTATTACTAGTTGCCCACGGCAGCAGAAGAAAAGAATCAAACATTGAGATTGAATCTTTATCAGAAAAAATTTCGACACTAGAACCGAAAGAATTTGACAAAGTAATGCCTGCCTTCTTGGAGTTCGCCTCACCTTCTATTCCAGAAGCAATTAAAGAGTGTACTGAACTAGGCGCAACTAAAGTTACAATATTGCCTTATTTCCTATCTGCCGGGGTTCACATCACCAAAGATATACCTAATGAAATTACTGAGGCCTCTGAAGGAAGTCCAGGTTTAGAAATTAAAGTAGCAAACTACTTTGGATCTCGTGATGAGATCGCGCAAATCCTTCTTAAAACGGCCCTAGACATTAAATAAAGCTCTTTACTTGTTTAGTTGGTAAGTACTTCCAATTAGGCCCATATTTTCTTTTTTTGATATAAAGATTGGAATATCAGTCATATAATATTTTAAGCGCCCTTTGTCTTCAAAACTTTTTAAAAAGTCACTATCAATAAAGAAATCTAAAAAGTTTCTTACCAGATCACTTGTAATATAAATGCCACCTAAGCAGCCTGTTGATAAAGCAATAGTTCCAGTGACTGAGCCAAATATTTGACAAAACAAGTGGAGTGTTTCTTTGGACATTGAATCTGGATTAACTTTTATTGCAGCAGAAGTAATCTCTGAGGGTGAATTAAACAACACTTCTTTTTCATTAATTTGGCATAAAGCTTTATACAAATTAACAATACCTGGCCCAGACAATATTCGCTCAACTGCAACATGGCCAAATTGCTTTTTTAATAAAGTCCAAATCTCAATTTCTAAGTTAGAGTTTGGCGCAAAATCTGAATGCCCTCCTTGCGCAGGAAGTGGAACCCATCCGTTAGATGAATTAATCAGTCCGCAAGTTCCTAAGCCCGTCCCAGGACCAATAACCAGCCGGACTCTTTCAGGCTGAACAGCTCCCTGATTAATAATAATAACATCATTATCCTTGAGTGTAGTAGTTGCAAGGGCTTGCGCTGAAAAGTCATTAATCCAATTAACCTGAATATCATTCAAAGCTGAAGAGACATTACTTTTATTAATAACCCAATCATTATTTGCAGGTTTAAAGATGTCTAAGTGCGTTGTTCCTGCAGAGGCTATGCATGCTGAAATAATTTCAGCGTCATTAATTGAAGAAATATAAGAATTAATTGCTTCCTGAACTGTTTCAAACTTTGTGCACTGAAGCGTTTTTATACTCATTAGCTCAGACTTACCTGGAGCAACAAGGGCAAATCTAGCATTTGTACCGCCAATATCTCCTACCAAATTATAAGGCTGATTACTAATAATTAAACTCTCCAGAAATAGTTAGGATTTATAAACATTTTCTCGCTCTCCATCAAATATGCAAACCATATACAAATCGACTTCGCCCAAATTATGAACCCGATGAAAAACGCCATCCTCAATCAGAACCATATCACCACCCTCGATTAATATAGTCTTGTCGTCAAGATCCATTTTTCCATTTCCACTCATAATCATGTAGACCTCTTCTTTACCAGCATGGCTGTGACCCTTTGTTGATTTGCCAGCATGAAGCGTTGTTGAGCTTATTACAAAGTTATTTAGTGAGGTGTTATCCTTAAGAATATAAGTTTCATTATCTTTAACAACTTCGCCGTCAATATTATTAATTTTCATAAGTGAATTTTAAATTTAACTATTAAACAGATTATTATCCATTGCTTTTTCAAAAAATAAAGTGCATTATGACAGACAACTTAAAATAAAATTATTTAAGGGCTCCAGTAGATGCTAAGTCCATTTTCTAAAAAAGTATAGATTGGCATTTTGCTTGAATCTTTATACTCCATTACACTTTCTAGAGTATGGAGTTTGCTGGACCCATTCAGATGCAGAAAAACATTTTTAGCATCAATAATTACCCTTGCGGTAAGGCTTAAGCGCTCATAAGGCGCAGTCTTTGGAGAGGTCGAAATCAAACAGTTTAAATTATTTAGATTCATCCCCTCAGAAAGCTCTTCCGAGCAAGGAAAAAGAGATGCAGTATGTCCATCAGAGCCCATACCTAAAACAATAACGTCAAAAGGAAGCTTGATATTTTTTAACATCTCTTCACTATTTCTTTGACCATCTTTAGCTGTTTTTGAGTCATTTTTTAACGGAATAAAATTGACCTTGGACGCCTTATTTTTTATAAAAAGCGTTCTCACAAGCAATTCGTTACTATCTTTACTCTTAGGGTCAACCCATCGATCATCAACTAATGTTAAATCTACTTTTTTCCAATCAATATTTAACAACGAAAACTTTTTAAAAAGCGGAATAGGCGTACTTCCTCCAGAAACAGCGATACTTGCACGGCCTCTTTTTTTGATTGCTTCAGTTAAAATTTCACCAATACTTTGAGATAAATCTATAGCCAATGATTCACTATTATTTGTACTATAAAAGTCAACAGAATCGGGCAAATAATAAGTTTTACTACTCCTCATACCATTCATGTCCGTTGCTCTGAATAAGTAGCTCACTCTCCTTAGGTCCATTAGTCCCTGCAGGATAGAAATAAAGCTCTTGATTTGTTTTTTTGTGGGCTTCTAAAGCATTATCACACCACTGCCAGGCAAGCTCGACCTCTTCTTTACAGAGAAATAAACTCTGGTTACCATTGAGAATATCCATCAAGAGACTTTGATAGCCGCTTGGAATATTGAGTAATTTTTGCGTTTTTATAAAATCTAGGCTCATAGGGTCAGATCTTAAAGTTGAGTGCTTGTCAACGCCGTGGGGCTTAGTAAAAACCTGCAAAGAGATACTTTCAGAAGGATGTAAACTGATAATTAAGGTGTTACCTTTTAAACTTTCAGTGTCTTGATCAAAAATATAGTGCCCATCAGATTTAAAATGAATAACAATTTGCGTCATTTTACTTGTCATTCTTTTGCCAGTTCTTAAGTAGAAAGGGACCCCTTTCCAGCGCCAGTTCTGTATTTCTGCCTTAATACTTACAAAAGTCTCTGTGTCACTTGTTACGACTGCACCTTCTTCATCAATATAGGCAAGTTTATTTTTACCATTGGTATATTGCGCAGAAACAAAATTCGACTCAATCCCTTCCTCATTAATCGGTTTTAAAGCTTCAAGAACCTTCACCTTCTCTGAGCGAATGCTCTGATCATTAAGGTGGTTGGGTGGCTCCATTGTTATTAGGCATAGTAACTGAAGAAGATGGCTTTGCACCATATCTCTTAGCTGCCCCATTCCATCAAAATAACCCCAACGATCCTCAATACCAACAGATTCTGTGGCAGTTATCTCAATATAATCAATACCCTTACTGTTCCATTGACTTGAAAACAATGAATTTGCAAACCTAAGAGTGATAAGGTTTTGCACTGTTTCTTTTCCTAGATAGTGATCAATTCGATAAATTTGAGACTCATTAAAGTGCTTTAAAAGTTTGGCATTAATGTCCTTAGAAGACTCAAGATCATACCCAATAGGTTTCTCAACAATAATTCTGCATGAACTGGTTATTATTTGTTCGCTATTTAGACCATCAAAAACACTTTCAAAGAGCTTTGGGGAGATTGCTAAATAGTAAGCGACTGGCTTACTCCACTCCTTAAGACTTAAACTTAACTCTTGGTAACTATTAGGATTCTGAAGATCACAGCAACAGTAATCAATGCGATTCAAAAGTCTAGAAATAATATCAACGTCTAAGTACTCATCTGAGACATTAGTGCTCAGAGCATTATTTACTTTTTCTTTGAACTGAGACTTCGTTAGCACCTGTCTTCCAACACCTAAAATCTGTAAATCATTATCAAGCTTATGGTCACGCTCTAGATAATACCAGGCAGGTATTAACTTACGAATAGATAGATCCCCTAGGGCCCCAAAAAGCACAAAGCTTTTAATTTTTATAGCAGCTTCAGGCTTCATAATTAACTATCCTTGATCCACTCAGTATGAAAAAATTCACCTTTTTTTGCATCTAGCCGCTCATAGGTGTGGGCACCGAAATAATCGCGCTGAGCTTGAAGTAGGTTAGCTGGCAGTCTCTCAGTCCTGTAACCGTCAAAATATGACAGAGAGGAGGTCATTGCAGGTATTGGCACGCCATGACTAATTGCTAATGAGCAAACTCGGCGCCAGCCATCTTGAGATTTATTAATCTTATCTTTAAAAAAAGGATCTAGTAATAAGTTTTGCAACTCAGAATTAGCGTCATAGGCATCTTTAATTTTAGTTAAGAAAGCCGAGCGAATGATGCAGCCTCCGCGCCACATAAGAGCAATACCGCCGTAGTTAAGATTCCAATTAAATTCTTTAGCTGCTTTTGTTAGTAAGGCGTATCCTTGGGCATAAGAAACAATCTTTGAAGCATATAGTGCATCATGAATATCATTGAGAACTTGCTCCTTGTTACCTTCAAAAGCATGGCTTGGGCCACTTAACAACTTTGATGCCTCGATGCGTTCTTGCTTAATGGATGAAAGGTATCTTGAAAATACTGCTTCTCCAATTAACGTAAGAGGCGTGCCAAGTTCAAGGGCAACCGTTGCAGTCCACTTCCCAGTTCCTTTTTGACCCGCCGCATCTAAAATATTATCAACAAGATAAGTCCCATCTTTATCTTTAAATTTAACTATGTCTGCAGTGATTTCGATTAAATAGCTACTAAGCTCTCCCTCGTTCCACTTTTTGAATACTTGATGTATTTCATCGTTCGAAATATCCAAGACATCTTTCATGACTTGGTAAGCTTCACAAATAAGCTGCATGTCACCATACTCAATGCCGTTATGGACCATTTTTACAAAGTGGCCAGAGCCATCTTCACCTATCCAGTCACAACAGGGCTCGTTATTTTCAACTTTAGCGGAAATTGCCTGAAATATACCTCTTACTTCAGGCCAAGCAGATACTGAGCCTCCTGGCATGATTGAAGGGCCCTTTAGAGCACCCTCTTCACCTCCAGAGACGCCGGCACCAATAAACTGAAAGCCCTTGTCTTCTAGCTCTTTAGTTCTTCTAATAGTGTCGGGGTAATGAGAGTTGCCACCATCAATAATGATGTCGCCTTTGTCAATAAGAGGAATAAGTTTATTAATATAATCATCTACAACTGTTCCAGCTACTACCATCAGCATAATTTTTCTTGGCTTCTTGATAGAATCAACAAAATCATCGAGATCAACAAAACCTAAGATATTATTGTTTTTAGATCGCTTATTTACTAAATTATCTATTTGTGGGGACGTGCGATTATGAACAGAGACTCTAAAGCCATTACTCTCCATATTTAAAGCAAGACTAGATCCCATTACACCTAGACCTATTAGGCCAATATCCGAATGTAGTTTATTCATAAAGTCGCTAAAAAAATATTTAAAGTAGAATGCAAAAACTTTCTAAATTTTAAACTATGAGATTTTTTAATTTGTGTCAAAGTGTCACAATTTATTACCTTTAAGGTTACATTTGTACGCAATATTTAGACTATTTCTAAACCAATAATCCTTGTTTCCGAGCCTTTAAAAACTCCTGGAACTTAATGGCACTTCGCTTAAGCGTTCTTTTTTGAGTTTCATAGTCAACATATACAATACCAAAACGCATTTTGTAGCCCTCTGCCCACTCAAAATTATCCATAAGGCTCCATGCAAAATAACCTCTAATATCAACTCCTTTGTTAATTGCTTGATCAACCATAGACAAGTGATTTTGGTAATAACGATAACGCTGCTCATCATCAACCACCCCATCGATTAAGTGGTCATCTACTGCAGCTCCATTTTCAGTAATATAAATCGGTGGTAAGTTGTATGTTTCATGAAGATCCGTTAACAATTTAAGAAGCGCTTTTGGGTGAACTTCCCAACCAATATGTGTTCGCTCTACTTCATCTAAATCAACATTTTGATAGTGAGAATTTTTTTGATTCATTAGCTTTTGTAGCTGCTCTGCCTTAGTGTCCTCAGCAGAAACATCATTGAACTCTTGAACACGAGCTTCTGCACGCTCGAGTTTTTTCAAAATAGTATCAGAAACCTTTCCTTGTCTGCCACTCTCAACCATACTTCGGGAGTAAAAATTGACCCCCAAGAAGTCAATTTTCTCACTAATAATAGACATATCATTGTCTTCAATGGTCGGCATTGCATCAATAAAATGCTGAAACACAGATTCAGGATATTTCCCTTCCATAATTGGTTTAATAAACCAATGGGAATGCTCATCATCTGCAAATTGTGCAGCTTCAATAGCGGAATCATCAACAGGATAATTAGGAGTAAAGTTTAGTACAATTCCGTGCTTAGAGTTTGCGGCATTTTTTCTTAATATTGGCATTGCCAAGCCATGAGCCAACAGCAAATTATGGCAAGCCAAAAAACCAGATTTATCACCTACAATACCTGGGGCATGGATTCCATAACGATAGCCATGATAAGCGCTACACCATGGCTCATTCAAGGTAACGTAAAAATCAATTCTGTCGCCAAAATAGGAACTTATAACCTCGACATACTCAGCAAATTTAGTTGATGTCTCTCTGTTTAACCAGCCACCTTCATCCTCTAAATATTGAGGTAAATCCCAATGATAAAGAGTAGCCATTATTTTAATATTTTTTTCTTCTAAGGCGCTGATTAACCTATCATAAAAATCAAGCCCTTTCTGGTTAACACTTCCATCAAGTTTTATAATACGAGGCCATGCAATTGAAAGTCTATATGCATCAACTTCTAATGATGAAATTAAGTCAACATCTTGCTGATATAAGTTGTAATGATTGCAAGCAACATCGCCATTATGTTGCTTATAAACCTTACCTGGTGTGGCGCAAAAAGTATCCCAAATTGAAGTGCAGCGCTCATCAACGTTTGTTGCGCCTTCAATTTGATAAGATGCAGTTGCAACACCAAAAAGGAATTTAGGATCATTTAATTGCGAATCTTTAGGAAATTTATACATAAATATCAACCTATATAATATTAAAAAATTAGTTATAGCCTATCTTCGCTCTCAAAGTCAAAGATAGAAATGTGAAGAGGATCGAAACCTAAGTTAATTTTTTCGCCTATATTGATAACTTTATTTCCGTCAACAGTAAATCGAAATTCATGACCATTAAAATGTGACCAAACAAGTGTGTCAGCACCCATAGGCTCAATAACCTCAACGACTACATCAAAATTAACAGGCATACTTTTATTGCCGTCATTAACCACTATATTTTCGGGCCTTACTCCTAGCCATACAGGCCTTTTGTCCTCAACAATTGTTTGAAAATTATAGCCATCTAATTCAAATAAAGTATCGTCAATTTGAAAGCTTACATTGTCCTTATTATTAATCTTTCCTTGAAGGAAATTCATACCTGGAGAGCCAATAAACTCTGCAACATATTTATTAATAGGAAAATTATAAATATTTTTTGGGTCATCCAATTGTAAGACCAACCCGTCTCTCATAATTGCTATACGATTTGCTAATGTCATTGCTTCAATTTGATCATGAGTTACATAAATCATCGTATTGTTTAATTTTTGATGAAGCCTTTTAATCTCAACTCTTAGCTCAGTTCTTAATTTAGCATCTAGGTTAGATAAAGGTTCGTCGAATAAAAAAACGTCAACGTCTCTTACTAAAGCTCGCCCTATTGCTACTCGTTGACGCTGACCACCAGAAAGCGCTGCAGGCTTCCGCTTTAAAAGATCCTCAATTTGAAGGATCTCTGAAGCATTCTTCACTCGTCTATTAATCTCATCTTTAGCAAGTTTTGCATTTTTTAAGCTAAACGAAAGATTACCCTCAACCGTCATTTGCGGATAAAGCGCATAAGATTGGAATACCATACCAATACCCCTCTGCGCTGGCTCAAGCCAAGTAACATTTTGCTCATTGATAAAAATCTGACCATCCGTAACATCCAGTAAACCGGCGATGCAGTTAAGCAAAGTTGATTTACCACAACCTGAAGCGCCTAAGAGAACTAAAAATTCTCCTTTTTCAATCGTTAAATTAAGGTCTTTAAGAACTTTAACATCACCAAAATTTAGTGAAAGATTTTTAATTTCTATACTATTCATTTTTTAATTATCCTTTTTTAACCTTTAACGGCGCCTGCAGCAATGCCGCGCACGAAGAGCTTTCCTGAAATAAAGTAGATAGCCAAAGGCACCAGACCGGTCAACAAGGTAGCGGCCATATTTACGTTATATTCTTTAACTCCTTGAACTGAATTCACAATATTATTTAGCTGTACAGTCATTGGATAATTTTCTGGTTTTGTATAGATCACACCAAATAGAAAGTCATTCCAAATTCCTGTCACCTGCAAAACAATAGCGACGGCAAAAATTGGTAGCGACATCGGCATCATTACTCGGAAATATATCCCCCAAAAACCTGCTCCATCAACCCTAGCTGCTTTAAAAAGCTCTTCAGGAATGGTCGTGAAATAATTACGAAATAATAACGTTAAAATAGGCATTCCAAATATAGTATGAATAAGAATTAAGCCAGGTAATTTTGTATAAAGTCCCAAATCACGCAGCAATATTACAAGTGGATAAATCATAATCTGATAAGGTATAAATGCGCCAAATATTAAGATTGTAAAAAACAGATTGGCTCCCTTAAAGCGCCAGTTTGCCAGAGCATAACCATTAATTGATGCAATTACTATTGATACAAAAACTGAAGGGATAGTTATCTTTACTGAATTCCAAAAACCCCTAGATAGACCGTCGCAATTAAGACCAGTACAAGCCTGTGCCCATGCCTTTACCCAGGGCTCAAAAGTAACCTCAATTGGAGGTGAAAAAATATTACCTAGACGAATTTCGGGCATTCCTTTTAATGAAGTAACAATCATCACATAGAGAGGAACTAAGTAATATATGGCAACAAATATAAGCGTCCCATAAAGAATAATATTTCTTCGACTTAGCATCTTGCGTGGTTTTGGCCCTCTAGGGCCATCTGTCATTTTTACATCTGAAGAATTAGGCATTTTTACGTCTCCCAAATTCCAAATATGTAAATGGAATTAATACAATTAAAACAGAAACTAACATCATAGTTGAGGCAGCAAAGCCTTGAGCTAGATTTTGTGCGCCAAACATGTAGTCGTATACGTATTTTGCAGGGACCTCTGAGGAAATTCCTGGTCCGCCTGAAGTCTGAGCAACAACTAAGTCATATACTTTAATAATTCCAGCAGCAATGATAACAAGTGTTGTAATAAAAACTGGGCGCATCATTGGAATGACGATTTGAATATATGTTTTCCACATTGGAATACCGTCAATTCTTGCAGCCTTCCATATTTCTTGATCAATGCCGCGAAGACCAGCCAACATAAGGCACATAATAAACCCTGTACCCTGCCAAAGCCCCGCTGCTAGAATTCCATAGATGACAATATCCATATTGTAAAGTGGGTTAAATACAAATGAATCAAACCCTAACGATCGAACAATTTTTTGAACACCATAATCTGGGTTTAAAATCCATTGCCATACTAGCCCTGTAACAATAAAACTAAGAGCAAATGGGTATAAAAAGATAGTTCTAAAAGTATTTTCAAATCTTGTTTTTTGATCCAATAAAGCCGCTAACATAAAGCCAATAACTAAAGAAAAAATTAAAGAGCAAGCGCCATAAATAGCTAAATTCTCTATAGACATGTACCAGCGATCAGAGTTCCAAAGTCGTTCGTATTGAGCAAGTCCAATAAACTCACTTTTTGGAAGCATGCGGCTATTCGTAAACGAATGATAAACCGTCCACAAGGTTGCTATAACGAAAACACCAACGGCAGTTAACACCATAGGTAATGCTGCAATTTTGCTAGACAAATTATGAACAAGGGAGCGCTCAATAAATCCTGGACGCTCTAATTTAGAATCTCTGGATCCAACGATAAACAATATCAAGGCAAATAAAATAAATACAACTGTCGCAAACAAAGCAAAAGGCTCAAACGTATTCCAAATCTTTCGAAACTCCTTAAGAGCTGGAAATACTAGCTGAGTACTTTTATGAGCAAATGACCAAAGAGCTGTTGAGAATGTTGCTGCAATAAGCCAAGCCACTGCTCTATTGCGAAGTCGATTCGTAATAATATCAAATTTACCTGCTTTAATCCCAATCCAAATTACTAAAAGGAGAGATACAAATAATATTAGAAACTGAAGACTTTGAAGCAGTTGAGGCTTAATACCAACAGTAGCCATGATTAATAATGCAAAGGCCAACATAATTGAACCAATAAATAATCTTTCAGGATGGACTTTTGTAAGCATAGATATTAATATAATTTACACAAAAACGGTTAAAAAAATTATTAGAAACTAGGGTTATCAAATAAAGAACTGCCGAGCCCCTAGTTAAGCTCAGCAGCTTTTTTTATTTAATGCCTAGTCAGCACTTGCAATGATCTTAGCATATTTAGCTTGAGCATCCTCAGCACTCATATACAAATCACTCCAAAATGTTGTCATCAGTTCATTAATCTGATTGCTTGTATCAGGTGAAAGAAGAATATCACCTGAAGGCAGAACATTTCCACCAGCAAGAATCTTCAAACCTTTCTGCATACAATCATTCGCAGTTGACATATCAATGTCTCCACGGATTGGTAGCGAACCTTTCTTCAGGTTAAAAGCGACTTGAACTGCTGGAGATACAAGAAGTGCAGCAAGCTCTTTTTGAGCTGCTTCGACATCCGCATCATCCTGAACTGGGAAGTAAAAAGCGTCTCCTCCAGTGTCCAGTATTTCACGATTTCCTAAACCAGGAAGACATGAATAATCAGTTCCAGCAACTGAACCAGCTACACTAAACTCACCTTGCGCCCAGTCTCCATGAATTTGACCACCTGCTTTACCAGTTATTACTAGATTAGTAGCCATATTCCAGTCACCAACGTTTGATCCAATAGCCATTTTACGAGCATCATCAAAAGCCTTCCATACACGAGCATATTCAGAACCACCCGCAACTATAGCGTCTTTATCGCGATTAACTGCATACCAAGCATCTTCACTAACTAGTGCTGTAGCTAATACACCAAAAGTTAGGCCAGTTTGCCATCCCTGCTGACCTTGGGCCAAAGGAACAATTCCATTAGCACGAAGTGCAGGACCTGCAGCCACAAACTCATCCCAGTTTGATGGAACAGCTACACCAGAACTTTCATAAGCTTCATGACTTAGCCACAACCATTGAGCTGAGTGAATGTTCACAGGCGCACAATAAACACGACCATCAACAGTACATGCGTCTAGTAAATTGCTTGGATAGATAACATTTCTCCAGTTATTTTCTGAAGCAACATCAGTTAAATCCAAAAGTAGTCCAGCTTCAATTAATTCTTCAGCTTGACGTCCATGGTTAAGTTGAGTAGCTCCCATTGGCTCACCACCAATGATTCTACTGATAATAATAGGTCTTGCAACACCGCCTGAACCGGCAATCGCCCCATCAACCCATTTGTTACCAGTTGCATCAAAAGCTTTAGCAAGCTCTGCAACAGCATTCGCCTCTCCACCTGATGTCCACCAGTGTGTAACTTCTAGTTCAGTTGCTGATGCTACATTGACCACACCTGTTATAAGTGCAGTTGCAACAAGAGCTGACCTTTTTATCATTTTTCTCATAGTCTCTCTCCTAATTTTAGTTAAAATACAAAAAATATTCCATAAGATAGTAAATAATGGAACCGGTTCCAATTATAAATAAATAAATTAATCACTTATGTGTCAAAGTGTGTCAAATTGTAATGTTTAATATCAAAGTTTAATTTATAAAATAGCTTACAATTAACTATGAAATAGGATTTATCGATAAACTATGAGTTATTATGTCAACAATTAGAGATGTAGCAAGGCTAGCCGGTGTTGGAATTGGAACTGTTTCCAGAGTACTGTCTGAAAATGGATCTGTTTCTCAAAAAACCCTCGCAAAAGTTAATGATGCCATGGCCGTACTTAATTTCACACCCAACAGCTCGGCGCGCGCATTATCCTCAAAAAAATATAACACAATTGGTATTTGGGGCACTGAAACTTCTGGTGAGCTTGACAGGAAAACTCTTATAAAAATTGAACACGAGCTTGAGCCATTTAATATCAAAATAATTGTTACTGATGGTGATAAAAAATCTACGAAAAACAATACTCATAATAGTCCTCAAACAACACACAGAAAATCTATTGAAAATATTTTTAGAAGCGGTTGTGATGGCTTAATCATATGGGGATCTGACATTCCAGATCTTGAGATTATTCAAATTGAAAATGAATACCCTAACATCGTCCTACTAAATAATAAAATTGACCTTTTGCCAAATAAATGCTTTACTTTTGACCACTATCAGGCAGGTTATCTTGCAGCTAAAAATTTAATTGATAATGGTCATACAAAAATTGCATGCATTACTGGTTGGCTTGATACTGATGATGGAAATCTGAGGCAACAAGGATTTTTAGACGCCCTTAATGAAAATAATATTGACATCCCAAACACTCTAATTTTTGAAGGAAATTACACTTTCCGCAAGGGTTATGAAGGCGCGTTACATTTATTAAATCAAAAAACTCCCTTTACCGCTATTTTTTGTGGAAACGATCAATCTGCTATGGCAGCAATTTCAGCTCTTACAAAGAAAGGTTTTAATGTGCCTAATGATATTTCAATTATGGGTTACGATGATATGAATATCGCATCCTACACCTTGCCTCCATTAAGTACTATTCATATGCCTTTTCAGAAAATGGCTATCTCTGCAACTAGACGTCTATTAAATCTATGCTATAACTTAGATCTAGAAGTTAATTATGATTTTCCAATTAAACTAATTAACAGAGAGAGTGTCAGAAATTTAAAAGATTAAGTTTAATCCAGCCCTTGAAAGGGCTTTAGTCATAATGGAATTATAATCGACTTTATCGTATTCTTAAACCTGAGTTAGGGTCAAATAATATAGCCTTACTGGTATCTACTTGAAGTTCAAATCCCTTGCCCGCAGAATTTCCAGATTCCGGACTTAATCTTGCCATAACCTCATTTTCATTCCATTGACCTATCGCTACAGTATCTGCGCCCATAGGCTCTATAACTTCAACATCAAATTTAATTTTTTGAACAAATGAATTATCAGAAACTGAAGGTTGGATTTCAGTGAGCATCTCTGGCCTTATACCTAACAAAACAACATCTAAATTTGATTTAATTAGAGCCTCAGTACATGGGATTATTAATTCATATTTTTGTCCTCCACTCTCAATTATCAAGTTTTGGTCTTTAACAATACATTCGATGAAATTCATCCCAGGCGAGCCCATAAAATCAGCAACAAAATGACTTACTGGATCATTATATATTTCATAGGGTGTGCCTATCTGTTGTAACTCTCCGTCTTTAAGGACTGCTATACGATCTGCTAAAGTCATTGCTTCAATTTGGTCATGGGTTACATAGACCATAGTTGTTCCAATACGCTTATGTAATTTTTTTATTTCTGTGCGCATCTCAACTCGAAGCTTTGCATCTAAATTTGATAATGGCTCATCAAAAAGAAAAACTTTTGGAGATCGCGCTAATGCCCTTCCCATAGCTACTCTTTGGCGCTGTCCACCTGAAAGTTGCCCTGGCT
This sequence comes from Candidatus Pseudothioglobus sp. uisw_070, assembly GCF_059512545.2. Taxonomy (NCBI): domain Bacteria; kingdom Pseudomonadati; phylum Pseudomonadota; class Gammaproteobacteria; family Pseudothioglobaceae (SeqCode); genus Pseudothioglobus (SeqCode); species Candidatus Pseudothioglobus sp. uisw_070. The sequence goes on along the minus strand of NZ_CM183456.2, from coordinate 893,470 downwards.
TTCTGTCCAGCAAATGATCAATTTGTAAAAGTTCCGAAACTCTTTTAAGTATAGATTCTTGCTCATTTTTTGGAACTTTATTCATTTCCAATCCAAAACAAATATTCCTTGCTACATTCATTGTTGGATACAAGGCATAGGATTGAAAAACCATGGCAATGTCTCTATCTTTTGGAGACTCTCCAGAGACATCTTTTCCGTCAATAACAATTTCACCAGCATTTAGCTCTTCAAGCCCAGCAATTAAGTTCATTAATGTTGACTTTCCACACCCTGAAGGACCAATTAAAATTAAAAATTCTCCATCTTTAATATCAAGATTTATGTTTTTTAATACTTCGGTTGAGCCGAATGACTTATTAATACCGTTTAGGCTTATACTTCCCATTTTTATTATCCTGTTTTAATTATTTCTTAAAATTTATTAAATATCATCATAGATTTTTTGGCACATTCAATACATAAAGCTACTGTTAGCCTTTAACTGCTCCAGCGGTAAGCCCCCGAACAAAATATTTACCTGCGATTACATATACAGCTAAAGTAGGAAGTGCTGCAATAATTGCGGCAGCCATATCAACGTTATACTCTTTGCCACCAACTGAGGTATTAACTAGATTATTAAGCGCTACAGTGATTGGCTGGGTTCCAGAGCCTGAATAAACAACTCCAAATAAAAAGTCATTCCAAATCTGAGTAAATTGCCATATTATTGTTACAACAAAAATTGGAGCAGACAATGGAATAAAAACATGCCTAAAGATTGCAAAAAATCCAGCGCCATCAAGTTTTGCAGCTCTGACAAGCTCTGTTGGAATTCCTACATAATAATTACGAAAGAAAAGTGTTGTAAAGGCGACGCCATAAATAACATGAACCAATACTAACCCTGTGACTGTATTTGCCAGGCCCAACATGCCAAGTAATTTTGCCATTGGCAAAAGGATTACCTGAAATGGTATAAAGCAGCCAAATAACAGGGCACCAAATAAAAACTCGCTACCTTTAAATTTCCATTTAGCTAAAACATAACCATTAAATGCCCCAACAATTGTTGATATTATGACTGCTGGAAAGACAATACGAACACTATTCCAGAAATATGGCGCTAAGCCATTACAATCACTACCAGTACATGCAGAAGACCAAGCTTTTTTCCAAGCATAAAAAGTTGGATCAATAGGAATCGCCATCAGATTGCCACTTCTAATTTCTTCAATATCCTTAAGAGATGTTGTAAACATTACATAAAGAGGGGCTAAATATATAAACGCAAAAAAAAGCAATATAAGATATATAAATGCACGCCCAATATTATATTTTGTTAATTTAAAACTAGTCATGATTTTTCTCACGTAATTCAGAGTACAAATAAGGAATTAATATAGCCAGAACTCCAAAAAGCATAATCATCGCACTTGAGGCGCCAAGACCAATTTGCGCTCTATTAAAGGTAAATGTGTACATGAAGTTTGCTGGAAGGTCAGATGCATATCCTGGACCACCTCCAGTAAGCGCCTGAACCAAGTCAAAGCTCTTAATTGCTATATGGGTCAGAATAACAATTGCACTAAAAAAAACAGGTCTCATTAATGGCAATACGATATGCCAATAAAGTCTAAACGTTGATGCACCGTCAATTTTAGCCGCCTTAGTAAGGTTTTCATCTACGCCTCGTAATCCTGCTAAAAATAAGGCCATTACAAAGCCACTAGACTGCCATACAGCTGCAATAACAATCGTATAAATTGCCATATCTTGTTCAACAAGCCAGCGAAATTCAAAACCAACAAACCCCCAGTCATTCATTAACTTTTCAATACCTAAGCCAGGGTTGAGAATCCACTTCCATGCAGTTCCTGTAACTATAAAAGAGATCGCCATTGGGTATAAATAAATAGTTCTTATAGCGCCTTCAGCGCGTATTTTTTGATCAAGAAAAATTGCTAAGAGTAGTCCTAAAACTAGTGCAATAACAATAAATAAAATTAGAAAGATAAAAAGATTGTCGACTGCTACGTCCCATCGAGGGTTAGCAAACAAACGTCGATATTGATCGAGACCCACAAAGTCCCATTGAGGCATCATTCTGCTTTTGGTTAGCGATAGTAAACCAGTCCAGACAATGAAGCCATACATACAAATAACCATCACAATCGTAGTTGGTGCTAATACAATTTTTGGTAGATTTTTTTCTAGAAAATTTAGCACAGTGATTTATTATATTGTTTAATTAAAAAAATGGGGTACCTAAATTAGGCACCCCTAATCTAAACATTAACCAAAAAAAAGGAGATCTTAGTGGTATGTGCTTAGAAAACTAACAACTATTACATTGCAGCCTTGATTGAAGCAACTAACTGAGCAACACCTTCTTTTGCACTCTGATCAGAGTTGAAGAAGTTTGTTGCAGTGTCTGTTACCGCTCCACCTACTGCAGAAGACATCGCCATACCATGTGCAAAACTAGGTACTAAAGATCCACTAGCAGAAGCTGAAACAAATGCGTCCATTGAATCATGGGCACACGTGTCAAACTCAGCTCTTGAAACGCCTAAACGCGCAGGAATAGATCCTTTGTTTAGATTGAACACTGTTTGAAAATCAGTACCTAAAATTTCAGCAGCCATTATGTTTTGAGCTTCAGTGCTTGCAGAATCTGATTGCGCAAAAAATGCAAACGAGTCTATGTTAAATGTATGAGCACCTGAAGTTCCTGGAGCTGCAGTACATACATAGTCAGTTCCAACGCTCTTACCAGCTACTTTGAATTCACCTTTAGCCCAGTCACCCATAATTTGACTACCCGCTTTACCTTCAATTACCATTGAAGTAGCAACGTTCCAGTCACGTCCTGGTGAGTTTGCATCAACAAACTGACGTAAGTTTCCAAATGTTTCAAAAACTTTTACAGTTGTATCACTGTTCAAAGCATTCATATCTAACTCAACAAAAGCCTTGTTGTAGTAATCAGCACCACCAACACCAAGAACAACTGCTTCAAATACAGTTGCATCCTGCCATGGCTGGCCACCATGTGCTAAAGCAACAAAACCAGCTGCTTGTAGTTTTTTCGCTTGAACCATGAAGTCATCCCAAGTTGTTGGAATAGTAGCGCCTGCATATGCATATACTTCAGGATTAGACCACATCCAATTTACACGGTGAACGTTTACTGGAGCAGCAACATATTTACCATTGTGCTTCATTACATCAGAAACAACTGCTGGCAATAAATTGTCCCAGTCATTAGCTTGTGCAACACCATCAATGTCAGCTAAAAATCCTAACTCACCCCATTCCTGGATTGATGGGCCTTTTATTTGAGCAGCTGTAGGAGGGTTTCCTGAAATAGCTCTTGACTTTAAAACAGTCATCGCATTTTCACCACCACCACCAGCAACAGCGAAGTCAGTCCAACCAACTCCAGCTCCACTTAGCTTTTCTTTTAAATAGTTCACACTCGCAGCCTCACCTCCACTAGTCCACCAATGCAAAACTTCTACATCTGCAGCACTTACTGAAGTCGTACTTGCTAGAAGCGCTGTAGCTGCTAGCGTAGATAATGTATTCTTCATTTTTTTCTCCATTTATATAATATTAATTCTAAACATCATTGATCAGAATTGGCATCCAGTTTATTACTGGCAACATGTCGGATTGTGGAGTTTTGTGTCAAAGAATGACAAATTGAATCGAATAATGATCAATATGTATTTGAATTTAATGGAAAATTTTTTATTGATCAGTTCAGACTTAGATCGAACTCAAATGGAACCCTAGAGGAGTGGTGATGTTTAATTGGCGCATCATCAGACAGGTCTATTAAAAAGCTATACCAAGATAAATATTTTTTACCCCCCTTACTGCCTAAACAAAAAACATAACTACCCGTCATTAAAAAAATATTTCCAGATAGTTTCTTTTTTATAGCATCTTTTACGTTAACCTCAACAGAAGCACCCCCATTAAAAGCAACTTCAAAATAACCTTTAATCTCATTATTACTTTCTAAAAGTTTTGGTAGAAAGGTCGGTAAAAGAGTTGCATTATCATGATACAAGCTCAGAATAGCTTTCATATCAGCATTATTAAAACACTCTGCCCATTGCTCAATTATATTTTCAGGTGTCATAAATATATAAATCTTAATAAATTAATTAAGTATTTTAAACAAGGTTTCTTAGATTATTTTTAAAATTTCGTAGCAAGCGCCCATTGTGTGATAATCCGTTTTTCCAGCTGGGCTTTTAAGGTCATCATATTTATTATTATTTGAATCTAAAATACGAAACCACGCACCATACTTATGATCAATCATGTGCTTCCAGCTATAACTCCAGATTCGATCATACCATTCCCAATAATAATCATCGCCTGTTCGATTAGCTAATACTGCAGCAGCAGCTAATGATTCTGCCTGGACCCAAAAATATTTATCTTTATCACTGATATCTCCATTTGGTGCAAAACCATAAAATAGTCCTTCTGATTTTTCATCCCAACCCATCTCAACTGCATCATCAAACAATTCTTGCGCCCTAGGAAGCAACCAATCTTCTTTAACATGCCTCTCAAGGATTAATAATAATTTTGCCCACTCGGTAAGATGCCCAACTTGAAAGCCCCAAGGGCGAAATAGATCATCAGGACGATTTTTATTATAAACCCAGTTAATTTCCCAGTTACTATCGTAATGCTCCCAAATTAGGCCTTCTGCAAGACCAGCCTGCCTAATACATATGTTTTTCCCAATGAGAAGTGCTCGATCTAAATATTTTTGACTACCTGTGGCTTCAAAAGCCATAATAAGGGCTTCACAAGAATGCATATTCGCATTTTGCCCACGATAACTAGAAACTACTTTCCAATCAGTAGAAATTTCATCAGAATAGAGTTCGTACTCTTTTGACCAAAAATGCTTTTCCATTAATTGATAGGTTTCTTCAATATAATCTTTTGCTTTTAAAATGCCAGCCTTATAAGCACTCGAGTAAGCCAGCAGAACAAAAGCTAAACCATAACAGTAATTAGTTGAATCATTTACCTCTGCGCCTTTCATAGTCCATGCATAGCCACCAGTATTTTTATTAAGATGTGAATCTCTTAAATAATCTATGCCATGAAGAGCGGCATCAAGATAATCTTTATTATCGAACTGAATAGCAGCCATTGAGTAATTAAATATAAAGCGAGTACTACTTACCAAATGCTTGGAATCAAAATCATAAATACTGCCATCGTCTCGAAAGTACTGGAAAAAACCGCCAGTATTATTATTAATACAATGAGGGTGGTAAAACTTCATAATCGCCTCAATGTGGTCAATTAAAAACCTTTTATCATTAAATATTGGGTTACTCATTAAACAGGAAAATAGACTTCAACAATTAGGCCGCCACCTCTTCGGTCTTTAAGCTCAAGCTCACCGCCATGAATATTTGCAATATTACGTGCTATTCCCATTCCAAGACCAGAATGAGCATCACTTAACTTATGCTCTAAGCGGTAATAAGGTTTAAATACATTTTCCTTATCAGCATCGCTCAAACCTGGCCCTTTATCTTTTATCTGGATAAATATTCCAGTCTCTTTTTTCTCTCCAGTCACCTCAACACCTTTGCCATATGTAATCGCATTATTAATCAAGTTTGAAAACAAGCGCTCAATTGCAAGAGCTCGACCTTTCATTGAGATATTACCTTTTATATTTATCTTAATAGGAAGATCATGAATCTCTTCTTTTTTGAGGATTGAAACTAACAATGATGACAGCTCAATCTCGCTAGTATTTTCATGTTCAACACCATCTGTCATAATCTGAAGACTTCCTTTAACCATCGTTTCAAGGTAGTCTAAATCACCAATTAGATTTTCTTTAACAGGTCCATCATTAATTTCTTCAACTCTTAACCGAGCTCTAGTCAATGGTGTCTTAAGGTCATGAGAAATTGCTGCAAAAGAGCGCTCCCTATCGGCAATAAATTTTTGAATACGTTTTGCCATAGAATTAAATGCTCCTATCGTTGCTACCATTTCTTTAGAGCCTTTTTCTTCGAGCTGACGAGGGTTACGTCCTTTCCCTAGAAGATTTGCCTGATGCGCTAATATTTTTAGTGGATGAACGAGCCAACGAACAAACAAAAAAGTTAGCAAGAGTACTGTGAGTGATACTGCTGAAAGACTAAAAATTCTCTCGCCATTAATCCAGTCAACGCCTAATAATAATTCTCCTTTAGGAACTACCGCAGCTAGATACATCCATTCATCTGCATCAATTGGAAATTGAATTACGACAAACGGACTTCCATCCCCAGGCTCTAGGAGTGCAAACCTTTTCCAAGTTGGCGATAAAGACACCATCAAGTTGTTACCTGTTAATATTTTTAAATTATCAAAATCAACAAATGTAATCTCCATATCATCAACCTGTCCTAACTGGGCTGTCATACTTTTATGTAGGTTATCCCGCACGAGTGATGAAAATCCTGACTCTTCAATTTGCACTAGATTAATATATTGCTTATTTACTGAGACAAAGAAGCGAGTTCCACCCATATCTCTTAATTGATCCAGAACAATATGCCGATACTGTTTTGGTAATTTTTCAAAAAAAGCAATAGTTTGAGCTATACGAGAACCCATAGCTTCTGAAACCTCTACCATTCTGTCTCTCTCAGATGATTGCAGTTGCTCCACCCATAACCAAGTTCCTAGCAGCTGAGCTATAAGAATTCCAATAAAGAGCACTGAAGTCATTCTTGCAACAACAGTTTTTGGGGTGATCCAATTAAGAATCAAGTTTACTTTTGTCAAGCTTTCAAAAGGAGAACGTACCCTTTTCCTCTAACGCTTTGAATAATTTCACCATCGAAATGGCTACTCAATTTATGCCTTAGTCTACTCACAATTGTGTCAATTGATCGGTCTAATGGGTCCACTTTTCTGCCATGAAGTAGCTCACCAATTTCATCTCTACTTAAGACTTTACCGATCTGTTTATGAAAAACGCACAATAAGTCAAATTCTGTTCCAGTTAATTCAAGTTGCTTACCATCAACGAATGCGCTTCTTGCAGCAAAATTCATTACTATATGATTATCGACATCCTCATCTTTTACTTCTGAGCGCCTCAAGAGGGCTTTAATTCTTGCTAAAAGTTCTCTTGGATTAAAGGGTTTACCCATGTAGTCATCAGAGCCTAACTCTAAACCTAATATGCGATCTAAATCATCACTGGCGGCAGTAAGCATAATAATTGGAACGTTAGACTTTTGCCTCAATCTTCTGCAAACTTCAAGGCCATCTATCCCTGGCAGACCAAGATCTAAAACTACTAAACTAAATTTTGATTCGTCACTTGCTAAGAAAGATTCTCCATTAGAAAAAGCTTCAACTTTAAATCCATTTTTTATTAAATATTGATCTAATAATTTAAGAATTTCTGGGTCATCATCAATAATTGCAAGTTGTTTCATTCCTTAACATTATTCAGCAAAAAAAGGATTCATTATAGACAATGAGCATATTTATGCAATTTTAGTAAAAAAAAAATGACCTCTGAGCCTTAAATTATTAATAATTCACTCCAGCTTGTTGTGTACCTATTTGATCGAAAATTAGCTCTTGGGAGCCACCTATCATTGCCCACTTCACTGGCATACTTAACTGACTCATTAAATCTTTTATTAGCACCCTTTATAGCATTAGATTTTTGACGAGCTAATACCTGTGGCTGACTATCTTGAGTTATTGAAAAAAGATCTTGCTGTCGATAGTTTTTGGTTAAGTTACTCAATACTACCCCTCCTTTATTAAAGGAATAACCAGGTTTATAGATAAGTCTTAATATTTGAGATGCCAATGGAATAATTTGAGATTCATCCTCAATAGCAATTGGCATTCCTACAGTTTTTGATAGGTATGCACGGGGCTTATCTTTTTTATGAGGATTGGTATAAATAAAGACAGTCATAGTTGTCATTGCAAGTTTATGGTTATTAAGCTTATTGACAGCCTTTCTAGTAAGAGCAGTTAAAGCTTGATTTAATTCATCAAAGTCGCTTAAATCAACGCCAAAAGAGCGAGAGGAGACAATCTGCTGCCGTGTTGGAGGAATCAACTCGATAGGAATACACGATTTACCACGAAGCTCTTGATAAATCTTTTTTCCATTAACGCCTAAAAGAGTTTCAATAACGCCAATATCTGCCTGATAAAAGTCATAACTTGTATTAATTCCAATATGGTTAAGCTTTTTAGCGCTTTGTCTGCCTATTCCCCATAAATCACCTACTTCGACCGATTGCAGTAATTTGCAATATCTTTCATGGGGAAGGTCATCTATATCAAAAACGCCATTAAATTTTGAATACTTTTTAGCAATACGATTAGCAAGTTTTGCTAGAAGTTTAGTACTGCCTATGCCAATACACACTGGAACTCCCGTCCAGTTTTTAACTTGAACTCTTAGAGACTGCATGTGATCTATTAAATTAAAAGGAAGTCCTGCTAAATCTATAAAACTCTCGTCAATAGAGTACACCTCTTGGATAGGAGAAAATTGACCAATAACCTTCATTACTCTAGACGACATATCTCCATACAAAGGATAGTTTGAAGACTTGACTACAACGCCCCTATTAGCAATCAAATTCCTTACTTTAAAGTAAGGAGCTCCCATTTTAATGCCTAGTGCTTTAGCCTCATTAGAACGAGCAATAATGCAGCCATCATTATTAGAAAGAACAACGATTGGTTTGCCTTCTAGTTTTGGTTCAAAAACTCTTTCACAGGAGGCATAGAAGTTATTACAGTCGACTAGTGCGAACTTAGCTCGGTTATTCATACTGATGTATAACCGATGTCACAACTCCCCATATAATAAGTTCGTCAGTACCTCCAATTTTGATGTCTTCAAAATCAGGGTTTTCAGCTTTAAGAGTTATATTTCCTTTGTATTTATGTAGACGCTTAACAGTGAACTCACCATCAACAACTGCAATAACTATCTTGCCACTTTTAGCGCTTAAAGACTTATCAACGATTAGTATATCGCCCTGCTGGATACCAGCACCTAGCATTGAATCTCCTTGCGCTTTAACAAAGAAAGTGGCCTCTTTATGATGGATAAGATGTGTATTTAAATCAAGTGCATCCTCCAAATGATCATCTGCTGGAGATGGAAATCCTGCCTGCACACGAGAGGTAAAAATTGGAATTGAAAGCTCTGTTGGATTTTCTTTAGTTAAAAAGACTTCTACTTTAGATTTAACTTGAGACTTGTAAACTTCAATCGTAGGAATAAGCGAATCTACAAGACTAATAGGCACCCTAATTACTTTGGTTTCCTGTTTAAAGCTGCCTGAGTTTTTTTTACGGCCAGCACCCTTTCGGGCGCCTCCATGACTAGGTGTATTCATAACTAACTTGATTTATGTAACAATATTCAAGTTGGAATTATAAATTAACTAATATAGCAAGTCAATGATAGTATTAAGAAAAAATTATGCGTTAGCTAATTGGCGTAATTTTTTTGCTGCATTGCTATGGCGACTGATTAATTCAGACTCATCTTGCCCAATAATTTTTCCATCCATAACTTTCCACTGACCAGCAATCATAACTCTATCTGCTTTTTGAGCGCCGCACAGAAGTAGCGCTGCTAAAGCGTCATGACTACCTGAAAATCTAAGTTCATCTAATTTAAACAAAGCTAAGTCTGCCTGTTTTCCGACTGCAATTTCACCAATATCAGACCTACCTAAAAGCGCAGCTGAGCCTTTAGTTGCCCAATCATATGCCTTTTGATGGGTAATCTTGGAAGCTCCATATCGTAAGCGCTGCAAGTACATTGCTTGTCTAAGTTCAGCAATCATATTAGAGCCATCATTAGAGGCAGAGCCGTCAACGCCAAGACCGATAATGGACCCAGCTTCTTCAAGTTCAAGACTGTGACAAATGCCAGACGCCAACATCATATTTGAAGTTGGACAGTGACAAATACCAACGCCGTTCTGGCCTAGTTTTTCTATCTCTTGCTTATTAAAGTGTATGCCATGAGCTAGCCAGGTACGATCTGACAACCACCCTACACTTTCAAGGTAATCTACCGTCCTTAAGCCAAATTTCTCTAAACAAAATTTTTCCTCATCTATCGTCTCCGCCAAGTGCGTATGCAATCTAACATCATACTGCTCAGCAAGCGCTGCAGTCTCTATCATTAAATCAGTGGTCACTGAAAAAGGAGAGCAAGGAGCTAAAGCTATTTGAATCATTGCGCCTTCCTGATTGTCGTGGTATGTTTTAATGAGTCGCTCACTATCGCCTAGTATTTGCTCTTTTGTTTGAACAACAGATTGTGGAGGCAAGCCACCATCTTTTTCTCCAAGACTCATCGAGCCTCTCGTTAAAACAACGCGCATACCGAGCTTTTGAGACTCTTCCACCTGTATATCGATAGCATTTTCCAGTTGGCTTGGAAACAAATAGTGATGATCACTCGCAGTAGTGCAGCCAGAAAGGAGAAGTTCAGACAACGCAAGCTCTGTAGAAACAGCTAGCATTTCAGGCTGAATATTAGCCCAAACCTTGTATAGGCTCTTAAGCCATGGAAAGAGTTCTTTATTTAGAGCTTCTGGATAGGCTCTTGTTAGTGTTTGATAAAAGTGGTGATGCGTATTTATTAAACCTGGAAGCAAGACACTTTCACACGCATCGTAAGTATCATCAATTTGAGTTTTAGGGCTCTGCCCTAACTTAACAATTTCAATAATTTTTTGGCCCTGAATAACGACACCACCTTCACAATTCTGTGCGAAGACAGCTGCTGGGTTTTTAATCCAAATAACGGGCTCATTTATATCGACCATAACAGCATTTGCTTAACCTTAATTAATTGATGATACACAGTCAAAAATTAAGGGAAACACCTTTTTCATTGAACCAGTGTGTGTCTTTTTTACTAAAACCAACTTTAACAGACTCGCCGCTCTTGATAGTGGTTTGAGTATTTAATTTTATAGAGATTTCCTGATTGTCTATTGTTTCACCATAAAGATAGCTATCAGAGCCTAGCTGCTCAACTGTCTGAACTCTCAATGACAGAGAATATTTATCTTCTATTTTAAGGTGTTCTGGTCTTATACCAAAAGTAGTTGCACCCTTTGGAGAAAGCTTTTTAATGTCATCAGGAAGTGAGGCACAGTCTAAAAAATTCATTTTTGGTGAGCCAATAAATCCAGCAACAAATAAATTAGCTGGCTTATTGTATACATCCAAAGGGGAGCCAGTTTGCTCAATAATGCCGTCATGCATCACAACAATTTTATCAGCCATAGTCATTGCTTCAACCTGGTCATGTGTGACATAAATCATTGTATTGCCAAGTCTTGCATGGAGCGCTTTTAGCTCAACTCTTGTTGCTACGCGAAGCTCTGCATCAAGGTTTGATAATGGCTCATCAAAAAGATAGATTGACGGCTCTCTAACAATCGCCCTTCCAATCGCAACGCGCTGTCTTTGACCTCCAGATAGCTGCCCTGGCCTTCTTTTTAGATAGTCCTGCATCCTCAGCTGATTTGCAGCCTTTGTTATCCTTTGCTCAATATCATCCTTATCAAGTTTTAGGTTTTCAAGTCCAAATGCAAGATTTTGACGAACCGTCATATGTGGATATAAGGCATAAGACTGGAACACCATTGCAAGGCCTCTTTTTGCTGCAGAGACATCATTAACTTTTTCATCATTTATTGAAATCGTCCCTTCTGTAATCGCCTCCAAGCCAGCAATCATTCTTAAAAGTGTTGATTTACCACAGCCGGATGGGCCAACTAAAACACAAAACTCGCCATCTAAGACCTCTAGATCGAGCCCATGAACAACCTCAGTTTTGCCATATGATTTTTTAATGTCATTTAATTTAAGATTTGCCATAATTTATTTCATGCCTGTTGAGGCAATGCCTGTTGTAATATATTTTTGAAGAAAAACAAAAACCAGTGTTGTTGGCACCAAGCTAACTACGGTCATTGCTAAAGCGTAGTGTTCTCTTGCAAGGTACTCACCATTAAAGTCAAGTAAACATAGCTGAATGGTATAAGCAGCCTTTGTAGTTGACACAGCTATCATTGGCAGAATTAAATCATTCCAGCGCCATATAATTGAAAGAATACCTAGAACAGCTATCGCCGGGAGAGCCAATGGAAATATAATTCGCCAATAAATTGTCCACTCACTCGCAGCATCCATTCTGGCAGCTTCGAGAAGCTCATCTGGAATAGTAAGCATATACTGCCTAAGCATAAAGACTCCAGTAGGCGTTGCAGCCCCTGGAATAATCACCCCCCAAAGAGAGCCTGATAAGCCAGTCATTGTTACCATTTTGAAAATACCAACAATTAATACAGACGCAGGCACCATTAGAGTTGCAAGTATTATTACAAAAAAGACTACTTGCCCATTAAATCGATACTTAGACAAAGCAAAAGCTGCCATTGAATTAATCAATAACGTTATCAAGGTTGCCACAATAGTAACAAATACAGAGTTATTTAGACATCTAACAGCATCAAAGCTCCCTAAAGCCTTTTTAGTCAAAGGGTCTGTATAGTTTATCCAGGAAGGCTTTAAGTTTTTATTGATAATAATTTCGTTCTGAGGAAGTTTAGCTATTCCTCCCTCAGGGTTAGATACAAGCCTTGCATTAACAGTGTCTTTAGTTGGGTTAATTCGACTTACCGAATACTCAACTAACTCACCCGTTTGAGGATCAGCCATGGAGATTAGAATTTGAGCAGTAAAGCCATTAGGTTTATAAGGCTTAAGTCCTAAATATTCTGATAATAATCTAGCATCTTCTTGATCTAGATTGTCTACTATAGATTGAGGATCATAGTCTTTCTTCGCACTAGGGAACATGCTTGGATACTTAATAAGCCAATCAGGTAAATTTTGATTGGCAATTAAGTCTTTTGCCATAACTGAAACCAAACCAAAGTGAGATCTTAGAGCGTAATATTCATTTCCACTAAAATTATTAATATAACTGGCAACATCTTTTTCAGCTCTTTCTTCGTCATCTAAGTTTTTCCAGAACATGACCCAAGGCTCAAGGTCTTTCATAATCAATATATTTTTACCATCTGGACCATAGGTTGTCGCTCTGGCGATTCGCTCATAGTCCATTGGTAGAAAATTAGTATCGTATTTTTGAAGTAAAAACTGTGATTTAACTGAGTTCATAACTAGCCATAAAACTGGCAAAAAGATAATTAAAAACCCAAGAAACAAAAAACCATAAGAAATCCAATCAGTCAGACTAGCTTTCTTTTTTCCTTGCCTGCGAGTAAAAAATTTAATGACGTCTGTCATAGCTTCACTTGCCTCCTAGTTAAATAGAATTGCAGTAAAGAAAGAACAATTAGTATCAGCGCAACAATTAACGATGCCATTGCTGCTATTCCAAGACCAAAAAATGTTTTTTGACCCCTAATTCCAGCATTTTCAACGATATAAGAAACAAGAGAGATCCAGCCAACTTGAAGTGCGTATAGCTCTTCGAATGCTTGGACGGCTTTAATTAATGATAGTACGGTTACAACTAGCAAGATTGGCATCAATAAGGGTAATGTAATACGCCAAAAAACTCGCCTTTCAGAAGTTCCATCCATTTGTGCAGCTTCATAAAGATCCCTTGGAATTGACTGAAGTCCAGCCAGCAAGATGAGCATATAAAAACCCATATGAGCCCATGTATAGACAAAGATTGACCAAAACATAGTCCAGTTTGGATCCATTAACCACTGTATCGGTTCACTGATCCAGTTCCAGTCCATTAGCGTTTGAGACAACATGCCTTGCCTTTTTAATATTAGAGTCCATAGAAATGCAACAACCACCGGACTCAGCATGACTGGATAGAAAAATACAGCCCTCCAAAAACCTCTTCCTATGACCTCTCTATTAAGAACTATTGCAGTAAAAAGTGCAATGAGAATCATAATAGGGACTTGAAGAATAACAAAAACAAATGTGTCGTATAGAGCTGACTTGAATTTAGCATTTTCAACGTTGATACCGCCAGTATCAATTTGAACTTCCTGAGTAATTCTTGCCAGGTTATCAAGCCCTGAAAAGGCTCTATTTTCAAAGTTAATACTTGTTCCATCGGTAACAGAGAAGCCAAAGTTCATAAACAATGGAAGAAAAGTAAACAGGCCAAAAATAAGGATATTTGGAAACAAAAATAAATAAGGTAGTGATTTAGTACCAAATAATTTTTGAGTAAACTCGATTGGCCATCCAATGCTTGACATTAATTTTGGCAATATGCCGTAGACATCTTTAGACAATACAAAACCTATCAAAAGATAAAGGGCAAAGAACAAGAACCAGCTATTAAGATTTAGAAGAGACTCAAACATTTTATGGGTTGAATTTTAAATATAATTAAGGCCGCCTCAAGAGACGGCCTTAAAGTTTATAACTTCAGTATAACTGAATAGTTATTATTCAGCTATCTTTGCTGCTACGTCAGCATCAATCGCTGCCAAAGCTTCATCAAGGCTCATTTCACCTGTAATTGCTTTAGTTATGTAGTCAGGAACAATACCGTAAATGGCAAAGTTCTTATTGTAGCCTTGGAACCAATAGGCTTGCGGTGTAGATGAAGCCGCTTTACCCGCATTAGCTGCAAAAGTTGATAGTCCTGCAGAAACCCTTGGGCTCACGCTATCATAATCAATACCTGCCTTTTGAAGGCCTTGGTGTGCAGTAATATTTGAAGTGTTAGCTGCAAAGAAACCAGCTCTTCCAGCTTGTGACAAGAAGTCAATGAAAGAAGCGGAAACTTCAGGGTGCTTAGATGAATTAAATGCAACAACTCCAGAACCTCCTGGCATTGCTCCACAGCCTCCAGAACCACATGGAATTGGAACAACTTTCCACTCAAAATCAGTGATGTTTGCATCATAGTTACCAAGCATCCAAGAGCCTGACATGTGCATAGCTACAGTTCCGTCAAGGAAAAGAGGTGCTGCATTTTTATAAGCAGTTCCTCCACCAGCAGGCCATCCTTCAGCAGGCATTAAGCCCTCTTTATGCCATCCAACAAATGTTTCAGCAAAAGCTCTAAAGCCATCATCAACTAAAATAGGAACGCCATTTTCATGGAATTTAGCACCGTATGAGAATGCAGGTCCAGCCCATCTATGAGCTGTTCTATCCATTGCAAGTCCAGCAGTCAAGCCAAGCTCTGATTTAACTACTCTTAAGGCATCAGCCCAATCATCCCATGAAGCTCCTTCCTCAGGCATATCAACACCAGCATCTTCAAACATAGTAACGTTTACATATGGACCAGTAACCGTTAGCTGAGCTTGCCAGCCATAAATACCGTTATCGCCAGATGGTTTTCTATACCATGGCAAGGTAGCACCATAGTTTTCTTCCCATTTTGCAGCATCTACATAAGGGGTCAAATCAAGATAATATTGATTAAGTCCACCTAAGTTTGTAACACGCGCAACGTCTGGAGCAGAACCTGCCTCTAGTTGGTTTTCAAGTTGATCTCTCACTACATCATAACCAACAATTTCAAAATTTACTGTATTTCCAGTTGAGCTCTCCCAGATTGAAGACATCTGTTGCAAAACATCACACTCATTAGCATCTTGGTAGCAGACAAACTTAATTTCTGCAGCGTTGACACTAAACGATGAGATGGCTAGAAACGATGCCAATAAAATACTTTTTTTCATATCTCTCTCCAATAGTTATTTTAAAAAATTATCTTTTTTCTATCAAATTTAAACGAACAATAAATTTAATGAAATTCGAGTATACATGAATTGATATATATCAGTAAAATAAACGAAAGTAAATTGAACCTAGGTCTCACTATATGAAACTTACTATATTTTAAGACTTTTTTTTTGAAATTAATAATAGAAAAATCATGAATCAAAACCTTGGAAAGCTAATACATTTAAAGAAACTTTGTACGGACAATAGCCACTTTCAAATGCTCGCTGTGGACCAAAGACCGCCTATATTTAATATCATCTCATCAGCCAAGGGAAGAAAGCACAGCTATGAGGAAGTAGTAGAATGTAAAAAATTGATTACATCAAACCTGTCTCATTTAGCAACAGCAATACTAATGGATCCCCACTATTCAATTCCAAACCTCTTGCAACATAATAACTCTAAAGGCCTTGTAATAACCCTTGAAGAGCATGATTTTAAAGAAACTCTCCAGGGTCGATATTCAAGTGACATAGATAACTGGAGTGTTGAAAAAATTAAAAAGGCTGGCGGAGATGCCGTCAAAGTTCTTGCTTGGTACCGCCCTGATGCTGAAAAAAAATCTCTTGAATATCAACAACAATACGTTCAAAGGATTGGTGAAGAGTGTGAAAAATATAGTATTCCCTTCTTACTAGAGCTACTTGTGTATCCCTTTCAAGACGATGACCACCACACTAAAGAATATATTGAACAAAAACAAAAAAAATCTCAACATGTTATTGATAGCGTCAAAGAGTTTGCAAAAGAAAAATATAAGGTTGATATATTTAAATTAGAGTCTCCAGTTGATAGCAATGATCTAGAGGGTGATATTTTAAAAGAAACAGAGGATGCATTTAAAAACCTAGCCAAAGCTACAAACAATAAGCCATGGGTTGTTCTTTCTTCTGGGATGGGAAAAACATCATTTTATAAATGCCTTGAGCTAGCCTATCAAAATGGCGCTTCAGGTTACTTAGCCGGAAGAACAATCTGGTTAGATGCCTTTAAGAACTACCCAAACATCGAAAATGTGGATAAAGGATTAAAAACTGAGTCAGTGAGTTATATTAATAAGCTAAACGACTTGACTGCACGAAAAGCCTATTCCCTTAAAGATTACTTTAAGAAAGGCTTTAAAATTCAAGAACCTGAAAACTTTACTAAGAATTTTGGAGGTTTTAAATGATTGGTTACTTATCCCTGGCAAGAGAAACCTTTGATGTTGAGTTTGCTCAATCTAAATTTAAACAAGCTAAAGGTCTTTTAGAGTCTATAACATCAGAAATAATTGGCTTTGACCAGTTAATTACAAACGATGAAATTGCAAATGAAGCACTAGATTTTTTTAAAAGAAATGAATGCGAAAAAGTCTTCCTTTTTCAAACAACTTTTACTGATGCAAAATTTATATTAAATTTTTCTAAAGTAATCAATAAACCAATTTGTATTGTTTCATTTCCTGAGCCAAGAACGGGGGGAAGACTGAGGCTGAACTCAATCTGTGGCCTCAACCTTGGAACTCACTCTTTAATTAAAAATAATATTTTTCCTGACTTCATCATTATGGAAGATGATGATAAAGCCAATGAAAAATCATTTATAGAATTTATTAATTCAGAAAATAATAACACTCAAGTTTCATGGAATAAAGCTGTTATTAGTAATGATCAAATGGATTTTAACTACACAATTGACAAACAAACTATTGGAATTATTGGAACAAGACCAGAAGGCTTTGATACCTGTGATTATGATCAAGACGAGGTCACCAATAAGCTCAATGTTTCTTTAATAAACCTTGAGCTTGATGACTTATTTGATGAAGCAAAAAATGTTGGTAAAGACACAATTGCTTCTACAAAAAATACCATTTCTGGCTACCTTCAAGGCACTGAAGAGCTTGTTCAGGATGAGTTTGACAAAAGTATTTCAATCTTTCATGGCCTAGAGGGTTTAAAAGACAAGCATAATCTTGATGCCTTTGCTATCCGATGCTGGCCAGAGACTTTTACAGAATATGGCTGTGCTTCTTGCGGCCCAATGGCAATGATGAATGAGAAAAAAGTAAGCTGCGCCTGTGAAGCAGATGTTCTTGGAGGTATCAGCTGCAACATACTAAATCAAATGAATGATAGTCCCTCCCTTCTCGTAGATATTGTTGATGTTGACAAAGCAGACAATTCTTTAGTGTTTTGGCATTGCGGCTTAGCACCAATCAGCATGGCAAAAGAAGGCACAGCTAAGTCTGGCATTCACTCTAATAGAAAAAAACCACTCCTTCATGACTTTAGTCTTAAAAAAGGTGAGATAACTATTTTTAGAGTTTCAAAAGCTCAAAATAAACTTCAATTTTTTGTTTTAAAGGCGTCTGTTATAGATAGACCAAACTCTTTTTCAGGAACATCAGGTGTAATTAGCTTGGGCGATGATAGCGCACTTAAAGCTCAACAAATGTTTAAAGGTGGCCTTGAGCATCATGTCGCTTTTACTTATGGAGATGTATCTGATAAGCTTATTCATTTTGGTAATAAAATGAATATTCCAACTTATACACTATGACGAGCAAAATTAAATATGCAATTATTGGCGCAGGATGTATGGGCCAAGAGCACATACATAATGTTGAAATTATAGAAGATGCAGAAGTTGTTGCACTTTGCGATACCAGTGAAAAATCTATTAAAGAGTGCCTTAATTTATTAAAAAATAAAGTTGAAATTTTTGATAATTATGAGGATCTTATCCAAGCAAATATCGTAGATGCTTACATTATTGCAACGCCGAACTTTACCCATATAGAGGTCTTAAGAGCCTTAATCAAAACCAAAGCACACCTATTAATCGAAAAGCCTTTATGCACGACTGTTGAAGACTGTAAAGAGTTTGAAAGGCTAGCCATTGATTATCCCGGCATCATTTGGACCGCTATGGAATACCGATATATGCCGCCTGTCCAAAGAATGATTCAAGAGATTCATAATAAAACAATTGGCAATTTAAAAATGCTATCTATACGAGAGCATCGATTTCCTTTTCTACATAAAGTTGATGACTGGAATCGTTTTGCAATAAAAACGGGTGGAACCCTAGTTGAAAAATGTTGTCACTTCTTTGATTTAATGAGATTAATAGCGCAGAGTGAGCCCTTGAAAGTCTATGCAAGTGGAAATCAAGATGTAAATCATTTGAATGAGAAATATGATGGAATGGTGCCAGATATTCTTGACAATGCTTTTGTAATTGTCGATTTTGAAAATGGAGTTAGAGCATTCCTGGATCTTTGCATGTTCGCTGAAAATTCAGAATTTCAAGAAGAATTATGTGCAGTTGGAACTTTAGGAAAGGTTGAAACAGAAGTGCCATCAAATAGATCAGGCATTGCCAGTTCAGATATTAGAATTGGCCTCAGAGAAATTACCCCGGCATTAAAAGAAACTATAGCTGTAGATCCCAAAATTCTTGAAGCTGGTAACCACCATGGCTCTACATACTATGAACACCAATCATTTATTAACGCTATTCGCAATAATACTAAGCCTGAAGTGTCACTAAATGACGGCCTCATTGCTGTTGCAATCGGAGAGGCGGCTGAAATTTCTATCAAAGAAGGTAGGGTTGTTCAAATGAGTGAGTTTAACCTTTGATAATTTGTGTTGGACCTATTTTTTTAGACAGAGTTGTTAGGATTGACAGCTTTCCTGAAAAACCAATAAAACTAGTGGCTAAGGGTCTTGAAAAGAGGCTCGGAGGTCCTGCTGCTGTTGCTAGTTTTGCAGTTAGTATTCTTGGTGAAAATTCTGAGCTGGTTAGCCGTTTTGGTGACGATGATGCTGCTGAGTTTTTGCAGTCTGAGCTTGATGAATACAATATCAACTTTGAAAATTCTATTACAGTAAATGGCGCGCTTTCATCTCAGAGTCATATTTTTGAAGACAATCATGGTGAAAGAATGCTAGCAGTTTTTAATGAGAAAAAATTGCTCAATGAAAAAACACTCCCTAACTTTAATTTTACAAATAAGCAAACCTATTTAATTGACACGCATTGGATTGAAGCAGCCCATCATGTTGCAAAAAATACTTACGATCGTGGTATTAAGTGCGTTGTTGACTTAGATAATTTCACTAAAAGTAAAGCACTTGAAGAGACTATTAATTACTCGTCTCACCCCATTTTCTCTGAAATTGGCTTACTGCAATTCACAAATGATAAATCAGTAATTGACTCTTTAAAAAACTTATACAAGTCTAACAATAAATTTTATGCAGTCACTCTTGGCTCAAAGGGAGTTTATTGGATTGATAATGGTAGGGTTTTTCATTGCTCAGCGCCAAAGATAAATACAGTAGAAACTAACGGTGCAGGAGATGTATTTCATGGCGCTTTTGTTAGATTTATCCATGCAAATAAAACGATACAAGAGTCTATAGAGTTAGCAACAGCAGCCGCATCTCTTAAATGCTCTAGAAGCGGCGGAATAAGATCAATACCCAATTACAATGAGCTTATTAAATTCTCAAGTCAATTTAAACCAACAACAGAAATAAAATAACTATGAAAAAAATATTAATTACTGAATTTATGGAGCAAGATAGTGTCGACAGTATTTCTGAATTATTCGAGGTTATTTATGATCCAAGTCTTCATGAAAATATCGAAAGCTTAGAGTCTCAAATAGAATTAGTTGACGCTGTAATAGTTAGAAATAAAACTCAACTTAATAAATCTTTATTATTAAAAGCTAAAAACCTGAAGTTTGTTGGCCGCTTAGGCGTTGGTTTAGATAACATTGATACTAATTATTGCCATGATAACAATATTTTTGTTCAGCCTGCAACTGGAATGAATGCTGACTCTGTTGCTGAGTACGTTATCGCCTGTACACTTTCCTTGTTAAAAAATATTCCTATTGCTCATAGCGGCACATCTTCAGGCGAATGGCCTAGAACATCTGTTAAATCAAGAGAGTTGGGAGGTAAAACATTAGGTCTACTTGGTTTTGGCGTTATTGGTAAGAAGGTCAGTCGACTAGCCCAAGTTTTTGGTGCAGATGTTATTGCCTATGACCCATATGTCGAATCTTCAGATGCAAAAAATCTAGGGGTTTCATTAACTTCTCAAGAAGAGCTTTTTAAGCTTTCAGATGTTATAACTATTCATCTCCCCCTGACTATTGAGACTAGAGACCTAATGAATCTTAGTTCATTCAAAAAGATGAAAAAAAACCCAATCATTATTAACTCATCAAGAGGTTCAATAATCAATGAAAATGATCTCTTAATAGCCTATAAACAAAAATTTATTAGTGGATTTGCTCTTGATGTGTATGAGTCAGAGCCAGTTAATGAAAGCTTCTATAATGAGATTAAAAGCTCTATGAATTGCATTCTAACTCCACATACCTCTGGAGTTACAGTGGAATCAAATATAAGAGTTAGTCAGTTTATCGCTGATAAAACTATAAAGTTTTTAGAATAAAAATCAAGAAAAAGTTAGAATAACTGGCTGATGATCAGAAGCATCAATACTTTCATTAACTTCAATGCTATTAAGACTTCTTTCTAAATTAGAACTTATAAAGCCAAAGTCTCGACAATGAGGGCCTTCAGGCCATTGTTTTTTATCAAAAATACCACACGTTGGACTATGAGATGAATTTGGGTTTAGCTGCTTCCAGGCGTCAAGAAAGAAATTTGAGTTTATTTCATTACTAGTTAATAAATTGTACTCAACAGAACCAGGGTTAAAGTTAAAGTCTCCACAAAGAACAACTCTATCTGATCGTTCAAATTTCCTATATGAGCCATTATTATCAAAAAGAGGAGGCATCGTAACTAAATTATTAATCTCTCGATTAATAGATACAATTCTCCTTACTTGCTCACATCGTTGAAATTCAGAATGAAACTCTAGGTGAGTGGTCATTATGCACAAAGAAAATAACGGAGTTTTAATTGTTATTTCTGATAATTGTCGAGGCATCTGCCTAAAAGAGCTATTAACTGTTTGAGGCAATATATGGTTAAAACTAGATAAAACTGGAAATTTAGAAAGTATAAGGTTCCCATACTGCTCTCTCACTTCAGAATTTTCACGCTTAATATCATAAGCTGGGCCAAAAAAAACCGAATAATCACTAAAGAGATTTGAGAGCTCTTTGACTTGATCTGGTTGAGTGCCGTCTGAAAGTCTACAATTAACAGATACCTCCTGAAGACAAATAATATCAGGATCACATATATTTAATATTGATTCAGCAATTCGCTTTAATGAAATATTCCCATCGACGCCCTGACCATTTTGAATATTCCAAGTCAGGACAGTTATCACTTAATTCCGGCCTGCATGAATGATTGAACAAATTGCTTTTGAAATATTAAAAATGCAATGAGCAATGGCGCAACTGAAATCAATGTCGCAGCAGACATGATTGACCAGTCCACGCCAGTCTCAGGAGAACCGAAAATACCCAAACCAACAGTTAGTGGTCTAGTTTCTACCGAATTAGAAATAATTAGTGGCCACAAAAAGTTATTCCAATGATGGCTGACAGAAACTAAAGAAAACGCAATAAAAGTAGGCGTTGCTAACGGAACATATACCTTCCATAAAATGCCCATTGTACTGCAGCCTTCTAATTCAGCGGCATCCTCTAGCTCTTTTGGAATAGACTTAAACGTTTGACGAAGCAAGAAGATACAAAATGCACTTGCAACATAAGGTAATCCCATTCCAGTTATTGTATCTACCAATCCTAGTTTAGATAGAGTGACATAGTTTTGAACAATTAAGATTTCTGGAGTAATCATTAACTGAACTAAAACCAGAGCAAATGCTACATTTGCACCACTAAATTTAAAACGCACAAAGGCATACGCAGCCAAAGTTGAAATTAATAGCTGCCCAGGAAGTATAAAAGACACCAGTAAAAATGTATTCAAACCATAACGCAGAAAAGGAGCTTGACTCCATGCCTCACGAAAATTATCAAGCGTTAAAGGAGAAAAAATATTAAAGTGAATAGCATCATTACTATAGTGAAAAGCCGCCCAAAAAGCATAAAGAAGAGGCAGCACCCAAAATGCCGCCAAAATGTAAGCACCCATTAACTCCAAACTCGATGTAAATTTATTTTTGTATGTCATCTGTAGTGGACTCGTTTTTCAATAAATAAGAATTGTGCTAAAGCTGTAAGCGCCAGAAGCACAAGTAAAAATATAGTTAATGCAGAAGCATACGAAACATCTAGAAATGCGAATGCAGTTTCATAAATGTAATATAAGATTAAGTTACTTGCATTGTCAGGTCCGCCCTTAGTTAATACAAATAAATGATCAACGAGTTTAAAAGAATTTAAAAAGGCATTAATAAGAACAAATAATGTAGTTGGGAGAAGCAAAGGGTATTGAACACGCCAAAAATAATTCCATCGAGAAGAGCCCTCTAGTTTTGCGGCTTCCTCAAGTTCTGGTGAGATTGTTTGAAGACCAGCCAGATAAAAAACCATAAAAAAACCTGCCTCTTTCCAGACAGTCATAACCATAATAGAAGGAAGGACAGTTGACGGACTTCCAAGCCAGTTGGTACTTTCAAAGCCAAAAATAGATGTTGCCTGATCAATTAATCCAATTTCAGGTGCGTAGAAGAATAACCATATATTCGCTACCGCAATCATTGGAAGCATTGTTGGTGTAAAGTAGGCCATTCTAAGCAACCCCCTTCCCGGGATAGCTTTATTAACAATCAAGGCCATTATGATTGCTAAACCAATAGATGTAGGAATTGTTCCAAGAGCAAGCCACATATTATTGGCAAAAACTTTCCAGAATATTGGATCGCTTAACATACTCTCATAACCTTCAATTCCAGAGAATCTTCTTGGTCGTATGATTGATTTATTCGTATATAAACTATTAAGAAAAGTTGTGATAGTTGGATAGTGGGTAAACGCCAGAAGCAATATCGCTGCAGGTGCAAATAATAACCAACCCTGAAAATTTCGAACGTTATCTTTCATTATTATTATTTTAAAAGTCTAAATAATTAAGTGGCGGGCAAAATTTAAATGCCCGCCAAATTTACCTAATCAGTTTAACGATAAGGTTTTAAAATACGCTCAGCAGCGGCTTGCGCGTCTGTTAGAGCTTCTTTAGCTGTTTTACTTCCTACAAGTGTTGCTTGGATAGCATCATTCAATCCTTTTTTAACTCGACTTGTTTGGTAAGTTGAAAATTCAGCTGTTGCATATTTCAGTTGATCACGTGCAACCGCTGCTGGTGGGAAATCTGCAACATATGATTTCAAAGTATCTGTCTCATATGCATCAGGACTAACGCCCATATAACCAGTAGCTACAGACCACTTAGCAGAATTTTCAGGAGCAGTCATAAATTTAATTAGCTTCATTGATGCTTTACGTTCCTCATCAGAAGTGTCCTTAAAGATATAGAAGTTTCCTCCACCTGTTGGCGTACCACGACGCTTTCCTGCTGGAAGCATTGCAACACCAAAGTCAAAGTCAGCCTTCTTTTTAACTGTCGTTAAGTTACCAGTTGAATGCCACATCATAGCTGTCTTACCTTCTAAGAAGTTTTGACGAAGCGTACCCCATTCAATTGTGCCTTTAGGCATAATTTTATGCTCTTCACCAAAGCTCTTCCATACTTCAAGAGCTTCAATAACATCTGGATGATCAAAGTTAGTTTTATCACCACTAGTCATAAGAGTTTGGCCATTTTGCATTGC
The DNA here is from genome assembly GCF_059512545.2 of Candidatus Pseudothioglobus sp. uisw_070. Classification (NCBI taxonomy): domain Bacteria; kingdom Pseudomonadati; phylum Pseudomonadota; class Gammaproteobacteria; family Pseudothioglobaceae (SeqCode); genus Pseudothioglobus (SeqCode); species Candidatus Pseudothioglobus sp. uisw_070. The sequence continues at coordinate 868,936 of NZ_CM183456.2, read as the reverse complement.
AAGGGCACCAAACATCCAGTAAGGATAACCTGTCGATGGAATCATAAGTCCCCATTGAGAGCCGTCATCTTTAGTCAGCGCTTTAGCTGCTGCAACTAGCCCACCCCAAGTTGCAGGAGGTGTTTCTGGATCTAAACCAGCTTCACGAAATGCATCTTTGTTATAGTACATAACAATTGTTGAACGCTGAAATGGAATACCCCATGTTTTACCTGCTGCAACTCCATTTTCCATCAATGATGGATAGAATGAATTTAACCAGGCCTTCTCTTCACTTGTTGAAACTAAGTCATCGAAAGGTACAATTGCGTCAAGCTCACGAAGCTCATGAACGTCAATTGAAAACATAACTGATAGCTGTGCTGGCTTTCCACTTTCCAAAGCAGTAAGTGCCTTTATTCTGGTATCGTCATAGTTACCTGAATAAATTGCATTTACTTCAATGTCTGGGTTTTTAGACATAAAGTCCGCAACCATTGCATCAACAGTTTGTGTTAGAGCGCCACCCACAGCAACTGGATAGTACATTGTTAATTCCGTTTTAGCTATTGCAGCACCCGATATCATTGAAATACCAAGGGCAACAGTTAAGCTATACGAAAGTTTTTTAAAAAACTTACTCATTTAACTTCTCCTCATTAAAAAAATCGTAGTAACTTTCATTTGTTATTTATCAATACCCCTACGAAGTAAAGCGTTGATTATTTTTTTTAAACAAATGCATATCCTCAGGATCCCAGCTAATATTTAGTTTGTCATCCAGATGAATTTTGGGTTGTCTTGGCTCACGTAGAAAGAAATTTTGGTCTAGGTGGCTAATTTTAAAAACAGTTTCACCACCAAAGTAATCAATTCCTTTGACAGTTACAGGTAGTCCTTTTTTTGAAAAATTAAGATGCTCTGGTCTAATTCCAAGATTAATAGAATTTTTACTAATTTCAATCTTCTTTTGGTTTTCCTTACTAAGAGCTGTTATATCGATTTTCTTAAGATTTAAGATATTCATTGGCGGAAGACCAATAAATTGCGCACTAAAAATACTGTTTGGGTAATTGTATATTTCTTCAGGCGCGCCTTTTTGAACAATTTGACCAGAGTTAAGAAGAATAATTTGATCAGCCATGGACATTGCCTCTACCTGATCGTGAGTAACATAGACTACTGTTAGCCCAAGCCTTTGCTGAAGATCGCGAATTTCGTCACGCATTTCTGCGCGTAATTTGGAATCCAAGTTTGATAATGGCTCATCCATTAGGCAAACTGACTGATCAGAAACAATTGACCTTGCTAATGCAACACGTTGACGCTGGCCACCAGATAGGTTCGACGGCTTTCGATCTAATAAATCAGATAATCCAACTGCATTAGCTGCTTCAGCAACACGTTTTTCACGTTCAGCTGGGGGTACTTTTCTTACTTTAAGACCAAATTGGATATTTTCTTTAACATTTAGGTGTGGAAAGAGTGCGTATGATTGAAACACCATAGAAACACCTCTTTTTGATGCCTCTAGATTTGTAACATCTCGATTTTCAATTTTAATAGAGCCAGAAGTAACGCTTTCTAATCCTGATAACATTTTAAGAATTGTAGATTTTCCACAGCCAGATGGTCCTAACAAAACTGTAAATGATTTTTCTGGAACAACAAAAGACACATTCTTAACGGCCTCTATTTCTCCCCAGCTTTTAGATAAGCCTTTAACTTCAATTGAACTCATAATTCATCCTTCTCACAAATAATTAATTCTGATTCAGAATCATTCAAAATCTTACATATTTCGTTAGGTGGCTTTTGATCACATATAACTTTAGATACATCTTGAATTTGGCCACCACGTACATGTGCAGAACGACCAAACTTTTCGTGATCTAAAACTAAAAGGCTTTCACGTGAGTTATTAAGAATCACCCTTCTAATCTGAACCTCTTCGTCATCAAAGTCTAAAAGAACTCCATCCATATCAACACCGCCAACGCCAAATACACTGAAGTCTGTCATATATGAACTAAAAAAGCTCTCTACAGGACTTCCAAGCATATCAAAATCTCCACTACGAATACGTCCACCAGAGCAATTGACTTCAAAAGTAGAGTTTGCACTTGCGGTTTGAGCAATTATTAAGTTGTTTGTGTAGATTTTTAAATCTTTGTGTCTTAAGAGTGCCCGCATAACCATTTCAGGAGTGGTTCCAATTCCAAGAGATATTGAACTGCCATTTGGAATTAGTTTGGCAGCATGCTTTGCTATCGCTCTTTTAGCAACCCTGTTAAGAACTTGCCTTGTTCCATAAGCAAGATTACCTTCGGTCGATATTGACTCAATTCCGCCATGCTTACGTCTTGCTTGTCCATAATCACATAGTGCATTTATGTCCCTTCTCACTGTTTGAGTAGTTATATCAAAACGCTCAGCTAGACTCTCAACTGTAATAAATTCCTCTTGGCGAAGAAGATCTGAGATTTCAGCTTGTCGAGCAGTTAGATCCATTTTTATAACCTAAAAAGTTCATTTGAACTATAATTCTACCATAATACTAATGATTTGAATATTATTTTTTATCAAGCGAAGATATTAAGCTAATAACCCCATAAATAGTGCTTAATTATGATAAAATGTTAACTTAATTGTTCATATGAACATATAATCATTACAAATATCAATATTTATTACATTATTGCTGCAGTATTAATATTGATAAGTTGAATGTAATTAAAAACTATTTAAGAATTAGGAGATCAAATGGATAACATTTCTACTATGTCTAAGCAGCAATTAAATGAGGTAAAAATCATTCTTACAGATATAGACGATACATTGACCACTGAAGGAAGACTAAAAAGCAATGCATATACCGCTCTAGAGAACTTATCAAATTCTGGCTTTATCGTTATCCCTGTTACAGGTCGATGTGCGGGTTGGTGTGATCACATTGCTAGGATGTGGCCAGTCAATGGTGTAGTTGGAGAAAATGGTGCTTTTTTCTTTAGTTATGATCACCAATCTAAAAAAATGCAGCAGACCTATTGTCAGACTCCAAAAGAACGAAAAGAGAATCATCTTGCTCTTCATGAAATTAAAAAAACTATCCTTAAAAATGTCTCTGGTTCAGCACTAGCATCTGATCAGGATTATCGGCACACAGATCTAGCTATTGATTTTGCTGAAGATGTTGCGACATTATCATCTAACAAGATTAAGGAAATCGTCACAATTGCTGAAAATGCTGGTGCAATTGCAAAGGTTAGCTCAATCCATGTAAATTGTTGGATTGGAAGCCATAATAAGTTATCTACAAGCCTTACAACACTTGAACAAGTATTCGGGGTAAGTAATTCAAATATACAAAATGAAGTTCTCTTTATTGGAGACTCGCCAAATGACTCTATGATGTTTAATTACTTTAACAAATCAGTTGGCGTAGCTAATGTTATGGATTTTATTAAAGAATTGGATAAGCCGCCAAAATATATTACTCTAAACCACTCAGGTGAAGGTTTTGTTGAGCTTGCTGATTCTCTTTTAAGGAGATAGTTTTTTAAACTTTATTGTCCAAAATAGATGTCAAAAATAAACGATAAAATTTATGATGTATTTATAGCTGGTGGAGGTATAAACGGAGTTGGGGTAGCTCGTGATGCTGCTGGGCGCGGTTACTCAGTATGCCTTTGTGAAATGAATGATTTTGCTTCTGGTACTTCATCATCCTCAACCAAACTAATTCATGGAGGTCTTCGTTATCTTGAGCATTATAAGTTTCGGCTAGTTCAGGAGTCTCTAAAGGAGCGTGAAATTTTATTAAATATGGCTCCCCATATAATTTGGCCAATGAGATTTATTCTTCCTCATACAAAAGGAATGAGGCCTAGATGGTTCTTAAGATTAGGATTAGCAATTTATGATCACCTAGGGTATCGAAAAATTTTACCGGGCACAAGTAATGTAAATTTTGCCAGTCAAAAAACAAATTCTCCACTTAAAGATACTTTTAAGTCTGGATTTGAGTATTCAGATTGTTGGGTAGATGACTCCAGATTGGTCATATTAAATGCAGTTGACGCTGCCTCAAAAGGAGCCTCATTAAGAAACTATACAAAGGTAACAAATGCAACTAGTTCAAATGGCCTGTGGACAATCTCAACAAAAAACTCTTTAAATGGTAAAGTAGAAATTGTTAAGGCAAAAGCTTTTGTTAATGCATCTGGACCATGGGTTGATAAGGTTTTAAAAGAATCTTTTAAAGTTAAAGATTCAAAAAATGTTCGTCTTGTCAGAGGGAGTCATATTGTTGTAAACAAACTATATGAGGGTGACAAGTCATATATCTGCCAAAATAAAGATGGGCGCATTTTCTTTATAATTCCATATGAAGATAATTTCACATTGATTGGTACAACAGATATTGATCATGGTAAGTCAGCTGATCAAGTAAAAATAAGTGAGCAAGAAAAATCATACATCTGCGAGTCAGCAAGTAGTTATTTAAAACAAGAAATTACAACAAATGATATAGTCTGGAGTTATTCAGGGGTGAGACCACTCTATGATGATGGTGCAAGTAAAGCTCAAGAGGCAACTAGAGATTATGTTGTTTCAGCCAAGGAATATGACTACTCATTAATGATTAATATTTTTGGCGGAAAAATTACAACTTACCGTCGATTATCAGAAACAATTCTTGAACATATTGAGAACTTCCTTGGTAAACGAGGTAAATCATGGACTGAAAATTCTCGCCTTCCTGGAGGAGAAATCAAAGTTGCAACTCTTTCTGAATTTGAAGCAAAGTTAAAAAATAAATATAGCTTCTTTACGAATGAACTTATAAGAAGACTTGCAAGGTCATATGGAGAGATTTCTTTTGATATTTTTGGTGATGCAGATAGTTTAGATGCATTAGGTGAAAATTTTGGAGGTGGATTATATGAACCTGAAGTTCAATACTTAATTAACAATGAATGGGCTAGGTCTTCAGATGATATTCTTTTTAGGCGCTCAAAGCTTGGATTAATACTTTCTGAGACAGAAATAGAAAACCTTAACTTATTTTTGAAAAAAAATAATACAAAATCCCAAACCTCAGAAAATATAGTACCTTCAGAAAATAAAGAGGTTCTTAAGGCATGAGTCTACTAATTGAACTTTTAGGATCAATTGCACTTCTGTTGTGGGGTCTTCGAATGGTTCGAACTGGAGTAATGCGCTCCTATGGTAACAACCTAAAGAGTTTAGCGCGTCGATCAGAAGGCAAAACCCTGCCCGCGTTTACATCAGGATTACTGGTTGCGGCTTTGCTGCAAAGCAGCACAGCAGCCATTTTAATATCTGCCTCATTTGCAGGTCAGGGGCTCATCAGTGTTGGTTCTGCTTTTATAACAATGTTAGGAGCCGATGTTGGAACCTCAGTAGCAGTTCTTATTGCCTCTCAAAAATTTACGACTCTGGCCCCCTTACTTTTAGCGATAGGCGTTTTTGGTTTTATTGGCTCTAAAGTCAACAAATGGCAAAATGTTTTTAGAGCAATCAGTGGACTAGGATTAATTCTATTCGCTCTTTCATTAATTGCATCAACTGCTGGTGGCCTATCAGAACTAAAACAATTTACTGCGCTGTTAAATATATTTGAGGATCAGCCCATATTCTTTATTCTTTTGGCATTGATTCTGACTTATCTTTCATACTCAAGTTTAGCCATTGTTTTGCTATCTGTGAGCTTTCTAGCAACAGGTGTGATTGGAGTAAGTGAAGGGTTATACCTAGTATTAGGCGCAAATTTAGGAAGCGGGATGCTTCCTCTTATCTCAAACTGGAGAGGATCCATACAAGAGCTGACGCCAGTATTGGCAAATCTTATTGTAAGAGTAGTTTGTATTTTAGCTTTTTATCCATTTGTTGACTTCGTTGCTACATTTGGATTAAAGTTTGTATCTATTGAATTATTCCCCGCAATTTATCACCTGTCTTTGAATTTGATTGTGGCTATTGTAGGCGTTATATTTTCTAAAAATATTCTTATGCTTGCAACAAAAATGCTCTCTAATCTTCAGGAGAAAGAGCTTAGTCAGCCTAGTTTTTTAGAAGCAAATAATTTTGCAATGCCAGCAATTTCTCTTGCTAGTGCAAAACGCGAAGCAATTCATATGGCTGAGATTTCACAAAAAATGGTTGTCTCTTCACTCGCTGTTCTTCGAGATGACAATATCGCTTTACGCAGTGAAGTAATTAAAAATGAGGATATAGTAGATAACATATTTGATTCAATAAAACTCTATATAGCAAGGATCTTACAAGAAGAATTAACGCCTACAGAAACTCAAAAAGCTTTAAATATCCTTAACTTTACAACAAGCATGGAGCATATTGGCGACATTATTAATAACAGCTTAATGGATATTTCTGGGAAAAAAATTGATAAACATATACAGTTTTCAAAAGAAGGATTAAATGAAATTATCTCTATACATGAGGTTGTTTGTTCAAATTATGATCTAGCCATTAATACCTTTGTTTCAGATGATTGTGAGCTGGCAAGAGTACTTTATGAGAAGAAACAAGAGCTCCATAATCTTGAAAAACGCTCAGTCACTAAACATCTTCAGAGGATTGGAAAAGGCATTACTGATAGTTTAGAAACCAGCTCTATGCATATTGATGTAATCCGTGATTACAAGAAAGTAAATAGTCTTTTATCTTCAGTGGCTTATCCAATTTTAATTGCTTCAGGTGAGATTCTAGAGTCAGGGTGGAAGCAAAAAATATAGGCAGTAGCTTTAAAATAGAGCAGCTAAAAATGTCTAATAATTAAGAAATTAAACTAGACTACTTATTTAGAAAGAGTTCGACTCACTGCATCCTTCCAACCTAATTGCTTTCTTTCTCTTTTAGCATCAGACATTTTTGAACTAAATTGTTTTTCAGTTTTCCATGATTCTGCAAACTCTTCAGTAGAAGGATAAAAACCTATCTGCATTCCGGCAAAATAAGCCGCTCCCAATGCAGTAGTTTGTAAATTTTTTGGACGCTCAACCGGTAAATTTATTAAATCTGCAAGCATCTGCATAGTCCAATTTGAAGCCGACATACCACCATCCACTCTAATAGTACTTAACATATCATGTCCCAAGTCATTAGAAATTGCATTCAAAAGGTCACAAGTTTGATAGCACACAGACTCTAGCGCGGCTTTTGTTATTTCTGCAGGCCCTGTATTTCTTGTAAGACCGAATAAAGCACCTCGGCAATCTGAGTCCCAATAAGGCGCACCAAGACCGACAAATGCAGGCACTAAATAAACATCTTCTCCTGGATCAGCATTCATAGCTAGAATATCTGATTGATCAGCTGCATCAATAAACTCAAGCTTATCACGGAGCCACTGAATGGCTGCGCCGGCAACAAAAATTGAGCCCTCAAGAGCGTAGCATGGCTTATTGTTAATTTGATATGCAATTGTTGTTAATAATTTATTATTTGACTGAACTGGAACCTCTCCAGTATTTATTAGAACAAAACAACCAGTCCCATAAGTAGACTTAACCATACCTGGTTTAAAGCAGGCTTGACCAACCAAGGCTGAGGGTTGATCGCCAATGAGGCTACAGATAGGAATTGAAGAGCCAAAAAAAGACTTATCGGTATCACCAAAATTGGAAGCGCTATCAAGCACCTTTGGTAGCATTGATTTAGGGATATTAAAAAGTCTTAATAAATCATCATCCCACCGGCTTTCGTGAATATTGTACAAAAGAGTTCTAGATGCATTTGTAGCATCCGTTGAATGGACTTTTTTATTACTTAAGCGCCATAGTAAAAAACTGTCTATTGTTCCAAAAAGTAACTTGCCAGAATTAGCCTTATTTCTTGCACCATCTACATTGTCAAGAATCCAAGAGATTTTGGTTGCGCAAAAGTATGGATCAAGTACAAGTCCAGTTTTTTTGGTAACACTTTCCTCATGTCCAAGATCCCGAAGTTTTTGACACTCATCAGAGGTCCTCCTGTCTTGCCAAACAATTGCTTTATATACAGGCACCCCACTTTCCTTATCCCAAACAACAGTAGTTTCACGTTGATTTGTAATGCCTATTGAAGCAATTTGGTTAGAATTAATTTTTGCCTTATTAATTGCAATATTGCAGCTATCAAGCACTGAAGACCAAATTTCTTCTGGATCATGCTCTACCCAGCCTGAATGTGGAAAAAACTGAGTAAACTCTTTTTGGCCAATTGATACAATTTGATAATTTGAATCAAATAATATAGCCCTTGATGAAGTAGTTCCTTGATCAATTGATAGAATATATTTATCTAACTTGGACATAATTAAAAACTCCTATTTCCAAATAATGGAACTTAGTTCTACTATTGTAAACTTATTCAAAATAGTATACATTATCTGCTAAAATTATATCAATAAATGAGCTGTTAATCATATACAACAGTTGATTTAATATATTTATTTATTTATTATCTAGAAAAGTTATGGCAAAAGAGAAAAGGGGCGATGGAACTGTAGGCAAAGCACTTGATGTTCTCAATGAAGTTGCAGAAATTGGCTCACCAGTTCGATTTTCAAGCCTTTTAAAAACCAGCAAGTATCCTAAGGCAACCCTATATAGACTACTCCAAACCCTCCTGAATCAAGATATGCTGAGCTACAATGATGAGGAGCAAACCTACAAGCTAGGACTAAAGTTGGTTCGTATGGCACACGCAGCCTGGCTTCAGAGCTCTCTCGCCCCAATAGCCCTTCCATTTATCGACGTGCTATCTGACAAAGTTAGTGAAACCGTTCACCTTGCTCAGCTTGATAATGGCCAAGTATTGTATGTTGATAAAAGAAACCCTAACTCACCAATTGAGATGTACTCTCAAGCCGGCAAAGTTGGCCCTGCATACTGCACTGGAGTAGGTAAGGCAATGATGGCTTTTTTAGATGAAGATGCGCTAAGTAGAGTTATTTCTAAACAAGCATTCTTTAAATATACTGACTTTACAATTACCTCTGAAAAAGCGCTTCGCAAAGAACTAACTATAATAAAAAAGCAAGGAATATCTTTTGACAGGCAAGAACATGAAGTAAAAATTATTTGTATCTCATCCCCTATTCTTTCTGCAAAGGGGAGAGTAATTGGCGGCCTATCAATCACCAGTTCAATTGACATACATAGCTTAGAGAGCCTTCAAGAATTCAAGCCTCAACTACTTAAGACCTCAGAACTAATTGGGAAAGAAGCTGGTGCATGGAATTTTCCTGAACAAAACAACTAATATAAGGACACCTTTGATATGGCATCATTAAAGATATCTAAAGCGACAAAGAAATACGATAAAGTGGAAGTTATTCATGGAATTGATTTAGAAATCGAGGATGGTGAATTTTGTGTTTTTGTTGGGCCATCAGGCTGTGGAAAATCAACATTACTCAGAATGATCTCTGGCCTTGAAGAAGTAACCACTGGTGAGATTCATATTGGTGATAAAGACGTCACTACCATGCATCCAGCGGACAGAGGCATTGCAATGGTTTTTCAATCTTACGCTTTATATCCGCATATGACGGTTAGAGAAAATATGGGCTTTGGTCTTAAAATGACAAAAGTTCCTACTGATGAAATTAACAAGAAAGTTAATGATGCTGCGAGTATTTTGCACCTTGAAGATTACATGGATAGAAAGCCTAAAACCTTGTCAGGTGGACAAAGACAAAGAGTTGCCATTGGAAGGTCAATTGTAAGGGGTCCAGAAGTATTTTTATTTGATGAGCCTTTATCAAATCTTGATGCGGAACTTAGGGTTGAAATGCGCGTTGAAATCTCTCGTCTTCATCGTGAACTAGGGACAACTATCATTTATGTCACCCATGACCAAGTAGAAGCAATGACACTCGCCGATAAAATAGTCGTTCTAAAAGAGGGTTTAATTCAGCAAGTAGGTAAACCATTAGAGTTATATGAAGATCCACAAAATATTTTTGTTGCATGCTTTATTGGCTCACCAACAATCAATTTTTTAAAAGGAAATATTGTTGATTCAAAGTTAATAATACCTAATCTTAAGTCCTCAAAAATCAAAGTAAGTAAAGCAGTTGCCTCATCTAAGTCAGAGTTAATTGTAGGATTAAGGCCTCAGCAATTAAAGCTCACTAAGTCAGGAGATCTTGAAGTAGAATTCACTGAAGCTCTTGGAGACATTTCGTATGTTTACTTAAAAACCTTGAGTGGTGAAAGAGTTGTTGTAGAGTCAAGAGAGGAAAAATTGCCCTTAACAGGATCAAAAGTTGGAATAGAAGCAAACACAACTTCAGCCCTATTTTTTGACCCTAAAACCGAACTTCGAGTCAAATAACCTTTTGTTAAAGAGGTTCCCAGAAAACCCCAGAAGGAGGAAGACTAACTGAACTGACATTCGTTTCTTTCTCACTGTAGTTGAACCAAAATCGATGTTTATGTGTTTCACGTACTCTTACGCAATCAGGCAGATCCATTGTAGAAATATTTTGAGATAAACAAGCATCCCTAAATATTCTTGTTAACGCCTCCTGATTACCCCAACCCGTTAAATATAGTCTATTTGTTTGTCCAATGAGTGCTGGACGGCCATCCTCACATTCCTCAATAACATTATCACAATCTACTAAAGTTTCCATCCAGCGATTAAAACTACCTCCAGCTTTAATTGAAATACTGGCATTTGGCCTCAAAGACTCAACACTAGCAACAATGCCAACAACGCCAGGAACTTCTGGTGGTAAATTCTTTGGAATAGCCATATCTAATGTTTTTGAGCCAGATCTTGGGCCTGAAATTAAAATGCCTTCAAAGGATTGAATTGCCGCCTTAAGATCTGTATCAAAATGCATTAATCCAGGAGCAAGTACAATTTTATATCCAGTTAAATCTTTTTGATTTGGAGGGAGTATATCAACTGATAAACCAAGGCTTCGAAGAGCCTTATAGTATTCATAAACTAATTCAAAATAACTAAAGTCTTTACCTTGAGGCTGAATTTCCCATGCCCAACAGCTTTCATAATCAAAAATTATAGCGACCTTTGATTGAACTTGCTGAATGCCATCAAATTCTTTTAACTCAGAATTAACTTGAGAAGCTTGAGTTAAACCGGGTGCGCTTTCACCATCAGGTCTTTGCAGGCCAGCGTGCATTTGTTCCTGAGCAAAAGGAGCCTGTCTCCAGCGAAAATAACTTACCACTTCTGCGCCATGAGCAATGGCCTCCCAAGACCAAAGCCTAACCGCTCCGCGAGCAGGTTCAGGGTTGTAAGGAGCCCAATTCACGGGTCCTGGTTGCTGCTCCATTACCCACCAACGGCCGCGCCCAACAGTCCTGTATAGGTCATGATGAAATGCCTGAAAATCAGGATCTCCAAAGCGCATAAATTTAAGTTTAAAGTCTTCATTTTGAGTCGATCGATCTTCTAAAAAGCCCAAAGGATAGCTATCCCAACTAGCAATATCTAAATCATTACCTACTTCATAATGATCAAAATCTGTAATTTTTCCCATATAGTTATGAATAAGTGGCATTTTTGTATGTTCGCGCATTATTAAAACTTGGGCGCGGTTAAACTTAACTACTTGCTCAGAGCTAAACCTTCTGAAGTCTAATTCATGAATTGGATTCGCATCAGTAACGGTTAAATTTGGTAAATCAATTTGCTCAAAACTATTGTATTCCATCGACCAAAATACATTTTTCCAAGACTCATTAAGATTTTCAATCGTCTTATATTTATTAGATAACCAAAGTTTAAACGAGCTTTCTGATGAAGTACTAAAAGACAACGTAGTGTTGTGACAGCCATATTCATTATCTAATTGCCATGCTTTAATATAAGGGTTTTTTCCATATCGCTTTGCAACAAGCCTTGTAATCCTTGAAGATTCCTGGAGATAGCCTTGATGAGAAAAACAGTAATGTCTCCTTGAGCCAAATTTACGAGAACGTCCATCAGAATCAACTAGTAGCATATCCGGCCATTTATCTACAACCCACCTTGGAGGAGCTGCAGTTGGAGTGCTCATAACCACATTCAATCCAGCATTTCCTAATACTTCAATAGCTTGGTCAAGCCATTTAAAATTTTGAGCACCCTCTTCAGGCTCTAATCGGCTCCACGCAAACTCACCTATTCGAACCCAAGTTAAGCCTGACTCTATCATATCCTTAGCATCTTTTTTCCATTGAGTCTCTGACCAATGTTCTGGATAATAACAACTACCTAGTTTTGGAATCATAGTATTCTCATAATTTAACTTGATATTCAGCTAAACCAGTTATCTCTGATTGAAAATAAAATACTCTACCAGCTAAAGGCTCAACTTTTAAATTTTCATTATTTAAATTCTGATAGGCCGAAGTAGTATAAATAGTATTTAATGAGTCGCCGCCAAAAGCAGGACAAGTAACCTGGGAAACTGGAAAGTTAACTACTTGATCCAATTGACCATAAGGGCTATATCTTGCCAGCCTAGAGGCGCCATACTGCGCATTCCATAGAAATCCCTCACTATCACATACTGAGCCATCGGGACGAAGACCTTGAGGCTCCAGATCAACAAAAATAACTGGCTCATGAGCAGGCCAGCCATTAGATTCATCTAATTTCTGCTTCCAAATTTTCTGTTTACGTGTATCTGCAAAATATCCAAACTTTTTATCTGGGGAAAAGCAAATGCTATTAGGGATTGTAATATTCTGGTGTAACTGTCTTAGCTCACCTTTATAGAAGCGATAAATAGATCCAGCATCTGCTTGCCCATTAAGTCCCATTGTACTAATCCAAAAACCGCCCCATGGATCAGCGCGCCCATCATTTGATCGGGTGTGAACCATATCAGCCTCTAAATCAACGATCACCTCTCTTTCATCAGTTGCTAAGGTAAGTTTAGTTAATGAGGATGCAGTCGCAACCATTAAATGCTCCTCATCAATCCATCCTGCGGCCGAAACTGGCTCAGAAAATACCCAAGTTTTAAGTTTAGAATTATTCCAGTTATGCATCTTAAAGGAATTTATATCAAACCAGAATAGAGACTTTAGTTTTGGATGCCATAATGGGCCTTCACCCAAATCAGACGAATCTAAGGGAAGATAGTCACTTATCATTATTGCGCTTCATCATAAGCCAAAACAATCGACTCAGCCTTCTTAGAAACTATGTTTGGGGATTCGCCAGCCTTGTATAACCCTGAGCCTATTCCAAAACCAGTAGCACCGGCTTTGATCCAAGATGAAAAGTTTTTTGGACCAACACCGCCAACCATGAAAAGAGGCATATCTGATGGCAAAACAGCCTTTAATGCGATTAAATTGTCTTCTCCAATAAGAGAGGCTGGAAAAAACTTCAAACCATCAGCTCCACAATGTATTGCAGAGAAACACTCTGTTGGAGTTATAACTCCTGGATAGCTCAATATATTTTCCTCTTTAGTTGCTTTAACAACATCAGGATTAAAATTAGGCGAAACAATAAAATTAACACCAATTTTAGCAAGAACTTCAACCTGCTTTATATCTGTTACTGTTCCTGCGCCAAATTGAATTGATCCTTCAAATTCATCACGAAGCAGCTCAATGCTTTCTAAGGCACCAGGTGAATTAAGAGGTACTTCGACTTGGCTTATTCCGGCGTTAAGAATAACATAAGCTATGTCAAGAACCTCTTTTGGTTTAACGCCTCGTAATATAGCAATTATATTTCTACTCATCATTGATCTAAAAATTGCTTATAAGCGAAAATTAATCCAGCAATAGTTGCTTTTTCAACACTAAAAATTTCACTTTTTCCTCCAAGAAACTGAATGGCATTTTGATAATTTTTAACTAAAGTACCAGAGCCAATAAGTACAATTTTATTTTGCATCCAATAATTTTGGGAGCCATCAAGTTCAACTCCAATAAGAATGCCTGAAAGCATTGCCCTAGAAGAATCTTTGTTTAAGTTACTAATTATAGATTTAGATCTTAATGAAAAAAGACTTGAGGCTATGGAACCTGGATTTTTATACCCAATTCCAACGCCTTTATCAAAGCTTTTTTGATGCCAACCTTCTGTATTAATTGAATGAGCAAGCAAAGTATTAAGAGAAATTACACCAAACAATTCACCAGTCATAAAAGTAGTGAATTCTTCTATTACTCCATTGTGTATTTTAATCCATTTAGTATGAGTTCCAGGCAGGCAAATAACTCCATTAAAGCCTGGGTTAAAATCCAAAAAACCTGAAACTTGCGTTTCTTCCCCTCTCATAATGTCAGGTGGATCTGACTGCATTATTCCTCTAACTAAAGCGACTTTTATTCTTTTATCTTTTGTGGTCACAAAAGTAAGTTGACTTTTATTAATTGGCAAACAAGGAGTTTCATTGTATGGTGTTTCAACCCACCCCTGACGAGCTCCAACCATCCCACAAGTTATTACAGGTATTTCCCTATCATCAACTAGCCAACTTTCAATGAGGCGAAACAGTACTGGCTCAAACTCATTTTTTTGGAGATATTTCATTCCCTTATCAGACTCACTGTAGGCTAAGATGTTATTTTTTTCATCCATAGCCCATGCTCTCATATGAGTTGTACCCCAGTCTGCAGCAATCCAAAAAACTTTATTTATATATTTTTTCATTGTCATCCAGTAACTACTACACCACCATCAATTACTAAAGCTTGGCCAGTCATCATTCGTGATGCGTTCGAAGCTAAAAATAAAGTGGAGTCAATTAAATCATTAGGCAATAAGTGCTCCTTAATGCATTGTTTATCCATGTGAATTGCTAAATCTTTTTCATTTGCCCAAAGCTTTAGCTGTCTTTCAGTCAAAACCCAACCTGGGATTAATGTGTTCACTCTAATGCCATCAGCGCCAAGTTCTCTCGCTAAACTTCTTGTTAGGCCAGTAATACCAGCTTTAGAAGTAACATAAGCAGGCAAGCCTGCATTGCCCATCATGTAAGAATTTGATGAAAAATTAATAATACTGCCACCACCTTGAGTTTTCATAAAAGGCGCTACAGCCTGTGCTGAAAAGAAATGAGGTCTTAGATTGATATTAATTGACTGATCCCATTCTTCTGTTGTCATAGCATCAAGAGTGTGGCGTGTGTCATTAGCGGCATTATTTATAAGCACATTAATTCCACCATTAGCCTTGCTAGCATCTGAAATTGCAGACTTTAGAGCATCAATATCAGTAATATCACATTTAATAAATAAGGGATTATATTTATATTTTGAGGAAATTTCATCTAGAAATTCATCACAATCTGATCTCTGTACAAAAGCAACTTTAGCGCCTTGGGCTAAAAAGCCTTCTGTCAATGAAGCCCCTATTCCTGAGCCACCTCCAGTTATAAAAACTGAAGCATCCTCTAAATCTTTAAAAATTGCGTAATTATTCATTAATGAGATTCTCGTGTTGGAAGGCGAGTGTCTTTGCCTACTAGGAAGTCTAAGTCTGCACCTTTGTCAGCTTGCATGACATGATCAATATAAAGTTTTGCGTATCCACGGGTGTAATTTACTTTTGGCTCTTTCCTTGCCTTAAGACGTTTATCAATTTCAGACTCTGTAACTAACAGCTCAAGTACTCCATTAAAAGCATCAAGCCGAATAAGGTCACCAGTCTCAACTATTGAAATAGGGCCACCTACATTTGCCTCAGGAGACACATGAAGCACTATAGTTCCAAAGGCAGTGCCTGACATTCGAGCATCTGAAATACGTATCATATCTCGAACACCTTGTTCAATTAATACCTTTGGTATTGGCATATTACCAACCTCAGGCATTCCTGGATAGCCCTTTGGCCCACACCCCTTTAAAACTAGAATAGAGTCTTTTGTTACTGGAAGGTCAGGTCTATCAATATTAGCCTTTAGATCTTCAATATCTTCAAATACATAAGCCAAACCTTCATGCTTTAACAATTCTTCTGTTGCAGCAGCAGGCTTAATAATTGCTCCATTTGGAGCCAAATTCCCTCTTAATACTTTTAACCCTGCAGCAGGCTTTAGTGGGTTATTTATTGGCCGAATGACGTCCTCATTGAATGTTTCAGCACCTTTAAAGTAGCTGGTTATATCTTTGTTTAGAACCGTATTAGCAGGTTTTATATGATTCTTAATTTGCTCTAATACTGCTGGAACTCCTCCTGCATAACAAAAATCTTCCATTAGATACTTACCTGAAGGCATACAATTAACAAGAAGCGGTATATCTGCCGCTTTCTCAAAGTCCTCCAAAGTAAGTTCAATTTCAGCTCTTCCCGCTAAAGCCAACAAGTGAATTACTGAATTCGTTGAACCGCCAACTGCGCTGTTCAATGTAATCGCATTTTGAAAGCTCTCTTTTGTTAAAACTTTGGATAAGTTCAAACCCTCTTCCACCATTTCTACGATGCGCTTTCCTGTCATATGCGCAAGAGCCATTCTCCTTGCATCAACGGCTGGAATAGCCGCATTCGTTGGTAAACTTAAGCCCATCCCTTCAACCAAGCTTGCCATTGTGGATGCAGTCCCCATTGTCATACAAACCCCCGATGAGCGGCTCATTCCTGTCTCAGCAGACATAAAATCTTGTAAAGACATATCACCCGCCCTGACATCTTCAGAAAAGCGCCAAACATCAGTTCCAGAACCAATATCTTGACCTTTATATTTTCCATTAAGCATTGGGCCAGAAGAAACAACAATTGTCGGTAAATCGACACTTGCTGCACCCATTAATTGCCCTGGGGTAGTTTTATCACAGCCACCGAGTAAAACAACGCCATCAATTCCATAAGCGCGAATACTTTCCTCGACATCCATAGACAAAAGATTTCGGAAAAGCATTGCGGTTGGTTTCATTTGGGTTTCACCTAATGACATTACAGGAAACTCAAGTGGCAGTCCTCCTGCCTCCCAAACACCTCTCTTAACGCCTTCAGCTAAAGTTCTTAAACCTGCATTACATGGGGTTAACTCAGACCAAGTATTGCATATGCCAATTATTGGGCGTCCATCAAAAACATGGTCTGGGAATCCTTGGCTTTTCATCCAGCTGCGATGGATAAAACCATCTTTATCCATTTTTCCATACCAATTCGATGATCGACGCTTGTTAGCTTTACTCATGCAGCTTTATCCCCTTCTATTACCATCATGCTAGCTGGAAAAGCTTTAGGTAACTGCAGTCCATGGTTCATTAAAAATTGCCCACTAAGCTTAAATGTTTTTTGCAAAAGACCACCATTTGATTTACTAAGAGAGTTGATGTGATTTTTGTTGTATAACGAGACATTATACATTGCCATTGAGTCTAGCCCAGATAGGACCAATGGAACTGGTGAGCTAAATTCTGATAAGGCATTTTGGCCAGCAAAAACAACAAAGTGATTCTCGCTTGAATTAATTTGAATTTCAGCGGTTATGCTTTTATCGACACAAGGTAATCGTAAAATATTTGCATCTTTCATCCACTCACGATTCTCCTTCCACCAGTTAGTAACGGCTTTTAGCAGTGCTTTATCTGAAGGTGAGAGTTCACGAGGATCCATCTCAAATCCCATATGCCTTTGAGCTGCCACCCACGCTCTGAATGCTAGTGGAAGTTCACGCCCAGAAGTGTGACAAACCTTTGGCCCAACATGACTGCCCGTTATCGAAGTAGGCAGCCATAAAATTGCCTCATGCTGAATACGTAACCTTTCAATTGCATCATTACTATCAGACAACCAAACCCTTTGTGTATTTTCTAAAATACCATAATCTATTCGTCCACCTCCTGATGAGCAGGATTCAATCTCAACTTTTGGATACGCCAATCTAATTCGCTTAAGAAGAACATACAGGCTTTTTGTTTGCGAAGCGTCAGGATAAGGCAGAACTCGATTATGGTCCCACTTAATATACTCAATTGGGTACTCAGTTAACAATGCTGAAATTTTCTTAAAAAGGTAATCCTCAACATCTTTAATGGCAATATTAAGAACCAACTGATCTCGTCCAAGAGTTTGATCTTTGTGGCCCATTATCCATTCAGGATGCTGTCGATAAAGATTACTATTAGGGCTAACCATCTCAGGCTCAAACCACAAACCAAAAGACATTTTAAGAGAATGGATATGGCTAATTAATGGTTGCAATCCTGAAGGATATTTATTCTTGTCAACATCCCAGTCACCAAGACTAGAGTTAGCACTATCACGTCCTTTAAACCAGCCGTCATCCAGCACAAACCTTTCAGCGCCAATTTCAGAAGCAAGGCTAGCTATTTCTTTTAATTGGTCAATATTATGATCAAAATATATAGCCTCCCAGCAATTGTAATGAACAGGCCTAACATTGTCCTTAGGTGCCTTAATAATTGAATTAGCTACGTGAGATCGAAATGACTTACCAACCCCACTAATTCCGTTACTAGAATGGCTAATATATAGCTTTGCTGTTTCGAAGCTATTTCCAGAAATTAAATCACTATTTTCAGTATTGCCAAATTGAACTTGCCTGCGACCATCTGGAAGTTGCTCTGCAATCATACGATGACCTCCAGACCAACCGTAGTGAAAACCATAACAAGACCCTGAATTCTCTGAGCTTTCAATGGTTGGAATAAGAAGGCCAGGGAAATTTGCATGACTTGTTGTTCCAGACCTTGACTCACGCAGATGAGTACCAGTTACCCATGGAGTTATTTGGCTTCTGAATTCACCACCCCATTGACCTCCATAGTCAATCATTTCATTACTATTTTGAGGTGCTAGAATTACTGGAGCAGAAAACCAGTCCATAAATATTGGCTTTTTGCTGTCAATTTTGGCACTAAGGCTAAACGTATTACTTTCTTCAAAGGAAATGATTGTCAATGTATATGTTTGCTCTATGGCTTTGTCCAAAAAAACTAAGGACAATGAGTTGTCTTTTGCTTCGTCTTTTAGAAAAACAAAGCTACTAGAGAGAATCATTCCATCAAGGCCTCTCATTTTGCATCCAAGCTGTCCTGGAAAATTTGCAGACTGCTCAGGTAAGACAGATAACTCTGGAACTTTATCCAGTAAGTTGTCTCCCCAATCTTTAGCCACTGCAGTAGATAAGGAGTTAAGATTTTCATTGTCAGGTAAACGACGACCCCAATATATAAGGCATGGAAGCCTATTATTCAAAGATAATAAAACCAAAGTTTGATCAAGAGTATCAAGGCGCCATTGATTAATCACTTAACAGATCCAAGCGTTAGTCCAGCTATAAAGTGTTTTTGCATCAAAAAGAACATCACAACTGGTGGAAGTGCAGCAATTATTGAACCAGCTGCAACATAATGGTTATTGGTAATCCATTGCCCATTAAGAGAATTTATGCCAGCAGTAACTGGCATAGTGTCTGCACCTTGAGTTAAAACTAATGCCCAGAAAAAATCATTCCACACAAAAGTAAAAATTAGTACTGATAAAGCAGCTAATGCAGGGCGCATTAATGGCAATACGATGTACCAGAAAATTTTAAACTCCGACACACCTTCAACTCTTGCAGCCTCAATTAACTCAAAAGGAAGTGCACGTATAAAGTTACGCATAAAAAAAGTACAAAAGCCAGATTGAAAGGCAATATGAAAAGCTACAAGACCAGATATTGTGTTGTAAAGCCCAAGGGAGAGTGACAAGTCTCTAACTGGCACCATCAGTATTTGAAAAGGAATAAAGTTTCCTGCTACAAACATAAAAAATACTAATAAATTAAGTTTAAATTTATAAACACCTAGCGCAAAACCTGTAAGGCTTGAAATAGCTAAAGCACCAATAACAGTTGGAATAGTAACTTTAAAACTATTTAGAATGTAGTATGCAATTGGGGAGTCAGTAAATATAAAAGTATAGTTTTCAATTAAATTAAAGGAAGTTGGCATTCCCCAATAATTCCCAGAATTAATATCTGCCCCAGATCGAATTGAAGTTAAAGCAACTGCAATAAGTGGAAGCAGCCAAATAATAATTGAAATAGGTAATGCAATTTTATAGAGTCTTCGTGTTAATGGTTTTGTTCTTTCAATTGGGGTTGGAAACATCGCTAAGCTCCTTTCTCAGTGCGGTACATTCTATAAAGAATTATTGCAATGTAAACCATCATTATAGCAAGCAAAATAACAGCAATTGCAGCCGCATAGCCCATTCGATATCCATACTCTGAAAAAGCTTTTTCGTACATAAAATAAGCTAAAACACGTGTTGATCCCCATGGACCACCCCTAGTCATAACTGAAATCAAATCAAATGATCTTAGTGCTCCAATTACTGTAACAACCACAGCAATAAAAGTTGCAGGCTTTAATTGGGGCAAGATTACGTACCACAACATTCTCCAGCCTCTTGCATTATCTATTCGGCCTGCTTCAATTTGTTCTGGATCTACAGAATTAAGTCCTGTTAAAAACAAAATCATACAATATGCAGTTTGGGGCCATAAACTAGCAGCAATAATTCCATAAGTAGCATAATCCTCGTCTGCCAATATCGCCACTGGATTAAATCCCATTCCTTCAAGCATTTGATTCAAAAGTCCATTTGTAGGATCATAAAACCAACTAAAAACCATGCCAACAACAACTTGAGAAATTACAAATGGAAAGAAAAATAGAGACTTATAAAATCTTATGCCTCTTACTGTTTGGTTTAAAAATAGCGCTGAAAATAAGCCTGCTGGGATTGCAACAAAGGTTAGAATCAACCATATTAAATTATTTTTTAAAGATGTATAAAAATCCTCATCATCGAGAAGTTCTATATAGTTTTCAACACCAATATAAGTCTTTTCACCAAGCCCGTCCCAATCATAAAAACTTAGACTTATAGATTGAAAAATTGGAAAAATAACATACAGGCAAAACATAAAAATGCCAGGAGCTAGAAAAATCCAAGGTGTTAACTTTAATTGATTATTTTTCCAATAAGAATACATAACTATTTAATATTAAAAATATTAAAAAAAAGTCCCGTGCCAAGAATACTTGAACACGGGACATAGTAAAACTTTATTGCTTAATAAAGTTTTTGACGAGCTTTTTCTAAACGCTCTAGAATCTTCTCTAGACGCTCAGGTTTAACCATGAACTCTTGTAAAGACTCCATACCTAATGCAGCCATTTCAGCAGGAATATCACGATCAAAATACTGAGAAAGAGCTGACGCATTATTTAGCTGTTCAAATCCAGCTTTAATAAACTTATCATCAGCAACTTCAGCACCTGAATTAGTAGGCAACTGACCAAGCGCTGCATTCCATGATGTTTGAACATCAGCACGCGCAGCATAAGCTAGAAAACGCTTAGCATCAGTAGGGTTTTTAGCATTCGCAGTTAAGTGAAGTGTATCACTTGGAGCTTCTTCTGCCATAGGAATTCCTGGAGTAATTTCTGGAAACTGGAAGAAACCTAACTGAGAATCATCCAAACCTAATTCACGTAATGGAGCTACTGCAAAGTTACCCATACAAACCATTGCACCCTCACCAGAAGCAAGAGGACCTAAGGCTTCTTGCCAAGTGTATGAAGCATGATTTTCATCAAAGTATTCCTTATCTACAAGCTCTTTATATTTAGCCATAGTAGCGCGCACTCTGTCATCGGTCCAAGCAACATTTCCATTTGCAAGATCCATATGGAAATCATAGCCATTTGTTCTAAGATTTAAGTAATCAAAGATACAACCAGTAGTCCATAAATATTTAGTGCCAATTGTTATTGGAGTAATATCATTTGCTTTAAGTGTGGCACTAGCTGACATGAACTGATCCCAAGTTTTAGGAACAGCAATACCTAAATCTTCAAAGATATCTTGACGATAGTACATTCCTACCTGGTAGTATGAAAATGGAATACCCCATTTCTTACCATCCATAGTCATACCTGCAGCTGATGATTTCATTAGAGTATAAAGACCTTGCTCAGCCCAAACATCATCAATTGGAGCAAAAAGCCCAGCATCAACATATGGAGCCATTCTGTTACCTGCATACCAGAAAGCTATATCTGGAGCGTCAGCAGTTAAAAAGTTACGGATAGCTGCCTTATAGCCTTCATGATCAAAAAGATTGTAAACAACGTTTACGTCTGGATTCTCAGCTTCAAAGCCATCAATAACAGCTTGAAATGCCGCCTTTGGCGCTGGATCAGACGTGTCACCATTAATGACAAGTGTTCCAGCAATAGCAGAGGTTCCAGCCAAGATACCGGCTAGAGCAAGAGCTATTTGATTTTTAAATATTTTTTTCATTATTTTTCTCCTAAATTATAAAAAACCTCATTGATTACATATCTCTTGTGACGTGTTTACGCCTATATGTCAAATCATCTTAAAGTATACATAAATATGAATTCATGTGAATACATTTGTCCATATAATAGCACATCGTTCCACTATATGAAACTAAACTAAAAGAAGTCACTAAAATAGGGGCAATCAGCTTCTTAAAAAAAACAAACTTTAAAGTGTAAAATAGATACGAGTCTGTTTATCAAGGGCACAGATTAAAAATATGCTTATATAAACAATCAAAGACTCTGTAACTATTTTTAAAAAATAAACTTAGCTTTATTAATTATTTAGGAGAAAAAATATGGGAATGCCAGGACCATTCGAACTAATTATTATTTTAGTTATTGTGTTACTTATTTTTGGCGGCAAACGTCTTAAAAATATTGGTAATGAAGTTGGAGGCGCAATTAAAGGCTTCAAGTCATCTATGAAAGATACTGATGCTGAAAAAAAAGAAGATGTCATTGAGGCTCAAGTTGAGGCCGATGATGAAAGTTCTGACAAAAAATCATAAAAACTATCTTTTTATTTTAATGAAACGATATGTTTGATTTTGGTTTCTGGGAAATTGCCATTATTGGTGTTATTACCCTTATCGTAGTAGGCCCTGAAAGATTACCAGCACTGGCAAGAAAAGCCGGTGTTATTATGGGTAAGCTTAATAAGTTCCTCAACAAAGTTAAAGCAGATATAAATGAAGAGCTAAAGACAGATGAACTTAAAGATCACTTGTCTATGGCTGATGAAAAATCAATAATCTCTGACATTAGCAATGAAACCAAATCAAGTGTTGACCTTTTTAATCAAAATGATGCTCAGCAGGATGATTCAAAGTTATGACTATAGATAATGAGGCATCAAAAAAACTACCCTTAGTCCAACATTTAATTGAACTTAGGCGATCACTTCTTCATTCAGTTACTGCAATAGTTATTTTTTTCCTAATATTATTCCCATTTGCTGATGAAATATACACCTTTATAGCGGCGCCAATTGTTCAAGCAATACCAGGCTCCAATCTAATTGCAATTGGTGTAATCTCTCCTTTTTTAACGCCCTTAAAGATGTCATTGATACTGGCCATCTATATTGCAATGCCCTACTTGCTGTATCAGCTATGGATGTTTATAGCCCCAGCACTCTATCGCAATGAGAAAAGGTTGGTGCTGCCTTTGGTCATCTCATCAACAATACTATTCTATGTTGGCCTTCTGTTTTCTTTTTATATTGTATTCCCAGTTATATTTAACTTCTTAGCGAGTGTTGGCCCTGAATCAGTTAACTTTGCCCCTGATATTCAGTACTATCTTGATTTTATCTTGAAAGTCTCATTCGCCTTTGGAGCTGCCTTTGAAGTCCCAATTGTGACAATCCTTCTTATTATTTTTGGAGCGACTACTGCTGAAAAACTTAAAAAAAATCGCCCTTACATATTTATTAGCGCCTTTGTAGTTGGAATGGTATTAACTCCTCCAGATATTATCTCGCAATTTCTAATTGCAATTCCAATTTGGCTTCTATTTGAAACTGGTTTATTTTTTTCCTCTTTCTTTAAAGTCCGTAAAAATAATCCAGAAAAGAGTGCTACAAAAAATCAATCCAAGGACTGGTCTGATAAGTCACATAATGAGATGATGGATGATATTGAAATTGAGATGAACAGCAAAGTAATTGGTAAGGAAGAAAAAGATAACTAGTATTACTAATCAGCAATATACGTTTGCAACAAGTTAGAAAGCTCTTTCTTTCGACTATCTTCAGCAAAACTTGCATCAATACTATTGTTAATAAGGCTAATTGCCTGGTCTCTTGAAAGCTCTAGACTGTCATAAAGTGCAAGGAAATTTTCTGTCATGTACCCTCCAAAGTAAGAAGGATCATCTGAGTTAACCGTTACGCAAACTCCTAAGTCAAGCATATCAAGTATTGTATGGCTTGCCATAGCATCAAAAACTCTAAGCTTTACATTTGATAGTGGGCAGATAGTTAAGGGCATTTGAGACTCAATCAAACGAAGCATTAGATCAGGATCATCGATTGCTCTTATCCCATGATCAATTCTTTGAACATTTAAAACGTCCAAAGAGCTCCAAATATAACTAGCGGGACCCTCTTCTCCTGCATGGGCAACTAATTTATAACCCATACCTTTTGCTTTGCTGAAAACATTAATAAACTTTTCTGGTGGGTTTCCCATCTCCGCGCTATCTAAACCAACACCATAAATAACATCGGTAAATTGCTCTGAAGATTTTAAAGTTTCAATTGCGCTTTCCTCGCTAAGGTGTCTTAAGAAACACATAATCAATCTAGAGGTTATACCAAGCTTCCCCTTTCCATCAGCTAGCGCCTCTGATATACCACTTACTATAGTTTTAAAAGCAACACCTCTTACAGTGTGCGTTTGAGGGTCAAAAAACGGCTCTACATGCATCACATTCTGCTGCTTACACATCAATAAGTAAGCCCATGTCAGGTCATAAAAATCTTGCTTATGGAGCAAAACCTCAGCACCCTGATAATAAATATCTAGAAAATCTTGAAGATTTGAAAATTGATATGCTTTTTTTACCTCATTGACACTATTAAAAGGCAATTGGATTGAATTTCTCTTTGCCAGCTTAAATAATAGTTCTGGCTCCAACGTACCTTCAATATGCAGATGAAGTTCAATTTTTGGAAGGCCATTCAGCCACTTGTGAGAAATCTCTGACATAATTTTTTTCTAAAAAAAATCGCACCCTAAGCAAAGCCTAGGACGCGATTAGTAATATTACTTAATAAACCTTTATTAGTTAGGGTACTTAGCGTCAATACCTTCTACATAAAAGTCCATTGTAAGTAGGTCAGGAAAGTTAGGTGGAGTTTCACCTTCTGCTAACCATGCACTACCATCTTGCTTATTGATTGGACCTGTAAATGGATGAATCGCGCCCATTGACAAATCAATAATTGCTTTTGAAGCTTCATTTCTAACTTCAAAAGGCATTGAATTATTCATAGGAGCGAACTTAACCATTCCTGAATCAACTCCATGGAAGACATCAGTTGAAGTCCAAGTGCCGTCTTTAACAGCCTGAACACGCTCTAAGTAATAAGGACCCCAATCATCAATAATTCCAGTTAATTGAGCATTTTTACCCCACTCACGCATGTTTGAAGCTTGGCCAAAAGCAAAGACACCTTTCTCTTCAGCAACTGTCATAGGAGCAGTTGAATCAGTGTGTTGCATTAGAATGTCCGCACCTTGCGCTATAAGAGCATTGGCAGCGTCAGCTTCTTTACCTGGATCATACCAAGAATAAACCCAAACGATCTTGATTTCAATATCAGGATTTACTGACTTAGCAGCTAGATAAGCAGAGTTAATTCCTCTGATTACTTCAGGGATTGGGAAAGATGCAATATAACCAATAACATTAGTCTCAGTCATTCTTCCAGCAATCTTACCAATAACGTGTCTACCTTCATAAAATCTCGCAGAATAAGTAGAAATATTATCAGTAGGACGCATATAGCCCGTTGCGTGTTCAAATTTAACATCTGGATAACGCGCCGCAACCTTTACTGTTGGGTTCATGTAACCAAATGATGTTGTAAAAATAATATCATTTTTTCTGGCAAGACTCGTAATAACACGCTCTGAATCTGAGTTTTCCTCAACACTCTCAACAGTAGTAACGATTACGTCGTCACCCATCATTTCTTTTACATATTTTGCGCCTTGATCATGTGCAAAAGTCCACCCATGGTCTCCTGTTGGGCCAATATATACAAAAGCAGCTTTAACAGGGTCAGCATAAACATTACTAGTAAATGCTAAAACTACGCTTAATATCGAGAGCTTCACAACACTCGACAAACTTCGATTAGACATACTTATTCTCCTTTAAGTTATTTAACAATTTTCTTACTTTTTTACTTCTTACAAAACTTTATTTATCAAACTAAGTTGTTGAATGAAATATTCTACCCAAACAATTAGGAACTGTGCGATTTGTTTTATTTTTTAATCTCATCCTAAGACTAACAAGAATAACAATGGTTGCCAGGTAAGGAAGCATAGATAGATATTGCGCACTCACATTGATGTTTAACCCTTGTGCATGAATCTGCAGGATAGTTATTCCTCCAAATAAAATTGCTCCAAATATAATTCTAAAAGGTTGCCATGAGGCAAAAACAACAAGACCTAAAGCGATCCAGCCTCTTCCAGCAGTCATGCCTTCTCCCCATATAGGCACTTGAACGAGTGATAAAAATGCGCCTCCAATTCCTGCCATAGCACCGCCAAATAAAATAGCCATCACTCTGTATCGAACAACGTTATGGCCAATAGCATGGGCCGCATCATGATTGTCGCCAATGGCGCGTAATATTAAACCCTGCTTAGTCTTAAATAGGAACCACCAAACTAAGTAAACCATAAAAAATGCCAAATACACAAGAGGATTAAATGAAAAAAGTAAAGGCCCTAAATAAGGTATATCAGATAAATATGGAATTGGAACTGCCGTGATAAGTTGAATTGTTTCCTCTGTATATCCTCTGCCCGCAAAAGCAGCAAAACCCAACCCAAAAAGAGTTAGAGCAAGCCCAGTTGCAACCTGATTTGTAAGCAGAAATTGAGTCAAAAAAGCAAAAATGGATGCTATGGCCATCCCCCCAAGCATGGCAGACAGAACAGCTAAATAAGGGTTTTGAGTATGAGACATAACAACAAAGCCTAGGAGCGCTCCAACAATCATCATGCCTTCAACTCCTAAATTTAGAACACCTGAGCGCTCTACTAATAATTCACCAATAGCTGCAAAAATAAGGGGCACTGAGGCAATGCTTATTCCAATAATGATGTTAATAAATAGACTTTCATTCATAATCTTTAGTTTTTAGTTTTAAAAAGTACAACTTTATATTTAATTAATATATCGCAGGCCAAGAAGTAAAACAAAAGCATGCCTTGAAAAATTTGCGTTATCGAGCTTGGTAAATTGTATTCAATTTGCACATTCTCACCACCAACATAGCTAAGGGCAATTAGTAGCGCTGAAAATAAAACTCCTACCGGATGAAGTCTCGCCAAGAAAGCAACAATGATTGCAGTAAAGCCATAAAATTGGGGCAGTCCTGGAGTCAGTTGTCCAGCAGGGCCAGCCGCCTCAAAGAGGCCTGCAAGACCAGCTAGTCCACCTGATATAAGTAGTGAATACCAAACAGTTTTATTGTCATTAAATCCAGCAAATTTTGCAGCTCGAGGTGCGCTACCTGATATTTTTATTTGCATACCAAACATATGCTTTTTAATTCCAAACCAAGCAACGAGTGAGAGAATAATTGCGACAATCAGACCAATATGTAATCGAGTACCTTCCCAAATTATAGGTAGCATAGCGCTATCATGAAAAATCCTACTTTCTGGAAAATTAAAGCCTGATGGGTTTCGAAGAGGTCCTTGAAGCATTGCGCTTAAAAACAAAACGGCAACATAGGTCAACATTAAAGTTACTAGGATTTCATTGACTTGGTACTTAATTCGAAGAAAGGCTGCAATGCCCGCATAAAACATACCCCCTAAAATACCCGCTATCGTCATCAATGGAAGCAACCAAAAAGCCTCAACATTATAAAAATATAGTCCTACCGCGCTTCCTGCAATTCCTCCCATCACGTATTGGCCTTCTGCACCAATATTCCAAATACCTGCTCTAAATCCAATTGACAAGCCAAGCCCAATAATCATCAAAGGTGCTGCCTTAACAAGCAGCTCTGAAAAATAGTAAGAATCAATTAAAGGCTCCACAAATAGAGTGAAGAAGACGCTTGATACTGGAATGTCTACTAATATAAAGACAAATATTAAATAAGCTGATAGAGCAGTAAGCGTGAGAGCCAATAGAGGTGATAACAGAACCATTGCTGTAGAATTCTCAACTCTTGGAATAAGTCTAATCATTGGGTTTTTCCTCCAACCATGAGCTGAGAAATCTTCTCTAACCCTTTACTCTTCATGTCCACAGCATCAGAAAGCTTTCCTTCAGATAGGACATGGATTTTGTCACACAAACTTAATATTTCATCCAAGTCTTGGGAAATAATCAATATAGCTGAGCCTTTATCAGCCAATTCAATCAAAGCCTGATGAATATTGTTAGCAGAGCCCGCATCGACTCCCCAGGTAGGCTGAGCAACAATTAATAATTCTGGATTTTGAATAAGCTCTCTTCCAACCATAAACTTTTGTAGGTTTCCTCCAGAAAGTGATTTGGCTAACATTCTGCTTGAAGGCGTTTGCACATCAAAGGTATCGATAACATTTTTTGAATGAGTTGCAACTTTTTTCCAGTCAATGACATCATTACTCGTCATTTCAGTTGAATCTGGCCTGCTTAGTAACATATTTTCATCTAACGACATATCTGGAACTGCGCCGTGCCCAAGCCTTTCTTCAGGGACAAAGAACATAGAAAGCTGTCTTCTTTCGTGCGAGTTTAGAGTGCCAATATCTTGGCCATTAAAATTCAAAGTTGTTTTGGGTGACGAAATTTCACCAATAAGCAGCTCCATCAACTCATCTTGGCCATTTCCAGCAACACCTGCTATACCAACAATACTTCCCTTATTAATTTTTAAAGCGATATTATTAAGATTAACCCCATATATATCATCACTCTTTCGACTTAAATTATCGATTGAAAAAATACTTTCACCAACAGCTATATTAGCTCTAGCAAGTTCGGTTAGTTTTTTTCCAATCATCATTTCTGCAAGTTCTTTTTGACTGTGCTCCTGAGGTATGCAGCTTTGAACTAATTTTCCACCTCTCAAAATTGTTGCTTCACTGCATATTTCACGAACCTCTTCAAGCTTATGAGAAATATATAAGATAGCGCATCCATCTGCTGCTAGCTTTTTAAGAGTTACAAATAGATCGGATACTTCTTGAGGCGTCAAGACTGAAGTAGGCTCATCCATAATAAGTAACTTTGGATTTTGCATTAAGCAACGAATAATTTCAACACGTTGACGCGCACCAACCGACAGATCACCAACAACTTGTTGTGGGTTAATATCTAAGCCATATTGCTTTGAATACTTAATTATTTGCTCAGAAAAATTGTCATTTAGACCTACACTATCAAGTCCGAGAATTATATTTTCTTCAACTGTTAACGATTCAAACAATGAAAAGTGTTGAAAGACCATTGCTATTCCATTTTCTCGAGCTTGAAAAGGGCTTTTAGGACTATATTCATTATTAGCCCACTTCATTTCACCACTATCTGGCGATAACGAGCCATATATAATTTTCACCAGAGTTGACTTACCTGCTCCATTTTCACCAAGCAAAGCATGGATACTTGAATCCTTAATTCTAAGCGAAACATTATCATTAGCCTTTAAATCTCCATAAGACTTAGTAATATTGGATACTTCTAATTGATATTTCATACAGATTCAGGTTGTCTTTTATGTTCTATAAAGTTAATTAAATCCATTGCAATAGTTACGGCAATTGCAGCAGGTGATTTTAAGAATTTTTGCTTATCTCCTATTGGACAGATAAATTTATTAATCACTTCCTCAGAAAAATTCTTCTGATGAAAACGATCTCTAAATTTTTTCCCCTTAATTTCTGAACCAATCATACCCAAATAACTGAAGTTATTTTGAGTAATCATTTTTTCACAAATCTCGAAGTCAATTTGATGGCTGTATGTAATTACGAGACAATAGCTACTGTCTGGCAAGTCAGGAATGCTCTGAACAAAGTCATCACAAATAATATCTATTTGAGATGTATCTCCCTGATATTTATCAAATTGTTCTGCTCTATCATCAACCCAATAAATCTTAATAGGTAGGTTAATTAAAATTGGCATCAGAGCTCTTGAAATATGTCCAGCTCCAAAAACGACTACTGGCTGAACTTCACTAGTCAAGACTTTTTCAAAGCAAACTTCAGTTAAAGCGCCTGACTGATTTTCAAATTGCACTATAGTAGGACTATCAGAAAATAACAAAAGATCTTTAGCACTTTTTGTAATCAAGCTAGAGATTTTTTTGTCATCAATATTTGGAGATAAATTACCATCAAGGTATACAAATTTTTTACTGCTAAATTCAATTTCAGAGTTACTATCTACAATTGTAGCAACTATAAAATCTTCATTATCTTGAAGTAAGTTTGATACTGTTTCGATCCATGAATTTGTTGCGTCAGACTGAATAAAACTTTCAAACATGACATTCACATAGCCTCCACAACACTGCCCAAGTGAGGCGCCAAGAGGATATTTTTTTAAATAAGTGCCATTAGAATTAAGACTTAATAATTCTTCAGCAAAAGATAAGGCTTTAAATTCTAAATTACCACCGCCAATACTGCCAAAAACTGACTCAGCTCCAGAGAAGACAATCTTATCTCCATTAGAGCAAGGGGTTGAGCCCTTAGTTGAAATAATTGTTAACAATACAAAGCCATTATTTAAAGCACTTGCCGTCTTAACTGGCTTCAACCAACTATTCATAACTTATTACTTAAGACTCTTATTGAGATTAAAGAATACTTGCTCAAAAGTTGCAGGAGCATTTAGGCCATTTTGCATTTCATTATCTGCATTATAAATAGCATTTTTTATCGCAAGCCAAGTTGATATTGCGAGCATCAAAGGAGGCTCTCCAACTGCTTTAGATTTATGAATTGTATTTTCATGATTAGAAATATTAGGCTTAATTTTGACCTCAAAATGCTCAGGCGTATCTCCGATTGCAGGGATTTTATAGGTCGATGCGCCCATCGTTAAAAGTGCTCCAGAATCATTCCATTTGAGCTCCTCAGAGCAGAGCCAGCCCATACCTTGAATATATCCTCCAACTATTTGCCCCATATCAATTGCTGGGTTAAGTGATGCACCAACATCATGCAAAATATCAACTGCTAATAACTTATACTCACCAGTCAAACAATCAACTATAACTTCACTAACGCAGGCACCATATGAATAATAGTAAAAAGGATGGCCTTTTTGTTTAACAGCATCAAAGAAAATTTTTGGTGTTTTATAAAAGCCATTACTAAAAAGTTCTACTCGATTTAAATATGCTGTTGACACAAATTCATCAAACGCTATCTTTTTCTTACCAATAATAACAAAAGAGTCTTTAAACTCAATATCACTATTACCTTCGCCATAGAAATCTTTCGCAAAAGTAGTTAAATTTCTCTTAATTCTTAAGCATGCCTCTCTAGCAGCCATACCATTTAAATCTGAACCAGAAGATGCAGCAGTTGGTGATGTATTTGGAACTTTAGCAGTAGAAGTAGCTGAGACCTTTACTCGCTCTAGATTAACACCGAATTCATTAGCAACAACCTGCGCAACTTTAATAAATAGGCCTTGGCCCATTTCAGTCCCTCCATGATTAATATATATACTTCCATCTTTATATACATTTACCAATGCGCCAGCTTGATTTAATAATTGAGTAGTAAATGAAATACCAAATTTCACAGGAGAAAATGCCAATCCTTTTTTAAGATATCTACTTGTTTTATTAAACTTTTCAATACTTTCTCTTCTAACTAAATAATTACTGTCTTCTATAAGTTCACTAGAGAGCTCATTAATAATATTATCTTCGACAACTTGATCGTAAGGTGTCACGTTATTTGTATCCTTTTGATAATAATTTAATTTTCTAATTTCAAGAGCATCAACACCAATATTCATGGCTATTTCTTCAATAATATTTTCTATAGCAAGCATCCCTTGAGGTCCACCAAAGCCTCTAAATGCAGTGTTTGAAGCGGTATTTGTTTTACATAAAAAACCCCTAAAAGTAGCATTTGACAAAAAATATGTATTATCAGCATGGAATAAAGCTCTAGAAACTATTGCTTTAGATAAATCAAGTGAGTAGCCACATCTTGCTGCAAGATCTATCTCAATCCCCAAAATTTTCCCGTCATCACTATAGCCAACTTTATAGTCTGCCTTGAAATCATGCCTCTTTCCAGTGAGCAACATGTCATCTTTTCTAGAGAGCCGAGCCTTTATAGGCAGTGTAGTTTGCTTTGCAAATATAGCGCAAACACACGCAAGTTGAGATGAATCTGTCTCCTTACCACCAAAGCCGCCACCCATTCTTCGAGTAATTACTTCGATTGCATTTTGAGGAACATCTAAAACATGCGCAACTAGATGTTGGACTTCTGTAGGGTTTTGAGTCGAAGAATGAACTACCATCTCGTTGTCCTCTGTTGGAATTGCCAGAGCAACCTGTCCCTCAAGATAATAATGCTCTTGACCGCCAATAGATAGACTTCCATTAAGCTTATTTTTTGATGAATCTATAGCTTTATTTGAATCTCCTATAGAGACTACTAGTGGTTCATCAAGAAAGCTTTTTTTAGCCATTGCCTGATCAATAGTAACCACAGCCTCTAGCTCCGTTACATTTGAGGTAATTAAGAGCGCAGCTGTTCTTGCATTCTCATGACTATCTGCTAAGACAGCAGCAATTGCTTGGCCAAAGAATAAAACCTCTTTATCAGCCAAAATAGGCTCGTCATGTTTAATCGCTCCTATATATAGATTTTCTATATCTTTTGCCAGGAGAATACTATGAACGCCGTCAGCTTTTAGAGCATCTGCAATATCAATCTTATTTATTTTTCCACGCGCAACATTACTTAATGCAAATGCAACATGAAGAGTGCCTTTTGGGACCGGCATGTCATCAATATAAGTTGCACTACCCTGGACATGCATATGAGCACTATCATGAGCAATTGAGTCGCCAATTATTGAACCCTTAAGTTGAGCAGAATTTTTTATATTTTTGTTAATTTTTGCTTACTCCTTGAATTAACTTGATTGTGAGTATTCTGCAAGATTTTCAACTGGCTGATCTTGATACATCAATATAGTTTTTTTAATTAAGTTTGCTGATACTTGTAATCGGTATTCTGAAGTTGCTCTAACATCAGTAAATGGAGAAAATTCTTCTTTCAAAACCTTATAAGATAACGCAGCTATATTATCTTCTTGCCAATTCTTTAATAAAAAATTTTCAAGTATATTTGATCTTTGAGGTATTCCTGACATGCCTCCAAAGGCGATCTTAAATGATTCTGGTTTATTATTTGTGGACGTAATATTTATTGCCATGCATACAGCTGAAATATCATCCTCGTATCTTTTAGACATTTTATGAGTAATTAGACGCTGATTTTCATTAGGCTTTGGAATGATAATACTTTCAATAAATTCACCTTGCTGAATATCAGTTTTTTTATAGGTAATAAAAAAATCTTCTAACTTAATAGTTCTGCTAACAGGACCTTTTCTGAGCTTTAATTTTGCATCTAAAGCAATTAAGACTGGGGGCATATCTCCTATTGGTGAAGCATTAGCAATGTTGCCTCCAATAGTCGCCCAATTCTTTATAGGTAATGAGGCAAAGCGTTGTAAAAAAGGACCTAAGTCAGGCCAGTTACTTATTAGACTAGATGCGGCATCCTCATAACTTACTGCAGCTCCAATCTCTAATTCTTTAGCGTTATCTTTAATCTCCTTTAATTCAATAACTTGATTAACGCTAACGATATGTGAAAACTCTTTCATTGATTGAGTAATCTCTAGGCTGAGATCAGTTCCTGCGGCAATAATATTTGCTGAGGTGCTACTAATTAGAACATTAGAGAGCTCATTTATCGTTGAGGGAGCATCATATTTAATTGTTTTATTACTCTTTTTATAACTTAAACTTATGTGCTTAGGATTATTTAATTCTCCTAAAATCTTAATAATATTCTTCTGATTTTTTTTATAGTAGTCTAAGGGTTCGTCACTTTTCTCATTAAACATTGAAAATGCAGCTGCAATTATTGGTTTATAGCCAGTGCACCTGCACAAGTTACCTGATAGAGCTTCGTTTATTTGATGCAGATCTACTGAGTTTTTATTTTGATATAAGGCAAATAACGACATAACAAAGCCAGGCGTGCAAAAGCCACACTGTGAGCCGTTCTCTAGCACCATTGCTTTTTGAGAAGGATGCAGCTTGCCCTCCTCAGCCAACCCCTCAACAGTAACTAAATGTTTGCCAACTAGTCCATAAGCCAATGCCATGCATGTATTTATACTTTTATACTCAACCTTACTAGACTTATTATTAGTAACAATCTCACCAATAACTGCAGTACAAGCACCGCAATCTCCAGAAGCGCAGCCCTCCTTAGTTCCAACAAGCTGATTATCTCTTAACCACTCTAGGACAGTCGTATTTGGATTTATTGCGCCAAGATCTGTTGGCGTAGAGTTTTGATTCAGCAAAAAATACATTAGCTTCCTCGATAGGTTGAATAACTATAAGGGGAAATTAAAAGAGGTACATGGTAGTTTTCAGTTTTTTCACTAATATAGAAACGAATAATGACATCTTTTAAAAAAGGGCACTTAATATTTTTAGCTTCATAATAATCATCCACTATGAATTCAAGCTCATAACAACCCTCATCAAATTCTTCTTCTGACAACAAAGGTTTATCACAACGGCCATCTAAGTTCGTTTTTATTGATTTAAGATGTACTGAATTTGTACCATCTCTTCGATATAAATTTATCGCTACGCCACTTGCAGGAACTCCTGCAGAGGTATCTAAAATATGTGTTGTAAGTTGTCCCATTATGCCTTCCTTATTTTTGGTAAATATTTTGACCTAAAATATAAACCTCTTTAATTAGTCTATCATCACCTAAAGTCATTAAATTAAATAATATATCGTTAATATCATCTGAGGTTTCGAGTTTATTTTTTATTAATTCTGTTGCCTTCAAATCAATAACAATAAAGTCTGCCTCCTTATTAGGCTCAAAGTTACCGATACGATTATCCATATCAAGTACTTTTGCTGCAGCTAGAGTTGTCAGATAAAACGCTTTAACAGGATCTAAATTATAATTATTTAGTCGACATATTTTGTAAGCTTCATTCATTACCTGAAACATTGAAAAGCTGTCACCGCCGCCAACATCTGATGCAAGTGCAGTACCTATTCCAAAAGCCTCTAATTTATCAAGTTCAAATAGACCGCTACCAAGGAATAGATTGGATCTTGGACATAGCGCTACCTTAGAGCCTGAATCTGCAATACGTTTATATTCTTCATCAGTATTATAAATGCAATGACCAAAAACTGAATTAGGTCCTGATAGATTGAAATTATCATAGACATCAAAGTAGTTTTTTGAGTCTGGAAAAAGCTCCTTTACCCAGCCAATTTCATCAATATTTTCATTAAGATGAGTTTGCAGAAGAACGCCTTTATTTCCATTATTATCTGAATATTCTTCTAATAAATTAGCAGCCTGTACTAATTGCTCAGAAGAAGATGTAGGAGCAAATCTAGGCGTAACAGCGTAACTCATTCGCCCTCTATTGTGCCATTTTTCAATAAGCTCTTTCGAATCAAAATAACTACCATCCACACTATCACAAAGAGCCTCTGGTGCATTTCTATCCATCATAACTTTACCGGCCACCATTCTAAGCTTCAACTTTTCTGCTGCCGTAAAAAAAATATCTACAGATTGTTTATGTGAGGTACAAAAAGTCATTGCCGTTGTAGTGCCATTTTTAATAAGCTCATCAAGAAACAAATCTGCAACCTTAGCGGCATAAGTCTCATCTGAAAACTTTTGCTCTTCAATAAATGTATACTTATTAAGCCAGTCTATAAGGCTTGCTCCATAGGAAGCTATAACTTTATATTGAGGATAATGCACATGGGTGTCAATGAAGCCAGGCATTATCAAGCTATCCTTAAAGTGAGTAGATGATTTAGCGTTTGGCCACTTTGAAGAAATTTGATTGAAGTCTCCAACCTCAATGATGCTTCCAGAATCATTATCAACAACCATAAGGCCATCAACAAAATAGTTTGGCTCTAGCACCCCATTACTTTCAGTGCAGTGGTAAATTGCTCCTCGATAATGATTATATTCGCTCACTGATTTGCCTCAATCCAAATCCCTAATTTCGCTCTCTCATCATCGGTCATATTTGTATTGTTAATTAAGGGCATTGCTTTAGATAGAACGGACTGCTGATATATCTGATTCTTATGGGCAATAATTTTTTCTTTAGTATCCAGCATAATCCCATTAGGCGCAATCGCAAAGGCTTTGTTTGCAGGCTCCGCAGCATGACAACTCACGCAATGTTTTTCAATGATGGCTTGGGCCTCAGCAATAGTTACGATCTCTTGGCTATTATCTTGCATCTTAATTGGTGATGGCGCTAGAGCATAAATCAAGGTAAAGGTTGAGATAACTATAATGGCGATTAGACTATTTTTAGCTTTACCAACTCCTCTTAAATTAAAGTAGTGGCGAACCATTACCAAAATCCCAATAACAGCCATTAATATTAGCCAGCCATAATCTCCGCTATAAATTGTAGGGTAATGGCCACTTATCATCATAAATAAAACTGGCAAGGTAAAGTAATTGTTATGACGAGAGCGAAGATAGCCTATTTTTCCCAGCTCTAAACTAACTTCAGTAGAGTTTTCACAAGCATCAACTAATTTTTTTTGAACTGGAATAATTACAAAGAAAACATTGGCAACCATTACCGTTCCAATCATTGAGCCAATTTGCATATAAACGGCTCTAGGATTAAAAATATTGCTATAAAAATATGCAAAAAATGCAATTACTATAAAAATAATAGCTAAAAAAATTGCGGATTTAGTTACTAACTTTGACTTACATAAAAGATCATAGATAAGCCAAAAAAGTATCAGCCCTAAGAGACTTAAACCAACACCATATAATGCAGATATTGAGCTATTGGAAGCTAACAGATAAGTGCTAGCATTAAAATAATAAATAACTGAAAGCAGTGAAATTCCAGAAAGCCAAGTAACGTAAGCTTCCCATTTAAACCAGTGCAAAGGTTCTGGGAGGGTTTGAGGATATTTCTTATATTTTTCTAAATGATAAAAGCCGCCGCCGTGAACTGCCCATAAGTTGCCAGCTATCTCGTCTCTATTATTTAATCGGTCAAGTTTATTTTCAAGCCAATTAAAATAAAAGGAAGCACCAATCCAGGCTATACCTGCAATTATATGGAGTAATTTCAAAACTAGACTGAGCCAGTCCATTAGATATATTTGCATCATAAGCTGAGCTCCACATAAATACTAACATCTTCAATTTTACTAACAGTGCACTGCTTCATACTGTCTTTATCACTATTGTATTTCCTATCTATCACAACGAATTGAGCGTTATCTTTTAAACTAATTAAAGGAAAGTGCCAAACTCCTCTTGAATAACTTATGCCTTGATCACCATCCGTAATAAAAGCCTTAATATTTTCAATTATAGGTTCTTCAGATGGTGGCGCGACAACAACTATAAATGGTGTGTTATTTTTTGGAATAAATGTCTGACTAAAAAAAGGATGATTCTCAAGCATAGTAATTTGAAGAGGAAACTGCCTCTTCTTAGCAATAAAAATATGGACACTTGTTTCCCCCTCTGCCTCCTTAGTATCTAATTTTACAATATCAGGAAACTTGGATGCAAAACCATCATTAATTGTAATAGATTCTTTATTTTCAATACTAAGCACTTCGCCAAAAAGTTGGAAATTATCTGCAGTTAGAACCTCAGGAGTTAGTTTTAAAGTATTCATATCTAGGTAAATTTTCCAATAAGTTTTAACCTGGCAATACCGCCATCTGGATATATATCGACACGGATATGAGTAAACACATCATTATGAAGTATGTCCGAACCTTTAAAGACATGCATTTGGTTTATCTTTAATTTTTTTCCTTCAATAAGTTTATTCCAAGTTTTGCTATTTTCTTTCAAAGTTTTATCATCTTCGTCTGGTGAATTGGAAGTTGATATTGAGAAAGTATCTGGAAAATTACCTTTAAAAAATTGAGTATCAACTATTACTTCCTCAGCAGTTGCAGGCTTAGAGAGGGCAATAATTCCCCAGTCGTTCCCAGGCTTTCTTCGCCGCCTTGTTTCCCATCCATCAGCCATACTTAAAGGCTCATGCTTTTCTAAAACATTACTTAAGCTTCCAAAGTGCTCATCATTTGCAAAGATCGCTTTCGCGCCACTTTCTTTTGATATTACGTTCGTACCATTAACTTCATACTTCTTCTCATCAACCCATATCTCACCATAAGCCCTGAAACGAGCAATCCCCCCATCTGGGAGTAATGTAATTTTTAAATGCGTAATTGGCTTTGATGAAGCACTATTAAATAAATTTTTTGAGTCACCCTCTAGGGATTCTTTGGTAACGAGATCAAACCATTCTGTGACTGCAGTGCCATCAACAACTAAGTCATCAGTAGTTCCTCCTGGCACAGAGCAACCTTGAACAGAAACTCCAGGTGCAAAATTTCCAGTAAAGTGAGTTGTATCAATATTAAAGCTATTAATAATAGATTCAGCGCCTAACCTAATAAAACAAAAGTCATTTTTCCCATCTCGCCGTCTTCGGCTCTCCCAGCCATCCATCCACTTACCATTTATATCGTATTTGTCTTCAATCCAAACAGGCTCACTTGATTGAAGCATGCGGCCTGAGTCTGCAAAAAATTCATCACTACAATAAACAACTTTAGTACCAAAACTTGCACTAGCAACATCAATCTGGTTTTTAGATTCCATAAATCTCCTTAATTCTTAGCCACGCTATTTTATTAATCTCATCTAAAGCATTTGATCTTTCTTGATTTTTTGAATTGTCTTTTCGCTCTTTAAACTGCGAAATGATGTCAGATTTATTTTTTTCTTTAACTGCCATAATAAAGGGGAAGTCAAATTTAGCAAAGTACTCCCTATTAAGCTCCTCAAAAAGCTCAATTTCAGAGTCAGAGCAATCACTTAATCCAGCAGATTTTTGTTCATTAGTTGAGAAATCAGTAAGTTCATTATTTTGGGCTTTTTTGCCTGCCAAAGTTGGATGAGCGACTATCAAGTTATCCTGTAAGTCAGAATCTGCATTAAGCATAATATTTGAAAGTAGCTCATGAAATTTTTCTAAACTATTATATTTTTTATCAGCTAAAACTAGAGGTAACGATTTTTCTACAAACCAAGGAGTATGCTCATACAAGTTTTCAAAAGTTTTTAAAAAGGCTTCTGCAGATTGTTGCGCTAAATTTAATGGTAATTCCATCTCTTGCCCTTTTTAAAAGTTCTTATACCAATGGTTAGCAATTTCTCTGCGCGAGCAAAGCCAAACATTATCAAACGTTTTAACATACTCTAAAAATCTTCTCATAGCCATAATTCTTCCAGGGCGTCCTAATATTCTCGCATGCATTCCAACTGACATCATTTTTGGACTTGCCTCTCCTTCAAGATATAGCGCATCAAAAGTATCCTTTAAATAGTTAAAGAATTGGTCTCCAGAATTAAACCCCTGTGGTGAAGCAAACCTCATATCATTTAAATCTAGAGTGTAGGGAATAATTAAATGCTTTTTTTCAGCACCAAATTCATTTGACCAGTAAGGCAAGTCGTCGTCATATGTGTCACTATCATAAAGAAACCCTCCCTCTTCCACAATCAGCCTTCTTGTATTTGGACTATTTCTTCCGGTATACCAACCTTCTGGCCTTTTTCCTAGGTATTCAGTCAAAACAGAAATGCAGTCTTTTATATGCTCTCGCTCTGTTTTTTCATCAACAAATTGATAATCTATCCACCTAAATCCATGCGCACAAATATCATAATTCTGTTCTACCAAATAATCAGCAAGTTCTCGATTACGAGCAATTGCAAGAGCCACTGCAAAGATAGTTACTGGAACATCGAATTCTTTAAAAAGGTTTAATATTCTCCAAACGCCTGCTCTTGAGCCATACTCATAAATGGACTCCATGCTCATATGCCTAACGCCTTCATAAGCCTTAGCACCAACAATCTCTGAAAGGAAAGCTTCAGATGCATTGTCGCCGTGCAAAATTGAGTTTTCCGCACCTTCTTCATAATTCAACACAAATTGAACTGCAATACGGGCTTTATTTGGCCATTTGGGGTGGATTGGATCCTTCCCATAGCCCACCATATTTCGGGGATAACTTTTAAGGCTTTGAATGATTTTTTTATTCATAATAATTTTTAGCTAAGTATTTGACTACAACTATTATTTTTAACCAAAATACTCATAGATTGGTATTTAAATAATTATTTAATTATATGCATAAATGTATTAATAATTATTGTAAACAATTATTTTTCACAATGAATTTAAAAATGATTATTTTTTACTTATATATTCAAGAATACTCAAACTATATAGGTAATTATTAGAGCTATAAGAAATAGATTGAAAATACATTGAAATATTTTTGACAAAGGACATCATCGAGAATAGAATATTAACAACTTGAGATTTTATTTCTATATACTTTTAATACAAAGCTTGAGTTAACAACAAAGATATTTTTAGACTATCTTTATTTTAATGATGGTTTTTGTTCTATTGAAAAATTAAGATTAATAACTAAGGAGAAGTACACAATGAAAAACACGAAACATTCACATTTTGGTGGATTTATCAAAAAAACTGGTCTAGCAATAATAGCTACAACAATTGCTTTATCAGCGTCAATTGCTCAAGCTGCTGATATTAAGCCTGCTGTAGTTTATGATACTGCTGGTAAGAATGACAAGTCTTTTAACGAGGCGGTCTATAACGGCATCATGAGATTTGCTAATGATACTGGTATTGCGGTTACTGAGCTAGAGCCTACTAATGAAGCTATGATGGAGCAAAGTCTTAAGAAGTTTGCACAACGTGGATACAACCCAGTTGTAGCTGTAGGCTTCACTATGGCGAATGCTGTTGCTGCAGCTGCTGCAGAGTATCCTGACACTTGGTTCACTATCATTGATGGTGTTGTAGATGCTCCAAACGTTCAAAATGTTGTCTTTAAAGAGCAAGAAGGATCATTCCTTGTTGGTATTATGGCTGCTATGGCATCAAGCACAGGCACTGTAGGCTTTGTTGGTGGTATGGATATTCCATTAATTAGTCGCTTTGAGTGTGGTTATAAGCAAGGTGTTGCTCATCAAGACAGCTCAATGAATGTATTAGCACAGATGACTGGATCAACTCCAGCTGCTTGGGGTAACCCAACTAAAGGTGGTGAAATTACTCGTAGCCAAGTTGAAAATGGTGCTGACGTAGTTTATGCTGCTGCTGGTGGAACTGGAATGGGTGTTTACCAAACTGCTGCTGACATGGGTGTATTAGCAATTGGTGTAGACTCTAACCAAAACTACATTCAACCTGGAACAATGCTTACTTCTATGTACAAGAAAGTTGGATTAGCTGCTTATGAGAGTTTTGAGGCTGCTATGAACGGCACTTGGGAAGCTGGTTTTAAAGTGAACGGTGTTGCCGAAGATGGTGTTGGCGCTGCAATGGATGAGTACAATGCAGATCTAGTTTCTGCTGAAATGCTTGCCGCAGTTGAAACTGCAAGAGCTGGAATTATTGATGGCTCTATTGTGGTCCATGACTACATGAGTGATAATACCTGCCCTTTATAAGAAGCAGTTTTTATTCTTAAAAACATCCGGCTCTAGGGCCGGATGTTTTTTTTTAAACTTTAATATGTATTTTTATAAAACTATATATTAAAGTTACAAATTCATACAACTATAATAATTACATATTTTTATATAAATATTATCTATGACTAAGTCAAACATTGCTATTGAACTGATAAATGTTGACAAACATTTTGGTGCTGTGCATGCAAATGATAAGGTCAATCTGAGTGTTAAAACTGGAACAATACACGGTATTGTTGGTGAGAATGGAGCGGGTAAATCCACTCTAATGAGTATCTTGTACGGCTTTTATCAGGCAGACTCTGGACAAATTAAAGTCTTTGATAAAGACTTTAGAGCCACCAGCTCAAAACAATCAATTGAAGCAGGAATTGGAATGGTTCACCAACATTTCATGCTAGTTGAGAATTTTACCGTTCTTGAGAATGTCATTCTTGGCAGTGAGGGTGGTGCATTGATTACAGAAAGCCTAGCAAATGCTCGAATTGAGCTGACTAGACTTGCTAAAGAATATGGATTGGAAGTTGAACTAGATATCGCAGTAGAAGAGCTCTCTGTTGGAATGC
This sequence comes from Candidatus Pseudothioglobus sp. uisw_070, assembly GCF_059512545.2. Lineage (NCBI taxonomy): Bacteria > Pseudomonadati > Pseudomonadota > Gammaproteobacteria > Pseudothioglobaceae (SeqCode) > Pseudothioglobus (SeqCode) > Candidatus Pseudothioglobus sp. uisw_070. Next base: position 826,437 of record NZ_CM183456.2, on the reverse strand, counting down.
AGCAACGAGTCGAAATCTTAAAGGGTCTGTATAAGGGCGCAAAAGTTTTAATACTTGATGAACCCACAGGAGTCTTAACGCCTCAAGAGTCTGATGAGTTATTTCGTATATTTGAAGCTCTTAAGAATGAAGGTGTTACGATTATATTAATTACTCACAAGCTTCGAGAAATTATGAATATCACAGACCATGTATCGGTCATGAGAGCGGGCAAGATGGTAGCCCATAGAGAGACCAGTAAAACCAACCCTGAAGAACTTGCAGAGTTAATGATTGGTAGAAAAGTACTACTAAATATTAAGAAGTCTAAAGCAAAAATTGGTAAGCCCCTTTTAGTTGCAAAAAATCTCGAAATAAATAATGAACAAGGATTAAAGCGCGTATCAGAAGTGAGCTTTGAGGCTCGCTCTGGTGAAATTCTTGGAATTGCAGGCGTCACCGGTAATGGCCAGGGAACACTTCTAAAGGCACTAGCTGGAATACTCCCATTAACAAAAGGGTCTATTGAGATTATGGGTGAAACCATATCCCCAAAAAGTCGACTTAATCCTGAGCAATTACGAAATCTTGGTGTTGCTCATGTCCCTGAGGACCGTCAAAAAATGGGTATGATTGCTGAATTTAGTGCTAGCGAAACCGCCCTAATGGGATACCAAAATGATAAGAATCTAAATCAAGGAATTTGGCTAAAAAAATCACTAGTTAAGGCTAATTGTGCTTCCATAATGGAGGCCTTTGATGTCCGTCCACCAAATCCAAACTTGATGTCCTCAAACTTTTCAGGGGGCAATCAACAAAAACTTATTCTAGCAAGAGAATTTGAACGCGACCCAGAAGTTTTAATTATTGGTCAACCAACACGTGGTGTTGATATAGGTGCTATTGAATTTATTAGAAAACGCATTATTCAAATGAGAGACGCTGGCAAAGCTATTGTCCTAATTTCTGTTGAGCTAGAGGAAATCATGTCTCTTAGTGACAGAATAATAGTGATGTGTGATGGAATAATTACTGGTACTGTTAATGGCGCAGATGCAGATGAAGCAACACTCGGCATGATGATGGCCAATGCGCTTGAATCTCCGGCAGAAACCAAAGGAGCTGAAATATGACACGTGATAGACGATTATCATGGATAAATGGCTTATTGCTGCCTCTCTTTAATGTTTTAACTGCATTTATAGCTACCGGTATTGTTTTTCTATTTATAGGAGTCGATCCAATAGAGGCAACCAAGATATTAATCTATGGTGCACTTGGTTACGATGAAGGTCTTGGTTACACTCTGTATTACGCGACAAACTTTGTCTTTACTGGCCTTGCTGTAGCAGTTGCATTTCACGCTGGATTATTTAATATTGGAGGAGAGGGTCAGGCATATGTTGGAGGCCTTGGCACTGCGTTAGTTGCCTTATATATGAATCCTGCCCTTAGCGCATGGATTGTCATTCCATTGGCTATCTCAGGAGGCTTGTTGTTTGGAGCATTATGGGCGATCATTCCTGCTTACTTACAAGCTTATCGTGGAAGCCATATTGTTATAACTACCATAATGTTTAACTTTATAGCCTCCTCATTAATGGTTTACGTCTTGGTCAATGTATTGCGTGAGGTTGGCGAGATGTCACCAGAAAGTGGGGACTTTATTGAAGCCTCATGGATCCCTTTTGTGCATGATGTATTAGCAAATTTTGGTTATGAAGTTACAAGATCACCACTTAATATGTCGATATTTGTTGCTTTATTTTTCTCAGCTGTAGTCTGGTTTTTCCTATGGCATACTAGATGGGGCTTTGCAATTCGTGCTGCAGGAAAAAGCAATGAAGCTGCAATTTATAGTGGAATTAATCCAAAAAAAATCATTGTTGTAACAATGTGTATTTCGGGAGCACTGGCCGGCTTAGTTGGTATCAATGAACTTATGGGAGTTCAGCATCGCCTTTTCTTAAATTTTAATTATGGCTATGGATTTGGTGGTATCGCGGTTGCCTTAATGGGCCGTAACCATCCTGTTGGTATTCTTATTGCAGCCTTCTTGTTTGGAATACTTTATCAGGGTGGTGCAGAATTAGACTTTGAATTACAAAACGTATCAAGGGACATTGTTGTTGTTATGCAGGGCCTAGTCATCTTGTTTTGTGGTGGTTTAGAGTATTTATATAGACCTGTTTTAATTCGCTATTTAGCACCAGTTGAGGCATCAGAATGAGCGACTTCTTTTTAACTACTGTATTGACATTTGACGCCTCAGTTAGAATCTGTGTTCCACTTATTTTTGCTTCCATGGCTGGCTTGTTTGCTGAGCGAGCCGGTGTTGTAGATATTGGTCTGGAAGGAAAGCTTTTGATGTCAGCCTTTATTGCTGCTAGTGCAGCAAGCGTTTTTGGCTCACCATGGCTTGGTTTAATTGCGGGTATGCTTGCATCCTCTGTATTAGCAATGATTCATGGCTTTGCATCCATTACCTATAAAGGTAATCAGATTGTTAGTGGAGTTGCAATAAATATCTTGGCGTCTGGACTGACAATGATTTTAACGTTAGCCTGGTTTAAAAGAGGCGGCATTACGCCGACACTTCAAAATGACGAAAGATTTCTTTCTATTACCCTTCCTGGAGTTGATATTATTGATCATATTCCTATTATTGGTGTAATTTATAGGGAGCTCATTAGTGGTCATAATATCCTGGTTTATTTAGCCTTTGTGATTGTTCCAATTGTTTGGTGGATAGTTTACCGAACTCGATTTGGTTTACGCCTTAGAGCGGTAGGAGAAAATCCTAAAGCGGTTGATACAGCAGGATTATCAGTTGAAGGTCTGCGCTACAGAGCTTTATTAGTTGGTGGTATTTTATGTGGGATTGGTGGCGCTTATATTTCAACTGCATATACTGCACAATTCACAAAAGAGATGACTGCTGGTGCTGGCTTTATTGCTTTAGCTGCACTAATTTTTGGAAAGTGGCACCCATATAAGGTTTTAGCTGCATGCTTCTTGTTTGCCTTTTTACAGGCATTATCTATTAGACTTCAAGGTGTTGTCTTTCCTATTATTGGTGAAATTCCGGTTCAATTGATCGATGCAGCCCCTTATATTTTAACTATTATTTTATTAGCAGGGTTTATTGGCAAAGCAGTTCCTCCTAAGGCATCTGCCCAACCTTACATTAAGGAGTTATAAGTATGAGTGAAGAAAGTCATATTGCAGCTACTAAAAGTGCCATGAGCAAAGCCTATGTCCCTTACTCTAACTATCCTGTTGGTGTTTTAATAATAACTGACAAAGGGAATACTTATTCAGGTTGTAATGTTGAAAATGCTAGCTACCCGCTTGGAAACTGTGCTGAGGCATCTGCTATTGCATCAATGGTAATGGGTGGTGAGAAAAAAATTAAAACAATATATGTTATGACAAAGAATGATGAAGGCGGAATACCTTGTGGTGGATGTAGACAGAGAATAAGAGAATTTTCGGATGAAAATACAAAAATTATGCTGTGCTCTCCAAGTGGAGTTCAGAGCCATATGAATCTTGCTGAATTATTACCTCATTCTTTTGGGCCGGAGCATCTGTAATGAGTCAAGTTGATGATTGTGTTGGTATCATAAATCAAACAATTGCTAGCTTTAAGCCTGAAGTTGGTCTTATTCTTGGATCTGGCTTAGGTCAGTTTTGCGATAATATCAATACGATAGCTAGTCTAGATTTTGACTCACTTCCAGGCTTTCCAGTTGCCGGTGTTGGCGGCCATGCTGGAAGACTTTTATTTGGTAAAGTTGAAGATACCAATGTGGTTGTAATGCAAGGTCGAGCTCATTATTATGAGAACGGAAGAGCAGACATAATGGCTGTTGCCATTCAAACACTTAACGCAATAGGATGCAAAAGCCTGGTACTCACTAATGCTGCTGGAAGTATAGTTAAAGAAGCATCGCCAGGAAGCGTTATGCTTATAACAGATCATATTAATATGACGGGAGTTTCTCCCTTGTTTGGTGCTGAAAGTAATAAGCGCTTTGTGGATATGAGTGATGCCTACAATCCTGAGCTAAATGATAATATGCGTTCTTCAGCTAAAATGAATGACATCACCCTACATGAAGGAGTTTATGCATGGTTTAGTGGGCCGCAATTTGAAACTCCTGCTGAAATTAAAGCTGTCAAAACCCTAGGCGCAGATGCTGTAGGAATGTCTACAGTTCCTGAAGTTATTTTAGCTCGCCATCAAGGGCTTCCACTATGCGCTCTTTCAGTTATTACTAATTATGCAGCAGGAATGAGTGCCACAAAACTAAGTCATGAACAAACAATTGCCTTTGCAAGCAAGGCTGCAGCCACTGTCGAAAAAGTTTTAATTTCATACCTAAAGAGTTTATAGATTTTATTAAGCATCAAAGAATATGACTAAAAATATCACTAAAGCTCAAATACCTCAGAAAGATAGCAAAGTTATCTCTTATCCAAATTTAATTGATTCAGAAAGCTTAAAGGAAAACTCTGGTGTTATTAGAAATCCAGGGACAGACTTTAGAATTGATAAAATATCAAATATAGCAATTAATAGAAGTGCTGTTGAGAGGCGCTGCAATAATTATGGCACAAGGCGAAGTATAAAAAAAGATAAACAAGCTGCATGGCTTCTCAAAGCTATTACTTTAATGGACTTAACCACCCTTTCTGGAGACGACACAGAGGCTCGAGTTAGGCGTCTTTGCAGTAAAGCAAAACAGCCTATTAGTAACAAGCTTAAAAAAATACTGGGCACTGAATCTTTAGATTTAAGTGTTGCTGCTGTGTGTGTATACCATGACATGCTTGCTTCTGCCAAAAAAGCATTGAATAATTCAAAGGTTAATTTAGCCGCGGTATCCACAGGATTTCCAGCAGGCCTCTCCCCTCTTCAATTAAGACTTAAAGAAATCGAGTATTCAGTAGATTCGGGTGCTAATGAAATTGATATAGTTATAAGCCGCCGACATGTTTTAGAAGGAAACTGGGAAGAACTGTATAAAGAAGTAAAAATGTTTCGTGAAAAATGTGGCGATGCGCATATGAAAACTATTTTAGCTACGGGTGAACTTGGAAATCTTAGTAATATTGCTAAAGCTTCTCAGGTTTGCATGATGGCTGGGGCTGACTTTATTAAAACGTCTACTGGTAAAGAGCCTACTAACGCAACCCTTCCAGTAAGTTTAGTTATGGTTCGAATGATACGTAATTTTTATAATGAAACAGGCATTCGAATTGGCTTTAAAGCTGCTGGTGGAATTAGTGACACTAAAACTGCACTTTTATATATGACAATGATCCAAGAAGAGCTCGGTCGCAGATGGTTAGAGCCAGATTTATTTCGTTTTGGAGCATCTAGCTTACTCGGCGATATTGAACGCCAATTAGACCACTTCTCTAGTGGTTATTACTCGGCATCTTATAGACATCCATTAGCATAGGACTTAACAATGACACTTTTAAAATCATTCAAAGATCTAGATTATAGCAAAGCTCTCGAAAGTGATAAAGAGGCGCATGAGTGGCTTAAACTTAATAACTGCCGCTTTGGTCAGCTGATTAATGGAAAATTTATATCTAATAAAAAATCTAAATTAATTGCTAGCTTAAATCCCTCAAATGGTAAGTTACTAGCCAATATTGAAATTGCAAGTTCTGAACAGCTAGATTTAGCAGTAGAAGCTGCTAGAAAAGTACAACCCTCTTGGGAGTTGCTTGGAGGCCATGGAAGAGCTAAAATTCTCTATGCCTTAGCAAGATTACTACAAAAACATTCGAGATTAATATCTGTACTTGAAACACTTGATAATGGAAAGCCAATTCGTGAAAGTCGTGATATTGATATACCTCTTGCAATAAGGCATTTTTATTACCATGCTGGCTGGGCACAACTTCAAGGCAAAGAGTTTTCTAGTTACCAGTCAATTGGTGTTGTTGCTCAAATTGTCCCATGGAACTTCCCACTATTAATGTTATCTTGGAAAATTGCTCCAGCTCTTGCTATGGGTAATACTATTGTCTTTAAGGCTGCAGAGCAAACTCCAATTTCAGCAATGTTTTTTGCACACTTATGCGAGCAGGCAGGAGTTCCACCTGGCGTTGTCAATATGATCAATGGTGATGGAAATATTGGCGCTGAACTTGCAGCTCATAAAGGCGTTGATAAAGTTGCATTTACTGGCTCAACTGCTGTTGGTCAGTCCATCAGAAAAAGTACAGCTGGACAAGGTAAAAAACTTACACTCGAACTTGGCGGAAAATCTGCATTTATTGTGTTTGAAGATGCAGATCTTGATGCTGCAGTTGAAGGCTTAGTTGATTCAATTTGGTTTAACCAAGGAGAGGTTTGTTGTGCTGGATCAAGATTATTGGTTCAGGCTGAAGTTGCTGAAGACCTTCATCTAAGGATTAAAGAAAGAATTAAACAATTACGCTTAGGCTCTCCTCTTGATAAGTCAATAGACTTAGGCAGTTTAGTTAGCAAGACCCAGTTTAATAGAGTGAATGAAATGGTCAAAGATGGCTTAAAACATGGCGGAGAAATTTATCAGGCATGTGATATTGAGTCAGAGGGTAACCTCTATCCCCCAACTCTTATTACAAATATTGATTCTAGTCACCCGTTAGCCCAAGAAGAAATTTTTGGACCTGTTTTAGTCTCAATGACTTTCCGAACTCAATCCGAGGCCGTTGAGTTAGCTAACAATAGTAGATATGGATTAGCGGCAAGTATTTGGAGTGAAAATATTAATCGCACAATGGATGTTGCTCCTAAAATTAAAGCCGGTGTTGTATGGATTAATTGTCATAATCAATTTGATGCGTCTTGTGGATTTGGCGGCGTCAAAGAGTCTGGATTTGGCCGTGAAGGTGGAAAAGAAGGACTTTATGAATACCTTAAGCCTAACGGTTTAAAGTTATCAAAGAAGGCTACTGCTTCTTTAATTACTAAAAATCCTAAAAATAATGCTATTGACCAAACATTAAAATTTTATATTGGCGGAAAGCAGGTAAGGCCAGATGGTGGTCATAGTATTGCAACTTTCAATGCTGATGGAAGTCATGCGGCTTTTGTTGGTGCTGGTAACAGAAAGGATGTAAGAAACGCTGTAAGTGCAGCCTCAAAAGCATCATCCTGGGGCTCTCAAAGCGGTCACGGCAGAGCTCAAATTATTTATTTTCTTGCTGAAAATTTATCGGTACGCGAATCTGAATGGATTCAACGACTTATAACTCTTTGTGGGGTTTCAAAAAAACAAGCTAAAGCTGAATTTGATGAAAGCATCAGTCGACTCTTTAGTTATGCTGCCTGGGCAGATAAGTATGACGGAGCAGTTCATAGTGCGCCCTATAGAGGCATTACAATGGCACTTCCAGAGCCCATAGGTATTCTTGCTCAAATTGCTCCTGAAGAACTTCCATTACTTACATCAATCTCTTTAGTTGCCCCAGCAATAGCTATGGGAAACCGAGTTATTTTAATTCCTAGTGAACGATTTCCAAGTGTTGCCTTGGAGTTAGTACAAACAATTGAAACTTCAGATGTACCAGCTGGCGTTGTAAATATAGTTAGCGGTAATAAGCGTGAGCTTGCTGAGCAAATTGTTGGTCATGCAGAAGTTGATGGAACATGGTGTTGGGCGGATCAAGAGACTATTGCCTCTATTGAAGCTATCAGTGCTATCGACTTAAAACGCTTGTGGGTTCATGAAGATAGCGATCGAGATTGGCTTAATCCTGATCAGGGTGAAAGCTTAGAATTCCTTAGAAATGCTACTGAAGTGAAAAATATTTGGACTCCATATGGTGACTAATTTATGAGCGCATTATTCCTTCCTCAAGAACTAATTAGAAAAAAACGTGATGGCCTGATACTGAATGACCCTGAAATTGGTTTTTTAGTTCAAGGAATTACTGATGGCAGTTTGACGGATGCTCAGTTAGGCGCATTTGCAATGGCAGTTTTTAAATGCGGCATGACTATGGATGAGCGCGTTAGCTTAACTCAGCACATGATGCACTCAGGAGATACGCTTCAGTGGCAAGACCTTAACTTAGATGGTCCAGTAGTAGATAAGCATTCAACTGGCGGCGTAGGAGACAAGATAAGTTTAATATTGGCTCCAATAGTTGCTGCTTGTGGAGGCTATGTGCCAATGATTTCTGGTCGCGGCTTGGGACATACGGGTGGCACACTAGATAAGCTTGAAAGCATTCCAGGATATAATGGAACTCCTGATAATGCAAAATTTAGAATGCTTGTTAAGGAAGTTGGCTGCGCTATTATTGGGCAAACTACCAAACTTGCTCCAGCAGACCAGCGTTTTTATGCCACTAGAGACGTCACCGCAACAGTTGAGTCAATTGACCTTATTACCGCGTCAATTCTATCAAAAAAACTAGCCTCTGGACTTGATGCCCTTGTAATGGACATTAAAACTGGTAATGGTGCATTTGCTGCAAACTATTCAATGGCGCAAGAATTAGCCCAAAGTATTGCCAATGTATCAAGTAAATCTGGTGTGCCAACTAGCTGCTTAATCACAGATATGAGTCAGGTTCTTGGTCATAGCGTAGGTAATGCTATAGAAGTAAAAGAGTGTATAAATTTTTTAATCAAACCTGAAAATGCTAACCTTAGACTACTTGAGCTTACCATTGAATTAGCAGCTCATATGTTGCAGCTAAGTGGTATTGAAAGTGACCTTGAGACTGCTCGAGTGAAATCTCAAGATGTACTAACGTCTGGCAAGGCAGCTGCAATATTTGAACAAATGATTTCTGCTCTTGGTGGGCCAAGTGATTTATTAGAAAAGTCTCACAAACACTTAGTCCCTATGCCCATTATTAGACCTATAGCAGCAAACTCTTCTGGATATATTTTGGAAATGGATGCGCGCGCTATTGGTCTTAGTATGATACATTTGAAAGCTGGCAGAACTAAATCTAGCGACCCAATAGATCATGGCGTTGGATTAAGTGATATTGTTGAAATCGGTCAATGGATTGATAAAGGTGAGCCACTTGCAATTGCACATACGCGAGATAAAGAACAATTGAACTATCTCCAAGAAACTATCCCTGGATTTATTTCATTAGGAGCTAAACATATAGAGCCGCCAACCCTAATCCATGAAATACTAGGCTCAAATTAGAAGGTTTATAGATGAAAAGATCAATTATTTTAGTTTTAGATTCTTTAGGTTTGGGTTCAACTAAGGACTCGCATCTTTACGGTGATACAGGGGCAGATACTTTAGGTCATATTATTGAGTCTTGTGATTCTAATAGTGCTAATAATTCTGAGCGAAATGGCCCCCTAGTTATTCCAAACTTGATTCGATGGGGTTTAGGGGAGGCTGCAATTGCAAGCCGTAAAAAGCCCTTACCAATTTCTCGAGTTGAGCCTCAGGGCGCTTTTGGTTATGCGAAAGAAGTTAGCGCAGGTAAGGACACCCCGAGTGGTCACTGGGAGATTTGTGGTCTGCCAGTTCCTTTTGAATGGGGAACATTTCCAAAAACTGAAAACTGCTTTCCTGAATCACTCCTTCTTAGCCTTATAGAGGAAGGAAAAATAGGTGGGACACTTGCAAACCAACATGCATCAGGCACTCAAGTAATTGAAGAGTTTGGTCAAGAGCATATAGATAGTGGATTTCCTATTTGTTATACCTCGGCTGACTCAGTATTTCAAATTGCTGCCCATGAAGAGCATTTTGGATTAGATAGGCTCTATGAATTATGCACCATCGCAAAACGCTTGGTTGATCCACTAGAAATTACAAGAGTAATTGCAAGGCCATTTACTGGGAACTCTAAAGATGGCTTTGAGCGAACTGCTAATCGAAAAGACCTTACTACGCCGCCCAATGGCCCAACGCTGTTAGACAATATTCAAGATGGTGGTGGAGATGTTATTTCAGTTGGAAAAATTGGAGATATTTTTTCGAATCAAGGAGTCAGCTATACCGTTAAGGCAGCTAATAACATGGGCTTAGTTGATCAATTATTATCTGAAATGAAAAAAGTTAATGAAGGACTAATCTTTGTAAATCTAGTAGATTTTGATACCAAATTTGGTCATCGACGTGATGTTGCAGGGTACGCTCTAGCACTCGAGCAATTTGATGCCCGAATACCTGAAATTGAGGCGCAACTAACCAGCAACGATCTAGTGCTAATAACAGCAGATCATGGCTGCGATCCTACATGGCCTGGAAATGATCACACCCGTGAACATGTTCCAGTTGTTTTTTATGGAAAATCAATTAAGAACAATAACTTAGGAGAGCGAGAAAGCTTCTGCGACATGGGACAAACTATTGCTCAGCACCTTGAAATAGAGCCTTTACTTCATGGTAAAGCTTGTAACTTAAGTTAATTATTATGCAAGATCAAATTCAAATGCTTCCCAAAGTTGAGCTTCATAGCCACTTAGAAGGAACTATTAACCCTAAATTATTTCATGAAATTGCCAAACGTAATAACGTTGATTTTGATGAAAATATATTTGATGAAGATGGCGGTTATGCCTGGACTGACTTTCCAAGCTTTCTTAACGCTTATGACTCAGTAAGTTCATGCCTTAAAAATGCTAAAGATTACAGAGATATTATGTATGAATATCTTAAAGACTGCTCATCACAAAATGTAATATATGCTGAGACCTTTATATCCCCTGATCACGCTAGTGATTGCGGTATTAGCTATAATGACTTGATTAGAGGGTGCGCAAAAGGAATAGATGATGCACAGTTAGATTTCGGTATTATTGGGCGAATTATTGTAACTTGCGTACGGCATTTAGGGCCTCAAAAAGGGGTTGATGTTGCACAAACAATGGTTGATAACCCCCATCCTTATGTTGTTGGGTTTGGTATGGGCGGCGATGAAAATGCATTCAAGTTAATTGATTTTGCCCCTGCTTTTAATATTGCAGCTAAAGCTAACTATCCTTGCACAGTTCATGCAGGTGAGATATGCGGCGCAGAAAGTGTTTGGGATGCCATAAATTATTTACCCGTTAGCAGAATTGGTCATGGCGTTAGAAGCGTGGAAGATGAGCATCTACTAGATGAACTAAAAAATCGTAATATAGCCTTGGAGATTTGTCCTGGAAGTAATCTAGCTCTTTCGATATACCCTAGTTGGGAGAGTCACCCAATCAAACTCATTATGTCTAAAGGGATAAATGTTAGCCTCAACTCAGATGATCCACCATTTTTTCATACTAGTGTTGGTCAAGAATATCAAGGATGTTCTGATCAACTTGGCTTTGAAATTAAGCAGCTTAGATCTATCTCAACCATGGCTATTAAGTCTTCTTTTGCAGACCCTGAGACAAAATTACACCTTCTTAGTAAAATTTCACAGTCTTAATTAAGAAAAAATAGAATTCTATAAATATAAATGTTGAAACCTCTATAAAATTTCAAATAAGAAAGATGCTTTATAATTCATTCAAGTCACATTATTTAAATTACAACTAATAATAAAAATGTCTCTATCAAAAAAATACATCACAGCTGATGAGTTGCTACTTGACTCTTTTAGATTGGGAGTTCAAATACACAATAGTGGTTTCAAACCTGACTTTATTGTTGGAGTTTGGCGAGGTGGAACGCCCGTTGGTATAGCCATCCAAGAGATTCTTGGGTATTTGGGTAATGAATCTGATCATATTGCGATTCGAACTTCATCATACTATGGCATTAATAAACAAGCAAAAGAGGTTAGGGTTCATGGTATCGACTATCTAATCAGTCATATGAATGCTGAAGACAAGCTTCTTATTGTTGATGATGTCTTTGACTCAGGCAGAAGTATTAAAGCGATCTTAGATACTCTGAATGAAAAATCTAGAAAAAATATACCGCATGATATTCGCATGGCTATGCCTTGGTACAAGCCTTTAAGAAATATTATAGATACTGTGCCAGATTACTATATCCACGAGACTGATGATTGGCTAGTTTTTCCTCATGAGATGGATGGACTTTCAGAACAAGAAATCTTTGAAAATAAGAAAGATATGAAAGAAATCTTATCTCACGTTAAAGTTAAGTAAATCTTCCAAGGTATCAAAATTTAGAAGATCGATTTAATAACGTCCCACAACCCATAAAATATGGCAAGCCATATTAAGCCCTTTATTAGAAAAAATAGAAAAGGCAAAATAATAAGCATCCACTTATTTTTAATTCGTTTTTTAAGAAACTTAATCATGAAAATGACAAGCAACCTCATGATTGCTTGATACCTCTTTAAACTCAGGCTTTTCTATTGCACAAATATCTTGAGTTTTTTGACACCTTGTTCTAAAAACACAACCTGAGGGTGGGTCTACTGGTGATGGCAAGTCACCTTCTATTAATATTATTTTTTTACTTTTCTCAATACTTGGGTCAGGAATAGGAACTGCAGAGATAAGAGCCTGGGTGTAAGGATGTCTTGGTTTAGTATAAATATCATCACTGTTTGCAAGTTCAACCATATTGCCTAAATAAAGAACCATAATCTTAGTACTGATGTGCTTGACAACACTTAAATCATGGGCAATAAAAATTAAAGTTAAATCCATCTCTTCTTGCAAATCCATCAAGAGATTAACTACTTGAGCTTGAATTGAGACATCAAGCGCAGATACTGGCTCGTCACAGATAATAAGCTTTGGTTTTAAAATTAAAGCTCTTGCAATACCAATTCGCTGACACTGTCCACCCGAAAACTCATGAGGGTAACGATTAACTAAATTATCCAATAAACCAACTTTATTCATTACGTCTTTAACTCTCTCTTTTACATCGGACTCTGGTGTTTTAGGGTAATGTGTTCTTAATGGCTCTGCAATAATTTCGCCAATATTCATTCTAGGATTTAGACTTGCAAGAGGGTCTTGAAAAATCATTTGAATTTGTTTACGGTGCTGCCTCATTTCAGACTTGTTTAGAGTTAACAAGTCATTCCCAAACCAAATTACTTTTCCTGAATCAGCGGGCACCATTTTAACAATTGCTCTCGCCAAAGTAGACTTTCCACAACCTGACTCCCCAACTATGCCAAGGGTTTCACCTGAATTTAAATCAAACGAAACGTTATTTACTGCCTGTAATTTCTTGGCCTTAGTCCATGGCATATCTCCTTCTGAGGAAACATCAAAATTTACTTTTAAATTCTGAACCTGAAGAATTTTATGCTCACTCATAATGTATCCTCTATGGCAACGTGACAAGCTCTATAGTGATCATTATTATCAACTTTAGCTAGGATAGGAGTTTGCGAAGAGCATGTAGTATTTGCAAACTTACAGCGTGGTGAAAATGGACATCCAACTGGAGTTAGCATCATATTCGGAGGGTTTCCAGGAATTGTCACTAATCTATCTGCTGAGTCATCAAGCCTTGGCACCGCGCTCATTAAACCTTGAGTGTAAGGATGCGTAGCATTAGAGTAGAGATGCTCTGTTTTACCTATCTCCATTACTTCTCCTCCGTACATAACAAGCATCTCATCACTATTTCCAGCTACAACTCCAAGATCATGAGTAATTAAAATAATTGACATGCCAAATTCTTTTTGAATATCAGCTAGCAATTGCATAATTTGAGCCTGCACAGTAACATCTAAAGCAGTCGTTGGTTCATCAGCGATTAGAAGCTTAGGATGACAAAGTAGAGACATTGCAATCATTACGCGCTGGCGCATTCCACCTGAAAACTCATGTGGATACATCCTTATGCGATTTTTAGCGTCTGGAATTTTAACAGCATCGAGCATATTGATTGATTGCTGAATAGCATCCGACTTTGAGACCCCTTGATGGTGGACAAGTACTTCAGCCATTTGCTCTGAAACTCTTACATAGGGATTAAGACTGGTCATTGGATCTTGAAAAATCATTGCAATTTTTTGAGCCCGAATAAGGTTGAGCTCCCTGCTAGGAAGATTAAGAATCTCTTTGCCTTCAAATTTAACACTACCACTTGCCCTACCATTGTGATCAAGGAGACCGTTCATAGCAAAAACAGTTTGGCTTTTTCCACTTCCAGATTCACCAACTATCGCTAAAATTTTTCCCTCATCAAGTGAAAAGCTAACATTGTTAACTGCACTTACTATGCCATCTGCAGTATCAAACTCTACTTTTAAATTGTTTACTTCTAAAAAGCTCATATTAGTTTATCGATCCTTTGGGTCAAGCGCATCACGCAAGCCATCTCCAATAAAATAAAAGCAGAATAAGCTGACAACAAAAAATGCCAAAGGAAATAGAAGTTGCCATTCAGTATCGTAGCGAATTGTTCCAGCACCTTCTTTAATTAAAGCACCCCAACTTGTTGATGGCTCCTGCACTCCTAGACCCAAAAAGGATATAAAACTTTCTGCTAATATTATTCCAGGTACTAAAAGAGTCGCATATACCGCAACAATACCTAGAAGGTTAGGAACAATATGACGCGTTATAATTTTAAAGTCACTAACCCCAGTTACCCTTGCAGCTTCAATAAATTCTTTATTTTTAAGATTAAGGGTTTGCCCCCTAACAATTCGGCTCATATCTAACCAAGATAGTAGGCCAATTCCTATAAAAAGCATTCCAATTGAGCGGCCAAATACAACCAACAAAAGTATTAAAACAAACATGTACGGAATTGACATCAAAATGTCAACAATACGCATCATTATTTGATCAGTCTTTCCTCCTAAATAACCAGAAGTAGCGCCATATAAGGTGCCCACAAAAACAGCTACTGTTGCTCCTAAGAAGCCAACCATTAGGGAGATTTGTGTTCCCTGTATTACTCTTGAGTACAAATCTCGACCTAGATCATCGGTCCCAAAAAAATGTCCACTTTCAATTGATGGCATCCCAACTCTGGCTGCAGAGCCCATTGCATTCCAGTCAATCTTCTCATAACTCCAAACAGCAAAATATGGCCCAATAAACGAAAAGAGTACTATCGCTGCAAGAATAAACAGGCTAACAGTTGCAGCCTTGTTTTGCATAAATCTTATTCGTGCATCCTTCCATAATGAACGGCCAGTTCCAGAATCAGAAAGATTATCCGCCATCTCTTTTATCTTATTTTTATTTATTGCAATCATTTTTTAGTATCTAATCTTAGGATCAACCCATGCGTACAAAAGATCTGCGATTAAGCTAAATAAAATTGTAAGGCCGCCAACTACAATAGTTATTCCCATCATTACTGAGTAGTCTCTATTAAAGGCTGAATTAACAAAAAAGTAGCCCATACCACCAGTTGAAAAATACATATCAATGATTACAGATCCTGTTATTAATCCAACAAATGCCGGGCCAAGGTATGAAATTACTGGAAGAAGTGAGGGCTTTAATACATGACGAAAGAATATTATTTTTGTTGGAAGTCCTTTAGATTTTGCTGTTCTAATGTAATTCGTATTTAGAACCTCCAGCATGGATGAGCGAGTTATTCGAGCAATAGATGCCATATAGCTTGTTGAAAGCGCAATGACTGGCATTATAAGGTACTGCCACGATCCTCCATTCCAGCCTCCACCTGGCAGCCAATCAAGCCATAAGGTAAAGACGATAATTAGTAATGGCGCC
Organism: Candidatus Pseudothioglobus sp. uisw_070; assembly: GCF_059512545.2. NCBI lineage: Bacteria > Pseudomonadati > Pseudomonadota > Gammaproteobacteria > Pseudothioglobaceae (SeqCode) > Pseudothioglobus (SeqCode) > Candidatus Pseudothioglobus sp. uisw_070. The sequence goes on along the minus strand of NZ_CM183456.2, from coordinate 810,836 downwards.
ATTACAAAATTTGGGAGCACTTGCGCGCCAATTGATACACCTACTGCTAAGTAATCAATCCAAGTGTTTTTCCGTATTGCAGCAATTGCGCCTAATGGTATACCAACTCCAACAGCAACAATAAATGACCAAAAACCGTACTTCAAAGTAATTGGAAAACCTTGTGCAATAATTTCGTTTACACTTCTGTCATGATATTTGTAGGAGGGCCCAAAATCAAATTCAGTTAAAACTCCCCAAAGATAACTAAACATCTGTCGCCAAATTGGCTGATCTAGGCCATATTTTGCCTCAATATTTGCAAGTACTTGGGGTGGAAGTGGTCTTTCCGATGTAAATGGACCACCAGGAGCTGCGTGCATTAAGTAGAAGCTAACCGCAATAAGAACAAGCAGAGTCGGAATAGCAATTCCAATTCGCTTAACTATGTAGTTGATCATATCCGAAATTGACCAGAAAAAATTTAATGAATTATTGTACCGTACAAATAAAAAAGCACCGCACAATATCTGTGCGATGCTCTTAGAGTCAAACTAATTATTACTGCGCAATCTTATACAAATTGCGAGAATATACGTTTTGTTCAACGTTGTTATAAGGCCAACCTTTTACATTAGTCTTAAGCATAAATACACCAGCATAATGATAAATAGGAATCACTGGCATTTCATTTGCCAAGATCTCTTCAATGCGCGTGTAATTACCTGATGCATCAGACATAGTCCTTGCATCTAACATAAGCTGATCTACCTCAGCATTACTATACTTACCATCATTGTAACCAGAAGGAGTAGTAAGAAGGTCTAGGAAAGTAGACGCTTCATTGTAGTCACCACACCAAGCTCCACGTGCAAGTTCAAAACCTTGACCGCCACGAGTTTTAAGGAATGTTTTCCACTCTTGATTAGCAAGCGTAGCTTCAACACCAAGTGTTTCTTTCCACATTTGCTGGGCTGCAATTGCAATCTTCTTATGACCTTCAGAAGTGTTATATAAATACTCAAACTTCAAAGGATTACTTGGTCCATAACCAGCTTCACTTAACAGTTCAACTGCTTTAGCGTTTCTCTCATCTTGAGTCATACGACCAAATGCAACTGAAGGAACGTCAAATCCAGCTGTCGCTCCAGGAGTAAATGTGAATGCGTTGATTTGTCCAGCTTGTAAGATTTTTTCAGTAATAACTGAGCGATCTATAGCATAGGCTAGAGCATGACGAACACGAACATCTTTAAATGCTTCAGGGCCACTAGGTGACATATTAAAAGTCATGTAGTAGTTGCAAAGTCTTGGAAAAGAAGTTGCTTGATTAGGATAGTCCTGTTTCAGGCGAATATACTGACCTGAAGGCACAGTTCCTTTGTCAAGTTCATTAGCTAAATAACGAGTCAAATCTGTATTCTCATCATTTATAACTAATCCAACAACCTTATCAAGAATTGTTGCATCGTTATTCCAATACATAGTGTTACGCTCACGTACTGAACGCTCATTAGGAATATGCTCAGTTAAAATATATGCACCATTAGATACAATATTTTCAGGCTTAGTCCAATCATTACCTGATGTTCTAACTACCCACTCAGGACTTGGAAAAGTTGAGCTATGCGTAGTCATTGCAGCAAAATATGGCAATGAAGCTGTTAAACGAACCTCAAGAGTATGATTATCTAGAGCAGTAACTCCAAGAGTTTCAGGTGAAGCATCGCCAGATAACACAGCTCCAACATTTTCAATAGCCATAATTTCAGCAAACCATGAGTAAGGTGAGGCTGTAGCAGGATCTGCTAAACGTCTCCATGAGTATACAAAGTCATGCGCGGTAACTGGGTTACCATCTGACCACATTGCATTGTCACGAAGCGTGAATGTATAGACATCTTTTGCATCATTTGTTGTAAAGCCAGTCGCAACACCTGGAACAAGATTTCCATCTGCATCTTGATTCATCAGGCCTTCAAAAAGGTCACGAACAATATCAGCTCCTGAGACATCCTCAACGATTTGAGGGTCAGCAGAACTAAATTCATCTAACAAACTGTATGTAAATGTCTGATCATCAGCTAGGGTTTCACCTGTTACTGGGTGAGTTGCTGCAAGCACAGAGGCTGAAGCAAAAGACGCCAATACAAATCCCACTGCCAACGACTTAGGCAAATAATTCATATTTTTTCTCCTTAATATTAAAAAATTAAAAATCCGTCATAATGAAATGAGGACTAATGAAAGTTTATACTTATTTACATTAATATTGAGATTTTTTATGAATTATTTCTCTATTAGAAACGTTTAAAAAGTTTTATAGCTTTTTCATCACCAATTGGATCCACTGAAATTTGAGATCCACCTGAAGTTATATAAATAGGTTTTTTTCCTCTAAGCATCTTATTCCAGCTTTTAAGTGAATCTAGGATTACTTCACCCCTACTAATAGAATTAGAATCAGCTTCTAAATTCATGACTTTTGGAATGGAGTTAAGCCTCATTGATCCAAGAATTGAATATTTAGCCATTCCAAAAGAATATATAAATAAAATAACAATAATCATGATTAGTAATGGCGCACCAATCTTTCGCCACTTAATCCAAAGAAAGATTGAAGCACAAACAAAGAAACATAGGTATCCCCAAAGAGCAAACTGATTTAATAACATTGGCTATCTAAAGATCAATAGTAGTTGGTTTTTGAACATTTTTTACGTAATCATAGAAATTTTCTATATTTTCTCAAAATTTCTATTCAATTTAAGACTTGTAGAAAACAAAAAAGCCTGCAATACTGCAAGCTTTTAAGAATATGGTGGGGCGTGAGCGACTTGAACGCTCGACCAGCGGATTAAAAGTCCGATGCTCTACCAACTGAGCTAACGCCCCATATAAAAACGAGAAATTATACTGAACTAATGTTCATTAATCAATCGTAAATTAGCCTTTATTAACAGCCTCTTTGAGAAGTTTTCCAGGCTTAAAAAAAGGAACAAATTTTTCAGAAACTTCAGTCTTTTCACCAGTCTTAGGATTAATACCCATTCTGCCTTTACGATGACGTTTTTGAAAACCACCAAAACCTCTTACTTCAACGCCTTTACCAGAAATTACTGCCAAGCTAATTTCTTCAAGGATAATTTCAACAGATTGTTTTGCTTCTGAGCGTGTAATTCTAGTTTCTTTAGATATTACATCAATAAGGTCGATTTTTTTCATATAATTAGCTGCTAAACCATGGCATAGCAGCTTTAATTAATTATTTATCTTTAGCTTCTTTTAAGAGATCACCAAGTGTTGATCCAGAAGTTTGAGTCGATTGACTGTTATAGTCATCCATGACTGCTTTTTCTTGAACCGAATCTTTAGCTTTCATACTTAAATTTACTTTTCGTGTTCTTTTGTCAATTAAAGTAATAGCGACTTCAACCTCTGCACCTTCTTTTAGTACTGTTGATGCGTCATCAATTCTATCTTGAGAAATTTCAGACACCTTAAGATAACCAGTAATTCCAGCGGCTAATAATACGACAGCGCCTCTTGCATCTACCTCTTGGATAACACCTTTAACAATCGAACCTTTAGAGTTTGCAGTTGCATATTGAGAGAAATCATCCGAAGTCAACTGTTTAATTCCTAAAGAAATTCTTTCTTTTTCAGCATCTATATTAAGAATTACAACATCAAGCTCTTGTCCCTTTGAATAAGTTGAGACAATTTGATCTGCAGACTGCTTCTCCCATGAAATATCTGCTAAATGAATAAGCCCATCAATTCCACCTGGAAGGCCAACAAAAAGACCAAAGTCAGTAATTGACTTAACTGTTACGTTAATCATGTCACCTTTATTATGCGTCCCCTCGAATGCTTCCCAAGGATTTTCTTTTGCTTGCTTCATACTAAGAGAAATTCTATGTTTAGACTCTTGCACATCAAGAACTACAACATCTACTTCTTGGCCAAGCTTAACAAACTTAGAAGGCCTAGCGTTAGCATTTGTCCAGTCCATCTCACTCACGTGAACAAGTCCTTCAACACCCTCTTCAATTCTTACAAATGCACCATAATCAGTTAGGTTTGAAACCACACCCGAAACTTTTTTGCCCATTGGAAGACGCTCTGAAATATTGTCCCAAGGGCTTGGTGTTAACTGCTTAAGTCCTAAAGAAACCCTCATTTTCTCTTTATCATAGTTGAGAATTTTTACTGTAATCTTGTCACCTATAGATAGCTTCTCAGACGGGTGGTTAACTCTCTGCCACGATATATCTGTAATGTGAAGTAACCCATCTACGCCGCCAAGATCAACAAATGCACCATAATCAGCTAAGTTTTTAACAATTCCTTCAACTTCTTTGCCAGTATCAAGATTTTCAATTAAAGCCTCTCTATCAGCTGAGTTGACTTCCTGCATAACAGCCTTTCTAGAAATAACAATATTATTCCTGACTTCGTCCATTTTAATAACAAGAGCCTCAATTTCTTGACCTAGTAAGAAATCAAAATCTTTAACAGGCCTTACGTCTACTAGAGAACCAGGCAAGAATGCTTTGATAACACCAATATCAACTGTCATACCGCCCTTAACAGAGCCTGTAACAATACCTTTAACAACTTCTTTAGTGTTCATTGCGTTTTCAAGCTCTTGCCACATCTTAATGCGTTTCGCTTTTTCACGTGATAAAAGAGTATGACCTAAGCCATCATCAATTGAGTCAAGTGCGACTTCAACAACATCACCTTCAGTGATCTCAAGCTCGCCTTTGGCATTTTTAAATTCGTGTAATGAAATAAAACCTTCAGACTTTAGTCCCACATTGATGATCGCTTTTTCGCGATTCATGCTGACTACAGTTCCCATTAAGAGGGCTCCAGGTTTTACGTTTTGTTGTATTTCGCTATTTTCAAATAGCTCGGAAAATGATTCTGACATATTTATCTCGATGTTGACCGGTAATTATTAAGCTGTGTCGGTTTAAGCTTAACTCATATCGGGTTAATTAAAAAATAAAGACTTGACCGCTCAAGTCTTAACTAGCGCCATCACTTTTGCAACGACTTCATTAATTGTAAGATTCGATGTATCTATAATCAATGCATCTTTTGAAGCAATTAAAGGAGAATGTTTGCGACTTGCGTCCCTCTCATCTCTCTTTTGAACCTCTTCCAAAGTTTGCGAAAGGATACCAGCAATACCATTGTCGTGCAACTGTTTTAGTCGTCTTTGTGCCCTTTCTTCCACATTTGCTGTCAAAAATACCTTAAAGGGTGCACTTTCGAATACAACAGTTCCCATATCTCGGCCATCAGCAACTAATCCTGGAGGCTTCTTGAACTTTTGCTGCCTTATTAAGAGTGACTCCCGAAGAGGGCCAATCATCGCAAATTTTGAAGCGAGCTCTGCAGTTTCTTCAGTTCGAAGTTCAGCTGAAACTTCAATATTATCAAGATAAATACTAAGTTTATTATTGGATAGATCTGACTCAAATTTCAAATCGAGGTTGGATGCTAACTTCAGCAGTTCATCAGTATTATCAATCTTAATATTTCGCTTAGAAGCCGCCAAAGCAAAAGCCCGGTATATTGCTCCAGAGTCCAACAAATTCCATTTCAGCTCATGAGCCATGATATTTGCTACAGTACCCTTCCCTACTCCACTAGGTCCATCAATAGTTAGAACTGGAATCATAATACTAACTAGAGGCTCTTAAACTACTTCTCATACTCAGGTCTCATATGAGGAAATAATAAAACATCTCTAATTGACGCCGAATCTGTAAATAGCATAACTAAACGATCAATACCAATACCTTCTCCTGCGGTTGGGGGCATTCCATACTCAAGGGCTCTAATATAATCAGCATCATAATGCATTGCTTCATCGTCTCCTGCATCTTTTTCACTAACCTGGTCTTTGAACCTTTGGGCCTGATCTTCAGGATCATTGAGCTCCGAAAATCCATTTGCTATTTCACGGCCACCAATAAAGAGTTCAAAGCGATCAGTAATAAATGAATTTTGATCATTGCGCCTAGCCAGAGGAGATACCTCTGTAGGATACTCAGTAACAAAAGTTGGTTGAATTAATTTTTCCTCAACAGTTGCTTCAAAGATTTCAATTTGAATCTTTCCTAAACCCCAGTTCTCTTTAAGATGAATTCCCAAATTGCTAGCAGTACTCCTAACATTATCTTCTGAAAGGTCAGAAGCTGATAACTTAGGATTGTATTTCAAAATTGAATCAAACACACTTAATCGTTCAAACGGTTTTGAAAAATCAAACTCATCACCCTGGAATTTTATTTTTGCTGATTTACAAACATCAATTGCAATACCTTTAAATAAGTTTTCAGTTAGGTCCATATAGTCATGATAATTTGCATAAGCCTCATAAAACTCAATCATTGTAAATTCAGGATTATGCCTTGGAGAGAGCCCCTCATTTCTAAAATTACGGTTAATCTCAAAAACCTTATCAAATCCTCCAACTACTAACCTTTTAAGATAGAGCTCTGGAGCAATTCTTAAAAATAAATCCATATCTAAAGCATTATGATGCGTAACAAAAGGCTTGGCTGCTGCGCCACCTGGAATGACTTGCATCATAGGGGTTTCTACCTCAAGATAACTGTGACGTATAAAGAACTGCCTAATGTAAGAAATTATTTCAGATCTTCTCTGAAAAACTTTTCTCGATCCTTCATTCATAATTAAATCAACATACCTTTGGCGATATATTGTCTCTTGATCAGTTAGTCCATGAAATTTTTCTGGCAAAGGTCTTAATGATTTTGTTAATAATTTAATATCACCCACTCGAATAGATAGCTCACCGGTTTGAGTCTTAAAAAGAACCCCAGACGCTCCAATTATGTCGCCAATATCCCACTTCTTGAATTGCTCATTGTACAAGCCCTCTTCCAGCTCATCTCTAGTCACAAAAAGTTGAATTTGGCCTGAAGTATCTTGAAGCTGAACAAAGCTTGCTTTACCCATTATTCTCTTGAGCATTAATCGTCCAGCAACAGTTACAAATTCTCCCGCTTCTTGAAGGTCTTCATTTGAAAAGCTATCAAACTTCTCATGAATAGAGCTTGCTAGGTTTTGAGGCTTAAAATCATTAATATATGGATTGCCTGACTCTCTAAGCAATGCTAATTTAGATTTTCTTTCTGCTATTAATTTATTTTCGTCTAGATCACTCACTTTAATCCTATTATTTGTTTGATTGTTCAATCTCTAACTGTGCAAGCTCTTTAGCTTTTTTAAAATCTTTTTCAGCTAGCTCAATTTTTCCTAATCGCCCATATACTGAGCCACGATTATAATATGCTTGATAAAAAGTATTGTCTAAATCAATCGCCTTATTTAAATCTTTCAAAGCCAACTTATCCTTTGCTATTTTAGAGTAAGCATTGCCTCGATTATAATAAGCTGCAATATATTCTGAATCTAAAGAAATTGCCTTTGAATAAGTTTTGATTGAGTCATGACTTTTATTTAACCGATCAAAACAGTTGCCCAAGTTATTTATAGCACCAACATCTTCTGGCTTAATCTTTAATGCAGCCTCAAAAAAATTAATTGCCTCATGGAAATTCTCTTTTTCTTGCTCCATATAAGCTAAACAGAAAAAAGCTTCAGAGCTATTCGGGTTTGAACTTATTGCTTTAGTCATACTTTCATAGGCAATATCATTATTACCCTGCTGCAAGTGTAAATTACCAAGATTTAAATGGGCATTAGAGGATAACTCTTGCGTGACTAAACTATGGTTTATTAGCTCATTCCATACTTGTATCGCCATAGAAATCTCACCAATTCTTTGATGCGCATAAGCCTTCACAATTAAATCACTAATTTCAGTATTGTTATTCATAGAAGCATTTTAATTTATCACTTTAATAATTTTTTAGCTCTTTCAATATCGTTATCTGAACTGGAAAGGTAAGTGTTTTTACTTCTTGTTATCCTATATAAATAAATAAAGCATAAAAATAGCAAGAGGAGAGGGGCAAACCATAATAGATATGTTTTGCTATTAATTGGCGGCTTAAAGTTAACAAAGTCCCCATATCGCTCGACCATAAATAAATAAATATCTTTGTCAGATTTATTATCTAATATCATTGTGCGAACTTGTTCACGAAGGTCACTAGCAAGACTAGAATTTGAACCACCAATGCTCTGACCCTGGCATACAGGGCATCGAATATTTTCAATTAAAACCGTGTAACGATTTTCCTGATCACGTGTTTCAAAGTCTTTTGCTTCAATACTTTCAGCTAAAGCTCCTTGAATAAGTAAAAGTGCAAGCACAAATTGAATAAAATAACGCATTCACATAGCTGTTATTTAAAATTTTAATTTTAACGTATGCCACTTATAACCTTAGACAATATTTCCCTTAGATTTTCTGAAAAAGTTATCTTAGATGAAATCAATGCGACCATCCTCAAAGGCGATAAGATAGGCTTAATTGGTCGCAATGGTGAGGGGAAATCAAGCTTCTTGAAGGTTTTAGCAGGACTGATTCATGCTGACGATGGTAATTTAAAAGTTAAAAATAACACTAAGATAAGCTACTTAGAGCAACAACCTCCAGAAGACAATGATCATTCGCTATTTAATATTGTCGCCCGAGGGCTCGGTGAAACTGGAAAGCTTCTTGCTGACTATCACGACTCATTACAAGTCGGCGATATTGAAAAAAGTGCTCAATTGCAAAATGAAATAGAAAGTAAAGATTTATGGCACTATTTACATCAAATTGAAACAATTTTGAATCGCTTTAAATTAGAACCAACAGCAAAACTTTCAACACTTTCTGGTGGCTGGAAAAGAAGAGTAATGCTTGCAAAGGCGATTGTTCAAGAGCCAACACTTCTCTTACTTGACGAGCCAACAAACCACATGGACATCACTGCAATTCTTGATTTAGAGAAAATGCTCAAGGATTTTCATGGAACCCTAATTCTTATCAGCCATGATCGATCATTTGTAAACGGCATCGTTAATAAGATTTTTGACCTCGATCGGGGAAAACTTTCAATATTTGACTGTGGCTATTTAGACTACTTAAAAAGAAAAGAAAATCTTCTTAACAGTGAAGAGCTGGAAAACGCAAGGTTTAATAAAAAACTTGCTCAAGAAGAAACCTGGATTCGTCAAGGAATAAAGGCAAGACGAACAAGGAATGAAGGGCGCGTCAGAGCTCTTGAGGATATGCGAAAACAGTTTATAAATAAACGAAAACATCAAGGTCAAGTTAGAATTCATGCGTTAGAAGATGAGAAACGAGTCTCCAAGCTAGTTTTTGAAGTTAAGAATGTAAGTTATAAAATTGGTCAACTCGAGCTCGTAAAGCTATTCTCTCTTTTAGTCTTAAAAGGTGAAAAAATAGGAATTATTGGAGGCAACGGATCAGGAAAATCAACATTAATTAAACTTCTTCTCGGCGAACTTACTCCAGATGAAGGAAATATCCGGCGATCCAAAACTATTCAGCTCGCTTACTTTGATCAAATGAGAGAGTCACTTAACCCTAACATGAAGGCTATGGATTTTGTATCCGGAGGCAAAGATTTCATAGATATTAATGGAAAAAGTAAACATGTAATTGGCTATATGCGTCAGTTTTTATTTACAGGAAAACAAGCAATGGCTCCGATTAAAATGTTTTCTGGTGGTGAAAAAAATCGTTTAATGCTTGCCAAAATACTATCTCAACCAGCCAATCTCTTAGTTCTTGATGAGCCAACCAACGATTTAGATGTCGAAACGCTTGAATTACTAGAAGAAATGTTAGTCGACTATGCCGGAACACTTTTACTGATCTCACATGACAGAACTTTTTTAAATAACATTGTAAGTTCAACAATCGTTATGGAAGGTGACGCTATTATTGATCAGTATGTTGGTGGTTATGATGACTATATCCTGCAAAAACATGAAAAAATAAATACTCAACCTAAAAAAGATGTAGAACTTAAATCTAAATCTAAAAATACTTCACAAAAGTTATCATTCAACGAACAGCAACTATTAAAATCATTACCTGAAAAGATTGAAGATCTCGAAAATGAAATTTCAATGTCACAAAAATTACTATCTGACCCTGACTTTTATCAAAACCCTGATGCACAAAACTTGACAATCAAATTAAGCTCAATGGAAAAAGAAGTGGGATTACTATATGACAAATGGAGTGAATTAGACAGTGGAAACTAACTCTATCCCATTAATTGTAGATCTAGATCACACACTAATTGATACGGATCTTTTATTCCTATCTTCTTTAGGCGTGTTAAGCAAAAGTCCATGGCTTATTGCACATTATTTTTTTTGGCTATGGAAGGGAAAGGGATATTTAAAAGATCAACTGGTTAGAAGGTTTGAAATTAATATCCCTGAGCTACCCTTCAATGAAAACGTTATAAGCTACATAATGAAGCGAAAAAAAGAAGGCTCAAAAATAGTCCTTGCTACTGCTTCACATAAAAATTATGCTTTTGCAGTTGCTAAGCACCTTAAGATTTTTGATGATGTTATGGCTAGCAATAAAGACTTTAACTTATCGAGTCACAATAAAGCAGTCACTCTGGTGGAGCGCTTTGGTGAGAGAAAATTTGATTATATGGGGGATCACATGAGAGACCTTCCTGTATGGGAAGTATCAAGACTATCAATCATTGTTAATGCAACAAGTCGCATAATAGCAAACACAAAACATCTAAAAACTCTCGTTATATCAAGTAAAGCTTAAAAACCTTCTACAAAATAAGATAACCCCGAAAGTATAAGATAGATCAAAAATGTTGCTGCTAAAACCCATGTTGCAACTTTTGATAACCCAAGGTTTTTTCCCATTACTCGATTATAGAAAAGCCAAATAACATAACTTACTACCATCGCTGCAATTAAAAGTCTTAATATAAACATAGCCAGATTTATTTTTTAAATGATTGGTTTATTTTAATCGCTAATTTAGAATTAATCCCAACTACTTTTTGTAACTCATCGACACTTGCATTTTGCACTTCTTGAAGACCTCCAAAATGGTTTAAAAGAGCACTTCTTTTATTTATACCAACCCCTTTAATTAGCTCCAAAGAAGACGTAGTACGTTTCTTTGCTCTTTTTTTACGATGATTTTTTATTGCAAATCTATGAGATTCATCTCTAATATGGTTGATTAAAAGGAGCGCTGGATCAAAGGGAGAGAGTGTTATTTTTTTGACCTTTTCATCTTCAACTGTAATAAGAGTCTCGAGCCCTGCTTTTCTTCCTTCACCTTTAGCAACTCCAACCAACATTACTGAATCCACTCCAATTGAGTTCATAACCATAATTGCTTGGTTAAGCTGACCTAAGCCGCCATCAATAAATACTATATCAGGCATAGCTTTTTTTGAACTAAGGAGGCGAGAATATCTTCGATATACTGCCTGGTTAATTGCAGCATAATCATCACCCGGTGTTATGTCTTTAATATTAAATTGCCTGTAACTGCTGACCTTTGGAAGTCCCATTTCGAACACTACGCATGAAGCAGTTGTTGCTTCTCCCATAGTATGACTTATATCAAAGCACTCCATAACTTTTGGTATCGTTTTTAATGCCAATGTTTTTTGAATTCCTTCGAGTTGCTTCATCTTAGTAAACCTTAATAGTAGATGTTGTTTTAAATTTTCTTTAGCATTAAGCGTAGCCATCTCTAAATAATGTTTTTTATCTACTCTAGGAGATTGAATAAGTTTTGTAGATAGGCCTGCCTCCAATACAGACATATCTTCCAACTTGTGGCTCAAAACTATCTCTTTAGGCGTTTTTGTGCCCAAATAATATAGCGGCAGGAATGCACTTAAAACCTCTTCACAAGAATCATTTTTTGCATTTTTTGGAAAGAAAGTTTCACTACCAACTTGTTTGCCTCCACGGACAAATACTAATTCGATGCAATGAGTATCAGCATCATTTACAATACTTACAACGTCCATATCAGAGCTAAATTGAGAACCATGCCTCTCTTGAATTGTTCTTAAGCCAATAAGTTGATCTCGATATTTTGCGGCAGCTTCAAAATCAAGATCAATCGAAGCATCTTTCATTTTCTGAGAAACCTTGTTTAAAAGCTTACTCGCCTTACCATTCAAAAAAAGTGACACCATATCAACATCTTGCTCATACTTATTATCTGAAATTTTTCCAACACAAGGCGCACTGCAAAGGCCAATTTGATACTCTAGACAAGGCCGAGAGCGAGCTCTATAAAAACTATTAGTACATTGCCTTACTTTGAATATCTTTTTAAGAAGAGCTAAAGCATCACGAGCAATATGCGAAGATGGGTATGGCCCAAAATAATGATAATTTTTATTTTTTTTACCCCTAAACATTCCTAAGCGAGGATGGACATCGTTACTGAGAAAAATGTAAGGGTAGCTTTTAGAGTCTTTTAAAAGTATATTAAATTTAGGTTTAAACTGTTTAATAAGCTCATTTTCAAGGAGCAGTGCCTGAGTTTCAGTTTTTGTAATAATAATAGAAAAATCATCTATGTTTTTCTGGAGGAGCTGAGTTTTTGTATTATGATTTGAACTAATAAAATAATTTGAAACACGGTTTTTTAAATTTTTTGCCTTGCCGACATAAATAACATCCCCTGTCTTATCAAGCATTTTGTAGACGCCTGGCTCTTTGGTCAGATTTTTAAGTTTTATTTTTAAATTTTGATTATGCATTTAGTTAATTTGTTTAACAGTTATAGTACAATAGCAAAATGAAATTTTTACCTAATATTTTAAAGGCTTTCCTGATCAACTTATGTTTTATCGGGATTATACTTGCCTCAGAATCTTGCCCCTCTATTTCGCCAAAAAGTGCTGGAAGTACACCAGTAGAGCAAGTGAGGGCAATTGCTAATGATATTGTCTGCTCTTTTATTGAATTGCAGTCTAATAATAATGGCACTATGGCATCGACTCTAAACCTCACTAAAAAGAAAATTATTCCTTACATTGATCTTGAATATAGTACTGAAATGGCCTTAGGTAGTTATTGGGGTCAGCTAGATTCAAGACAAAAGAAAATATTTGAACGTGACATGAAGAGTTCTCTAATTAATGAATATGTTGGAATTTTGTCTGATTTAGCAATTTGGAAAGATATTACAATATCTGTCAATGAAGACTTCAGTCAAAATGGAAATCATGCTAGAGTTAAAGTATCAGTATTGCTTGAAGAGGATAATGCAAGCGCCACAGTTACTCTTAAATTGATCCGTAAAAACCGCTGGAAAATCTATGATTTAGAGTATCAATCTATCAGCATATTAGATATAGAAAGAGTCGGTTATGACTCTAAAATAAAGCGCCAAGGTATTGAAAAGTTAATTCAAAAAATGCTATCAAAATCCTAGTATATGTATAAATTAGTAATTAACGGCGGAACTCCGTTAAATGGAAGTATGAAAACTTCTGGATCTAAAAATGCCACCTTACCCATCTTTTTTGCAACAATCCTTGCTGACGGGCCCTTAAAGCTATCAAATACCCCTCAATTAAGTGATGTTTCAACTACGCTTAGACTTTTAATGGATATGGGCTCTAGCTTTGTCTTAGAGGAAGACAGTTCAATCTCAATTGACTCATCAAGCCTTACAAAACTCACAGCAGAATATGAACTAGTCAAAACAATGAGGGCATCGATCTTAGCTTTAGGCCCAATGCTTGCAAAATATAAGAAAGCTAAAATCTCACTTCCTGGTGGCTGCGCTATTGGAACTCGTCCAGTTAATCTTCATCTTAGTGCACTTGAACAAATGGGCGCTAAAATTGAAGTTAAAAATGGATATATTTATGCGAGCACTAATGAGCTTGTTGGTGCGCAAATTAATTTTGATATGATTTCTGTAACGGCGACTGAAAATATAATAATGGCTGCAACTCTTGCTAAGGGAGCAACTACTATTAACAATGCTGCACAAGAGCCAGAGGTAACGGATTTAGTAAAATGCCTAAATAAAATGGGCGCAAAAATTACAGGTGAAAATACCTCTACCATTGTAATTCAAGGAGTTGATCATCTCAGTGGTATTGATTACTCCATTTGTCCAGATCGAATTGAAGCAGGAACCTACTTAGTTGCAGCTGCAATAACTGGAGGTAAAATTGTTGTTAATAATATTGAGCCTGACTCAATGCGCTCCGTTATTGGCAAACTTATTGAAACTGGCGCGGACATTCAAACAAATCAAAACTCAATTAAACTCGACATGAAAGGGAAAAGGCCTCAACCCGTTGATATTCGAACTAGTGCTTACCCAAATTTTCCAACGGATATGCAGGCTCAATTTATGGCTCTAAATTCTATCGCCGATGGAAGTAGTACTATTACAGAAACTATTTTTGAAAATCGTTTTATGCATGTTCCTGAACTCAGCCGTATGGGAGCAAATCTTAAGCTGGAGGGCAACACAGTTGTGTGCAAAGGAGTAAAATTATTAACTGGCGCAAATCTTATGGCAACCGATCTAAGGGCTTCCGCTAGTCTAGTGTTAGCTGGGCTTGCTGCCCATGGATCTACCACAATTGAGCGCGTCTATCATCTTGACCGAGGCTATGAAATGATTGAAGAAAAATTTAAAATGCTGGGAGCAGATATAGAGCGCGTTCAGCACTAAACTAATAATTGATATACTGACATGTTAACGATCGCACTTTCTAAAGGTCGAATATTAGACCAAACACTCCCTCTTCTTGAGAAAGCAGGCCTTTCTGTATCTAAAAAAGAACTTGAAAGTAGGAAACTAATTTTAGATACTAACCTAAAAGATATTAAGGTTATAGTTATCAGGGCAAGCGACGTTCCTGTTTTTGTCCAGCATGGGGCTGCAGATCTTGGAATTGCAGGAAAAGATGTTTTGATAGAGCATGGAGCCAATGGTATTTTTGAATTACTTGATCTTGGAATCTCTAAATGCCGCCTTATGGTTGCATCAAAGGAAAACCAAAACTTAAGCAAAAGTACTTTGAAGGTGGCAACAAAATATGTCAAATCAGCCAAAGAACATTTCTTTATAAAAGGCCAGCAAGTAGAAATTATTAAACTTTCTGGCGCCATGGAGCTTGCACCAATAGTTGGCCTTTCGGACTGCATTGTGGATCTAGTTGATACTGGCAATACTTTGAAAGCTAACAACTTAATCCCGCTAGAGGTAATTTGTGATATTAGCTCAAGGCTTATTGTAAACTCAGCTGCCTTTAATACCAAACATAGTCAAATTAATGACTGGATTAAAAGCATAGAAAAAAACTTATGATCAGCTTATTGTCTTCAAATAGTGAGGATTTTGATGCTCAACTTTCTTCTCTCATCACTCGGGAGAGTAATTCTAATGAAGAGATTAACAACAATGTCAGAAAAATTATTAAGGAA
The DNA here is from genome assembly GCF_059512545.2 of Candidatus Pseudothioglobus sp. uisw_070. Lineage (NCBI taxonomy): Bacteria > Pseudomonadati > Pseudomonadota > Gammaproteobacteria > Pseudothioglobaceae (SeqCode) > Pseudothioglobus (SeqCode) > Candidatus Pseudothioglobus sp. uisw_070. The sequence continues at coordinate 795,413 of NZ_CM183456.2, read as the reverse complement.
GTTCAAGATAAAGGGGATAGCTCTGTATTAAAATTTACTTCAGAGTTTGATTCACTTAACGCAAAATCAATCTCAGAACTAATAATCTCAAAAGAAAGTCTTAAAAAATCATTCGATAACTTAAACCAAAAACAAAAGAACGCACTTAATATTGCCGCTCAAAGAATTGAGTCTTATCACCTAAAACAAAAACAAGAGTCATGGAATTACACTGAAGATGATGGCACAGTATTAGGTCAAAAAGTTAGCCCCTTGGATCGCGTCGGTTTGTATGTGCCTGGTGGAAAGGCAGCCTACCCATCCTCTGTACTTATGAATAGCATTCCTGCAAAAGTAGCAGGCGTGAATGAGTTAATTATGGTTGTTCCCACCCCAAGAGGAGTTTCCAATGAACTGGTATTGGCAGCAGCCCATATTGTAGATGTCGACATGGTTATTACTATTGGAGGAGCTCAGGCAATTGCAGCACTTGCTTATGGAACTGAGACTATTCCAAAAGTTGATAAGATCGTTGGCCCTGGTAATATTTATGTTGCTACTGCAAAAAAACAAGTATTTGGGCAAGTTGGTATCGATATGATAGCTGGACCCTCTGAGATACTTATCATTTGTGATGGCTCAACAGACCCTGACTGGATTGCAATGGACTTATTTTCTCAGGCAGAACATGATGAAGAAGCTCAATCCATTCTACTTTGCCCTGATGAAGGCTTTATTGAAAAGGTTAGAAGTAGCATTCAAAGGCTACTTCCTACGATGGACAGGGAGCCTATTATTCGAACAGCACTTAAAAATAGAGGCGCATTAATTCTGACAAAAGATATAAATGAAGCAATTAAAATATCCAATAAAATTGCCCCAGAACATCTTGAACTTTCTGTTGAAAATCCAGAATCTATTCTTGATGACATCAAGAATGCTGGAGCGATTTTTATGGGTAAATACTCTTCTGAAGCTTTGGGTGATTATTGCGCTGGACCAAACCATGTTCTGCCAACTTCAAGTACTGCAAGATTCTCATCGCCACTAGGTGTTTATGATTTTCAAAAACGCTCTAGTATAATAATGGCATCAAAAGAAGGCGCTATAAATTTAGGTGAAACTGCAGCTACACTGGCTTATGGTGAAGGCCTTCAGGCTCATGCTATGTCCGCGCTTTATCGTACAGATAAGAAATAATTATCCAGGTAGCGCCTGATAATAGCCATTTTCTTTGACAACTTTAATAGGCCAATCAAAAAGATTAGTAAGGTTGCTATTCGTTAAAATTTCATCTTTATTGCCATCCATAACTACCCTTCCCTTCTTCAATAAAATTACTCTTGATATTTCTGGTGGGATCTCATGCACGTGATGCGTTACTAATATTACCTTCTTGCCCATACTCATAAGCTCTCTCATTATTTCAAGGTACTGAAAACAAGTACTTATGTCCAGCCCGCTTGTTGGCTCATCAAAAACCAATACTGCTGGGTCATTAACGAGTGACCTTGCAAGTAGAAATTTTCGCTGCTCGCCAGTAGACATGGATGAGTATTCTCTATCCTTTAAGCTTGATATTGAGAGAAGCTCCATAACTTCATTTGCACGGTCTAACTTCTCAGTATCAAACTTTTGATGCCTCCATATTCCATCACTAGAATAAAAACCAGATAGGGCAACGTGAAGCCCAACAGCAGTATTAGAATAATTATTTTGAAGGTGCGGCGAAACAACGCCAAGATTGGACCTTAGCTCCTGAACATTCCACCTCTCTTTATCAAATATTTTAATACTGCTACCCTCACTCTCAACTATGTAGAGCTCACGATTTAGTAACTTTAGAAGGGTTGTTTTACCGGAGCCGTTTGGCCCCAAGATAACAGTACTTTGACTCTCATCAATGGTTAAAGAGAAGTCATCAAATACTTTATTGCTTTCTTGAAATACTGTGATATTTTGAAGTTCAATAATATTCATTATATTTAAGTTAAGCCTATATTAATAACACTTAACAATCATACCAGTAGAATGGAAAAGTTCTCAAGTTGCTTTTTTTAAACTCAGATTTGGGAGTAGTTGCGATAAAAGCATTCCAATTAACATCAGCATGCATCCAATAAAACCTCTTGTTGTTAGTGTTTCATCAAGAATAAGCCACCCACCAAGCACAGCAAATGCCCCTTCTAGTCCTAAAATTATTGCTGCATGGGAAGATTTAGCGTGTTGCTGGGCAATAACTTGAAGCGTATATCCAATGCCAATTGACATAACGCCAGCATAGAGAAGTGGAACTGCTGTAATGATAATAGCATCCCACCCAATGTTTTCTTTTATGGCAATTGCAATAATAAGACTTAAAAACCCAGAAACAATATACTGAATGAGTGATAGCTTCAAAGGATCCATCCTTTTAGCAACATAACCTAGCACCAAAATATGGGCTGCAAAAAATACGGCACAAATAAGTTGAAATAAATCACCCTTCTCAATACTAAAGTCTTCATTGATGCTTAGAAGGAATAACCCAATAATTGCAAGGAATCCTCCAAGCCAAGTTCCAGAGTTAGTTTTTTGGCCTAAGAAAATTCCAATTAATGGGACAAAAAAGATATATAAGCCCGTTATAAAGCCAGCTTTTCCAGCCGTTGTGAATTCAATACCAACTTGCTGAAAACTTGAAGCAGTAAATAAAAATAATCCAGCAACAGTCCCAGCAAAAAGTAATTTTTTAGTTGAAACCTCTTTCTTAATTGGCGTTGTGTTTCTTTTAGATAGATACCAAACTAATGGCATTAATACTGAAGCTCCAATAAAAAATCTAGCTGCATTAAAGAAAAATGGCTCCATTGTCTCTGCCGCATCTTTCTGCGCGACAAATGCAAACCCCCAAATGGCTGCAGCAATGAGCATAATAATGTCAGCCCTCAATGCTTTATTTTTGCCTAATATTTTCATTTAGTTTGCAGCTTGGAGCTGTACCATGCATGAAAAAATAAAGTAATAACAACTATAGACCCACCTAAAATTGAGCTACTAGAAGGCTGCTCATTAATCACTAGCCACGCACTTATTATTCCAAAAATCGTTCCTAAAGGCATAAACATAGCCACCTCTGATGCAGGTATGAATCTTGGAGCAAGTGTAATTAGGCTAAAGGCAATCGCAAGCAATATGCCGCCTGCAATAACATACATTAGTGAATCAAAAGGCAAATAAAAGGAACTTGAAAACGCCAGTCCAACACCAGAAACAACGAGCGCATTAACTATCATAGCTGGAACCATATTGACGTTACTGTATTTTCGCGTAAGTGCAAATGAATAACCGCCAGCAATTATTGATATAACTGCCAATGAACTCCCCATAACGTTGAGGGTCCCTGTATCTCCTTTCATTACTATGTAGATACCAGTAACAATAATTAGCATTGAAATCCACGTATAAAGCTTAGGCTTTTCATTTATTATGACCCATGAAATAATTGCAACAACCATTGGTGCTGTACTAATAATAACTAATACTTTAGCAATTGAAGTGTATTGAATTGCAGCAATAAATGTAACGCCGCCAATTCCTGAAAGGATGCCAATCCAGATTCCAGGCCTACCTATATTTTTTAGCTCCTTAAAAGTGTTTTTACGGTATGTAGCAAACAAAATGGCCAATACGCCAAGTGCATAGAATATCCCACGCCAAAAAAGAATGGTAAAGGTGTCTGCATCTGCAAGCCTCACTAGTACTGGATCTGGAGTCAGCATCAAAACTCCAAAAAAAGCAATGAGTAGTCCTTTTAAATGATTATTCATATTTAAAGCTTGCGGAAGTTTATGTTAGTAAGATTATTAGGGGTCAGGTTAGCTGGTCTCTTGCCAGCTTAGTGCTATACCAAGAGTGACAGAATAAAGTCACAATAACAATCGTTCCACCAATTAAAGCATTCGTTGATGGCTCTTCATTTATAACATACCAAGCTATTAAAGTTCCCAACACTGTCTCTAGAGGCATAATCATTCCAACTTCAGCTGCAGGCATATATCTTGGCGCAATTGTTATTAAACTAAATGAAATTGAAAGTATTACCCCCATAGCGATTATGTATTTTACCACCTCGGGTGGAACTGAAATTTTACTAGCCATTACATAGGCTATTAGGGCAGCAATTACCCCACCAATTGCATTTACAGGAACCATATTGACATCTTTATATTTGCGAGTCAAAGTAAAAGTAAATCCCATCATTACTGCTGTAATCAAGGCAAAAAAGTCACCAACGAGGTTTTCTCCCCCAAGACTTCCACTCATAACAATGTAAATTCCAATAAAAACAATGATCATAGAAGTCCAGGTCACTAGACTGGATTTTTCTTTAAGTAGAAACCAAGAGACAATTGCTATCATTATTGGGCCAGTACTTATAATGACAAGAGCATTTGCAATGGATGTATAAACAATTGCGAATACGAACGTTCCTGTACTGATTCCAGAAAAAAAGCCTATTAATAAGCCCCCTCTTCCAATTTTTTTGAATTCTTCTAGCGTCTTTAAGCGATACTTTATAAAGACTAATAAAGAAACCCCTACGGCATATAAGAGCCCTCGCCAAAAAAGAACTGTCCAGCTATCAACCTCTGGAGAAGCCTCCTCAACTAACCTAATAAGAACAGAATCTGGACTTAACAGAATTACCGCAAAAACGGTCATTAGAAGTCCTTTTAGATGCCTAGACATAAGCTATAAATTCACTTTTATTAATGACCATTAGATAAGCTTTAAGGCAAAAAAATATAATCTAGCTAAAAATTGATTTATCTTTTTGATTCAAAATTCTTAAGTTTGAGAAGTTACGTAAAGCAAAGTAGGCACCAAATATAACGCCTGACCATACTAAGTTACCTGCCACTGTATTTTGAAAAAATGGAATTGCCATCGTAAAACACAGCATAAGACCTTCAAGAGTTTTTGCATACATTGGTGAAAATGCCCAAACTGCAAAATTAGTTGCTAAGAAAAAAACAATAGAACTTGCTAAAGCAGCTCCTGCAATTTTTAATACGCTAAGTTTCTTTTGTAGGAAGTTTTTAAATACAATTGGAAATAGGAGGGCAAGATAAACAACAAACATAGACTTAGAGCCAAACCAACTTGCCGAAAGTGAGCCAAAAGCAAAATAGTCACAAAGAAGCATAGTGGCCATAACAGCAACAATAGCCATATACCTTTTTATAAAAATAAATCCTGCAAATAATGCTATTGCAGCCATAGGCGTAAAGTTAGGTGGGTGAGGTAGCAATCTTCCTGCAACTCCTAATGAAATTAACACTGCTAGAATAACTAAATAACTAAAACTTGAATTAAGTTTGTGATCTTGATTGCTCATCATTTCTCTCCTAAATTTTTCAAACAATAATATATTAAAATGCTTCCATATTCAAGCGAATAAATGTATCCTCTAAAAGTATAACATCTTGCGCTCCAACCATTGACATTAAGCCATTAACGTACAATGCCCAATAAGTATTTCCAACTGCTTCAACTCCAGCTAAAGACATGATTTGAGGACCAAAACTTGTATCTTTTACGCCAACAGTAACTAACTCACTTATAGCTTCATATGCGTTAAGCCCCTTATCAACTTGTTTAATCGCCGTTAAACTTAACTCATCTGCAGAAGTAACTACTAACGAAAGCTGAATAGATTCAACGGACTCATCACCAAAAGATAATGAAGGCTGAAGAAAGAGAGAGCCAAGAAAAACTATGGCTAGGAGTTTTAGATTAAATTTCATTTCAATTAAAAATGGCAATATAAAAGTTCGGATTTTATATCAAAAACAATAAACTGCAATAGTCAACAAGCAAAAACAAGTAATTTGCTTAAAATGGAAATTTTTTATTTCCAAGTCCAGGCATCTTTGAAAAATCAGGCATTCCACCTTCACCTTGCATATCACCCATTTGCTGCATCATTTTTTTCATTTTACCGCCCTTCATCTTCTTCATTGTTTTTTGCATCTTTTCAAATTGCTTTAACAATTTATTTACTTGTTGAACATCTGTACCAGACCCATCAGCAATCCTTTTTTTACGAGAGCCCTTGATTAAATTAACATGATTTCTTTCTTTTGGAGTCATTGAGTTAATAATTGCAACCATTCGGCTGCTTTCAGTATCCCCGATTACTTGATTTTTAACACTTTGAGGTATCTTCCCCATTCCAGGCATTTTGTCCATTAAAGCCCCCATTCCACCCATTTGCTGCATTTGCATTAACTGATCCCTCATATCATCAAGATCGAATCTGCCTTTCGCCATTTTTTGGACATTCTTCTGAGCTTTTTTATGATCAACTTTTTTTGAAATCTCTTCAACCAAAGAAAGAACATCACCCATACCAAGAATTCGAGAAACAAGTCTGTCTGGATAAAATGGCTCTAGAGCGTCAGTCTTTTCACCAACACCCATAAATTTAATAGGCTTTCCAGTTATATGTTTTACAGATAGAGCAGCGCCGCCTCTTGCATCACCATCGGTCTTTGTTAATATGATTCCAGTAAGTGGAAGCATATCTGAGAATGTTTTTGCAGTATGCGCAGCGTCTTGCCCTGTCATTGAGTCAACAACAAACAACGTTTCTATTGGATTAACTTGCTTCTGAAGAATTTGAATTTCAGACATCATTTGCTCATCAACATGAAGTCTTCCGGCAGTATCAACTAGAAGAACATCATGAAACTGTGATTGAGCTTGTTTTTTTGCATCTGCAACTATTTTTTCTGGCTTCTCATCTATAGTTGAAGGAAAAAAATCAACACCTATCTGCTCAGCAAGAATTTTAAGCTGCTCAATAGCAGCAGGTCTATAAACATCTGCACTGACTACAAGAACTTTCTTTTTTTGCTCTTCTTTTAAATAACGAGCTAACTTGGCAATTGAGGTTGTTTTTCCTGAACCTTGAAGGCCTGCTACCATTACAACTGCTGGTGGCTGAGTTGCAAGGTTTAGAGATTCATTCTGGCCACCTATTACTTCTGTTAACTCAGCTTCAACTAGCTTAATAAAGGCTTGAGATGGGCTCAGCCCCTCCCCTACTTTAAGTCCAATTGCTTTACTTTGAACTCGCTCTATAAAATACTTAATTACATCAAGCGCAACATCAGCCTCCAAGAGAGATCTTCTGACTTCTCTTATGGCCTCTTTAATGTTTTCATCGGACAGCTTATTTTTGCCTTGAATGGCCTTAAAGCTATTGGATAGTCGTTCCGTTAAATTATCAAACATTATGTTCTAGTTGGGTGAAATATCGTATTATATAATCTTTTGCAAAGACAAAGCTAGAGATGCCTTTACTTCATGCTCTACCATTTATCGCTTATCTACTTTCTGGGCTTTTACTAACCAGATACTTTGTTTTAGATTCAGTAACAAATCAACATCGAACAATTGTGAATTTAATGCTTCTAATAGCTTGCTCTTCACATGGCTATATTTTGTTTGAGTTGTGGCAGCAGGATGGTGTATTTTTTGGACTAACTGTGAGCATTTCATTTGTAGCATGGGTTGTAGCTACGCTTTTATTTCTAACCTCTTTCAGTAAGCCTATTCACTCTTTAGGGATCCTTGTATACCCTCTAAGTGCATTTGCAGTTATTATTGCTTTTTTATTTCCAGGAACCCAAGGTAAGCTTATTTCTATGTCAATTGCAGCTCATGCTTTTCTGTCAATTGGCGCATACGCTCTTCTTGCTATTGCCGTTGCTCAATCTGTCCTTGTAAGCATCCAAGAGCGTTTTTTACATGAACACAACTTTAATACTTTTGTCGATAAGCTTCCAGCACTTCAAACTATGGAAGCGTTCCTTTATCAAACATTAAAGATGGGATTTTTGCTTCTTACCCTCTCTTTAATCTCAGGTTACATCTACATCGATGATTTTTTTACACAAAAACTTACCTATAAAACCATTCTTTCAATCATTGCTTGGATTGGTTTTGCTGGAATTCTGCTTGGGCATAAGATTTTTGGCTGGAGAGGAAAACTTATAGCAGTATCCACTCAAACTGCTTTTTCCATACTAGTTTTATCTTACTTTGGTACCAAGTTTTTTTTAGAGATCTTATGAGTATAAAAACTTTAAATGGAGAATGCCTTTGCGGCATAGTCTCATGGCAAATGAAAGGGCCTTATGAGTTCTTTGGAATGTGTCAGTGCTCCCGATGTCGGAAAGTAACTGGGGCAGCATTTGCAACAAATCTTTTTGTCAAGCCTGAGCAATTTTTATGGCTTTCAGGTGAGAATAAAAGGGGCGAATACACTTTACCTCTTCCAAATACCTTTGGAAATGCATTTTGTAACAAATGTGGATCACGAGTCCCAAGGCAAACTGCAAAAGGCTGGATGTTATTACCGTTAGGCAGCACAATGGAAGCACCCAATATTTCGCCTACTTTAGTTCAGATTGAAGACCATACTGAATGGTTTACTAAATTAAATGAAATAGTTTAATCAATATGAAGAACTGCAAGAAAAGCCTCTTGAGGAATATCCACTCTCCCAATTGAACGCATCCTCTTCTTACCCTTCTTCTGCTTTTCAAGTAATTTCTTTTTCCGAGTAATGTCACCACCATAACACTTTGCCGTAACATTTTTTCTAAGTGCCTTAACATTTGTTCTTGAGATTATCTTAACTCCAATGCATGCCTGGATTGCAACATCAAACATCTGTCTAGGGATAAGTTCCTTCATTTTTTCAGCAATTTCTCGGCCTTTATAAGTAGAGTTATCACGATGGATAATTAAAGCCAAAGCGTCAACACTTTCATTATTTATCAATATATCTAAACGTATTAAATCAGCAGCCTGATAACGCTCAAAATGATAGTCCATAGAGGCAAAACCCCTTGATGCAGATTTAAGTTTATCAAAGAAATCTAAAACCACTTCATTTAATGGGAGCTCATAAACAATAGAGACTTGCCGGCCCATATAGTTTATATTTTTTTGAACACCTCTCTTTTCAACACAAAGGCTTATTACTGGCCCAACATACTCACTGGTTACTAAAATATTTGCTGTAATAATTGGCTCTCTAAATTCAGCTATAGTCTGAACTGGAGGAAGTTTTGATGGGCTATCAATTTTTGTTACGTTGCCCTTAGTATCAAGAATTTCATAGATTACCGTTGGCGCAGTCGTTATTAAGTCTAAGTCATATTCACGCTCAAGACGCTCCTGAACAATTTCCATATGAAGAAGACCTAAAAAGCCAATCCTAAAGCCGAACCCAAGTGCGTCCGAGTTTTCGGGCTCATACTGTAAAGCCGCATCATTTAAGCGGAGCTTAGCTAGTGCATCTCTAAATTTCTCATAGTCTTCACCGGATGTAGGGAAAAGCCCTGCAAAAACTCTTGGCTGTACAGGCTTAAAACCATCTAAAGGCTGATCAACTGGATTTTTACTACTAGTTATGGTGTCGCCAACTGGAGCTCCATCAATATTTTTGATACTGGCAATTAAGTAACCAACCTCTCCAGCCTTTAAGCTATCGGTCTTAGTTCTTTTAGGTGTAAAAATACCTACTTCATCTACTAAATGCTCACTCTTATTAGAGAAGATTTTAATTTTTGTTTTAGCTTTAATTTCGCCATCAATCACTCTGATTAAAGAGACAACACCTAAATAATTATCAAACCATGAATCAATTATGAGCGCTTTAATTGGGGCATCTACATTGCCTTCTGGGGCAGGAATTTTTTCAACAATCTGCTCAAGAATCTCCTCAATTCCAATACCAGATTTAGCACTTGCATGGACCGCATCATGAGCCTCTACACCAATGACATCCTCTATCTCATCCACAACCCTTTCTGGCTCAGCAGCGGGCAAATCAATTTTGTTAAGAACCGCAACTACCTCAAGACCTTGATCTAAAGCAGTATAACAATTAGCGACTGTTTGAGCTTCAACGCCTTGAGAGGCGTCAACAATTAATAGTGCTCCCTCACAAGCAGAAAGAGATCTAGAAACTTCATATGAAAAATCAACATGTCCAGGCGTGTCAATTAAATTAAATTGATATGTTTGACCATCTTTTGCATTATATTTCAAAGAAACGCTTTGTGATTTAATCGTAATACCTCTCTCTTTCTCAATATCCATAGAGTCAAGAACTTGTGACGACATCTCACGATCACTGAGTCCACCGCAATGCTGGATAAAACGATCAGCAATTGTTGACTTGCCATGATCTATATGCGCAATGATAGAAAAATTTCGGATGTTTTGCATATCAATGTTAAAATGACTGCTTTAAAATTAAAGCCAAGAGATTATATCGTATATGAATAAAATAAACCCCACTACATGTGTCGCCACAAGTAATCTAAAAATTGACATTCCCGACAACCAGGGAAGAAACATTGTTCTCTACTTTTATCCAAAAGATGACACCCCTGGATGCACCATTGAAGGCAACGACTTTACTAGACTCAATGATGACTTTACTGCAAATAATTCAGTGATCTATGGCGTCTCTAGAGACTCCATTGCATCGCACGATAAATTCATCAAAAAGTTCAACTACACAATCGACCTAATCTCAGACGAGGACGAGTCTTTGTGTAAGCAGTTTGATGTTTTAAAACTTAAAAAAATGTACGGCAAAGAACACATCGGTATCGTCAGATCGACTTTCGTTATTAGCCCGGACGGAGACATTCTCAAGCAGTGGGATAAAGTCAAGGTGGATGGTCACGCTGAAGAAGTACTCGACTTTATAAAGGCACTATGAACTCAAACGTTGACCACGAAGAGGTAAATAAATTTGCAGTCCTAGCAGCGCGCTGGTGGGACAGAAATTCGGAGTTTAAACCGCTTCATGATATTAATCCGCTTCGTCTTAACTATATCAAAGAGCAGTGTGGTGGATCTCTTCAAGGAAAACGCATTCTTGATATAGGCTGTGGCGGCGGAATTCTGAGTGAATCCCTGGCCCTTGAAGGAGCTACTGTGGTTGGTATTGATCTAGCTGAAGCAGGCCTTGAAGTTGCTAAACTTCATTTGCTGGAGTCTGGCCTTGATATTGACTATAAGTTTATATCTGCAGAAGAATTAGTAGAATCTGAACAAGAGTCTTTTGATGTCATAGCATGTCTTGAAATGCTAGAGCATGTTCCAGACCCATCATTAGTTATTGAAGCTTGCTCTAAATTAGTTAAGTCAAATGGAAGGGTTTTTTTCTCAACAATAAATAGAAATCCAAAAGCATATTTCTTTGCTATTGTTGGTGCAGAATATATTTTAAATCTCCTACCTAAGGGGACTCATAACTACGAGAAGTTTATACGCCCAAGTGAGATTGATGGTTGGGCTCGAACTTGGGATTTATCAATTAGCTCAATGATTGGAATGACTTACAACCCAATTACTAAAAAATACAAACTAGGTGATGATGTAAGCGTTAATTATATGACGCAATACAAAAAAATAAACCTATAAGTTTTTTCTCTGAATTTAACAGCAAGAGCAGGATGGAGGATCTATCTTTGGAGGAGTAGCAATACCCTCTTCTGATATAACGCCGTCTTCATAAATAATATACTTGCCAGAGGGATTTCCTTTTTTCATCATGATTTCTGAACTGAGCTGACCTTTTTCATCCCAAGTTAAAGCCTTGCCATGCTCTAAATTATTTTTATAAGTCAGCTCTTGAAGTAGCTGTCCATCCTCCTTCCATTCTCGCAGTTTCCCTTGAAGAAGACCTTTGGAGTAATAAGCCTCTAATGCAACATTACCAGAGGCATATTTGTAAACTTCTTTCCCGTGCTTTAAACCATCCTTATAAAAAACATCAAGCGTCATACTATTTTCTAAGGTCTGTTTTTGTAATCCATCTTTCAGCATAAATAAAGTCAGTATTTAAATAATGAAACAGCAATTAGCCTTATTTAGAAAGACACTCCTTAAGACTATTTGCCATATTGTTTATCAGAGTAAAGTAGAGCTCAGGACCATCTTTTATTGATGCTCCAAGAGGATCAAGCATCCCTGTACTAGCATTTGTACCCTCTATAACGGTTGATACTAACTTTGGTTCAAACTGGGGCTCAGAGAAAACACAGAGGGCATTCAGCTCATTAATCTTGTCTTTGAGTTCTTTGATACGACTTGCTCCTGGCATGACTTCAGGTGAGACCGTTATTGAGCCTACAGCTGACAAACCAAAGCGCTCCTCAAAATACTGATAGGCATCATGAAAAACAACAAAACCCTTCTCTTTTTCAGGTGCAAGTTTGACTGAAACATCATCAATGAGCTGGTCTAGCCTAACCATAAGTTCATCCGAATTGAATTTATATTGAGCAGCATTGCTTGGATCAAGCTCTATAAGTGAATGCTTGATTTCATTCACCAAAACTTTGGCATTTTCAGGATCAAGCCATACGTGAACGTCAAACTCTCCATGACCACGTTCATCATGCTCGTCGTGTTCATCATGCTCATCATGCTCATCATGCTCATCATGGCCATGATCATCAAAAGCACCACCTTCACGCATTTTTATTCTTTTTAACTCATCAGTATTAATGAGCTCAACAACTTTCGCATTACTCGCAATAGCTTCAAGAGGCTTTTCTAAGAAAGATTCCAATTCATGACCCATCCAGAAAACCAGGTCTGCGTCCTCCAATTGTTTTGCCTGCGAAGGTTTTAGTGAGTATGTATGAGGTGACGCTGAACCTTTAACAATGAGTTCAGGCTTTCCAACACCTTTCATAACTCCCGAAACCAGAGAGTGTAATGGCTTAACTGATGCGACTACATTGATTTCAGCATGTGCACTCATTGAAAGAGCTGCAATTAAAGTTGATGTTAGAAGAATTGATTTGATAGGTTGCATTTTTTTTAAAATAAGTAGTTGAGAATCCGACAATGTTAACAGGAATTTTAATCTATTGCAATAATATTGCATTAATGATATATAATTGCAATAATAAGTTTCTTTAATATAATTACATCTTCATCGAATTATTATGACACCCAAAAATTCAACCTTAATCTCTATGAATAATGCAGGTATTTTTAGATCTGACAGTTGGTTAGTTCGTGGGGTTTCATTTAATTTAGAGCCTGGAGAAATTCTGACGCTCATTGGGCCTAATGGCTCTGGAAAATCCACAACAGCAAAAATAGCGCTCGGTATCTATAGTCCTGATGAAGGGAGTTCATATAGGCGTCAAAAGTTAAAGGTCCGTTATGTACCCCAGAGGTTTTCTATCGATTGGACGATTCCTCTTAAAGTTAGGCGCCTCATGAATCTTACTGGCCGGGTCAGCAATAAAAATGCTGATGAAGCTTTGTCACTGACTGGAACCCTACATTTAGCTAACTCAGAAGTAAGAACCTTGTCAGGGGGTGAAATTCAAAGAGTATTGCTTGCAAGAGCAATTGCATTCAAGCCTCAGCTTCTTGTTCTTGATGAGCCAGTTCAAGGCGTTGACTTTAAAGGTGAAATTGAAATGTATGAGCTTATAAGAAAAATCCGCGATGAGTTGAATTGTGGGGTTCTTCTAATCTCACATGACCTTCATATAGTTATGGCTGCAACGGACCGAGTCATCTGTCTGAATGGCCATGTCTGCTGCAGTGGCTCACCCATTAATGTGGCTGATAGTCAAGAATACAAAGAGCTTTTTGGAAGTAAAGCTTTGTCAGGTCTTGCACTTTATGAACACCATAATGTCAATAGAATTATTAACTAAAAGGAAGTGTTAAATGATGGATGATTTTTTTACTAGAGCCATAATTGCAGGAGTTGGAGTTGCTTTGGTGGCTGGACCCTTGGGTTGCTATATTGTTTGGAGACGACTAGCTTATTTAGGAGACACACTTTCTCACGCCGGTTTATTAGGTATTGCACTAGCCCTTCTCTTTCAAATTAATATTACTTTAAGTATTTTTTTAGTATCTGTTTTCGTTTCTCTTGCACTCATATTTCTACAGCGAAGAGTAACCCTTTCTTCAGATGCATTATTAGGGCTGCTTGCGCATTCCACGTTAGCATTTGGAATGGTAGCACTTAGTTTTATGACTTGGATTAGAGTCGACTTAATGGGTTTTCTTTTTGGTGATATATTAGCTGTAACACCATTCGATATTGCAATCATTTGGGGCGGCGGTTTATGCGTATTGATTGTATTAACAACCTTCTGGAAGTCTCTCTTTGCAGCGACTGTCAACCTTGAGCTTGCTCAAGCTGAAGGTATGAATCCTGAACAAGCTAACATTATCTTTATGCTTTTGTTGGCAGTGGTTATAGCGATTTCTATGAAAATTGTAGGCGTTCTGCTTATCACCTCAATGCTTATATTTCCAGCCGCAATTGCAAGGCGCTTTGCAACTGGGCCAGAACAGATGGCACTCCTTTCAGCTATTGTAGGAATAATTGCGGTTTTTGGAGGTCTTTTTGCCTCACTCCAATGGGACACTCCAGCAGGCCCAAGTATTGTTGTAACTTCCTCAGTATTATTTATCTTGACGGTTCTGCCTGCAATCTCCATTCAAATGCTTGGAGATGAGCGGAATAAAAAAACAAACATTAGTAAAGAAAATCATTTTTAAATTTAGATAATAAATTATGAATCAACTCCTACCTTTAGCTGCACTATCGGGTTTCCTGGGTGCAGTCAAGACTAATGTGCTTAGCCATATTCTCAATAATTGTCAAGGCAAAAAAAAGGGGTAGAAACAAAATAAACAAATTGATATCTTATTTTTTGTAGTTAATTTGAATCACAATTGCCTGAGTTTTATCTAATATCATTGTGTTGTTTATATAGTAATTAAATTGCAACAAATGATTGGCCTCAAGACTAATACTTGCCTCTAACCCAATTTGAATATTGACTGGCTTGATACTGTACACTAGTAATTTATCAGCATTAATATTAAGTAAAGACTCGCTAGTTTCATCAATAGCTGTGACACTTGAGGTACAAATCGAACGTAAAGTCATAATATTAAAATCTTTAATAGGGCCATTATGAAGAGTAGCGTCAATCAAATCCTCACCTTTAAAATTTGCATAATCAAGTAATGAATTTAGCACTTTAAAGACTCCATTAGGCTTATTGAGGGTTATCCCAGAACCTTCGAGTAATAACAAAGTACGATCATAACCACTGAAATCGGAAAAAGGGCCATCGTTGGCAACTGATGCAATACTTAAGCGCCAAGAAAAGGCCTCGTTTTTATTTGGAGTTTCAGCCAATAGTTCAACAGTTAAGCCTAAACCATTTCTCCAGGGGAGTGTCTGAAAACTCTGAGGTGAATATATTTTAAATGGCTTCATCATGATTTCTTAAGGACATTGAGAGCTCTTATCTCAAAATAAATCACTTCAAGCTAATTTTCACAATAAATCTGAACATATGCTAATGTCTCAGAATTAATTAATGTCATTTACAGTTTTGCTAAAATCTTGAGTAATTTCGTCATGAATGATGTGAACACCCTTCTTAACCAACCATTCACCAGACTTTAGTCGACCATAAATAGCAGAATTATCGAGCGCATAGACAATTGTTGATAACCGACCATCATTCGCATCTCTTGTCATTAAAGGCGAGTGAGAGTTGATAATTAAAGCATCTAGATCATCTCCCACTTGAAAATAATCATTTTTACTTTCACCTGATGCCAAATGACCATTATCAAAAATAGTGTCATAAGAAATAGCCGCACTATCACCCGGCTTGTCATTAAGAAGAACATTTCGTTTCTGCTTACTCATTCGCTGGCCATAATCTAACAATCTTAAATCTTCAAAAGGATTAATACCAATGTGAGAATCAGATCCAATACACCAACGACCTCCTGCCTCAATAAAATCTGAAATTGGGAAATATCCATCACCCAAATTACCCTCAGTACTTGGGCAAATCACCACATTAGCTTTTGCTCTAATTATGCTTTGCATTTCATTGTCAGTTATATGAGTACTATGAATTAAGTTAGTATTTTTGCCCACACCTACTTCATTTGCTAGCCACTCAACTGGACGAGCACCAAGATGCTTCAAAGAACCTTCAACCTCCTGAGTTTGCTCTGAAATATGAATATGGCATGGCATTTGGGAGCTATATGCAAAAATTTCTTTAGTCTCCTCAACGTCGGCTGCCCTCAGAGAATGCTGCCCATAACCAATTTTGACTTCAGAATCATCCTGGTATTTGCTTATTAAATCCTCAATCTGAGAAAAATAAGCATCCGTTGACTCATACTGAAAGCGACGCTGCGCTTCAGAAGGCCCCTGATTAAAACCGGCAGTACGATAGTAAACAGGAGTCATTGTAATTTTCATACCTACTCGCTTTGCAGCACTAATTAATCGCTCAGCCATTTCATTTGGATTATTATAAGACTGGCCATTTGAATCTTTATTTAAATAGTGAAATTCTACTACTTGATCATATCCTAACCTTAACATTTCAGCATAAAGCATTGAGGCAATAACTTCCATTTGTTCAGGATTTACTTGGTCTGCAACTGCATACATTCGCTCACGCCAAGACCAGAAGTTATCTCCCTGGTGTCCTTTTGGAATATTCTCAGTCAGGCCAGCCATAACATATTGAAAGGCATGTGAATGAGCATTAGGAATAGGAGCAATTGCGTAACCCTCAACAGATTCATCAACTACTACAGAAGAATGGGAGTCAATGCTTAAAATTTTACCATTATCATCAGTGCTGACATAGGCAGGTGAAATCCACCCCTTCTTAAGATACATTCCTTTAAATTTCCAGTTTTTCATCTAAAAATCCTTTTAATGGTATTACAGTTGATAAATGATATGTCCATTTTTAACCGTCAAACAATTAGCATTGGCTTTAAAATGATACATCCAATGCTCAATTGATGGCGTGTCTATTAACGCAAAATCTGCGCACTTTCCAACTTCTATAGAGCCAATTTTATCAGCCTTATCTAAAGCTTTAGCTGCATAAAGAGTTACCGCCTTTAACGTTTCTTTAGGGCTCATCCGGTTAAGCGTACAACCCAACATCATAGCTAATGGTAAGTGATTACTTGGAGCTGAACCGGGATTAAAATCTGTTGCCAAAGCAACCTCTACCCCAGCATCAATGAGCATTCTTGCATCAAGAGATTTTTGAAAGGTATAAAGACTAGCTAAAGGAAGGGTAACAGCTATAGTTCCTGATTTTTTTAGTGCTTTGATGCCCTCTTCAGACACATATTCCAAATGATCAGCTGAAAAGGCTCCACAATCAGCAGCAAATTCTGCACCACCATCCCCACTAAGTTGATCTACATGAAGTTTTATTTTTAAGCCATGTGCTTTGGCAGCCTCAATAATTGGTCGAGCTTCAGTCTGAGTAAAAGCATGATCATCAATAAATATATCACAAAATTCAGCCAACTTCTGCTCTGCAATTTTAGGAATCATTTCTTCAATTATCATTCGACAATAATCCTCTCTTGACGTTTCTTTTGGAACTAAATGCGCGCCCAAAAATGTCGACACTAAGGTCAAAGAAGTAATTTTTTTTAGATCATCATAAGCACTTAAAATCTTAAATTCATCATCAATATTGAGTCCATAACCACTCTTACA
The DNA here is from genome assembly GCF_059512545.2 of Candidatus Pseudothioglobus sp. uisw_070. Classification (NCBI taxonomy): domain Bacteria; kingdom Pseudomonadati; phylum Pseudomonadota; class Gammaproteobacteria; family Pseudothioglobaceae (SeqCode); genus Pseudothioglobus (SeqCode); species Candidatus Pseudothioglobus sp. uisw_070. The sequence continues at coordinate 777,796 of NZ_CM183456.2, read as the reverse complement.
TTCAACAGTTGTGACTCCTAAAGCTGTCATTTCAGTTAAAAACCCATTCGCTTTTTCAATCAATTCTTCTTTACTGGCTGCTCGTGTATCGGCAACAGTTGATGAAATACCTCCACCTCGCTTGGTAATTTCAGCATAAGGAGTGCCAGAAACTCGCTCACCAAACTCATCTGCCCTCCAGCCACCAAAAGCTAAATGAGTGTGGCAATCAATCAATCCTGGAACTAAAAAACCTCCATTTTGAAGGACAATATTGCTATGCTCATATTGCTCTGGCATTTCTTTTGTTTTTCCAACCCATACAATAATATCTTCTTGCCAGACAACTGTGGCATTTTCAATCAAATGAACATCATTTTGAACACCTTGATCTAAGCATTGAGCTATTGTAATATTTTCAATTCGATTCATTGAAGCTTACCTATTTTTTTTTCTACCTCTTTAAGGATGAGATTACCTCTTAGCATATCAATACAAGCATCAATATCATCTCCAAAAAACTCATCTGCATCTTTATGAGACACTCTTTTGCGAATCTCCTGATGCGCTGCCTCCACTCCTTTGCCAGCTTTTAAAGGTTTACGAAAGTCGAGTGCTTGAGCTGCAGTAAAAGCTTCAATTGCTAAAACTTGCTCAACATTATTTAACACTTCCAATAGCTTAATAGCAGAAATACTGCCCATACTCACATGATCTTCTTGTCCTAAGCACGATGGAATAGAGTCAACAGATGCAGGATGACAAAGCACCTTATTGTGTGAAACTAATGAGGCAGCAGTATATTGCGGAATCATAAAACCAGAATTGATACCAGAGTCATTCACTAATACAGTTGGGAGTCCATCCAGACCGCGCAATAATAAATAAATTCGACGCTCAGCAATACTAGCAATCTCTGCTATTGCAATAGCCGCAGAATCCATAGCTAGAGCAAGTGGCTGTCCATGAAAATTACCTCCACTGATTATGTCGCCATCACTAAAAACCAAAGGATTATCCGTTACTGAATTAAGTTCTCGCTCAATTACTCCAGATGCGTACTCCAATAAATCACGAGTAGCTCCATGCACTTGGGGAATACATCGAAGTGAATAAGGATCTTGCACTTTATCACAATTTTTATGACTTTCCAATATCGCAGAGTCGGTTAACAGTAGGCGAATATTCGAAGCTACAGCCTTTTGCCCTGGATGAGGCCTTATAGCCTGAATGCGCTCATCAAAGGGACGAGCACTTCCCATCAAGGCTTCTAAAGAAATAGCTGCTAAAATATCGGCATTTTTTAATAAGCTGTTTGCTCTCTCCAAAATATGCGCACCATAGGCTGTCATCATTTGAGTGCCATTAATAAGTGCAAGGCCATCCTTTGCCTTAAGATTAATTGGCTCTAAATTTGCATTTTTAAGGACCGTTTTTGCCCTAAGTTGCTCGTTGTCTTTAGCACTCCAAAAGTAGCCCTTTCCTAATAATGGTAAAGCTAAATGCGCCAAAGGCGCTAAATCTCCCGAAGCACCTAAACTACCTTTGCAAGGTACAACTGGTATCCAGTCATTTTTCAAAAATAGCATGAGACGTTCTACAACCTCAACTGAAACACCTGAATAACCCAAACTAAGAGCAACAATTTTAAGTTGTAACATTAACTTAGTAATATTTTTTGGAATAGAATCTCCAAGACCAACAGCGTGACTTAATAACAAGTTATGCTGTAATTTTTCCAGCTGCTCTGCGTCAATTTTTTTATTTGCTAAAAAACCAAACCCAGTGTTTATTCCGTAATAGCTATTACCATCATCAAGAGCATGATCAACTATAGCGCGTGATTTTTCTAGTGCACTCTTATCTTGATATAGCGCGTCAATCGTTCGCTCAAGGTCTGGGTATATATTATCTAAAGTAATCAATTTTTCACCCTATCATTGGCAAATCAACGCCTTTGTTTTTCGCAGTTTTAATAGCAACATCATAACCTGCATCTGCATGACGCATTACACCAGTTCCTGGATCCGCTGAAAGAACTCGAGATAACCGGCGATCAGCCATTGCCGTTCCGTCAGCAACACTTACCATACCTGAATGAATTGAATAACCAATACCCACGCCGCCGCCATGGTGAATAGAAACCCAGCTAGCACCGCAAGCAGTATTAAGCATAGCGTTCAATAGTGGCCAATCTGCAATAGCGTCTGAACCATCTTTCATACCTTCTGTTTCTCGATTCGGTGATGCAACTGATCCACAATCTAAATGATCTCTTCCGATTACAATTGGAGCAGCAACCTTACCTTTTTTGACTAACCAATTAAATTTAAGCCCCATTTCTTCTCGCTCTCCATACTTAAGCCAACAAATTCTAGCAGGAAGACCTTGGAATTGAATTTGATTTTGTGCCTTATGAATCCACTTAGCAAGAGACTCATTTTGGGGAAAAGTCTCTAAAATAACCTTATCAGTACCGTGAATATCTTTAGGGTCACCTGAGAGTGCAGCCCATCTGAAAGGTCCAGATCCCTCACAAAATAAAGGACGAATGTAGAGTGGTACAAAACCTTTAATATCAAAAGCCTCACTCATTCCACGATGATCAGCAACTTGGCCGCGGATGTTATTGCCATAATCAAAAGTGATAGCACCTTGTTTTTGCATTTCTAGCATTGCACCAATATGAACTTGCATCGAATCTAATACAGCCTCTTGATAACCTTTTGGATCTTTAGTACGAAACTCTTCAGACTCTTTAACGTTATATCCCGATGGAAGATAACCCAACAGCAAGTCGTGGGCAGATGTTTGATCTGTCAATACATCAGGAATAATACCTCGCTTTAACATTTCAGGCAAAACGTCTGCAACATTGGCAACAATAGCTACCGATAAAGGTTGCTTTTGCTCTTTTGCTTTTAGTACTTTTTCTAATGCTTCATCGAGGTTATAGCATATTTCATCAACATAACCCTTCTCTAAACGCTTTTGTGCGCGAGACTCATCAACTTCAATTGCTAAGCAAGAGCCACCATTCATGGTTGCAGCTAACGGCTGAGCTCCGCCCATACCGCCAAGACCTGCTGTAACCACTAATCTACCCACTAACTCACCATCAAAATTTTGTTTAGCACACTCAGCAAAAGTTTCGTAAGTACCTTGCAGAATTCCCTGAGAGCCAATATATATCCATGAGCCAGCAGTCATTTGTCCATACATAGTTAAGCCAGCTTGTTCATATTCTCGAAATTTATCCCAAGTCCCCCATCTAGGGACTAAGTGAGAGTTTGCAATAATAACTCGTGGTGACTCTTCATGCGTTCTAAAAACACCAACAGGTTTACCCGACTGAATTAAAAGTGTTTCATCATTTTCTAGTCGTTGTAATGTAGAAATAATTTTATGATAACAATCCCAATTACGAGCTGCTTTTCCATTACCTCCATAGACGATAAGATCTTCTGGATGTTCTGCCACATCAGGATCTAAATTATTCATTAGCATACGCATAGCAGCCTCTTGATGCCATCCTTTGCAACTTAATTTATTCCCATGTGGTGCTTTAATCATTTTGGTTCCTATTATTTAATTATCTATATACCAAAAGTATACTTGTATATACAAGTATAGACAATCAATTTTTTAAGAGTTGCGTATAATAGAAATATGAAAAAAAATACTCCTCATTATCAAGCCTTAAAACGTCATATTATTGAAGGCATAAGTAGCCAACAATGGCTTGAGCACAGCCAAGTGCCTTCGGAAAATAAACTTTGTGAGCAGTTTGGAGTAAGTCGTATGACGGCCAATAGAGCTCTAAGAGAGCTTACTGAAGAAGGCGTCTTGTACCGTATTCAAGGTTTAGGCACCTTTGTTAACGAAAACAAGCCCATTAAATCTGCCTTACAGATTAGAGATATTGCTAAAGAGGTCAAGTCACGTGGAAATCGCTTTCACTCGATAGCACTTCAACAAAAAGAAATTGTTGCACCATTACAAGCCTGTCATCACCTTAGCCTAAAGTCTGAGTCTCACATATTTTACTCACTGGTTCTTCATTTTGAAAATGACCAGCCTATTCAATTAGAGGAGCGTTATATCAATAAAGACTCGGCTCCTGACTATTTAGATATTGATCTTAGTAAAGTAACGGCAAATCACTATCTCAAAAAAATACTTCCTCTGTCTGGAGCTCAGCATATTGTTGAAGCTATTGCTGCAGATAAAGTGACTGCAAAATATTTACAAATTGAACCGTTAATGCCTTGTATTTTAATTTCTAGAGTGACATGGAGTGATAACATCCCAGTTACCTTTAGCAGATTAACGCATCCAGGTAATCGTTATCGTTTAGAGACTTGATTTTTCTGAAACTACTAATGAAACTAAATTTAATTACAAAACATTCTTCGCTGATACTTCTATAGCATGCAGCATTGAGACTCCGAAAGATCGCATCGTTAGAAGGACATAGGAGTCTTCTTTATCTCTATAAATTATCGTTCCAATATGCTCCATAATAGTTCTAGAGACATTACCAACAGAAAATACATTTTTACTTAGATCGATTGGACAAATTCGTTCCAAAACATCTCTGCTTCTTGGACCATTAACCCTAATCATCGCCCAAGTATCAGATTGATCAGTATAGTAGGCAGGAGCATTTAATCTGTTTGCAATATTTGCTTCCGCATCATTTCCTTCATAAGAAAAATAAGCTAGAACTTGGTTTTTCTGTAAACGCCAAAGCGTTATGGATGAGTCTTTAGATTGAGTTGATTGTTCCATTTCAGGAAGCGATAGGCCACAAGACTTTGTCATTGATGACTCAATCTCTTTAAATTTGAACCTTGGTAATGCAACCATAACTAATGACTTACCAACAACTTCTGAGACAGTTACTCCCTCAAACAGATGCTCAGCAGCATCAAGTGCGGATTCTACTACTAATTCATAATCAGACACGTAAACGCTCTCCTTCTGGATCAACAAAGTGAGGGCTGCATATCTCAACTTCAATATCATTGCCTCTCACTAAGTCAACTGCTCGAACAAATTCGCCTTTACGGCTGTGTCCGCTCTTAATAAAACCAATACCAATATAGTGACCTAATATTGGTGAATAAATACAAGATGAAATCCAACCTTGATCTGTTTCAGTCGATGGCTTATCTCTTAAATTAAGGAGGTGTGAGCCAGCCTGAAGAAGATCTTGAGTATTTACTGGCTTAAAACCAACCATCTGCATGCGATCGTCACGAAGAAGGTCTTCACGCAATCCAAGCTTGTAACCTATAAAGTCTTTCTTGCCAGAAATCATCCCACCCATTCCTAAGTCATAAGCGCTAGTTTGACCATTAAGCTCTGGACCAGCAGCGTGACCTTTTTCAATTCGCATTACGCCTAGGGCTTCGGTTCCATAAGGCACAACATTAAATTCTTCACCTGCCGCCATTAGGACTCTCATGAGTGAGTCGCCATAACGAGTTTGAACAGCAATTTCATACGCCAATTCACCTGAAAATGATATTCTAAACAGCCTTGCAGGTATTCCGCCGCAAACTGTAATCTCACCAGCACCCATGTATGGGAATGCTTCATTTGAAATATCACAATCAGAATCTACAACTTTTTGAAGTAACTTTCGCGAGTTTGGACCAGCAACTGCATACTGTGCAAACTGCTCCGTAACTGAAATCATATGAACATCTAGATCAGGCCATAAGCATTGATGACAAAACTGTAAATGACGATAAACGTTAACAGCATTTGCAGTGGTTGTGGTCATTACAAAATGATTTTCAGAAAGCCTCGCAGTTGTTCCATCATCCATTACCATGCCATCTTCACGAAGCATTAGGCCATAACGAGTTTTACCCACTGGCACTTTTGCAAAAGCATTTACATAGACTTTGTTAAGGAACTCTGAAACGTCAGCACCTTTAATATCGATCTTACCGAGAGTTGTTACATCACAAATACCAACTGATACTCTTGTTTGTTTTACCTCACGGTCAACAGATTCACGCCAATGAGTCTCGCCTGGAAGTGGAAACCATTGAGAGCGATACCACATTCCAACCTCTACAAAAATTGCATTTTGCTCAACAGACCATTTATGGCTTGGAGTATAACGCGTTGGATAAAATTCCATTCCACGCCTTCTTCCAGCAAATGCTCCAATTGCTACTGGAGAATATGGAGGCCTAAATATTGTAGTTCCAGTCTGTTCTATGGTTTGGCCCATATTGTCAGCCATAATACCAATTCCAAGAACGTTAGCAGTTTTACCTTGGTCAGTAGCCATACCTAAGGTTGTATAGCGCTTAACATGCTCAACTGATTTAAATCCCTCTTGGTTTGCAAGCTTAATATCTTTTGCAGTGACGTCATTTTGAAGATCAACCCAAGCACGATTTTTTCCACTTGGGACGCCCCAGTTTGCAGTTACGCTATATAAAACTTTAGGAGTTTGAGCTGGATCTGATTCTTTAACTTTATAGCCTAGATCTGAAGCAACAGAAGAACCCTCATTATGGCCTTCAACAATTGCATCAGACAAAACCATTGTTCCTTTAGCTCTTCCCGCAACTGACATACCAGGAGGATTTGACTCATCTGGAATAAAAGAAGCAATCTCATCATTCCACTTTGGAATCCCTCGGTGATGACATGTTAAATGTAAGTTTGGATTCCATCCACCCGAGACAGCTAGGCAATCCGTATTAATTATTTTTCCATTAGAAAGCTTTATTGATTTAAGTGCTCTTCGCCCCTTAGTGTCAACAACGTCTGTACCCATAAAAATTTCAGCGCCAGGTACTCTTAATACAGGACTAATCGAACGCGAATCAATTACAGCGACAACTCTAACATTTTTTAAAACTAAGTCTCTCGCAGTATTCCAGCCATCATCATTATTTGTATAGACTGAAACTTTATCACCTGTTGTAACTGCAAATCTATTTGCATAAGATCTAACGGCACTTGCAAGCATTATGCCAGGACGATCATTATTACCAAAAGCTATTGATCTTTCAATTGCACCAGCACAAAGAATTGAGCGTTTTGCATAGATTCTCCAATTCACCTGACGAGGCTTATCTTTATCTTCCCTAGCCTCTGAAGATCTATTTTCGATTGCGCCATAAATGCCATGATCATAAACACCAAAAATAGTCGTGTCAGACATCAATGTAACGTTTTCCATTGCGCTCAATGCAGCAACTGTATCTTTTGCCCACTTACTTCCAGACATACCATTAATTTTTATGGACTCAGTATTTAGCCTTCCACCCATTAAAAAATCTTCATCTGCAAGTATAACTTTTGCTCCAGAGCTAGCAGCCGTAATTGCAGCTGATAAACCAGTTGCGCCAGCACCAATAATTAGAATATCACAATAACGAAAACCTTTATCATAAGTATCTGGATCAGGCTCAGTCGAGAGAGTTCCTAGTCCAGCAGCATTTCGAATTGCAGGCTCATAAAACTTTTCCCAAAAAGCTTTAGGCCACATAAAAGTTTTATAATAAAAGCCAGCACCAACAAGCGGAGATAAAAAATCTATAATAGCCATAAGATCAAAGCCTAATGGGCCTTTATGGTTTTGACTATTTGCTTCTAATCCGTCATATAACTCTGTAATAGTTGCTCTAGTATTTGGATCTTTATAGGCACCATTTCCAATCTCCATGATTGCGTTTGGCTCCTCAGAGCCGGCAGTAACTATTCCGCGAGGACGATGGTACTTAAAAGAGCGCCCAACTAATTTTTTATTATTTGCGAGTAAAGCTGATGCAAGCGTATCACCTTCGTAACCAGTTAATATATGGCCATTAAAAGTAAAGCTTATAGATTTTTTTTGATTTACTAAGCCGTCTTTTATTCGATTAATTTGTCTCATTTTCCTCTACCTATGCCTCTTGAAACATCTTGAGCTAACTCAACCTTAAGAATTTCATGTGATAAAGTATTTCTAGTAACAACCAACCAAGACTGATCGCCCTGCTCGTGGTACCAAAGCTCACGATGATCGCCAGCAATATTTTCTCTAATGTATTGGTATTGGTAAAAGTCTTCAGCAGAAGCATCTTCCTCCCAATTAGTGGGACGTTTTATAAGATCAGCTGAACCTAGGTAAACAAATTCTTCAGAATCACGAGGGCCAAGTAATGGATGATTTATTATCATATTATGTCCTCCTAATGCAGATTTGGTTGAGCGCCAACACCTTTCTCATCTATCATTGCGCCGCGTCTAAATCGATCAAGCTTATATGCCGTTGCTACCTCGTGCGATGAGTTTGTAGCAAGTAAGTGGGCATAACAGTAACCACTAGCAGGTGTTGCTTTAAAACCACCATAACACCAACCGCCATTAAAAAATAATTCATCAATTTCAGTGCTATCTATAAATGGTGAGCCGTCCATTGACATGTCCATAACCCCTCCCCACATTCTAAGCAATCTAGCTCGGCCAATCATCGGCATTATAGCCATGCCGCCAGAGCAAACATCTTCAACAACAGGCAGGTTTCCACGTTGAGCATAAGTGTTATAGCCATCAATATCACCACCAAAAACAAGACCACCTTTGTCAGACTGAGAACAGTAAAAGTGTCCAGCACCAAAAGTAATTACATTATCTATTACTGGCTTAAGGCCTTCAGTTACAAAAGCTTGAAGAACATGGCTTTCAATGGGTAGTTTAATTCCTGCTTTAGCCATTACTCTTCCAGATGAGCCTGCAACGCAAACTCCAACTCTTCCAGCTTTAATTTCACCTTTAGTTGTTTGAACGCCTAAACATTTACCATTTTCAATGTTAAAGCCTGTAACCTCACAGTTTTGAATAATATCCACTCCAAGATCACTAGCGCCTCTTGCGTATCCCCAAGCGACAGCATCATGACGAACAGTGCCTCCACGAGGCTGAGCTAAAGCAGCTTTAATTGGGAATCTTGGGTTATCCATATCTAAAAATGGATACCTTTCTTTTACTTCTTTTGCTTCTATAAATTCACAGCCCGCATCAGCAAATAACATGCCGTTACCTCTTCGAATAAATGCATCACGCTGAGCATCAGAATGGATTAAATTCATAATACCGCGCTGAGAAACCATTGCGTTATAGTTTAAATCTTGCTCAAGATTCTCCCAAAGCTTCAGTGAAAATTCATAAAAAGGCTCATTTCCAGGCAGTAAATAATTTGATCTAATAATGGTTGTATTTCTTCCCACATTACCGCCGCCTATCCAGCCTTTTTCAACAACAGCAACATTGGTAATACCATGATTTTTTGCTAAATAATAAGCAGTCGCTAAACCATGACCGCCTCCACCAACAATCACAACATCATAGCCATCAGCTTTTGGCTCAGCATCACGCCAAGTTGGCTCCCAGCCTTTATGACCAGTTAGCGCCTCTTTGAGAACCTTAAAGCCAGAAAAGCGTTTTTTACTCACTTTTTAGCTCCAAGGATAAGGACTATTGGAAACTGGGTGTAACTTGCCTGCTTGAAAGCGGCTAAACCTAAATGGTTCTAGAAGCTCTTGCTTTTCACCTAATAACTCTTCAGCAACTAAACAGCCAACACCTAGCATTTTATATCCATGATTACTATCTGCAATTATTGTTACATTTTCATTGTAAGTATCAATTACAGGGAAACTATCTGGAGTAAAGCAACCAATTCCGCCTGATGCCTCTTTATGATAATGAGGCATCATACCTTCAAATCGTTTATGACAATGCGCAAGAGCAGAAACCCACATTTCAGGGAAATCTTTACTTGCTGTAAACTCTTTACTTTCAGGGCCATATGGATCGATAGCAACTTCATTAACAGGTGTATCAACTGTATAAGGTGAAGCCCCTCCCTGGATGCCACCAAAGCTCCAATCAGGCTTATAATATATTCCCCATAGCTCATCCGTAATAAGAGAGCCATCTACAGTAGAATACAAAGGCGCATCAGTATCAATATGAAGCACTGGTGGAATCTTACCATCATTGGTTACTAAAGTTTCAGGATCAATTTCTAAGACACCCTCTTCCAGTTGCCAAAAACGCCACATATCAATATCTTGATGAACCTCACCTTCAAGATCCTTTAATTCAATTTGAGAAGGAAGGCCTAACATACGCCAAAAATCACGAACCCAAGGACCCGCTCCTATAATTAGGTTGTCACATGCAATTGCTCCTTTATCTGTCTCAACCGCAGTAACTCTTTGGCCATTTCCCTCAGAAACAAAACCTGTTATCTCAGTTTCAAGAACTACAGTAACACCTAAATCCAATACTTTTTTAGAAAGACCTTCCATCGCTTTAACATTATTTGCATAGCCACCTGGCTTTTCATGAAGAACTGAAGTAATTCCTTGAGCTTGCCAATCATCAAACATGTTTAGCATGTAATCACGCGACTCTTCCTCACCCTCAATAAAAACACTTTCATAGCCAATTGCAGCTTGTTCAGCATGGATTTGTTTAACATCCTCACGCATTTTTTCGCATGAAATTTGCATATATCCGTTTGGATGATAACTAAAAGCATCTGGATCACTTTCCCAGATACTAACTGAATGGGCCATCAATTTTCTCATAGCAGGTTGAAAATAATTATTACGAACAACACCGCAAGCAATTCCAGTTGCTCCGGCTGCAATTCTATTTGCCTTATCAATTATGACAATACGACCATTAACACCCTCTCCATTTGCAGTGAGTCGCTCAGCTAATCTCCATGCAGTTGATAATCCATGAATTCCTGCACCAGCAATAACATATTCGGCTTGACTTGGTAAAGACATACTAAAACTCCTTGTATTTTTTTGTTTATAGAAATGAAAGCTTAAATTTAAATAAAATCTAGTTTTTTAGTTATCATTATTATCTTTAAATTGAAAGCACTAAGTAGTTAAAAAATTCAAACTAAAGTGAAAATAATTCTATAGTTATACAAAAAATAATAATATACTTTATTTAAGTTTTGTTAATGTGCCATAAATCAATAATATTTTAAATATATTTAGTTAATTATGCAATATAAGGCGCTAAATAGAGCTTGAAAAAACATGTATTAATAAGTATCAGTTATATTTAATTATGAATATTTGCTCTAATATAGTTAAAAAAGGTCTATTATGAAGGCTGCATATACAAAAAGAAAGTATACTTGGATTCAACATTTAGGAAACAACTATGTCTCGTAGATACTATAAATTACCGCCACTAACCTCTCTTGCAACCTTTGAGACTGCTGCTCGTCATAGAAGTTTTAAGGGTGCTGCTGAAGAACTTGGAGTTACTCCAGGTGCAGTTAGCCACCAAATTAAGTTTTTAGAAACCGAACTTGGTCTTTCGTTATTCGATAGGAAACACCACGGTAATAATTTAACCGATCATGGAGAATCTTTATTTGCCGTTCTTCAAAGTAGCTTTACAGCAATTTCTTCAACACTTGCAAATCTTAGGCGCTCTGCTACAGATAAAGAGGTAATTATTAGCGCTACTACAGCCATTTCTTTTCTTTGGCTACCGCCTCATTTAGCAGAGTTTTGGAAACAACACCCAGAAATACCTGTTAATCAACATGTAACTGATAATCCTGATTCTCAAGGGATTGCTGTTGATTTAAAAATTTGCTACGGCTTTGTTGAGAATGAGTCAAACCAAAAGCACACCCTTTTTCAAGATGAACTTGTTCCAGTATGTAGCCCTAGTTTTGCCAAAGAATACCCAAATATTACTGTTGAAGATTTAGCGCAAGCGCCTCTCATTCATCTCAGAGCAAAAGATAAAAATTGGTCAAATTGGTTCTCTTGGTTTAATGCTCTTGGATACAAAGGAAAAATCTCACCAGGAACTCATGTTAATAATTATATGATTGCCCTTCAAGCTGCTTCTGATGGAATGGGAATAGTCTTAGGCTGGAAGCGTCTGTGTAAACCTAAAATTGATAGTGGAGAGCTTGTTGTTCTGGGCGACACATCAATACCAGCTCCGTCGGCGATTTACATTATGAGTGAAAAAGAAGATTTACTCCCTGAAAATGTTAAAATTCTTAGAGATTTTCTAATTTCAAAATCATAAATTAATTGAAATATATTCAATTTTTTAGAGTAATTTTATTAAGAATAATTACTTTAGGCTGATAGTATCATAGCGTTTTTACTTCAACTTCCTCTTCATGTCTATTCCACTTAGTAACTTAGACTCTGTTCTAACATCAACTGATAAAGCTAAAGGACTTCCTAACGAGCACTATGTCAGTAATGCTGTTTTTGATGAGGAAAAAAAAGCAATTTTGTTTGACAATTGGTCAGCAATTGGCACTGGCAGTGATATACCAAATCCAGGCGATATAAAGCCACTGAACTTTGTTGGAATGCCTTTGATGTTGGTTCGCAACTCAAATGGAGATATTAATGTATTTCAAAATACTTGTCGCCATAGAGGAATGATTTTAGTTGATAAACCAACAAACATAAAAGGAGTGATAAGCTGTCCATATCATAGCTGGTGTTACAATCTTGATGGTGATTTATGTGCAACACCCATGGCTGGAGGAACGGATATAGATACTCATGAGTCTATTAAAAATGAAGAGCTTGGTCTCTTTAAAATTCGATCTGCAGTCTGGCAAGACGTTATCTTTGTGAATATTTCTAATTCTGCAAAGAAGTTTAATGAATACGCCTCAAAAGCAATTGAGAGATGGTCTGAGTTTGAAAAACCCCTTCATCATGGAGGTGAGAGCTCTTCATTCAAACTTAATCTGAATACTAACTGGAAGCTAGCAGTTGAAAACTATTGTGAAAGCTACCATCTTCCTTGGGTCCACCCTGAGCTTAATGTTACTTCAAGTATAGAAGATCACTATCATATTGAGGAGATGGGTCATTTCTCTGGGCAAGGCTCTCATGTCTATAACCAAATGAAAAGTGATGATGGCAACGTATTTCCAGATTTTGAAAATTTGTCAGATGAGTGGGATACGAAAAGTGAATACATAGCATTGTACCCAAACGTACTTTTGGGAATCCATAGAGATCACTTCTACTCAATAATTATTGAGCCCGTCTCCACTAATGAAACAATTGAGCATGTCTCACTATATTATGCAAAAAATCCTTCTGAAATGCCAGAACTAAAAAAACTTATAGACTCTAATGCCTCATTTTGGAAAACTGTATTTAAAGAGGATGTTGGAGTTGTAGAAGGAATGCAGCGCGGAAGAAGTGGATTAATGTTTGATGGCGGTAAATTCTCACCAGTAATGGACAGCGCTACTCATTGCTTTCATCAGTGGGTAGCTAAACTTTTAAAAGACTTTAGGGAAAAACAGTAAGCTAATTTATAACCTTGCTTTGTAGGCTGTTAAAGTATTCTCAAGCAACACTGCAATAGTCATTGGGCCAACACCTCCAGGAACAGGAGAGATAGCAGAGGCCATTCCTTTGACGGCTTCATAATCCACATCACCCGTCAGAGATCCATCTTCAAGTCTATTAATACCAACATCGATAATAACGGCGCCTTCTTTTATCCAGTCAGCATTAACTAAGTTTGCAACTCCAGCAGCGGCAACAATAACATCTGCTGACTTAGTTTTAAGCTTAATATCTTTTGTCTCCTTGTGGCAAACTTGAACTGTAGCACCAGCATTAAGAAGCTCCATTGCCATTGGCCTTCCAACAATATTTGAAGCGCCAATGATTACGCAATCCTTACCCCTTAAGTCACACTTGATAGAGGCTAACATTTTCATAACACCTCTTGGAGTGCAAGGACTAATGAACGGTTTTTTTAAACTTAACTTACCAATATTTTCACTACTAAAGCCATCAACATCTTTTTCAGGAATGATCGACTCAATTATTACATTTGCATCAATGTGAGCCGGCAAAGGAAGCTGAACCAAGATGCCATCAATATTATTATTTTCATTCAGCCTTTTAACTTCAGATAATAACTCCTCTTGAGTAATATTTGATGATTTATGAATTTGGTCTGAATAAAACCCAACCTGGACGCAAGCTTTAGATTTATTTCTTACATAGACCTTAGAGGCTTCGTCATCACCAACTAAAATGACTGCTAGGCCAGGAGGCCTAGAATACTGCTTTACTTCGTTAGCAATATTTTTTCTAAGATTTTCAGCAAGAACTCTGCCATCTATAATCTTCATCTTAACAACTCTCCAGATTTTATAAATACAAAATTGCTATTATCGTGACAAACAACATTTAAATTAGTAATTAATTTCAATTAGGTTTGAATTTTAAAAAAGAGTCTTTAAATCACCTTAGATTAGTTTTAATCTATGCCCAGTAATTTTCTTCTTTGTGTTGCCCATGTTTGAATAAGATGATCGACAGCAAGTCCAATAAAAGCAACACATAAGCCTAGCAACAAGCCATTACCGATACCCTGTTTGTCAGATAAAGCTTTCAATATAAATTGTCCTAAATCATCAGTTCCAATCATTGCACCAATGATGACCATAAATAGGGCAAAAACAACGGTTTGATTAAGACCTAACATGATGTGAGGTAATGCAAGAGGCATTTCTATTTTAAGCCATCTCTGCATCCGATTAACGCCAGACATTGAGCCAGCATCTTGAAGTGCTTGAGGAACGCTTGTGAGGCCCTCTACTGTGTATCGAGTTGCTGGAATAGTCGCATAAACAATTACAGCAATTAGTACAGAAGTATCTGTAACACCAAAAAGCATAATAACTGGTATCAAGTAGATAAACGAAGGAAAGGTTTGAAAGGTATCACAAACCAACAAAATAATCTTACTTGCAATCTTGTTTCTGGCACAAAGAGAGCCAACGGTTATTCCAATTAAACCAGATACAATAACGCCAAAACTTGCCATATAGGCAGTAATAAGAGCCCTCTCCCACCATTGTAAAAGAGCAATAACCAGTAAAAAACCACCAACGACCAGCGCAGACCTGATCCCGCCAATAATATAGCCAACGCCCATAACGAGTGTAAAGGTCGCTATGACTGGCATCGAGAGGTAAGCCGTCTTCATTGGAATAAGGACATCCTGAATTAACCAAGTGTTAAACCCCTGCAATGAAAAGAAAAAAGTATCCCAAATCCAGTCAACACCTGACTGCCAAAAAAGTTGAGATGTGTAACCCTTGTTGTGTGGAATCATATAAAGATAATTGATTCCGTCCCTAAACAAAAACGTTCCAAGATATGCCAACAAAGTTCCAACGAAAAGAATGGCAGCAAAAGATACCGCATACTTATGTCTTTCAATGAAAGGTAGGTCAGCAAAATAATCAGTTTGCTTATTAGCCCATGCCAGAGAAAGTTTATCTAAAAATACCGCAATAAGGACAATACAAATACCAAGCTCTAAAGCTTGGCCTATTTTTAGCTGATTTAGTGCAAGAAGTAAATTAAAGCCTAAACCTTTTGCACCAATAAATGAAGCAATTACTGCCATCGCTAGGCACTGCATAATTACCTGGTTTACGCCAATCAGAATATCTCTTCTAGCTGAAGGAATTAAAACTTTAGACATCAGTTGAAAGTTATTACAGCCACTCATCATCCCCGCATCAATAACTTCAGGAGAAACCTTTTTTAAGCCAAGAAGTGTCAGCCTGATCATCGGCGGCGTTGCAAATATAATAGTTGCTATAGCGCCTGCATGATCGCCTACACCAAAGAAAACCATGACTGGAACAAGGTAAGAGAAATGGGGCATTGTCTGTGCTACGTTTAGCAGAGGCATTAAGACTGTTTCAGTAGTTTTACTCTTATAGGCCCAAACACCAAGACTAAGGCCCAAAATAAAAGATATTGGAGCAGCAACTAGAACAAATGAGAGTGTTTCCATGGCAGGCTCCCACTGACCAAAAACACTGATATATATGGTAGAAAAAGCAGCCAATATTGCTAAACCTCTTCCACTTAAAAAATAGCCAATCATAATCGCTGAAGCAGACACAACAGTCCATGGAAGTCCGGGCCAAACTGCCCACTCATTCGCATCAGACCACTCCCAGCTTGTAAAGGCAACAATTGTTTTAATTCCACCCAATAAGATCTCACGAATAAACTCAATAGCAAAAAGAATAGAGCGAGAAAAACCTCTAGTTATCTCCTTAACCATTGCAGATTCGTCATAATCTTCAATATCTGGATCGTAAATTTCAACCGGCCACCATTCGTACATTACAAATTCTGCGGAATCATTTATGATTTGGTTCATTGACCAAAAACTACTTGTGGTGATGTCACCAAAAAACCAATTCAATAGTGTTGGTAGGATTAGAAAGCCAACAATAATTCCGGCAGGTATATAAACAAATAACTTTGTCCAGTTTTGTTTAAACCAGACAATTGGAAGATCTCTAGTTTCTTTAGTAGTCAAAAGAAAGTTTCTAAATAGCAAGCCAAGAATAGTTAAGAGAGCTATGAGTTTAAATACTAATGAAGTATCAGTAACTGGGTTAAAGAAGTTTAATTCTGGAAGTCTTACTAATTGGGGTGGGAGCTGACCACTTAGAATCATTCTAAATGACTCCGATAAACCAACTACGGCATCAATTTCTCCAGAATTAACTTTATTAGCAAAACCATCACGCAGCAAAATAATATCGTGATATTCTCCCGTCATAGACATGAGAATAAAAAAAACAATTAAAACAATGCCAAATTGAAGTAGTTTAGGATTATTTTTTAAAAATTCCATAGTCAGTTTATCTAAGTATTATGATTTAGAGCGATCACCAAAAAGGACATGAATAATAGTGGAGCAATTTAAAACGCCAACTATATTATTATTTTCATCTAAGACAGCTACCGGCTTTTGTTCACTAAGCACTGCCTCTGCAACAGTTTCAATAATTGCATCTTTAGACACCTGAAGTTTGCTCAACTCTTCATTAGAGCTGCCAACAGGATCCATTACTGACTCAATCTTTAGAACCTTTTCTCTAGGAACTTCTTCAGTAAACTTACGAACATACTCAGTTGCTGGATTAAGAACAATATTAGCTGGGGTATCTAACTGCTCAATAATGCCATCTTTCATAATTGCGATTCGATCAGCGAGTCTTAATGCTTCATCGAAATCATGAGTAACAAATAGAATTGTTTTATTTAATACACCTTGTAATCTCAAAAATTCATCTTGCATTTCTTTTCGAATTAATGGGTCCAGGGCAGAGAATGGCTCATCTAAAAACCAAATATCTGGCTCAACCGCTAATGAGCGAGCAATTCCAACTCTTTGTTGCTGACCACCTGAAAGCTCTCTAGGAAAGTAATTTTCACGGCCAGTAAGGCCAACAAGATCGACCATTTCCATTGCTCTTTTCATACTATCATTAGTACTACTTCCTTTAACCTGTAGAGGAAATGCAATGTTTTCTAGTACGGTTTTATGGGGCAGCAGTGCAAAGCTTTGAAACACCATTCCCATTTTATTTCTTCTAAGTTCGATAAGCTCTTTAGAATTAAGTGCAAGAAGATCCTCTCCATCAATATATATCTTTCCTGCTGTTGTATCAGTGAGTCTGGATATACATCTTAGTAGGGTTGATTTACCTGAGCCTGAAAGACCCATTACAACCAGCATCTCACCTTCATACACTTCAAATGAAGCACTATTCACACCAACTACGCAGCCAGCATCCTGGAATTCTTGAGCATCAACCTTACCGTTGGCTTCTTGCAATAATTTTTTTGCATTATCACCGAAAATTTTATAGACCGAGTCACACTTGATGACAGGTTGTTTGCTTTGAATGGTAGTTCCTTTAGGTGTCATATAAAAATTCCAAAATTGATTTAAATCTTATAACTGTAGTATACAAAAAATATCTTCTGTCTGAAAGTTATTAGTGGGTAATTCTATCTAAAGTTTTTCAAGGGCATAATAAATCTCCCCTAGCTGAGAAAGCCCAGGGGAGATATTTAAAACATTAACAAACTCCTTAAAAAATTAAGAAGTCTAAGCTATAGAAGCCTTATTTAAATGCTGAAACAACATCCTGATTAGCAGCAAGCCATGCAGATGCAGCATCTTGATGGCTCATGCCATCAACATCAACAAGTGCGGCCATTTGACCAATATGAGTTGTTGAGAAAGACATCTTTGTGAAAGCTGTATAAGCAGCTGGATGTGTCTTAGGGAACTTATAGTTAGCTGCTTTTTTCAACCAACCTTTAGGAGATCCACAAGCACCATCACCACCATCAACTGTTCTACAACCATCATAGTACTCAGGGAATTCAATGAATGCAAATCCATCAGCATCTGTAAAGTTTGGAGTCCAGTTAAAGACGATTGTTCCACGGCCTTCTTTTTTAGCAGCAGCTAAATCAGCCCATAGTGCATCTGCACCACCAGCAAACTTAACCATATAGTCATCACCAAGACCTAACGCAGCTATACGCTCTGGCATAAGGTTACCATGCCAACTTTGTGGTCCTTCTAACCAACGACCTTTACCACCTGAGTCTGCAGTAACAAAGACATCTTTACAGTCTTTAAGTGCTTCCCAGTTTGGAAGTCCTGGACATAGGTTTTCGTCCACAACCCATTGTGGAACACCCATCTCTTCAAGAGTCATTGCTTCATGGTTACCTGCATCGACAATTCCGCCTTTCTCCATTGCGTTATAAAAAGATGCGCCAAATGCAGACTGCCATACTTCGTGTGAAATAGTTACGTCTCCATTACGGATCGCTTCATAAACTGCTTGAGAGTCAGCAGGAACATATTCTACATTGTTACCCATGCTTTCAAAAATACCACCGATTACATAAGCCATAACAACTTGGCTTGACCAGTTATGAGTTGGAATGACAATTGGCTTCGAAGAGTCAGCTGCAAGAGCTTGACCCGATACAGAAGCTAAAGTCATCGTTAAAGCAGCAGCAGCTACCTTACTTGTAAACTTATTCATTTATTTCTCCTTTTATTGTTTAATCAAATCTATTTAAGAAAATTATAAAAAAATCTCAAAAAATTCAACTTTAAAATGATTTTTTTAACAAATACTGCCTTAAAAACCATACTTACAGCTTTAGACTTAATTACTAATCTAAAGCATTCTTTTGCCTGAAAATAACTACATTCTTACTCGAGTCTTTTCAGGGTCATAAAACGGAAAACGTACAATTTTTGCTGATATACGCTTTTGGTGTCCATCTAATTTTCCTACCTCAACTTCATTACCAATTTCTGACTCTGATACTGAAATTCTACAAAGTGCAATGTTCTTCTTTAAAATCGGAGAGCGAGTCGCACTTGTAATTATTCCAATTTGTTGTTTCCCAATATACACCCCATCCCCATGAAGTGCAAGCTCATTTGAACCTAATTCTAACCCAACCAGAACTCTCTGGGGAGAATTCTTACGAAGAATTAATGATTCCTTACCAGAAAAATCTTCCTCTTTTGTTTTCAATGGAACCGTAAACGCAATACCCGCTTCAAATGGGTCTGTTTGATCACAGAATTCATAACCTGCAAAAATTAAACCTGCCTCTATTCTTAGCATATCAAGAGCATTCAATCCTAAAGGACATATACCAAATTCTTTACCTGCGTCTGCAATAGCATCCCAAACGGCTTCACAATCATTAGGGTGTGCAAACACTTCATAACCTAGCTCACCGGAGTATCCAGTTCTTGATACCATGACGGGTATTCCAAACTCACCACCAATTCGACCAATAGTAAATCGAAACCACTTAAGGTCAACAAGATTTGTATGTAGTTTTGGCGTCCAAATAATTTTTTCTAGAGTTTCACGGCTCTTTGGACCCTGAACGGCGACATTATGAAGCTGATCTGTAGATGATTTAACGCGGACATCAAATCCTTTTTCATCTGCAATTTTTCGAAGCAGCTTCCCACCATCATCAGAGCCACCAATCCAACGAAAGTTATTTTCATCCATACGGAATAGCGTTCCATCATCAACCATACAGCCATTGTCATAGCACATGGCAGAATACACGACTTGTCCAATTGCAAGTTTTCGAACATCTTTGGTAATTGCATATTGCATTAAAGCTTCAGCATCTTGGCCATAAACTTCAAACTTCCTAAGAGGGGCAAGGTCTATCATTGCGACGCCTTCACGGCACTGCCAATATTCTTTAATGGCGCCTAAATTATCGTACTCAAGTGGCAGCCAATAGCCATTATAGTTATCAAAGTTCTTAGTTAATTTAGAGGTATTTTTATGAAAACCAGTTTCTTTAGTCATAGTCGGTATTGATTGTGGATCAGGCCTAAAAGCCGTCGCCGATGGGAAAGTATTAGATTTGTCATAAATCCTAACATGTATGTCCGTTGGATTCCATCCATTAGAAGAGGTTGTGTCATCTGGGCACGCTGAAGACACGCACACAAGGTCATCAACTGCTCTAAATAATACATAATCGCCAGGCCTAGACCACGAAACATCTGAGGTTAGTGAATGACACTCTTCAATTGCCGTATTAAAAAAGAGATTAACAGCCGCCCAATTTTTTCGAGGCGAAACTCCATGCTGTGAAAGGGATTTATTAAAATTATCAGTACAACTAATATGACCAGGGAATCCCCTGTCATCATAATATTTTGCGTTGCATGCAAGGCCAAAAGTGTCATGCCTACATACAGTGTCTTGAATTACTTCTACTAGCGGCACTGAGTTTTGATTATAAAATTTATCGTGGGTTCCAGGAGCTGGATAACTCGCCATCATCTGAGACCGTGTCACAGTTGGGTCAAGACACAACTCTAAACTGTTATTTAAATCTTCCTGTAAAAATGCTTGAAAATCTGAACACTGCTGGCCTTCAACATCAATAACCTGAATATACTCTCCAGTCTTTACCTTGTAGGCAACTGCACTACTATGATTGACCCTAATCTCCTTTGAGGTCTTAGCTAAAGGTTCTGGAAGACGCTCAGATGGGATTGTTGGGTTTGATCGAGAAACATTAATCAAAATCTCTGTTGGTGAGTTTTGCTTATCTACTGTCATTGGTCCACCTTTAGCATCAAATACGCATAAGGCATCATTTTTAATATCAAAAGATTGGCGAGAATCAGCAGGATTAGAGGATGAGAAAAGTTCAGCACCCGTTAGAGATTTAGATTTTATCTTGTTCTGTTTTAGAATTACTTTGAGCATATCTGAGCAATCATCAGAATTAACTTTGTAGGTTTTATTTGTGGGTTTTGTAACCCAGTTTAACGAGGATAATACAGATGAACTTTTAGAATCAAAAGCCAAGACACTGCACTGCTGATCTCCCTCTACATCAACTATTTCTACTGAATCACCACTCTTTAAGTCAATTGATATTGCCTCACCTCCAAGAATTTGGTAGGTTTCAAAATCTCCATCATATTTAATATTAGAAACTCTCATTTAGTAGACTAATTTAACAGATAGTTTGAGTATACATAGAATAATTTATAGGTCAATTTGAAAATATTCAAGCACCAATGAAATAAATTAAAAAATAGAAAGGTAGTTTATACGGCACTCCAGGGGGTGGAATGCCGACAAACTAAGGAGTTAAGATTTTGAGCTTTACTCTAAACTAACCCCTTTTGAAATCACTTACAGTAGTTAGAATTTACGGTAAGCGTTATTTAGGTCAACCATCGGATGATTTTCTGACATTTGAAACTTAACCAATAATTCACGAGCAATCATATCTCGCTCTTGCTGGTTATTTGGAAGTTTTATATTGTCTGGAATAGTGACCCAACCATTAATATTTCTATCAAAAACAGCAGCTTGATCGCCCTCATAACCCATATGAATATCTTCTAACCAGTTAAGATCTTTCCAGCCCATTTTTTCAATATATTTTTGTAAAAAAGGCGTTATAAACTTAAGATCAGGAACAAGGTTTACATCATATCTATAACCGATATGCTGTCCAATCATTTGCTCGCGATCGGTATCTAAGCCGTCAGCACCAACTTCAAATGTTTCTTCATTTTTACTCATAATAACTCCTTATCTTAAAAACGTGTCATATCAGGACGGCCAACCGTGTGCTGTGAACCTGCAATAGGAACTTGTGCACATGCTGAAGCCTCCATAGTAAGCGCAGCTAAATCTTCTGGCTCTAATGAGTGAATATTTGTCTTGCCACATGCACGAGCCATCATTTGTGTTTCGATTGCTAGTGTATGTAAGAAGTTGTATACACGCTCTGATGCTTCATCCGGATCTAGACGCTTTCTAAGCTCAGGATCTTGAGTTGCCACACCAACCGGACAGCGCCCAGTATGACAGTGATAACATTCACCGGCTTTAACGCCCATTTCAGCTTCAAAATCAGCCTCAGGAATATCTCTATTACAGTTAAGGGCCATAAGCGATGAGTGGCCAATCGCAACTGCGTCAGCACCAAGTGCAACCGCTTTAGCAACGTCACCACCATTTCGAATACCACCAGCATAAACTAAAGAAATTCTGCCGCTCATTCCAACATCATCAATTGCTCTTCGAGCTTGGCGAATTGCAGCAATTCCTGGAATTCCAGTTTCTTCTGTTGCAATATGTGGTCCAGCAGCAGTTCCGCCTTCCATACCATCAATATAAATACTATCACAACCAGTTTTAGCGGCCATTCTTACATCATCGTATACACGCGCTGCACCAAGTTTTAGCTGAATTGGAATCTGACCATCTGTCGCTTCACGAATTTCTTCAATTTTAAGCGCTAAATCATCTGGTCCAAGCCAGTCTGGATGTCTAGCAGGAGAGCGCTGATCAATACCGGCAGGCAAAGAACGCATTTCAGCAACTTGGTCTGTAACTTTTTGACCCATTAGGTGTCCACCTAATCCAACCTTACAACCTTGGCCAATAAAAAACTCAACACTATCAGCTAGACGTAAATGTTGTGGATTGAAGCCATAACGAGACTGGATGCACTGATAAAACCATTTACTTGAGTAGCGCCTCTCATCTGGAATCATTCCGCCTTCACCAGAACAAGTAGCTGTTCCTGCCATCGTAGCGCCGCGAGCTAGAGCAGTTTTAGCCTCATAACTCAACGCACCAAAACTCATTCCTGTAATATAAATTGGAATGTCGAGCTCTAGTGGTCTTGGAGCCTCTGGCCCAATAATTGTTTTAGTTAAACATTTTTCTCTATAACCCTCAATAACAAAACGGGTTAATGTTCCTGGCATAAATGTTAAGTCGTCCCATGTTGGAATTTTTTTAAATAGAGAGAATCCTCTCATTCTGTATCTTCCCAAATCAGACTTAATGTGAATATCATCCATCACTGCTTTAGGGAAGATAAAACTTTTACCTAGTCTATGTTTTTCCGAATCACTCATAATATTTCCTTTTGTTTAATTTGTTAAAAGCACTATTAAAGAATTAGTTTTTTCTCATTAGGCTCTAAGTTAGCGTAGTTCCATAACATTTTTCCAGAAACATGCTTCTGCATTTTCTCAACGCCTCTAGGGCTCTTCATGCCATAAAGGGCTAATTTCTCTGTTAAGTAGCGAACGTCAAGCTCTGTCATATCAGCCTGCACGCAGTCCACTCCAAGTTCTTCAACTTCACCGCCAACATAAATGGTGCCGTCATACATTGAGTCACCTAAGTTCATTCCAGCATCACCCAAAACAATCATACGACCACGCTGCATCATGAATCCAGAAAACGCGCCTGTCTTACCGCCAACAATAATTGTGCCGCCCTTCTGATCAATACCAGTACGAGCGCCAACACTGCCTTTACAGACAAGATCGCCGCCACGAATAGCAGCGCCAAAAGTTGAGCCAGCATTTTTATCAATAACAACAGTTCCAGCCATCATATTTTCTGCGCATGACCAACCAACACGACCTTTAATATGAACATTAGGTCCATCAATCAAGCCGCAACCAAAATAGCCTAAGCTATCTGAGAAAGTTAAGTTAAGTCTGTTTAAGATACCAACACCAACTCCATGCCTTGACATAGGGTTATCAACAGTAATGTCACCAATACCTTTTTCCATTAATTCTCTGATTTCACGATTAATCTCTCTTGGCGTCATGTCAAGTGCATCAATCGTAGCAGTCTTGCTAGTATCAACATCAAATGAGTGAAAATATGTTAAATTTTCACTTTCATCAACAGAGAAGAATTTTTTTTGAGTTCTTCCTTTTAATTGCTCATCGTGAAGTCCCATTTCTTGGGACGTTTCCTTCCTTAGTTCTGCCATACTTTTACCTCTCCGTGATATGGGTCAAATGTATCAATACGATGATCAAATAGAGTTCTAATTGCAACCTCTTCAGAAGCTAGCGCAATCATATCTTCGCCTTCGTATACAACCATTGGTTTAGCAGCCATAACATCCTTGGCCATACCAAGTTGATCTTTTGTTGCAACCAAATAAGTGAAAACGCCATCAAGGTAGTCTATTGAGCCTTTCATAGCAGTTTCTAAATCGTCACCTTGACTCATTCTGTCTGCAAGATAAACAGCAATGAGTTCTGAGTCACAGTTCGATGAAAAACGGTGGCCAGAGCGCTCAAGTGAGCGTCTATTTGTCCAGTAGTTTGTGAGCTGTCCATTATGAACAACTGCAACGTCACTAAAAGGATAAGCCCAATAAGGGTGGGCTGAGCGAATATCTACGTCAGACTCTGTCGCCATTCTGGTGTGTCCAATTCCGTGAGTGCCATTAAAGTCATTTAAGCCATACTGACTAGAAACAACCGATGCATCTCCTAAATCTTTTACTAACTCAAGTGAGTTACCAATAGATAAAATCTCAACACCTTCAACATCTTCGACAAAGTCAGCAACTTTTTTCATGTCACCTGAAAACTCTACCTCATAACGATGGGCATACTCAGTTGGACTCTCTTTCTTAACAACCTTAACGCCTAATTCAGTAAGTCTTGAGTTGACTGTCTCCAAGCGATCTTTAATAGTAGCATGAATATCATAGCTACCTTCCAGATCAGCAGCTTCAGCAACTTTGAATCTTAATATTTGATTTCCATTGTCTTTACCGTACATTGCATATCCAGTTGAGTCTGGACCTCTATGCTTTAAAGCCTGAAGCATTGATGTCATCTGCTGACCAATGTTTACGCCTTTTCCAGCTTTTTTATGAATAATTCCTGCTATTCCGCACATAAAATAATCTCCCTTTTCCCGAAAAATTGCCCACCGTTAAGTGGGCATTCTAAAACAACCTTAAGAAAACTTAACCCTATGGCAAGCAGTCTATATAAGTCTCTAAATCCCAATCTGTAACTGTGGCATTAAATCTTTCCCATTCATCTTTCTTATAATGATGAAAAACTTTATACATTTCATTTGGCATCGATGATTTAATTACCTCATCATTTTCTAACTCATTTAATGCTTCACCTAAAGACATAGGAAGCTTCTTAACTTGCTTTCCTGCCTCCATAGCTGCATAAATATTACGCTCTTCAGGCTCACCTGCATCAAGGTTATTATCAATACCGTCACCCATCGCTTTTAATAGCGCTGATCCCATTAAGTAAGGATTAACCATTGAGTCAACTGAGCGGTATTCAAAGCGCCCTGGCGCAGAAACGCGAAGTGCACATGTACGGTTTTGATAGCCCCAATCTGCAAAAATTGGCGCCCAAAAGCCAGTATCCCAAAGACGGCGATAAGAATTCACTGTAGAAGAGCCAATTGAAGTTAGTGCGGGTAAATGCTTAATAACACCACCGATTGACTGAAGGCCAATTGGACCAGGCATCTTTTCATCAATTGAAGGGTCCGGCATAAATGTGTTCTTGCCGCCCTCTTTATACATAAAGTTGCCAGGCATTCCTGGAAGCTCTCCTTCGCCAGCAATTTCTGGATGGAATACATCTTTACCACCTTCCCATAAAGACATATTATGGTGACAGCCTGATGCAGATACTCCCATAAAAGGCTTACTCATAAAGCATGCAATTAAACCAAACTCACGAGCAACTTGCGCACAAATTTGACGATAAGTCGTCAAGCGGTCGGCATTTCTTAATACGTCATCAAACTGGGTATTAAGCTCTAATTGACCCGGCGCATCTTCGTGGTCACCTTGAATAATATCAAGACCCATTTGCTCTGAATATTCAATAACTTTCATAAACACAGGACGTAACTCTTCAAACTGATCAATGTGGTAACAGTTCGGCTTTGTTACTCCGCCATTTGGCTGACCATCTTCACCGCGCTTTAGCCACATCATTTCTGGCTCAGTGCCGCAGCGCATATCTAACCCATATTGGTCTTGGAATTCTTTGTGTTGTCTATATAAGTTACCACGACAATCTGACGTTAATGCTTCACCTGGATTTTCACGCTCTTCACGGTTTCTATAAAGTCTACAAAAAACGCGCGCTACTCTTTTGTCCCATGGAAGCTGACAAAATGTGTCAGGATCTGGAAGACCTACAAGCTCAGAAGACTCAGGGCCGTAACCAATATAGTCTCCATGACGATCTACAAACAAGTTGGCTGTTGAGCCATATACTAGTTGAAATCCTTTTTCAGCTAATCTCTCCCAATGGCGCGCAGGAATACCTTTACCTACAATGCGTCCTGTAACTGAAACAAATTGATAATATACATATGTAACGCCCAATGCTTCGATCTTAGCCTTGACTTCTTTTACAAGTTTGTCGCGACCGGGCTCGTTAACGTGCTGTTCTAAATCTGTCATTTAATCTCTCCGAAAAAATAAAAAAAATCTCTATTAAAGATTTACCCCCTATGCATGCTTTTATTTTGATTCGTAAGATATAAACCAAAACAGAAACACTAATGAATTTGCTGCCGTTTTAGTAATAGAGGTCAAATAAATTACTATATAAATGACTCTTTTTGACTCCAAATAGATGGAGTAACAGCAAATTAAAGTTTGAGTATACGCCTAAAGATATTCCATTGTCAAGAAATTTTATTGATTTTAAAGAAATATAATAAAGCGTTGATTTTCTTCTAAATAATTACAGAAAAACAAGAAAAAAGTTTTAATTTAGAGAGGGTTTAGGGAAGGATAATTTTAGAAAAAGAAAGTTTAAATTATTAAAACTTAAAGCCAGTCTAATCAGAATTATTTGAGCAAATAACCGTTAGAAACTGGCACTCATCACTAATGATTTTTTTAGGGCCGTGCGGTTTGTCAGAATCAAAGTATATCGAGTCACCCTTCTGGAAGTGGTATATCTCAGTTCCATAGTAATAATCCATTTCACCTTTGAGCATATAAATAAACTCAACCCCTTTATGCTGAAAGTCAGGAAAATCATAATCTCTTGAGGTTACCGTAATAAGGCAAGGCTCTACCTTAAGAGAGCCGCTAACGTTGTGACCGAGTAATTGGTAGTGCCTACTTTCATCTGATCCTGCTCTCTCAATTGTTAAGCCGTTACCTGACTTAATAAAGGTTGGCTCTACGTCTTTATCATGCTGTTTAAATAGTGAAGTAATTGAAATATTAAGTGCATGACAGATCAACTGAATTGTTTTTAAGGAAGCGCTAATTTGACCATTCTCAATTTTTGAGAGCATGCTTGCAGAAAGAAGTGACTGCTTTGAGAGTTGCTGCAAAGTAACGCCAGCATTTTTTCGAGAGATTCTGACTTGCTTTCCAATCGAAGCCTCTAGTTGCTTATCGGTTCCAAAACTAGGAAGATTTTTGTTTACTATGGAGACGCTTTGTGCTTTTTGCGCAGTATTTTTAATTGAAGCCATGAATTAATAATTTACTTAGAATAAATAAAATTACACTATAAAGAAAATTATCTTATCACAAAAACAACTAATTAATTAAATGAATTGTTGCTTTTAAGACCTTGAGCGTCTGCTCCTGCGCTCTTTAGTGGGTTTTGAATCATCACCTTCAAAGATAGCTCTAGACCCATTAGACATAACTCCAACTCGCTTTTCAATTTCAGCTAAAGTTGGAGGCATGGTTACTTGATGCTGGTCCATTGCTTTACGCATTGCCCGAACATGTGCATACGTTGTTCCGCAGCAGCCACCGATAATTTTTGCGCCAGAGTTCATAGCAATTTGAACGTAATCAGCCATTAGTTTCTCTGTTCCAGAATAAAGAATTTTCCCATCATGAAACTGAGGAATGCCGCAGTTTGCTTTTGAAATTACCACCGTACCTGATTCCACATTTCGAGATATGTCATTAATTGTTGCTAACAAGTCTGGCGCCCCAACGCCGCAATTTGCGCCAAATCCCGAAAGGTTAAGCCCTTTTGCTCTTAGAGCAAGATTTGCAGGAGTGATCCCCATCATTGTTTTACCTGCTGTATCAAAACTCATAGTCGCGCAAACTGGCAAGCCAATACCTTTAACGGCATCAAGAGCAGCCTCTAACTCCTCCATTGAGTACATTGTTTCCAGCCACAAAACATCAACGCCTCCTTCAGCAAGTCCTTCAGCTTGAGCCTTAAAAGCCTCAGTTGCTTCACCAGAGGTCATTAAGCCGTGAGGCTCAATCATTTCACCCGTTGGTCCCATTGACCCCGCAACAATGACTAACCGGTCTGCATGATCTGCGACCTCTCTTGCAACAGTTCCAGCAGCTTTATTTAATTCAAACACTCTGCTTTCAAGATTATGGAGTTTGAGCCGAAAAGAAGTGCCGCCGAAACTATTAGTTAAAAATAAATCAGAGCCTGCATCAACAAAGCCTTTATGAAGAGAACGGATTCTATCCCTATGATCTAAATTCCAAGGCTCAGGTGGGTCTCCTGTCTCTAGTCCCATTTCAAATAAGTTCGTACCCGTTGCGCCATCAGCAAGGATATGTTCTTTGTCTTGTAGAATTTTTAAAAAATTATTCATTAGGCTAGTTAGAAGAATTATTAATGATAGTTCTTCAAGAATTTTAAGTCGGATTAACCAATGCCTTAAATAATTTCAATTTTAAGAAATTCAATCTAGATTTATCATCATTCTTATAACAATATTCTATTAATAGCTCATCCAGTAGAAAAAAAATTTAAATGCAAACTAGAATTCATTTTGAATTCTAAAATTTATTGCAAGAATAGTAATTATTTATTTTAATAATTAACTACTCACAAACCCTATTCTCTATATAATTTCAAGTTAAATATTTAAGTCACAAATTGTGAATATTTTGATGTCAAAGCAAGTGCCAAATTGCATACTATTAATTAGTAATATAACTGACCTTGTTCAGTCAAAAATAAATTTAAATCTCCCCCTCTTCCATCACTTAATTCTTCCAAATAATGAATAATAATTCTAGCTCACACGATGATGTGATTAACCGCTTTATTGATTATGGTGAAAACAATTTTGAGTCAACTTCCAATACTAAAGTTGTCAGTCAAAGTGCTGCTCAGCTTGGAGTTCTTCGTTTAATTTACGCCTTTCGATTTTCAGGCCACCTAAGAGCAGGGCTAGACCCTTTAGAGAGGCCAAGGCACCACTCAACGCCGCCATTCACTCTTGAAGAGTTCGGCTTAAGAGACTCTGACCTTGATAAGACTTTTGATATGGGCTCATACCAAGGCCCAAACTGCAGTACCTTGAGAGATCTTTTTACTTCTCTTAATAAAACTTATTGCAGCAGTCTTGGTGTTGAGTATATGAACATTCCCGACCTTGAAGAGCGGAAGTGGGTCCAAACTAAAATTGAAACCATGTCTCTTGAAAAAGAAAATTCAGCGGACTATAAAAAATGGCTTCTTCAAAGACTTACAGCAGCCGAAGTATTCGAAAAATTTCTACATAATAAGTATGTCGGTCAAAAACGCTTTTCTTTAGAGGGGAGTGACACCTTAGTCCCACTATTAAATGTTTTAATTGAGCACTCAGGAGAGCACTCAATGAAAAGGATATGCCTAGGCATGGCTCATAGAGGACGCCTTAATGTCCTAATTAATATCATGGGCAAGAGGGCTGAAAGCTTATTTAAAGAGTTCGCGGGAGAGCTTGGACTGGGCAAGAATCAAACGGGTGACGTTAAATATCACCAGGGTTTTTCCTCAGACATTAAAACGAGCAAAGAAGATGTGCATCTTGCGCTCATGTTTAACCCTTCTCACCTTGAATTAGTGAACCCAGTGATTGAGGGCTATGCACGCTACCATCAGGACAAGATTAAGGATGCTGAGCGTCAACAAATTCTGCCCGTGCTTATCCACGGAGATGCCGCTTTTTCTGGCCAGGGAATTGTGATGGAGACCCTAAACATGTCTCAGTCAAGAGGCTACAGAACGATGGGCACAGTTCATATTATTATCAACAATCAGATTGGCTTTACTACCTCCAAGCAGGATGACGCAAGGTCAACGGATTACTGTACTGACGTTGTGAAGATGATTAATGCGCCGGTATTTCATGTGAACGCTGAAGACCCAGAAATGGTTAGCTTTATCACCAAGCTTGCACTTGATTATCGTATGAGGTATAAAAAAGATGTGGTTATTGACTTGATGTGCTATCGAAGACATGGCCACAATGAGGCCGATGAGCCAGCTGTGACTCAGCCCTTAATGTATGAGGCAATTCGAAAGAAACCGACTACGCGCGCAAACTATGCGACTACTCTAATGAAGCAAGGCGTCATTGAGCAAAAAGAAGTTGATGCAATGATCAGCGATTACCGTCAAGAACTAAAAGAAGGTGAGAGGGTTGCTTACAATATTATTCAGCCCAAAGATAAAAACAAGAGAGCCTGGGAAATGCTATGGGAAGATTACTTTGATGCTACTTGGCTCGACCCTTACGAGTCCGCTATCAGTAAAAAGCAAATTAAAGACTTAAACAAAAAACTTCAAAAAGTCCCAAGTCACTTTGAGATTCACCCGCGCGTTAAGAAGATGATGTCCGAGCGACAAAAGATGGCTGATGGAAAAATTAATGCAGACTGGGGTTTTGCTGAGACTCTAGCCTACGCAAGTCTTACTGACTTTGGAACGCCAATTCGCCTTACTGGTCAGGACACTGGAAGAGGAACATTTTTTCATCGTAACGCAGTACTTCACAATCAACTAGCAAACGAGGACTACACGCCGCTGCAAAATATTAGTGACAAGCAAGGAAGAGTTCAAATATTTGACTCCATTCTATCTGAAGAGGCGGCCCTTGGGTTTGAGTATGGTTACGCCACTGCAAATCCCGAGTCACTGGTTATTTGGGAAGCTCAGTTTGGTGACTTCGTTAATGGGGCTCAAGCGATTATTGATCAATTTATTGCTTCTGCTGAGGCTAAATGGGGGCGCCTATCTAACCTAGTTATGCTTCTTCCTCATGGACTTGAAGGACAAGGGCCTGAGCACTCATCTGCAAGACTTGAGCGCTTCCTTCAGCTTTGTGCGAGTCACAATATGCAGGTCTGCGTGCCATCAACCGCGTCCCAAATATTTCATTTGATGAGGCGTCAAATATTAAGAAAATTTAGAGCGCCTCTAATTATTATGTCGCCAAAAAGTCTTTTAAGAAACCCTCTAGCAGCTTCACCACTGCACAAGTTTACTGAAGGCAGATTTAGAGATGTTTACGAAGAGCAATATGACAACATCAAACCTAAAAAAGTTGACCGCGTTATTATGTGTAGCGGTAAGATATTTTATGAATTATTAACTCGCCGTCAAGATGAGCAGCTTAATAACGTCGCAATATTGAGACTTGAGCAGCTCTACCCATTTCCAGAAAAGCAGCTTATCAAAGAGCTTGAGAAATTTCCAAATGCAAAAGATATCGTTTGGTGCCAAGAAGAGCCAATTAATCAGGGCGCGTGGTACTCTTCCAGGCATAACTTTATGCAAAGTATTGTTAAAGGACAAACCCTTCATGTCGTTGCGAGAGACCTTTACTCTGCTCCTGCAGAGGGCAGCATTAGGCAGCACAACATTAACCAAAGCTATATCATTGAAAAAGCGTTAGGTATTCAAACTATGGGTACTGCTAGGAGCATTAAAAAATGAAAGAAGTAAAAGTACCGGTCCTCCCAGAATCTATAAATGAAGCGACAGTCGCTTTATGGCATAAAAAACTTGGAGACTATGTTGAGGTTGATGACGTCATCGTTGAAATTGAAACAGACAAAGTTGTCCTAGAGGTTCCCGCAGAAGAGGCAGGTATTCTCACTGAAATCTTAGCGGAGGAAGGTGAAACAGTTAACGCTCAGCAGGTTCTTGCTCTTTTAGATGATGACGCTGAAATGACGGCTGAAAAGACTGAGGCGCCTAAAGAAATTATTAAAGAAGCTCCAATAGAGGAAGCAAAAGAATCTCCAGTTGCAGCTAGTGAAGAGCCTCCTGAAATAAACCTTCAGGAGAATGTTCAAGAGGAGCCTATAAGCTCTCCTGAGCCAAGCTCGTCCAAGCCAACGAGTAATCGAATGGAAGAAAGAGTTCCAATGAGCCGTATTCGCAAAACAATAGCCAAAAGACTTCACTCTGCGACTCAAAATACAGCCATGCTGACAACCTTTAATGAAGTTGACATGACAGAGATACTGGCTATGAGAAAAAGTTACAAAGAGGCTTTTGAGAAGAAGTACTCGGTTAAATTAGGCTTTATGTCGTTCTTTGTTAAAGCGGCAGTCGAGTCACTAAAAAAATTCCCAACAGTAAACGCATACCTTGATGGCGATGACATTGTCTATCACGCATACTGCGACGTTTCAGTAGCTGTCTCTTCAGATCGAGGACTGGTTGTTCCTGTGCTTCGTGATGCGCACAAAATGGGAATGCACGACATCGAGAAAGGCATCGTTGATTACGCAGTTAGAGCGCAGGACGGAACCTTAGGAATTGAAGAGATGAGCGGAGGGACTTTCACTATATCCAATGGCGGCGTTTTTGGCTCGCTGCTTTCAACGCCAATCTTGAACTCACCTCAGAGCGCAATCCTTGGAATGCACAAAACGCAAGAGCGCGCAGTCGTTGTTAACGGCGAAATAGTCATCAGACCGATGATGTATCTTGCGCTCTCCTATGATCACAGAATTATCGATGGCAAAGAGGCGGTTCAGTTTTTGATCTCAATCAAAGATGCTTTAGAGGATCCAGCAAGGCTATTACTAAAAGTTTAAAAAGCTGACTATTTCAGATAAAAAAAAAGGGCGGTATTTTCATACCGCCCTTTTTAGTTTATTACTTTTACAGATTACTATTTGTAGTGATCTTGTTCGTCATTGTTTCCTTTGACTAAAATCGCTACCAACATAACCGATGCAATGACCGTATACCATCCAGGCATTGAACTGCCCGCACCAATATACATACCCATATCCATCCAAGCACCATCAGCATTTAGTTCAGTAAAAGATTCAATAAAATATCCCATATTATTCCTCCTTATTTAGAATCAGAATCGCCACTAACCATTGACTCAGGATAAGCCTGAGCAGGAACCTTGACTGAGTCAAGACCTTTGATTTGGACAGCATCTGGAATACGTAACATTCCAGCTTTGTTAACCAACCAGGATACAACGTATCCAGGAACGAATCCAAGCAAGAACATAACTACAGCGCCAACAATTTGGCCAAATAGGCTAATTGCAACTGTATCTTCTGGGGCACCTGCACCAAGTCCTGGTATACCAGAACCGAACACACCAAGAACAACAACGCCAAACAGGCCAATTGTTCCGTGGACCGTAACAGCGCCAACAGCATCATCAATGCCTAAGCCTTCTAGCCAGTCTGCACATGGTTTTAAAATCATGCCCGCAACGATTGAAATAATAATTACGTGTGAACCGAAGTAAACATCAAGGCCAGAAGCGACTGAAATAATACCTGCTAGACAGCCAGACATCATCCAGAAAGGGTCTCTAGTAAATACCCATGCACCGATAATTCCGCCTGATGCAGCTAAAGTTACGTTAAATGCTAGTGCTGAAAGCGTAATTGGCGTTCCATAAATAGTTGCTCCAGCATCACCATACCAACTCCAACCTTCACCAGGCAGAATAATACATGCCATTAGGAAGCCGAAGAAACCAACAATAATTAGCATTAAGCCAGTGATTGTTAGTGGGATGTTATGACCCGCAATTTTATTTGCAGAACCGTCTGCGTTGAATTTTCCAACACGAGGACCTAAATTTAATAGGATACCAAGCGCGAAGAATCCAGCAACCGCATGAACGAGACCAGCAGCACCAAAGTCATGAAAACCGAACTCTGTTACTAACCAACCATCGGCATGCCAGCCCCAAGCAGCAGCTACAACCCAGGCAAAAGAACCAAGGACAATCGCACAGATTACCCAACCTACAGTTTGTATTCTCTCGATTAGCGCGCCAGAAGCAATAGACGCAGTCGTTGCAGCAAATAAAGCAAAAGCACCCCAGAATACACCTGAAGCATGATCACCCATATTTGGACCCATATACTGAGCTGATTCGCCCCATGGTAATGCTATAGCACTTGCATACTCTAAACCTGAAGTTCCCATGAAACCGGCACCTGATACTAGGGACGTAACTGGAAACGTTGGTAAGGCCCAATAGAACCACCAACCGAACAGATAAAACGTTACGATTGTAAACGCGAACGCAAGTAAGTTTTTGATTCCTGATGACAGTACATTTGCCACACGAGTTTGACCCATCTCATAGAGAAGGAAACCAGCATGAATAAGAACCATCAAAGGAATTGTTAAGTAATAGTACGCTTCAGCAAACATGGTGTTTGTGACCTGAGCCGCACTTTTGACAGCAGCTAACTCTGCCGTTAAAGCTAAGATTTGATCTTCCAAAACAATTTCTCCTTTTTTTTGTTGTAAGTAAACTCTCTCCTTTTTACTTATAAGAACTTTTTGCTCTTACGCCCTCGAGTATAAACAATTCAAAACGACAAATCTATCAAATTTATCTCTAAATTAAGTCAATTACAGAAGGTTTTTAAAGTAAGTTAATAAATAACAAATACTTACGGAAGATAATTAATTTAGTAAGTCTAGTAGAATTGGCTTAGTTAAAGCTCATAGTGATCTATGACTTCAATTAACTGCCATAATTTTTAACGATACTGATGACTTGTTGCTTAAATTCTTCCTCTTGATTTGCAGCAAACTCATCAATAGTTGTCAGTGAGCTGGCATCGTTCATTCGATCGGTAAAGACAAGACCATCAAGATGATCAAGCTCGTGCTGAAAGGTTCCAGCGCTTATACCCTTTGCAACAAAACTGAGACTTTGGCCCTCTCGATCAAGGCCTTCAATTAGAACTTCAGGGCACCGATCAACCCTTCCTCTTAAGTTTGGAACCGACAGGCAGCCCTCATAAACATTGATTCTTTCTTCTGTTAAAAAGGTTACTTTAGGGTTAATTAAAACCGTCAAAGGAATATCTGGCTTGTAGGGATAGCGAGGGTTTTTATTGACTTCTATAACGCATATTCGATAAGGAACTGCAATTTGAGTTGACGCTAAACCTGCGCCATTTGCATCTCTCATTGTTTCAATAAGATCATCAATAAGACTTTGAATTTCCTTTGAAGCAATCTTACTTTCTTCAACAACATTTGCAATCACGCGCAGAGCTGGATTTCCAATTTGCACTATTTGTCTAATCATTTATTTAAATAAAATCCACAACAAGAATTAACAAAAGTAATATGCTTGCGCCCCAAAATAATTGATAGGCCTTATTCATAACGCCGCGTATATCTCTGAGCTCTTTTAGTATTTTTTCTACTTGGTCATCATTCAACTTCATACTCCTTATTGAGAGTCTCTAGAATTAACCATGTGTTTAATCTCTAAGACATTATGATTTGGATCTTTAACAAAGAATGTTTCCTGCTGGTAATCTGTTCCTTCAAAACGGATATATGGCTTATCTAAGAAGCCATTATTATTAAGAACATTTTCACGAACCTGCTTGTACTGATCCATTTCTAGGTGGACGCCAAAATGAGGAACAACAACATTTCCCATTGCAACATCATGTCTATTCATATCTAAATTTTTTGCTTTCCTAGGAGTTGAGCTGTGAAGCGTTAATTCATTTCCCCAAAAGTCAACATCTTGCCATAGCCCTTCCTCTGAGCCTAACTCTGACATATCTAACTTACATCCAAGAACCTCTTGATACCATACAACAGTTACCGATAAATCTCCGGCCTCAACAGCCAGATGAAATCTATTACTCATAATTAAAAACTCCGAAACTGGAAAAATATATTATTGTATAGAAAATAATGCGCTGAATTTGAGGATATTGATGGGAATCGTTCGAAAAAATGGTATTTAGGTAGAATTTTTAACTACTTAGATTGTATTTATATGGAATTTTTAACTACTTAAAGGTCTTGTCGTATTTTGTTTGAATTTCACTTGGCCATAAACTATAAATATAATCTATTAGTGCTAATTTTTCTTCTTCAGAAAGTCTTTGTTCGAATCCAGGCATCATTCCTCCCATCTCTCCCCCACCCTTATTAATTGTATAAAGCAGATCAGAAGGTGAATGATGCCAAGTATGCGCCGTGCCGTTCAGCGGCGGCGCTGGATAGTTACCGTTCTCATCTTTTACTTTCCAATCCTTAGCAAGGCCGACCCCTTTTGAGCCATGACAGCTGACGCAGTTTTTATTAAAAACGTCTTCTCCAAGTGCTATATTTAGCTCTGAGCTCTTTTCCTTTTCTCCAGAACTACACCCGGCTAAAATCGCAATTATTGCAATGATAAATATTTTCATAGAGGCGATTCTACTCTAAAGAAATATAAGTTAAGTGAATTTTAAATGTAGTTATTAAGCTTCTAAATTAGCTTGCTTTATTAAGGTCAACTAGCGTCTTCAGGCCAATTTTAATTGCGCTTCCTATAGCAGCGTCATAGTCTACAACATCATCGCTCGATGTAGAGGCACTAATCACCGTACAAATTGTCCCAGCGCGATAACCCATCTGGCCACATAAGTGAAAAAATAGACTGGACTCCATCTCCATATTAAGCACCCGAAGACCATCGACTTCAAGCTTTGAAAGGCTGCCCTTAATGTCAGGAAAGGTATATTTTAGGCCCTCAATAAAGCGCGAGGACGGGCCATAAAAGCCTGGAGAGGAAACCGTTATCCCGACTTCAAATTTAACATTTTGCTTCGTTGCTTGTTTTGCCAATGCCTCTGTAATTTCAGTAGATGCTTTTGATGCATAGGGAATAATTTTTCCTCTGAATCTTGAGTCTTTAAGCGCTGCATCAGTCAAAATTTTTCTTGCTTTAATCTCAATTTTTTCAACTATTTCATCTACTGGAGCCTCATCATAGTAGAGCCCAGTATTATCCAAGCCAAGTGCATAGGATGAGATTGCAAGAGTATCAGGAGCTATATCTGGGTGAACGCCACCAGACGTACCAAGCCTTATAAATGTCATCGGCGGACAGTCACTTTTACGGGTGTTATCTTTAAGGTTAAACTCATGGGCAATGAAGGCTTCAACCAAGGCAATTTCAACATTGTCTGTGCCAATTCCTGTGCCAATTACAGAAACTGGAATGCCCTTATATGTCCCTGTAAACGTTAGATATTCTCTATTTGAAATCTCTCGCTCAATCGTATCGAACTCTTTAGAAACGCGAATTGCACGCGCCGGGTCTCCAACGATAAAGACATTCTGCGCAAGGTCTCCTTTTTTTACTCCCAAGTGGTAGAGACGCTCATTAACAATTACGATCTCAGATCTATCAGTCATATGTATTAGGATTATTTTTTGTCATGCCAGTATTATATTAATAAGGCTCTAAAGATGCAATCGAAAATACTGTAAGATATTTGACATTAAAGGGAGGAAACATGGCTAAGGGAAAAGATTCTAGAAAAGAAAAGAAAAAACCAAAAAAAGATAAACCCATAAAGTAAATATTATTACAAAGGTTTACTCATAATACCTTGGAAGCTTTATCATCAAATTTATGCATAGTTCAAGTTTTAGTAAGGGCAGTTCTTACAGCCATTTTTACAGCAACTCCCCTGTTTTATTAGATACCATTTACTAAATACATACAACTCGTCTTCAATAGTGAAGTCCACATTCTTAATGAGCTTAGGTTGAGCGCGATAGGACTCAGCAAGTTTTTGAAGACTCTCCATACCATTCTCATCAATAAGTGGCTCAATTCTATTGCTAATTGCATCTCCAAGGCACGATGGACAAAAACAGTCTTGCTCTAGGGTTGGAGACATAATTGCAGGAAAACTCATACACCAGCAGTTGCCAGTCCCAGCATCACAACCAAATGATTGATTGCACTTAGAGCAATGTTTAGCAGTCATAGTTATAAAAAAATTAATTGATTCTAGATTTTGACATTGATTCTATTGCAATGCAACAACAATATATCTAATGCATAAAATAGGAAGTTGATTTAGTCAAACACTAAGTCACACCAATTTTTAAACAGGGTAAATGAAGCCTTATTATTAACCACTAAATTATCAGTAATACTGCTCGTTAAATCTTCAAGGCCGTTAACACTTAACTCTTCAAAAAAGTTAGGTACGCCAGGAATTTTCATCCAGCCATCCAAAGTGTGACTGCAGACCTCAGGATGAAACTGGCATGAATAGGCATTATCTCCAACCTGCATAATATGATTTTTACAAGCCTTAGAGGTTGCTAATATAACAGAGTTCTTAGGTGACTCGATTACCTCTACTAAGTGCGCATTGACCCATTTTTCAGAATCTTTAAGGTTATGAAGGAGTGGGTGATTTAGTCCTTCTTGGGTGGGCTCAATTTCAAATAGACCTACCTCATACCTTCCAGTATTGATCGCCTTTCCACCCATTGCTACCGCAAGGAGCTGATGCCCAAGGCAAATGCCTAAAAATGGCATATTTAAATCTTCAACCGCATGGCGAATAGCTTCTTTCTCCTTAATCAACCATGGAAACTCCTCCTCTTCCCACACGTTCATCGAGCCTCCCATCACCCAGAGACCATCAAACTTTTCTAATTTAGGAATTTTATCGCCAGCATGAAGATCAATCTCATGAAAACAAACATTTTGAATATCGGCAAAATCTCGAAAGATCCCAGGATTCTGAGAAGTCATATGTTTAAAAACCAGGATATTTTTTTTCAAAATAAAAAACTTTAACTAAAAATAATATTCTATTTTAGAATAGTAAACAGAGTGAGGCTTTATTTTGAAGCTTGAAGTGATTATATTTCAACTTACAAATGAAGTGCCCGACTACCCTCTTAGTCAGAAATAGAGACTCCATTTATTCCTTAATAGGCTTATTTATTAACCTCTCAACTAAATTTAATATAATTTCTTTATTTAATAATTATTCCAATATAAATGATTGATATTAATTTATGTTCAGCTAACTTTTGAATCTAGTTAGCTATAATTAGTAAGTATAGTATGAATTTATTTATACGGTTTATTTATACGGTTTATTTTGCAATATAGTAATTTTTTATATGAATTCAATTTTTAAAAAATAATAATGAACTTCACTGCCTTGCAGCGTTAATATGAAAAGTTTTAAATTAATTATTGTTTTTTCTTTATTTTTTCTACTTTCTGCATGTGGAAGCAAGAGTGGTGGCTCGGGGTTTAACATTGCTCCAGTCCTTGCAAGCATTAGTGCTCAAGCTACTAGAACCAATGTAGCGAAAACAGTCACCCTTTATGGCTCAGATGCTGAGAGACGATCACTGACTTATTCAGCAACCAGTTCAGCATCACAGATAACCATTGGAATTTCTGGAGCAACGCTCACACTAACGCCCGATAACAACTGGCAAGGCACTTCAACCATTACCGTCAAAGCGAATGATGGCGTGAAAGATTCTGCAGCAAAAACCTTTGTTTTGCAGGTCGGCAGCTCCACCCCTACCCTTGGAAGTATTAGCGCACAGGCAACCAACCAGAGCGTCAAAAAGACCTTAACTATTGCTGCTGCTGATGCAGATTTTGACCCACTAACCTATACCGTTACCTCAAACCCAACTGGCAAGGTTTCAGGCACCGTTGCAGGATCAACACTAACGCTAACTCCATTGGCTTCCTATAACGGAACAGCAGCGGTCACTTTAACGGTTAGTGACGGAACTAATACTGCTGCAAGAACCTTTAATTTAGTGGTTACCGCTAATGACCCTTTGTATCAATACCAGTGGCATCTCGATAACACCGGTCAAAAAAACTTTGCGACTAACGCTGGGACTGCAGGCCAAGACATAAATGTTGATGGAGTGATTACTGCTGGCTACACAGGAACGGGAATAACTGTTGCTGTAGTTGATCAGGGACTTGAGCTCGCTCATGAAGACTTAGCCAGTAATGTGGTTTCGGGTGGCTCTTGGGATTACGTACAAAATGATAATGATCCCACACTAATTTCCACTGGTGGAGATCATGGAACTTGGGTAGCAGGACAGATCGCATCGGCTGGCTGGAATGGCAAAGGTGGACGCGGCGTCGCGCCTTCAGCCTCACTCAAGGGCTTTAATATTCTTGGTTCTTCGACCACATTCACTACAAATAATGCTGTTGCTTCTCATGGAGGCGCAAGCTACGCTCAAGACGTTGATATCTTTAACCAAAGTTATGGGCTTACTACTCCAGTCTCTTCTGTAATGAATGCAACTATTCATGCTCAATACGTCTCAGCGGTTAACAGCCTTAGAAGCGGCAAAGGTGCAATTTTTGTTAAGTCATCGGGTAATGGTTATACTAGAGTGAAATATGGTGGAGTGTTTTACTTTTGTGACACACTGTGGGGCTTCAGTACTGGTTTAACATGCCAAAATGCAACTGCAGATCCTACTAACGCAATGCCTGAAAATATAGTCGTAGGAGCGCTTCAGGCAACAGGTATTAAATCAAGTTACTCTACCTCAGGAGCTGCTCTCTGGGTTTCAGCCCCTGGAGGTGAATACGGAAATACCCACCCAGCAATTATGACGACTGATGATTCGGGCTGCTCAAGAGGCCGTGTTCAAAGCGGTGCTTCAGGAAATGCCTTCAATAACCAAGGCAATCATTCAGAGAATTCAAGCTGTAATTATAATTCTCAGATGAATGGTACTTCTTCTGCTGCCCCAATAGCTTCTGGCGCTATCGCATTAATGCTTGAAGCGAACCCTGCCTTGACATGGAGAGATGTTAAGCACATTTTAGCCACAACCTCAACCCAGGTTGACGCCTCCAAAGCGAACATTTCAACAAATATTAATGGTCTAGGCTGGGTCGCTATTCCAGCTTGGACAACAAATGATGCTGGCCACAAGTTTCATGACTGGTACGGTTTTGGTAGAGTCGATGTCAACGCTATGATTACTGCAGCTAAAGCATACACTGCAGGAAGTCTTGGAACTTTAAATATTACTGACTATGCTGATAATACCAGTGGCACTATAAATATGGCCATTACTGATAATAGCGCTACTGGAATTACTAATGCAGTTACCGTCTCTGAGAGCGAAATCATTGAGGCTGTTCAAGTAAAAATTAATATATCACATGCCTGTTCTGGAGAGATAGGAGTTGAACTGGTATCACCAGCAGGCACAAGGAGTGTTTTATTTACCCCTTTTAGCTTTTTTCAATGCTATGATAATATGGTAAATTTCATACTGACTTCTAATGCATTTTATGGAGAGGAGACTGATGGAGACTGGACTATAAGAGTTATAGATGCTAGCAATAATGATGTTGGTTCACTGACTGACTGGTCTATTCGTTTCTATGAGCACTAATAAATGGAGTCTACAATGAAAAATATAACACTAATTTTACTGATCTCTCTTTCAGGGCTTTCCCATGGAACTGATAAATTAAATGTATTCCCGTCACTTTCAGTAAGCCCAATTGTTGTTCAGCAGGCACTTGCAAGCGGGGTAACATTTTTAAACAGTCAGGAGGAATATCAATTAATTTTAGGTGGAAGAGCATTTAATAAAAATAATAATATAAACAGTAACACCTCTTCTCTTTCTGGAAATGCAAATAGTAATAACCTATGGACTGGAGAACAAGGGAGCTTCCTACTCTCCATTGTTGGAAATGATACTTCAACTAATTCAGCTTCAGCGTCAATGGCTAATAGCAACTTCAATCAAATTGCCTACAACCCAAGAAGTGGGCAGATTGGTGTTATTATTGGTGACATCGTTGTCAAATTAAGGCCTTATTATAGGGCTGAGACAATCGCTAACATCTTCACTATTAACTTAATAACTAGCTTTGAAAATATCAATACGGCTATTTTTCGAATAAAACCAGGACAAAATATATTTACTATTGCCGAACAACTAAGCGGTTATGTAGGGGTTGAATTTGCAGAAATTGATATTATTGACAACCTTAATCAACTCCTTTAATTAAGAGTAGTTAAAATAAACTTCGGTAAATTAGTTTTACTTCACTACTTTTCCAGTTAACTTGGTTAAGCTTTTGACTAGCATCGCTTGAAGTCAGATGAAAGGTGTGGACTCCCTCTGCCTTGTATTTGTAATAGTTGCCCACCAAACTTAAGCTGCTGAAGTTTGAGACCGCCCTCTCATAAGAGGCGCTTATTTTAGTGCCGCTCCCATCA
Organism: Candidatus Pseudothioglobus sp. uisw_070; assembly: GCF_059512545.2. Taxonomy (NCBI): domain Bacteria; kingdom Pseudomonadati; phylum Pseudomonadota; class Gammaproteobacteria; family Pseudothioglobaceae (SeqCode); genus Pseudothioglobus (SeqCode); species Candidatus Pseudothioglobus sp. uisw_070. The sequence goes on along the minus strand of NZ_CM183456.2, from coordinate 735,245 downwards.
CCCTTCTGGGTCATACTCTTAGGGTGTTTTAAGTCTGACCTTAGGTTCCAGTCGGTATACCCATTAAAATTTATATCCTGAAGCCTATAATTCAAAGAAAGAATACTTTTATTTATTTTATAATTAAGTCCTAAGCCTAATTGTGGGCCGCTCCAGTTTGCCTCATATAAGCTGTCTAGTCCGGTTAAATTTGCAGAGCCAATGACCATGCTGCCGTCGTAAATTTTTAAATGCTGACGGTGAAAGCTATAACCAATCATTGGGCTTAGTTTTAACCTACCCGAAATAATATAATCTTTTCCATAGTTAATCCCAGTGTCAAGCATGTATCCCTTCCCAGCATTGTTAAGAGAACGTGAAAACTCATCCCTTCGGTTATCTAGGTTATAGTCTGAGTCCTGATTTTCTCCATCATAGATGCGCCCATACTCACCAAAAATATTAAGAAAATAATCACCGTCCTGCCAAATACTTCCTAGCAAGAATTGATTGGACTTAACCTTACGCCAATCCAACTCTGAGATTATATTAGGGTTTGTTCCAGCTAGGTTTCCAGCGATACTCCAGTCAACCTTAGTTTCTCTATCTCCAAAACCATAAATAATCGAATTGCTTGCTTTACTTGCGTTTGCAGAAATACTAAATAACAATAATAAACTTGGGAAAAAAAATTTAGTCATAGCTTGTAAATATTCTCTAAAAGTATAAAAAAGCTCAAATTTAATTTAAAATATGGCTTAAATGAACACATTCAACCTTAAAAAAATTAATAACGTTACTGCCTTGATTTGTACTTTGGCATTAATCATAATCTTAGCCTCAATTATATCTAAGGTAGTTTGGCAAGTCTTGGATAAAGAGAATTCTTTTCCGATAAATAAAGTTTTGAGTAACACTCTCAAAATATCACCCCCATTACCCCTTCCAACAAATCTTTTTGGAGCATTAAACTCTCAAGAAGAGGTGAGCCATAGCAAGATAGAAAACACCCGCCTAAACCTAGTCTTGGTCGGAATTCTTTCTAAACAGGAAAACCCTTCAGTAATTATTATAAAAGAAGGTGAAAAAGAAAAAATTTATCAAATTAATGACCTCATAACCCCAAACACGATTTTGAAGGAAGTTTTCTCTCAATATGTAATCATTGAGCGCAATGGTTTCATTGAAAAGTTAGAGATAAAGCGCGAAAAAATGGATACCTCCAATACTGGCAAGGCATCAAGTTTTAAAATTACTCAATCGAACAAATTAAAGCTAAAAGACTATCTTAAAGATTTAAAAACAAGTCCTGAAAGCTTATTTGAGGTTTTGTCGGTTCAGCCTAATTTTGATAATGGAAAGCTTCGTGGATTTATTATTGCTCCAGGAATAGAGAAAGAGTTATTTAGGGATCTTGGATTTCAAAAAAATGATAACATAATTAACATAAACAATACTGATCTCAATAACCTACTAGAAGCAATTAAACTAAGAAGCATATTGGTTGAAGAAAAAATATTCAATATTACATTCAAGCGTAAAGGACAAATAAAATATTTAACAATCAATCTAAATTAATAAACCTATGATAAAAATATTAATCAATTTTTTCCTTCTATTGTTTTTAACTTCATCAGCAAGCGCGGTAACTTTAAATTTAAAAAATGCTGAGTTATTAACTTTTATTGAAACTGTATCTCAAGCCACAGGGAAGAATTTTATTATTGACCCTCAAGTTCAAGGCAAAGTAAACGTCATAAGCTCAACAGAAATAGATAATGAAGAGCTTTATCATTTATTTTTATCCGTACTTCGCGTGCATGGCTATATCGCAGTTGAAGGAGATGATTTTACTAAAATCCTTCCCCAGTCTAATCTTAAAGAAAACAGCTCGTTTATATCTAGCACCTCTAACGATGTCATCGTAACTACTACAATTGCTATTGCTAATGTTCCAGCAAATCAACTAATCCCTGTGCTGCGTCCAATTATTTCTCAGTACGGACTCCTTGCTGCTTATATGCCTTCAAATTCAATCGTTGTTACTGACACGCAGGCAAACATCACAAGATTAAACAAAGTAATTACTGAGCTTGATAAGGAAATTGATGAGGATTATGAGGTTATTGCCCTTAAAAATACCTCTGCTGAAGAAATAGCTCAAGTAATTAAGTCTTTGTTTCCTGATAATCAGGCCACTATTCCTCTTACCCTTGCCGTTGACAAATCTAATAATCAAATAATCGTTGGTGGAGCTCCTGCTAAACGACTAAAGGTAAGGTTTTTAGTGAAAGAGCTAGATAAAGTTCAAAACAAAGAGGGTGAAACCTCCGTTGTCTACCTGCGCTATGCAAATGCTAGCGAGATACTGCCTATACTTCAGAATATTGTTACTCTAGTGGATGACAGCACTGATGCTGCAAGTGAGAGCATTAAAACCAGTATTCAGGCGGACGAATCCACCAATGCAATTATTATTACCGCATCTATCTCCTCTACTAATAATATTAAAAATGTTATACGGCTTTTAGATATTCGCAAGGCTCAGGTTCTCATTGAAGCAATTATTGTTGAGATAAGCTCAAGTGACGCTAATGAACTCGGAATCCAATGGCTCGCTAAGGGAGGAAGTGTTATCGGCTTGACTAATTTTAATGGCGCAATTCCAGCGTTACTGTCTGCCACCACTGGAGACGCATCAAATATTGCAAATGCCCTTAATAAGGGAGTTAGTTTTGCAACAGGCTCTATTGATTCAACTGATAATAGCGGTTTTGGTGGAATTTTAAATGCGCTTGCGGGATCAGGTAAGGCAAATATCTTATCTACCCCTTCTATTGTAACGCTTGACAATGAAGAGGCTATGATCATGGTGGGTAAAGAGGTTCCATTTATTACCAATACAGAAATTAAGTCTGTAGGCAGTAATCCTTTTCAAAACTTTGAGCGTAAAGATGTTGGCTTAAAACTAACTGTCAAACCTCAAATTAATGAAGGTGACACTATCAAGCTAGATATTGAGCAAGAAATATCCAACATTCTTCCAGGCTCTAACGCTTCAGATTTAGTCACATCAAAACGTAAAATTAACACCTCTGTTATGGTCTCTAATAACAAAATATTAGTGCTCGGCGGGCTAATGGATGATACAGTTATTGACAGCGAATCAAAAGTACCTTGGTTTGGAGACCTCCCTATTCTGGGAGATGCATTTACATACAAAACGAAAAAGACCGAAAAGAGAAATTTATTAATCTTCATCCGTCCAACCATCCTTACAGACCAATCAACAGCTGACAGCGTTAGCGCACAAAAATATAAATACATCCGCGCTCAACAACTTCTCAACAATATTAATACTGAATCAGATCAAAATTTTGACTCTAGTTCCAACAACATAGAGTTACCTCTATGGATGGACTATGAGTAGTGCACCATTGCTGCCCTTTGCATTCGCAAAGGAATTCAATGTTCTTCTAGAGCAAGCCAATGAAAACAAAATTCTGCACTGCGTAACAACGCCTAAATACTCAATCCTTGGTGAGTTGCAACGCAAATTTGGCGCCTTTGAAATTCAAAATTCTACCAAAGAACTACTCCACAATAAAATCCAACGCCACTATGAGTCAAGCTCTGCCCATGAACTAGATTATTTTCAAGATGGGGCTGAAAGTGATGAGTCACTTGACGCCTTAGCGATGGACCTGCATGAGCCAATTGAGCTACTTGGCAATGATGATGATGCGCCTATTATTCGATTATTAAATGCATTGTTTGCTCAAGCTATCTTAGAGAAGGCCTCTGATATTCATATTGAGTCTTATGAGGGACGAATTCGAGTTCGCTTTCGAGTCAACGGGACCCTTAAGCAAGTATTAGAGCCTGGTGTAAAGATTGCCCCGCTCTTAGTCTCTCGAATCAAAGTAATGGCTAAACTGGATATTGCTGAAAAAAGACTCCCTCAGGATGGGCGAATCGCGATACAGCTCGGTGGCCGCGCGGTTGACATGAGGGTATCAACCATCCCTTCAGGTAATGGCGAAAAGGTTGTTCTGCGCCTACTAGACAAGCAGGTAGGTCGTCTTGAGCTTACAAAACTTGGTATGGATGACAAGACTTATGAAATGATACTAAAAATCATCCACCAGCCTCATGGAATTTTATTAGTGACGGGGCCAACTGGCTCTGGAAAAACTACAACCTTATATGCCGCACTTCAAGAGCTTAATAACAATGAACTTAACATCTCAACAGTGGAAGATCCTGTCGAGTATTTTATTGATGGAATTAATCAAACTCAGATAAACAATAAAGTAAAAATGAGCTTTGCTAGAGGCTTACGCGCCATTTTGCGGCAGGATCCTGACGTGGTGATGCTTGGAGAAGTGCGCGATTCTGAGACCGCACAAATTGCTGTTCAAGCAAGCCTGACTGGCCATTTAGTTTTTTCAACGCTGCACACGAACACAGCTGTTGGCGCTATTTCTCGTCTCAAAGATATGGGAATTGAGCCATTTCTTTTGTCCTCAAGCTTATCCGCAGTTCTTGCCCAGCGCTTAATTAGAACGCTGTGTCCTGATTGTAAACAGCCCCACTCAACCGATACAAAAGAAAATGAAAAACTAGGCATTAATAAGTCAATTGACATTTACCAATCTTCTGGTTGTGATCAATGTAATCAGACCGGCTATACTGGTCGAAGTGCTTTATATGAGTTATTGAGTATTGATGAAGGCATTAAAGAGCTGATTTATAATGAAGCGAGTGAGGCTCAAATACTAGAATCATCTAAAAGCCATTCAACTCTTTCAGAGCAAGCTATAAAAATGGTGATGAATGGAAATACAAGCCTATATGAGGCCATCAGAGTAGTCTCTTTGTGAGCTTTTTTGACTATAAGGCTATTGATGCCAATGGCAAAGAAAATAAAGGCGTCATAGAGAGTGACTCTCAAAAATCTGCTCAGAGTCTACTCCAATCAAAAAATTTAACCGTAGTTGAGATTGTTAAAAGTAAGCAGAAAATAAACCAAGCAAGAACGTGGCTAGCTCCTGAACTTAATAAGACTGATATTTCATTTTTTATGCGTCAATTAGCTTCGCTTCTGCAGGCTGCTATGCCAATTGACGAGGCACTTAAAACAATTGAAACTCATAGCAATAAGAAAGAGACCAAAAAAACAATTCAACAAATTCGCTCCTCTGTTCTAGAAGGCAAGAGTCTGGCTGTATCCCTTCAAATTAACACTAAAGGGCTTCCCCCCTATTTTATCGCTACAGTTGAAGCAGGCGAGCGCTCCGCTAAACTTGGGCTTGTCCTAGAAAATCTTGCAGATGAGGTTCAACAGCAAGAATCATTTAAGAAAAAAATATCAACCGCTCTTATTTATCCTTTGTTAATAAGCCTTGTTGCATTTGCTGTGGTAATCGCTTTATTGTTATTTGTGGTTCCTCAAATTGTCTCAGTGTTTGATAGTATGAATCAAATATTGCCGCCGCTTACAGTCGTCGTTATTGATCTTAGTAATTTTTTAACAACGTATATTGAGATCATAATAATTTCAGTCATCGCATTGGTTATTAGTTTCAAGATTGCCTCAAAACAAAAAATAATTAAAATTAAAATTCAAAAGGTACTCGCTCGTCTGCCTGTAATTGGAAAAATTATGATTGGCAGTAACGCTGTCCGTTTTTCCAGAACTTTGGCGCTTCTTCATGACAGTGGAACGCCTATTTTAATTGCACTTACTAATTCAGCAGAGTCATTGGACTACCTGCCAATGAAGGAAGGCGTTCTAAAAGCGACAGAGAAGGTTCGAGCCGGAAGCACCCTATTTAAAGCACTTGAAAGTCAAAACGTCATACCGCCTATGACCCTCTATATGCTTGCAAGTGGAGAGAAAAGTGCCCAGCTAAGTGAGATGCTAAATAAGGCTGCAGACATTCAAGAGACTGAGCTCGATATTTATACCGTTAAGGTCATTAGTTTATTCGAGCCCCTAATGATTTTATTGATGGGTGCTATTGTATTATTGATTGTCCTTGCTATACTGTTACCAATTTTTGAACTTAATCAAATCCCTCTATAATGAAGACCAATAAACCCAATAATCGCCCATCCTTTACTTTAATTGAGGTCATGGTTGTGGTCGTCATTATTGGCATCTTAGCAACCATCATTGTGCCAAGAATCATGGACAAGCCTGGGCAAGCAAGGACTCAAAAGGCTCAGAGTGATATTCAAACTATTAGTGCAGCGCTTGATTTATATAGACTAGATAAGTTTAATTATCCAACTACCAATGAAGGCTTAGATGCTCTCGTTCAGGATTATCTAAGTAAAAAACCTACTGACCCATGGGGAAAGGATTATTACTACTTGAGTCCAGGTGAAAATGGAGATTTTGATCTGTACAGCCTAGGTGCTGATAATAGAATTGGTGGTAAGGATGAAAATACCGACATCAATAACTGGGAGTAAGGGCTTTACTTTAATAGAGCTTCTAATTGTTCTATTAATTATTGGTGTTTTAGCCTCCTTTGCAACGCTAAGTGTTAATACTGCGAGACCCTCAGAATCTCAAGCACTCTTAACAAATTTGCAAAATCAGCTTAGTCAATCTCAAAAGATTGCACAGCTTAAGAATGTTAAGTTACGATTAATCATCAAAAATAACCAGAGCAGAATTGAACAGCTCGATCCAGAAACTCAAATGTGGCTTAATCTTCCTAAAGCTCAAACCTTGCAGTGGCAAAATATTGAATTAGCGCCAAGTGAATCTATAATATATATTTCTCCCAATGGCCAAACCACTAATGCCTCCTTGAGAATTAGTAATGAAAATGAATCTTACCAGCTCGAAGTTAAATGAATAAAAAAGCATTTACCCTAATAGAGGTATTGGTAGCCCTTAGTATTGTCAGTATTGGGCTTATAGCACTCACCAAATCTGAGTCTCAGCAATCTCAGAATTTGCATCGTCTAGAGCAAAAAACCATTGCCAATCTTGTCGCCTCCAATCTTGCAGTTGAGAATCGTCTTAGCGCAAATCATGCAATCGGCTTTAAAAACGGAAACTACCCTATGGGTAATCAAATCTGGTACTGGCAAAGCAACCTAAATGCCACTCCTGATGATCAAATTCTGAAACTCTCGTTGCTTGTTTTTGCTGATAAAAAAGCGATGGATAACAAAAATTCAAGTGCTCAGTTAGAGTTATATTTATCCAAATGAGTAGCCAAAGAAAAGCCTTTACCCTAATTGAGTTGATGGTGACAATATCAATTTTCGCTCTAATTGCTAGCATTTCATACTTCACATTAAACACCTCTTTCAAGAACAATGAAGTGCAAAATAATCACAGTGAGGATCTTTTTATACTTCAAAAAACACTTAATTTTCTTGAGCGTGATATTACTCAGATCTCTAATCAAAACATCACACTTGATGGCAATGGCCTAACCTTGTTTTCGCTGCAAAATGATGAGCTTCTGGTTATTAATTACTCAGTCATTTCAAATCAGCTCCTTCGTAAAGATATTACCAACCCCTCTGAGCCGATAACTCTGGAGCTATTAGATAAAATTAATATGCCAACGATTAGACTATTAGACCATCAAAATCAGTGGCAAATTGAGTGGACTCAAAACCTAAAAAAATCAGTTAAAGCTATCGAAATTAAGTTTAAACACCCTTTTTGGGGAGACCTAACCAAACTGGTCTTGCTCGATGAATAGCAGCTCTCATAATCGCCGAGGCATTGCAATCATCTCCGTTTTGATTGTCATTGCACTTATAAGCGCATCCGTTAGCCTAATGCTTCAGCGTTTTGGTAGAGACCTTAAGCAAACGCAATTTATTGTTACTCAGACGCAGAGTCTAAATCACCTATATAGTCTCGAGGCATGGGCAAAAAGCATTCTTTTGAGTGATGATTTAAGCGTTGATAGCCTGGATGAGGTCTGGGCAACTTCAATTACGCCCATTCAAGTTCCTGGCGGCTCAGTCTATGGCAAATTAACTGATTTACAATCAAGACTTAATGTCAATAACCTGATTGATTTAGAAACCAATATCTATTCACCACAATACCGCTCATTTTTTTATGACTGTATCAACCTTATAAACACGCAGCTTCAGCAACAATTAATGGCAGATACAATTTTTAGTTACGTTGTTAGTCAAAGCCCGAAGCCAAAACTATTTGAGCAATCAGTTGAAATAAGAAAAATTAAATCAATTAGTATCGAGGACTATATAAAAATTAAACCACACCTAACCGCCCTGCCTAGCCTGACCCCTATCAATATTAATACAGCAAGCAAAGAGGTTTTGTCTTGCATTCACCCCCAGCTATCGGGGCCATTAGTTAATAAAGTTATCCAAAATAGAAAAAATAAAGCATTTGGTATAATTGATGAATTTTGGACATTTACACACACCTTGCTGCCTAATTTAACACTCGATGAAATTAAAGAAAACTTCCCAGCTAAATTTGTTAATACAGTCAGCGACTATTTCTTATTAGAGACTCGTATTGTCCTTGAAAAAAATAAACTCATAGGTCGCACAATTCTTTATCGAAAAGATGGCAAAATAACCATCATGAGTCGCAGTTATCATCAGCCACTATGAATATTATCCATTACTCAAAAAATGGTAAGTTTTCTGAAGAAATTCTTGAGAATGCTAAAGACGTTGTTATTGCAATTGACTCTCAGTGCATTTCGTCTCACCAAGTAACTCTTCCTAAAATGAGTAAATCAAAGGCGCATAAGGCAATTCCTTTTGCACTTGAGTCCCAACTTCTGGATGAAATTGACGAACTGAACTATACTTTTCTAAAGTCGCTGACACAAAATATTTGGGATGTTTTTGTTATCTCTAAAGAGATCCTTGAAAATATTGAAAATCAACTCTTTAAAGTAAAATGTAATCCCGCTGCCATAGTTCCTGACTTTATGCTGCTGCCTTTTTCTGAGGGCAATATTAATTACTACGAACAAGATGGCTTTATCAAATTTAGAAACGGTACTAACCAAGGTGGGTGCTTAGCAAGCAAAAATTTTCATGCACTCTTCGCGGACTCCAATTTAATTAAAGCTGATTTTTCTTACTCTAGCGATAATAAAGTAAACATTCAAACAAGTAACTCTCCAAAAGGCGTTTCAGGGTTTTTGAGCGCATGGCGAATACCAGCGACCATTGCACTCATTGCTTTACTTTTAGCTACTTCGCAAATTGGGGTAAAAAATAACCAACTAAACAAACTATTACTTCTGCAAAAAAATGACAATGAGACTCGCTTCCTTGCCCTTTTTCCTGAGGTCGATCGAGTCGTTAATATTCGCGCGCAGACTAAGCAAAAACTTTCTGAGGTAGCTGAGAAGGATTCAAATTATCAGAACGACTTATTAGGCAAACTTTCCTCTGAAGTAATGCCCAACTCTAAAGCAAGAAAAATTACATTTGAGAATCAAATGCTCACCTTAGAGGTCTCCAAATGACATTAACAAGTATCACCAAGGTCGAGAATAGCGCAAGGTTATTAGTGACAATCTTATTAGTTATGGTGGTTATCTACTTAGCTATCATGACTCCACTATTTGATCAGAACAAACAGCTACAGGATGACATCAAGATTGAAAACGAATTATCACTTTACCTTGACACAGCTCAACAACAGCTCTCTATTGCATCACAATACCCAGTCATATCTCTGGAACAAGCTAATCAGATAATTGGAGACACTTTTAAGGCTCAAGGGGTCACGCTAGATAGCCTTAATATCAACAATGAAACAAGCATTACCAATATAAAAATCATTCCCTTTTCTCAGCTACTTGAAACACTTCAGCAACTCAAAGATCAGCATGGTGTTGTTGTCACTAAAGCAATCATTGAGATTGTTGAGCCTGGCCTGGTTAGCGCTCAATTAACCTTCTCAAACCCTTCTAGATAGAATAATCAATGCGTATTAGTAGAATCTGGGCCATACTCATAGCTGCTTTAGTTTTCTTTTTAATAGCCAACGCGCCTGCGCAAATACTTAAGCCTTATCTTAAAAATTCATTCAATTTTCCATTTACTCTTAGTGGAACTATTTGGAATGGCTCAGTGCAATCAAAATATTTTAACAAAGCAAGCTGGCAAGTTAATGCGCTCTCACTATTGCTACTAAAAATCTCAATAGACATTAAAGTAGAAATTGATAGTAAGAACGAATTAAATGCCAATGCTGAAAAGAATCCATTCAATAAATTAGAGCTTAATAATATTAATGGAGTCTTAACAACCCAATATCTTCAGCAGTTTTTACCCAATACGCCTTTCTTGTTGAGTTCAAATATCAATATAGATCAAACGAATGCCAAGTGGAGTAGCCAGCTACCTCCAAACACCCCCTCAGAGGCTGAGGGCAGTTTGATGCTTGAGAAAGTAAATTTTTTAGGTGAAAATTTGGGCAATTATAGATTTAATTTTGTCTACTTTGATCGATCACTTGCAGGCGATGTAACATCAACAGACAGCAGCGCTGTTGAAACTTCATTAAAGCTTAACATCTCTAATAGTAATCTTCTAACTCTTGATGGAGAGATTCTTCCCAAAACAAAAGGATTACAGTCTATCTTTAGAGAGCTAAATATCAACCTTAGTCCAAGAATCTCTTTTCAGCTTAATTTTTAAAACAATTATTGAAATTTTAATAGCCATAGCTAATTGTTTTCTGATTTTTTTATAGTTTATTATGGTCTACTTCCCTCAAAAAAAGGTCAGATAAAGTATAAATAAAGAAAAAAACGATATAATGGTCGCTGAATATTTATCATTAAGGAAACTTATCAACAATGAACATTAAGAACATATTAGTTATTTCATTAACCGCATCATTGGTTTACGGTTGCAATTCTACTACTCCTTCTTCTTCTTCTTCTTCTCAAACAAGTGGTATGTCACTACCTAATAACATTGAGTTGATTCCAGATAACAACGCTACGTCTTCGAACCTTGCTGCCGTTAATATGGCGGCCTTTAACAGCACAGGCACTGATTACTCTAACGCCATCGCTGAAGTTTTCCTTGATGCAGGTGATTGGCAAGATCCTTTGAATATGGCTGATTTTTTAATTTGCATTATGAACGCAACGGGTCCTGATATAGTTCCTAATGGCACTTATAGTGCGCTGGTTGATATGTCGCAGTGTGATCCTGCAGAAGGTGGTAGTCAAGCCGCTAAAGTGACACGTTTTGCTCAAGCCACCATTATAGCCGCAAGAGCAAGCAACACTGCCAACCAAACTGCAACGGCGTATTTCTTAGATGGTGAAGATGAAAATGGTAACGGCGTTATAACTGAAGCTGAAAATGGTAAGTACGTCGCAAATATAACAATTTCCGAATCCTCATCAACCACTAATCCTTTTGGCGCCTTTGCCTTTAACTGGAATCGCGTTGATGCGGTGGCTGATGGCTCAGCTGGAGACTACGAAAGAGGCTCTATGTCCTTTACTAGTAATAGTGCTACCGAAATGGGTTTTAGCCTTATTGAGGAGAGGTTAGTTGATGGTGAGAGCGATGATACATACACTATGTGGGGCAAGGGAGTAGGAGCTAAAAATGGTGACTCTGGAAAAGTATATGTCAATGATGACACAAACCGAGTTCATAAAGTTAACTTTAATTCAACCCATGCAAATGTCGTTACAAACGGCACTGCTGCTTGTATGGGTCTTGCTGAAAACACAATGGCAAACTATGTATATAACTACAATCTATACAACGCGACAACAGGCGCTCTAATTGATATTGTTGCAGGTGTTGAACTAGTTTATGGTACTGATAAAGATAAGCGAGGCTATGTAGGATCTTACTGGGATGACAGTGCTAACAGCTTAAAACTATGGATTCATACTGAGGACGGCACAATGCCTACTACTGTTTATAAAGAGAGCGACAAGGAAACTGCTCTTTCAGTCACGTGGTCTGGTCGCACGCCAACTATAAGCGGTATAACCCTGGTAGAGCCGATTCGATTTGAAGCTGACTTTTTAGCCACAGTCACAGCTGCAGGCGGTGCTTCTGCTGGAACTAAAACCAATGATCTAGTCTACGAAGGTGCTGGACAGTTATGGGGCATTCCTTGGACTCAACAAAGCGATGGTAATTGGCAGCCTGACTATAATCTTGCAGATGAACTTATTCTAACGGGATCAAATGGTATTTATGATGGCGTATCTTACAGAGTTAAGAGATTAGGCGCCTGGAAGTCGCTTGCAGTAGATAACACTAGTGGTGCTTGTGACTCTCTTCCGATTGCAGACTCGGAGTTTTCTACATTAACAACTGCGCCAACAATCACTGCTGTTTCAGAGACTTGGGCTTCCAAGCCAACAGTAACCACAGCAGTTAAAGTAATTCACGGCATTAAGCAGTATTAATTAAGTTGTTTTGGTAACTTAAAAAAACCCGCATAATGCGGGTTTTTTTTATTACTAAATTTAAGACATACCTATTAAATATTATTTATATTAATCATACTACAAAAAAAATAGCCTAAATTTACTCCCTTTTTTTTCTTTAATAAATTATAATCGAGGTATTTTTTTTTTAAACTATTAAATTGAGGATACAAACTATGAATTCTAAAAGTCTATTAATTGTGGGATTAGCGTCCTTAACTCTTTATGGTTGCTCTAGTAAAACACCTGCAACTTCTACTGAACAAATTGCAGGTCTAGCACTCCCACAGAATGTTATAGTAATTCAGGACCCTAGTGCAAGTGCGAGCCTTGCAGCAGTTAATAATGCAGCCTATAATTCTTCTGGAACCGACTACTCAAAGAGGAAAGCTGATATGTGGGTTGATGCTGGGGAGTGGCAAGAGCCACTAAACATGGCAGATATGTTGGTATGCATTATGGGGGCATCAAGTCACTCAACTCTTCCTAATGCCACTTATCGAGCTCTTGTTGACATGACTATTTGTAATAATGACGCTGGTGATCAAGCATCTGCGGTTGCAAGTTATGCTGACGTGGTGATGACAGTTTCTCGTGCAAGTAACACCGCCAATCAAATTGGTACAGGGTACTTCACTCAAACGGAAGATAATAATAGTGATGGTGATACTACAGATGCCGGTGAGAAACAAGAATTTGTAGCTGAAATTGTAATGACTGAAGGTGCAAGCGCTACTAATCCTTACGGCGTTGCAACCATGAACTGGAATTTGGACAATGCGTCTGCAGGAGATTACAATAGAGGTTCTCTAGCATTTACCAATGCAAGCACTACAGAGGTTGGTATTTCTTTTATTGAACAAAACAAAAACCAAAATGAGGGATATGAATATGCCCAGTGGGCTTTTGGTTCACTCAAGAAAGATGGGTCTGGAGGCTCTATAAAAGTTTCTAAGGTTGATGGTAGCACAACTAAAGTTTTCAAGGTTGCCTTTAATGGAACTCACGCTAAAATTCAACAAGATGCAGCAACTGCATCTTGTGTTGACTTAAATTCTATGACTACAATTATCCATAATTACGATCTTTTTGATTCCACAAGTGGTGCACTAAAAGATATCACTGCCGGCCTTCAGTTTCTTCATGGCGCTAGCAAAGATGTGCGTGGTTATGCGGGCACATACAAAGACGGTAATGGTGCTGTAAAATATTGGATGTGGACGGAAGACGGCTCTGCTCCAACAATCATCTACAAGGAAAGTGACCTTGCAACATCATATAATGTATCTTGGGCTTCAGGAATGCCTACCATTTCAGGAATTACGTTTGATGCGCCTATCAGGTTCGAGGCGTCTTTTGTAGGCGTAACGCCAGCTGGTGTATCTGCTACAAGAACTGATAACCTTAACTATGAAGGCCCTGGTCAGCTATACGGCATTAATTGGGCTATTTCAGGTGATACAAACACCAATGGTGAATGTGATCCGAGTGAATTTGATTGCGAATGGAACCCAGATTACAACCTTACTGACGGTCTTCTGTTAACTGCTACTGATGCAACACAGTGGCGGGTTAAGAGGACACAAGGTAAGTTAGTTCCTGCAGTCGTAGCTGCTTCAAACTGCAGCGCATTATCTCTTACAGCTGCAGATGCTTTCACAGCACCAACACTAACTGCGGTAACAAAAACGTTTACTACCAAGCCAGCACTTACTGCCAAAGCAAAAGTAATACACGGAGTGTTGCAAAACTAAACACTAAGGAAACGTTGATTTAGATTAAAAGCCCGCTCATGCGGGCTTTTTTATTGTTAAATTTCATTAGGACCTAGAGCCCTCAAAAGTCAACACAGTGTTTCAATAAATAAACAGAGTAATTAATAGAATACATCTATAATTTTATCTTTTAAGAGCACAACTAAGACAATGGCATTTAGGACAATAGAAGCTGTAATAGCACCAGGCAATCTTCATTTTGTAGGGGACGGCTTTAGGGTTCATGGAATTCTTGGAAGAGAGGAGCCTCTCACAATGAAGCGTTTGAGCCCTTTTCTATTAATGGACTATGGTCCAACGCATTACTTTCCGCCAAATAGTGGCGCCCCAAGAGGTGTTGGCTCGCACCCTCACAGGGGCATTGAAACCGTTACGATTGCCTACAAAGGAAGGGTTGAGCATCATGATAGCAGTGGCGGTGGCGGAATTATCGGTGAAGGCGACGTGCAGTGGATGACCTCAGGTTCTGGCATCCTTCACAAAGAATATCACGAGAAGAACTTTGGTAAAAAAGGCGGCGAAATGCAGATGGTTCAGCTCTGGGTTAACCTGCCCGCTAAAGACAAAATGACAACTCCAAAATATCAAAATCTTAACAAGAACGATCTCACCAAAGTTAAGCTAGAAAATAACGTAGGTTCAATTGACATTATTGCTGGAGAATTTGAAAAAAATAAGGGCCCTGCCTCGACTTTCAGCCCCCTAAGTCTTTTTAATGTTCATCTTAATAAAGGCAAAGGAATGGGCTTCAGTTTTGATAAAAATCACAATACTGGCCTCTTAGTTATCAAAGGCAGCATCACTGTCAATAACATTGAAAAGTCTCCAGCAAACCATTTTGTACTTTTTGAGAATGACGGCAAAGAGTTCACTATAAGGGCAGATGAGGATGCAACCATTCTTGTTCTAAGTGGTGAGCCTATCGATGAGCCTATTGCATCTTACGGCCCATTCGTGATGAACACCAATGCAGAGATAAAACAAACAATTGATGACTTCAATAGCGGTAAGTTTGGATATTTAGACTAGCAACTATTTAAAATGCCTCATCTACTGATTAGATTTTTACATAATAAAGCGAAATAGAGCAAGATGTGCCATTAAGTGTCTATAAAAATTCACAGTAAAGGCTTATAAGAAATAAATTTTACAAAAGGTTTAAAAGAAGACTCGATAGTCAATTGAATAGAGGATATTTTTAAACTCTGTCTTGTAGCCTTTAGTGAAGCTGCGAAAAGAGTCGCCATCACAATCGAGATTTTGAGACTTAACTGAAGCCCCAAAACCCTTTAAAAATCCTGAATTAGCAAACACACCTAGATTAGGGTTTAGTCCCCAACAAGTAGCCTTTGTCTCTGGACCACCCACACCATAGGTGCCAGTTCCAGAAACAGTCGGATAATTGGTATTCGTTACTTTTCCAGAAAAATATGAAACATTTAAACCTAGATAAGGGGTAAATCTTGACGAAGTATCAAACCTATAGCTTGGACCTAAATTAAGAGTTAAGCCCTTCGTTGTGAATGTTGGAAAAGGCGTAACAACATATCCACCCTCAAAAGTAGCTGCCGTGTCTTTAGTCTTCATGCTGCTTTCAGTCATTCCAGCATTAAAGTAAATGTTGTCACTAATTTTTCTATAGTAATCAACACTGAGAGCATAGTCTTTATTAGTTACAGTGTTGTCGTTGAGTGTGCCTTTTTTAACGTTTGTACCCAGGTTTCCTGGAAGCGCGGTATGCATACCGCTTGCAAAGGTGAGTGAGCCATTGGCAGAAACTGTGATACCGAATGAGAGCTCATTAACGCTTTGATCAGAAGAATCTTCTGCAATAGCGCTTGTTGAAAATAGCGCTGAGACTAAGAACAGCCCCACAAGCATTATTAGTTTATTTAGGAATAATATTTTAATTTTCATGAGTAAGAGTATAAATTAAAAATATGACTTTATTGGATTAGTTAGGCCCCACTGATGCCTCAAGCCTAGGATATTTAAAACCTAAAGTAATTCCCCTTGCTAAGGAAAATATAATCAACGAAGCCCAAAGCCCATGATTGCCATATTTAGGAAGCAAAATAGCGAGTGCTATTAGATAGATACAAAAAGAAATAAACATCATATTGCGCATATCAGCAGTCCTTGTAGCGCCAATAAAAATTCCATCTAACATCCATGCGGCAACCCCAGCCAATGGAGCGATCACCATCCAAGGCAGATACTCATAGCCAACAGTCCTCACATCCTGTGCAGTTGTCATGATATTAATGATACTATTACCAAAGACAAAGAATGCTAGCGCCATTAGGATCACTGAGCCAAGCCCCCATTGACTTGTCATTATTACTGCTCTTCTAAAAAGAGGTCTGTTTTTAGCGCCAAGAGCCTGCCCTACCAAAGCCTCTGCTGCAAAGGCGAACCCATCAAGGGCGTAGGCAGTAATATTTAAAAATTGAATCAGTACCTGGTTGGCAGCTAGCGTCGCATCATCAAAACTTGAGCCTAGAAATAAAAAGCTGACGAAACTAATTTCTAGCAAAATTGAGCGAATCATTATGTCACTATTTACTTTGGCCATTTGAATTAGGCGTACTCTATCAAATATCTGTAGCCAGTTTTTCCAGTAGCCATTATTAAAGCCCTCCCTTGCGAGCCAGAGTCCAAATATAAGGCCTGACCATTCTGCAATGAGAGTTGCAATAGCGACCCCTTCAACGCCCCATCCAAGCTTTAAAACAAACACTAAATCTAATGCAATATTAATCCCATTGAGAACCAATTGAAGTAGCAGAACTGCTCGAGTTTTTTCTTTAGCAATCAGCCAGCCGGTAATACCAAAAAGAGCAATAGCAGCAGGCGCGCTATAGACCCTAATCTGTAAATATTTTTGCGCTAAGCTCTCTACCTCCATAGAGGCAGGAGATAACTGTAGAGCCCCTAAAAAAATAGGCACCTGGGCAATGATTAATATCAGGCCAGCTGTGAAACCAATAATGACTCCTCTAACTAGAAGGGCTGATGTTTCAGGTTTGTCACCAGAGCCGATGGCTTGGGCGGTAAGCCCTGTTGTGCCCATCCGTAAGAAACCGAACAGCCAATAGATTGCGGTGATGATGATTGCGCCAATACCGACAGCGCCGATAGGAACAGCCAGTCCTAACTGCCCGACAACCGCAGTATCGACAGCGCCTAAAATTGGGATTGTGGCGTTAGCCAATACGATTGGAATAGCCACACCCAAGACTCTCTTATGCGAAAGGTCTCTAGGATTTGTTTGCATTTTTATGACTTAATTAATGCCGTTAAAGGGCGTCTCTTTTAAACTTTTGATTAAAGAGTTTAAATCGCCAGTACAGAATAAATGCAAGGAAAGCATAGACTAGCTTCGCAATACTAAAGACTCCTGGAGTGCTTACAAATCTGGCGAGCCAGTTATAGCCCTTGGTGTTACTCCACACATAGATAAAAGCCTCGACGCCTTTTATTTCCGAGCCATCTGGAAATTCAACATAAAGCGCCTTTAGGTACTTATCACCTTTCTGACTGCAGTTTTCATATTCGAGCTGTGAGCGTTTTTTGTAGTGCTTAATTTCAAAGTTACAGATACTGCACTCTTCATTAAACAAAACCTTTCCCTCTGATTCAGTTTTCATAATTCTATTCATTAGTTATTGAGATAGTGTTAGTAATTACTTACTAAACTTTCCATAAAGATAGCCAGCGATTGCTGCAAAAATAGCAAATGGCGCTGACATCATAAGCCAGTAAATTATATTATTGATACTCTGATCAACAACAAAAGGCCGAACATAAAAGGAGGTCGAAGCGAAAAGGCTCCAAGCAACAAAGGTTCGCGCGTAATAAATAGATTTAGATCCAGACTCTACCTTCGGTCTTGCAATCTTAAAGAAAAGATACCCAAAGCCAACTGACACAAAGATACTTATAAAGTTAATCATTTTTTAGATCTCCGAAAATATAAAAAATTAGGTCTACCTTGCGTTACATATGGGGCACTTTAAATCTTTACCAATTTTAACCTTTCTAAAACTTAAATCCAAGCCGTCAACGAGTAGAAGTGTTCCGCATAGCTCATCCCCTAAGCTCAATATAACCTTGATAGCCTGCAAAGCCTGAATCGTGCCAATGAGTCCAGCTACTGGCGCTAAAACGCCATTTTGAACGCAACTCTCATTGTCATCTCCCTCTTCAGAGTAGAGGCACTGGTAGCAAGGCTGATCCTTCTCGTAACCCTTAAAAACAGAGACCTGGCCTTCAAAGCGAATCACCGCAGCTGAAACGAGAGGCTTTTCAAAATCAACGCAGGCCCTGTTAATTTCAAAGCGACTTTCAAAGTTGTCTGTGCCGTCAAGAACAAGGTCAACATCTTTAACTAAGGAAGAAAGGTTGCCCGTATGAACGAGTTCATTTGCAATCGTCACTTTAATTTCTGGGTTAAGCTCAATCAATTTATCTTTAGCAGAATTGACCTTGTCCTTACCGATGTCTTTAGTTTGGTGAATGATTTGACGCTGAAGATTTGAAAGCTCTACCTGGTCAAAATCAGCAATAATTATATGGCCTACTCCCGCAGCTGCTAGATACAGCGCCGTAGGAGACCCAAGACCGCCCATACCAATAATCAGTACGGTCGAGTCCATAATTTTTTGCTGCCCCTCAATATCAATCTGAGGCAACATAATTTGCTTAGAGTATCTGAGTAGCTCCTGGTCTTTCATTAATTTATTGCTTAAAGTACTTATTAATTTTTGGCAAAATTACCATTTGACAGTACGGCTGATTGGCGTTGTTGTTGAAGTAATCTTGGTGATAAGCCTCTGCAGGATAGAATACATCAAGCTCTGTGACTTCAGTTACCGCGCCCTTTATGTTTCCAATCACTGAGGTTGCAATTTGCCTCTGTGAGTCATTGGTATAAAAGATAGCCGATCGGTACTGCGTTCCTTTGTCTGCGCCCTGCTGATTTAGGGTCATTGGATTGTGAGTCTCAAAGAAAACCTCTAATAAAGACTCATAGCTAACTTCGCTCTCATCAAAGTCAACTTTTAAGACTTCTGCGTGTCCAGTTTGGCCCGTACATATTGCCTCATACGTCGGGTTTTGAGTCGACCCATTACAATACCCATTTTTTACTTCTTTGACGCCGTTAACGCGCTGAAAGATCGCTTCTACGCACCAAAAGCAACCGCCAGCAAGGTAAGCTGTTTGCATAATTAATTGTCGTTTATTAAAAGAATATAGTATAACTTATGATGACAAAAGAATGAATAAATGGACTCTAAATCTTAGCTTTCAGACAATCCACTTAAGTCAAATAAATGTACTGGTTCTCTACCGGTTCATTAATGCAGACTTCGACCCTTCTTCTTTAACCCGCTTAATCGGTAATAATTATATATTTAATAATTGTTTTCTAATTAATACGCATTAACCAGTGGTTTAGTTAAATACTATTAAAGAGCTACTATCCCTCGCATATTTATACAGACTATGAAGGTATGGGGGAGAGGCTCATTGAACTCGGCTAACTATTAATAATATTACTCTCTTCTAATTTGAACCCACATATTACCTGGACCGCCAGGGACAGGGAGGAAGGCACTTCCCCCAGATTCATTGCCGATATTTGTTCTTATAAAAATAGTGTTACCTGTAGCAGTACCAGCAATCCCAGTTAGGCCTAATCTCGGGCCTCCAGACGGTGTGGCAGCGTCGGTTCCATTAAATGCGTTCTCACCATATGGGTTCGTGTTAATAGAGTTAAAGTATGTTATGAAATAACCAGCCCATAAGCTCGAATTATCACTACAATCTCGGACAGTACTTCCCAGCGTAACAGTTGTAGCACTAGTTGCACACCTGGTAAGCGTTGCTGTTACAAAGGATACTACGTTGTTGTGGTTTGTTGTGGCACTTTGCACTCTGGCAGAAGTCATATAGCCGTTGTACATTGGAACACCAACTCCAGCAAGAATACCAATAATAGCAACTACAATTAGCAGTTCAATCAATGTAAATCCCTTAATTCTTAATTTGAAATAAGTTTTGATAGTAAAGAGGCTCTTCTTGCCATTAATTTATTAAGATATAGAGAATCATATACTTAAATTACTAAAGATATAGAGGAAAATGAGCTACGTATGTATAAATAATTAATTTATAGCTATACACTCTAACTTCAGAGCAACCATCCCTCGCATATATATACAGACTTTGATGGTACGAGGGGAGGCTCATTGAACTCGGCTAACTATTAATAAACCCTCCCTCACAGATGAAACAAAGTTTGGAATTTAGTATTACGGCTCATTGCAATTGTGTCTTAGCGTAAAATATTTATTATACAATGTTAAAAATAATTTTACTTTCTTTTGCTATTGCTGCGCCCCTTGTAATAACTGGGGGAGAGAGTTTAGAGGAGTATCTTAGATATTCTTTAGTGCTAGTAGAAGCTTTTTTTTCCCCTGAATTATCATTTGATACCAACGAAGTAATTAATGAATAGAGCCACCCTCAAATATATATACAGACTTTGAAGGCACGAGTGGGGAGGCTCACTCAACTCGACTTCGATTTAATTGCAAATGCCGGTACTAAGTCTTTTCAAACTAAATCTCCGCACAAAATCCTATAACTACTTTAAGATATGCGTTTGAGTGTCTATAATTCTCAATAAGATATATATAGTCTAAAGGAGTGGTTTTGCAAGGAAGCATCAACAAAAGGCATGGTAATGGCCTAGTATTAATTCTTTTAGCGCTCGCTATACTCGCTTTAGTTTGGCTATTTACCCCCTTCATTGCCTACCTTTTCCTGTCCCTATTGATCTGCATATCGACTTTCAGTAGCTTTTTAAATCTGTCTCAAAAATACTCAAAAAATCGTGCTGCGATTTTAATGACGCTGCTTGTGACTACGCTCCTAATACTGCCCCTTGGATACATCCTGCTGGTTAGCGGAATAGAGATTACTGCTCTCATTAACAAACTGCAAAACGACTTTCAGATGAGTGAAATCAGCAGAATAACCGATGAGATAATTATGGGACTGCCTTTGTCAGACACGATACGTGAGTTTCTTGATAGCTCTCTACGCAACAACCTCGAATCAATTGCAATTGCCGTTAAAGACTTTTCGATCGTAATTTTGAAAAGCATTACTAAGCTCTCTAGCCAGTTTATCTTTTTCGTGATTATTACAATCTTCTCGCTTTACTACTTTTATATTGATGGCCCATCCTTCATTGACAAGATTAAAAAAGTGTCCCCTCTCGATAAAAAAATTGATGACCTGCTTCTTAATCAATTCTCTGGATTGTCTTTAACCCTTGTAGGCAGCGTCTTTTTAATTTCAATCACCCAAGGAGTGGCTTTTGCAATAGGGGTAATGATTGTTGGATTGCCGGCCTTGTTTTTTGGGGTTGCGATGGCTCTAGCAAGCTTTATTCCGGTACTAGGGGGAGTCCTAGTGTGGCTTCCGTTGTCGATCTATTTGTTTGCAACTGGGGAGTCGGTAAACGCCTTAATCATTATCTTTTTTGGGGCAGTTTTAGCGGGAACGCTCATTGATAATTTTCTTAGGCCCATTATTATTATGAAATTATCAAGCTCTATGAACCACAAAAGCGCGTTAAATCATACCCTTATTACTGTACTTTCAACCCTAGCTGGAATAATTAAGTTTGGCATCCTAGGGCTCTTTATTGGTCCAATCATTGCCGCAATGTCGATTACTATATTTGAGATTTATCAGATTCAATTTGGTAGCCCTGAGCGGCCTTCTTAATAAATAACTCAAAACTATGAATGTAAATGGATTAATTGAAATGGCTTGGAGCGATGAGGCAACTTTTTCAGATATTGAAAGAGAATTCGGCATCAAAGAGCCCGAGGTCAAACGCATCATGCAAAGCAACCTGAAGCCAGGATCTTATAGATTATGGCGGAAACGAGTGCGCTGGATAAAAGAAAAACAAAAGAAACACCTTAAAGTTTAAACACAATACTGCTATCTAACGGACAGGTATTTTCTAAAACAGCCAACTAAAAATTTGACTATAACAGTAAAATAATCACATGGGATTAAATACAGACATTAGTGAAGTTATCACTCAGATTGATAAGGTTATTGCATCACAAGATGGCAGATGGCTTGACGTGTCTGACTACAACCTCAAGAGTAAAGATCGTAAAAATATGAAATCAGTGTATGGTTTAATCCATGATATCCTGCATCATGTCGAAAATGACCAAAGAATTGTTGACCGGACCCATAAAGATAATCTAGAATATCTTTATAAAAAAACTGTTGAGCACGTAAAAAACCTTAGTTAGAAAAAGGCTCACTAATAAAAATCGTTACCACTGAATCCTTGACATCTTGAGGCCTCTAGATTTTTTAATTTATTAATTTAGTTTTTGTTCATTATGAAAGCACCGTTTATTCTATTACTTTTTCTATTTTCTTTTGGGCCTATAGGGGCCGTCTCAGCTGATTACTCCGATGGTTGGGACGCCTATAAAAAAGAAAACTATTTAAAAGCACTGGTTGAATGGCTTCCCCTTGCAGAACAGGGCGTCTCTCAAGCGCAATATAACTTAGCTGGAATGTATGCAAAGGGTTATGGGGTTAATATAGATGACGCAATGGCAGTTTACTGGTACAAAAAGGCAGCACAACAAGACCATCCCAGGGCTCAGTATAATTTAGGCGTCATGTACTTACTTGGTACTGGTGTTTATCAGTCCTATGATGAGGCAAAGAAATGGCTTCAGTTGTCCTATGCGAATGGGATTGATGAAGCTGAACTGCTCTGGAATAAGAATCAACTCTGGAAATATTGACTCTTAGTTTAAGGCTTTTAATTAACAATTCAGAATGAACCATAAAAAGAAATCACTAAAAATCATTGGATAATCTGGGTTTAGAAATAACATTTTTTATGGTATATTTAGCGAAAGGGTTATATGTAGTAAATTATCTAACCTTGTTTTACTTAATGATTTTATGAAAAATAAAATGATTAACCTTAAGAATTAATGAATTATAAAAAGGAAAATAAAATGAAAACAATCAAGACAATGATTAAAGATACCAAGAAAAAAGCTTTTACGTTAATTGAGCTTTTAATCGTAGTTGCAATTATTGGCATTTTAGCAGGAGTAGGGATACCGATGTATAACGGTTATATGACTGGTGCCAGAATCGCTAGTACAGAATCTAACCACGCAAGTGTACAATCCTTTATAGCTGCAACAGTTACCAGGTGTGCAACTGGTGCTGCCACCGTTAGAATTGGTACTACGAATAGAGCCTGTAATAGAGGAACTACAAGAACATCAGCTCAGCAATGGAGTGTATGGTTTGCCGCTTACTTTAATGAGCTCAATACTAACCCATGGTTTCCTGACAATCCTTCCACGATACGAAGTGGTAATGCGAATCCTGCTCTTGGCGTAACTCATATATCTAACAACGGTAATGCTGTTATTCGAGTTAGAACCAATATTGGTGATGATAATGCTCCAACTAGACGTGTTAATGTACCTTTGAGAAATTGGTTAGAAATTAGAGTTGAATAATTTATCAATGAAGAATAAAGCTAATAAAGCCCGCATTATTGCGGGTTTTACTTTAATTGAACTTTTAATTGTTGTTGCTATTATCGGTATTTTAGCAGGCGTAGGCATACCGATGTATAACGGCTATATTCAGGGCGCTAAAGAAGATGTTGCGCAGAATAACCTTAGATCAATTTCACTAATGGAAGCGGACTTTTTTTCTGACAACAATAGTTTCTATTTATCAAATAGAACTGCAGATATTAACACCAATCTCTTTAATAACAATACTCTGGATATCAATAGTGACTATGATTACCTAGTTTTAAATCATGCCACCGGATTTCAGGCAGTTGCGAGAGCGAAAGCTGGCATGAATGTAACGGCGTTCTGCCTTGATCAAAACAATAACTTACGAAGTGGAGCCCAGTGTCCAAGATAGAAGATTAAAAAGTATCTCCCATGGCAAACATTGGGGTGTACATTGCAACCAGAATACCTCCCACAGTAATGCCCATAAAAACCATCATTATCGGCTCAAGCATAGCGGTAAGTCTTTCAATTACAATATCCATCTCACCCTCATAATAGCTCGCAATTGAGCCGTACATTTCTTCCATATTACCCGTCCTCTCACCGACTGAAACAAGGGCCACAAAAGAAATAGGAAAGATATTTGGGTATTTCTCAAATAATTTAGATAATGGCTCGCCTGAAAAAACGCCACGACGCACGTTCACCATCGCTTCTCTGATAACAAGATTATTACTAGCACTCGCTGCAATGTCCAAAGCCTCCATTTCAGGGACTCCTGCCGCTCTCAAGTTGCCTTGGATCATCGCAATCTTAGAAAGCGAAGATTTATTAACTAAACCTCCAAATAGAGGCAATTTAAGAACTAATTTATGCCACACCTTCTTAGCCTTAAGGCTCTTTTTAATTGTAAATGATAATGACATATATGAAACCACTATTGAAATTGCAAGGACGCCACCTTTTAGCGGGTCTCGCAGAAAGTTACTCATATTAACAACAAACTGGGTAGCTGCAGGAAGACCACCCGCCTTACCTGCAAACATTTCTTCGAATACAGGGACAACAAAAACTAGCATCAAAGCAACCACCGCAATGGCAACAGTTAGGAGAATCATTGGATACATCATTGCACCCTTAATACTACTTTTGATTTTTTCCTGTTTCTCCATATTAATAACTAATTTAGACAAAAACAGCTGCACCTTACCACTCGACTCTCCAGCCCTAAGAAGATTGATATAGATATTATCAAAAGCCCCAGGAAATTTTTCAAAAGAGTCAGATAGGGTGTTACCTGTCTCAACAGATTGATGGATGTCACTAACAATCAACTGAAAACCTTTATGCTCTGTTTGGAGCTCAATCATCTTAATACTTTCAAGAATAGGTAATCCAGCACGGACCATGGTTTCGAATTTTTTCGTAAAGGTAATGACCTCTTTTATAGGGACTTTTTTTGGAATCTTTTTTACTTTTTTTGTTGCTTTTGCCTCTTTTTTTTCTTTAATGACTTCTTCTTTACCTGATACTTTCTCTAAAGAAGTAATGATAATCTTATCTTCCTTTAACTTAAACGCGGCCTCCTCTTTATTGATAGCAACAATTTTACCATCAGTATATTTATTACCGAGTATGCCTTTATAAGAGTATGTTACTGCCATATATAATCTAATTAATCGAGTATCAGTATTCTTTTGTATTCATCAATACAAATAGAGCCATCTTTAAGAAAAGTTCTACCAATCTCCTGCATGTTTAAAAATTTGTCTTTTTCTAATGCAATCTTTTTCAGTTCAGGAGTGGTTTTCTCTTGCAATATCCCTTCAATTAAATTATCAGTGATTCTTAGAACCTCATAGATACCTTTTCGACCTTTGTAGCCAGTATCATTGCAAGTATCACACCCCTTACCTTTAAACAAAGTAACCCTTGTAGACTCTTCAGCAGAAAAACCAACAGCACGAAGCTGACTTTCATTAATATTTTCGTCTTCAACGAGACAATCAGAGCAATTTTTTCTTGCCAAACGCTGAGCCACTATGAGAGTTAGGGCAGAGGTAATTAAGTACGGCTGGACCCCCATATTTAGAATTCGAGTAATAGTGCTTACCGCGTCATTGGTATGAAGCGTAGAGAGTACAAGGTGACCAGTTAAAGCAGCTTTAATCGCAATTTCAACTGTCTCTTGATCTCGGATCTCACCAACCATCACAACTTCAGGATCTTGCCTTAGAAAAGATCGCAGAGCAGAAGCAAAGGTCATCCCATAGTCTGGCTTAACATGAACTTGTCCAACACCATTAAGTGTGAATTCAACTGGATCTTCAGCTGTAAGAATATTAATATCTTCTTTGTTTATTTTATTAAGCGCTGCGTAAAGGGTTGTTGATTTACCTGAACCAGTTGGGCCGGTCACAAGAACCATACCTTGAGGCGAACTGATTGCATCAATAAATGCTTTTTCATCTTCCTCATGAAACCCTAGTTTTTCAATAGACAAGTCGATCCCATCAGTATCTAAAATACGCATTACAACCCTTTCACCAAAGCTTGTTGGCATACAGGACACTCGAAAATCGACTTCTTTTTCATCAACCTTTAGAGTAATGGCACCATCTTGAGCCTTTCTTCTCTCTGCAATATCAAGCTTTGACATAATCTTAATACGAGTAATAATTTTCGAATAATTATCAAATAACACCTTACTGGTTCCGGGCTCTTCCTTTAACACACCATCAAGCCTAAAGCGCATCCTAGCAGAATGCTTAAAAACCTCAAAATGAACATCACTGACACCTTCTTTGATTGCCTTCTTAAGGTTTGTATCAATAAATTGAACAACTACAGCGGAGTATTTTTCATCAGCCTCCTCATCGCTCATCGCAGCCTTAGCTTTAGGAGTCTCTTTCGCTTTATTATTTAATGGGGTTGGTATTTGAGGCTCAGATTTTTTTGCAGCTGCAATAGCTTTTTCTTTTTCAGCTAACTTGTTAGAGCTATTTGTTTTTAGAGGCTTTGGAGTTCTTGGAGCTGACGCGGATGATGGATCAATAGCGTTAAAACTATCTAAAATTTTAGAAATTTGACTAATAGTAACCAGATAAGGATTAACCTTCTTATCTGTCAGCAAAGCAATACTTTGCATTTGATTGAGTGCAGATGGCTCAGAAATAGCAACATCTAAAGTATGCCCATGAATGCTAATTGGGACTATTCTATTTTCAGTTATATACTTTTTGGGTAATATATCAGAAGTAGAAAAATCTATATTTTCTGCATCAAGGTTAGGTAGGTACTCAATGTCATAACTACTTGAAATGGCATCAGCAATTGTTTTTTCATCTGTAAATCTAAAATCAATAAGAGTCTCAATCAAGCATTTCTCACCCTCATCACTCGAGACCATAGCACTTTTTAAGTCACTCTCACTGATCAAACTATTGCTATGAAGTAAGCTCGCAATTTGTTCAGCTGATTCTGATGGTATTCCAAGAGTCGCCATATGAATAATATATTAAATTATAGTAGGGGCTAAAAAAACCAAAATCTCTTTTCGTTTATCTTTTTTAGTTTCTTTTTTAAATAGATTTCCAATAAGCGGTAGGTCACCTAATATTGGTGTTTTAGATCCTGCACCGACGAAATCTTCTATATATAGCCCGCCAATTACAACAATAGTTTGATCTCGAATTAGTAATTTTGTTGTGATCGTATTACTGGCTATTGGTGGATTCACAATAGTTGTATCAACGGTTGATTTTGTAATTGAAACTGTAAGTATGATATTCCCGTCACCCACAATTACTGGCGTTACTTTCAATGTGATCCCTGCATCTTTTAGCTCAACCGTCTTTTCTCCGTCTTCTACTTTTGTATACGGTATCTGATCTACTTGTTTAATTTGTGCTTCTTTTCCGTCTAGTGTAAATACTCTTGGGTTAGATAGAATCTTGGTAATGCCCTTAGTTTCTGATGCTTTTAAATCAATCGCTAAATTTTTAGTAGAAGTACCCAGGATTAATCCAAGTGCATTTCCAACAACAGTACCATCACCATCATTTTCAAACAAACCTTTTACATCAACCGTATTAGTGCTACCATCCCTTAAGCCTAAGATATTAGCATTAGGCCCAGTAATACCAAACTTTGCTCCAAGAGCCTCACCAAATTCCTCTGAAGACTCAACAATAAAAGCTTCAATTAAAACTTGTTTGGTTCTAACATCTAATTCACCGATTAAAGTTTCAATAAAATCTAGTTGCTCTTTGGTTGCCTTAACAATTAAGTAATTAAGTCTCTCGTCAATAGTGATCTCTACACCTAAAGACGCCTGAGTGTCTTCAGACGTACTAGCCCCATTTAGAACGCTTTTAATGTCTGTACTCACGTCACTGGCAGTTGTATAGAAAAGCTTAAAGACTTCAGTGTATAAAGGTTCAATTGAGCTTTGTGCCATGTTTGTTTTTTTAGTTGCTTCAATAATCTGAAGGTCATAGGCTACTTGAGCTACCAGAACCTCTTGACTATGAATACGAATAATATTCGCATCATCATCAACGTATTTTGCTAATTTTTTAATTTTTAGGATTGAATCAAGAGCCTTATCCCAAGGAACATTATTAAGCTTAGCAGATACTAAGCCATTAACCTCATCTCCAATTAGAATGTTCTTGCCAGTTGCCTCAGAAAACATTCGTAACATATCTTTGATTGAGATATTTTCAAAATTTATTGATATTGGAAACGCAACACTTTTATCAACTTCTGATGAAACATTATTATTATTTTCCTGCTCTTCTTTATTAATCTGCCTTCTACTAGAGGTTTTTACACTTTTAAATTTTAAAGAATCAGAATCTACAATTGGACCAGTCAAAGCAGATGCTTTAACCTGCTCTGAAGTATCTACAATAAAAGTTTCTGAATCTATTAATTTGTGAACACTAAGTGAATGGCCCGAAGTCCCATTAGAGCCTTTATTAAGCTCTAATAAAGCGCCTTTATTTAGTTGTCCAGATGGTACGCAAGATGACAGAAAAATTACTAGTAGCCCTAATATTAATTTATTATTCTGCATTTTCATTTGCAACACTCCTATTTCTTACAGATAGAGATATAACCTTACTATCTTCAGTCACCTCAATTCCTTCGTAATTAATACCTGTTATTGACCCATTTGCGTTACCTAGCTTATCTCCAATTCTCACAAAGTAATCATCGCCACTTGCAGTCCTTATGAAAGCGGTTTTGAAGGATGAAGAGATCATAATACCAATTATAGTGTTTGATGTAATTGCATTTTGAAGAAGGGGGTGAACGCTCTGATCTATTGGTTCACTCGAGAAACTATTAGTTGGTTGGGATGAATTATTATTAGTCGAAGGAAGCGAACCAAATGCATTGTCTGCAGCATACGTAACACTGACTAATGATGCTAATAATAATAATAAAGATAAGATACTTACACTTTTAGTTTTCATTAAAACTCCTCTTCATTTATTATAGCTGATGAATCTGCACATTGCTCAGCCTCATTCTTAGGAAGACGATATGTTGCAATTACCATCGCAACTTTAACATCACCACCTTTTGACTCTGACTCAACTGTGATTGTCTCTTTGTTTATGTTAACAATTTTGTTTAGTTGTGCTAAACCATTTCTGAAATTAGTGAACTGCGTATAGTTCCCAGTGATTTCAAGATTGACAGAAAAATCATAATATCCAACATTTTGAAGCTTGCCCTCGCCTTCCATTTCTTCATCAAGAAACTGCTCTTCATCAAGAAACTGCTCTTCATCAAGAAACTCATCTTCACTATCTATGGAATTATTTGAACAATCACCCTCAGAAAAAATTGGCCTTTCGCTGCCCTTGTCAATTTTAGTTATAGTCAGCTTATTTTTCATAGCCAGTAAGCTGATTTGACCATAAAGGTCTTCCAATTCTTTGTCAGTATAAAATAAAGTAGAGCGCCTTTCATACTCAGCTTGAGCTATTGTTAGTTCTTTTTGAATCTGCTCAATATTTGCTGAAAGATCATCAATTTCAAACTTAATAGATTCAATTTGCGCTATTTTTTTATTCTTAATTCTCAAATCTTCTTGCGTTGGAAGGTATACCAAATAAACATACAAGGCAATAAAAATAAAGACAGCAACAACTACTAGTATTGGTTTAGTATAAGGATTAGGGGCACTTTCAACACCTTTTTTTCCATCTTTCTTTGAAAAAAGACCTTTGACAAGAGAGCCCACATCAATATTCATATCAAGCGCCATTATCTTTCTCCCTTGAATCAATAGTTTCTTGCTCAATTAAAATAATTTTAATAATAAACGCTTTAACATTTTGATTAGAAACAGTTTTAACAGACATTGTTGCTAACGAAGCCTTATTAATTACATCGATTATGGCTAGGTTATCTATAAAGGCTAAGATGCTTCCATCATTTGATGAAATACCCTCAAGCTGAATTTCATTACCACCACTATAATCAATTTTAGTTAATTTCAAAGAATTACCTGGAATTGCGGAGTTAATACCAAGCAATACTGAGTACATAAACCTTTGGTTTGAAGTTAAATTGTTTGTAGCATCTAAGGTAGTTTCAAGTGCTTGTTTTTTAGAATTTAGATCATTAAATATAAATTGTTTTTCATCCCTAATAGGCGCTAGTTCGTTGTATTCAATCATGAGGCTATCAACTCTATCAACCTCAGATCCACTAGCTAGAAAATTCCATATCCCAAACGAAACCACTAAAACTGCAAATATAACTACGCCCCAACGTGACAAGAATTTCATTTTTTCTTGGTTTTTAACGCTATCTCTATCGGGCAATAAGTTAATATTATTTGTGCCTGTGACATACTCGAAATAGCCAAAGACATCTAATTTTCTTGTAGCCAAACCTAAGGCGGATGAGAATATTGAGCTATTGAGTTCGGCAGTAGCTTTTTCTTTTAAATTCGCAGGTACCTCTACATTCTTTAATGAATTAAAAACCTCAACGTTGATTTTAGGGAGTGCTGCATTAAAATTAACGACAGTTTTCTCAATATTTGGCATTGATGATGAGATCAACAAGGTGTCAATAGGCTGCGTTTTATATTTTGCAGTGTACGAGGAAATCATTTGGTTAACCTGCATTGAAAAACGATTACTTATCCCCATCACTTGGTCATCGGTAGAATCTTGATCCATCAGAGTATTTCTATCTTTCTCGGACAAATATATATCAGAAATGAATGGCGAGTCCTTATGGAGAATTAAAATATAATTTTCAAATGCTCCAAACTCAACAATAGCAACAGGAGACTCTGATTTGGTTAAGTCAGTTCTAAGTGCAAGAGCATTTCGAGTTGCAAAGCAACGCACATCCACAACGACTGGGTTAAGGCCTGCTTGCCTTACAATGTCAAGGTAATTATCAATATCATCTAATTTAGATGCTACAAATAATAAATGCATTTGATTTTCAGTATTGTCTCTCTTTAGCACCTGCCAAAAAATAGAATACTCTTCTAGGCTATCAGACAACTGGACCGCATTCTCCCAAAGTGAATCTGAGGCAATAGCTACTTTTAACTCCTCATCTGTCATCATTGGAAGCGGTACTACTTTAATTATTGCACTGCTTACTGGGATCGAAACTGCAGCATTTTTGGTCTTAATTTTACTAGCGGTTACAAGCTGAGTAAGTTTATTAACATAGGTCTCAGGGTTCTCAATAATTGAATGATTTGAGCCACCATCAATGTATTTATAACCAACCTTGGATAAGGTCCATTTTTTCTTAGCTGAAGATAACTGTGCAACTCTAATACAATTTGGCGTTATGTCTATACCAACAACGTCCTCTTGCTCAACAGTAAGCTTACTAAGGTAACTTACAATTACTTTAATTAATTTTTTAAACATGTCGAATATTATATAAACAAATGAAGCTCAATAAAGCCTGATTAGCCTTATTAGATGAATAAATTTGCAATTCTTTAAAAGTACATTCCATAACTAAAATTAAATGATGTCATTAAGAGCTATAAAAAATCTTAATAAAATATAATTAAAAAATTTCTCTCCATGATTCTTGTGTAATGACTCCATCTCCAGCAGTTCCACTCTTTATCGGCGCTATTGTAATTATATTCCCCTTTCTCTTGCCAACAACATTACCCTTATCATCCTTCACATCAGCAGAGCCAGAGCCGCCGATACCAACATAGATTTTATTTTTATGGACTACGACTCCGGTAGCAATCCCCTCCCCTAATTTTATTTCTCTCGATTTACTCCCACATGACATAGCATGCTCACTAAGAGAGGCAGATCCAGGAGAACATAGTTGTCCCTGTTTAGGAATATATTTGGATGCATAGATTGTTGAATTATAAAGACCTAATTTTCCAGTTATCCTTTCACTTGCACCTAGGTTGTCATACCAACCCAACTCAGCACCAGTTGGACAAATTCCATTAGCCGCATTTACAAGTGAAGATGAGTTAGGGGTTTGGCCATTAATAGCTAAATAGTTTGGAAAATTCTTATCTTTTACAGCAAAGATTCTATTTTGAATGTCACTCGAAATCCGCTGATAATTTTTTTGATTACCTGTTCCATAAAAAGCCCATAAATTCCCATCTGCCCCCATGCCAGGGGTTGCTTGGAAAAACTCTAAACGATCATTTGCCAACGTCGCATCTGCAGTAAAAAGTGATGTAAATTCATACAGGGTACCCTGATTAGTTAGGTTAAGCTTCCAAAGCTTTCCCTCAACATCAGCTCCATAAATCATTGCTCCCTTATAGTTTGCAATACTCGTCGTATCTGGGGTAATAGCAACCATATCTGCAGGCATTGAGTTTGTAATATTATCTGATCCAGTATCCGTTAAATCAATTCGCTGCAAAATCTTTCCACTGTCCTCCAGATCAATAACAAAAATAGAAGACCCCCTAGTGTTATCTGTTGATGAGTAACCAGCGCCAAAAACAGCCACCCATTTTGTAGCTACTCCATTAGGCATAGCTACAATTAGTGGAGTAGACACAGAATCTCCTAATCTTGAATAATCATATTCAGGGCTAATACTAATCGCATACCCCTTTTCTATTCTAGCTCCAGAGGAGTCCCAATGATAAATCTTTCTATTTAAAGGTTGATTTTCAAAAGCAAATAAAAATGAAGGAATTGATGGGTTAGTTATATCTAGCGCAAAGTAGCCATTCCCTCCCAGGCCCATTCCAGAAAGCAGAACTGTTCGCCAACGATTATCATAAAATATATCCTTAACAATTGGCGAGCCATCCACTCCATAAATACTGTTAGATTTATTTGCCGAAAATGAAATCATTTTGTCCAAGGACTGGAGCATTGTTGGTGGAATAAACGCCCACATCTCTTCGCCTGTTTCTGAATTAAAAGCATGGAGCATGCCATCATTTGCTCCTACATATACAACCTCCTGGCGCATCCCACAATTTCCACCGCAACTACCTCCAGTCTTGAAGTTTGAATAGCCATTTTGATAACGATAATATGCCTCAGTATTTGATCTTGTTGCAGTAGTTGTAGTTTTTGATTTCGGCGCTCCAACAACTACAAGCCTTGAGTGGTAGACATCACCAAGTTTCCAGCGTTTTTCAGTTTTATCATTGTCAGCATTCTCATCGTAAGCATCAATACCACGCACAAAATTAATCAAATCGGCCCCTTGCAGATCTGTTGGAGTTTGCCCACTATTTTCCCATAAAGCAGTTTTCAAATTAGCAAGATTAGCTATGTTAAAGTTATTAATTGAAGTACTAATACCAAAATGGTTTGCTATTGTCCAAATATTTCTGCTGGATTCGCTCTTAGCGTTTAGCTTAACTCCGGCATCCCATTTAAGACCTCCAACATCACCCGAAGCGTCTAGAGCATATTTTTGTAGTTGGCCTTTCCACTGATGATCCTCCTCATAAGTAAATGTTGATTGGAAGATATGGTCTCCGCTAGCAATATTAGGCATTATCACTGGAGCTGAGAAGGTTAATTTAGAGGATATTGCTGAGCTAATGTAGCGCGCTAAGGACTCAGACAAGTGCTGATAGTTCTCTGAGTACAATGGCGACTCTGGAAACGTTCCACCTGCTTTAGCTAGACTTACGTATCTGGCATGCGAACGTGAACCAACACCTACCTTTGGACCAAAACCTATAACAATGGTTTGAATACCTTTACTAGCAAGAAGATCTGTTGCAATTGCATTTGCCTGAGATTCATATTGCCATTCGCCATCACTAATTACAATTAAAAAGTTTTTCTGGCAACTGGCAGCAGGATCGATTGGAGTTTTAGCGCCCTTAAAGTAGTCACTTGCCTCCTGCATAGCTCTTCTCATATCAGTACCGCCTCCAGGAGAATACCAACAAGGCCCATACCTTATATGACACTGATAAGCTGCATTATTGATATCCAAACTGTTTTGAAGGGTTATTGCTCCAGTTGGGCTTACATCAACCCTTCGTTTTGGCCTTGTATTCCACATCTGCAAGCCAAAGTTTGCGCCGTCTGTTAACTCTGTATCGCTGACAATGTTTTTAATGACCTTCTTTGCCAGCGGCATTAACGCAACTGTTTCACCAAATCTATCCTGAGAAAGCCCCTCAGAGTTAAATTTTACAACAATATTTTTGCTATAAAGTGCTACAAAAATATCGCCAGTAGCGCTCGCACCTAGCCCATAGGTATTAAAAGAACTTTTACTTGAGTCTGATGCAGAATAGGCATCCCATGATTTAATCCATGCCATATTGGAAAGTGCATACTTATGAATTTTAGTATTAGCTCCAGTGCTTATATAGATACCATCAGAGGTGACCTTAATATCATGCGCAGTTGGATTACCTGGAGTAGCTTGAGTAGACTGAAGGACTAACGAAGCATTAAATTTTTTGAAAGATTTGGTGCCATTTTCAAGTGCATAAATAAAACCCCCATACCAATCAATCCCCTTTAGGTTAGATTGACCCGCGACCACTGCAGTTTGGGTGCCATTAACATTATACTTATAAATAGAAGTGTCTGAATTCACATACAGGTTGTTCGATGAATCAATTGCAAGGCCTCTAGCAAACGAGGGAATGTTGTAAGTTTGTTGCCAAATGCCCTCATTATTAAATTTCTGGATTCGCTCAGTAGAATCACTAACATAAACGTTGTTATTAGAGTCACTAACTATAAAGTTTGGATTTCTAAATCCACCGTTTGAAGTTCCAGAATATCCCCAAGACTTAACGTAAGTCCCAGTAGAATCATATTTTTTGACTCGATGGTTTTGGAACTCAGTCACATACATATTACCGAGTGAATCAATAGCAACGTCTCTAGGCCTGCTTAGTTTATCATTTGATCTTCCTGGAACGTCCCAGCCCATTGAGCCTGAATTATCAAGCATAATGTAAATATTCGCCTTAACATCTGCCACCCCTGTTCCAGGAGGGGGCTGCTTTGCTTCAGAATTAAAAGTAGTTAATAGTAAGAGTGAGCTAAATAATAAGCTAATTTTTTTCATTTTTTATTGCTCCTCTTGCTCTTTACTAAACTTACTAAAGTATGACTGATGGTTTCGTGATTGAATGACTACCATCTCTAGGAGTGAGTTGGCATCTGGCTCAATTGAATAGTAAACAACACTTTTTGGATCTACCCAAAGCCATTGAGCATTTGGCTTTGCATCATAAAAATTAGTTGGCTTGTCAGGCTTTACCCCAAAAACAGACTCCGCCCAGTTAACCAGTGAAGGGCTTTCTGATAATTTGCTGATTTGTATTTCAACGAGCTTATCATAAAGAAGTCCAAACTCAATTCCAGCTCCTTCAAAGCTCTTTTCATTCTTGCAGACCTTCTCTCCAGGGGCATAAACTTCCTGGTTAGAGGCACCAATTACCTTAGGCATCACATAGAAATCATCGAGCTTTAATTTATCCATTAGCGCTTTGTGAGAAATTCCAAAACGAAACGATTGCAAATCACATGCCGCCTGCACACTCCCTATAAAAAATAGCTGAGCTAATAAAATTAAAATTAGTATCTTATTTTTTTTCATTTTTAATCTATAGTTTAAAAAATCATCGAATCAACAACTTCAACTTCACTTAAGAAATTATTCATACCTGAATTATTGATTAGGCTCCCTTCTGACCTAATTCTATACATATATTTGGTTTGAGTTGCAGCATTTCCATAACCGCTTCCTTCGCCAACATCAAAACCAACACCCTCGCCGCCCTCATAAGCAACTTGTCCTAATAAAGCTATACTACATTGATATACCTGATTAACTGTTCTATTTCTAAAAATTTGGCTTTCCGCAGTTAACTGCCAATTACTCATTGCGGTAGAAGCAATATTGTGACATATAGTTCCAACAGCAGTATTTATACATGGCGCTCCAGAGGCGGACTCAACCCTTAACCATAGCCTAGCCTCTGCAATGCAGCTCTCTGCAGAGTAAAAGGAATCTGCCTTGGTAACATTTGCACCAACAAGTTCAGCAGATTGTTTAGATGAGAAATAAAGGCCAATTCCCATTGTCATCATTACTAGCATCAAGGTTAGTGAAATAACAATGATAAAGCCTTTTCGATTACCAGAATTTAGAGAATTATTCATACTACAAGTTCCTCACTGCAACAGTCGATTCAAAAACATCTCTTTGAAATTGATCATTCCTAATAAAGTTAAAGT
Organism: Candidatus Pseudothioglobus sp. uisw_070; assembly: GCF_059512545.2. NCBI lineage: Bacteria > Pseudomonadati > Pseudomonadota > Gammaproteobacteria > Pseudothioglobaceae (SeqCode) > Pseudothioglobus (SeqCode) > Candidatus Pseudothioglobus sp. uisw_070. The sequence continues at coordinate 698,688 of NZ_CM183456.2, read as the reverse complement.
TTCCAGCATGATAAGTCTGCTTATTAACTGCTCTATTCCTACCATATCCTTCTCTTGATCTTAAGGCGATATTTATATTTATTAATGTACCATTACCCATTTTATTAACAAGAAATGCTAAAGCAGATGCCTGGCTAGTATTAGCAATAGTTCCTGTTATTGCGCCTGTGGATGGATTAATAATTTGTATAACTTTAGCTCCATTAAAGCCAGCATATAAACGACCTAAAATACTAAAATCTAAAGCAGATGCCTGGCTAGTATTAGCAATAGTTCCTGTTATTGCGCCTGTGGATGGATTAATAATTTGTATAACTTTAGCTCCATTAAAGCCAGCATATAAAAGACCTGAACTGCTAACAGCTAAAGCTGATGCCTGGCTAGTATTAGCAATAGTTCCTGTTATCGCGGCTGTAGATGGATTAATAATTTGTATAACTTTAGCTCCATTAAAGCCAGCATATAAGTCACCTGTACTGCCAACAGCTAAAGCAGATGCCTGGCTAGTATTAGCAATAGTTCCTGTTATTGCGCCTGTGGATGGATTAATAATTTGTATATCTTTAGCTCCATTAAAGCCAGCATATAAAAGACCAGTACTGCCAACAGCTAAAGCAGATGCCTGGCTAGTATTAGCAATAGTTCCTGTTATTGCGCCTGTGGATGGATTAATAATTTGTATATCTTTAGCTCCATTAAAGCCAGCATATAAAAGACCAGTATCACTAAAAGCTAAAGCAGATGCCTGGCTAGTATTAGCAATAGTTCCTGTTATCGCGCCTGTGGATGGATTAATAATTTGTATAACTTTAGCTCCATTAAAGCCAGCATATAATCTCGCATTAGTAACATAATTTAACTGCAAATCCTCTATATAATCTGCCATCACTTCCCTAGGTCGTACCGTAGGCCTTGGTAGAAGTGCATTATTTTGCCCTAGAATAGTTCTGCGCTTAAATAAACGAAAACGATCTCCCCTCTTATTACTGGTAAAGGCCTCAGTCCAGAAACGAGTTTGAATTCTTTGTACTTGGCTAGAAGTAACAACTCCTTGGGCATTTAAGGTATCGTCAACTTCGTCATAAATTATTGTCACTTCATCGCAGCAGCTGTCCCCACTATCAGTAATAACGAGTGGCTCAAGAATCTTGCCATAAGTCATAACTCCATTGCCATCACGGAACTCATATCCAGCCATACGAATTTCACGCTCAAGAACCTGCATGATAGCTCTTCCTGATGAATGAAGCTGTGAGATATCTGTATTTCTTTTGTATTGATTTTTAATGAGCTCAAATGAGGCGTAAGTCGCTGAAATTATAACCGCGCTAACTGCTAGAGCAACCAACATTTCAACTAAGGTAAAAGCTTTTTTGTTATGGCGCATAAAGCACTCGCTTCATAAAAACTGATTTGCTAGAATTCCTTGCGTTAAACTCTAATGACACTATATGAACAAAGTTCTGACCAACTTGACGCCTCTCAACTCGAATAATACGCCTATCATTTAACCTTTTAGCGCCAACTTCACCATTTATTTTATTGCACCAATTTTGAAGGAGCTCAAGCTGATCATCTCTTCCTGAGGATGTTGTGAGAGCCAAACAGTTACTTAAATCCTGGCCGTTATACTCCATAATATTAGTTTGGTCGGCGCTTAAAGATTCAATAATTTCTGTATTTTGAAATTTGAGTTTTTCTTTATCTATGGTGTCACTCATAACTGAGTTTGAAGTTGCAACAAGTCCGTAAACCCCGGCAAAACCAATTGCAGTAATACCAGCTGAGACAAGCGCTTCAATTAGGGTAAATGCATTTTTATAATTTTTCATGATCTAGTTGAATTTATAAATCTAGATAGCCGGCAGTGCCAGCAAAAAAAACTCTCTTTTCAAATAAACCAGTAGCACCAAAAACTACAGTTTGATAGCTATGGGGTTCACCAGAGCATGTTCTTTGAATCTGGTGTACCTGATTTGCTTGGCTCGCTGTTGCGCTTCCATCAGCATGAAAACATTGGAAAGCAGGACCAAAAAGTCTGTAGTTATCTGATATAGTTAAATTTGGAATAACAAGCGATAATGATTGTCGGGCCTGCGTAGCACTGCAATTGTTTTCAGTAAGTTGAAATACAGAATAAGTTGCGCCAACAGATGGTAGCCGGTTATTTGGTTCTATAAGAATTGATCGATTTCTATTGACAGCCTCTACTCGTGCGTTTTCAAAAACACTATTTAAAGCCTCAAATTCATTGCGAAGTTCTTGTTTGCAATTCCAACCAGCAAGAGATGGCCAGCCAAATCCTGCAATAATCCCAAATAAAGCAATAACAATTAGTAATTCAATAAGTGTGAATGCGGACCTCACCATTTAATCTCTAAGCTCTACGTCTTCATAATTAATTTTTCCAGAGGAAACAAGCTCGTCTACAGAGTTTTTCATAGTAACCATGCCCTCTCCTCTTGCCGTTTGCATAACACCGGCGATCTGGAAGATCTTTCCTTCTCTCACAAGATTCCTAACAGCGTGATTACAAACCATAATCTCAAATGCAGCAACTCTTCCGTTGCCATCGGCTGTTTTAACTAATTGCTGAGTAACAACTAGCCTCAATGATTCAGCAAGCTGAGATCTGACTTGGCCCTGCTGTGCAGCTGGAAAAACATCGATAAGACGGTTAATCGTATTAGGTGCTCCAGAAGTATGAAGCGTTCCAAATACGAGGTGACCAGTTTCTGCAGCGGTAATTGCCAGCTGGACGGTTTCAAGATCACGAAGCTCTCCAACAAGAATAACATCTGGATCTTCTCTAAGTGAGGCTTTAAGTGCACTAGCAAATGATTTAGCATCTCTTCCAACTTCACGCTGGGATATAGAAGACTCTTTTGAATGATGAATGTATTCAATTGGGTCCTCAATTGTTAAAATGTGACCTGACCTAGATGCATTAATTGCATCAATGATCGAAGCTAATGTGGTCGACTTTCCAGAGCCCGTTGGGCCAGTAATAAGAACTAAGCCATTTGGCTTGTCAACAATTTCTTGAATCACATAAGGAAGTTTTAGATCAGCCATCGCAGGAATGTCCGTTTCAATTTTCCTTAAAACTGCAGAGAGCCCATCTGACGTATAGAAAAAATTTACTCGAAAACGATACTCACCAACCACAATTGCAAGATCAACATCACGAACCTCAGTAAGCTGAGCTAATTGGCCCTCAGTGAGTGATTCATTAGCAAATAATCTAAGATCTGATGATGAAATAATATCCTCTTCTGGAGTTATCATATCACCATTAACTCGCAACATTATTGGCTTATTTTCCTTAATATGGATATCAGAAAATTTATATTGCTCTATATACCTTTGTATAATTTCGTTCACTAAACACCCCATTTTAATTTTATTTTGAAATCCATTATATAGGACTAAAAAAAACCTTTCTAAGATAAAATAGTAATGATTATGATGATATATTTAATTATTCTGTTAATTGGCCTTGTGTTTGGCTCATTTCTAAACGTCTTGATTCATCGACTTCCTTTAAGCATATCCCTAGTTAATCCTGTAGGCTCTGCTTGCCCTCATTGCAATAATGGAATTAAGTGGTATGAAAATATTCCAGTGGCTTCTTATCTAGCTCTTAAAGGTCGTTGCTCAAACTGCTCTGAATCAATCTCAATTATTTATCCCATTGTTGAAATAATAACTGCAATAGTTACACTCACTATTTATTTAAATTTCTTGTTTAACTGGGAATTAATAGCAATAATTGCTCTTTTCTATACGCTTATTGTATTGTCTTTTATTGATCTGAAATACAGGGCAGTCCCTGACTACCTTCTAATTATTGCTGTTATTCTTGCTATCATGGTTGGCGACATAATTAGCGTCTTGATATTTACCGGGGGGCTAGTATTACTTGAGCTCGCAATAACCTTTTATATTCAAAATATTAAAGCAAAAATTACTGGAAACAAAGAACTAGAAGTCCAGCGCGCCCTTGGAGAGGGAGATATGCCAATTGCTGGCGTTATAGGAGGCTTGCTTGGAGTGCAGTTAGGTGTTTCAGCAATATTTTTAGCGGCCATACTGGCATTATTACCTGCAGTCTATAACTTATTTTCAAAAAAACAAATAGAGACCGCCTTTATTCCATTTTTATCTTTAGGATTATTTATCACTCTTTTTAGTGGATTTAATCTATTCTCTTTAGTTTAGAGCGCTATTAAAAGTGCAGATCCAAGTGCACTAGTATTTCCATAACTTATAGTCATCCCAAAGAGCTTCAGCACCATCAAAATCATTTTCGAATGCCAAATTTATCCAATATTTTGCATTCTTAAATGATCTGGTCACACCGTCGCCTTCAATATAAATCTTACCAAGGATGAACTGGGCTTCAGCCTCTCCCTGATCTCCTGCCATTTTTAATAGCCTTACTGCTTGCTTATAATCTTTGAGAACGCCTTTACCATTAAAGTACAAGATCCCTAAGTTTGTTTGTGATTTTGCATCACCCTTTTCTGCAAGCGGTCGCCATTGTTTTGAAGCCGCTTTAAAATCGCCCTTAGTATATGCAATCCACCCATCATTAAAGTCAGCATTAATTGGGCTTATAATTCCTAGCGTGCAAATTAAAAGAGTTACAGGTATTAATATTTTTTTAAATTTCATAATTGTTAATATTTAAAAATAGATAATAATATTATATAGAAATAGATTTTTAATAAAACACTTCATTTAGGGCTATTAATTTTTTTAAAATAAATCTTTAAATAGTAGGGTTTATTTCAAGTCAGATTTAAACCTAAAATTATATTTTTTCCAATAAAAAATACTAATAACTCTTGTTACTACACCTAAGATTACTAGCCCTATAATTGAATTGGTAATTAACATTGATAGGTAATAGAATGAATATGAAGTATTTATCAATAGAAGACTAATAGTCATCCCCAGAGCAACGCCAATAAAAAGGGTTGGCCAAAAAGAAAAACTAATTAAAGCTTTCTCCTTGAATGAATAATTTGACTTTAGTTTTTTCATATAATTCTCCTTAATAATTTAGAATAACAATGAAACAATTTTATTCTTATCCAAGTCTAGAATAAAAAAATACCAAAAAAATCACACATACTGGGTTTTTAGTATCACGAAGTTTCAAGACTCTTTAATTTATTTAAAGCACTATCAATATCCTCATCACCGCTTAGGGACTCATGAATGAAGTCAAAGTAATTAAACTCTTGGTCCTGAAATTCTATACTTGTCATTGGGTAGTACCATCTTTCACTCATTGCGCCAAGAACAAACTCTTTGTCTCGCCATAAAAACTTACGGACATGGCTGAAAACTCTCTCAATATCATGCTCTGCCTCTAAGCATGCCCATACAAGAGACTCATCCTTCCAAAACTCTATTGAAAAAGCGCCGTATTGCTCTTCATTTAACGAGCCATCAGCAACCCCCTCTTTAACATCTTCTAGAGTTTTTTGAGCCCACACCTCATAACGCTTTAATTTTTTTTCTTCCTGCTCTGAATAGCCATCTTGATAAAAGTATTTCTGGTCTGCCATTTTTTTACTTTTCTATAATTAATCTAACGAGTAGGATACAGTATGACAAAAATATACTAAAGCAATAATTAGAAAGTATCTAATTTAAATGAGTAATAAATCGTTCAATTAATGTACTTTTGACTCAACTTTGTAGTGGTTTTTCGATAAAATTCCAACTTACTTTTCTCATTTACCAATTTATGCTTAAAGAGTTAATTCAATATATTAAAGAATACGAAGGCGACAATGATCTTGGTGATTACCTTGATACCAGATATGTAAGACTAACCGATCAGCACTATGACCAAATAGCGGGAGCTATGTCAGAAGGCGAGTTAGAGCTTAAAAAATCTTCAAGCTGTCCTGCTGAAAGGTTTTTTCTGCACTTCAATGAGACTATTCTTTTTGTTAACAAGCTAACGCAAGAGCCAAATTCAATTTATGACGTTGAGATGATTCAAAATGATGGTGAGTCAGATGATGACAAGGAGCTGTTATTTGTATCATTTTCTATAGATGATGACTACGCGTCCACACTCAAGAAAAGAGTTGCGAGCGGAAAGACAGCTGATGAAAATGCTCAGCAACTTGTAATGCTAAGCGTCATTCCAATATTAAAAGGATTTATGATCGCAATAAGCGACTAGACTTAATTTTTACCGAGCTGGGTTGCTAACTTTAGCTTAGGGCCAGCCTTAAACGTTACAACCTTTCGAGCACTGATCATAACCTCTTCGCCAGTTTTTGGATTTCTTCCAGGTCGTGATGTTTTTTCTCGAACTACAAAATTACCAAAGCTTGATAATTTAATCTCTTCACCCCTTTTAAGAGTCTCAATAATTTGGTCAAAAAACTGATTGGTTAGCGCCAACGCTTGAGTTTGAGTTAGTTCGGTTTTCTTAACGAGGGTGTTGGCAATATCTTGTTTGGTAAGGGACATATTTTTTATCTAAGTTTAGCGGAAAATTTTGATTCTAAGTGAGCCACTATTTTACTAACTTTTTTGGCCAATTGTTCATCAGTTAATGTAACTTCTATCGATTGATAGGTCAGGTTCAAAGCAACGCTCTTACTGCCCTCATCGATATGCTCACCTTCATAGACATCAAACAAGTTAACGTCAACTAGGTCCTCCTGTTTTAAAGACCTGATTGAATTGATAAGTTGATCGGCAGTAATCTCTTTAGATACCACAATTGCAATATCCCTTTGCGATGCTTGAAAGGATGAAAAAGGCTCATAGCATGAAATTTCACCCTGCTCAATGTCCTTTTGATTAACCTCAAAAAGAAAGGAATTTGGCATTGATAGTGACTTTTGAATTTTAGGGGATAGTGCGCCAAGCCAGCCAATAATTTTATTACCTTTAATAATTTTAGCTGTCTGCCCCATTTGAAGGGCAGGATGCTCAGCTGCTTCAAAGGTGTATTCATTCTTGCTATGAAATAATAGCGCCTGGACATCCGCTTTTGCATCAAAAAAATCAACCTCTCTTTCGCTTCCAGCCCACTGCGACTCATGGCGATTGCCGCAAATAATACCAGCAATTTTTTGAACTTGGTCTTCAACCAAAGTCCCTGTAAAGCATTGACCTAATTCAAAGAATCTAGCGTTATGGTGTCCTCTTCTAATGTTTGATTTAGCAGATTGGATTAATCCAGACCACAAACTTGAGCGCATAACCGCCATATCATCGGAGATTGGATTCTTTAGCAATATTTTTGTTGAGTTAGGATCAACCAACTCATGCATCTCGTTTGAGATAAAGCTATAGGTAATGACTTCTTTATAGCCTCGATTGACCAAGGAGCTTGAAAAGTCATTTGAGCTTATCATTGCTTGTGATGACGCTGATATATTGGCATTAATCGAGAGCCTTTGGACTGGAATTTTGTCGTACCCATAAAGCCTCGCTAGCTCTTCAATTATGTCCGCAGGAATTCGAATATCAAAGCGAAAACTTGGCGGTTTAATCGTCCACGAATTATCACTATTGGTTGTGAATTCAAATTCAAGAAATGTAAACTTAGACTCAATCCAAGACGACTCTAGATCAAAACCCAAAACTCTTGAAATCTTATCATTAGAAATTTCAATTGGCTCTAGAACTGGAAGTGACTTCGAGTCAACACATTCATTAATCTGTGAAGCGGTGCCGCCGCAAATCTCAAGCACTAACTCAGTTGCTCTTTCAATAGCCTGTCGAGTAATATTAAAGTCGACTCCTCTTTCAAAGCGCAGAGAAGCTTCAGTATGAAGTCCATATGACCTCGCTATACCTGCAATAGATATTGGATCAAAGAAGGCACTCTCAAATAAAATTTCAGATGAATTTTCAAGAGTAGCGGTCTTCATTCCGCCCATAACTCCTGCAATTGCAATTGCTGATTTTTCATCCGCTATGACCAGGGTTTTTTCAGTTAATGAAACCGTTTGTCCATTTAAGAGTTCAAGTTCTTCATTTTTATGTGCAGATCTAACCTCAATGTCGCCGTTGATTGTTTTAAGGTCAAAGGCATGCATCGGCTGGCCAAGCTCTAATAACACATAATTTGTAATGTCTACTATTGGCGAATGTAATTGCTGAGAGGCTCTTAATAGTTTTTGAGCCATCCATTTTGGGGTTTGTGCGCTATTGTCAACACCCTCAATGACTCTTGTTAGGTATTTTGCACACTCACTAGGGTTTGCTACTTTCGAAGTAAATGACCTAGAGCCTTTTTGCTCTGCCTTAAAATTTGTTGATGGCATTGATAGGTTGTAGTTCACACAAACCTCTCTTGCAACACCAAGCACACTGAAACAGTCGCCCCTATTTGGCGTAATGTCCAGCTCAATGATTTGATCATCAAGGTCAAGAACAGATCGAATATTCTCTCCAAGAGTAGCAGCCATATCTAGCTCTATAATCCCTTCATGGCTTTCTGAAAGGCCAATTTCTGATTCTGAGCAAAGCATGCCATTAGATTCAACGCCTCTTAGTTTTGCGCGTTTAATTTTGAGTTGACTGGGAAGCACCGAGCCAACGGTTGCAACAACGACTTTCAAATCTTTTCTTACGTTAGGAGCGCCGCAAATTATTTGCAGATTACTGCCATCACCAATATCAATTTCGCATAGGCTAAGCTTGTCCGCGTTCGGATGTTTATCGCAACTAACAACATGGCCAACAACTAGGCCTTCAAATGGAGGGGCAACGGGGGCAATTCTGTCTACTTCGAGACCTGCCATGGTTAGCTTCTCAGAAAGTTCACTATCACTAACGTCTGGGTTAGCCCACTCTCTTATCCATCTAGTTGAAATATTCATGCCTTATTCCTTCACACTAGAATTGATTTAAAAAACGAACATCGTTTTCAAAGAATAATCTTAAGTCGTTGACGCTATATCTTAGCATCGCCAATCTTTCAACGCCCATTCCAAAGGCCAGCCCTGAAAATTCGTTTGGATCTATATTAACTGCAGTTAGAACGTTTGGATGAACAACACCGCAGCCAAGAACTTCAAGCCACCCTGACTTCTTACAAACGCGACACCCTTCTCCGCCGCAGATTACGCACTCAATATCTGCCTCAGCCGAGGGCTCTGTAAATGGAAAGTATGATGGACGAAAGCGAACCTTAAGGTCATCTTTTTCGAAATAAGCCCTTAAAAAATCAATCAACAAACCCTTGAGCTGAGAAAAAGAAGCCTCTTTGTCTACAATGAGGCCCTCTACTTGGTGAAACATAGGAGTATGGGTCACATCCGAGTCATTACGATATACTTTACCCGGAACAATAACTCGAACGGGAGGCTGCTGCCGCTCTAGAGTTCTAATTTGAACGGGTGATGTGTGCGTTCTTAAAACGGTATTTGAATCAAAATAAAACGTATCATGCATTGCCCTTGCAGGGTGATGCTCTGGAATGTTTAGTGCACTAAAGTTATGAAAATCATCTTCAATTTCAGGGCCAATTTCTATTTCAAAGCCGGCCTTTGTGAAAATGTCTTGTATATGGTTTAGTGTTTGAGTAATCGGATGTAGACTGCCTTTTTCAAAATTTCTTGCTGGAAGCGTGACATCAATTTTTTCATCAAGAAGTCGTTTTGTTAGAGCTATTTCTTCAAGCTCACTCTTGCGACTTTCTAAAAGCTTTTGAATTTGAACTTTGGCTTCATTGATCGCCTCACCCATGACTGGACGCTCTTCTTTAGAGAGCTTACCCAATCCTTTCAATAGGTCAGTTAGTGCACCTTTCTTGCCCAGATAGAGTACTCTTGAATCGTCAAGAGCCTTTAAGTCCATAGCATTAGCTATAGCTTTCTTGGCGTCGGTGATAATCTTCTTAATCAAAATGCCTGCTTTGTTATTCGGTTTAAAAGACTGTAACCTAAGTTACAGTCTTTTAGTAAGATTTTACTACTCAGATAAACCAGTTTTTGCCTGATCTGCAATTTTTGCAAAGGCATCTTTATCAAAGATGGCAATATCAGAAAGAACTTTACGATCAATCTCAACACCAGCTTTATTAAGGCCATTGATAAATTGTGAGTAGCTTAAGCCATTATTCCTTGCCTCAGCGTTGATACGTACGATCCATAATCTACGGAACTGACGACGACGTTGACGACGGTCACGATAGGCATACTGTCCAGCTTTGATTACCGCCTGCTTAGCAACGCGATAGACTTTTGAACGAGCGCCATAGTAACCTTTGGCTTTCTTTAATATTTTTTTATGTTTGGCGTGCGCCTGCACACCTCTTGAAACTCTTGCCATAGTATTACTCCTAGTTTAGCTGTACGGTAACATTCTTTTGACCATCGGAACATCAGCCTTCTCAATGAAGTCTGGTGAACGCAATGAGCGTTTTCTAGAAGTACTCTTCTTGGTCAGAATATGCCTCAAGTGCGAGTGTTTACTTTTGTACTGACCGCTAGCGGTCTTTTTGAAGCGCTTTGCAGCACCTCTATTTGTCTTTAACTTCGGCATCATTTACTCCTTCACCCTTTTCGGGTTCAATTTTTCGGGCGACAGGCGCCTTACTTTTCTTCGATATGGGTGCTAGCATCATGCCAAGCTGGCGACCCTCCATTTTTGCACGCTGCTCTACAACGGCAAATTCTTCAGTATCCTTTTCAATTCTATCTAACATAAGCGCACCAATCTCTCTATGCTGCACTTCTCGTCCACGAAACCAAATAACGACCTTTACTTTGTCTCCGTTTCCTAAAAATTTTGTCAAGTTCCTAAACTTGATCTGATAATCTCCTTCCTCAGTTCCTGGACGATACTTAATCATCTTAACTTGAGTTTTTTTCTGTTTCTTCTTAGCGTCGTTCTTTTGCTTCTTTAATTCATATTGAAACTTACCAAAGTCCATAACACGACAAACTGGAGGATCTGCACTTGGTGAAACTTCAACTAAGTCTAAACCGACGCTTACTGCTAATTCAAGAGCTTCTACGTTACTAAGGACTCCCATTTGTTCACCCTTGTCATTGATGACTCTGAGTGTTGGTGAAACAATTTTTTCGTTAATCCTTGTCGTTACCTTATTTGGTCTTTTAATAATTACTCCTGATTTATTAATTCAATCAACGCCTCTAAAGACATTGAGCCAAGATCCTCTCCACCCCTTCGGCGAACAGACACCTGGTTATTTTCTACTTCTCGATCACCAACAACTAAAATATAAGGATAGCGTTGCATCGAGTGCTCGCGTATTTTAAAGCCTATCTTCTCATTACGCAAGTCTGAAATGACTCTAAGTCCTTGTTTTTTTAGATTCTTCTCTACATTTTTACTAAATTCTTCTTGTTTTTCAGAAATATTAAGAATAACGGCTTGAATTGGCGAAAGCCATGATGGAAATGCGCCTTCGTAATGTTCAATTAACATTCCTGTAAATCGCTCAATTGAGCCAACGATTACTCTATGAAGCATAACGGGTACTTGTTTAGTGCCATCTTCAGCGATATACTGTGCATCAAGCCTGCCCGGCATGGAGAAGTCGGCCTGTATTGTGCCGCACTGCCATTCACGATCTAAGCAGTCTTTCAAAACAAATTCTACTTTAGGGCCATAAAAGGCGCCTTCCCCCTCTTGAAGCTCCCAATTTATTCCTTTTGCGTCTAATGCTTCAGACAATGATGCTTCTGCTTTATCCCAATCCTCGTCAGAGCCGACTCGCTCTTCGGGTCTGGTTGAGAGTTTAATATCAATGTTTTCAAAACCAAACTGTTTATAAACTTTAAACGTAAGATCAATAAATTTAGAGACTTCGTCTTGTATCTGATCGATTGTGCAAAAAATATGAGCATCATCCTGAACAAAATTTCGAACCCTCATGAGTCCGTGAAGCGTTCCAGAAGGCTCATTGCGATGACACGACCCAAACTCAGCTAAGCGCAACGGTAGATCACGATAAGACTTAAGGCCTTGTTTATAAATCTGAACATGGCCAGGACAGTTCATTGGCTTAATCGCGTAGTCACGATTCTCTGAGTGCGTGGTAAACATAGCGTCACCAAACTTATCCCAGTGGCCTGACTTTTCCCACATTGATCTATCCATCACCTCGGGCGTGTGGACCTCATGGTAGTCATTGTCTTTGAAAACTTGGCTCATATACTGGACAATTATTTGATACAGAGTCCAGCCCTTAGGATGCCAAAAAACCATTCCTGGAGACTCCTCCTGAGTATGAAAAAGATCTTGAGTCTTACCAATCTTCCTGTGGTCTCTTTTTTCAGCCTCTTCCAAACGATGCAGATGAGTTTCTAGGTCATCCTTATTTTCCCAAGCCGTCCCGTAAACCCTTTGAAGCATTTCATTGTTCGAGTCACCACGCCAATAAGCACCGGCCAGCTTCATAAGCTTGAACGCTTTAAGTTTGCTGGTTGAAGGCACATGAGGGCCGCGACAAAGGTCTACAAAGTCACCCTGCTTGTATAGCGATAAAGCCTCATTAGAAGGAATCGATTCAATAATCTCTGCTTTGTAATATTCACCCTTTGACTTGAAAAATTTAACCGCCTCTTCACGGCTCATCTCCATTCTTTCAATCGGTAAGTTTTGCTTAACAATTGCGTTCATCTTTTTTTCAATCTTTGCAAGGTCTTGCTCTGAAAAACCATCTTTATAAGCAAAGTCATAATAAAAACCATTATCAATGACAGGGCCAATAGTTACCTGGGCCTTTGGATAGAGCTGCTGGGTGGCTTGCGCTAATAGGTGGGCAGTAGAATGACGAATAACTTCAAGCGCCCTCTCGTCTTTATTAGTAATAATTGCAAGCGCTGCGTCACTCTCAATAAGGAAAGACGTGTCAACCATTTGGCCATCAATTTCACCAGCAATAGCAGCCTTAGCGAGACCAGAGCCTATTGACGATGCAACCTGAGCAACGGTAAGCGCTTGCTCGTAAGATTTGACTGTGCCGTCAGGCAGAGTTACGTTTGGCATACTACAATATTAAAAACAAAAAAATCAATTTTACCTTGATAGCGCCGTTGTCTAAGTCAAAATTAAGACTTTAAATAACTTTTGAAAGCTTACTTTAAAGGTATATTAACACGCTATGAAAATTGCTCGCAAATCTCCCGAATTACTGATCCTCATTATGACTATTGGTGCAGGAATAAGTTGGGCTGTCTGGCTCAACCTGCTTAATAACTTTGCCATAGAAAAAATCGACTTCAATGGTGCAGAGATGGGGATATTGCAAAGCCTAAGAGAGGTCCCAGGGTTTCTAGCCTTTACTGTCATTTTTGTTTTAGCCTTTGTCAGAGAGCAAAAACTAGCCTATATCTCTATAGCTTTAATGGGTTTTGGAGTTATGGTAACGGGTCTGGTTAAAATAAATATGACCTTTTATTTAGCAACGATTGTCATGTCAATTGGCTTTCATTACTTTGAGACAATCTCTAGCTCACTGACCCTTCAATGGATTGATAAAGATAAGACAGCGGAGTTTTTAGGTAGGGTCATTGCTACGCGCTCAGCTGCCTCAATTGCAGGATTTGCTTTAGTTTGGATTATGTTTGAACAGTTCAATATTGATTATTTTTGGCTTTATATCGTTGGTGGAAGTTTTGCAGTCATTGGAGCTCTTTTCTGTTGGCAACACTTTCCTCTCTTTCCACAAAAGGTCACCCAAACCAAAAAAATTGTTTTGAGGAAGAGGTATTGGCTTTACTATGCCCTTCAATTTATGGGAGGTGCGAGAAGACAAATTTTTGTCGTTTTTGCAGCCTTTCTAATGGTCGAGAAATTTGAATTTAGTGTTGGTGAAATATCATTACTTTTATTAGCAAATGCAGCAATAAATGTGGTCTTGGCTCCAAAGATTGGAAGGCTGATTCACAAATTTGGTGAGCGCAATTCTCTAATCTTTGAGTATATTGGACTGGTCTTTATATTTATTGGATATGCACTAGTTGAAAGTAGTACCTTTGCAGTATTTTTATACATTGCTGATCACTTATTCTTCTCGATTGCTATTGCTCTTAAGACCTATTTTCAAAAAATTGCTGACCCTGCTGATTTTGCATCAAGCGCGGGAGTGTCCTTTTCAATCAATCATATAGCGGCCGTTTTTATACCGGTTGTATTTGGGCTTATTTGGCTCTATTCGCCGTCTCTAGTTTTTCTTGCAGGCGCAGGAATGGCGATTTTATCTCTTCTACTCGCTCTTAACATGCCATCTAAACCGGCAGCTGGAAATGAAGTATTACTGGGAAAATTTTCCTAAATAGCTTCTGTTTCTTAAGCAAGTCTCATAAATAAAAAAAGGCTCTTATTTTCATTTCTAGTAAACCTTAATCATTATTTTAATAATAGTTCAAAATAAGCTATAATAATTATGTAGAACTTAAATATTACCAAAATAATAAGGATTAAGTATGAACTTTTATAAGCTATCAACTATTTCAGTACTTTCAGTTTTTCTTTCAGCATGTGGTGGTGGTGGTGGCACTCCAATACCAATTGAAGGTATGACTTCTCCATCGCAGATTAGCATAGTAGTTGATCCTGAGGCAAGCTCGGCTGAACTATCCTCTGCAGTTAAAGCCTCATTTTTAAACTCAGCTGGAGTATCTGCTGCATTTGATGCCGCAACTACCGAATATTCGAAACAAAAGGTCAACAGCTGGATTAAAACGGCGGCTGGGGCAGGCCTACTGGAAGAAATGAACTATGTGCTGTGTATTGTTAAAACGGCCAATACAGGGGATTACCCTAACAAAGTATACCGTACACAACATAATGCAAAGAATTGTCGTCGGGCCGATTCAGCTTGGCCTTTGTATGGTGAAGGGCCTCTTATGCGCGATCTGATAGTAAGCTCATCCCGCGTTGCTGGAGAGCCGCAAAAGCAAACTATGTGGTTTCAGATCCCTTACGGCGGTCGCTTAGATAATACAGACTGGAATTTTGTCATGGATATGACAATTGTTGAAGAAAAATCTACTTTAAGCCCTTTGGGTATTTTTGAAGCTTCTTTCAAGTCTATTCGCAATCCAGATACAAATCCTGCCGTTGATTACACTGGTACATCTGATTATGATGGGGTGATAAAGGTCTATCGAGAAGGAGCTAAGAACTATGTGTCTTTTGTCTTTGTCTACAAAGATTTATACTCCACGCCCTCATCGCGCCAGTATGAAACCTATAGATCTATTATTATTGAACTGGATCAGAGTGGTGGTTTGACTGGAAAGGCTCTAGTAAATGCTCCAAGACAGCACTGGGATAACGCACATCTTACTCGTTATATAAGCAAAGTTAATTTTGATGAGGATTATATTCACAGCCAAACAAATAGTGAGACCGCGATTTGCTCTTCACGTACCGGTATGCATAGTAATGTTTGGGATTATAAAATGTTTTACAAAGATACTGGCAAGGAGCCAAATATGAATGGAGGCTTTCCAGTCACATACACTTTAAGTGGTGTTTCAGGTAAGCGTGGCTGGGCAGATAAGTGGGGACTCTATACTGACGTTGAAGGGGACACACCTAGCGTTGTAACTAGAGACAATGGCGATAAAGCAATCTATGATATTGTGAGAGCTGGAGGAAAGCTAATCAAGAAGACCAAAGGTACAAGAGATCTAACTAGTAGTGAAAAATTAAATTATTGGCACGATGGTGAAGAATTCGATGTTACCTGGGGTGGATCTACTTTTACTATTGAAAGTAAGACAGGATCGAGCGCTGCACTGACACATTTAAATGCGGCCTCAACTTCTAGCGGAAGATGGCCCTGGTCAAGGCGTTTAAATCAGGGTGTAAAGTATATGGGAACAAAGTCAATTATCTATTGGGCTGAAGAAGACGTAAAGCCTTGGCATGAAGATTTGGATGGTGGCAACTTATCACTAAAGTGTTATCAATTTTGCCCTCAAGGACAAGTTTCACAAGCTTTAGCGGCTGTGGAAGACTGGAACCAGACTGCGGTTGAGGCAGTTGACTCTAATGCTTTTTCTAGAACCGGTAAATCTTACACCTTTAATGCAACAGATCAACTGCTTAAGTACGGAACTACTAATGTCATATTAGACCCAAGCATAAGCAATACTGTCGAATCTGAATTTCGAATGAAACTATTACCTTCTAGCGTAACGCCGTCAAATTACTGGGGTGCAGATGAAGAAGATGTTCATTACATATGGCGAAGTGGAACAAAAGAGTGGCAAAAAACAGTAAACTTTAAAAACCAGTCTACGAGTGCATTCTATGAGTTCTCAGATCCTGTAAAGTTTGACTATACGCATCTGACTGCAAATGATTTGAATGATTCTGCAACTTATAACAACGTCAGCTATTATCTAGAATACGACGGTGGTCTTCATGGTATCCCTTCCAATGAAAATGCAGATGGTAATTTTGTGCGTGAGTTTAGCCTTAAAAGTGGTGATATTTTTAATGGCAAAGCAAAGCTTGACGGAAGAGAGTTAGTTCTTAAAGCCGTTGGCATTGAGAAAAACCCACTAGCTGTAGATGTTGGATTTTGTAGTGGCTTGCCTTTGGGCAATTTAGGGCTGACTTCACCTAGTTCATCCCCTACTATCTCTGTTAGTAAGACTTATGCTGATCGGTTGATCTATAGCCTAACTGATTACTTACTAATTGAAGGAGTAATTCAGTAGAAGATTATTTTAGTGCCACTTTTAATAACGAGGTTAAAAGTGGTGCAAATTTAATTTAAGTACTAATAGTTAGGTCTTTTATTACTAATACCCCTCCAAAAAAACGAAGTTTGGATTTTAGTTCAAATTGATATACACTCTTAGTATGAAAAAACTACTCCTACTTCTAGCATTATCCTTTTTATCAATACAAAGCTTTGCAGTAGGCTGTCCTGATGGCAGTGAGCCAGTCAAGAGTATTTCTGCAGATGGTAGTTATTTTGTTTATAACTGTGGTGGAGGTAATAGTAGTAATACTAATGCTGTTGATAATAAATCAGAGAATTCGACAATAGGACAATCAATATATATAACAATAACACAGGGTGATCCTGAAATATATGAGGCTCAAATGCTATTGAATAGATTTAATAGCTACCCAGTTGTATCACCCAGTGGGCAATGGACATGGGAAACACAATCCGCTATTCAGAATTTTTATAGTGATTCAAATCAAAGCTTTAATGGACAATGGAGTTCGCAAGTATTATCTGATTTGAAGGATAGAAGATTAATTACTATGCCTCGTTCTGGACCTTTATCATTTGCTGAAAAAGGCAAAATCCATGATGAAATAAAATTAAAGTATGATGATATTACGAAATTAGAAAAGCCTTGGTATAACTTAAATCAACTAAAATTTGATGTCGTGACTTCGGATGAAGTGGGTCAACCATTTTGCTACCCAACCCCTCAGGATTGTACCGATAGTAATCTTCTATTCACCCCTGACCCCCACAAAGCTGTTGTAGGCGACTTTAATGGAGATGGATTAGAGGATCTGGCAATCGCTTGGATTTACTTTACCCACACCACAAAGCGTGAAAAAACCCCATCCCATATAAGGTTTTATCTCAACGATGGAAACAACAACCTAATCTCTTCTCCTGAAATATACGCTTTAGGAGAAGTTCCTTTGAGGCATTTTTTATACAAAATGACTGTTAATGATTTTAATAGTGATGGGCGAGATGATCTATTTGCAGGTTCTATGGGTGTAATCAAGCGTCTTAAAAACAAGGGGAATATCAGTGATTATGAGCCAACTTTACTACTTTTAAGCACAAAAGACGGAAAGATGGAGGATGCAAGCCACCTTATTGAAGGTCAAGAAAATGGGGGTATGATTAAGAACTACACGTTTTCACATTCAACTACCAGTGGTGATGTGAATTGCGACGGAAATATTGACATATATTCAGGTAATGCTTTGTTGATTGGTGATGGGACAGGAAAATTTACCCACCAATCAAAAGTTTTGCCAGATGGAATGTATAAAGGTATGAAGGTAAATTCTATGGCTTCGACAATAGCTGATTTTAATGGCGATGGTTGTGGGGACATTGTAATGTCATCTAGAGGCTTGGCAAAAGTTTGGATGTCTAAGTTTGGTAAGCATCATCTGAGAACTTACAAAGAATTAAAGATGGAGAGCTACTATGGTGCTAAGGATAATATGAATATTAACCATCTAACCTCTGGTGATTTGGATGGTGACGGAGATCCCGATCTTGTTGTTGGAATTACTCGAGCAAATCCATATTACAAAGGACGCAAAATACTGATATTCATCAATGAAGATGGAGAGCTTATTGAAAAAACTAATGAATTAATTCAAGATAATCGAGATCAAGTTATTAAAGGAAAGCTTCAAAATCATGGCGAGGGTTCGATTCGACTAGTTGATCATGACAGAGACGGTGACCTAGATATTATTGACTCTACTGGGGGGTCTTTTGAAGAAAATGGGCGTTTCGGATATGCAATTTTTGAGAACGATGGCTCTGGCTACTTTACTGAAATACCTGAAAGTGAATTTGTAGTCCTTGAAGATGAAATGTTCGAAGGCATAAGTTTTAACCGCTTTAGAAAGACTGGCGCCTACCCTATAGATATAGATGGAATGGGACGACTTGATTATGTAACGTTTAAGAGGTCGCCGTATAATCCTGAATCAGCCTCAGTGTATGGCTATACTGTGCTTGGAAGAGATAAGCCAATTGATATGGAGAAACTTGCCGCCGAAGCCGCAGATGTTAAGGCTAAAAGAAAAGCAAAACTCGCAGCAAAACTCGCAGCAAAAGCCAAACGTATCGCTGAAGAAAACAAAAGCAGCCCACTATTTGATGGACGCTATAGTTTTGATTTATTTCGCTATCATGATGATGAAGATTGGCAAGAACTTGGTAGTGGATTTGTCGAGATTAAGAATGGTGAAATAATGATAGACAAAGACAATAGTGACCTAAAAACAGGCTCCACTGAATTGTATGACACTTTTAGTGGTCAAATTAACAAAAAAGGAAAAATTTCTGCATCAACTGAGCTTGATATATTGGGAGGAGGAGTAGACCGCTCTGAAGTTTATAATTTATCTGGACAAATAGATGAAAAGATATGGGGTGATTCTCCTAGAGAAGACTTCTTTAGGGTTTACATGCGTTTGGAAGTTGTTGACACTATAGTAAGCAGTCCACTATTTGATGGACGCTATAGTTTTAATTTATTACGCTATCATGATGAAGAAGATTGGCAAGAACTTGGTAGTGGTTATATTGAAATTAATAATGGAATAATGACTATAGCAAAAGAGGGTCGTATTCTAGATACGGGTTCAATAGACCTTTATGATTCATTTGCAGGTCAAATTAATAAGAAAGGTAATATCATCAGTTCCCTTAAAATATCTGCCTTATTTGGAGTTGACTCTACTCCTTTGGTTGATTTAAATGGAAGTGTAGACAATCAATTACAAGGCAAGTGGGACAATTATTTTGACGTGATTTTGAAGTTTGGAAAAAAAGAGTAAGTCAAAACCACTCTCCCTCACAGATGAAACGAAGTTTGGGCTTTGGTTCAAGTTGATATAAATTTAAGAATCTATATATAATCATCTTATGAGAAAACTACTCCTAGCAATAAGCTTTGTCTTTATTCTAAATGTCCAAGCTGATAGTAATGAATCGTTAATGCTTGATGATCAGTTAAACATCTCACAAAATACTTGGGTTGAAAGTGTTATTAAAAAAATAAATACATACTGGCGTTACTCAGGCGCAAGAAGTGATTGGTCTTGTTATGTTTTTATCACTCAAGATAGAAATGGAAACGTCAATACTGTGGATGTTGATAAATGTGGAGATTCGATAATGAATATAGACGAAAATCCAAAACTAAACTCCTTTAAAAACTCAATTGAAAGAGCTGTTTATAAAGCCTCCCCATTTCCTTTAGCGCCCTCTGAGAATGCATTTAGTGAACAAATCATATTTGAATTTAGAGTGGATGGTGTTGAAATAATGTAATGAAGTTATTGAATAAGTATCGACTCAATCATGAGCTGAAGGGATTCATTACCCCTAAAAGAATTAACATTTAACTTGTAAGCAACCTTAACTTTTTTTGCATCAAGCCTTTCCTGAAAAAAAGCGATCCCCTCAAAAATTGAGCTAGCACCATTAAGTTTTAGAGTGCACTTGAGATGTTTTTCACCAACAATTTTTTGATCGACAAGCTCAAAATCACCATAAAAGATTGGCTCCTCGAAGCCCTGACCCCAGGGAGAAGCGCTTCGAAGCAGCTCTGCGTTCTTAAGGGTTATTTCAGAAGCCTCAAGCTCGCCATCAGTCATCAGCTCGATAATTGGCTTCTTGCCCTCAAGATGCTTTTTAATCGCCCCAGAAAAAGCCTCACTAAACTTCTCAAAGTTCTCTGGGGGGAGCGCCAAACCGGCGGCCATTGCGTGACCGCCAAACTTATCAATCAGTCCTGGATTATCGCGATCAACCAGGTCCAATAAATCTTTAATATGTACGTCAGGTATTGAGCGGATTGAGCCCTTTAGTACGCTGCCTGATTTTGCAAAAACGGCGCACGGGCACTGATACGTTTCTTTGAGCTTCCCTGCAACGATGCCGACAATGCCTTCATGCCATGTCTCGTCATAGAGAACAATTGCAAACTGACTCTCATCGATGGTCTGCCCCTCAACTATGGCTAGCGCCTCATCCTGCATTCGGGTCTGTTCCTCACGCCTTTTTAAATTGAACTCCTCAAGCGTTTGAGCGTACCTTCTGGCATCATTCATATCCTCTGATAAGAGGCATCGAATTCCCTGTGATATGTCACTTAATCGCCCTGCTGCATTAATGCGAGGAGCAACCGTAAATCCGAGGTCAGATGCTTGCAGCGTTTCAATAGGACGCTTGGTTAACTCAAGTATCGCTAGAATGCCTTTTGAGCAGAGTTTTTGGCGAATGCGTTTAATTCCCTCATTAACTAGAATTCGATTGTTTTGATCTAGTTTTACGACGTCTGCAACGGTTCCAAGAGCAACAAGATCAAGAAGCTCACGAAGGTCTGGAACCTGGATGTTGTGCGCTTCAAAATAACCCTTACCAGCAAGGTGAGTCTTAAGCGCTGAAAACAAATAAAAACACACGCCAACGCCCGCTAAGTTTTTAGAAGGGAAGTCGCAGCCCCTTAAATTCGGGTTAATGATTGAGTTGGCTTCAGGAAGAACTTTTGGGGGAAGGTGGTGATCGGTAATGATGACATCAATAGCAAGTGACCTTGCGAGCGCCGCGCCCTCGTTACTGGATATGCCGTTGTCAACGGTAATAATTAGATTTGGGTCTTTGTCGGTCTTTGCCTCCTGAACAATCTCTGGACTTAAACCGTATCCATGCTTAAAGCGGTTCGGAACTAAAAAATCAACATGCTTCGCGCCCATTAAGCGCAGAGCCTTAATTGCAACGGCGCTTGCTGTCGCGCCGTCGGCGTCAAAATCTCCAACGATGAGTATACGGCGGTCTTCAAGAATGCATTTCTCAAGAAGGTCGAGCGCAATATTTAACTGATCAAAGCTCGGCTTAAGGAGTCCTGGAAGCGCCATTGAAAGCTGTGACTCAGAGACAGACCTGGCTGCATAGACCCTCTTAAGAATTAGAGGTATGTCGTCAGAGTACGACTCAAACAGTTCGTTATCAAGCTCTCTAGTCAGCACTTCTTACAAGTCTTACAAAAGTATCGATCGTTTTATCTCGAGCTGTTGAGCCGCCAAAAAAGAAGGGGATCTCATAAGCAAGCGATGGATTGTCCTTTAACGAGGTTGAGGTCCAGTAAGTATCTATTTGAGTGTTTGGGAAAAAATCAGTATTTATGAGCGCATCGCTATCGCCATAATAATCAACGATCGAGTTTAATTCACTTCTGGTTGGCAGGCGCCAATCCGAAAAGCTGCAAAGTTCGCGTTTATTAATATCCTCGATAAAAGATTTTGTATTGCAGTTTTTACCCCAATAACAATTCTTAGTAAATGTTCCGCTATCTCTTCCGCTCTGTCCATCAAACCAAGTGTAGGTATTAAGTGCGTATTGCAACCCCTCATCTGCACTTTTAACTTCCCAGACAAGGGAATTCTTTTTATCCAGTACGCACGACCACTCTGAGCTGTCAGACTTTAAGGTTTCTCCTTCATCAGACATCTTCTGAAGTTCTGCACTTACAGAAAGGCTGGTGAGCAAAAGTAATGAAAGTAGGAGGCCTGTCTTCATGAAAAAGTAGTTTGTATAAAACGTAAGTTAATATTCTACCAGTTAAGATCATTACCCAAAGATAATCCCCCTAAGCAGTTGATTTCCTCTCAAACAAAAGAAGCATAACGCCCAGGAAAATAAAGCTATCCGCTAGATTAAAGACCGGCCAGTAATAGCCATTAACGTGCACATCAATAAAGTCAACAACAAAACCGAACTGGGCTCTATCGATTAGGTTTCCAACGGCGCCAGATAGCAAAAGGAACTGACCAAATAATTTTTGCAGATGAAGAGATGAGGTTCTTTGAATCCAAAAAATGACCCAAATAGAAACTAAAACAGATACCGACAGCAGAAAGGTTTTTTGGATAATTCCGCCATCAGCCATAATGCTGAAAGCGGCGCCTGTATTTTGAAGATACGTCCAGCTAAGATATGAGTTAACGGCAACCGACTGCCCTAAATCATAAGAGGACATGAAAATTTGTTTTGAAACCTGATCAAGCGATACCAATACTAAAAATAAGAGGTAGTAAAGTTTGTGCTTCATTAGTGTTAGCATAAAAAAATAGATTTATTAAAAAGTTTACTTTAAATCTTGGCCAGCAATGGCTAAGTAAACATCACCACTGTAATCAATGTGTTTATAATTTATCAGTAATTGTATTATAAATATTGCGGAGATTTTATGGGGTTTTTAACAGGTAAAAAAGCACTAATCATTGGCGTTGCATCTAATCGCTCAATTGCATGGGGTATTGCTGAATCTATGGCGGAAAATGGCTGCGAAGTTGCCTTTACCTATCAAACTGACAAACTCAAAAGTCGCGTTGAAAAATGTGCTGAGATCTGTAACTCATCAATTGTCATTCCCTGCGACGTCTCTAGTGATGCACAAATTAATGAGACCTTTGCTGAACTGAAGAAGTCTTGGGCTAATTTTGACATCATCGTTCACTCAGTTGCGTTTGCAGATAGAGCAGAACTAGATGGTAATTATGTTGAAGTGACAACGCGTGAAGGCTTCCTTAAAGCTCATGAAATCTCATCATACAGTTTTACGGCTATTGCAAAAGCTGCCCTCCCAATGCTTAATGAAAATGGCGCGTTATTAACACTTAGTTATTTAGGTGCTCTTAGGGCAATTCCAAATTACAACGTCATGGGCGTTGCAAAAGCATCACTTGAAGCTAACGTTAGGTACATGGCTGCGGCCTTGGGTGGTGAGAAAGGCATTCGGGTTAATGCAGTATCTGCTGGCGCGATAAAAACGCTTGCTGCAAGCGGCATTAAAGGTTTTGGTAAGCTGCTTGATCACGCGGCTGAAAGCTCTGCCCTTAAAAGAAATGTAAGTATTCAAGAGGTTGGAAATGCTGCTGCATTTTTATGTTCAGACTTAGCATCTGGAATCACAGGTGAAGTCACCTATGTTGATGCAGGTTACAACTTTTACGAAAAAGGGCCTGACCTTTAAGGATCAAGCTTTAATTGATAGAGATAATTTAAAGAAGATCAGAAAATATTCTTATCTCAGCGTTCTCTCTTAACTGCTCAATCAAAGATACAAACATTTCACTGTTTTCTTGACTAAGGTAAAGTTCTGCAACTCCGCTATCTGCAACTTCCTCTGGAAGCCTAACACCACTTACATCAATAACTAAAGAAGTTAAATTATTAACATTTCGAGCACTATAAGTGTGCTCTGAATCAATAGGTTTAGGTATTGAAAAAGCGAAACTTGTTACGTTAAAAGGCAGCTCTGTAGCTCTTGAAATCCAGCCCTCGTTATTCCACTCTAGCCCATTATCAGTTAATAGCTTATTAGTCATCAACTCGTCACCACTCACTAGCGCAGTGGCAATTGAAAGTGATAAATTTTCAATCAATATTTTTGCAGCAATGTTATTTAAAATCAATGCAACTTGATCCTCAACCTCATCTAATTCTTTTTCGCGCTCAGGCTTAATAGATGAAAGAGCAAGAACGACAAACTTTTCAGCGCTAAGCTCAATTACCTCTGAATTCTCGCCCTCATCAATAACTGCCTCACTAAACGCGGCAGATACAAACGCATCATCGTACGCCTGACTTCCATTTGCAAAGTAGTCACTTGTTTGAAGTTTTAGGCCAAACTGATCAGCAACCATATCAAGAGACTCTTCATAAGCTAGACTTGTAAATTCTTCCAATAAATCAAACAACATTTTTTTACTAACATTGTTCTTATTAAGGGCGATTAACTGCTCGGTAACAGCGTCAAAAGACTGGACTGTTTCAGCCTCAATATCAGTAAGCTTAATGATATGGAAAAAACCATAGTCCGTAGCGACAACCTCACTGACATCACCTATTTTCATAGAAAATGCAGCCTCATCAAACTCAGCCCCTATTAGGCCTTTCTCATTAAATCCAAGATCACCGCCCTTCTCATTTGAAGAGGTGTCTACTGAATTAGCAGCTGCAAGCTCATCAAAATTAGCGCCCTGAGTGATTTGCTCTAGTAAATCATTCGCAAGATCTTCACTCTCCACAAGTATATGTTGGGTGCGCCTTCTTTCTGGATTCGTATAAAGCTCAGCATTATCATCGTAAAGACTTTGGAGTGTTTCCTCGTCTGGTGTTGCAGGCTCCTCCATATCTCCTAATGACAGCTCCACAAAATCAACTTTGACTTTTTTACCTTCAATAAAGTTTGATCGATTTTCGTTGAAATAGTCTGAAATTTCACTTTTTGAAACAGAAACCTGACTCTCAAAATCTGAAGTATTAAGGGCAATATATGAAACCTCTCTCTCCTGAGATGCAAGATTATCAAGCTGCTTAATTTGAGTTGTTGAAATAAACGCAGAGCCGCTCAGATTACGCTTAATTTGGTCACGCGTTAGTGCCTTTGATTGAGCAATTTCATAGCCAGCTGGTGAATAACTATTTAGTCTTAAAAGCTGACTATAACGGTCTTCAGAAAACTTACCATCAACAATAAATGCTTGGTTCATCTCAATAACAGAGCGAACCTCATCATCTAGAGTCACAATACCTAAAGAATTCGCAAAATTCTCAATGAGTTTTTCGTTAATCATTGAATCAAGAAGTGACTGCTTGATCGCATTATCAATCTCTTGCGAATACGCAGTACCAAGCTGCTGCTGTAGGTTTCTTTGCTGTGTATTTAATTCTTGATAATAAACATTCACGTCAATATCTTCACCGTCAACTGTTGCAATCGACGAATTCGCAGAGCTACTTACATAGTCCTGTATGCCAAATAACGCAAATGGAACTG
The DNA here is from genome assembly GCF_059512545.2 of Candidatus Pseudothioglobus sp. uisw_070. Taxonomy (NCBI): domain Bacteria; kingdom Pseudomonadati; phylum Pseudomonadota; class Gammaproteobacteria; family Pseudothioglobaceae (SeqCode); genus Pseudothioglobus (SeqCode); species Candidatus Pseudothioglobus sp. uisw_070. Next base: position 673,129 of record NZ_CM183456.2, on the reverse strand, counting down.
TTATAAGACCTACTATGAGATACGCGACCCAACCTTTAGATTTATTTCTTATTGCACTTAACATAATTATTTTATCTACCAATAGTGTTGAGACATAACGTCATCAAACATTTAAACTTTAACTCAAAAATACAAATTGAGCTCCCTTTAAAGAGTTAATAGTTAACCCTTAATTATTAATTTACTAGCTAGGAGGATCTTACAATATTACCCATCTCACTAAACTTGTTCAGATGCATTATACAAGGCTAGGCTCTTTATCTATAAAAGATTTAATCCTTTATCAATTTCAGTATTTTTGAGCTAAAGTATCTAAAAGATCATTAATATCTTTCACCTCAGAATTCCACGCAGTTACAAACCGAACTGCTTTACCATCGAGCTCCTCTTCATTAATGTCGTAACCAGCATTATTTAAATAATCTATAACATCTCGCGGAAGATGAACAAAAACTTCATTGGACTGAGTCGGATATGCCAGCTTAATATTTGCAAATGAATCCAAACCCTCACTCAGAATTTTTGCCATAGCATTGGCGTGGCGAGCATTTCTAAGCCATACGTCATCGGTTAAGTAAGCCTCAAGCTGTGAAGAGATAAAACGCATCTTTGAAAGCAGCTGACCTGACCTCTTATGAAGAAATGGAAAATTACCAACCATCTCAGGTTTAAAAAATACAACCGCTTCAGCAGCGAGGCAGCCATTTTTTGTGCCGCCTAACGTAAGAACATCCACTCCAGATTTCCAGGTCATCTCTGCAGGGCTTACGTCAAGAGAGACCAGAGCATTTGCAAATCGAGCGCCGTCCATATGTACACTCATTTTATTATCATGGGCTATTTTAGAAATAGCTTTTATTTCATCCAGCTGATATACAGTGCCGGTTTCACAGGACATGGTAACGCTAACCACTGATGGCTGCGTAACATGGACATTACCAGACCCTCTTATAGTTTCAGCGAGATCAACAGTATCAATTCTTCCATTACTACTGCGCATAGGAATTAACTTAGCGCCACCCGTAAAAAGTTCAGGCGCGCCGCACTCATCCGTATTAATATGAGATAGCTCATGGCAATAAATTTTTCCAAAGACTGGCGCAAGAGCAGAGAGCGCTAAAGCATTTGAGGCGGTTCCGGTCACCGCAAGAAAAACCTCTACCTCAGTTTCAAAAATCTTTGACAATCTATTTTTTAATGCTAGAGACCATTGATCATCACCATAGGATCCTGCAATTCCTGAATTAGCAGCTATGACGGCGTCCATGACCTCAGGGCAAGCACTAGTTACGTTATCTGATGCAAATAATGCATTCATTCAAAACTCCTTAAAGTGTAATTCATAAAAAAATTTATCGCTTGAGATGAATAAACCCTAGACAGGCACTGCGACGATACCAAGAAAATCACCATTAACAACATGTCCTGGAAAGTGGCGACCTGTATATATACCATCAATTCCAGCAAAATACTCAACAGGCTCTGTTCCTGTTCGCTCTATATTATGGACTTTAGCAACAAGCTGACCTTTCTTTACTTTATCACCAAGATCAACACAGTGCTCGACCAGTCCCGTTGTTTCACTAAAAACATAACAGCGCTCATCAGGCATATCTAAATTCAGCGTTTCATCGACTTCCATCTCACCTTTAGTAATTCCGGCATGACGAAGAATATTTCGAATTCCTTTTTTAGCAATACCGACAGTATAGGCAGAGGTCGTTCCACCACCAGCAAGTTCGGTACTAATAAAAACTTTACCCATATTTTCAGCTGCAGTGTCGTACATATTAACCGCATCTATCTCTAAAAGCATTACAGAGTGTGGAGCATTAAAAGCCTTCATAGCTGCGATGCATTTAGCCTGCTGCTCTTTGTCCTCCAATACATGAGCACAACAAAAAGGCAGAAAATCAAGCGTCTTTCCGCCAGAATGAAAATCTAGAACAAAATCAGCAAGCGGAAGAAGGTTGCGATTAAAGTAGTCCGCAATTTTCTCAGTAAAAGTGCCCTCAGGATCTCCAGGAAAAACTCGGTTCATATTGCCGCCATCAATTGGGGATGTCCTCTTGCCTGCTTGAAAAGCAGGATAGTTCATTCCAGGAACAATGATGACGCGCCCAGAAATATCTTCAGCTTTGATTTGACTCGCCAAATCAAACAGAGCTATTGGACCTTCGTATTCATCGCCATGATTGGCGCCAGTAAAAAGAATGGTTGGACCCTGGCCATTTTTTGCAACAGTTATAGGTATTACAATTGACCCCCAAGCAGAATCGTCATGAGAATGCGGAAGCTTTAGAAAGCCATGCTGAACGCCATCTTTTTCAAAGTCAATGGTTGAACTTATTGGACTATCTTTCATGTCTAATTAAGATGTAAAAATAATATAGCGTCATTGTACTAGAGCGCTTTAATATTATCAATCTTGCGTGGCGGTTAGCCAGTGGACAAAAAAATCCACTGGCAAGTTTTTAAAACTCCTCTACTTAGTTACAAACTCTGGGTAAGCCTCTAAGCCGCACTCAGAAATATCAGCGCCCTCCTCTTCATCTTCTTTACTAATACGAATTCCCATAACAGACTTAAGAACATACCAAAGAACTCCAGAGGAGATAAATACCCAGGCAAAAATGGTTAGTGCTCCAATCAACTGTCCAGAAAATGTCGCATCATTATTAGTAAGTGGAACTACTAATAGACCAAACAACCCAACAACTCCATGAACTGAAATTGCACCAACTGGATCATCAATTCTGAGTTTTCGATCAAACCAGACAATTGACAAGACGACTATTACTCCACCACCAGCTCCAATGAGTGTTGCCACTAAAACACTCGGCGTATCTGGACCAGCAGTAATTGCTACAAGCCCTGCCAAGGCTCCATTTAGTGTCATTGTTAAGTCTGCTTTTCCAAACCACAATTTCGCAAAAAGAAGCGCTGCAATTACTCCGCCAGCTGCTGCTGCATTAGTATTAACAAATACCATTGCAACTGCATCTGCACTCTCTTTACTAGCCATTGCTAATACCGAGCCACCATTAAAGCCAAACCAACCCATCCATAAAATAAATGTTCCAAGAGTTGCTAAAGGTAGGTTTGCACCTAAAATTGGCATTGATTTTCCGTCTTTGTCATACTTACCTTTTCTCGCCCCAAGCAATAGAACGCCTGCAAGTGCTGCTGAAGCGCCTGCCATATGTACAATTCCAGAACCTGCAAAGTCGTAAAATCCAAAGTCACTTAATGAATATAGACCGAAAACGCTTGCTCCGCCCCATGTCCATGAACCTTCTAATGGATAGATGACTGTTGTAAAAATTACTGCAAAAGCAAAGAAAGCAAACAGCTTCATTCTCTCTGCCACTGCTCCAGAGACGATTGACATTGAGGTTGCAACAAACACTACTTGAAAGTAAAAATCTGCTGCGTTTGAGTAGGACTCACCTTGCCCGCTAATCCCTGATAAGAATGCATCACCGCCATACATTACGTCATAGCCATAAACCATGTACATCGTACATGCAATAGCAAACAAACCAATATTCTTAGTTAAGATCTCTGCTGTATTTTTACTCCTAACCAGGCCAGCCTCAAGCATTGAGAAACCCGCAGCCATCCACATGACGAGAGCACCCATTACTAAAAAATAAAAAGTATCCATAGCATATTGTAATTCTAATATTTGATTTTCCATAGCTACCTCCCCCTATACCGCTTCAGGACCAGTTTCGCCCGTACGGATACGGATGACCTGCTCTAGACTTGATACAAAAATTTTACCATCGCCAATCTTCCCACCATTGATCTTACATGCTTTAATGATGGTCTCAATGACCTGCTCGAGCTGCTCATCAGTGATGGCAATCTCTAGTTTTACTTTGGGTAAAAATTCAACCACAAACTCTGCTCCTCGATAGAGCTCTGTGTGCCCTTTTTGTCTACCAAAACCTTTAACTTCAGTTGCAGTAATTCCAGTTACTTCTATCTCAGAAAGAGCTTCTCTTACGTCACTTAATCGCTTTGGCTGAATAATCGCTGTTACCATTTTCATATTAATACTCCATATAATAAAATCAAAAAAGCCCACTTCCTTAAAAAAAGAAAGTGGGCTTCTATACCAGTTCAACTCAACTTTAAGCTGACGAAAAAAAACGCTTACCTAGGAATAAACCCAAATAAACGTCATTGTTCTTGCTTAACAACCAACTTTGGATGTTAACTACTGACTATTTTAACAGTTTCATTACGTGATATTCTTTTATATTTCAAAACCTGGAAAGCAATTTATTGTGTTGTTGGTTTTCTACTAACCTTTTGTTCTCGATGAAAAGTATAAATGCCTGTACTTACTATAATAAGGGTTCCAACTAAAGTCGGTTGGTCAGGCCAATCGCCAAACATCAAAATACCTAACCCAATCGCTCCAAGCATAGAGGTATAACGAAAAGGAGAAACGAAGCCAATGTCGCCAATTCGCATAGCCATGACACTCAATAAAGTAGCAATCAAAATGGCAACAGCCGCACCAAGAATGAGCAACCATGACACTGCGCTAACAGTATCCCACTCTGAACCAATCATCATAATTCCAGCAAACAAGGTACTGCCAACAGCCGTTGATAGAACCACGGTGATGGTCGGCGCTTCGCTTTTTAGTTTACGGGTGGAAATTTCTCTTATAGTAAGAAAAATAATCGCCATAAAGGCTGAAAGCGAATAAATATTAAAACCTTCCAGACCGGGCCGGACAACAATTAGAACACCAACAAAGCCAACAAGTATGGCACTCCAGCGTCGCCACCCAACAGGTTCTGCAAGGAAAAGTGCTGCAGCCATTGTTATAGCAAGCGGTAAAGCCTGTAAAATTGCGGTGACATTGGCTAATGGCATATGCTTGAGGGCTGTCAGGAAAGTGATTGTTGTAAAAATCTCAGCACCCACACGCACCAATATGAGGCGCTTGTCCTGTTTTGAAAGATTGCGTATCGCCACTTTGGTGATCCACACCATGATCAAAATTGGTGGAACAGTAATTATACTTCGTAGAAATACTGCCTGAAATAAAGCAATCTCAGAAAATAGAAGTTTCATAAAAGCATCATTAATAACATATGCAGATACACAGGCCGTCATCAGAGCGGCGCCTTTCATATTGCTGTTAAGGCGCATCAATAACTCCAAATTCTAGCAAACTCTTCCCAAGTCTTATATCTACAACTTGGAAATTTGCAAAAATAGTCTGCAAAAACCGCAGGAGAATTAAGAAAGAATAGTGAGAGTAGAAGTAGGAGTATTTTTTTCATAATTTATTGAAATAATTGATTTAATGAGAGCTAATTATTGCAATAAATTTTGATCAAGTTCTTTTAAGTATTTTAAAAATACGCGGAGTTTTTCAGGCATCCACTCTCTACTGGCATAGACCGCATAAACCGAGACTGGCTCAATTTTCCAGTCTGAAAAAATCTCCACAAGTTCTTTGTTTTTTACTGCGTTAGATGCGCTATTTTTTGGTAAAAAACAAATACCAATACCGGCAATAGCAGCCTCCTTAATAACCTGTCCATCATTTACTTTAAACCGATTATTTTTATTGGGAATTGTGTGTGAAATACCATTCTTTGAAACTGTTATTTTAGGTCTTCCAGGCACATTAAGATCAAGCATATTTGCGTGATCAATTTGGTCGAAATTATGAATTATTCCATTCTCTTTTATAAAAGATGGGGAGCAATAAAGTCCAATATCTCCAGTAAAAATTTTTATTGCAATTAAAGATGAGTCTTGTAAAGGTCCAATTGCCAATCTCAATGCTACATCAATGTTATCTTTATAGAAGTCAGTGGTTCGATTTTCAATAACCAATTCAACACTAATTTTTGAGTGTGTATCCATAAATGGTTTAATTGCTGACTCAATTAATGTTTGAGAAAAAGTATTTGTAGCTGAAATTCGAAGAGTACCTGACACCTCAACCCCCAAAGATGATGAAAATCTATCAGCCTCCTCTGCTATTTCAACTACCTGCTTGCAATATTCATAGTATTTTGCACCAGACTCAGTCAATGTAATCGTTCGAGTGCTTCTATTTAACAACCGAACACCTAGATGACTTTCTAACTGTGAGAGTTTTGTGCTGATAGTAGATTTATCCATACCTAGAACTTGCGCAGCTTTAGTGAAGCTTTTATGCTCCACTATTCTTGCAAAAATTAGTAGTTTATTTAAATCCATAGCCTATTTTATTGTTTACATATAAAAACATTGTTTTAATATTTTACTATATTGTTTATTTATTAGAAACAATAAATAATAAGTAAATAAAGAATTGACACGATTAGATGCTATTTATGCGCGCAGGCATCTTCTTTAGTTAGTCCGCCAGAACTGATAATCATAATCTGGTTTTTACAATATTAAAGGAAAAAACAATGGAAAACGTTAGAAATGAAAATGGTACATGTGGTTGCGGTAGATCACCAACAGGAGATTGTATTGGTTGGCATGAGTTAACGCCAATGGAATATGAAGCTAAAACTGACGCCGAAAAAGAGGCTACATTTGGAGATTCAGAGTAACTCAATATAGCGTAGCCCTCTTTTGAGGGCTATTAATAAAAAATTAGGGGATATATGAAAGTAATATCAAACTTTGAAGTGACTAAAGGTTATGAGGCCTGGAAGAAAGAATTTGAATCTAACGAGGCTATGAGATTAAAACATAACGTTACAGTATTGGCCTATGGTCATGAAAAGGGCAACGAAAGTAATGTATATACAGTTGTCAAAATGAATTCAATCGAGGATAAGCAACTAAAAGAGCCTAATATGATTGAACTTAGAGAGAATGCTGGCGTTAATCACGCTTCGTTAAGAATCACATCACTGGTTGAATAAAGGCACTAATCAAAAATAACACGACTCTCTTTTTAGAGAGTTTTTTATATAAATCATAGGAATAAATTATGAATAAATTAAATAAATATTTAATACCGCTTGTAAAAATTCTTTTGTCGCTGGCCTTTTTAAGTGCAGGCGCGTTTAAAATTATAGGCGATGCGCAAATGGTTGGTATGTATGAGCTTATCGGGTGGGGTCAATGGTTCAGGTATGTAACAGGTTTAATCGAAGTTACTGCAGTTGTATTGATATGGCTACCAAATAAACAAGTTTTTGGAGCGGCACTTCTTGTATGCACCATGATAGGAGGTTTCATTGCTCACATTGCGCTTAGCATGCCTGGAGCATTTGCGCCTGTCGTGCTTGGAGTTTTAGCTGCCTATATTCTGTATTTTTATAGAGATCAGTTAGGCGCCTCTATAAAGAGTTAATTTAATTTTTTTATTAACCTTCCTTATTTATTAAGGAAGGTTATTGCGGCCTAAATTAGCACAAACCAAATTATCGTCACTAAAGCCTAGACCCTTTAGATGGGTTATTTATTAGCCCATTCACAAAGATTTGTAAGTACTGGAATACCCGACTTTCCATAAGAGGTTAATGAGTACTCTACTTTTGGAGGGATAACCTCATAAACCTTACGATTAACAAGATTGTCTTCTGCCATCTCCTTCAATTGCTTAGAAAGCATTTGCTGAGTAATACCCCCAATTGATCTTTGAAGTTCACCAAAACGCATTTTTTTTTGTGATAAATGCCATAGAATACAAAGCTTCCATTTGCCACCAATTAACTTGATAGCAACGGTTGTAGGAGATTCATTATTTATATTTTTACTCATATCAGTATGATTTTATATAGTAGTATTAAAAATATTTGTACTTGTATATTTGTAATATACCACTAAAATACCTATCTTACAATTTATTCAACACATAAGGGTATAAAAAATGAAATCACTAATGATGACAAAATATGGCGATGCAGGCACAAGCTTAAAGGTGCAAGAAGTTCCTATTCCTAATTTTGGTAAAAATCAAATACTTATTAAAACTCATTCTGCGAGCTTTAATCCAATTGATTATAAGATTCTTAGAGGTGACTTTAAGGCTATGGGAAAGATACAATTTCCTAAGGGTATTGGAAGAGATGTCAGTGGTATTGTTGAAAAAGTCGGGAAAAATGTAAAAAACTTCAAAGCTGGAGATAAAGTATATTCAAGAATAGCAGAGGACTTTGTTGGAACTATTTCAGAGTATGTGATTTCAAATGACAACGACGCTGCCCTCATTCCTTCAAATCTTAGCTTTGATGAATCCGCCAGTATACCTTTGGCTGGTCTTACCTCTTATCAGGCGCTTGTAGATGTGGCAAAACTATCCTCTGGAGAAAGTATTTTAATACACGCTGGATCTGGAGGAGTTGGCAGTATTGCCATTCAACTTGCAAAACATCTAGGGGCAAATGTGACCTCTACCACAAGCACTAAAAATGTTAAATTAGTGAAGGATTTAGGCGCAGATAAGGTTATCGATTACACCAAACACAGCTATCTTGATGAAGGTACTAAGTTTGATGTTGTGTTTGATACTTTAGGAGGCGAACACACACTTAACGCATTTAAAGTTTTAAAAGATGGCGGTCGGGTAGTATCTATATCAGGAGCTCTTGATAGCATTACTGCAAAACAGTTTGGCCTAAACAAGTTTGTACGTTTAATTTTAGCTTTCCAAGCTAGAAAAGTTACCAAGGCGGCTGCAAAAATGAACGCAATGTATCGGTTTCTATTCATGTCATCGAGTGGCGCTCAGCTGAAACAGTTAGCAAAATTATATGAGTCAGGCTCAATCAAGCCAGTGATAGACAAAACGTATGATTTTAAGAGTAGTATCCAAGCACTTGAGTATCTATCAACAGGCCGCGCCAAAGGAAAAGTTATCGTGAAGATAGTAGAATAAGTTTAAGCCCAGTTAAGATCAAATTTCTCTCTAACTTATAGCTAGAGGGAAATTTGTTAATGCTAGAAATAATAATTAGCTATGCCGTATGTATAAAGCCCAGTAAAGATTATATTAATCCATTTCAGTTGTTTTTCAGTATGAAGCCAAGCACAGTAAACCCAGATTAAGCAAAAAGGAAGTCCAATAAACATTGTGTAAGGATACAAGTCATTGATAATTGCAATTGTACTGAGAATGCCTAGGAATAACGCTAACCACTTCAACTGTTGTTCATATTTAGCCAATCGCATCACTCAAGTCTTTCCTAGAAAAAATAGGATTATATGCCAACTTGAACCAAATTTAAAGTTTAGTTTAATTTTTGAGAAATAAGTTATTGTTGATTACTCAGATTAATGAACTCTGATAGTGTCTAAAAATTAAAAATTTGAGATTGTTATAGCGTATATTTGTCTTAAGTCAGATTGAGTGCTGACATTAACTATTCTCATTAATAGGTAAGAATATGAACAAAATAATTAATCCAAAGAATCACAAAAATCTATATTTTGCTATAGGATTTACCTTATTATTTGTCTTGTACATATCATTTGTTTGGGTGCCTCTAAGTAGCTGCTTCAGCATAGATATTGGGATAAAATCACTTGGTCTTGCTAATTATAATATAGAGATGGTTCAAGGTTTTTTTCAGGCAAGGGACCAGGCTCAGCTTTTTTGCTATAGCCAATTCCTTAAGTTTTGGGACGTAATTTTTGCCGTTGTTAATACTGTGATGTTTGGCTCTTGGATTGTGTATTTCTTTAAAAGCAAGCGTCTATTATTAGTAGCTCCTACTGTCCTTGGTATGATCGCCGATTGGTCTGAGAATTTTCTTGAATTATTGATGTTAAAAACTTATTCAATTTCAGGCGCAATATCTGAAACATTGGTTTCATTGGGCTCTGGACTTAACATATTTAAATTGACTATGGCAGGCCTAACTTATTTGATTATCCTTGTTGGAATAATACTTGCCTTGAAAACTTTCCTAACCAAGCCTAAACTAACTTAATAAACCAGTTCAGACAAGCGAATGAGAAGCTTACTTTCACTTGGATGAATGAACGTTTAAAGATTATTTAACATTAAATTTAAATACAATCTCTCTATCAAATGCTCCCTCATCTAGAGGAAGTGGAAGAGGCGATGATTTGAAGACTGCTCTTCTGATGGACGCCCCAAATGCTTGTGCATTGCTTTTTGACATTAAAGGTAAAGCACACCCTAGAATTTTTACGCTCTCTACAGCGCCATTCTCAGCTTGATTAATTAGAACATCACAACTCCAACTGTCTTCTGCACCTTCATAGCGCCAAAACGCTTTAATATTTGCTTCAACACTCTTAATGTAGGGTGACTTTAAAGTACTCATTCGAGATGAGCTTTGTTCTACTTCAGAATCTTTATTAAGCCCGTTCCTTTGTCTTTCAAACTCTTCATTTCTTTTTGTTAACGCCTCAATACGAATTGCTTGTTCTTCAGGATTTAGCTTAGCCATTTGACATATGAAATTTAATAAGATTTCATAACCAGTGTTTGGCTCATAGTATTCCCAAGAACTAACCATATTATTTTCAATACCTTCACCCTCTCCCATAGGCATTGAAAAATTAACTCGTTTATTAACTTTAAACCCCTTTAAATTACAATCACCCTGTGCATTAGATTTGGCACTCCCATCAGTCCATGAATCCATATAAAGCCAATAAATGAATCCTTCTCGCTCTTCCAGTGTTTCAAAGTCGATATATAAAGAGGAATTATTACCTGGCAGTACAGTTGTCCACTCACCATAAGCGCTGAATGAGAGCATTAGAGAAGACAATAATAATAAGAGTAATTTATTTTTCATAGTGAATATTCTAAATGGAACATACAAATGATAGATGAAGATTAGGAGTTATTTAGATAAAGATTTTACTGAAACAAATCTGAATAAAATCTCTCTGATATATGAGGTAGGATTAATTTTGAGCTATAATTAAATTTCTTTAAAATAAAAGGAGAAGTTTTATGGCGAACTTAGTTAGAAAATCTTTTGATACTCCTGATGATTTAATATCACCAGAAAAGACTCGTGCAGAAGTGCTTGAATTTGGAACAGTAAAAGCTATTAGAGTAACAGCTCAACCAGGATGGATGTGGTCGGAGTGTATTAAACCTCATGTTGGAGGTGATAGTTGCCAAGCAGGACATTTAGGTGCTTGTATTCAGGGAAGTATGCGTGTTACTCATGATGATGGCACCGAAATGATTGTTAATGCGGGTGATGCGTATTCTATTGCTCCAGGCCATGATGGTGAAGTCATTAGTGACGAGCCTTTTATTGGCTATGAGTTCAATAACCAAGGTAAGTCATTCGCAGTATGGGATAACAATTAACAGCTATAAAAAGAGCTTATAAATAAGGCGCTATCTTTGGGCCTTATCTTGCTCTGGAGATTGCTTTTTGAGGACTATATAGAAGAAATAGAGCTATAGCAAGGATAAAGGCAACACCTTCTGCGATTGAAAGAGCAGCAATAAAACGAAAATCGGATAGCAAGCTATAAAAAATTATTAAAAGACCAGTCGGAAGAATCAATCCTCGACTCATTGCTAAAAGCGCAGACTGAAAAGGCAGATGAATAGCAGTTAAGTAACCAGTTATCATCATATTAAAGCCAGCAAAAATAAAAATTGGCCAAACATAAGTCACAAATTCCAAAGCCAAGATCACAGTCTGGTCGCTATCCTTCTCATTAACAAATAGATAAATCAAAGGCTCACTTGCTGTAAGCAATATAGTTATAAAAAATAAACTTAATAAAGCAACTATAACGCAAGCAGTTTTAAGAAAGGCTCGAGTGCGCTGTGCATTTTGAGCTCCATAATTTTGAGAAATCATCACCTGACTCGTGTCCTCGATGGCAAAGAACATCATGAATCCTGTCATCAACATATAGTTTACAACAGTAATGGCTGCAACGCCGTCAACTCCAGCCCTCTGAATAAGCATCCAGTTAAAAATAAAGGCAATAATAGCTCCAGATACCTCATTAATAAATTCAGAGATTCCGTTGTATGCTGCCTTGAATACTTCCATCCAGTTGTTCTGTCGAAAACTAAAACTTAACGTTCTTTCTGGCATAAAAAAATAAAACAAAATAACTAATAGCGATAAAACTTCTGATATGCCTGTTGCCCACGCTGCACCAGTTAATCCCCAATCATAAACTGCAATAAATAAATAATCCAATGCTATATTAACTACTGCGCCAACTCCAAGTGCAATGGCGGCAAGATTAGGTAAGCCATCTAAACGGATAAAGAAATACAGAGGGATAATAATCAACTGGAAAATGACAAATGGCATGATGATCTGGTAGTACTCACTCATCACTGGAAACAGCTCTTTAGTAGCACCAAGACTCGCAAATATCTGCTCTTCAAATACTAAGGTCAGAGCAATAGATGCAATACCATAAAGAGTCATAAAAATTAGTGACTTACTGAAAATTGAGGATGCAGCTGCCTTATTTCCCTCGCCAAGATACTTTCCACCTCTAACTGACCCACCAATCGACATCATCATACTAACGCCGAATAGCAGAGTAATTATTGGAATAATAAGATTAACTGCAGCTAGAGCAGTAATGCCCACATAGTTTCCAATAAAAATGCCGTCCACCAATGAGGAGGATGTCATGGCAATTAATCCCAGAACAGAGGGAATCAGATATCTAACGAACGTAGGGAAAATTTCGCCATTAAGCGCCTCATTATCTTTAGTTAGGTCAACATTCATTGGAATTCGAATCTATATTTTTAATGAATGCCATTTTCACACAATTTAATCAAAGCAATGAGAGCTTGTAATCTATTAAAATTGGCGGAGCGGACGGGGGTCGAACCCGCGACCTCCTGCGTGACAGGCAGGCGTTCTAACCAACTGAACTACCGCTCCAATTTTTTGGTGGGCGCTACAAGACTTGAACTTGTGACCCTCGCCTTGTAAGGGCGATGCTCTCCCAACTGAGCTAAGCGCCCAAAAAAAATGCCCGAATCACTTCAGGAATCGGGCATATTATACTGACAAAAATCTATCTAGTTAACAGATTCCTTTAATAATTTGCCTGCTTTAAATGCTGGAGCATTTGAAGCTTTAATTTGAATCGTAGCACCTGTTTGTGGGTTACGGCCGCTTCGAGCTGCACGTGCTCTAACTAGAAAACTACCAAAACCTGTAATGGCAACTGAATCGCCTTTTGCTAATGCGCCAGTAATAGTGCTAGTTGTTGCATCTAAAGCGCGAGCTGCGTCTGCCTTAGATAAACCTGAGTTGTCAGCAATGGCTGAAACTAAATCTGATTTATTCATTGTTCATAATCCTTATATGTTTGTAAATTTAACAAAAACCAAAATATATTATGGCGTTCAAAAAGAATTATACATCATTAAACCCCTGTCTCAAGCCATATCTAGCAATTAAATACAAATAAAATATTGCATAATATGCAATTTTCATAAAAATACTTTAACTTTCAATGGATTTCAAGTGAATAGCAAATTTTTCATCCCAAACATTTTGGTCAATTTCACCAATATGCTTATACAGAATAACGCCTTCTTCATTAACTAAGAAAGTCTCAGGCGTTGCATAAACTCCAAGATCCATTCCAATCTTACCAGTTGGATCAAATATAATTTCATCAAAAGGATTGCCCATAATTTCTAAATACTTTGCACCATTTTCCCTAGTATCTTTGTAGTCAATACCTATCATTTGTAAGTCTGTATTTTCAGCAATATTCATAATCATTTGATGCTCTTTTCGACAGGTAGTGCACCATGAAGCCCAAACATTTACTAAAGTCATATTACTAGCTAGCAGATCTGAAACTTCAATAGTCTCATCTGTGTAAAAATCTTTACCTTGAATACTAGGAAACATTTTTCCTAGAAGTGGAGAAGGCAGTTTGCTTGGATCTGAATTAAGACTCAAAAACAAAAACACTGCAATAATAATAAATACAATTAATGGAATTAGTTTTTTCATTCTTTTGCCTCAATCGATTGTAATGCGGCGGCAACTTCAGGTGGCATATAGTTTTCATCGTGCTTAGCCAATACATCTGTCGCTAGAAATGTATATTTGCATTCCTTATCAAGCAAATTTTTAACGCACTTTGAAGTCAATGATCCACTCGTAACAACCCCCTGCCCCTCTCTAAAAAGATCAGGCAGAATGCCTTGATAGTTTACTTCAATTGATTTATTATTATCTGTCACAACAAAGCTTACCATCATGTCTCGTCTTAGAACACTATCTTTTTCAACGAGCCCACCCACTCTAAAACTTTTTCCAATTGGCGCCTTCCCATTAGCTACATCAGTTGGGGTATAGAAATATAAAAGATTTTCATTGAACGCTTTAATGCCTAAATAGCCAGCTGAAAACACGCCAAATAAAAGAAGTGCAACAAGAAGCATACGGTTTTGTCTTCGGGTCATTATTTTCTTGAGTACTTATTTTGTAGATTGATTAAGGCTTTTTTATGATTCCTATTAGCACTTAAGAACAGAGTAATAACTGTTATCGCAGAAACGCCGTAAGCTAGCCACACATAAAATGCATATTTACCATAAGGAAGAAAGGAAAAATACTCTACCATTGTCATGAGACTGCTCCAGTAACTTCTTCTTGAACCCACCGCGAATTTTGCTCACGAATTAAAACCTCAGTTTTAGCTTTAATAGCGACTAATAATGCATAAAGAAATATAGAGGCAACGAACATTAGCGCTAGTGCAATTTGCATATCAGGATCTTTTAAACCACCAGTGCCAACTGAGTAACCCTGGTGAAGTGTATTCCACCACTTAACTGAATAATGAATAATGGGTAGATTCACTAAACCAACTAACGCTAGGATTGAGCTTGATTTAGCCGCAGTTCTTGGGTTATCAAACGCATTATTTAGAGACATATAAGCTAAATATAAAAAAAGCAAGATAAGCTCTGAGGTTAGTCTTGCATCCCAAACCCACCAAGCGCCCCACATTGGCTTTCCCCAGACAGCTCCTGTCACTAATGCAATAATTGTAAAGGCAGCACCAATAGGAGCTGAAACCTTTGCAACTACTTCAGCCATCTTAATCTGCCAGATAAGTCCAATACCTCCAGCAATAGCCATAATTGCATAAACCATCATTGATAAAATCGCACTAGGTACATGAATAAAAATAATTCTGTAGCCATCTCCTTGTTGATAATCCGCAGGAGAAACGATAAGCGCCCAGTATAGACCAATAACTAAAAAACCAATAAAAGGCCAAAAAAACCAAGGGGTTAAGTTGGAACAGGTTTGATAAAAAAATTTAGGAGACGACTGCCTTTGAATCCATTTCCACATAACTAAAAAAAGCTAAAAAAAAGATTTTATTTTAATGATTTTTGAGCGACGTTGTTTCGTAAATATATTGGTTGTGGGAGTTCAAATGTTGGATTTTGACCCAGCTCAATTGCATGAATCGACAAATCTACCAATTCGGATGCTTCGGGGCATATAGTAAGGTCAGTTTCCTCAACATTAGAAGCTGTATGTAATTTATCATAATGAACTGCCCATCCTGTTCCTACGCCCACAAAATCATCTCCTAGGCAATCAACATCTTCAGGGCCACAAATTTTCATCTTATTAATAACACCATGATCATAAACTGCCCAGTAAACCTCTCCCATACGAGCATCAAGCGCAATGGCAATTTTCTCTTTTTTAAGTATTTTAGATGCCCTAAATCCTAACAATTCAAGTGTTGAAAAACCAATGGTAGGAATACTGCAAGAAAGTGAAAGCCCCTGAACAACACCAATACACATTCTCACACCTGTAAAAGCACCTGGGCCTTTTGAATAGGAAATTAAATCAATTTCTTTTAGTTGCTTTCCTGACTCATGAAAAACTTCGTCACAGAGCTTTAAAATGTGTCCAGAGCTTTTGTCAACGTTTGTTAGCACTCTACTCGTTCTGAATCCAGAAGAATATAATGTAACTGATGCAACCTCAGTACAAGTATCTATGGCAAGTATATTCATCAAATTATTCTTTTATAGTTTTTATGCATCGACAAAATCATTTCAACACGACTTTTAAGGCGATCAGGAAAATTCGCAGGATTATAATAAGAAGGGCCTTTTAATAATGCAATAAGCGTAGCCATTTCCTTTAAATTTAAACTACTTACATCTTTATTAAAATAGTACAAGCTTCCACTAGCAAAGCCATGAAAAGCAGTGGAGCCTTGTTGGGCTAAATATACCGTATTCATATATCTCTCAAGAATGAATTTTTTGTCATATGACAGCTCTAAAAAGATTGCCATCAATGACTCTTTAGTTTTTCTAGTTAATGTTTGGTCTCTTGAGAGAAGTGAATTTTTTATTAGCTGTTGGGTTATTGTGCTTGCGCCTCTAAGCTCTTTTTCATCGAATAAATACCCATATAAAACTCTTAATATCTCCTTAAAATCAACACCATAATGATTAAAAAATGATTGATCCTCAACCAATAAAAGCATATTAACCAAGTCTTTAGGATAATCATCAAAAGAATAATCAGCTTGAATTACATCCTCTATTGATTCTATATCTGAAGAAAATTCAGCCTTTACTAAACTATTTAAATACAAAGCATATGAAATAAAAATGACTAAACATAATAAAAGTATTCGTTTAATCCATGAACTAGTAATTGGTTTCATTTTTTATACTTATAATTTTATTAGCGTCAGTAAACGGACTATTTTTGAGTAAGCTCGAGCAAGAAGAATGAAGCCACTTAAAGTTAGAGCTCTTAGCAATCTTGTGAGCGTTTTTTGGATTAACACCAGAGCCAGGCATAATTTCGATTTTACCCAAAGCTCTTCTTTGCATATCATTGAGGACTAATAGACCTTCATTAGCCGTTTTAAAACCTCCTGAGGATAGAATACAATCAAAACCTAAATTTGTAGCAATGTCTACTGCTGCAATTGGGTCAGCTACTGTGTCAATAGCTCTATGTAAAGTTTTTTTTAATCCAAGAGCGTGCTTGACAAGTTTCTCTAGAAAAGTTTGGTCAATCTCCCCATTGACTAACGTAGCTCCAAAAACAACACCTTCAAAGCCAAAAGAACGAGCCATATCAATATCGTTTTTCATTTGTCTTAAATCTATGGATGAATAATGAAAATTACCACTTTTTGGGCGAACCATAACACGAACAGGAATTTCAGCATGTGAAGCATGTTTCATTAAATTAACTTCTGGAGTTAGTCCGCCATGAATTAGAGAGCTACAAAGCTCTATTCTATCGGCATTGCCCTTAATACAGGCCTCCAAACCAGCTAAATTATCAATGCAAACTTCCAGTTTAGTTTCCATGTAGTCAAATATAAAATAGAGTTATTTTAAACAGTTCATCTTAATGCCTACATAATACGATATCAACAACAAATAATTGATAAATATAAATTAAGTAGTATAAAATACCCCCTTCCTTGCTTGATCAGCTTACGTTGGCAAGCTTTTTTTAACCCATAAGGAGATGTTAATGAGACATTATGAAATAACCCTCATTGTCCACCCTGATCAAAGCTCTCAGGTAACGACAATGATTGAAAAATACAAAGAACTAATCACTGCAGGTGGTGGAATGGTTCACAGACATGAAGACTGGGGTCGCAAACACCTCGCCTACCCAATCGATAAAATCTATAAAGCACATTATTTAATGATGAATATTGAGTGTGACAAAGATACTCTCGATAAATTGAACTATAACTTCCGATTTAATGATGCTATTCTTAGAAACTTAATAATTTCTAAAAAAGAGGCTATTACTGAACCATCAGTTATGGTTACAGAATCTGACAAAGATAAAGATCATGGTAAAGACAAAACCAAAGATCGTGTTGCTGACAAGAAATAGGAGATTGTAATGGCTAAAAAACAAGTAACTAAAAGACGTAAATTTCAAATCCCTATCAACCGTTTTTGTCGTTTTACAAAAGCTGGTGTTAAGGAAATCGATTATAAAGATGTTGAAACTTTACTAAGAAACATTGATGACAGTGGAAAAATAACTCCATCAAGAATAACTGGCACAACTGCTAGATTCCAAAGACAGCTTACTACTGCGATTAAACGAGCTAGATTCTTGGCGTTAATTCCATACACTGACAAACACAAAAAATAGGAGACCTCATGAAAGTAATTTTATTAGAAAAAAATGAAAAATTAGGTAGCCTTGGTGATATTGCAAACGTTAAGTCTGGATATGCCCGAAACTATTTAATCCCTCAGGGTAAAGCTAAGCCAGCAAATAAAGCTAATATGGCTACTTTTGAAACAATACGTGCAGATCTTGAAGCTAAAGAACTTGCAGCAATGACGGACGCTCAATCAAAAGAAACTGCCATGTCAGATGTTGTATGCACAATTACAGCCAATGCAGGTGAAGAAGGAAAACTTTACGGCTCTGTTAGTCCAGCTGATATTGCTGAAAATCTTCTTGCACAAGGCTTTGAGGTTGAAAAAAGAGACATTAATATGCCTGAAGCCATAAGAAATATAGGTGAATATGAAGTTACAGTTTCTCTTTATGCAGAAGTTGTTGTAACAGTTAAAGTAATAGTTATCGCTGCGACTGAAGCAGAATAAGTTAATTCAAATCACATAAGTAAGTTAAAATAAAGAGCCCTTTTTGAGGGCTTTTTATTTTTCTAAACTGCGCTAATGGATATTGAAAACCCAAAAATACCGCCAAATTCAATTGACTCTGAGCAATCAGTTCTGGGCGGCCTTTTATTGCATAATGATTCTTGGGATAATGTAGTTAACATAATTAGCTCTGATGACTTCTATCAAGCCTCTCATCGCATCATCTATGACGCAATAGTTATCCTGCTTGAACATGACAAGCCCGCAGACATTCTTACCGTTAAAGAGCAAGTTATTAAGACACATGATGAGGAATCTATTGGAGGTTTTGCTTATCTAGCTCAAATTGCAGAAAACACGCCAAGCGTTTCAAATATTGATGCTTATGCAAAGCATGTAAGAGAGCTATCAATCTTTAGACAATTAATCAAGATTGGAAGAGAGCTTGCCGATACTGCCTTCCACCCAAAAGATATCGAAGTAAACAATTTACTAGATTTATCTGAAAGAAAAATCTTTGAAATTGCAGAACAGGTAAGTCGTAACAAACAAGAAATTACAAATGTAAAAGATATTATCAAAGATGTGGTTAATCGCGTTCATGAAATGCAAGAAAAGAAAGGCTTTAAGGGAACTGAGACGGGTTTTTCTGAATTAGACAAATTAACATCAGGACTTCAAAATGGCGATCTTATTATTATTGCAGGAAGGCCAAGTATGGGTAAAACAGCCCTATCAATGAATATTGTAGAGCATGTAGCTATTCATAATTCAACGCCTGTTGCGGTTTTTAGTCTTGAGATGCCGATGGAACAATTAGTAATAAGGATGATTTCATCATTTGGACGAATAGACTCCAGTAAGTTACGCGATGGTGATATGTCTGAAATTGATTGGAATAGCTTTAATCATGCAGTAAGAGCCTTTGAAGAGAATACAATTTTGATTGATGAAACGCCTTCAATCACGCCAACTGAAATTCGCGCAAAATGTAGAAGACTCAAAAGAAAATATCCTGATCTTGGCTTGATCATGATAGATTACTTACAATTAATGACTGTTCATGGAAAATCAGAAAATAGAGTTCAAGAAATCTCAGAAATTTCCCGCTCATTAAAAGCACTTGCTAAAGAAATTAATGTTCCAGTGATTGCACTCTCTCAGCTTAATCGAGGTGTAGAGTCGCGCACAAAAACTGGTAAAGGAAGAATACCTCAAATGGCTGATTTACGTGAATCTGGCTCCATTGAGCAAGATGCTGATATTATTGGATTTATATATCGTGATGAAGTTTATCATGATGATGCTTATACTAATCCAGAAGAAGTGGGAAAGGCTGACTTAAGAATAGCGAAGCATAGAAATGGTGCGACTGGTAATATAAAACTAGCCTTTGTAGGACAGTATTCTAAATTTGAAGATTTAGCTTTTGAAGATAGATTTCAGGGTGTAAGTGATGATCAAATGGACGCATCCTATGTTAAAAATATGACAAATTTTGATCAAGGCGACTTCTAAAGTACCTTTAAAAAACCTTTCAAACTAGATTCCATGAACTACTCCTTTATTCAAATCAGTGATTGTCACATAGATGATGAAAAAAATGTATGGGGTACTGACTCTCAAAAAAATCTTAACACTATAGTAAAAAGTATTTCTAATAGAAATTATAACGCACTAATAATTAGTGGTGACTTGGCTCATAATGGAACCGCCTCTTCCTACTCAACACTTAAAGACATAATCCAGCCAATCAGTGATAATCTATTTATTCTCCCCGGAAATCATGACAATAAATTAAATTTATTCTCAGCATTTCGTGAGCATTATTTAACAAAACTAACAATTGCTGATTGGGAAATAATTTCAATAGATTCTGTTCAAGAAAATAAAACTAGTGGTTTTTTAAATAAAGCAAAACTTGAATTACTAACTAAAAAAATTTTATCTTCAACTAAAAAATTTATTGTTCTTTGCCTTCATCACCCACCAATTTCTATGGAAAGTGATTGGGATGATAAAAAATCTTTAGAAAATTCAGATGATTTTTTTCATACTATAGATAAGTTTAGTAAAATTAAGGCAGTTATTTGGGGTCACGCTCATCAAAGCTCTGAATTTAATAGAAATAATGTAAAACTCTTTTCATGTCCATCGACTACTCTTCAATTTAATGGTCCTGAAATGATTGGCTATAACCACTTCAATTTGAGTGATAAAGGTGAGATTAATTGTGACACAGTGTGGCTATGACAAACGATCAAATACTAAATAAATTAATTCATAACCAAAAAAAAGTAACTTACTCAAATATATCTGACATTTTTGAACTTAACTTTAAAAAAATTTCTAGACTTATACCTCTTCTACCTTCTATTAAGGATGACTTTGTTGGAATAAAAAAACCATCTAATGACCTGTTTTTACTTTGCCATGATAAGGCCCCATATACTGGTACATATACTTTAACTCATAAGATTAAGTCTCAAGAGGTAATTATTAATCGGCCAGATATTTGTTTCAAGATTTATTTTGATGCAAGACTTTTAGAGGTTACCTCAATCTGCAAAGAAACAAGAATTAATGACTCTCATCCTTTAATTACTGACTGCAGTGATTTAGCCTTTCAATTAGAGCTTAATCTCTTCATGCTAAGGTGGCTAGATTATTGTTTGGAAAGGTACAATGGTGCTGAATGGTCAAAAAGCAAATAAAAACTGAAAGCACGAAATTAGTCATTGCAATCTCCTCAAGGGCATTGTTTAATCTTGATTACTCACACCAAATTTTTAAAAATGAAGGCATCAAGGCATACGCAAAACACCAACAAGAAAATGAGCAAGTAGTTCTTGAACCAGGTGTAGGGTTTACTTTGGTTAAAAAATTACTTAAATTAAATAGTAAAACAACGCCAATTGATGTCATCTTACTTTCAAGAAATAGTGCTGATACAGGCCTAAGAATTTTTAACTCAATCGAGCATTATGGTTTAAATATTTCAAGAGCAGCGTTTACTCGTGGTGAAAGTACCCACCCTTTTGTTGGTGCCTTTGAAGCGGATTTGTTTCTATCTAGTAACTATAATGATGTTCAAAAAGCTTTAAAGTCAGGCTATGCAGCTGCATCAATTATTGAGTCAAAATCAAACCATAGTCATCCCTCTCAACTCAGAATTGCCTTTGACGGGGATGCCGTTATTTTTTCGGATGAATCTGAAAAAATATTTCAAGAGAAGGGTCTTGAAGCTTTTCATGAAAACGAAGTCCTGTCTGAAAAAATTAAACTAAAAGCTGGTCCATTTAAATCTTTTCTGGTCTCTTTACAAAAAATTCAATCAACATTTCCTGAAGAAAATAATCCTATAAGAACTGCATTAGTTACTGCAAGATCAGCCCCAGCGCATAAAAGAGTTATTCACACCATGAGAGAATGGGGGATACGCATAGATGAGTCATTTTTTCTTGGTGGTCTTGAAAAAGGTGTCTTTCTAAGAGAGTTTGGAGCAGATATTTTTTTTGATGATCAGCAGCAGCATTGTGACTCAGCATCTCAGTATGTTTCTACTGGTCATGTCCCTAGTGGAATTAAAAATTTATAGCATTTTAAATAGAACTTAATTATTGCTTAAACTCACCATGAGATTTAATTGGTAAAATACGAATTATTATTATTTAAAGTTTACTGATGTCAAATAAAATCCAAGCCATTCGAGGAATGAATGATCTGTTGCCAGCAGACTCCACCCTTTGGAATTCTTTGGATGAAATTATTAGTAATCTCCTTATCTCTTACGGCTATAAATATTGCCGCACTCCAATTGTTGAAAGTACTGAAACTTTTTCTCGTGCAATCGGAGAAGTGACAGACATTGTAGAAAAAGAGATGTACACATGGGAAGACAGTAATGGTAATTCTTTAACTTTAAGGCCTGAAGGCACAGCTAGCGTAGTTAGAATGATGATTGAGCATAATTTGCCGCGCGAAGGAATACAAAAGGTTTTTTATAATGGCCCAATGTTTAGGCATGAAAGACCTCAAAAGGGAAGATACCGACAATTCCACCAAGTAGGGGCAGAAGTTTTTGGAGCTTCTGATGCCAAAATTGATGCTGAATTAATATCTATTACAGATTCACTCTGGAAATCTCTTGGAATCAATGCAAGATTAGAAATTAATTCACTAGGCTCAAAAGAAAGTCGATCTGCTTATAGAAATATTCTTACAGCCTTTTTTAATGAAAATATAAGCCAACTGGATGAAGATAGTTTGCGTCGATTAAAAACAAATCCCTTAAGAATTTTGGATAGTAAAAATAAAGACCTTGAGTTATTAATTTCAAATGCCCCCAAAATGATTGATCATTTAGATGATGAATCTAAAGAGCACTTTACTATTTTAAAAACCTATTTAGATAATCTAGATATTCCTTATGAGGTTAACCCAAAACTTGTAAGGGGATTAGACTACTACAATCAAACTGTATTTGAGTGGATTTCAAACGATTTAGGGTCACAAGGCACTATTTGTGGTGGTGGGAGATATGATGGTTTAGTTGAAAAAATGGGTGGCAGTCCTACACCAGCAATTGGCTTTGCAATGGGCTTAGAGAGAATAGCTCTTCTAATTCAAGACAAAAAAAGTCAAATTGTTATCAAGAGATGTCAACTCTATTTTGTTACCCTAGGTGATAAGGCACAGATTGAGTCAATGAAGCTGTCCAAAAAAATTCTTCAGGCACTCCCTAACATTACACTTAGTAACGACTTAAGCATGGGTAGCCTAAAAAGCCAAATGAAAAAAGCAGATAAGTCTAATGCTGACTTTGCTTTAATTCTTGGAGAAGAGGAGTTATCAAATAATCAGTTAAGTATTAAGCCCTTAAAAGGCCAAGGAGTCCAGCAATCGATTAAGCTTGAGGGTATCATTCAGCATCTTCAGGAGATATTATGAAAAATTTTATAGAAATTAGCGACACGGAAGAAGAGCAAGTCGACAAAATTAAAAAATGGTGGAATAGTAACGGTAAGCAAATTATTAGTGGAGCAGTTCTTGGTCTTGCAGGAGTATTTGGCTGGAATTCATATGGTGATTATCAAGATAGTCAAGCTTTGAATGCTAGAACTTTATATTTAAGTTATGCTTCAGATTCCACTAATATTGGGGCTTACGATAAGCTTATTAAGGATCACTCTTCAAGCAGTTATGCTGATCAAGCAACGTTCTTAATGGCTAAATATTTATTTGAAGCTGGTAATTATGCTCTTGCTCTAGACGCTCTAAAGCCTCTAATAAGTCGTGAAAATGTTGTTATAGCTTCAACTGCCATTTTAAGATCAGCTTCACTTCACTTAGAGCTTGGTGAACATAATGAAGCACTTGCAATTCTTGATGTTGATGCTGGGGAAGGATTTTCTGGTTTATTTTACAATCTAACTGGTGATATTTATTTAGATCTTAGCAACAAAGAAGAAGCTAAAAAATACTATAGCCTTGCAATCGAAAATATAACTGCTAACTCAAGCCTTACCCAACTAATTCAGATTAAGTTAGACGATCTGAATTAATATAAATTTTTTAGAAAATTGTGAGCTACCCCATCATCTCATTGGTTGGCAGGCCTAATGTAGGCAAGTCGACACTATTTAATCGTCTTAGCAAGTCTCGTCAGGCCCTCGTTTCTGATTTTGAAGGTTTAACGCGTGATCGTCAATACGTTAATATAGAGCTTGAAGATGACATTCATTGCACAATTGTTGATACTGGCGGAATGACACACGAAGAATCAGTTATTGATTCTGGGATACATGCCCAAGTACTCAATGCGCTTAATGAGTCTGATGTAATCTATTTTATTGTCAGCAATAAAGATGGCGTTACTTCTCTTGATCTAGATATTGCTTCTCAGCTGAGAAAACTCCGCAAAAATATTATCTTAGTATGCAATAAGGCCGAAGGGTTAAATAAAAGTTCAGCTGCAGAATTTTATGAACTCGGACTAGGGGATCCTTGCCTTATATCAGCTGAGCATAATCAAGGAATTCCAGATCTTATTGAAAAAACAATTCCACTTCTTCCCGCTGCAACAGAAGACATAATCCCAGAAGTTAAGGGAATTGCAGTAGCTGTTTTGGGTAGACCTAATGTTGGTAAATCAACACTCATAAACCGTATATTGGGAGAAGAAAGGGTTATGGCGGTCGATCTTCCTGGAACAACTCGTGACTCGATTTTTATCCCTTTTGAGCGAGAAGGTCAGCAGTACACACTAATTGATACAGCTGGAATAAGGCGCAAAAGAAGTGTCAGCCATAAAGTTGAAATTTTTAGTATTATTAAAGCTAAAGATGCCATTGAAGATTCTCATGTTGTGGTTCTAGTTTTAGATGCTCACGAAGGCGTGACTGAACAGGATGCTACTCTTTTAGGAATGATAGCAGACAAAGGTCGTGCACTTTTAATAGCAATTAATAAGTGGGATGGTTTGGATGATTATCAAAAAAGTGAAGTAAAAAGAAAACTTGATATTAAGCTTTCATTTATAAACTATGCCTCAGTTCATTATATTTCAGCCCTTCATGGATCTGGTGTTGGAAAATTATTTGAACCCATTAAAAGATCTTTTGAGCATGCTGGACGTAGACACCCAACTTCACAACTTAATAGAATTCTAGAACAAGCTAATAAAGCGCACTCTCCTCCCCCCGTTGCTGGCAGACGACTTAGATTAAAGTTTGTAAATCAATCTGATGTTTTTCCACCAACTTTTACCTTTCATGGTAATCATGTTGATAGCGTTCCGAGTAGCTATGAACGATTTTTAAAGAATTTCTTTATTACATCTTTAAAACTTACAAATACACCTGTAAAAATCCAATATAAGAGTGGTGAAAATCCATTTAAAGATAGGAAGAATATTCTTTCAGCCCGACAAGTCCAAAAAAAGAAACGCCTAATGAGATTCGTTAAAAAGAAATAAACTTGAAATGTAACAAAGTTAAAGGTGTGATTATTATCAGAACCTTTGGACTGAGAATTCAGAAATTGGAATTGGGGGCTTAGACTTGGTAATAATCGACTCAACAATTTCTGCGGTAACTGGCGCCAAAGTTAGCCCAATATGACCATGTCCAAAGGCATAAATAATATCATTACCTTTACTAGATTGAGAAATAACTGGTTTACTATCTGGAATTGATGGACGAAAACCCAGCCATTCCCTACTTGGTTTTCCTAGGTCTGGAAAAAAACTTAAAGCTCCTTTTTCTAAGTGGTTTACTCTATGCCTAGAGATTTCTGGACTGAGCCCTCCAAGCTCAACAGTTCCAACAACTCTTAATCTTCCAGTCATTGGAGACATATAAAAACCGCTCTCTGCAGAGCAACAAGGTCTATTTAATAATGGATCTTTCATGTCATATTCAACATGATATCCACGTTCAGCATCTAAAGGAATATTGTCCCCAGCCTGTTTTGCAAATTTCTTGGAGTATGCACCAGCCGCTATGACTAGATGTTTGGATATAACTTCTGATTTATCTGCTAAAGTTACCTTAACTCCTTCACTAATCCTCTCAATTCTATTGGCTGCTTTCTTAATAACCTGACATCCTTTTTTAACACTTGCATCTAACAATAGTTTTGTCATTTTTCCAGGATCACTCATATAAGCTCCATCTGGAAAATAAGATGCGCCGCCCTCAGAAAAATTCAAATTTGGCTCTAGCTTATTAAGTTCTGATGGGTTTAACATTTCGGCATTTAAACCATACTTCTTCCGATTATTAATATCCTTCAAGCCAGATTCATAGGAAGAATCTGTTTTATATAAGTAGATATTGCCATTCCTATTTAATAAAGATTTGCCATTTATCTGATCTGCAAGCTCTTCCCAACGAAGTCGTGAATTTGCTAGAAGATCTGTAATTGCCTGGGCGTTTTTAGCAGCTTGCTTGGGCATGGATTGGTACAAAAATCTAATCAGCCATGGTGCTAATGAGAGAATTTCAGAGCGCTTTATAGAAATAGGGCTATTTTTATTAAACAATAAAGATGGTATTTTTTTTATAATTTCAGGAGAACCAATAGGTAGAACCGCATATTCAGCTATTGTTCCAGCGTTACCGTAAGAGGTTCCAATTCCTGGCTCTTCAGGATCTAAAAGAATTACCTCTCTGCCAGCATTTAGCATCTTTAGAGCAATGGATAAGCCTATTACTCCTCCACCCAAAATAACTACATCAGTTTTTAGCATTGGACAAGATTTTAATAACGATTAACAATGTTTAATACAAATAAAACTTAAGAGAGTATTAGATTATGAGCTTGCTTTGCTGCCTTGATAAAACTTTCAAATAAAGGATGGCCATCTCTTGGCGTAGAAGTAAATTCTGGATGAAACTGGCAAGCGACAAACCAAGGATGGTCTTTAATTTCAACCATTTCAACTAAAAGGCCATCAGAAGACCTTCCTGAAATTTTAAGGCCAGCCTCTTCAACTTTAGAGATAAGGTTATTATTAACTTCGTATCTATGGCGATGCCTTTCAACTACCTTATCTGAACCATAAATTTTTTGAGAATGAGTACCCTTTACTAGCTCACACTCTTGACCACCGAGCCTCATAGTTCCGCCTAAGTGTGACTCTGAATCACGTTTTTGAGTTTCTCCATTTTCATCTTGCCACTCAGTAATAAGTCCTATAACTGGATAATCTGTGTTTTCATCAAATTCTGTACTATTTGCTCCGTCCATTTGCGCCATATTTCTAGCAAACTCAATTACAGCAACTTGCAGGCCTAAGCAAATCCCTAAGAAAGGAATATTATTTTCACGAGCAAATTGAACTGCTTTAATCTTTCCTTCTATACCGCGTAATCCAAAGCCACCAGGCACCAATACTGCGCTCATTTTACTTAAAGCGCCAGCACCATTTTTTTCGATCTCTTCAGAATCAAAATAATGAATATTTACTTTGGTTTGGGTATGGACTCCAGCATGAATTAGCGCTTCTGAAAGCGATTTATAAGACTCTGTTAAATCCATGTATTTTCCAACCATCGCAACATCAACACTATGGTTAGGTCTTTCTAGTCTAGAAACAACATTCTTCCATTCTGATAAATCTGCTGGACCACATTTAAGTCCTAATTTTGATACAACAACGTCATCAAGACCCTGCTCATGAAGGTCTTCAGGAACCTTATAAATGGTGTCTTTATCCAAAGACATGAAAACTGAATTTTCAGCAACATTTGTAAATAAGGCAATTTTTTTACGATCTGAATCTTCAAGTGGGTATTCTGATCTACAAATAAGGATGTCTGGTTGTATTCCAATCCCACGAAGCTCTTTTACAGAGTGCTGAGTTGGTTTAGTCTTTAGCTCACCTGCTACTTTAATATAAGGAAGGAGCGTTAAATGGATGAATAAGGTATTCTCACGACCAAGTTCTAAGCTCATCTGCCGAATTGCTTCTAAAAATGGAAGAGACTCAATATCGCCTGCCGTCCCGCCAATTTCTACAAGAGCTACATCAGCATCTTCAACACCTTCCTTCATTAATTTTTTTATTTCATCAGTAATATGAGGAATGATTTGAACCGTTGCGCCAAGATAATCACCTCTTCTCTCTCGCTCTATAACATTTTGATAAACTCTTCCAGCTGTAAAGTTATTCTTTTTCCCAAGTTGAGTTCGAACAAATCGCTCATAGTGACCTAAGTCTAGATCAGTTTCAGCGCCATCATTGGTAACAAAAACCTCACCATGCTGAAATGGACTCATTGTTCCAGGATCGACATTTATATAAGGGTCTAATTTAAGAAGGGTAACTTTGAGGTCTCGAGTTTCTAGAATTGAAGCCAAAGATGCTGAAGCTATCCCCTTACCTAAAGAAGACACAACACCACCAGTTATAAAGATGTATTTTGTCATGTAAAACTAACAAAGTTTGAAATAGTTATGATACACAAAATTAGGTAGAATATGGGCACATCCAAACAAACAAATCACGATGGATTATAGACAATTCGTAAAGAGACTCTTTCAATACTTAAAAAACCATATTGGAAAGCTTGCCTTTACATCAATAATGATGATATTTGCTACGGTATTGGAGACATCAATACCTGAAATTACAGGTCAAATTGTTGACACATTATTCTCTAATAATCACACCACTAAAGATGCACTTTCTTACTCAACAGTCCTCTTTATTGTAATTGCTTTAAGCTCTATATTCGCTTTAATATCAGTCAGTGCAAGCTCTTGGATTTCAAACAAAGTAATACTAGACCTAAGAGTTGATATGTTTTCCAAGCTTCTAAGACTTCCTAAAACTTACTTCGATAAAAATACAACAGGAGAGACGCTTTCAAAACTGACCTTTGACGTTGAGCAAATTTCCGCAGCAGCATCAACCATGTGGTTAGAGCTTATTAAATCTTCATTCTCTGTTGTAATACTAACAGGCTATCTATTCTACAAAAATTTTCTATTAAGCCTCACTCTCTTAGTGCTACTTCCGCTGGTTTATTTTGCAGTAAAACTATCCACATCTCGAATCAGAAAAGGCTCAAGAAAAGTTCAAGAGTCAATGGGGAAAATGACTCATCTTTTAGATGAAAATATTTCAGGCAATGATCTAATTAAGATCTACAACGCTCAATCTAGTGAGCAAAATAAATTTTTTAATATTATCAATACAATTCGTCAGCAAAGGTTCAAAGTCGATGTGGCTGCAAGTCTTAATACCTCTATTGTAAATGCTCTAATTGGCTTTTCTCTAGCCTGTGTTGTGTATTTTTCATCAACCCACCTAATGATGAGTGCTGGTGACTTTTTAGCTTACTTTACAGCTATGGGAATGCTGGTTAAACCCTCTAAAACGCTTATAAATATTAATAAGCCATTGCAACAGGCTCTAGTTTCTGGAACCAGTGTCTTTAATTTGATTGATGAAAAATCTGAATCCAATCTCGGTAATACCAAAATGAAACAAACAGGTGGTGATATTTGTTTTGATAATGTTAGCTTTTCATATGCTAATGAAAAGCCTTCATTAACAAACATTAATCTAAATATTAAGCAAGGCGAAACTATTGCCCTTGTTGGCTCAACTGGAAGCGGAAAAACTACTTTGGTTAATCTTCTTACTCGCTTTTATAATCCAACAGGTGGAAAAATTTCTATAAATAAAGAAAATATTAATAACTTTGATCTAGAATCTTTCAGATCAAATTTTTCTTTTGTCGATCAAAATGTACGACTATTTAATGACACTATTAGTGGTAATATTGCCTTTGGACAGAAAGATAAGATGTCTATGGATTCAATTATTAATGCAGCAAATGTATCCAATTCTATTGAGTTCATTGAAAAATTGGATAATAAATTTGACTCTGATATTGGGGAAGACGGAGTAACCCTATCAGGTGGTCAGCGCCAAAGACTTTCCATTGCTAGGGCAATTGCAAAAGATAGTGCTATTTTAATTCTTGATGAGGCAACCTCAGCGCTCGACTCTGCAACTGAAAAACTTGTTCAGTCAGCAATCACTAAAATGCAGAAAGGACGAACCACAATCATTATTGCTCATCGATTAAGCACAATTCAAAATGCAGATCGTATTATCGTTTTAAAAGATGGTGAGATTATTGAGCAAGGCTCTCATAAAGAGCTCATTAAGGCCTCTGGGGAATACGCAAAGCTTAACCAGCAGCAACTTTAATAAGTTAACTTTCCTTATTTTTTATTCGATCTAGTACGTCTGATAAATCTCTTTCATTAAATTAGGTAGCAAAGGCTATTTAATGAATCAAATCACTTTTTACAAAGTGATCTAGAAAAGCGTCCAGATTCTATTACTATCGAGCTCATCTCTGCACTGGGAGAGCTGAGTCTTATAAGTATTAGATTTATTTTCAACTTTTTTTGCGATATCAATTAACCAGGCCTTGCTTTCATAGCTTTTCTTATTAAAGCCACCATGACCCTCATGGTAAGCAAGATACTGGCGATATGCATCTGACTTACTGATCTTAGAGCGTAATGAAGACTGGTTAGCATACCAACCAACAAAATCAATCGCATCAGCAAAATCATCTCTCTTAGCAGTCTTGTTGCCAGTTTTAAGTTGGTACCAGTCCCAAGTCGCTTTTTTAGCCTGGGTATAGCCAAATGAATCTGTAGGCCTTGCACCAGGTATGATTCCAAAAATTTTATTTCGTGGCGGCTTTGCTTTTGAAGCAAAGCGAGACTCTTGATGAATGATTGCCATCTGCAAATGCATCGGCACTTTCCATTTCTCCTCGCTGAGCTTAGCTGCTCGATACCAACTAACCTTCTCATCAAGCAAATTACAGATGTTAGTAACTTCTCTAGCAGGCGTTGAAAAACACCCAGATACAGAAATTACAACTAATAAACTTAGGACAAACAGTTTTTTCATTTAAGCAATAAAAACAAAGTAAGCAATAATCAACTGAAAAACCAATAAGACACCAAACATTGCTTTAATATCATTGTCAGTTAAAGGTTCTGACTCTTGAGTAACCTTCTCTAACTTGACATCAATAGCAACTAAACCTTTATCAGAGTTTTCAACTTTAAATTTAACTCTAGTATCACTTCTTAAACGTGATTTGTTAAAAACATTTTTCTGGTGAACGAAATACTTTTCATTATCGTCTCCCGTAATAAATCCATAACCTTTTGTACCAAATTGGGCGACTATGCCCGTCATTTTTTTAGCCATTACATTCTCACTTTTTGCAGACAATACACTGCTTTTTCAACAAAATCTACTCCTTGAAGTAGGAACATTGGCTCATTTTCAATATCACTAATATTTTGAAGTTCTTGACATTGAAACGAACCACCATAAAGTGAGTCAACCTCCAGTTTACTAACAGCATAAGGCGGGCCAACCCATTGATGTTGAGGATAGTTCAAAGTTAACAATAACACCCTGACATCATTTAATATTATATCATTTAAATGATTAACATATTTCTGTCTTAACGCCTTATCTAAGGCAATAAGTGATGCACGATCATAAACTGCTTTAACGTCAACTAAGTGGTTTGCTTTTAAAGTAAAGAAGTCACCACAGAATATTTGAATTTTATCACCCTCATAAAGTATTAAATCATCAACTTTGGAAACAGAATATTCTAATTTATTCTCGCTAAAAAACTGCTCAATAGCAATCTCACTCATCTCTACGCCGACAACTCTGATACCTCTTTTTAATAGATAGAACATGTCAACACTCTTACCACAAAGTGGCACAAAAATCTTATCCCCATCGACTAAGTTGAGCTTGGAAAAATAATCAATCAAATTCTGGTTAACTTGATCTGCATGCCAACCAATTTTATTGCTCTCCCATCTACTGTGCCAGTCTGTCATATTTATTCCTTGATATAATAGAGTGTCATATTAGTTAATCATAAAACATTATGACCCATTTTAAAAGTGGCTGGTCAGATTATTTAAATCCTGAAAAAGAAAAACAATATTTCAAAGCTCTAGATTCTTATCTTAAATCAAAAAAGAATTTAAGCATCTATCCGCCTATTGACTCATGGTTCAAAGCGCTGGAGTATTCAAGCTTTGAAAAAACCAAAGTAATCATACTTGGGCAGGATCCTTATCACGGAGAAGGTCAGGCAGAAGGCTTAAGCTTTTCAGTTCCAAAAGGTATTCTTATTCCGCCGTCACTTAGAAATATCTTTAAGGAGCTGCAAAATGATGATGTGAGTTTCTCTAAACCTGAGCATGGAAATTTAGTTTCATGGGCTAACCAAGGCGTACTTCTTCTTAATAGCGTTCTTACAGTCGAAAAAAATAGCCCTGCTTCGCATGCCAACCAGGGCTGGGAAAACTTTACTGACAAAGTTATTCAAATTTTAAGTAGTCATAAAAATAATTTAGTGTTTATTTTATGGGGCACTTACGCAAATAAGAAATCTGAATTAATTGACAGCAATAAACATCTGATACTTAGCGCCCCTCACCCTTCGCCCTTATCCGCTTATAAAGGCTTCTTTGGCTCTAAGCATTTCTCTAAAACAAACAATTACCTTAAATCAACGGATCAAGAGCCTATTGATTGGAGCATTAACCCATGAAGCTAATGATTGATGATGCAGTATGGGGTTATAAAGAAATCTTCTCTGGTTTTGGTGAAATTACCGCCCTTCCAGGTAGGCTAATTACCCGAGAGAGTTTATTAGATTGCAAGATACTTATTGTCAGATCAAGAACCAAAGTCAACAAACAGCTCCTTGACGGAACTAAAGTCAGGTTTGTTGGCTCGACAGTTGCAGGACTTGACCACATTGATGAAAATTATTTAAAAGAAAATGCTATTTCATTTGTATCTGCCCAGGGCTGTAATGCCAATGCAGTTACAGAGTATGTCATTAGTGCTCTTTCCAATCTAGCGAATGATTATAACTTTGATTTATCAACTAAAACGCTTGGAATAATTGGTGTTGGAAATGTTGGCTCTAGGCTAGACTTTAAAGCAAATCAACTTGGGATAACGACTCTTCTTAATGATCCCATCCGTGAAGCTAATGAAGGAAAAAATAAGTTTGTTGGCCTTAATGTTGCGCTAAGTGCTGATATTGTAACTTTCCATACCCCTCTAACATTTTCAGGGGCCCACCCAACTCACAACCTTCTTGGAAGTCAAAACTTTAACCTCATTAAAAAAGATACGATATTAATCAATGCAGCTCGAGGAGGCGTAATCGATGAAAGCCTATGGGAAATGACCAAAACAAAAGAAAATATAATAGACTGCTGGGAAAACGAGCCCAATATTAATCCTAAACTGCAAAGTAACGCATACTGGGCAACACCTCACATTGCAGGGCACTCAATAGATGCAAAATTTATGGGTAGTTTTATGATTTATAAAGAGTTATGTAGCTTTACAAAAGCTCCATTTAATAAAGAAATTGAATCGCTTATTAACCCTGAAATAAGAGCCATTAATGAAAGCTCTCTTCATGAAACACTCAACTCAATATACTCATTCTTTGATGACCATGAAGTCCTCAAAGACAGTTCAAAGTTTGAGGATTATAGACGTCATTACCCTGAGCGATATGAATGGAAGCATTATCATACAAATTTTATTATTCCTCATAAACTATAGTAGGTTCATCCCTTATTATGTAATATATTATTGACATAAAGTATGTTATATATTACATTAAGTATGTTATAATTTACATATTAAATAACTTATAGATATGAATATAAAAATTAGAAATACTTTAACCGAAATAATCTCAGCTGCAATAGCAATTATCTGGATGTACTCTAAATTAAATGCAGCCGCTAATATGAGTATCGCTTCAATTACTCAAGTGCTTGTTCAAGGCATTGGAATATCCATACTTGCAGCTATCTTTTTTGCCATAGTTATCGCCATAGTTTCAGCAATCATTACTGAGAGCAAAGAAAAAAATATCGTAGATGAAAGGGATAATATCATTGAGTTCTATGCTTTGAGATTAAGTAGTGTCATATTTGGTATCTCCCTTGTAATTATTCTTGTTCTATTAGGGTGGTTTAACTTACATATAAACTTTGGAATAATTGCTATTACTTTTTCAGTGTTCTTAGCAAGCATCTGTAGTACTTTTTTGAAAATATATCTCTATAAATAGTTATTTACAATGGCTAAGAAAAAAATCAATATAGAAAATTCTGTCAGAAAACTCAGATTTAATAATAACGAGATGACACAACAAGAACTTGCTGACTTTGTTGGTATTTCCAGGCAAACAGTTGTTGCCATTGAGAAATATAAGTACACCCCATCTCTAGAGTTAGCTTTCAAAATTGCATTAGCATTCAACAAAGAAATACAAGAAGTTTTTTATATTAGTAAATAACTTTCTAAGAGGATTAAAAATGAAGCAATATCCAGTAAACCTAAAGATTGATTACCCAGAAAAATCTAATAAATTAACTGCCATGTTTAGATTAGTATTAATAATTCCAATTGTTATTATTCTTTCTATTATTTCTTCTTATGCTGAGGCTTTATCACTGGCAGTAGTTTTAATGATTCTTTTTAGAGAAAAATACCCAAAGTGGTGGTTTGATTGGAATCTCGCTCTTACTAAATTCTGGCTTAGAATTGCAGCCTATGGTTTGTTAATGAGGGACGAATACCCTTCAACCGAAAATGACCAAGCATTACAAGTTGAAATACCATATCCAGATGTTAAGAAAGACTTAAATAGATGGATGCCACTTCTTAAATGGTTTCTAGCTATCCCACACTATATCGTTTTAGTACTTATGTTTATTGCTGTTGTTTTTTGTAGTATTTTTGCTTGGTTTACGATTCTATTCACAGGACGATATCCTAAAGGCATATTTGATTTTGTTGAAGGCTTCCTGCGCTGGTCATTAAGAGTAAATGCTTACGCATTTTTATTAACAACAGATCAGTACCCACCATTTAAACTCGGTTAACTTAAAGTCTTTAAAGTGTGGTCCCTTAAGCTTCAATAACTCAACGAATATTAGGCTTTGTAAGATTGTCCACATGCAAAACTTCATTCACTTGCTCTTCTGTCATAAGCCCCTCTTGAATAATAATTTCTCGAACAGTCATTCCATCTTTTAGAGCTTTTTTGGCAATACGAGCTGACTCTTTATAGCCTAAATGAGGCGTAAAAAATGTTGCTATCCCAGGACTTTGTTCAACATATCTTGCACAAACTTCAACGTTAGCAGTAATTCCGTCCACACACTTTGTCCTTAGCATAACCATCGCATTTGTCATATAGCGTAATGAGCGTAATATATTTACGGCTAAAACAGGCTCAAAAGCATTGAGCTGCATTTGACCAGCTTCAGCTGCCAAAGTAATTACTAAATCATTTCCAATTACTTGAAAAGCAGTTTGATTAACAGCCTCAGGAATAACAGGATTAACTTTCCCAGGCATAATTGATGATCCAGCTTGCACGGCGGGAAGATTGATTTCGTTAAACCCAGCAATTGGGCCTGATGATAATAATCTTAAGTCATTAGATATTTTTGAAAGTTTTATAGCTACTCGCTTTAAAACAGATGAGAATGAAACAAAGGCACTAGTATCAGAGGTTGCAGCAATTGGGTTTGGAGCCAGCACTAAAGGCAGTCCAGATAATTCTGCCAAAGCCTCTACTGCTATTTTTGGATAATCTAAATGGCTATTAATTCCAGTTCCAATAGCGGTAGCCCCTAAATTAACCTCTAAAAATAATTGTGACATCTCATTAAGCCTTTTAATGTCATCTAACAGAGTATTACCAAAAGCAGTAAATTCCTGACCAAGGCTCATTGGCACAGCATCTTGAAGTTGTGTTCGCCCCATTTTAATGACTCCAGAAAATTCAATGCCTTTGGCATGAAAAGAATCAGAGAGAGCTTTAATTGCTTCCAATAAAGGATCATATTCTTTTAAAAATCCAACCAGCAAGGCAGTAGGATAAGTGTCATTCGTTGACTGTGACATATTTACATGCATAAGCGGGGAGATGGACTCGTAATCACCCTTCTCTTTCCCTATCATTTCTAGTGCAACATTAGCAATGACTTCATTTGCATTCATATTTGTTGAAGTGCCAGCGCCTCCCTGGATTATCTCCACAATAAACTGATCATGAAATTCACCATTAATAATTCTCTCACAAGCTCTGACTATAGGCTCAAAAATTTCATCCTCTAATAGGCCCAATTTATTATTTGCTCGAGCGCAAGCAAGCTTGACCATTGCATAGGCTATAACTATATTTGGATAAACTGAAATCGCAACATCCGCTATCGGAAAATTTTCAACAGCACGCTTAGTATGGATTCCGTAATAAGCATCAAAAGGTATTTTCATTTCACCTAAAAAATCTGTTTCTATTCTATATTCCATAATTTTCAATATTGAAAAAATATTACCTTAATCAGTAGATTGAGCAAATGATACGCTTAAGAGAATCATATTTTTAACAGCATTAATGCTAAACCAGAGAATACAAATACCGAGTAAGCATTGAAATTGACGTAATGACAATTAAAAACCGAATAACAAGTGGGTTAGCCTTCAATAAATAATGGGTTCCAAAAAAAGCGCCTATTAATTGTCCTACCATCATTACCAGACCAATTAAAAAGGCTATATGGCCAAAACTAAAGAAAACTATAAATCCAGCAATGTTTGATGCAAAATTTAATGGCTTTGCTAGAATTGTTGCTTGAATAATTTCAAGTTTTTTTAGCATAACTGCTGTCATTACAAAAAAAGATCCAGCGCCAGGTCCAAACATGCCATCGTAAAAACCAACTGCTGGAACAGCATATTTATCAAAACTTTTGCTGGATACCGAGCTCTTCGAGGTTTTCTTTGGCTTAGGTGAGATAATAAAATAAGTTGAAATAAATACCAGCACTATTGGTATTGCAAAAGAGAGCGCTTTGGTGTCAATAAACTGAACTATAACTCCGCCTATTACCGAGCCAATAAAAGACACTACCATTAAATATTTAATAGCACTCCAATTCAGCTTTTTTTTACGAAAAAGGAGGAGTGTTGCAATTCCAGTGCCCATACTACCTTGAAATTTATTTGTTCCCAGGACATAGATAGGCGGAATACCACTTAATAGTAATGCAGGCACTGCTAACAAACCACCTCCTCCAACCAAGGTATCTAGAAATCCTGCAACCATACCAACGAAAAATAAAAAAGTTAGAATCTCCAAAGAGTAATTTGCTAAATCCATAATCTCAATTGCCCCAAATAATAGGGAACCAGTCCTCCCTCAATCGCTCACCATCTTTCTGGCTAATACCTGGAAAATTAGGTGAAGTTCGCCCTGGTCTATTACGATAAACTACATCATCCCCGAGCAAACGAAACGAAAGAGTGCGGCTAACATCATCCACCTTATTAGCATTTACACCGTGTATTGTCTTAAAGTTAAATACAACAACATCACCTGGCTCAGTTTCCCATTGCTTGATTTTAAAATCACCATTATCAATATTTAGCATATCCATAAAAGCATTATTATCTTCATAAAAGCTCTCATTGTTCGCCCAGCTTGTTGGCCGAATCTCTTTATTTAAATGATGACTTCCTGCCAGTGATCTCAACGAAACACTCTTCTTTCTTGACTCAAGAGGCAGCCAAAAACTGACTGTTTGATGCCCTGAAACGCAGTAATAAGGAAGGTCTTGATGCCAAGGAGTAGGGGCTCCTGAGAGCGCCTCTTTATAAAAAAAGTGATCATGAAAAAATTGTGCTGATTTTGACTCCATTAAGTCTGCTGCAATTGAAGCAAGGGGTGAATTCAATACAAAGTCTTTATACTCTGGAATCCTCTGCCAATTACAAAAGTCCTCCAAAAACTTGCCTTGATAATCTTCTCCTTTATGTACCAATGCACCTTCGCTTGGATTCTTAATATGAAAGTCAGCTCCCTTAGATAAAGTATCAATCCACTCATTAAAAACACCTCTAAGAACAACAACACCATCATCTTTAAAGTCTTGTATTTCTGATTGAGTAAGAAGTGTTTTCATGAGGGTTGACTGGTTAATATTGATAATTTATGAGTTCATTTTCAATAAACCTATGATAATCATTAAAACTTGAAACTTAGAAGATAAATATAATAATTAATACACAGCACTAGAGTTGACATAAACAACTGTATTATTAGTGTAATTTTTTCAGCCTCAATGATCCATGAAACTTTTTTCTGAGACCTTTACTATTAAAACAATTCCTAAAGTTGCTTGGAGCTCTGAAGACTCGTTTAATCTTAAGCCTAAGCCACTAACTTTTATATTTTTAGTATTTGGATTATTTTTATTTGGTCTTGGAGAAAGTCTTTTAATAACCAGTGGTGCTGGTGTTGGCCCATATACTGTATTAGCCCAAGGGATATCAAACCTTACTGATTGGTCAATTGGCTTTTCTACTTTTGTTATCAGCATATTTGTGTTATTCATGTGGATTCCGCTTAAACAAAAACCTGGGATGGGAACAATTCTCAATGCCTTCATAATAGCACTAACAATTGAGTTTTCAGTTTATTACTTGCCATATCCTGAAGCGTATCCAATGCAGGTTTTACAGGTCATTATTGGTATTCTTGTTATTGGACTTGGAAGTGGGTTTTATTTGATTTCAAACTTAGGCGCAGGACCCAGGGATGGATTAATGATTGGCTTACAAAGAATAACTAATATGCCAATATATTCAATTCGAACAACGATTGAAATCAGCGTAGTAGTAGTTGGCTCTCTCTGCCTCCTTAATAACATTGACAAATTATTGGGTGAAGTTGTTGGGCTTGGAACGGCATTGTTTGCACTTGGAATTGGGCCATCAGTTGCACTAGGAATAACTCTTGTAGGAAAATTATCAAAGCAAAACTAGTTTGAGTCATTTTTAAATATTTAATTCCAGTAATAATCTTAATAAAGATAAAATCAAATAATGGATAAAATTCTCATTCAACTCGATGACTTTGACTTAACCACTGAAGTTAAGCTTGCTAAAGCCAATAACTCTAGTATTGGCGCTGTTGTAAGTTTTGTTGGCACAGTTAGAGACCTTCAACCAAAATCGCTTAGCTCTATGACTCTTGAGCACTACCCAGGGATGACTGAAAAATCTTTAGAATCAATTGTTAAAAAGGCGAGAGATAAATGGGAAATTGAAAATGTCACGATTATTCACCGCATTGGAACTCTTGATGTTAACGATCAAATAGTTTTGGTTATAACAACTAGTAAGCATCGTCAAGAAGCATTTGACTCATGTAATTTCATTATGGATTTCCTAAAAACTGATGCCCCTTTTTGGAAAAAAGAAGTAACAGAAAATAATGAAGAGTGGGTTGGTGCGAGATCCAAAGATGAAAAGCAAAAAAAACGCTGGAAATCTTAAATATTAAAGTCTTCTGGACTGTTTAAATTAGTTAACAACTCTAAATGACTTGAGACATTAACTCTTTCAGTTTGCTGCTGACGATACCAGAGAGCCATTTTACGACCCCCTTCTGCTAAAAATTGATCAAGACTTTCATTAAGATTTGATTTCATAAGCGCAAAGGTTGCGTGCATTCTTTGCCCATCATGAGCAACACAAATATCACACTCACTAGACTCCATTCTCTCAATAAGAGAATCGATTAAGGTCACTTCAATCATTGGACTGTCACAGGGGAGAACCAACAAATAATTAGAAGTACAGACTTTTAAAGCTTTAGAAATTCCAGCTAGTGGGCCCTGATAGCCTTCTAAGTCGTCTTCTATTACTTTTCCATATTTAGAATAATCCTCTAAACTTCTATTTGCACTTATAAATATTTGACTTACCCTATCCTTAGCAACACTGGCTGCATATGAAATTAATGGAAGGTTTCGAAACTCAATAAGCCCCTTATCTTTTCCGCCCATTCTTGAGCCCATACCCCCAGCTAAAATGACAGCTGAAATCTCATTTTTTGATATTTTATTCACTTAATGCTTGTGCTTTTTTCAAGTTATTTTTAATTAGAAAATTTACTTACAATTGTATAATATACCGTATGAATATTAAATCCATAGAACCTAATGAATAGTCAAAGCACTAACTCAAGCTCAGCAATGTTTAGTGATTCACTGATGAGTGCAGATGATGCTTTGTCCTTTCTAATTGATTCTGCTAGTGTTACAGCAATGACAGAAGCGGTTTCTTTGGATGACTCACTCGGTAGAATTTTAGCAAGCGATATACATTCAACAATAAACGTTCCAGGTTTTGATAATAGCGCAATGGATGGCTACACTATTGCACTTAATGACAACCAAATAGCAAAAGAAAACTTGAGCTTTGATGTTGTCGATAGAATTGCTGCAGGCTCAACTGGAAATGACTTAAAGATAGGCAACGCTGCTAGAATATTTACTGGCGCTTCAATTCCAAATGGGGCTAATACAGTTGTAATGCAGGAAGAATGTACTCTCTCTGAGGATAAATCTCAGATAACGGTTAAAAGAGCTATTAATTTAAATGAAAATATTCGCCCCACTGGAAATGACATTCTTAAAGATAATATTATTCTGAGTTTAGGAAGGCAAATCAAGCCTCAAGATATTTCTTTAGCCGCCTCAGTTGGTGTTGGTGAATTGGTCGTTTTTAAAAAAATTAAAGTAGGTGTTTTTTTTACAGGTGATGAATTGGTTGAGCCTGGAAACCCTTTGACACCTGGAAAAATTTACAACTCTAATCGTTACGCTCTTGTAGCGCTTCTCAAGCAGGTTGGATGTGATGTAATAAACCTTGGAAATATAGAAGACAAGTTGGATGCAACCTGTGAAGCACTTGAAGCACTTGAGAGTCAGTGTGATTTAATTATGACAACTGGCGGGGTCTCAGTTGGCGAAGAAGATCACGTTAAACCTGCTGTTGAAAAACTTGGAGAGTTAAATCTTTGGAAAATTCGAATGAAACCTGGAAAACCTTTGGCTTATGGTAAAGTTAAGCAGACTCCATTTATTGGGCTGCCAGGAAACCCAGTATCAAGCTTTGTAACTTTTTGTATTTTTTCATTGCCATTTATAAA
The DNA here is from genome assembly GCF_059512545.2 of Candidatus Pseudothioglobus sp. uisw_070. NCBI lineage: Bacteria > Pseudomonadati > Pseudomonadota > Gammaproteobacteria > Pseudothioglobaceae (SeqCode) > Pseudothioglobus (SeqCode) > Candidatus Pseudothioglobus sp. uisw_070. The sequence goes on along the minus strand of NZ_CM183456.2, from coordinate 631,915 downwards.
AAAAATGCAAGGAAACAGTAACTATGAATCTAAAATTTTAAAGGTGAAAACTAACTTTGACTGCAAACGTGCTAAGCCTAGGCGTGAATATGCGCGCGTTCGTATTGACCATTCAACGGAGACTCCTTTAGCGAATCTCTTCCCAAAACAAGGTTCAGATGTTATGAGCTCGGTTGTTTGGGCTGATGGAATTATTGAGATACCTGAAAATACAACCTTTGAAACTGGGACTATACTCAACTACTACTCAATGAGTGAATTAACAAGATGAGTAAATTAACCCACATCAACGCAAATGGTGAAGCGCAAATGGTAGATGTTTCCGATAAAAATGAGACTGCACGCGAAGCCAAGGCTTCTGCGCGAATAGTAATGAAAACTGAAACGCTTGACTTAATTGTCTCTGGCTCCCATAAAAAAGGTGATGTCCTTGCTGTTGCAAGAGTCGCTGGGATTCAAGCTGCAAAAAAATGCTCAGATCTGATTCCACTTTGTCATCCACTAATGCTATCTAAAGTGAGCGTAGAGCTTACACCTAATACTCAAAATAACTGCATTGATATTATTGCTACAGCAAAACTAACTGGCAAGACTGGTGTTGAAATGGAAGCGCTAACTGCTGCAAGTATTGCAGCTCTTACCGTTTATGATATGTGCAAGGCGGTCGATCGCTTCATGCTCATTGATAATGTCCAGCTTTTAGAAAAAAAAGGCGGCAAGTCTGGGCACTGGATATTACCAAAATGAACAAGCTAATTGATCCATACAATCGAGAAATCACTTACCTAAGGGTCTCAGTTACAGACCACTGTAATTATAGATGCCATTATTGTAGAGATGAGGATCACCAAACCCACACTAAAAGATCTCAGGTCCTCTCTTTTGAGGAGACTGCAAAAATTGTTCGTTTATTTTCAGAGCTAGGTGTTACAAAGGTGCGCCTTACTGGCGGAGAGCCCCTGCTACGAAAAGACATTCTTGAGCTAACTAAAATGCTTGGAGATATCCCTGGGCTTAACGATATTCCGCTCTCAACTAACGCGCATCTTCTACCCCCACTAGCAGCCAAGTTAAAGGCTAATGGCGTTAATAGAGCCAATATTTCAATTGACTCTCTTATCCCAGAGCGCTTTAAAGAAATTACGAGGGACGGTGACTTGGTAACAGTTATTAAAGGAATTGACGCGGCGATATCTGCTGGAATGAGTCCTATCAAACTTAATATGGTCGTCATGAAGGGTGTTAATGATGATGAAATTGAGTCCATGATAGATTTTGCTATTGGTCGAGGAATTGATATTCGTTTTATTGAGACCATGCCTATTGGGCTTGCTGGCATAGAAGCAGTTGATAGACACTACAGCGAAAAAGATATTCTTGAAAGAGTCTTTAAAAGGTTTGGAAGTAAACTTGAATCCAAGAAAGCCCAGCAAACTGATGGACCAGCAAAAGCTCTTCACATTAAAGGTACCAACACCAGTGTAGCTACAATATCAGCTGTTTCAAATAATTTTTGTAGTAGCTGCAACCGCGTCAGATTAACGGCTAAAGGTGAGCTAATTTTATGCCTTGGTCAGAAAGACTCAGTTTCACTTCGTGATGCCCTAAGATCAGGAATGACTGATACAGAAATTAAGCAATTAATCGTTGACGCCATAACAAAAAAACCAGAAAAACATTTCTTTGACTCCGTAATTGATAATATTAGCAGCAGTCAAATGGTGGAGATTGGTGGATGAAAATTATCTACTTTGCTTCTCTAAAAGAAAACTTAAAGACAAGTCATGACTTGATGAATTTTGACGCCCCAGTTTCAATATCTTTTATCAAACAAAAACTTATTGAAAAACACGGGAGTGAATACTTTCCAAATAACATTTTGTGCGCAGTTAATCAAGAAATGGCGGCGTCAGATACCATTGTTAAAGAAGATGATGAGGTGGCTTTTTTCCCGCCCGTTACTGGAGGCTAGAAGATTATATGACCGATTCTAAAATTAAAATTGGATTCCTTACTATTTCTGATAGAGCTGCACGTGGAATCTATGAAGATATTAGTGGACCTGCCATGCAGGAATGGATATCAAAAGCAGTAACTAGCCCATATGAGGTGGTTTCAAAAATAATTGAAGATGAGCAGCCTTTAATAGAGAAAACTCTCAAAGAGATGAGTGACAGTCTTGGTTGTAATTTAATTCTTACAACAGGCGGAACTGGTCCAACTACTCGAGACGTAACGCCCGAAGCTACTAAAGAAGTTTGTGAAAGAATCTTTGATGGATTTGCAGAGCAAATGAGGATTGTTTCACTTAGGACGGTTCCTACAGCAATTCTTTCACGGCAAATCGCAGGCACTCGAGGTAATAGCTTAATTATCAATCTTCCTGGCAAGCCAGTCGCAATTTCTGTATGTCTTGGAGCAGTTTTTTTAGCTGTACCGAAATGTCTTGAGCTCCTTGATGAGTCGGTCATAACAATCGATAAAAATTATGTCTCTCAAGTGTTTGAGTAAATTTATTTGATGATCAATACAAGAGATTCAGCACTTGATTTAATGCGCGGCATTGCAATCATTATGATGATTGCCTTTCACTTTATCTATGATCTCAATTCTTTTGGCTTTTCTGATATTCCATTATTTACTCATTGGGCTGGGATAGCGTGGCGCTGCTTAATTGTTTTTCTTTTCTTGAGTGCTGTTGGAATTAGCTTGGTTATTGCTCATGGCAAAGGCATTAAGTTTAAAAAATTTCTTAAGCGCTTATTATATTTAGGAATTGCTGCTCTTTTTGTTTCAGCTGGAACTTACGTAATGTTTCCTGATGGATGGGTCTATTTTGGAATCCTTCATTTAATTTGGTTTTCTACTATCATAGCAATTTCTTTTATAAATCTTCCTAAGACCTCCTTGCTAATTGCTGCATTAATTCTGATTGGTGCGATTTTTGATCAACCTAACCTTAGTTTTATTTCATACTTCCTTGAACCTTACTTACCGCTTGGTAGTGTTGATTATTACCCTCTATTCCCATGGCTATCTTTTGTCTTTATTGGAATTTATCTAGGACACAATCCTTATTATCAGAAGATATTTATATTTCGATTAAATTGGCTTGAAGTAATAGGAAAACATGCTCTAATTATCTATCTAACTCACCAGATAGTACTGTTTAGCATTGTGAGCTTGGCATACAACCTATTGAATTAATTGGCTTTGTAATACTCTAACTTGATTTAAGCTTTGAATTGGTGATTCTTGTAATCGTAGTTAATATTTCTGCAGGAGAAAGCGACTATTCAGTAAGATCATTACTGTAATTAAAAATAGTATATTAAAAAGAGAGACGATTACAAGAAACCAAAACCTAACCGTAGTGATTCATTAAATTAGCAATTCTTTTTAAAAAAATTGCATGCTCACAGGCCTCTTCTGAAGAATATATTTCTTCTTGTATATCAACTGGAACACCACGAATTCCTGAAACAATTCCTATCTTATATTTTTCAAACATACGAATACAGACAGTAACATATTTGCCAGCCATTGGTGCTCTTCGTAATTTATCAAGAACTTTTCTAAGATCATGACTATGCTCAATAGCTGCCCTTCCATTTGATGGAGCAGTTCCAACAGGACTATTTCTATGCTCTGAAATCAATTTTCTGCGTGATTCATCATCAAACAAAAGAGGCATCACATAAGTCCTCGTAATATAATCATCTGTCTCGGCATAAGATTCGTTTGCAATTACACCTTTTTCTTTATTTGTCATAATATATTCCTATTTTGTAATTAATGGTTGCGACAAGGTACTGACTCTCCTCGCTCCTCTTTTAATCGTCCTGCCTCAATTTGGGCGCCTTCAGGGGTGTTAAAGATCTTATCTTCAAAAAGTATTAATGGCTTTGCTCGATCTGCATTCAACTGGCCAACACACCACTCTTTTCCTTCAACAATGCAAACTGCAACATAAGCACCTGCAATTGGCCCAATGTGTCTATTATTAAGTGTAAATAAATATTCTGACAAATCACTAACTTTATCCTCATCTAGAGGGCTAATTACTCTTTTCTCTAATTCATTAAGAGGCTCAGTGCTTGTTCCAACAACTGACTTACCAACAGGTGGATCCATCATATTAGGGTGTTTATTAGTAATCATTTTAATATAACTCCTTATCTATATTATTAAGGTAAAGGTCCATCTTTTAAAAACCCTCTAATTGCATTTTCTGTAATACGAGAAACATTATTATTGTAATTATTATGCGAAAGACTTCCACACCACGACAAAGATCCTGGAGCAAAAACTCCACCATCATTTGGTGTTTTATAAAATACCATATCAGCTCGAACCATAGGATTCTCAGTACCACTTCCGTGATATCCTCGAACAGAAAAGTGAATCTCTTCATTAACTTGCAACATTAAATTGGTATGGCCAACTGAATGCGCTAATAAATATGAATCATGTGGAGTTCCGAATTCAATGTCATACCGATCCAACTCTACTCCTGCAGCCCCACCGCCAACAAGCCCAAAATCACCGATTTTTTCACCATTCCCTACCCCTTCCATTATCCAAGCTGTCTCTGGTCTTTCACTATCCTTATCTCTAACATAGTAAGATGAAACATCAAAACCGTAAGCCGTAAAAGTTAGTCCACAAAGCTTACTTGGAATTCTTCCTCGAGCTCGCCACATGCCTCCATATTTTCCATCAAAAGCATTATTATATTCCCCAGGATTTGCTGTCCAAGCTCTAGTTCCAGCCTCTCCTTTACGAACTTCAATAATGTTAGTATTATCAGGGTGATACTCACTACACCAGTAGAAACCATTTGCACCTAAATAAATCCATCGACCACCATCTTGTTGATATTTTTCATAAGCAGAAAACATTTTTTCTGAAGTATATTCTGGATGACTTCCAGTAAGTACAGTTTGATATTTATTTAATAGCCCAACTCCTTCTCGATGCAAGTCTTCATCAGTATGAATATCAAATTCAAAGTTTTTTTCTTCAAGCCAGTCAACAAGATGAAGATCACCATTAAGCTGCCATAAAGATGGAGAGAGCCAATGACGATATTTAGGGCGCATATTTAAAATTGGTCTAAGTCTTGATGAGTAGCAAACGCCACTTCCATCTGAATGAAGTGAATAAGTAGAAAGTCCATATTCTCTATGCTCATTTAAATATAGATCAGCTGCAGTCATTACAGGAACCTTTCCAGCTAATAACTCAGCCACAACACAGTTAGTACAAAGATTATCATTTGAATATGCTAAATATGAATTTGTAGGCAAAATAAAAGCCAATTTTGAAGTAGTTTTTCCTTTTGGAGGACGAACAACAAAAGGAATATAATCTTCTGTTTCTGGAGAGTCTTCACCACCAATCCTTAAGCGAGCAGCATAAATACCACTTTTTAAGCCATCAGGAATTTTAAGTTCAAAATCAACTTCCCAGCGTGCGTCATCTATATCATCGTCATGAAAATGAATTGCACCATACTCTTCAGGCTTATGATGATAAACAATTTCATCTCCAGTCCAGTTAAAACCTGTCATAGCCCTAACAGGCATATTAATAATGACACCATTTAACATAGAAGGCGACGTATCAATTATGCAAGTTGAGGCGATGTTTGTAGTTATATTCGCATGAAAATCCCAAGCTCCAACAACGTCGTTACGTAATTCTGCCTTACAACCCTGGTAACCACGTGCTAAAGATTCTATTTCAGACCTAGTTAAAGCTCTTCTTGAGAGTCTTGGGCGATCTATTTTTCCGTTATATGTATGAATTTGCTCTGGCAATTCTATAGGCTCCAACACCTCTTTAAAATGTCCTCCAGAAATATGTCTTCCTGACCTCTGATATTTTGTACTTGCTGCCATTAGAAAAGGGGCATCATTGATACCTGGCTTTATACTATTAATAGACTCCACCACAGCAGTAGTTTCTTCTGCTGGATTTAATAAGCCTTGGCCTAATCCGCCATTAGTTGATGTTACAACAGGTTCTTGAAATAACGTAACTTTACCTGTGCGCGCATCATAACTAACTGCTGCAAGATACCAAACCTTCCTTAAAAGTTTTTTATCACTTGAAAGCTTCATAATCTGGCCACTGCCATCGCCTATTTCGACAGACAAACAATTATGCTCGTCTATAAACAACCCATAGCCACTTTTAGTTTCTTCAACCCATTTAGTTAAAACGCCCTGGCGTCCTTTTTGTGGAGTACCAAGACCAACAACAGGTGTTGTTGGGAATATATAACACTGAAGTGTAAAGCTTTCTAAATTAAGACGCTCATCTTGAGGCACGATCACATAAGAGCCGGCATGTATTTTTTGATTTTTTCCTGGATAATTTTTATTACATTCAGCTTGAATTTCTTCTTCTTTGTATCCAGGACCGTCAGGGTTAGTATCACCATGTATTAATCGGACTATTTGTGTTTCGTAAACTTCACTATCTTCAGAGTTAATATAAAATTGTATGTTATCTCCAGGACAAACAGAGTATTTGTCGCTATAACCAGTAATTCTCAACATAATATTTCCTTAATTTTTTATTAATTTAAAGTTAAACTTTTTAGGCTTTATCACCTTCTATATCATCGCCTTTTTTTTCATCCTTCTTATAATCCCCAAGAATGTTTTTAATATTGCTTATCTCTTTAGATGACATTCCAATTTCATCAAGAAGATTGTCAACAAAAGGAGCCTGTGCGCGATAACGTAACGCGGAATTTACTACATTTTCAGAAAAATTTCCGCCTCCATTTACTGGTCCAACAAAATCTCCATTGGAACTATTTGAATTGAAGCCAGGCATTCCATTAAGTTCATAAATTTTTATGTCATCAATATTTTCCATTGGCTTAACAGCTTCTCGAATAATTGAGTCAAGATTCTTAGCAATCTCCATTCTTAGATCGCTTTGACGACTTTCATCACTTCGAGCATTTTCAGCCTCATTTAGCATCAAATTTCCTGCTGCATCTACTTCATATCGAAGCTTACTTGCAAGGGAGGCATATTTATCAGTTTGCTCTTGCTCCTGTGCTGCTTCTTTTTCAGCTCTAGCAAGGGTGGTAATTTGTATTGCTTCACTCTCACCCTCTTTTTCAGCATTAATTATCTGAAGCTTCTTTTGTCGCTCTGCGACTTCAACCTCCTGTGCTGATTGAACCTGCTCCTCTGCGACAACAACTTGAGCCCTAATATGTTCTTTATTTTCTACTGCCTTTAATACTTCTACAGTTTTGGCTATAATTTCAAGCTCACGATCTTTCTCTTCAATCTCAAGATTTTTTCTCTTTTGTATTTCAGAAGCTTGAGACAATTGATCATTATTAATTCGAGAGATTTCAAGAGATCTCTTTTGATCTATTTCCATCTTTTTAACTTCTTCGTTTGCTTTTATTTGGGCCTGTTCAGATTCTATATATTGCTCAGACTCAACCTTAAGAACTTCAGTTTTCTGTTTTGCCCTTTGAGAAGCAATATCTTCTTCCTGTTGGAGTCTTGCAAACTCATTTTCTTTTTGAATATCTAATGCTCTAATTTCAGCCTCAAGATTTTTTTGCTTAATGTCAGTTTCAGTTTGTCTTTCAATTTCGTTTCTTAATCTTTTTCGCTCTTCAATCTGAAGTGTTAGCTCATGCTCCCTCAATGAACGCTCAACTTCAATTGTATCTTGTTGTTGAATACGTGCTTTTTCAATATCCTCTTCAGACTGGATTCTGGATTCTTCAGCTAAGCGCTGCTGTGTTGAGGTTTCAATAGCCATATCAGTACGCTCTCTATCTCGTTGTTTGGCAATTTCACGCTCCTGTGACAACCTTGAAAACTCTCTTTGTTGATCAATTTCCAGAGCTTTCTGCTCAGCTTCCAGATTTTTTGCTCTAATTCTTATTGTTGTATCTTGCTCAATATCATTACGCTTTTTCTTTCCTGCTTCAATTTGCTCTGTAAGCTGAGTAAGACCTTCCGCGTCAAACGCGTTAGATGGGTTAAATACCTCTAGTCCAGCTTGATCTAAACTAGTTAGAGAAACGGCTTCAAGCTCTAGTCCTGTCGCACTTAAAGATTCAGCAACAATAACCTTTACTTCCTTTATATATTCGCCCCTCTTCTCCTGTATTTCTTCCATTGTCATTTGTGCTGCAACAATACCTAGTGCGTCTACAAATCTACCTTGGACTAATTCTCTTAAACTTTCAGGCTCCATTGTTCGCTTACCTAAAGTACCCGCTGCAATTGATACTGCCTCCTTTGATGGAGTTACGCGTACATAGAATTCTGCAATTATTTCAACTCGCATTCTATTTTTAGTAATAAATGATTTATCACCACCACGCTTAACTTCTATACGCAATGTTCGCATTCCAACAGAAGTTATATTGTGAATTATTGGTAATACAAATGCTCCCCCACTTAATATAACCTTTTCACCTCTAAGTCCAGTTCTCACAAAAGAAACCTCTTTGGATGATCTGCGATAAAGCCAATGCAGCAAATATACAAAAATTGCAATTGCTAATGCCGTAAGAATAATGGCTGCAATAATATCTGCACCAGTCATAATAATTTCTCCTTATAAAATTTGTATGTATTATTTTTCATAGTTAATTGCTTTCATTTACTAGCTGAGTATCATTCATTGCAGCTTTATAAATTACGAATCCAAAAATTACTTTATTTAAAAAATCACTTAAGTTATAAACAATATTTAAGCTATTCACATCAATACCGCCCCCAAGATTGTTTATAAAATAACCAAGTGGGTAAATTGCCCATCCAATAGTTAAAATTAATCTGAGGCCATTAAATGCCATATGTGTAGCTTCATTACCACTCTCTAAATTTGCACGTCCTGCTTCTCCCATATACAGTTCACCGAGAATATAAAGCCAACCCACAACTCCTATAATAAATCCTAACGTAGCGCTCATATAACCAGCTGCCCCTAGAAATTCGCCAATCACCATTACTAATGATCCAATTAATAATCTCCAAAACAAAGCTGATGAAACTTTTGTAACTGCAGACAAGATGACATAAAACAATACAATTTGCATCGTATGTGTGAGTATCCAGTCTAAATATCGTAGAATAATTGGTGCTGAACCAGTGTCCACCCACATTGTTTTAATATAGTGGTAGAAGACTGCTGAAACCAGCATTACCACACCTAGTAATGTCATAGTTGTATGCCACTTAGTAGCAACCTTTGTTCTTTCAAGAAGAAAGAAAATAGATGCACCAAACATTGCCATAGATAGGAGCCAAAAAGTACCTCCTACAATGTCTGTTGGTAATAATGTGCTGTTCATAAAATATCCTTGGTTTTAAATTCTATTTTTATTACTTCAATCTTTAATTCAATTTAAAAAATATTTTTAATAACTCTAAAAACTAAATGTCGAGCTTAAAATCCATAAGGCCCAGAAAAAAGTTTCTGGGCTTTATGAAGTTTATTTACTTATGAATTTGGATCGTATGCCTCTGGATCCGCAGGTCTCAGGAAGAAATTATCAAGATAGTCTTTACCACCCCAAATATCTATCCCTGGATTGTACCAACCAGTAGAACCTCTATCACAATCAGTACCCATCATTGCCTCAACATCAGAGTAAGTAATTTTGCGAGGTGGTACTAAAATTGATTGAATCTTAGGACCTTGACCTTGCAATGTGCGCATCATGATGTTCCAGCCAAGCTCAACATCATCACCCGGAGGCCATGTTTGAATTGCCGCACTTATGTAATCTGGATTATTACGCCAGTAACATAAAGCACCTAACTCACCACCAATTGATAATGGAACCATTTCACGACCTGATTGCTGAAGTGCAGCTAATACTCCTGTTTCACCAGAAGACTGAACTGCCATACCGTCAAGCTGACCAGGATGAGTTGCTAACCATTTTTGTGTTTCTGCTTGACCAACTTGTGATGTCCACATATGGGCAATCTGTCCAGTAACCTTAATTCCAGGATATTGAGACAAACCATCCAAAACTCCACGGTTCTGAGAATCAGAAGCAGAATAACCAGGAATACCCTCTACTACAAGAACATTACCCTCTCCACCAATTTCTTCGGCCATCCATGTACCAACATCAAATCCTGCCTGATGATAGTTAACTGATGAACTGACTGAAAGTGGCGATGTTGTATATCCAGTAAATGAAAAGACGGGAACGCCTCTATCAAATGCATACTGAATAGCTTGATTAAGAGCTGTCGGGTTCGAGCAACAAATAATAATTGCATCTACGCCCTGATCAACTAGCTGTCTAATCTGCTGGATTTGTAAAGCATCTTTTAGATTTGACTGTGTAACAACAATATCATTAAGTAGACCGAGCTCTTGCCATTTTGGCTTGATCTCATTCAATAACCGGTCCATTGCGCCTTTACGCCAAGTATTTCCAGCATAAGTACTTGCATAACCTACTGTCCAAGGTGGAGAGCGGTCACTCTTCCATTCCCTAAAAGCACTCTCACCTAATGGCTGCATTGAATCCATTAGATCTGGGTTATACACTGAATCAGTAATACTTTTTGGAATTTCATCTAGACCAGCAAGAGTCATTGTTGAAAATCCTAATGATAAAAAACATGCTAAAGTAAATTTTATAAATTTTTGCATTTTTATCTCCTTTTTTTGACAAGTATCATTACTTGTTTTGTGTACTTTAAAAAACTTTGATTTATAAGCTAGGTACGCTTTTAAAGCAAATTTACATAGTCTAAAGTATATGTGAGTATAGCATATTGTATATATTAGTCAACAAAAGTATGTATATTTTATTTATTACATTACATTAGTATGTATATGAGATTAAAGTATGCAGCCCTGCATTCTTATTAACCAGTAAAATAATGTACAATTAATGAGAATGCCTCATTAAAGCTTTAAAATTCAATTACTAAGAGAATAAAAAAATATGCAAAATCAAGTTCAAGATAATTCAATTCGTCATCAAATCGTTATAGCGGATGACCATGCATTAGTCAGAGGTGGGCTAGAATTAGTTGTAAAAATGGCTGTACCAAATTCAGATATATTTCAAACTAATAGCTTTGATGAAACAATAAAAATTCTCTCAGAAAAGCCTTCTATTGATTTATTGCTTCTAGATCTTATGATGCCTGGAATGGATGGAGAAAAAAGCATCCTCAATATTATCAATTTGCATCCTGGCGTCCCAATAGTTATTGTTTCAGTTAAAGAAGATTTTGATTCCATCCATATGGCCATCTCTTCTGGAGCATCAGGTTACATTCCAAAAACTTCCCTACCAGAAATTACTATTAGCGCTATTAAGCTTATCTTGGCTGGAGGTGTTTACATTCCTCCGCATGTCTTGCAATCAAGAATTGATATCAAGAATGATGTCTCCCAACCAGTATCAAATATTATTAAAAAGTCTGGCATCCTATCAAAGAGACAAGAAGAAGTCTTTAATCTTATAAAGGTTGGTAACTCAAACCAGTCTATTGCAACTGAATTGGGTCTTACTATTCCAACAATTAAAATGCACGTATCAGCAATATTTAAAAAACTCAATGTTAAAAATAGAACTGAAGCAGTTGCTAAATATTCCAATATCCAAAAAGTTTCGGAGTTAATTACCTAGAGGGAGGTTTATTGAGTTCTATTTTTAAAAATGACAACTATATTTTCTTTTTAGTAGAATATTTTAAAAATATATTCATAAAATATTCAAGACTTCCTTGCGCGTCTTTATTTTTTTTATTGTTCTTAATAAGTTATATTTCGCCCACACAGGCCAATGAAGGTGGTTATTGGTCTCAAAGCGTAAACGTATTCAATTATTCTTGTACAGACGGTGACGTTGATTGCTGGACTGATAAAAGAAACTCTCTAGAAACGCTTCCCCTTCAAATTTATGCTCCTTTAAAACCAAACCAAGTTAATAATAAACATCACATATGTGTTTCATTCCCTCACCTTAAAGACTCTTATTGGGTTGGAGTAGCCTATGGGATTATTACTGAAGGTCGTCGTCTAGGTCAAAAAATCACATTATTTGAAGCCGGTGGATATACAAATCTAGACGCACAATTAAATCAAGTCGATGATTGTATTACTAACGGAGGAGAGGCTTTAATTATTGGTCCAATCTCAAGCAATGGTAATGCCAAACAGATAGAAATAATAAGAGAAAAAGGAATTCCTGTTGTTGTTCTTGTTACTGGAATAAATACAGCTGTTGATGCCAACTCTTTACAAAGTTTTATCGATATGGGTTATACCTCATGCAAATGGGTTTTAGATCAAGAAATAGATAATCCGAATGAAACCAACATAGTTTGGTTCCCTGGACCGCCAGGCGCAGGATGGTCTATTGCCTCAAACGTAGGCTGTTTAAAAGCTTTAAATGGATCAAAAATTAAAATACTTGAAACAAATTGGGGGGATACAGGGAAATCAATCCAATTGCAATTGGTTGAAGAGACCCTTCAGAACTTAGCTTCAGGGCCTGAGCCAGAATTTAAATACATTGTAGGGACTGGAACAACAATTGAAGCTGCAGCAGGAGCCCTAAGAGCCAGAAAACTTCAAAACAAAATTAAGCTAGTGTCCACATACTATACCCCTGGTATTGATCTTTTTATAAAACGAGGGTTAATTTCAATGGCGCCATCAGATCAAATGATTTCTCAAGCCAGAATTGCCGTTGACCAGGCAGTAAGGCTATTAGGGGGAATTGAAATGGCAACAGGAGGCCGCCCAGAATATAATACGGGTCGAATTACAGAGCACATACAGCAACCAATATTAATTGTAACACCTAAAAATTTTAATAAGTTTGACTCCTCAACAACACTAGCCCCTAAGGGGTGGTCTCCTGTTTTTTCAGTGAACTAAAAGATAATCTTAGTAATTAAAAAAACTAAATTATGAATCAATCATCAATACCTCTATTAAAGCTTAATAATATATCAAAACAGTTTTTTGAAACTTCTGTATTGGATGAAGTCAATTTTGATTTGTACCCTGGTGAAGCTCATGCCATCTTTGGTCCAAATGGAGCTGGAAAGTCTACTTTAATTAAAATTATTACTGGTGATTTACAGCCTACAAGTGGAAAAATTATTTTAAACAATGAAGAATTAAAAATTCATTCTGTCCATAATGCGAGAGAGCTTGGAATTAGTGCAGTGTTTCAAGAGTTCTCATTAGTTCCTCAACTCACTGTTGAAGAAAATTTATTTCTAGGCTCTAATGTTTCAAAAGGGCTATTTCTTAACAAGAAAAAATTGCATAAAATGGCTTGTGAGACCATGGATAGACTCGAGTTCTCTATTAAACCTGAAGAAAAAATAATTAACTTATCTCATGCTGAAAAAAGAATGGTTGAGATTGCAAAAGCATTCCACACAAGGCCCTCAATAATGATTCTTGATGAGCCAACTGCTTCTTTAGCGGAAAATGAAACAAACCATCTTTTTTCAATGATTAAAATTTTAAAAGAAGAAGGCATTGGTGTGATTTATATCACTCACCGAATGAAAGAAATTTATACAATATGTAATCGCGTAACAATTCTTCAAGATGGTAAAGTAGTTGAGACTGATAAGGTCTCTAAAATTGATGAGCAAAAATTAATTGAGCTTGCTACTGGCCGAAAAATCAAAAACTTTTTTCCTGAGATAAAAAGCCATCCTGGCAGGACGCTATTAGATGTAAAAAACCTAAGCATTCCAGATAGTTTCTTAAAGGATGTATCAATCAATGTAAGGGCTGGAGAGGTAGTTGGACTTGCAGGACTTGCTGGATCAGGAAAATCTGCAATTGGTCGGGCATGCTTTGGTATTAATAAAATTAATTCAGGCAACATAACTTACTTAGATGATGTTGTATATGACAGTTCTAAAAATATCAATGACATTAGTCCAAGAGCAATGCTTGATAGAGGAATGCTTTATGTACCCTCTGATAGAAGGGCTGAAGGACTTGTAATGGAACACAATATCAGAGAAAATATTTCTTTACCATCACTAGGGCTTCCAAAATTTTCAACTGGCTTCATGGTAAATAGAAAAAACGAAAAAGATATTGTTGAAAAGATTGGGCAACGATTAAACTTCAATAAGGGTATTGAAAATAAAATAGAGCAGCTATCTGGTGGTACTCAACAAAAAGTAATGCTTGCTAAAAGTTTTGCTCGAGACGTTCAATTATTTATTCTTGATGAACCAACAATAGGAGTAGATATTGGTACTCGAGTGTCAATTTATGAACTGATAAGCGACTTTTGTGATGCAGGAGGAGCAGTTCTCATGATCTCTTCTGATTTAACCGAACTAGTTAACTTATCTCATAGAATCTATATTATTAATGAAGGCAGCTTAAGTGCTGAAATAAACTCTGAAGAGTCAAGCGAACTTCTAATCCAAAACTATTTTTTGAAATCTAGAGAAACTGAAATCAAAGTCTAACTTTTAAAAATAAATTGAGAGCTAAGAGTTAATCAAATGTGAAAGAATAGCTCTAAACTTTGCAGGTTGAATTGGTTTTAATAACACTGGCAGCCCTTTTTCTTTAATGCTTTGTATATGAGACCTTTCTACATCTCCAGTTATTATTATGCTCGGAATTACAGACTCTAATTCTTGCTGAACTAGTTTAACTATATCAATACCTGAAGCATCTCCTGGTAATCGATTGTCAGCCACAATAATGTTTGGCAATAGGTAACCTGGAGATCTAATGATATTTTTGATTTCGTCCAGGTCTCTTCCAGCATCGACAATACAGCCCCAAGATTCCATTAACTGAATTGAAGCTTTTAAGACATCAATATCGTCTTCAACTAATAAAATTCTAGCACCAGTTAAATCCATAATGTTAGAAATAGCTTCAAGTTGAACTTCACTATTCTTCGCTTCACCAATTTCAACTAATACAGAAAAGCATGAGCCACTTCCAAGACTAGATTTACATTCTATTGTATGGTTAAGGCTAAGAGATAAACGCTTCGCTAGGGCCAGACCAAGACCAAGCCCCTTGCTTCTATCTCGCTCTTTATTTTCAATCTGATAAAAGTCCTCAAAAATATTTGGCATTTGATCTTCTGAGATTCCACAGCCCGTATCCCAGACTTCAATTGAAACCTTATTGCCTCTCCTTCTGCATCCCATCATTACAGATCCAGCTTCAGTATAGCGAATGGCATTTGACATATAATTACCTAATATACGTTCCAATAAATCAGGATCACTTCTAACAGTAATACTAGAAGGAACGATTCGAAACTGTAAGTTTTTATCTTTTGCTAAAGGTGCGAATGATTGAAAAATACTAGTAAAAATATTATTAATTGAGAAGTCTTCATATCGTGGCTTAATAGCTCCAACCTCCAATTCAGAAACATCTAAAAGCGCGTTTAGAAGTCTTGCAGTTGAGGCTGAAACTGAATTTATATCTTCAATAATTGTAAGAATTTTTTC
Organism: Candidatus Pseudothioglobus sp. uisw_070; assembly: GCF_059512545.2. Lineage (NCBI taxonomy): Bacteria > Pseudomonadati > Pseudomonadota > Gammaproteobacteria > Pseudothioglobaceae (SeqCode) > Pseudothioglobus (SeqCode) > Candidatus Pseudothioglobus sp. uisw_070. The sequence goes on along the minus strand of NZ_CM183456.2, from coordinate 616,409 downwards.
ATCTTTAACTTTAGATTTTAACGCTGCTATATACATCTGCATTGCATTTAAAGGTTGACGTAAATCATGGCTAGCTGAAGCCAGAAATAGTGATTTGGCTTTATTGGCTCTATCAGCATCTTCCTTAGCTTTTTGAAGTCCGACTCCTTGCTCCCATAAGTCCTCCTTCAGCCTGTTAAAACTGCGCCCCATTCTTCCAAGCTCATCCTCTCTTTCTAATATATTTTGCTCATCCTCCAACCTTGTCACTTTTCTTAACGGGGTGTATCTATTTATTGAGTCAGTAAGTAACTGTAAAGGCTTTGAAATATTCATCCTTACAATAAGAAGAATCATTGATATAGCAAATAAAATAGAAATAATTGTTGTTATAACTATATAACTAATAGCGATTCTTTCAACATAAATTATTTTTTCTTTAGAGGCATTAATAACATTTTCTAATTCTTTACTTACTTTTTCTGCCTGAATAATAAGAGACTCTTCAGTAGATAAAATTTCATTGAGGTTTTTGATATTTAGAGTAAGTATTTGTAAATTATTTTCAAGGAATAAGTTACTTACAACTATTTGATTATATTTTTGAGAAACTACTCTCAGCTCATAGAGTTCTAAAAGTAATTGCTCTTGATTATCTACAATTATGTCGTTATTTGAAGCTACGTCATTTTTAACTTTTCTAATAAAATCCTCAGTATCAGCAATTGACTCCTTCAATTTTTGACTAGCTAATAAAAATTTATCCTGGATTAATTTACCACCTAAGAGCTGCACATATTTATCATAAAAACTTGTTTTATCACCATCCTGGTTAACGATTTGGGTAACCGTTATATAGAGCTCATTGAGACTAAGCCTTTGGCTATAAACACTATCATCAATTCTATGAACGGACTCGATTAATGGAATTGTGATAGAAGACATTTGTTTGGTTTCGCTGCCAACTGTGTAGATTTGCGAAAAAGCAACTAGCATTAATGAAATAAAAGCAATAATTTCAATAAATATTAAAGCTAAGATTTTTTGATTAAGAGATAACCTATTAAAGAGATTTTTTTTATTTTTTTTCATATATTAATTGTGAATTTTTAGATCTCAGAATCTAAGAAAACATTCAAATTTAATGAATTATAAAAAATCATTCTTATTCGGTCACTATTTTTTTAGGGTTGATAACATTTGCTGCCTAAAATACTCAGCACTAATAGCTACTATAAGCAACACACCTATAACAACCATCTGTAAGTATGAACCAACTCTCATTAGGTTCATTCCATTTTGTATTAAGATAATAAAAAACGCCCCTAAAACAACATTCTGAACTCTACCAACACCACCAAGAAGGCTTACCCCTCCAATCGCACAAGCAGCAATGGATAGCAATGGATAACTTGCACCAATGTTAGGCTCTCCAGTTTCCAGCCTTGCAGTAATCAATAAAGCCGCAAAACTCGTTATAACTGCAGAAAAAACATAAGCACTCACTATATAAATACGAACATTAATGCCAGAAAGTTCTGCTGCTCTGATGTTTCCTCCTATCGCATAAAAGTACCTCCCCATCTTTGTCATATTAATAAAAATATAAACCAAAATAATAAAAAATAGAGTGATCCATATAGTTAATGAAATACCTAGAAACGTGCCATAGCCAAAAATATTCGTGAATGATTCGGGCATTCCATAGATTGGAATTCCTCCAGTAATAGTAAGAGCTAACCCAAATATAATTGAAGACATGCCAAGAGTCATTATGAATGGGGGTACTCGTAAAAAAGCAACACCAAGGCCATTGACTAGGCCAATACACGCTCCAACCAGAAGACCTGCTAAGCAGCCTATAAAAATTGCCTCCCAGCCGGAACCGTATCCAGACCACAAAGCCACCATTGTCATCGAAGCCACTACAGAAGTCATTGCAAGAATTACACCAACAGAGAAATCCAACCCTGCAGTGAGCATAACTACCATCTGAGCCATGGCCACAAGAATAAGATCTGAAGAATGCCGTGCTACGCCTAGAATATTTTGTGTAGTTAAAAAATTATCACTAGCGAATGAGAAAGTAATTAGAGCAACACCAAGAAACCAGGGTAATACTCCAGCTTTAATAAATGAATTGGACAAGAATTTCTTTAGTATTGAAAAATAATTAAAAAATTCACTCATATTTATATTTACTTAATAAACCCAAGAAAATGACAATGTATCTAAGAAAGTTAAAAAAATAGTTTTAAAAAAAAACATACTGGCCATCATTTTTATTCATGATTGTAACATTATTAAACATTACTTTACTAATAATGTAAGAATTAATACATACTATTGACTATGGTATGTGATAGTAGTAAACTGCACCTATACTTTTGGATGTTTTAAAATAGAATTTGTGTATTTATAAATTTCTAAATAAATACATAGCCATTAGTCTGAAGTGACTCCTATTTCAATTTAGAGGTGTATTTAATTGGCCGAACAAGTGCAAAAGACAGTAGAAGATGATCCTTCAGATCTACCTGAAATACTAACCAAATTTCCGGGTGAGCTTCATGTTAAAAATGTAAGCAAATCATTTGGAGTAACTAAAGCCCTTGATAATGTGTCCTTTACTGGATATTTTGGTGAAATCCATGCAATTATTGGTGGAAATGGCTGTGGGAAAAGTACATTAGCTAAAGTGCTAGCCGGTGTCTTGCCAATTGATTCAGGGAAAGTGTCAATTAATGGCCATCACCCATCCACACCAAAGGAATCTCGCGATTTAGGTGTTTCAATGGTATTTCAAGAGGTTCTTGTAGCAGATGAAGCATCGATAGTTGATAACTTATTTATTGGTATTGATGGTTTTTTCTCAAAATCCATGTCGGATAAAGACAAACAAGATAAAGCTAGAATTTTATTAAGTGAATTAGCTGATGAAGATATCGACCCCTTAATGCCAGCTGGAAATCTTCCACTAAGTACTAAAGCCTGGATTACCATTGCTAGAGGATTACTAAGTGAGCCAGATTTACTAATTTTAGATGAATCATCAGCTGCATTAGATTTCGACTCAACTGAGCGTCTTTTTAATAAGATGAGAGTTCTACGTGATAAGGGTACAGCAATAATAATAGTAACTCATAGAATTGCAGAGTTAGTAAGAATCAGTGATCGTTGTACAGTTATGAGAGATGGGAAAGATGTAGGTGTTTTAGAAAAAAGTCAAATTACTGAAAAAAATCTTTTACAACTGATGACAGGAAAAGATCAGAGCAAAGACTCAACTAAACAAGATGCTCACAAATCATCTCACTCACAAGTAGCGCTAAGAACTCAAAATATGAGGGTTTGGCCAACAAGTGATTCTTCAAATTTTGAATTAAATAAAGGCGAAATAGTTGGAATCACTGGGCTAGATGGCCATGGTCAAGATGACTTTGTTCGAATATTAGCTGGTATTGCAACAGCTGCAGAAGGAGTAGCTGAAGTCAGCACAAACCATGGTGTTGATTTTTCTTCAATTAACACTCTTGCAGATGCAAAAAAATTTGGAATTGCATTTGTTTCAGGTGATCGAAAAAGAGAAGGAATTTTACCAAATCTAAGTATTGTTGAAAATTTAGCAATTTCTATGTACGACAAAAATACCAATATACCCGGTGTTCGCCTTATTGAATGGGGGGCGATAAATGACATTTACGATTGGGAAGTAGAGAGATTAGCGATTAAAGCAGGCGCCAAAGAAAATTTGATTACATCATTAAGTGGCGGTAATCAACAAAAAGTAATGCTAGGACGTGCTTTTTCCACCCATCCCAAGACTTTGGTTTTATTAGATCCTGCTCGAGGAATAGATTTGCAAACTAAAAGAGATCTTTACAAACAATTAAGAGAATTTGCGGATGAAGGAAATTCAGTAATTTACATGTCAAGTGAACTTGAAGAGTTCATAGGGTTTTGTTCGCGTGTAATTGTATTTCGCAATGGCAGCATTTTTGAAACATTTTTAGATCAAAAAATTAATGCTGATGGAATTCTTGAATCAATGTTTGGACATATTCAAAATCAAGATAACTCTGATATAGAGCATAAAGAGTTGGTGAACTCTAAATATCCTGAAAACACAAAAATGGAGAATGAAATGAGTGAATATAACGTAAGTAAATATTTCAAAAATGAGATTAAAACAGAAGCCTCAACTAAATCTTCAAAGCAGGATTTCTCACCTTCTGATGAAGAAAATTTTAATTCAATAATCAATTCTTCTGAAAATCAAAATAATGATGGCAAAAAAGTTGAAAAGAAAACAGCTGAGGAATTAACTGAGTCTTTTGAATATTCTAAAGATGATTCAAATCAATTTGAAAAGTTAATGAAATTCAAAAAAAATCCTAACCAAAAAATTACTTTGGGTCAGGCAAATAAAGTAGATGGTTACTCAGCAGCCGACGAAGAGCTGTTCAAAAAATTTGAAATTCAAGAAGATAGTCATGAAATTAAAAATAACCTAGATAGAGGCTTAAGTAGTCAAAAAATCGCCTCCTCTAATAATATAGACAATAAGAGCGTTAAGTCAAATACCCAGGAATATAGTAAGGAAGATTTAGAAAAATTTGAAAAATTATTCTCTAAAGAATAGGGCAATTTAATATAAATATTACAAAATGAACTTTTAACGATAATGGAATTAATCAAAAAACAAGAATCAAATTCTGGGGCTAGTACATATCTTATAGTTCCTATAGTCATATTCTTCCTATTACTTATATTTGCAGTTATTAGAGGCCCATATATGGTTTCAAGTACTGGATTTGGTGGTTTAATAATTGTTGTGGCTCCACTAATACTTGCAACCTATGCATTAACAGTAATAGTTATGGCTGGAAGAGCAGGAGTTGATTTATCAATTGGGCCATTAATTGGATTTATCAATGTTGGTATGATTCAGCTAATCGGGCTAGGTTTAATTGAATCACCAATTGCAATATTTTTATACGCCATTGGTGTGGGTATTGCTTATCAAGTTCTAATGGCTTTAATAATTGTATTTGTTCGAGTGCAGCCAATTATTGTGTCATTAAGTGGCTACCTCTCGCTTGTTGGATTGAATCTCATAATTATGCCTCGACCATCTGGCTTAGCGCCTGATTGGATGTATAGCTGGGGAGCTGGTACTACTATTTTTTCTCCCGTTTTAGTAATATTAATAGTTGCAACAGCAGGATGGTACTTGCTTGCTCAAACAGCCTTTTGGGGTAATTTAAAAATGATGGGTTCTGATGAGCGAGCAACCTACACAAGTGGAGTTAATATAAACATGGTTCGAATTGGCGCTCATGTTATAGGCGGTATTTATGCAGGACTTGCTGCGATTACATTTACATCCCTAATTAGCTCTGGTGATCCAAGTCAGGGAACAACTTACACACTAATGGCAGTTACTGCACTTGTCCTGGGTGGAGCAAATTTAGCAGGTGGTCGAGGAAGTGCATTTGGAGCCCTTCTAGGTTCACTAAATATATTTTTAATTACCTTTGCACTTTCAACTTTTAACTTTGGGAAAATGCAGAGTTTCGTTACCGATTTCTCATATGGACTTATGCTGGTGGTTTCATTATTAATTAGTATTGCGATTCCATTTCTTCAAAAACGTGCTCGAGGACTATCGCCATCCCTAGTGTTTTTAGTAATGGGAATAGTTTCCTTAGGGGTAATGGTAAGCGTATCGATGGACAAATCATTCGGAGTAAAAAGATATAAGGCATTTGTAGCTGCTGTTGAGCAGGAAACTATGTCAGCAGGAACAATTATGTTTCTTATAATTATTGGGGTGGCATTGGCTGCCTATATTATCAAAGTTGCTTTTAAACATATAAGCGGACCAATGATTGGACTAATGATTGTTGTAATAATTTCTGCTTTTGGTCTAATATTTAATCCTGATTCTACTTCAGAAGTGGTTTTCTCACCAGCTATGATTGATTATTCAATAATGATATTTAGCATGGAGGAAATCTCAAGCTCTTCATCATTCCTCTCTATTAATGCACTAAGTAAGACAACATATCTATTAATCGGTCTAGTAGGTGTAGTGCTATTGTCATCACTAATAATTCTGACAATGCTTCCAGGAATAAAAACTAGTATCAAGCGTTTAGCAATGATAATGTGCATCGCTATTGTTCCAGTTATTGCAATTGGAGCTATATTTTTTCAAGATGCAAATAAGGGATATTTAACAAGTAGTTTCTCAGGTGAAGTTTTTGCAATACTAATGGTCTCAGCACTTCTCTTCACAATTACCATACCTTTAGTTCATACAAAAATAAAAAATATCAACAACATTTTTATTGGGGCAATCTCAATTACTTTCTTAATTGTTATGTATTTCTTTATAGGTAATAGCATGGGTACAACTGACCCTAATATAGGCGTATTAACGAACTATTCAATCCCAATTATCCCTACTGGAATAGAAAGTTTACCAGTCAAGCTTATCGAATATATGGCGCCAATAAGGATGAATGTTGATGCCAGTGGAATGGCACTAATTACTGAAATTGCCTACATTGCCATTATTATTATTTTATTACAAGTATTTTTACGTATTGCTATGGGAGAAACTAGTTTTAATAGTTTTTGGAAATATTGGTATATAGCTGCTTTTGCTATTCTAGCTTGGGGCAGTTTATTTTATGCAATAGGTGTGCCAGTATGGAAACTCATTGTCATTATTGGAATCACAATTATTTCAGCTCCAAATGTAATGCACATAATAAGCACATACATTATTGGCGATCATAAAGATGATGCAATAAGCAAATGGGAAGGATAAATAATGAAAATATTTAAAAATAATTGGGTTAAAAATGCGCATTAATAGAATGGGAAAAGCTGCCTTTTCATTTTATAAATGGCTGGGCTTTATTGTTGCTTTAATAGTTTCAGTTGTCAGTGCTGTTTTAGGTTTTATTGATAACACTCCCTCACAACTTGTTATGCTTTATACAGTTGCAATCTTTGGTTCAATCTTATGGGGCTGGCATCACCTTTCAGTAAGATGGACATACATTGACGGCCTTGAAGAGGAAGATCTACAATTAGTAGAAAATATAGAAATCCAAGATAAAGAGTCTACTGAAAGCTATTTTAGTTTCCTTATCAAGAGTAACAAGGGTGCCATTATTGGCATATTAGCAATGATTATTGCATTTGTTGGACTTGCCTTTGCTATGGATGATTTTCTTCAATGGCAAAACATACTTTCATTGGTGGTATTTTTTCTAACTCTCTTAATATTAATCATCACCAACTCAGTTGCGAAAAATAATAAAAGTGCGCTTATGGGATTAGCAGTATTAATTGGACTTTTTATTATGGGTTCATTAATTGTAGATGGCTTTATCTCAACTTTGAATCTGAAATCAATGCTTCTTTTTGCATCATTCCTTGGACTTGCATGTATTGGACAAACACTTGTAGTATTACTAGGCGGATTAGACTTATCAGTTAGCTTTGTAATTGGAGCTGCAAATATTGGCTTAATGTATTTAATCACGCTAGGAATTCCTCCATGGATCTGCATAGTTACTGTTTTATTAATGGGATTAGGTGTTGGTATAGTTAATGGCTTATTAAGTTTTCGTATTCAAGGTCAAGCACTTATCTTAACTCTAGGTGTTGGATTTGTAGTTACTGGAGCTGTTCAAGCATTAACAACTATTGGTTCAGATTTTGGAGGAAGCGTTTTTGGTGTAGTGCCAAAGTGGTTGTCTAATATAGCCGCAACAAATGGAACTTTTATTGGCATTAGTATCCCGCCTGTTGTTGTAATCTGGGTTGTATCATCAATCCTTATGATTATTGCACTATCAAATACAACTTGGGGAAGAAACTTATACGCAGTAGGTGGAAATCGGACAGCTGCAGCAAGATTATCTATATCAGAGAGGGCTTACTGGATAGGAGCATTTGCAATAGGGGGGTTTGTTTCTGCACTAACTGGTGTTTTACTTTTAGGATGGAGTGGTGGTGGGTTTGTTGGCGTTGGTGGCCCTTATCTTTTTCAAACAATAGCTGCTGTAGTAGTTGGTGGTACTTCACTTCTTGGAGGAAAAGGAGGGTATGGATTTACAGTTATTGGTGTTCTTGTTTTACAAGTTCTATCATCATTTTTAGTAGGCATTGGATTAAGCTATGAAGGACAACAATTTGTTTTCGGACTTTTAATCCTCCCTATGGTAGCTTTATATGCCAGATCACCTCATATCAGAACACAAATTTAAATATAAATTAATCATGATGTCTAAAAAAATAATTCAAGGAAAAAAATAAAATGACAAGTGCGATAACATGGATATTTATATTTTTAGTCCTATATTGGTCTTACTGTTTTTTTTGGGGAGTTCGAGCTTCGAAGCAAATTGCTTCTGCAGATGACTACTTCCTATCTGGCCGTAACTTATCGCCATGGGTATTTGCTATAGCAGCTACAGGAATATCTTTTGCAGGATGGACTTTTATTGCCCACCCTGGACTCATTTTTAGAGATGGTTTTCAGTTTGCAAATACTTCATTTTTTGCCATAGCTGTTGCAATTTCGGGAGTTGTTCTTCTTAAAAGGCAATGGATGCTCGGAAGGCGTTTTAGATTTACTACATCTGGTGAAATGCTTTCAGCATATTTTAAAGACGATACTCTAAGGATTATTTCAGTTTGCATTGCACTTTTATTTGGCATTCCTTTTGCTGCATTACTCTTTGGATCTTCAGGATTCCTAATAAGTGAATTAACTAATGGTATTTTTTCACGTAATGTAGCCATGTGGTCATTATCTGGACTTGTTCTTTTGTATTCCATCATGGGAGGAATGCAAGCAATAGCAAAAATTTCAGTAGTGCAGACTATATTATTTTTCCTTGGAATGATTATATTAGGCTTATTTGCTCTTGATCTAGCTGGAGGCTTTGATTCATTAAACCAAGGCTTAGCCAACATTGCAAAAAACACAACTAGTCATCTTGGGAAAACTAAAGGCATGGGTGGAGGAAACTTCCCAGGATACTTTGCTATTCCTGGTGTAATTCAATTTACAGATGGTATAGGAATTGAAACCCCAAAGGGTGGCCCATGGACTGCAATTATGACTCTTACATTTATGATGTCAGTTATGGGAATTCAATCCTCACCAACATTCACAATGCTTGGATTTACCAGCAAATCAACTAAAGGCTTTTCAATTCACCAAATATGGGGTGCAGCAGCCTGTGTGGGTATTATTATGTTTTTATTTTCTACTCTGCAAGGAATAAGCGCAAACTTACTAGGGGCAAATAGTGTCGTTAATGAAGCGGGATTTGCTATTGCACAGCACTTGCCAGAATTATCTAAGGCGCAATATACGGAGCTAGTAATGCATTATATTAAACTTGTAGGAAGCACTACACCATGGATGGTTGGCTTCCTTGCTATCTGCGCTATAGCAGCATTACAAGTCACTGCAGCTGCATTTATGTCTACTACTGGAAATATTTTATCTCGAGATATCTATGTTCATTATTTTAATAAAGACTCAGATTATAAAACTCAAATTAAAGCTGCAAAACTCTTTACAGCGTTAGTGTTCTTTTGTGGAATGCTTTTAGCTTCATTTTCGATGGAAGCCACTCTCATTCTTGGAAGTCTAGCAATTGCTTGCTCATTCCAACTTTGGCCATCATTACTAGGTGTCACATGGTTTCCATGGATTACAAAAAATGCTGCAATTGCAGGTGTAATTATTGGAATTATTGTAGTTATCTTCACTGAAACATTAGGACAGAAAATAACTGGTGGGCGACTACCTTGGGGAGTGTGGCCCTGGACAATTCATTCAGCTGTATGGGGTATGTTTTTTAATATTTCAATCTGCTTAATTATCTCTTTAATGACCAGTCAAGATCCTGACAAACAACATAGGGATACATTTCACTCATTTTTCCAAAAACACTCTGTAACAGCTTCTAATGATCGATGGTCTAAGCCAGTTGGAGGTCTTTTATTAATGGTATGGATGTTTTTTGCTATTGGCCCAGGATCAATATTTGGAAACTTCACCTTTGGCAAACCTAATGCTGGTTATGATTCTTGGATGCTTGGAATGCCATCAATTTGGGCATGGCAAATTATTTGGTGGGCACTAGGTGTAGGATTAATTTGGTTTTTAGCTAATAAATTAAGAATGTCTACTGAGCCTGAAAAAGAAATTGAATCAATTAATTAATAGGCTAAGATTTTTTTCTTATTATTTTGAATAGATTTTGTAAGTTTTGATGACACTGCAACTGGCTCTTGATTTGCATAGTCTTCATGGTTCTTAGCGACTGACTCTAGGTCATATAAGTAATTAACCATCACTCCCCAAGAATCATCTAGAGCACTCTGATTAACATTTGCATTTGCATGAATTTTATAAAGAGATGCGCCATTACCAAGATGAAAATGAGCAACTGGATTAATAGCTTGACCATTTTTACGTTTAACTTGAGTTAAGTAATAATAAGTTAGTCGATTCAATACTAAAGGATTTGGCTTATTATCTTTACAACATTCGCTAATATCATTAATTATATTTTCAGGCAAATCTTTATCTTCTAATAGGTTAATTTTGTTAGACCATTTCTTCAGCCCAGGAACAGGTGAGAGAGTAACAAAATGCTTGATTTGTTTGAATTCCTTCTCAATTTCAGTGACTACTTGCTTAATCAAAAAACTCCCGAAAGAAACGCTCTTTAGTCCCATCTGGCAATTAGAGATAGAATAAAAAACTGCTGTTGTGGCGCTAAAAGGATCAATTGGTTTAACGCTTGTATCAAGTATTGGCATAATTGAATTTGGCGTATCGTCCATCAATGCAACCTCAATAAAAATAAGAGGCTCATCTGGAAGTGCTGGGTGAAAAAAAGCATATAACCTTCTGTCATCTGCAGCCACCCTATTTTGTAAATCCTCCCAATCTGAAATATCATGGACAGCTTCGTACTGCATGATTTTTTCCAACACTCTAGCACTTGTCGACCAATCAATGCGTTCAAGTCTTAAAAACCCCCTATTAAACCAAGACTTAAATAAATGAACAAAATCAGAATCAAGTGATTTAAGCTCTGGGGAAGTTTTAATGCACTCTAACAATGACTCTCTCATCTTTAAAAGCACTGATGTTCCATTTGGAACTTGATTTAACCTTCTAAGAAGCTCATGACTCTTAGGTTCAATTAATTGATGAAGTTTCCTGAGCTGGCCTTCATCATCAATATTTAATTCAATGAGAGCTTTTTTGAGAGTAGGCCGATCGACGCCAAACTGATCAAGAAACTGTAAAAAAAATGACTTTTTTTGCTCTTCTGAAAGAGTATTAAAATCTTCCAAAATTATTTTTGCAAGAGAAAATAATGTTGCCTCTCCATTTTTACTTACTAACTGATTGCAAAGCGTGATGATACTTTCAGGACTGGATACTTTCTTATTTGAACGCCCCATACGGATACGCTGAATAAGAGAGTTTAAAAAGTTTTGATGCTGAGTCATGTCTAAATAATAATTTTCGTTTAATTTTATACTACTTTTTCTTTCTAGCTTCTTAGAAAGAATTGGTTGAAAAAAATGAAAATATATACTTAATAACTATTCAATTGAACTAAATCTAAAAACATTAACAGCAATATAGTCATTATATGCAGCGCCTGATTGAAGCCAAGTTTTTGCCTTTAAGGCTGAAATTTTAGGGCTTAAATTATCTTCAAGGTTTAAGTATAAGCCATATTTAAAAGTATAGTCTTCTTCGGTTAAGACTAATAAATCACCATTTGAACTAATGAGGGTTTTCTCTGGCATGCGTCCTTGCTGAGATACAAATGCAGTCTGGCCGTATTCATCCATTAAGCTAGATAATTTAGCTTCGAAATATTCCTTACTAATAGGGCTATGTTTGTAATAATTCGCGTGAAGATCTTCAGCCTCTTCAGCCAAATAACTTCTTAAATCTTCAACTGAAGAAAACACCTCATCTTCAATCCAAAAAATTACAAATGCACCATTTGAACTACCCAGACCCAATGACTGGTCTTCAACCATCAACAGCGCAGAGCCATCTAGTATCGATTGCAAAAAATCTTTGTCTAAACTTCTTATCTCTTCATTGAACTGACTTAGATTCATAATTTTTTCATCCTAGCGTGATTGAAAAAGGAGCGACTTAATAGTTTGATAATTTGTAGCAATATTTCTTAAAGCTTCTTCTCCTAGTTTATTGCTAGTAACGCCCTCTTCAATCTCTTTTACTTTGTCAGCATACATTCTTTTAAGTGTATTTGTTGTAGCTAATATTTCGTAAACACTTGGGGAATTCTTTTCTTTCCAATCATCTGGCAAAATATAAGGATATTTTGGATCAAAATCTATTAAATTATCGTCTTCTTCAGCAACCATCATTTAGTTAATGAGATAAACAATTGAGGAAGTCTCTCAGGTAATTTTTGAATATTATCAATTACCATAAAACGATTTTTACCAAAAATTCTCGAAACATATTCATCAGCGTGAGGATCTAAACTAATACAGAACGTTACAATTCCATGACTTCGTAACTCTTCAACCGCTTTTTTTGCATCCATACGAAGATGCTGTGGATCATCAACGTCAATATCTGCAGGCTCTCCATCCGTTAAGATCAAAAGAATTTTCTTAGCTGAAGATTGAGTCAATAAATTGACCCCAGCATGCCTTATTGCAGCCCCCATTCTGGTTGATAGGCCACCTTTTATTCCAGCCAATCGGCCTTTTACTTCATCATTAAAACTATAATGAAATGGCTTAAAGCGATAGTACTGAACATCGTGTCTTGAATCCGATGCAAACCCTGAAATAGTTAAATTATCTCCAATCTTGTCAATTGCCCATGAAAGTAATGAAGTTGACTCTTTCATTAGCTCCAAAATTGTTTTATCACTTCCAATAACCATATCAGTGGTAGATTCAGATAAGTCCATTAATAAGTTCACAGAGACATCTCTAACATGCTGCACTTTCTTTACATAAATCCTGTCAGATGGGGTTATGCCAGATCTAATATCTGCTAAAGCTGTTACGCATGCATCAAGATCAAGCTCACTTCCTTCTTGTTGCTTCTTGAGTTTTATGAGACCTTGAGGCTGCATTCGATCAATCGCATTTTTAAGTTGATTGGCAATAGGTTTGTGAGTTTTTAAAATTTTATTAATTAACTCTGGATCCCCTTTTCTCAAACGTCTTTCATACAGAGTTGCCCAGTTTGGCCGATAGAGCTGAAGCTGATAATCCCACTCATTGTAATGAAAAGGCTCACTTACTGGCTCCTTACCCTCAATTTCATTAATACTTACGCCATCGAGCTCATCAGGAAAGTACTCTGACTCTAAAGTCCAAATTTCCTGCGCATCATCACCTGCGGTTTCAACATCAAGCTCGTTATACATCTCCATAATATTGACATTTTTACGTACCTGTCTTTGACTAACAGGGACATAATCATTGCCCTCTGACAACCAATCAAGCTCTTCGTACTCCCAAATATATCTATTATCATCTCTATATATAATTGGCGTTGATACAAGAGCGGAAGCGCTTATTTTCACATCTGTTTCAGTCTTAAGTAGCTCGTAATAATTCATACCCAACTCATAGCTCATTGCTGATGATTCAGGCATTTTGGTCATTTTTTTAATAAATAACTTAAGAAAATCACTGTTAAATGACTGCTTTACTGTGTATTTTTGATCTAATGCAGCCCTTGAGAAATCAACCAGATCTACTATGAAAGGATTTAAATCTTTTAAGTCCTCATCTTCAGGATGAAGCGCAATCCAAGTTTTCTTCATACCTGGAAATTTTTTTAATGTATTAAGCTCAACCCTTAAGTCTTCTATTAGAGAAATGCATGCAACTTGCAAAGGATTTAAGTCATCCCCTTTAAAAGCCACTCTAGTTTCCATAATATGAGCTGCGGCATGAGCACAAACCGCCCTATAACAATCTATACCAGGGATAATTCTTCCAGAAGTATGCTTATAGTCATCATAAGCATCTGGAATATGCATAACTCCATATTCAATATAAGGTCTTAGACCTTTCTTAGTTTCGTAGTCACCTGAAGTCGGTCGTAGAAAAAAATCACGGTTATAAAACGCTCTAAGATAAAACTGCAACTTTCTTTGATTATCAATAAATAGCGTTCCGCGCCTCTCCTGCTCAAGTATTTGCATTGATTCTGCACTACTTAATTCAAAATAGGCGATTTGGGCTTTAAAATCTCGTTTGAATGATTCAGCTCCATAAAGAACCCATCTTCTTAGGCCGCCAAGAGTAAGCTTACTAGTTAACTGATCAATATTATTTAGCATTGGCCTCATACCTCTAGGGGCTAGAGCTATCATTCGCTCCATTAACCTAAGGTAGCCTTTTAATAAATCAAAGTCACTCATCCGCCTTGCAACGTTTGGAAGGCTTGCAATCATCAGCACCAAGACAGAAGAGGATGTTTGTGAAGACATTTTCATAATTGAAAATACAATCTCACCAATTATGGACTCGCCAACCTCTCTAACGACCATAGGCGTCTCTTCCAAGAAAGAGATAACCATGTCTTCACCTTTACCCATTGCATGAAGAGCACCAGCACCATCTAAATAGACTTTAAGTCCATTTGGGGACATAACCTTAGAGGCTTCAACAAAGCTCCCTGCAAGCGCATCATGAAGAATGTCAGAGGAATCTCTAAACTTTTGTTCAAAATCGGAAAGTTGAACCGCACTCATTACTAATCCTTAATCAAAAAAAGTATCGATTGCAGCATTAAGAGTGTCGACAATATCTAAGTCATCCGTAATAGGATTAACCATTGCAATTTTACAGGCAGACTTTTCATTAACCTTATTAGCAATTAATTGTCCTGCATAGATACATAATCTAGTAGATATTCCCTCATCCAGCCCATGGCCGACAAGATTTCTAGCTCTTTGAGCAATTTGGACTAGTTTCAATGCTATTTTTGGATCAACGCCGGACTCTTTAGAAATAATATGTGCCTCAGTTTTTTCATCTGGGTATTGAAAGTTAAAACCACAAAATCTTTGCTTAGTCGATTGCTTAAGGTCTTTCATTAAATTTTGATAGCCAGGGTTATAAGATATAACCAATTGGAAATCAGGATGCGCTTCAATCAACTCGCCTTTCTTGTCGAGCGGTAAAGTACGGCGATAATCTGTCAAAGGGTGAATCACAACGGTTGTATCTTGCCTGGCCTCTACGACCTCATCTAGATAACAAATACCGCCATAACGAGCGGCCATTGCAAGAGGACCATCTTTCCAAATTGTACCTTCCTTATCAAGAAGAAATCTCCCTACTAAATCACTGGCTGACATATCTTCATTGCAAGCAACTGTAATTAAAGGCTTACCTAATTTATACGCCATATATTCTACAAACCTAGACTTACCGCACCCAGTGGGGCCTTTCAACATAACCGGCATACGATTCATATACGCAGCGGTATACATATCTATTTCATCATTTTGAGGTTGGTAAAAAGGCTCTTTTGCAATTTTATATTGATCTAATTCATTCATTTTTATATCCTCTTCAAAAAAAAACCCCTGCACTTAGACAGGGGTTTATCCAATCAAGCTTACCTAATTTTACTTGATTATTTAAATCCTTTGCCTCTGTAAATAACCATTGAAGCGCCCTGTGATTGAGCGTAATTATCATAACCAATTAGTCGAACATGATTATCTGGGTTAGCATCATGGCACTCCTTACATTCAGCAAGAATTGTATCAACATCTGTCTCACCAAATAAAGGAAGTTTCCACATATACCAGTAATTTTCCATAGCATTTTCAACTTCAGTATGCTCTACGCCAGGGTTATAACCCTGATCAACAATGTACTGTACTTGTTGTCGAATTTGTTTATCATTCATTGCAGGTAAGTATGAAAATGTTTCAAACTTTCTGCTCGAGTTATCGCCAAGGCGTGATGGGTAATCTTGAACTTTGCTCATAATATTTTCCTTATATTAGTTTTTATTGTAATAAAAGTTGATTGATGCATTACTTGTGCACTATGTCCAGCTTATCAACTGTATCGAACTCAAATTTAATCTCTTTCCATGTCTCCATTGCAATCTTAAGCTCAGGTGAGTGTTTTGCTGCACTAGTAAGAATCTCTTTAGATTCCTTTTCTAAGTCTTTTCCAGCGTTCCTTGCTTCAACACATGCTTCAACAGCAACTCGATTCGCAGCAGCACCTGCTGCATTACCCCATGGATGGCCAAGTGTTCCGCCGCCAAATTGGAGAACTGAGTCGTCACCAAATATATTTACAAGTGCTGGCATATGCCAGACATGAATTCCGCCT
This sequence comes from Candidatus Pseudothioglobus sp. uisw_070, assembly GCF_059512545.2. Lineage (NCBI taxonomy): Bacteria > Pseudomonadati > Pseudomonadota > Gammaproteobacteria > Pseudothioglobaceae (SeqCode) > Pseudothioglobus (SeqCode) > Candidatus Pseudothioglobus sp. uisw_070. The sequence goes on along the minus strand of NZ_CM183456.2, from coordinate 599,993 downwards.
GAAGCTACAGGTAGCATCCCTGGCATTGACCCAAAGTCCTGATCAAAGAAAATACCTCTTGAGCGATCTTCTTTAATAAAGCTATCGCGCATGCAATCAATCCAGCCCAAAGTGGATTCACGGTCACCTTCAAGTTTTCCTACTACCGTTCCTGAGTGCATATGATCACCTCCAGAAAGGCGTAAACACTTAGCAAGCACTCTGAAGTGAATGCCGTGATTTGGATTTCTATCTACAACAGCATGCATTGCTCTATGGATATGAAGCAATAAGCCGTTATCGCGGCACCAATTTGCAAGACCTGTATTTGCTGTAAAGCCTGCCGTAAAGAAGTCATGCATAATGATTGGAGTTCCTAACTCTTTCGCATACTCAGCTCTTTTGTACATCTCTTCTGGCGTAGGAGCTGTTACATTTAAGTAGTGGCCTTTCCTTTCACCTGTTTCTCTTTCAGCCCTTTCAATTGCATCCTGAACAAAACCGAAACGATCTCTCCAGCGCATGAAAGGCTGTGAATTTACATTTTCGTCATCTTTTGTAAAGTCTAATCCACCACGCAGTCCCTCGTAACATGCGCGTCCATAATTTTTAGCTGATAAGCCAAGTTTGGGTTTAATGGTACATCCCAACATCGGCCGGCCATATTTATTCATTTTGTCTCTTTCAACCTGGATTCCATTTGGGGGACCTCCACACGTCATAACGTAAGCTATCGGAAAACGAATATCTTCAAGTCTAAGAGCTCTTAATGCTTTAAAGCCGAATACATTTCCTACGAGAGAGGTAAGAACGTTAACGATTGAGCCCTCTTCAAATAAATCGATTGGGTATGCAATAAAAGCATAAATTGCATCATCTGATCCTGGCACGTCTTCAATGCGGTAGGCGCGTCCCTTGTAGTGGTCAAGATCTGTTAACAGGTCAGTCCAAACTGTAGTCCAAGTTCCTGTTGAAGATTCAGCTGCAACAGCGGCTGCAACCTCTTCTCTTGGAACGCCTGGTTGGGGCGTAATTTTAAAGCATGCCAGAATATCAGTATCTTTTGGCTCATACTCGGGCATCCAATATGTATCGCGGTATTCCTTTACACCTGCATCGTAACCTTTCTTAGCCATAGTCCCACTCCCTGTTTATTAATATTAATATAAAAATGAAATCATTATAGTAGGTGAAATAAATAATGTAAAATAATATTTATTTAAATAATCATCAATTTATATTATGATTAATTATACATTAAAACAGCTCTATAGCTATGAATCAGTCATTAGATTAGGCGGATTTACAAGCGCGAGTAAAGAGCTCCATATCACTCAGCCTGCAGTATATATGCAGATACAGCAGCTTCAAGATAGTATTGGAGCAAAATTATTTGATATTAATGGAAAAAAAATCAGCGCTACATTTATTGGAAAAAAGCTTTATGAAACTGCAGTAAAAACGATCAGTACACTTGAAAATTCAAAACTTGAAATGGATGAAATACTCAGTCCAGATTCTGGCCATCTTCAAATAGCAGTTGCAACAACTGCAAATTCATTTATTAGCGCATTACTTGCAAAGTTTAAAAAAGAGTTTCCTAAAATGACTTTCTATATCGATGTTACAAATAGGCAGTCACTTCTTAACAACCTAAAAAATAACAATGCTGATCTCGTAATAATGGGAGAGCCTCCAAAAAATATTCCATTAATTTCTCAAGCATTTATGAAAAATCCTTTGATTGCAATCGCTCACCCTGAGAATGAGCTGTTAAATGAGAAAAGAGTCACAATTAAAGATTTAGCCAAGGAAACTTTACTTACGAGGGAAGTTGGTTCAGGCACTCGCATAACAATTGAAAAGTTTACTGGTTTAAACTTTAATTCAGATATTCAAATTAACTCGAATGAAGCTATTGTTGAGGCGGTTCAAGCAGGATTAGGGATTGGTTTTGTTTCGATGCATTCTGTGAATCTTCAACTTAAAAACAATATTATCAAGCAGCTTAATGTTGCCCCCTTTCCGATTGTAAGGCAATGGCATATTGTTCATCATGCAGAGGCAGAGCTGTCTCCAATTGCAAGAAAGTTTAAACAGTTTGTAATTGAAAATACAAAGGCTGAAAAATATCTATAAACCTTAACTGCGATATTCCGCATTAATCTTGACATAGTCATACGAAAGGTCTGTTGTCCATACACTCTCACTAGTGTGAGCAGCCCCCAAACTAATCCTAATTGTGATCTCAGGCTTTTGCATTTCCAAGCTTCCAGCGGCCTCTGTGTAGTCTTTACTTATCTCACCTGAGGAGATAATTTGTAAATTATTTAAGAAAATATCAATATTTTCAATAGAGATTCCATCTACTTTTGACCTTCCTACCGCAGCCAAGATCCTGCCCCAATTTGCATCACTTGCAAATAATGCAGTTTTAACTAGTGGAGAGTGGGCAACGGTATACGCAACTTCCAAACAATCATCAACTGAAGACAGACCACCAACTTTTATTTCTACAAATTTAGTAGCGCCCTCTCCATCTTTAATAATCATTTGGGCTAATGTTTTTGTTATTTCATTCAGTGCATTTTGAAATTCTTCTTTACAATCGTTGAGCTGAACGCTAGATTGATCGGTAGCACTTAAAGTGCAGGCATCATTTGTTGAAGTATCACCATCAACTGTAATCCGGTTGAAAGACTGATTTACTGCAATATCTAAACAGTCATAGAGCTCTTCTTTTGAAGCCCCAATATCACTAACTATAAAACTTAGCATCGTTGCCATATCCGGTCGAATCATTCCTGAGCCCTTAGCAATCCCTGATAGAGTGACATTATTTCCATTTATAACAAAGGAAATAGAGCAAGATTTTTCTACTAAATCAGTAGTTAATATGCCTTTAGATACATCACTCATGTTACTTGATGAGAGGTCATCAACTAGCTTTTCTGTATTGTTTTCAAATGGCTCTAAGGGTAATAACTGTCCAATTACTCCAGTTGAAAATGGCAAAATTTGATCTGAATTAATATCCAATTTTCCTGCAAAAATCTCACACGTCTTCAAACAAGCCTCCAAGCCTTTTTGACCGGTCCCTGCATTGGCGTTTCCACTATTGATAAGAAGAGCTTTTACATTTGAATTCAAGTGATTTTTTGCAACAATAACTGGAGCAGCACAAAAAATATTTTGAGTAAAAACTGCAGCAGTTTGCGTGCCTTTGGTAAATGAAATTAGTGACAAATCTAAAGCATTATTTTGCTTTATGCCACTTGAGATTGAAGCGAACTTAACGCCTCTTACTTCGAGCAAATCACCAATCATATAAAAAATATTATGGAAAAAATAATTATTAGTATTTTACCCAATTCATATATCAGCTAATCATTTTAAAAAATTTATAGAGCTAGGCTTTATTTAGTATCTCTATCAAGTTTATTAAATAAAAGCATAATGACTGCTCCTAGAAATACCATAATCAAAGCTGGAATCGCCGCCCTTTCATATAAACCTTCAGCGCTTAACTCGTAAACCCGAATCGCTAGTGTATCCCAACCGAATGGTCTTAATAAATAAGTTGCGGGCAGCTCTTTCATGACGTCTACTGAAACTAATAAAGCTCCTGCTAATATTCCAGGAGTCATCATTGGCAAATACACCTCCTTAACTAAACGGAAGCGACTAGCACCCAGTAATCTTGCACTTTGCTCAAAAATAGGCTTGATTTGCTCACTAGAAGCGATAGTTGAGTTAAAAGCAATCGCCATAAATCTAGATACATACGCAAAGAGCAACAACGCAACAGAGCCAAAAAGTATGTGATTGATTGATGAGCCACCAAAATAAATACTAATTAATGAAATATTTTGGACTCCATAAAGAAGACCTACTGCCATTACTGAACCTGGTAAAGCGTAACCAAGTGTTGAGAATCTAATTAATATCTGGAGGACTTTGCTATTAGACTTTCTTCTGCTAGGGAGAGCCAGAAGTGTTGCAACAAAAACTGTCAAAACTGTTGCGCTAATTGTCAATATACCTGTAGAAGATAAATAATCAAGATACCTTGGGTTCCACTCTTGGGTGAATTTTTCAAAACTCCAAATTATGATCTGAAGCATTGGCAGTGCAAATGAAAGCATAAAGACGCCAAATACAAATACAAAAAGCAACCATCCAATTAGGCCATTTGCATGATATGGCTTTATATTAGAAACATCTGATGAGTAATACTTGGCCTTGCCACGCGCTTTTTTTTCAAAGTAAATAAGAAGGAATGCAACCAATACTAATAAGGATGCCAGCTGAGCAGCTACTTCAATTGATCTAAAGTCACCCCAGGCAGAATAAATTGCTGTTGTGAAAGTTGGGTAATTAAATAATGAAACAACCCCAAAATCCGCCAAAGTCTCCATTAACGTAACAAGCAATCCAGCAGCTATTGCAGGCCTTGCCAAAGGGACAGAAATCTTCCAAAAAACACTGATAGGAGATGCGCCTAACATCTTACCAGCCTCAATCATCTGTATCTTTTGTCGCTTAAATGAAGCCCTGGCCATCATATAAACATACGGATAGAAAACCAATACGAATGTTAAGATAATCGCCCAATGACCAGAACGAATATCAAATCCTGAAACTCCAGTAAGCTCTCGTAACCATACCTGTGCATACCCTGAATAGTCAAAAACTCCAAGATATACAAAAGCTAAGACATAAGCGGGTATAGCAAAAGGAAGAAAAAGAGCCCACTCAAGCCACTTTCTTCCTGGAAACTCAACCATGACAACTAAGTATGCAAGAACTGTCCCAAGGACACTAACTCCAATGCCAACGCCTAGAAGCAATATTAAAGTAGAGCTAATTAGTTCAGGAAGAAGATTTTCTGAGAAATGCCCCCAAAGCTCTGTCCCAGGTAATAACCAGGCAGAACATACAACTATTATTGGGAAAGCAACCGAAAATGCTAAGAAGCCCATTAAGATATTTGAATTATTCTGTTTAATACTCATTGGGCTATTTAAATTGTAATACCTACCTAATTATCTATAGCCTTCTCTCTGCATTAAGGCAACCGCATCTGCTTGATTTTTTCCAGCAACAGATAAATTCATTTTATCCTGATTAAAATCACCCCACTGCGCAATTAAATTATCAGCTTTTAATTTTTGACTTGCTGGGTACTCTTTATTTAACTCTACATAAATCTTTTGGGCTTCGATTGAAGATAAAAATTCTAACAACTTAATAGAGTTTTCTTTGTTACTAGAGTGTTTTGTAACTCCAGCTCCCGAAATGTTTACATGAGTTCCTGAAGAGCCTTGGTTCGCCCAAAATAGTTTAAGCGCAACATTTGGCTTTTCAGCTTGGAGGCGTCCAAAGTAATAGGTATTCACAATACCAACATCACACTGACCTGCCAGGATAGCACTCATAACATGATTATCCTCTGCGTTTGGAGTTGCGGCCAAATTATCAACCCAGCCCTTTACAACGTCTGTAGTAGTTTTTTGTCCGTCATGATAAATTAAAGATGCTACGAGAGATTTGGTATAAACTTTTTTACTTGTTCGTAAACAAAGCCTACCTTTCCATTTTTTATCCGCTAAGTCTTGATATGTAGATAATTCTGAAGGGTCTACTCTTTCAGTACTATAAATAATTGTTCTTGCTCTAACCGATAAACCTGTCCAAAATCCCTCAGGATCCCTAAGATGATCTGGAATATTATTATTAATAATTTCACTTTTTACTTGCTGAAATAAATTTTGTGAAGCTGCATACCAAAGATTACCCGCATCAACAGTAATAAACATATCTGCCTTGGTTCTTTTGCCTTCTAGTTTAATACGTTCAATCAAAGCTCCACCATTGCCTGTTAGATATTTAACCTCAATTCCAGTATTACTAGTAAAAGCATCAAATAGTGGTTTAATTAAGTGCTCTTTCCTAGTGCTATAAACGGTAATACTATCACTAGTCGCTGCTAAAACAGCAGTTGAAAAAGATGTAGAAAAAATTGCAAAAACCAGCACAGAAAGAATTAGTTTTAATTTTGTCACTTTGCACTCCAAAAAGGTTAAGTTAAATAACTTTAAAAGGTAAATTTATGATCCAACAATTAGATTCTTAAGGTTATGGGCTGCTTCAGATTGCCCCTTAACTCCAAATTCAATTTGCTGATCTTTATTGGACGTTAAACAACTTCCTCCAATAGTATCCCATATTGAAAGAATCGCACCAAAATTACAATCAAAATGCTTTGAGTTAATTGAGTGGTGAAGTTGATGCTGAGCGGGAGAGACTAGAATTTTTTCTAGCCAATTCCAGTAACTAATACTCACATGAGAATGCCTAAGATTAGAACCTAGGGCATGAAATACTACAACAAATAAGCTTGCTCCAAAAATTTCGATCAGAGAAACGCTTCCAGAGAAAAAGAAAAAACAAACTCCTAGACATAACGAGTGAACCACTAAAGCTCGAAAGCTAAAAAGAACTGCCTCAATAGGGTGAGTTCTAAGTACTGTTAATGGGGTTAAATTAGTTGCCGAGTGATGGGCTTTATGAAATCGCCATAATATAGGAACACGATGCATCAGTCTATGGACTAAATATCTTGAAAAATCATCTACAACAAAAAGAGTGGTAGTAAAAATTATCATCACCATCCAAACAGGAATTGATTCTGAAGGTCTCGAAAATAACAGGTGCATATTTTCAAAGACAAATAAGGTTAGAGCAAGCTGACCTAGTAAGATAGGTGCTAAAAGCTTTATGAAAAATTGATTGAGAACCATTAATTTATAGTCGCCAATTGCTGATTTAGAAAACCAAATTTTAGAATTGAAAAAACCACTGACAATAGTTGTCAGTGGTTTTTTTTGAACTGCCCTAAGCCAAATTACTGCTATAAAGGCAGCGCTTATTAGGTATCCAACAAATAAGCGCTTTTCAGGGTTAAGAAAATTTGCGAAAAAGTCAGTCATTCTCCGCGCTAGATTTTCCACCAAGAGTTTTCACTAATTCAGCTAAACCTGCAGTCTGATCATGAGATTTTGCAACAACTGCAAACTCATCAACCATTAGGTTTTGAACTTTCAACATGTGCGCCATATAGCCACCCCATGACTCAGAATTACTCTGGATATACTCTCCATTTGAATCAACTCCAGTAACTTGGGTGTTACCTAAAAGTAGTGGGCTGTGTCCAATTAATCGGTTTAGCCTAACAGATACTGCGCCCATGTCTTTTCCACCAACTTGAAGCGCTAACGCAAAACCTTTTAGCTCACCCCAATGCTTCGCATAGTTACGCCATGCTTTAGCAACATCTCCATTAGATTCAAGGATTGCCTCAATTTTAACCATGTCCTCATAAGTCTCACCTGCGTACTTGAATACTGCCTCAGCTATTACTTTTTCCCAGTTAGTCTTAATTATTTTAGCGTAAGCTTTAAGCTGATCACGTTGAGAATCACTAAGAGCGTTAGCATCTGCCTCCACTAGCATATCTCTTCCATCCATGTATGCCCCGACAATGTCATGAAGGTAAGTTGTTTTTCCACCCTTATCAAATGAAGATGCATAATAGGCATGACCAAAAGCCATTTCTTTATATAAGTCTACTTTGCCATCATAGTTATAATCAGCAGCAGTTACATCTTTTTGTTTAGCAATATTGTAAACATCTTGAGCTGAAAGAGTTAGTGTGTGCGATGGAGCGCCAAAATAGCCAAATGCCTCATCCCAAACATGCTCTTTACCCGTATAGGCAGCACCATCTTTGTATGGCTTATTATTAGGCTTAGTATCTGCCTCAAGCTTTTCATCAAGATAGTTATCAACTGCCTGGTTATACATCACAGCACCCATTAAAAATTTAGATACTAATTGAGTATAGTCATAAGCATGTGCAGCATCATAACCAGCCTCAGCATCAGCAGCTTTCTCAAACATAAAAGCGACTACTTCAGGGCCAGTCATATTCCCAGGCCAGCCTGGAATTAAACCTTTATACGTTTTTCCGCTAAGATTTTTACTAGAGAGTTCACCAATGGTAGACTGCATAATAACAAAATCACCTTTTGTTGCTGGAGCAATAATCACTCGATCTGCACTTCCACCAGAATAATAGCTTTGCATTGCAGATACATCACCCTTAGAAATTAATTTCTTAAGAGAGCTTTCAAGAGCATGTCTCGCCATTTGTCCTTTATATGATGTAGAGGTTGTTGCACTTCCAGAGTAGTCTTTAAGTGTAATTGGAAAATCAGCATAGACATTTGATCTAGCAAATGATGCTGATGAAATCAAAATTGCTGACGTAAGAACGACAGTTAGTGGAACCGCTTTGGCGGTAAATCGCTTTATAAACATTGCTTATTCCTTAAAAAAAGTTAAAGTTAAAGTATTTCTTATTGCAAATGATAATCACTATCATTTGCATATGATACCTATTTTCATTTAATAAGCAACTTCTTTTTATGAATAATTCCAACCCTATCTGCAAAGGCTTCTGCTTCGCTTTCATCATGTGTCACAAGGATAGATGTGACCCCAGCATTTTTTAAAATAACCCTAACTTCTTGGACTAATTGATCACGATGAGATTTGTCTAAACTTGAGAAAGGCTCATCAAGTAGCAATAGTTTTGGAGAGGTTGCAAGTGATCTTGCAAGAGAAACACGTTGTTGTTCACCGCCTGAAAGTTGGTGAGGGTATTTTTTTTCGATTCCTTGAAGGCTAATTAACTCTAAAAGGGTTTGAACTCTTTCAATTTTGTCTTTTTTAGAAAGATAGTCAATCCCAAAACTAATATTTTGAAAGACTGTCATATGAGGAAATAGAGCATAATCCTGAAAAACCATTCCGATTTCTCTTAACTCTGGTTTGACAGAATGATTTCCATCTAAACTTAAGTTATTACCATCTAAAGCGACTCTTCCGTTACTAGCGCTTTCAAGTCCAGCTATGAACCTAAGGGCAGAACTTTTTCCGCTTCCACTATCGCCCAGAAGTGCAAATATATCACCACTTTGGAGATCCAAATTAAAGCCATCTAGAACATGATTTTCATCAAATGAGACTGATAAATTACTAACACTAAGCATTGTTTAAATACAAATAATAATGATTCTCATTATTATATAAGAGTAATTCTCTTTATGTAAACTTATGAAACAAAAATTTAACTCTACTGAATGATTGGTAATTCCTCTGCAGCCCTTATACTTAACCACTCAGGTCCGTTTTCAGTAATGACAATATTTTCTTCGTGAACCATTTCTTTACCTGGAAGAAACGCCATTCCTGGCTCTAAAGTCAAAACAACACCCGGCTCAAGAACAGTATTGTCAGTTGAAGTATTTGATGGCCACTCAGTTAACTGCATTCCGAGCCCATGCCCAAGCCTGCCAACTGTGTTGCCTAAAGCTCCACCTTTTTGGAGGATATCATTCATTGCATTAAAAATATCTGAGGTTGTGTTTCCGACTTGAGCAGCATTAAATCCTGCCTCAGTAGCATCATAGGCAACTCTATAAGCTTTTTTAGCTTCATCTCCTATGTGTCCAAATGCATAATTTCTATCAAAGTCACAGAAATAACTGTCAAAAACTGAGCCAGTATCTATTATAAAAAGATCACCCTCTTCAATGATTTTCTCTGTTGGCCCCATAATAATTGAGCCATATCCTTCTTGTCCCGAACCTGAAACAATATAAGGAGTGTCATCTGCCCCCAAAGAAAGAAGGTGCTGCTTGAATCTCTTACAATTTTCACGCTCACTTTCACCAGCCTTAAGAAAACCTTCTAAATCTATAAAGCCTTGTGAAGTTAGCTGACAGATATGTTTAATCTTTGCAATTTCTGCTGCTGATTTTACAAACCTTACTTTTCTGAGAATTTTGTTTGCATCTTTAATCTCAATACCATTTAAAGCGTTTATTAAATATTCGTAATCACCCAGTGGCATCCTTAGAGTGCTTTCGAGGGTTTTAGGAACACCAAGACATTTATGAGTCTTCGTTAAGGAGTTTATTGAAGACAAGAGAATACTAATTCCATCGTCTTTTGGGTTGGGAGAAGTCCACGTCTTTATATCATCAACCCATGTTTCTCTCATTCCAGACTCACCGATCGTAGGAATAATTGCTTGAGGTTTGCCACTGACTGGAATCAGAACATACCAAGGCCTTGTTGGACTTTGAAAGAATTGAGTTTTAAAACCTGTGTAATACTCAATATCAACCTGAGTAGTCAATAAGATAACATCCATCTTAGACTCAAACATAAGTTTTTGAATTTTATTAAGCCTATTTTCATATTCAGAAACTTCAAAGCCTCTAGTTGGAATAATCATTTCTTTATCTCCTGTCAAATTAAAGGCCGCTTAAAACTTCGGATGAAGACCTGCCCACTAATTCTTCGTACATCGTTTCATCGGTGTCACCCTCTGTCCCAAAAAATAAAATCTTTGAACTCTCATTAATTGACAGTTTTTCTTTAAGGTCACTATCATTACATGCTATGAGGAATCCTGCCAGTCCAGTAACAGCAGACTCTCCAGCAACAATAGGCTTGTCTCGATTGGCAAGAAGTTGCATCACTTTAGGGATTGATTCATCAGTTATTGACATAAAGTGGGGCACATAACTCTCAAGTATAGACCATGCTAATAAAGATACTTCTCCACAAGCAAGACCGGCCATTATGGTATCTAGATCACCGTGGATAACAGTTGGCTTTTCATTAACCGCACTCTGAAATAAGCAATCAGCATTTGTCGGCTCTACCATCACGAAAATAGGAGGAAACTCGAGGCTCTCAACTATGAAGGAAACAACAGCTGCTGGGAATCCTCCAACGCCTCCTTGTAAAAAAACATGTGTTGGCATTTCATCCAGCTGCTTGAGAGACTCATCCACCATTACAGTGTATCCCTGCATTACATCTTTTGGAATATCCGTATAACCTTCATAGGAAGTGTCAGATACAACCGTATAATCATTTTTATCGGCCACTTCAGCAGCTAAACGAACTGAGTCATCATAGTTCCCTTTAATTCTATTAACTTGTGCTCCATATTTAGCAATCGCCTCTTCTCGCCCAACACTGACATTTCGATGAATATAAATTTCACAGTTACAACCAAAATGAAGAGATCCCCAAGCAACTGACCTGCCGTGATTTCCATCAGTTGCGCAGCAGACAGTAATTTTTGAAGTTTCATGTTTATATGTACCAGCAATAAGATCCTTTGAGCTAGCTGTAATTCCAATTTCCTTTAGTTTCTTAATTAAAAGATTGGCTACTGCATAAGCACCTCCAAGGGCTTTAAAGCTTTTGAGAGAGAAACGAAAGTTTTCATCCTTGTATGCAATTGATGAAACGCCGGCATCTTTGGCCATATCAGGGAAAAAATGGAGCGGTGTTGGCTCATAATTATCCCACGTGGTGATTTCATTATTTGCTCGTTCAAATGCCTCTAAACTCAATATATGCTGATGCTTATATTCAAAGTCAGCTTGAATGTTTAAATTCTCAAAATGTTTTGTTGAATGAACTAAGTGCTTGTATTGTTTAATCATAATCGTAAAAATATTTGGTAGGTTTAGTATTAATTGACGTTGTTAATAAATTTTTTAAGAAATTCTTTAGTTCGTCTCTTTTCTGGATTTGCAAAAATATTCTCAGGCTTTCCAGACTCCACTATTTGACCCGCATCAAAAAATAAAACTCTATCTGCAAATTCTCGTGCAAAGTTCATTTCATGAGTAACCGTTAACATCGTAGTATCCGTATCAGATGCTAACTTACGAAGAACAGTTAATACCTCATCAACAAGCTCTGGATCTAGAGCTGAGGTAACTTCATCGAACAACATAATTTTTGGCTCCATAGCTAAAGCTCTAGCTATTGCTACGCGTTGCTGCTGGCCACCTGATAATTCATGAGGATAATGATCTTTTTTATCGTTTAGCCCAATTAAATTAAATAATTCTTCAGCCTTATCTTTCGCCTCAGGCTTTGATCTTTTCTTTATTAAGATCTGGGGCTGTTCAACATTTTCAATAGCAGTTAGATGAGGAAATAAATTGAATTGCTGAAAGACCATCCCAATATGATCACGCATTTTGTGAAGATGATTTTCAGAGGCCGGGATAATTTTTCCATTATTTTTTTCATGCCATAAATATTCACCGTTAACTGAAACAAAGCCATCATCAATAGTTTCTAGTGTCATCAAAATTCGTAAGATTGTTGTCTTTCCAGAACCACTTGGCCCTATCAAAGCTAATTTTTCACCATCTTTCACTTCCAAATTTAACTTATCTAAAACCTTTAAATCTCCGAAAGATTTTGAAACATTTTCAAACTGTATAATATTATTCATAGTATTAAATTTTTAGTTAGTTATTAATTTTGTTTAAGTATTTTTATCAATTAAGGGTTTCTGGAGTTTTAAAAATATTCACATCCACAATTTCCTCTCTCTTTGCTTTTTCTACTTGTACTAAAGTTGTATGGCAAGTTGGTCCTTGACTTAAAGACGAAGTTCCAACATCTTTTGTGAGAACATTAGGGTTACCATGTCTCTCTAAATTTAAAGCATAGTCTGGATCAAACCAGGCGCCAGTTGACAGTACAACAACTCCAGGCATAACACTATCAGAAATATTTGCGCCAGCCAATACCCTTCCTCTTTTATTAAATAACATCACAATATCACCATCCTGAATATCTCTTTCTAGAGCGTCTGATGGATTAATCATCACTGGCTCCTTGCCTTTTATTTTACTGTTCTGACTATTGGCAGCGTTATCAAGCTGACTGTGGAGTCTATGCGTTGGCTGATTTGAAATTAAATGCAATGGATATTCATCTATGTTTCCTAACCACTCATATGGCTCAAACCAGTAAGGGTGGGAGAAGCAATCACTTAATTGAAAGTTAGATATAGTTTCAGAAGATATTTCTATTTTTCCTGAAGGGGTATTTAAAGGAAAATTAATTGGATCTTTTCTAAAATCATTAAACATAATTTTTTCAATCTTTGGGGCTGGAAGTTCAAAATACCCTTTTTCCCAGAATTCTTCAAAACTTGGAAAACTTATATTTTTTTGATGTGCTTTTGAGCTGTTATTCCATATAAATTTTATCCAATCCAATTCACTCTTATCTTCAGTAAATGATTCTAGAAAGCCCAGTTTTTTTGATAACCCTGAAAATATTTCAAAATCAGTTTTTGAATTTTTATAGCTTTTCATGGCTTTTTTATTCGCTACAACTGTTGGATCTCTTGGATTCAACATTAAATCATTTCTCTCTAAAGCGGTGTTAGCTGGGAAAATAATATCGGCATGACGAGCCTGAGAATTCCACCAAATTTCATTAACAATAATTGTATTGGGTTTTTGCCAAGCTTTAGTCAGTCGATTTAAGTCTTGATGATGATGAAAGGGATTTCCTCCCGCCCAATAAATTAATTTTATATCTGGGTATGTTAATTTCTTTCCATCATAATCAAACTCCCCTCCTGGGTTTTCCAGCATATCGGTTACTCTTGCAACTGGAATAAAATCTTTAATCTTATTTTTACCTTGAGGCAGGCTTTGCCAAGGAATTTTATCAAATGAATCACCTGTACTATTTACACTAGAGTATCCAAATCCAAAGCCACCACTGGCAGTTCCGATTTGGCCTAGCATTGCCGCAAGAGTAATTCCCATCCACAAAGGCTGCTCCCCTCTCGATGCTCTTTGTAGGCTCCAAGATAAAGAAATCATGGTTTTTTTTGTTATTATTTTATTTGCTAGCTCGTAGATTGTTTTGACAGGAATACTTGTAATTTTTGATGCCCATTCAGGGCTGCATTCTTGATTATTTTTTTTGCCTAGTACGTAGTCAGAAAAACTATCGAATCCCACAGTATATTTATCTATGAAACCCTTATCATAAGATTGATTTTTAATCAAAATATGAGCTAGAGCCAACATTAAAGCGGTATCAGTATTTGGCCGAATAGGAACTTGCTGTGCTTTTAAAAATTTAGGCGCGTCATCTATAAGAGGGCTAATATTAATAAATTCAACCCCTTTATCAAAACACTTTTTTATGCCTAACTTGGTAACGTGCTTTCCTACGCCTCCAGCTGAAACTTTAGAGTTTTTTAATGGCATTCCGCCAAACATTAATATTAACTCACACTCCTCAGATAGAGCATTCCAGGTCGTATGCTCCTCTAGTGTTGTATATAAGTCTAAACCAATTATATGAGGGAGGAGGGTCTGCGCTGCAGCGTATGAGTAACTTTGAAATGATGAGCTAAAGCCTCCAAATAAATTAAAGAAACGATTAACTTGGCTTTTAGCATGGTGAAATCTTCCAGCACTTGCCCATCCATACGACCCGGCATAAATTGCTGAATTACCATAGGTATTTTTAGTTTTTAATAGCTCTTTAGATGCAAGCTCAAAAGCCTCATCCCAACTGACAGGTATAAACTCATCTTGGCCCCTTCTACCATCACTTTTACCTATATTATCTAGCCATCCTTTTCTTACATGAGGCTGAGTAATTCTTAGATTATCGATAGCAGCATCAGCTAAACCTAAACCAAATTCTGTTGGAGCCGAATCTAACCCCCAATTATCTAATTGTATTTTTTTATTGTTATCTACTGAAAAATTATAAGTTCCCCAGTGCGAACTTACGAAATTCATCGAGTCACCTTTATTGGCTTAAATTTCTTTTCTAATTTCATTGCTAGCATTGCTGAGGGAATAGATACGATTAAAAAGAACACCCCAACAAGGGTCATAGGCTCAAGATAAGTGTAATAACTATTACTATATTGATCCGCTGCTCTAAATAATTCAACTACTGTAATAAATGCCAACAATGGCGTCTCTTTAAACATTGTGATCAAATAGTTTGCAAGTGGCGGAATCATAGGGGGGATAGCTTGAGGCAAAATAACATGCTTCCAAGCTTGATATGGATTATAGTTTAGAGACTTTGCAGCTTCCCACTGACCTTTAGAAACATTATCAATGCCAGCCCTAAAAACTTCAGACGTATATGTACTAAAGTGAATACCTAATACAATTACCCCGCATGTAAAGGCTTCTAGGAAAATTCCAAAATCAGGAAGGACATAAAATACAACATATAACTGCACTAGGATTGGTGTTCTTCTAACAAACTCCGTCATCCAATATAAGGAAACACGCACAAACTTGCTTTTAGACATCTTGAAAATAGCTATCGCTAATCCTAAAATATAAGCAATTAAAGATGCAACAATCGTAGCTTCAATTGTAATGACTAAGCCTTTAAGAAGCTGAGGTAAGACTGCATATGCATGATCCCAATTCCATTCCATGACTACTTATCTCCTGCGGTCATAATATTTCTACCTTTAGAAAACTTCTTAGCAATCATGTCTACTATCTGAACTAAGACTGTAGCAATAATAAAATAAATAATGAGAATTAATAGGAATGGTTCTAATGTTAAAGCAGTCTGAACCCTAATTATTTGGGCCATGAAAGTAAGATCTGAAATAGTAATAAGAGAGCATACTGCTGTTAATTTCATCAGCTCAATAAGTAGATTCCCAAATGTAGGAATCATAATTGGAATTGCTTGAGGAATAATAACGTATCTATATTTCTCGTAACTTGAGTAGTTTAAAGCTTTTGATGCCTCATGTTGCTCCTTGCTAACAGCAAGTAAAGCTCCTCTTACAGCTTCTGATCCATAGGCACCAACATTCAGGCCACAAGCAATAACGCCCGCTGTTATGGCATCAAAATAAATGCCCCACATTGGTAAAACAAAATAAATAAAAAACATTTGAACAAGAGCTGAACTGCCACGAAAAAATTCTAAATAAACAATTGCTATTACTCTTACTGAGGCAAATGATGATATTCGTGCAATTCCAACAATAAATGAAACAATGAGTGCTAAGATTGCACCCATTACAGTCAACTGTATCGTTGTGATAGTTCCTTTAATAAGTAGTGGGTAAAACTCTAAAACTTCATTCATAAAAAACTCTAAAAAAAACTGCCCTGTAAAAAACGACAGGGCAGATTAGGTTACTAAATAAACTCTAAAAACAAACACTGCCACTAATATTTACAGGGCAGAATAAGGTTAAAGAATAAATTTACATTCCATCAGGACATTGAGTCAAATAAGACTTCGAAGCAGTTGCAGCCGCAGAGAAACCATAAGGCGCAATAATTGCCTCAAACTCTCCAGTAGCCTTTAACATAGCTAAAGCCATATTGTATTCAGACCTGAACTCTAAATCATCCTTGTTAAATGCTGCACCAGCACAACCCATTGGAACACCTGTAACAGGCATTATTAACTCAAGGTTTGGATCATTAGTTTTATTAAGTAGATCTGCTGTACCTAAACCTGATAGAGCAAAAACGTCAACTCTACCTTGTTGTAGCATCTTAATACCACTTGGAGGCGCATCAAAATAAACAATCTGATCAGCACTTACACCGCGCTCTAAAGCATATTTTTCTTCAGCACAACCAGCACATGTAGTCATTTTTAAAGCTGGGTTAGCAGCAATGTCTTCATAAGTTAATAGGTTGTTTGGGTTTCCAGCTGGAACAGCAAAAGCTTCAGCGCCACATAAATCAGGCTCAGAATAAATGATAGACTCACATCTGCCAGGCTTAATGTAAAGACCAGAAGTTGCCATATCTACTCTTCTTGCTTGTAGAGCAGGAATCATAGCACCATACATAATAACCTCAGCTTTTAACTCTGGAACACCTAGAACGGCAAGAACAGCACGCGCAACATCTGGTGCAGCACCAGTAACATAGCCATCAGATTTAATATCACTGTAAGGTGGTTCATTTGCAACAGCAACTGTTGCATATCCTTGTTTCTTAAGTCTTTTTAATGTATCAGATTCAGCAGAAGATGTTTGTGCTAAACCTAAAACAAGAAAAAAACATGTAAAAATCGAAATGATTTTTTTCATAAAGTTCTCCTTTTTTATTTATGAAGGCAAAGTTTAACACTATCATTAAGATTAGAAAGATTTAGATTTGCTAAAATTTGCATAATTTACGCATTATTTTGATTTTTTTAAATAAATTATGTGATAACATCGTATTATGAATAAATTAGATAGTTTTGATTACAAAATTCTAAAAATTGTCCAAGAAAATAATAAGATTACTTCTCAGCAGTTAGCGAAAGCAGTGGGATTATCATCTTCGGCCTGTCAAAGAAGATTAAATTCAATGCGTAAAACTGGCATTATAGAAAGAGATATATCAGTTTTAGATCGCAATCAACTGGATAGAAAAATTACCATTATAGTGCAGATACTTAGTGATATAGAGGGCACAGCGCCTGATATTCAATTTAAAAAAACAATGTTTGATGCTCCAGAAGTTATGCAGTGTTACTACGTTACTGGTGATTATGATTATGTTTTAATGGCTACCTTTAAAGAAATGGGAGATTATGAAGATTTTACAAAAAAATATTTTTTAGAAAATCCAAATATCAAACGCTTTAGTTCAATGGTGGTTATGAATAAAGTTAAAGAAAATTTATCTATTCCAATTGACTAGCTTTGTTTCTCAGTTAAAGATAAATGAGCTATTAGCTTCTAAAGGATAGTTTACATCTTAAGTCGTTTATCTTGCTTTAATTGCCTCCTCTCAATTGTAATTGAAGCAATTGCTACCATGATTACCCCTATTCCCTGAGTAATAGTAATTGCATCTGAATATGCCATAAAACCGAAAACTAGCACCAATAGAGGTTCTGTATAGCCAATATTAGCAGTTCTTATAGGGCCATATTTACGAACAGACATGTGATAAAACATCATTCCTGTAGCAAAAAAAGTTCCCGAAATGAGAGACAGAATTATTCCTTCATTTTGCGGCCAATAAAAACCAGTTTCATTTATAAACAAGTATAAGAAGGTAAGCGCTGGAATAAGAGTAGTGTATTTAACAATTTCCCAGTTTTTTAAACTACTTACTTTTGGCGTTGTAATTAAAATTAAAGAATAGGTCATTGCTGAAAGTAAGGCTAAAACTATCCCAATTACCATTGTGTAAAAGCCTTCTGAACTCTGAGAGAGCGCAGCAATTCCTAGAGTTGCAAGTATAAACATAAGTATTGTTATTAAATCGAGAGATCTTCGCTTTGTCAGTGAAACTATTAAATAAGTAATTAAGGGATAAGTAAAAAGCACAACACTAGCAAGCCCTACCGACATATATTTTACTGCTTCAACATAAAGCCAGGACTGCACACCGAATAAAACAGAAAGAATAAGAATCCAAATGCCCAGTTTTTGATGCTTAATTTCGTTAAAAGAGAAAAGACTTTTGGTAACAAGCAGTGAAGTACAGAAAGTTGTGCCAAAGCGAACAAATAAAAATAAAAAAGCGCTAATCTCAAAAGTATAAATTAACGGCACCATAGTTACATTAAGTGCATAAAAAAAAGAGGATAGAAGTGCAAATCGAATTACAAACATTTTGAATCCAAAACAACAAAAATTTATAAATTTAATTTTATAAGATAAATTTATAGCTAATTTAGTTCATTTCAATTCAAAACTGGTATTTTTTTTCCAATTTTTAAACACTTTAGGATATCATTGCCGCTTCATTTTATTTTAAGGAGAGGAAATGGATTTTGATCAAAATTTAATAGCACCTGCACTTGGTGTTTTAGGCTTACTTATTGTTGTATTTATATATCAATGGATAAGTAAACAAGATGGTGGAAGTGGTGACGTTAAAAAAATTGGTGAACAAATTCATATTGGCGCGATTGTTTTCATGAAGCGTGAATATCAAATGCTAAGCATGTTTGCTTTAGCCCTATTAGTATTACTTTATATATTCCTTGGCCCTTTAAGTGCCTTATGTTTCTTTGTTGGAGCTGTTACTTCTGCCACCGCTGGTTATATAGGCATGAACACAGCAACTATTGCTAATGTAAGAACAGCTCAAGCGGCTCATGATAGCGGAAGCTCTGCTGCCCTAACTGTTGCATTCTTTGGTGGCTCAGTAATGGGTTTGTCGGTTGCGGCTCTTGGTTTATTAGGACTAGGCGGACTTTACTACTTCTTTGGTGCAGAGCATTCAGAAGCACTTCATGGTTTTGCTATGGGCGCCTCAGTTGTTGCACTATTCTCTCGTGTTGGCGGCGGTATCTTTACCAAGAGTGCTGATGTTGGAGCTGACTTAGTTGGTAAATTAGAGGCAGGGATACCAGAAGACGATCCTCGTAACCCTGCAGTTATTGCTGATAATGTTGGTGATAATGTAGGTGATATAGCTGGTATGGGCTCAGATATCTTTGAGTCATATTGTGGCTCAATGATTGCAACAATAGCAATTGCATCTACTCTTGCTATTGATGGTCTTACTTCACTTGGTGGAAACCGAGCTGAGTTAATGTCTCTTCCCTTAGCGCTTGCATCACTTGGCCTGGTTTGCTCAATTCTTGGAATTTTATTTGTTAAATTATCTTCAAATAAATCACCTGAATCTGCTTTGAGAATGGGAACAATTGGCTCTGCTTTATTATTTATCGTTACATCTTATTTTCTAATCGATTTTTTAGATGTCTCAAATTCTATTTGGGTAGCTGTCCTAATGGGAAGCTTTGGCGGAATCATTATTGGTCTTGTTACTGAATACTATACTGCTGGAAAGCCAATTAGAGATATTGCGGAATCTGGAAAAACTGGTGCTGCAACAGTAATGATTAAAGGCCTAGCAATAGGAATGCAATCTGTTGTAATTCCAGTATTGATGATTTGCTTAATTATTTATGTCTCTAATCTTTTTGTTGGCTTGTATGGTGTTGGTATTGCTGCAATAGGAATGCTTGCAACGGTCGGTATGACTATGGCAATTGATGCTTATGGACCAATTGCAGATAATGCAGGCGGCATTGCAGAAATGGCTGGACTTGGAGAGGATACTCGTAAGATTACAGACTCTCTTGATGAGCTTGGCAATACAACTGCAGCTATTGGTAAGGGATTTGCGATCGGCGCTGCTGCTCTTGCTGCCCTTGCGATTATTACTGCCTATACTGAGACGGTTAGTGCTAATTACGCCGCAATGGGTATGAACTTTATACTCGAGTTAAATAGTGCAGACGTTTTAATTGGCCTATTTATTGGTGGCACGATTCCATTCTTAATAGCCTCTCTTACGATGACTGCTGTTGGAGATGCTGCTTTTGAAATGATTGAAGAAGTAAGAAGACAGTTTAAAGAGATAAAAGGACTTCTAGAAGGTAAAGCAGAGCCAGATACTGCTAAATGCGTTGATATTGCTACAACTGCAGCACTTAAGAAAATGATTCTTCCAGGAGTCATTGCAGTAGCAGCCCCCGTTATTGTAGGGTTCCTTATTGGCCCTGAAGCACTTGGCGGAATGCTTGGTGGCGCTCTTCTTGGCTGTGTTCTAATGGCTCTAATGATGGCTAATGCGGGCGGCGCTTGGGATAACGCTAAGAAGTATGTTGAAAAAGGAAACTTAGGCGGCAAAGGTACAGATACTCACGCAGCTACTGTTGTAGGTGATACTGTTGGTGACCCGTTTAAGGATACCTCTGGTCCAGCGATGAACATTCTTATCAATGTAATGGCGATTGTAAGTTTAGTTATTGCGCCGTTATTGTAAAAAGTTACTCTATCGGCCCTGCCATCCTGGTGGGGCTGATAAACTTATTAATGCCTCCAAAAAGCTCTATGGAAAATGGCAATAATGGTCAAAACCTCAAGCCTTCCAATCAGCATTGAGAAACTCAAAATCCACTTAGCTGTTTCGCCCAGAGATCCGTAGTTCTGTGCCACTTCTCCAAGGCCTGGTCCAAGATTATTCATCGTTGCTGCTGTTGCAGAATAGGCAGTTACCTGATCTAAACCTGCAAACATTAACAACATCATAATAAAAATAAAAGAAATAGCGTAGAGTGAAAAGAAGCCAAGTACTGAAACTAGAGCTTTTTCATTGATACTAGCATTATTTAACTTAATACTAACCTGAGCATTAGGGCGGATAAACTTATGTATTTCTTTCATTCCTAATCTAAACATGACAAGCACCCGAACCACTTTAATTCCGCCTCCAGTGGATCCAACACATGCACCAATAAAACTAACCATTATTAGGAAAACAGGTATTGCTGCTGGCCAGTTACTGTAATTTTGTGAGGTAAAGCCAGTTGTGGTAGCTATTGAAATAGTTTGAAATAAGCTGTGCCTTATTGTTTCTGAAGTTGAGCCATACTCACCATTTAGAGAAAGGGCAGTTACTACAATGGCAGACGCAGAAAGCAAAACCATTGCATAGGTTTTAAATTCAGAATCTTTAATATAGTCAACAAGTGAGCGGTTATTCCACGCTACAAAGTGTAATGAAAAATTAATACCCGCTAAAAACATAAAAAACATAGTAATCATTTCTATTGGTATCGAGTTGAAATAACCAATAGAGCTGTCATGGGTTGAAAAACCTCCAATTGCAACCGTAGAAAAACTGTGACTAACCGCATCAAAAATAGACATTCCTGAAAAGAAATAAGCAAGTGCGCATAAAACAGTCAACGAAAGGTAAATTTTCCAAAGAGCTATCGCAGTATTTCGCAACTTTGGCGTGAGCCTATCTTTCGCAATACCACTAGACTCTGCATGATAAAGCTCCATTCCTCCAACGCCTAATAGAGGCAGGACTGCAACAGCAAGAACAATAATTCCCATGCCTCCAAGCCACTGAAGTTGCTGCCTATAAAAAAGAATACTTTTGGGTAAATCATCAAGCTGACTTAAAACAGTAGCGCCCGTTGTTGTTAAGCCAGACATTGACTCAAAAAATGCATTTGAAAATGAAAGATTACTAATCGATTCAGTAATTAGAAAAGGAAGCGTTCCAAAAAGAGACAAAACAATCCAAAAACTAACGACTATTAAAACGCCTTCTCTAAGTCGAAAGCTTTTCTTTATTGCTCTAAATGGCCACCATAATACAAGGCCTCCAAATACAGTAAGGATAAATGAAAATACAAAAGTTAGATACTCGCCTTCAGAGTATATCAAGTCTACTAATATTGGAGGTACCTGGGCAAAACTGAAAACCATTAAAAGAAGGCCTAAAGTTTTTGCAACAATACTTAACTGCATTTAGTCCATACCTTTTTAGTATTTGATTGAAAGCAACAACTAATCATTCTCAAGGAATAAAGTCTCAACTTCATGAATTTTACCAACATCCATTAATACCATTAAAACGTGGTCTCCCTCTTCTATAACTAGTTTTTTTGAGCCCATTAATAATTCATCATTTCTTACAATAGCTCCAACAACTACATCTTCAGGTAAAGGTAAATCTTTAATTTGAACTCCAACTACCTCAGATGTTTTTTCATTGCCATGAACCACTATCTCTATCGCTTCAGCTTTTCCATGCTGCAAGGAATGAACCTTCATACAGTCACCTTTCCTAAGATGAGATAAGATTCCACTTACTGTAATTTGGTCAGGAGAAACAATAATATCTACATCTCCACTTTGCTCAGCGAGAGCAGCATAAACATCACGCTTGACTAGTGCAATAGTTTTATGAGCACCCAGACGCTTAGCTAAAATTGATACAATAACATTTACTTCATCTGAGTCAGTTAAAGCTAAAAATAGATCTGTATTTTCAATGCCTTCTTCCTTTAGCAGGTCTTCATCAGAAGCGTTACCTTGAAGCACTAAGGTATTATTAAGCTTCTCACTTAAATACTTAGCTCTATCTTCACTTAGCTCAATAATCCTTATATTGTGAGTGTCTTCAAGAAGTCTAGCAACATTAATACCAATACTTCCTCCTCCAGCAATGAAGATTTTTTGATAAGTATTTTCAGCACGCCTAAACTCTTTTAAAGCTCTAGAAATATGATCTTTTTTAGCTAGGAAGTAGACTTGGTCTCCCTCTCTTATAATAGTATCACTTTTGGCAGGGATAGCTTTTTCATTTCGATAAAGGCTTACTATGCGTATTTTGACATCAGGCATATGCTCATGAAGCTCTTTAATAGGCCTATTGACAATTGGCGTTCCAATGAAAGCACGCGTTTCAACAAGTTGCACCAGCCCATTTTCAAAATCAAATACTTGAGAGGCCCCAGGTTGCTCAACAATACCCTGGATATATTCGGTAATTAAATTCTCAGGGGTAATTAAAAAGTCTATTGGTAACGCATCATTAGAGAATATTTCCGGTCTGAGTAAATATTCAGTAGTCCTTATTCGAGCAATCTTTTTCTTTACGTTATATAAGGTATGCGCCATCCTGCAAGCAACCATATTTCGCTCATCAGAGCGCATTACAGCAATAACTACGTCCATGGATTTAATGCCAGCTTTTTCTAACACACTTGGATATGCACCATAGCCAATAACAGTTTTTATATCTAAATGCCTCTGTAATGGGGTCAACATTTCTTCTTTTTGATCAACAATTGTAATATCGTTATCGTCATCTGAACAAAGGTACTTTGCAAGAGTTGACCCAACTTGACCAGCGCCTAGAATTAATATTTTCATTTCTTGTCAATCCCTAAATCTTTAAGTTTTCTATATAACGTTGTTCTTTCTAGGCCTGCAATCTCTGCAACAACTGCAATATTATTATCATTAACTGAAAGATGATGGAGTAAATATTGACTTTCAAAAATATTTCTAGCTTCTTTAAGCTTAAGAGAATAGTCAATACCACTAACTTGCTGACTTGATTTTTCTGGCTCTTTACGTGTCATAATATTTCGCAATATTGGTAAAAAATCATGAAGGGGTTTTTTTAAAAAATCTACAGCACCAAGCTTCATCGCTTTAACAATATCACTTGGCTCAGCATGCCCTGACATCATTACTACAGGAGTTGATAGGCCCTCAGAGTACCATTCTGATAAAAGTGAAATACCATCTTGACCAGGCATCCAAACGTCCATTAGTATTAAATCAAAAGAGTTGGCAGTTAGTATTGCTTTTGCCTCATTAGCACTTCTAGCAAGCATGGTCGTATAACTTACATCTTCAAGAATATCTTTAATAATTTCAGTATTATCTTTCTCATCATCGATAATCAATATTTTACCAAATATAGAATCTTGTGTCATTTCATCTCCTTTAGGGCATTAATTATACTGAATTCAATTGTTATTCTAGCCCCATGCGGTTTTACATTGCTTGCAAATATCTGACCATCATGCTGCTCTATAATATTTTGAACTATGGCAAGCCCAAGCCCTCCACTTTTTTCTTTTGTTGTAATATAAGGCTCAAATACTTTATCAATAATATCTTCAGGAAATCCATTACCATTGTCAATAATTGTTATTCGGACGATTCCCTCTTTTTTCATAACTCTTGACTTAATTTTAATGTTAAGCTGATCTTTTTCTTTCTTCGCTTCAGTTGCATTTTTAATTAAGTTAATTAATACTCTTGAAATAGCATCTTTATCAAGCTGAAGTTTAGGTAAATCTCCACTCAAATCTAAGTCAACCCTTATGCCACTGTGATTATCATATAGCGAGGCCGACTTATTTATTAGAGAATTTAGTGACGAAAGAGTCTTTTGAATTTCAGGAGTATTTGCATAATTTGCAAAAGCACTAACCATAGAATCCATAGATGCAACCTGATCCATGATGGTTTGAGTTGTTTTATTTATAATTGCTGAGTCCTTCTTATCTAGCTTTTCTAAAAATAAATTCCTAAGCCTTTGTGCAGAAAGTAATATAGGGGTAAGTGGATTCTTAATTTCATGCGCCATACGAACTGCAACCTCTCCCCATGCCGCCTTCTTTTGTGCTCTATTTAGCTTGGAGATATCATTGATTATAATTACGTAACCAAGTGTTTTGCCTTCCACCTCCAAGACTGCACCTTGACAATAAATAAGCCGACTCCTGTCATCAAGTGTTAATTCAATTTCATTACTCCACTCTAACGACTCGTTATCAATCTCCCCTTGAATAAATGAAAAAAGTGGGCTTAGATTCTCATAATTTTTAACAACATTATCATATGACTGCCCAATAAATTTCATCTCATCTTCAATTTGAAGTATCTTACCAATAACTGGATTAATAATTTGTATCTTCTTATCTTGGTTAAGAGCAATAACGCCAAAAGAGTACTTTAGAATTGTTTCTAAATAAAGATTATGTGTATCAAGACCCTCTCTAGATTGCTTGATTCTACTGCTCATTTCATTAAAATGTCCTATTAAATCTTGCATATCCTTATTTTTTGGATCTAGCTTAATTTCTACGTCATAGTTTCCAGAAGAAATTTCTCTTGTAGCAACTGACAAGTTTTGCATTGGCCTCATCAACTGATCAATCATACGAAAAACAATAAGCAAAGCGCTTAAGACTGATAATAAAATTGTTGAGGTAAAGTCGGTCAGAAAACGAGTTTTAATAATAGAAGAGTTAAGTGTCAACTCAGCATCTTTTGCAGCATTTCTAAAACGCATCATTTTTGAAGTTAAGTTACTAATACTCATGTCAGAAGCATAGTAGGCGGTAAGAGTGAAGTCATCTGTTGAAGCAGTATATCCATAGTCCGCTAAACACGCTTCTTCACTTTTACTTTGTGCCACAATATTACTTAAGGCATCAAAAAGCTGTAATTCACATGCCCAATCATCTTGGACTAGCAAGTTTAATACTACTTGCATTTTTTCATTTGTTGCTGTGGGTGCATCAAAATAATTGACAAGTTTTCCTATATTACGAGTTCTATCTTCATAATACTTAATCGCAACATTATTGGTATTTTGATAGAGTTCGTCAACCTCACCTCCCACCTTTAAGTTAAATTCATCAAATTGCATTTCAGCAATTTGAAGATTATCTCTGATTGATCCAAAAGAAAATAAATAAAATGATAAAACTGGAAGTAAAACCAAAACTGGAACAATTTTTATAAAAGACCACGTAAATTTTGATCCGATTACTCCTTGCTCGGTATTTAGCTTTAACTTTCTCATGGAAAGCACAATATAATATATTGCAATCAAGCTCATTAGAATATTAAATCCAACTAAAACTAGGTACCACTTTTCAATTAACTCAGGATTTAAACCAAGATAAAACATTCCAGAAAATGAAATTACAAAGACACCAATCCAAAACAAGGCACGAGGAGCTTCTTTTATAGAAAAAGCTTGATTTAGCAACATAAATTTTGTTGGTAAAATATTAAAGTGTTTTGATTATCTCATAAATGAATTATTACTAGCATGAGTTGTTGATAAAATACAACAATCTATCTGAGATAATTCCTTTGATTTCAAGCGAGCTACAACTTAACAAATATCTGCAAAGTATTCAAAATGACTTTCTTCTTGCAATTGATACTGAGTTTAGAAGAATTGATTCATATTTCCCAGAACTTTGCTTAATTCAAATTGCAGCTGGTAACTATTTAGAGTGCATAGATGTTCTTGCAATTAAAAATTTAGAACCTCTTTTTGAAAAACTATACGATAGTAAAACTATTTGGGTTATTCATTCTGCTAGACAAGATATTGAGGCTCTTTATTACTTATCTGAAAGAATACCTCATACAATTTTTGATACTCAAATTGCGGCCTCACTATTAAATTACCCTCTTCAAGTATCATATCAAGCATTAACTGAAACATTACAAAATATTTATTTAGAAAAAAAGCATACACGATTCGACTGGAAAACAAGACCCCTTCCAGAGGATGTATTGCAGTATGCACTTGATGATGTGAAATACTTACTTCCTCATTATAAAATGCTTAAAACTGAGTTAATTGAAAGTAAAAAACTTCAGTGGCTTAGTGAAGAAGTTGGCTTCCTGTTAGAGCAAAGTCTTTATGAGCCAAATTTTAATCAAATTATTAAAAAAACTAGTGGGATTTCAAAAATAGATTCTAAGTCACAAAAACAGGCAATAAATTTAGTAATATGGCGAGAAGATACTGCAAGGAAAGAAAATAAACCTCGTAAATGGATAATGTCTGATGAGCGCTTAATAGATTATGCTACAGGAAAAAATAAGTTATCTTCAAGCTCTCAAGAGCTTTTTGAAAAATTTCTAAACACTAACCAAACTGAAAAAAAACTTCAAGCCCCTCTTTTATCTCAAAAACCATTATCTGCAGATGAAAAGCTGAAAAAAAATCATGCACAGGATTATATTAAAAAAATATCGATTGAATATGATATTGCTCCTGAACTTATTTGCTCATCAAAAAATCTTGTTAAATTCATTAGAGGTGATAAAGAGGTTTCTATTAACAGGGGATGGAGATCAAAAATATTTAAACTAAAATCATATTTAGAAACTTAACTTATCATTTAATTACTTTAGCTCTATCAAAGATAATACTTTTAAAATAATTGCAGGAAATCTTAAAGGAAGGAAATTTAACTTTCCTGATGCTGAAGGGCTTCGTCCAACTCCTGCAAAAATAAGGGAAACCCTTTTTAATTGGCTCCAATTTAATATTGCTGATAAGACCATTATTGATCCTTTTGCTGGAAGTGGCGCTCTTAGCCTTGAGGCAATATCTAGAGGAGCCAAAAAAGTCTGTTTAATTGAAAAAAATAGAATAGTTTTTAAAAGTCTTGAATCTAATTTTAAGCTCCTTGATAACTTTCAATATCAACTGAATAATAGTGATTCAATTATCCTTCTTAATAAGCAAAACAATAATCCTTTCGATTTAGTTTTTTTAGACCCTCCATTTAACCAAAATTTAATACCAATCACTCTTGAGCTGTTATCTCAAAAAAATTACCTACATAATAAAAGCCAGGTTTATATTGAGTCTGAGTACGAAATAACACCTACACTCCTAGAAAATCACCTTGAGTATGATTGTAGAATCAGAAAACAGAAAAAAACAGGCAATGTTCACTATTGTCTGATAAGCTTAGAGGCAATATGAAAAAAATTGCAATATATCCCGGCTCTTTTGATCCGATTACTAACGGTCACGTCGATCTAATAAAGCGTGCATCAAAAATTTTTGATGAAGTAATTATTGCAATTACTCAAAATGCTAATAAATCTGGTTTTTTATCTATTAATCAGAGGGTTGGGGCAGTTGAAAGCTCAATAGAATCTCTAAGTAACACAAGAGTATTAAGTTTTAATTCTCTTCTAGTTGACTTTGCAAGAGATCATGATGCTCAAATAATTATTAGAGGCCTCAGAGCTGTATCAGATTTTGAATATGAGTTTCAACTTAGCGGAATGAATAAGCGCCTTAACTCTGAAATTGAAACTTTGTTTATGACCCCCTCTGAAGAATTTGCTAATATTTCATCGTCCTTGGTTCGCGAAATTCTATCTCTTGGTGGTGATATTAGCCCATTTGTTCCAGCCCAAGTCAAAACAATACTCCTTGACACACTTCAAAAATAATTTCATTAATACCTTGAAATAATATTTTAAACCCCTAAATAGGGTTTATATAAAAATACAAGGAGTATATGGAATGTCAAAAATAATTGGAATTGATTTAGGAACAACAAACTCATGTGTCTCTGTGATGGATGGTGGAGTTGCTAAGATAATTGAAAACTCAGAAGGAAACCGAACAACACCTTCTATTATTGCTTACCCTAAAGACTCAGATGAGATCTTAGTAGGCCAGCCTGCTAAAAGACAAGCTGTTACAAATCCAGAAAATACGCTATATGCTATCAAAAGGTTAATTGGGCGTCGCTTTGATGAAGAAGCGGTTCAAAAAGATATTGATCTTGTTCCTTATAAAATCATCAAAGCTAAAAATGGTGATGCCTGGGTTGAAGTCAAAGGTAAAAAAATGGCAGCTCCAGAAATATCTGCTCGTGTAATTCAAAAAATGAAACAAACGGCTGAAGATTATTTAGGATCAGAAGTTACCGAAGCAGTAATTACTGTCCCAGCCTACTTTAATGACTCTCAGCGTCAGGCAACAAAAGATGCTGGAAAAATCGCAGGACTAACTGTTAAAAGAATTATAAATGAGCCTACTGCTGCTGCATTGGCATATGGTGTTGATAAATCTACAGGTGACAAAAAAGTTGCAGTTTATGATTTAGGTGGTGGAACATTTGATGTCTCTATCATTGAGATGGAAGATATTGATGGTGAAAAACACTTTGAAGTTCTTTCAACTAATGGTGATACATTTTTAGGTGGTGAAGATTTTGATCATAGAATCATTAACTATTTAGTAGAAGAATTTAAAAAAGAGCAGGGTTTAGATCTTTCTAAAGACGCGATGGCCCTTCAAAGACTTAAAGAAGCTGCAGAGAAAGCAAAAATTGAACTATCTTCATCAGAGCAAACTGAAGTAAGCTTGCCATACATAACTGCGGACGCCTCTGGTCCAAAACATCTTAATATCAAAATGACAAGGTCAAAGCTAGAATCTCTAGTTGCTGATTTATTAAAGCGATCAATTGATCCCTGCAAAATAGCACTTAAAGATGCTGGACTATCAAGTGGTGACGTAGATGAAGTTATCCTTGTCGGTGGGCAAACTAGAATGCCTAAAGTTCAAGCAATGGTAAAAGATTTTTTTGGAAAAGAGCCTAAGAAAGATTTAAATCCTGATGAAGCTGTTGCAATGGGTGCAGCCATTCAAGCGGGTGTTTTAGGTGGAGATGTTAAAGATGTGCTACTTCTTGATGTAACCCCTCTATCGCTAGGTATTGAAACTATGGGCGGGGTAATGACTAAATTGATTGAGAAGAATACAACAATTCCAACCAACCAATCTCAAGTCTTTTCAACTGCTGCAGATAATCAATCAGCAGTAACAGTTCATGTTCTTCAGGGCGAAAGAGAGGTTGCTAGTGCAAACAAATCACTCGGTCAGTTTAATCTTGAAGGTATCCCAAATGCACCTAAAGGCCAGCCACAGATTGAAGTTTCACTTGATCTTGACTCTGATGGTATCTTGAATGTATCTGCCAAAGATAAAAATACTGGTAAAGAACAATCTATAACAATCAAATCTTCAAGTGGTCTTTCTGATGATGAGGTTGAGAAAATGATTAAGGATGCTGAAGCGCACGCTGAAGAAGATCAAAAATTCCATGAACTAGTAACATCAAGGAATATGGCTGATTCTTTGGTGCATTCTACAAAACAATCTTTAGAAGAGCTAAAAGATGAAATTTCTGACGATGAAAAAAGTGCAATCGAAACTGCGCTTAGTGAGCTTGAAGAAAGTATCAAAGGCGATGATAAAGAAGCAATCGATACTCAGGTTCAAAATCTAAGTGAAAAAGCGCAAGTTCTAGCCCAAAAAGCTCAAGAAAAAGCAACAGCAGAAGGTGGTGAAGATGACAAATCAGAAGGAAATGATGATGTTGTAGATGCTGACTTTGAA
The DNA here is from genome assembly GCF_059512545.2 of Candidatus Pseudothioglobus sp. uisw_070. NCBI lineage: Bacteria > Pseudomonadati > Pseudomonadota > Gammaproteobacteria > Pseudothioglobaceae (SeqCode) > Pseudothioglobus (SeqCode) > Candidatus Pseudothioglobus sp. uisw_070. Next base: position 569,556 of record NZ_CM183456.2, on the reverse strand, counting down.
GAGGTTAATGAAGAAAAATAAGCAACATAAGAAATTAACACATAAATAAAACCTCCCTTGTCTGGTGCATGGGAGGTTTAATAATATAAGGGACCCATGGCAGAAAGAGATTATTACGAAATTTTAGGCGTTGATAAAGGTGCAGACGAGGCCAAAATTAAAAAAGCCTATAAGCGTCTTGCAATGAAATATCATCCTGATAGAAATGCTGATGATAAAGCTGGTTCCGAGAAAAAATTTAAAGAAGTCCGTAAAGCATATGATGTAATCTCAGATCCTCAAAAAAGATCAGCCTACGACCAATTCGGTCATGCAGGAGTTGAGCAAGGCGGTAATGGCTTTGGTGGTGGAAATCCATTTGGTGGATCTGGTGGTGGTTTTGGTGATATTTTTGGTGATATTTTTGGTGGAGGCAACTCAAAGCCCGATAACAGAGGCTCTGACCTTCGCTATGACCTAGAAATAGATTTAAAGCAAGCCGCAGAAAGTGATACTGTAAAAATTCGAGTTCCCAAAAATGATACCTGTGAGCCTTGCTCTGGAAGTGGCGCCAAACCTGGTACCTCTGTAAAAACTTGTATAAATTGTCGCGGAACAGGGCAAACAACTATGCAGCAAGGTTTTTTTGCTGTCCAAAGGCCTTGTAATCAATGCAATGGTTCAGGTGAAAAAATTGAATCTCCGTGCGGTACATGTCGTGGACAGGGTGTTGTAAGAAGTCAAAAAACTCTTTCAGTTAAGATTCCTGCAGGCGTAGATACTGGAAATAGAATTCGATTGAGTGGTGAAGGTGAAGCTGGATTACGCGGTGGACCGCATGGTGATCTTTATGTCCAAATTCATATCAAAGAGCATTCAATTTTTGAGCGTGATGGTAATGACTTATATTGTGAAGTCCCTATTGATTTTGCAACATCCGCGCTTGGTGGCTCAATAGAAGTTCCAACATTACAAGGGAAGCTCAAAATTAAAGTCCCTGCAGGAACGCAATCTTCGAAATTATTTAGACTGCGAGGTAAAGGTATGCCTGCTATGAGGCATAATGGATCTGGTGATTTGCTATGCCAGGTTAAAATCGAAACGCCTGTAAACTTAAACTCCAAACAGAAAAAAATATTAAAAGAGTTTTCAGACTCATGCGAAGCAAAGCATCACCCAGAGTCAAATTCATTTTTTGGAAAGATGAAGTCATTCTTTGAGTAAACTTGAAACAATTTGTAACATAGTATTAATTACTCAAGTATAAAATTACTCTTTTCTCTAACTTAAAAACCTTTTTTAAAGATGATTAAAAAAATTATTGCACGTGAAGTACTGGATTCAAGGGGTAACCCTACCGTTGAAGCTGATGTTATTTTAACTAATGGTATTCTTGGAAGGGCTATTGTTCCATCAGGAGCATCTACGGGACAAAGAGAGGCTTTAGAGCTTAGAGATGGTGATAAAAGCCGCTATCTGGGCAAAGGTGTTTTAAAAGCTGTTAATTTTATTAATACTGAGATTAGTGACTCCCTTAAAAGTATGGATGTATCTAATCAAAAAGCCATTGATCATAAAATGATTGATATGGATGGCACTGATACAAAATCTAGATTAGGTGCAAACTCAATATTAGCTGTTTCTTTAGCCTGCGCTCATGCAAATGCGCAAAATAAAAACCAATCATTATTTCGTTCATTTGACTTTTCAGAAACTTTTCAAATGCCTGTCCCTATGATGAATATTATTAATGGTGGTGAGCACGCTAATAATAGTGTTGATATTCAAGAGTTTATGATAATTCCTGCAGGTGCTCCTAGTTTTAAAGAAGCATTACGCTATGGTACTGAAGTATTTCATCATTTAAAAGCAGTACTTGAACAAAAAGCATTAAATACTGCAGTTGGTGATGAAGGTGGATTTGCTCCAGATCTAAAATCAAATGAAGAAGCGCTAGAAGTTATTATTGAAGCGATTAATAATGCCGGCTATACCCCTGGAAAAGATATATTTATTGGGATAGACGCAGCAAGCTCAGAATTCTATAAGAATGGAACTTATAATTTGGCCTCAGAAGGCTTAAAACTTACTAACTCTGAATTTACAGATTACCTTGCATCATGGGTTGAGAAGTACCCAATTATTTCGATCGAAGATGGTATGGACGAGAATGATTGGGAGGGCTGGGAGATGCTTACTCAAAAATTATCCAATTCTGTTCAACTTGTTGGTGATGATTTATTTGTAACAAATAGTAAGATCCTTGCGAAAGGTATTAAAAATAATATAGCAAACTCTATTCTAATAAAAGTTAACCAGATTGGTACTCTGACTGAAACCTTTGATGCAATGAAAATGGCTCTAGATGCTGGCTATACATGTGTTATGTCTCATAGAAGCGGCGAAACAGAAGACACCACCATTGCAGACCTTGCAGTTGCAACAAATTGTGGTCAAATTAAAACAGGATCTTTGTCTAGATCTGACAGATTAGCTAAATATAACCGGCTCCTTCGAATTGAAGAAGAGCTTGGTGATGAAGCTAAATATCCTGGTCTAGCTGCGTTTAAAAACCAGTCATAAATCTCTCAAACAAGTTGTTCAGAGACTTTTGACTAATTTAAGGTTAAAATAAACTTTGATTGATTATTTTGGGTGACTAATTGGAATCACTTTCCACTTTTTGGCTTAGTGTTTTACTGTTTGTACTAATTCTAGCTTCGGCTTTCTTTTCCGCATCTGAAACTTCGATGATGGCGTTGAATCGCTATCGCCTAAAAACCTTGAGCTCAAAAAATAACCTTCAGGCACAAAGAGTAGAAAGGCTTCTAAAAAATATTGATTATTTAATTGGTGGAATTCTTCTAGGAAATAACTTTGTTAATATACTTGCGGCAAGTATAGCAACCCTTCTTGCTCTGAAGATTTGGGGCGAGGGATCAGTAATTATTGCCTCTTTAGCTTTAACATTAGTTATTTTAATTTTTGCTGAAAACACCCCAAAAACATTTGCAGCAAAAAACCCTGAAAAAATTGCTTTGCCTGCCTCCTGGCTTCTTGATCTTCTAATTAAAATTTTTAAGCCACTAATATATCTAATATCTTTGATATCAAAATCTATTCTAAATTTTCTTGGATTGAAGAACATTAGTAAAGATATTCTCAATTCTGAAGAACTTAGAATGGCTGTTGTTGATTCAAAATCAGTATTATCCAAGAGTTACCAAAATATGTTACTTAATATTATTGATCTTGAAAAAGTTAAAGTTGATGACATTATGATTCCTCATCATGAACTCGTAAGTGCAGATATTAATAATGAAGAAGAGTTATTTGAGCAATTAAAAAGAATTCAACACACACGCCTGTTAATTTTTGATGGCTCTGAAAATAATATTATAGGAACTATTCATATGAGGGATGTTGTGAATATATACGCCAGAGATGAAATCAATATGGCCAAAATTAAAGAGATAATAAGAGAGCCTTATTTTATTCCTGAAGGTACTCCTTTATCTCAACAACTTGAACACTTTAAAACTCAAAAACGAAGACTTGGTATTGTTGTTGATGAATATGGAGAGGTTCAAGGCATGGTTGTTTTAGATGATATTTTGGAGGAAATAGTTGGCCAGTTCACCTCTTCTCAAAGTGAAAGTATTGATGAAATCAATATCCAATCTGATGGAAGTTACCTTGTAGACCCTAGGATTAGTATTCGCGAGTTGAATGTAAAGCTTAAAGTCAGCCTTCCTTTTGACAATGCAAAAACACTTAATGGTCTTATCCTCGAGCAACTTCAAAGCTTCCCTCAACACAATGTTTCTTTTAAAGTGGACTCACTAATTATTGAAATCGTTCAGGTAAATAAGCAAGGTGTAAAACTTGTTAAAATCACCAAAGTTAATTAGGTATTATCATTACCAACAAATAACTATCTCCAAATCAAAAAGGAAAAATAATGTTTAAATTTTTTACTGAAAAAAAATGGTTTCTTTGGGCCTATCTTGGCTCTGCAATTATTCTCAGCTCATTATGGATAACAGTTCAAATTGATGTGATGATAAATGAATGGTTTGGTGAATTTTATGACATGATTCAAAAAGCACTTGGGGCTCCAAATGCAATTACGATGGATGAATATACTGGTGGATTATGGAGCTTTGCAAAACTTGCTGCAATAGCTATTGCTTTAGGCCTTGCAACCTCATTCCTTACTGCTCACTTCTTATTTAGATGGAGAGCATCAATGGTTGAGTTCTATCATAGTGTTTATGACAAAGCGCGAACTATTGAAGGTGCCTCTCAGCGAGTTCAAGAAGACACTGTTAGATTTTCTAGAATCATGGAAAGTCTTGGAACAGCTTTAATTGAATCTATCATGGTTTTAGTAGAGTACTTTCCGTTATTAATGGGATTAGCAGTCGGTATTCCAATTATGTGGTTTGGTGACTGGGAATATGGCCTAGTAACTGGCGCCCTTATTTGGGCTGTAGGGGGAACGGTTCTAATGATTGGAGCTTCATGGATCTTAGGTCTTGTAGGTATAGAATATGACCTTCAAAAAAGAGAAGCTTCCTATCGAAAAATACTTGTTATTGCGGAGGATGATGGCACCGTTAGGCCAAAAGATATTGATGAGCTTTTTGAAGGCGTTCGAAAGATTAATTATAAAAACTACTTGTACTACTTATACTTTAATATTGTTAGGCTTGCCTATCTTCAAGCAAATGTATTAGTTGCCTATGTTATTTTAGCCCCTGCTATAGTAGCTGGAGTTATGACATTAGGAGTAATGCAGCAAATAATTAGGGCGTTTGGAAGAGTAGAAGGCTCCCTCCAATACCTTTTTAAAGCATGGCCTACTATTATTGAGCTCGCAAGTGTCTATAAGCGTTTAATGGAGTTTGAGGCGCAAATTGAGTCTATGGATAAGTTAGAAACTGTATAGTTAACCTATAACTGATTGGCCCATTTTAAGGGCCTGTCCAACCTCAAGATTAAGCTCAGAGGAGCCCTCTGGCATCAACATTATAACTGTAGAGCCCATGTTAAAACGGCCCAATTCATCGCCTTTTAATAGCTTAATCTGATGATCTTTATAATCATAGTTTTTAACTGCTTTAGAATAAGGCGGGGTGATTAAACCCTCCCATGAAGTTTGCATCGATCCTACAAAAATTGCGCCAACTAATACAAAAACCATAACGCCAAAATCAGTTTCGAATAAACAAACTAAACGTTCATTTCGAGCAAAAACCCCATCAATATTATCTATGGTATTCTGGTTAACTGAAAAAAGGTCACCAGGTATATATTTCATCGAAATCAAAGCACCATCGCATGGCATATGAATGCGATGATAATCTTTAGGCGATAAATATATTGTTGCAAAACTTCCATTTTGTATTTCTTTAGACGGCATATCATCAATTAATGCTGAAATGCTATATTTATGACCTTTGGCTTGGACAATTTGGGAATTATAAACTTTACCAGACTGAGAAACAACACCATCAACAGGGGAGATAATATCCGATTCTGATATTGGTCTCAAACCTGGCTTAATTGCACGAGTAAAAAAATCATTAAAGGAAATAAAATCCTCGATATTTTCGATTTCAGCTTCTGAGAGATTGACTTGATATTGTTTAATAAACCAGCGAGTAAAATTATTTTTAACCCAAGAATTTTCTATTCTGGCAAATCGGAACATCAGCCTTGATAAAAAATGCTGAGGAAGAAGATATTGAAAAAATGCCATCAATCAAGCTTATCAAGAATATAGCTTACTACTTCATTAAAATCCACTTCAACTTTATCGGGCATTTTTCTTGATTTATATTCAATTTTCCCATTATCAGCATGGGTGTCACTAATGACCAGTCGATGTGGTATACCAATAAGCTCAGAATCTGCAAACATTATTCCAGGACGCTCTTTTCGATCATCAAGCAATACTTCAATATTTTGCTCTATACAGTCCATATAAAGCTGATCTGCCAAAGCCTTAACTCGTGATGACTTACTATAATTAATTGGAACAATAACAAGCTGGAATGGAGCAATAGCCTCTGGAAAAATAATCCCCCTATCATCATGGTTCTGTTCAATACTTGCTGCAATAATTCTTGTAACACCAATACCATAACAGCCCATATTCATATTAACTGATCGACCATCTTCTCCAATAACGTTGGCATTCATTGAATCTGAATACTTGGTACCTAATTGAAAAATATGCCCTACTTCAATGCCTCTTTTAATTTCAAGATTACCCTTTCCATCAGGAGAAGGATCACCTGAGACAACAATACGTAAATCACTTGCAATAATTTTTTTAGTGTCTCTCCCCCAGTTGACCCCGATAAAGTGCTTATCATCCTCATTAGCGCCGCAAATAAAATCTGACAAAGCTGCAGCCGCAAAGTCAACAATAACTGGAATTTCAAGATTAACAACACCAATTGAACCGAAAGAGCAACCTAATTGCTTCTTAACCACTACTTCTTCTGCCATTTGAAGAGGTTGTTTAATGCCATCAATCTTTGAAGCCTTAACTTCATTTAACTCATGATCACCTCGTAAAACCAGTGCAACTAGATTATTATCATTTCCTTGAACAATTAATGTTTTAATAGAATTAATTGGCTCAACTTTTAGCAAATTACAAACATCAGCAATAGTTTTAACACCTGGTGTCTCAACAAGTTCTAAAGCTTTTTCAGCTGATTTTGGCTCTCCTTGAGGCAGAGTCTCTACTCGCTCAATATTAGCAGCATAATCAGAGCCATCAGAAAAACAAATCGCATCTTCTCCAGATTCTGCAAGTACATGAAATTCATGAGAGCTGTCTCCTCCAATAGTTCCTGAATCTGCTAAAACAGGCCTATAGTCAAAACCAATTCTATCAAAAATATTACAGTAAGTCTGGTGCATTAATTGATAAGTCTCATTTAGTGATTGCTCATCAATATGAAACGAATAAGCGTCCTTCATAATAAACTCTCTAGAGCGCATTACCCCAAAACGAGGACGAATTTCATCTCTAAACTTAGTCTGTATTTGATACAAATTTATTGGAAGTTGCTTATAGCTTCTAAGGTACTGTTTAGCAATTTTAGTAATAACCTCTTCATGAGTTGGACCCAAGCAGAAATCTCTATCATGCCTATCTTTAAATCGAAGCAACTCAGGGCCATACTCTTCCCATCTTTTTGATTCTTTCCATATTTCTGCAGGCTGTGCAACTGGCATTAATACTTCCAATGCTTTAGATTTATTCATCTCCTCACGTATTATTTTTTCTACCTTTTGGATTATTCTTAAACCCATTGGGAGATACGAATACAGTCCCGACGCTAACTTAGAAATCAAACCAGCTCTTATCATTAATTGATGAGATATGATTTGAGCATCATTAGGCGCTTCTTTGACTGTTGAGATTAAAAAATCACTGCTTTTCATATAAAATGGTTTTCATATCAATAAATAATGCAATTTTACCTAATGCCTGATTTTCAAACTTTATTAATTTATATTATTCCTCTTCTTTTTGCAATAACCCTTCATGAGGCAGCTCATGGCTGGGTAGCAAGTAAATTAGGTGATCATACTGCAAGAATGATGGGGAGAGTTACCCTTAATCCAGTAAAACATATCGATCCAGTAGGCACAATCGCCATTCCGTTGCTTTTATTAATATCTTCATCTGGATTTATCTTTGGCTGGGCTAAGCCAGTTCCCATTAATTTTAATGCCTTGCGCTCTGGAAAATCTGGAATGATCTGGGTTGCTTTAGCGGGCCCAGGAGCAAATTTATTTATGGCTGTGTGTTGGCTGTTTATTATGATTCTCGCAATTAATATGAACATTCCTGTTTTAATAGAAATGGGCCGCATCGGAATAATGGTAAATTGTGTTTTAGCTGTTTTTAATCTTCTACCAATACCTCCACTTGATGGATCTAGAGTAATCAGTGCCCTTCTTCCAAATCGTCTTGCCTATCAATATAATCAGCTTGAGCAATATGGATTATTTATATTACTTGGGCTTATGTTTATTGGTGGCTTTAATTACTTAGTTCTTCCAGTCGTGGGACTACTCTTAAGATGGTTTCAATTCGCTTTGGTATTACTAGGATGAGCAACTAAGCTCTAAGTTTTGAGCCCATTCAGGAGGCTCACTATCATAAGACTCATATCCTTCATGGTTATCAAATGGTTTTTTGAGTAATTGAAAAAGAGTTTCAATTTCATCGTATTCATTTAAATCTTCTGCTTTTCGAATTGCAACTTCAGCTAAATAATTTCTTAAAACATATTTAGGATTAACCTTATGCATCATAGTTACCCTTTGATTCATCTTTGAAGTCTCTTTCTCAAGCCTAGCCTTATAACGAACAAACCAAGAATCAAAATTATTCCCCAATGTATGCTCACTCTTACTTGAAAGTTGTCTCATAGATCGGTGATAATCTTTTTTATTAGTATAAAGCAACTCTAAAAACTCATTAATTAATGAGTTATCTTCATTATTAACCTCTAATAATCCAAACTTTTTTCTCATTAATGAAGAGTACTCTTTAACTAATGACGGCTCATATTCTGTAATAGCTTCTTTCAACTGATTTTCATCAACAAGCGACTTAAAAGCATCAGCCAAGCGATGTAAGTTCCATAATGCAACTGATGGCTGCTTTTCAAAAGAATACCTACCCTGCGTATCAGAATGATTACAGATAAGCTCAGGATTATAAGTCTCCATGAAGCTGAATGGTCCATAATCAATAGTCAGTCCTAGGATCGACATATTATCTGTATTCATTACGCCATGTGCAAATCCTTGGGCCTGCCATCGAGCAATCATTAATGCAGTTGACCTAACTACCTCCTTAAATAATTCTAAATAATTATCTTTATCAACTTCAGGTAAATGATGCTCAATAACAAAATCAGCTAATTCTTTTACGTTTTCTGTTTGACCTCTAGCTGCAAAAAATTCAAAGTGGCCAAAACGAATATGGCTTTCTGCAACACGAGTTACAATTGATGCATTTTCTAGGTGCTCACGGTAAACACCGGTATCACTTGCAACAAGAGCTAGAGCCTTCGTGGTTGGTATATCTAAAGCCTCCATGGCTATAGAACATAAATACTCTCGAATACTTGACCTAAGAACAGCACGTCCATCAGCACCTCGAGAAAAGGGGGAAGTTCCAGCTCCTTTTAAAGAAACCTCATAGTTGCTAATTTCACCAATAAGGCATGAGCGGCCATCCCCAAGCTGTGGCACAAAGTAGCCAAACTGATGGCCTGCATAAACTGTAGAAATAGGATTTACATCACCCAATTTTTTTTCACCTGAGCAAATACTTAAAAGATTTTCATCACTCATGTCTAAGTTAAGATCTTTTTTAAGGCTTTGATTTACATGAACTAATTTACTATTTTCAAGCTTTTTAGTCTCAACTTGAGCAAAGTAATCATCGCCTAAACTTAAGTATTTAAGAGAGCCTATCATTTAAAATTTGATTAACTTGTTTTGGATTTGCTTTCCCCTGAGTAGCTTTCATGACTTGGCCAACAAAAAAACCTAAAAGCTTAGTATTTCCATTTTTAAATTGCTCGACTTGATTAAGATTTTTTGCAATGATTTGATCAATGACTAACTCTAAAGCGCCAACATCTGTCATTTGCTCTAAGTCCTGGTCTTTAATTATCTCATCTACACTTCTTTTTTCATCCCACATTAGTCTAAAGACATCTTTAGCTATTTTTCCTGAAATAGTATTATCAGTAATTCTTGAAATTAGATTATAAAGCTCAGAGGCTGATATTGGTGAATCCTGAATATCAATTTGATTTTTATTTAGGGAGGCTGAAAGCTCGCCCATAACCCAGTTTGCTGAAAGCTTAACATCAGCGCCCTTATCAATAATAATTTCATAGTAATCAGCCATTGCTTTTTGCGAGGTTAGATTTTCAGCATCATATTCGCTCAACCCAAGCTTATCTATAAACCTAGCCTTCTTCTCAGAAGGAAGTTCAGGCAGTCTATCTTTAATTGCTTTAAGAAGCTCATCATCAATCACAACAGGCAGCAAGTCAGGATCAGGAAAATATCTGTAATCATTGGCTTCTTCTTTTGAACGCATAGACCGTGTTTCATTTTTAATTGAATCATAAAGTCTAGTTTCTTGAGCTACAGAGCCTCCATCTTCTAAAATATCTATTTGCCTTTCAACCTCGAGATTAATAGCTTTTTCTAAAAACTTAAATGAGTTAATGTTTTTTATTTCAGCTCTAATACCTAAATCCTCGCCCACTCTTCTAACAGAAACATTAGCGTCACACCTAAACGATCCTTCCTGCATATTTCCATCACAAATATCAATATACTGGACCAACGCATGAATTTTTTTAGCATATGCAACTGCTTCTTTAGCATTACTCATATCAGGATCAGATACTATTTCTAATAATGGTGTTCCTGCTCGATTCAGGTCAATTGCTGTGTAATCATCATATAAATCATGGATTGATTTACCAGCATCTTCTTCTAAATGTGCCCGGGTAATTCCTACCATCTTCTTTTCACCATTATCTAGTGGGATATCAATTGTCCCATTTCCAACAATTGGAATTTCAAACTGTGAAATTTGGTAGCCTTTTGGGAGGTCTGGATAAAAATAATTTTTTCGCGCAAAAATAGAGTGCTTATTAATAGTCGCATTAACTGCCAAGCCAAATCTAAGCGCCATTCGAACTGCCTCTTTATTTAAAACAGGCAAAACACCAGGGAAGCCTAGATCAACAGCGCATGCCTGAGTATTTGCTTTTGCACCAAACTCAGTAGATGCACCAGAAAATATTTTTGATTTTGTTTTTAATTGCGTATGTATTTCCAGTCCAATTACAGTTTCCCAGGTCATAATATACTCTCCCCTATAACTCAATTGGTGAGGAAGTATGCCAATCAGTTTTTAATTGAAACTGATGAGCAGTATTAAGCAAAAGCTCTTCAGACCAGTGATTGCCTATCAACTGAAGACCTACTGGCAGTTCTTTTGAGAAGCCTGCAGGAATGCTCATTCCAGGGAGCCCTGCTAAGTTTACTGAGATAGTATAAATGTCCGCTAAATACATCGAGACAGGATCCTTAACAGAGCCTAAGTCAAAAGCAGGTGTTGGGGAAACTGGCCCCATTATGACATCAACACTTTGAAAAGCTTTTTTAAAGTCCTCACTAATTAGTTGTCTAACTTTTTGAGCTTTTAGATAATATGCATCATAATAACCAGCAGAGAGTGCATAAGCACCAATCATAATTCGTCTTTTAACTTCCTTACCAAACCCTTCTGAGCGAGACCTTAAATATAAGTCATCTAAATCTTTAGGATCTTCACATCGATACCCATACCTTACTCCATCAAATCTAGATAGATTAGAAGAGCATTCGCAAGGCGCCACAATATAGTAAGTTGGAATTGCATGCATTGAATTAGGAAGTGATACCTCTTGAATCTTAGCGCCCATCGACTCATACTCTTTAATTGCATCCATAACAACTTTTTCCACTCCCTCGTCTAGGCCACTGGAAAAAAATTCTTTAGGAAGTCCAATCTTTAATCCATCCAAAGAGTTTGTTAATTGATTAGTGTAATCAGGAGTTTCTTTAGTAGCACTGGTAGAATCTTTACTATCGAAGCCCGCCATAGCATTTAAAACGATTGCTGCATCTTCAGCAGTCTGAGTCATTGGGCCAGCTTGATCAAGACTCGAAGCATAAGCAATCATCCCATATCTAGAAACTCTTCCATACGTTGGCTTGAGTCCGGTAATGCCGCACAAACTCGCAGGCTGACGAATACTACCTCCAGTATCAGTTCCAGTTGCAAATGGAGCAATACGAGATGCAACAGCAGCAGCAGAACCTCCAGAAGAGCCTCCTGGGATTTTCTTTAAGTTCCAAGGGTTTTTTACTGGTCCATAATAGGAATTTTCATTTGATGATCCCATAGCAAACTCATCCATATTTGTCTTTCCAAGCATTACCATATTTTCTGAATTAAATTTATGACTCAGTGTTGCATCATATGGAGAAATAAATGAATCTAGCATCTTAGAACCTGCAGAGGTTTTTACCCCCTTAGTGCAAAAAATATCTTTATGTGCATATGGAATTCCGGTCAAAGGAGTATTGTCTCCTTTGGCTATTTTCAAGTCTGCTTCATTTGCCTGTGCAAGCGCAAGATTTTCAGTCACTGAGATAAATGCATTGAGCTTAGATTTATTAATTCGATTTAGATAATGTTGGGTCAACTCTACAGATGAAAAATCTTTATTTTTGAGTCCCTTGATTAGAGCGGCAACAGATAGATTATGCATCATCATTCAATTACCGTTGGGACAAGAAAGTGACTCTTGCCTATTTTGGGGGCAATTGCTTGAAATTCTTCAGCTAAGTTTTCTTCAGTCACTTCATCATCTCTTAAGCGCTGAGACATATGCAGTGGATGCGCCATAGGCTCAACATCGCCAGTATCTATTTCATTAAGATCATTCATCAAGCTAAGTATATTATTTAATTCTGACGTACTTTGCTCTAACTCTACATCTTCAATACTTAGTCTAGCTAAATAGGCAATCTCTTTAATTTGTTTTTTATCTAATGACATGTTTAATTAATATTTATTAACAAAAATTTGATATAACTTTTTGAAAGTTTTCTTTTGAATACGATCCAGTAACACAAGAGCTTCCTACACTATTTAAAAGCACAAGACGCAAACTACCATCAACTGCCTTTTTATCGACTGACATTGCCTGAATTAAGCTTTCACTCTTAACTCCCTTGCTTATGCTAATTGGTAAATTAGCCTTACTAAGAATACTCTGAATTCGCTCAAAGTCAGTTTGGGACAATGCTCCTTCGAACTGCGATAGCATTGAAGCCATACACATACCAATAGAAACAGCCTCCCCATGCAAGTAGACCCCATACCCAAAAGTATTCTCTATAGCATGCCCAAAAGTATGCCCAAAATTTAATAGCGCCCTCTTCCCATGCTCAAATTCATCCTGAGAAACGATGATCGACTTATCTTTACACGAACGATAAATTAAATCAATAATCAAACTATTATCTCGCTTCATAATTGAATCAATATTGGCTTCAAGATGGGATAAAAAATCAATATTACCCAGTAATCCATATTTTATAACCTCAGCCATTCCTGCTGAGTATTCACGATCATTCAATGTACTTAGGGTGTCAACATCAATGATAACTGCTTGCGGCTGATAGAATGCACCAATCATATTTTTGCCTAACTCATGATTAACACCCGTTTTACCGCCTACACTAGAATCTACTTGAGACAGAAGAGTCGTTGGAACCTGGATAAAATTAATACCACGCTGGTATGACGCTGCAGCAAAACCGGTTATATCACCAACCACACCGCCACCAAGAGCAATCAAAGTCGCACTCCGATCAAACTTTTCTTGAAGAAGTGCATCAAATATAAGATTTGTAGTTTCAAGTGTTTTATATTGCTCGCCATCAGGCAATATAACGACCTTCACTGTAAAGCTATCTAATAACTTAGTCACTCTATCTAAATACAATGGGGCAACCGTTGTGTTAGAGACGACCATAACTTGCTGACCACTTATATGGTCTTCAAAAAAAGATTTTTGAGACAATAAGTCACATCCAATATAGATTGGATATGACTTATCACCAAGCTCTACATTTAGAATTGTTTGATCATTCGTCATTAAGCAAATATCCTAGTTTCTCCATCACCTGTAACATTTTCTATGCAGCGACTACATAGCTCTTTATGCAATTTATTTTGACCTATTTCAGGCCTATGATGCCAACATCGAACGCATTTTTCATACTCACTTTTTCTAACTAAGATTGCCAGTGAATTATCAATATTAATAACATTTACTGGCTTATCCTTCAGCTGATGAACTTTTGCATCTGAAGTAATAAACAAAAACCTTAATTCATCTTTTAGTTCCAACAGAGCCTGATAATTTTCATCTTCACAGTAAATATCAACCTCAGCATCTAGTGATGAACCAATAGTTTTAGCACGCCTCATCTCTTCAAGTTCCTTCCTTAGATGAGCATTGATGTCTCTAGAAACATCAATTGAATGATTATTGAATTTAGCTTCCAGCCCTTCATACCAGGTCTGTAAAAAAATACTTTCTTTTGAAGCACCTGGTAAAAATTGCCATATCTCTTCGGCGGTAAACGTCAAGATAGGAGCCAACCAACGAACCATGGCATGGGAAATATGAAATAGTGCACTCTGAGCAGAGCGTCTCGCTAAAGAATCAGATTGAGTAGTATATTGTCTATCTTTAATAATATCTAAATAAAAACCACCCAGATCATTTGTACAAAAATTTAATATTGACTTCATTGCAAAGTGAAAATTGTACTCATCATATTCACTAATAACATTTTTTTGTAATTCAGCAGTCTTAGAGACAATCCACTTATCTAAAACGAGCATATGATCTATCTCTACAAGATCTTTACTTGGATCAAAGCCTTCCATGTTTGCCAACATAAAGCGCATTGTATTTCGAATCCTGCGATAACTATCAGCACTTCTATTAAGAATCTCATCAGACACCGTCATTTCACCAGAATAATCAGTACTTCCAATCCAGAGTCTTAAAATATCTGCGCCAAGAGAGTTAACAACTTTTTGAGGGGGAACTACATTGCCAACCGATTTACTCATTTTATGACCATTTTGATCGACAGTAAAGCCATGAGTAAGAACTTGCTTATAAGGCGCCCTGCCATTAATTGCACATGAAGTTAACAGAGATGATTGAAACCATCCTCGATGCTGATCAGAGCCCTCTAGATACATATCAGCGACATCACTTAAATGATCACTTGCCTTCAATACTGCATAATGACTTACGCCAGAGTCAAACCAAACATCCAATGTATCGGTAGTTTTTTCGTAATCAGGCGCTTCATCACCCAAAATATCTTCAACTTTAAGTTTAAACCAGGCCTCTATACCCTCAAGTTCAATTTTTTTAGCAACAATTTCAAATAGTGATTCTGTCTCAGGATGCAACTCTCCAGAATTTTTATTAACAAATAAAGTAATTGGAGTTCCCCAATACCTTTGGCGTGAAATGCACCAGTCAGGTCTATTTCCAACCATTAATTCAATGCGTTTCTGACCCCAATCAGGGATCCATTTAACATTTAGAATCTCTTCATTGACTTTGTCTCTTAATTTCTTTTGAGTCATTGAGACAAACCACTGAGGTGTCGCACGGAATATTACAGGAGTCTTATGTCTCCAGCAATGAGGGTAAGAGTGCGTAATGGGTTCGTGTTTGACTAAAGTGCCTTTATTTTGAAGTAGGGTAATAATAGTGCTGTTAGCTTTAAAGATAAACTCTCCAGCAACACCATTAGTTGTCTCTATGAAAACGCCCCTTCCATCAACAGGACACTCTACTGGTAAGTTATATTTAAGGCCAACTACGTAATCATCTTGGCCGTGCGCAGGGGCCGTATGGACTGCACCAGTTCCAGCTTCAGTTGTTACATGCTCACCTAAGATAATTGGCACCTGCTTATCATAGAATGGGTGTTGAAGCATTATGCCTTCAAGGTCAGAACCTTTATAAACTTTATCTATCTTATTCTTTGACTTTAGGTCAAACCTTTCAAGTGCAGACTCAAGTAAATCTTCAGCAAGAATAAAGTATTGCTCCCCTACATCAACTAAAACATAGTTCAACTCAGGATTAAGGGCAACCGCTTCATTTGCAGGTAACGTCCAGGGTGTTGTTGTCCAAATAACAACAGAAATAGGCTTATCTAGATCAAAAAAATTACCAATAATCTTAAAAGCCACATCTACCGTATCAGAACCTTTGTCTTTATACTCAACCTCAGCCTCTGCAAGGGCCGAAGAGCATTCTGTGCACCAATGTACTGGTTTAAAACCCTTAGCAATGTGTCCATTTTTAACAATTTTCCCAAGTGAGCGGACAATATCAGCTTCATACTTAAAGTTCTTAGTTAGATATGGGTTGTCCCAGTCTCCAAGAATCCCTAAACGCTTAAAATCAATCTTTTGTTTTTCGATCTGTTGATCTGCGTAAACCCTACAAGCAGCTCGAAACTCATCAGCATTAATTTTATGGCCAACCTTCCCTTTCTTTTTTTCCACCATATGCTCAATAGGAAGCCCATGACAATCCCAACCTGGTACGTACGGAGCGTCAAAGCCTGATAAGGTTTTACTTTTGACAATAACATCTTTTAGCACTTTATTTACTGCATGACCAATATGAATATCTCCATTCGCATAGGGAGGCCCATCATGAAGCACAAATAATGGCTTACCTTTAAACTTACGACGAATTTGTTGATATAAATCTTGATCCTGCCATGTTTTTAGGAAACCGCCTTCGCGATTTGCTAAATTAGCTTTCATTGGAAAATCAGTTGCAGGTAAATTTAAGGTGTTTTTATAGTCAGACATTAAGGCGTTAATTTTTTCTATATAAAAACGCCATTATACTTGACACATATGGTTTAACAAGATTGATAATGCTTTTGAAAAGTAAATTAAAGCGTATAAAAGAAGATTAAATTAACCTTTTAATTTAACTGCATTAAGTAACGCTTGAACTTGTTTAGGTTTAAGAAGTTCAGATTGATTTGCACGTAAGTTATCTGGCATCCGAATGTCACTAAATCTTGTTCTAATAAGTCTTGAAACTTTAAAATCTAGAGCTTCCCAAAGTCTCCTAACTTCTCTTTTTCTGCCTTCCCTTACAACAACGTGATACCATCGATTTGCACCATCGCCGCCGCCAAGGGTTACTTTATGAAATTTAGCAAACCCATCATCAAGCTCTATTCCGCTAATTAATTGTTTTATATCCTCGTCACTAACCCTTCCTAAGACGCGCACTGCATATTCTCTATCTATTTCAGAGCTCGGATGCATTAGCTTGTTTGCTAGATCTCCATTGTTAGTAAATAGCAATAACCCAGATGTGTTAAGGTCTAGTCGACCCACCATAACCCAACGCGTATTTTCGGGCAGGAAGTCAAATACACTTTTACGGCCCTCTTCATCTTTGTTTGAGCAAATAACGCCTGCTTGCTTGTTGAGCATCAAAACCTTAGTCTCTTCTTCTGAGTAACGCTTTAGGTCTATCAACCTTCCATCAATTGTTACCTTATCGGCGATTGTTGCCTTATCGCCAAGCGTCGCTTCTTTGTTATTGACAGAAATTCTACCCTGCTCAATAAGCCTTTCCGCCCATCGTCTTGATCCAT
Source organism: Candidatus Pseudothioglobus sp. uisw_070 (assembly GCF_059512545.2). NCBI lineage: Bacteria > Pseudomonadati > Pseudomonadota > Gammaproteobacteria > Pseudothioglobaceae (SeqCode) > Pseudothioglobus (SeqCode) > Candidatus Pseudothioglobus sp. uisw_070. Next base: position 552,219 of record NZ_CM183456.2, on the reverse strand, counting down.
AGCCAGCATTGGCAATAAGTTTTTGTAGTCTTTCTGACATTTAGTGTTATCTCTTTTTAGTAGGTTATACCCATCGCATCTCGAACCTCTTCCATTGTGCTTCGCGCAACTGCCCTTGCACTCTCTGAGCCCTCAAAGATGATTTCTTGTATAAGGTTTGGATTCGATTGATATTTCGCTATATTCTCTTGGATGGGCTCCAACTCAGTATTAATTGCTTCTACAACAGGCTTCTTACATTCAATACAGCCTATTTTAGCTTTTGTGCATCCTTCATTTACCCACTTGAGAGTATCTTCCGATGAATATATTTGATGTAACTGCCATACTGGGCATTTTTTTGGATCACCCGGGTCAGTTAATTTAACACGAGCAGGATCTGTCGGCATTCTATTAATTTTTTGCTTGACGGATTCAGGCTCCTCTCTCAAGGAAATCATATTATTATAAGATTTTGACATTTTCTGTCCATCCAGGCCAGGCATTTTAGATGCTTTGGTTAAAAGGGCCTCAGGCTCAGTTAAAATTATCTTCCCTAAGCCTTCTGCATATCCTAATAGCCTTTCTCTATCGCCAAGAGTAATATTTTGCTGCTCACCAAGTAAAGCTTTTGCCTTAACCAAAGACTCATCATCACCCGTCTCTTGATAAGACTTTCTTAATACTCTATAGAGTTTTGATTGTTTTTTACCCATCTTAGTCACAGCGGCCTCGGCTTTCTCTTCAAAATCAGCTTCGCGACCATAAATAAAATTAAAGCGTCTTGCAACTTCTCGGGTAAATTCAACGTGCGCGACCTGGTCTTCACCAACCGGAACCAGACCAGCTTTATAAATTAATATGTCGGCACTTTGTAAAAGAGGATAGCCCAAAAAACCATAGGTCGACAGATCCTTAGTCTTAAGTTTTTCTTGCTGATCTTTATAAGATGGCACTCTTTCTAACCAGCTAAGAGGGGTTGTCATTGAGAGCAATAAATGAAGTTCTGCATGCTCGGGGACTTTAGATTGAACAAAAATTGTAGAAGTATTAGGGTTAAGACCAGTTGCCAGCCAGTCAACAACCATATCTGAAACATTTTCTTCTAAATTAATTCTGTCAGAATAGTGTGTTGTAAAGGCGTGCCAATCAGCAACAAAATAATAAGAGTCATACTCATTTTGAAGTTTAATCCAATTTTTTAGGACCCCATGATAGTGGCCAAGGTGTAATTGGCCTGTGGGCCGCATTCCAGATAATACTCGATGATCTTTCATAGTGCTTAATAGAAGGCTTAAATGTTAATATCTCAATTATCCCATAGATTGGCTATAGCTTTCCAGGCCATCTAAAACCAAATTATCAAAGGATTTAATCGATACAGGAAGCTCTTTAATTATCTCTTTTACAATGCCACCACAGATAGTTATAACGCCGTCTGGGTATTTTAATTCAAAATTATGTATTTGAGAATTAACTGCTGACACAAGCATTGCATGAGTTCCACTTTGCCACGCCCCCTCAGTACTATTTTTCAGCTCAGAAGTGTTTATCGATAAATCATTTGTTGAAAACTTAGCAAAGCTTTCTCTTAGGGCACGAATACCAGGCATTATTAGTCCGCCTTGGTGCATTCCTTTAGCGTCAATAACGTCAAAGGTAACTGCGCTTCCAGCGTCAATTACTAGTAAAGGTGGATTTGGGAAGCGCTCAAGAGTCCCTAGCATTGCAAGAAACCGATCCACGCCAAACTTAGATGGATCGTCATAGGACAGAGTTAATTTTCCATACTGCTTTAACGGCTCTACTAAGTTAACGTTAGAAAATTGAGTCTTTATGGCTTGCACGATATTTGGATGTGCAACAGCACTCATCCAAACCAAATCAGCTTTGGGCAATAATTTTGATGAAAAAAGATCTACACCCTCAGTAAAGACTTCAGAGTCATCCGAGCGCCACTTGACTGCTGAATTTCCTATATCAATAAAGAGGCTAGATTGGGACATCAAAGAGGGCTGCGTTGATCCATAAGTGCATGAAAATACTTGCCACATAGCCTAGAGCAATGGCCCATATCCATTTAAGGTGTGAGACGAACGTATAGTGTCCTTGTGATTGCCCCATCAACGCAACACCTGCTGCCGATCCGATAGAAAGCATACTTCCTCCAACACCTGCAGTGAGTGTTACCAAGAGCCACTGGCCCAGAGACATGTCGGGCGTCATGGTCAATACTGCAAACATTACTGGAATGTTATCAACGATGGCAGAAAGGATGCCTACTAAAACATTTGCATAGGTAGCGCCCAACTGAACATACATCGCCTCAGAAACTAATGCTAGGTAACCCATAAAGCCTAAACCACCAACACTTACAATAACACCAAAAAAGAACAGTAGCGTATCCCACTCTGCCCTAGAGACCTTTCTAAATACATCAAACCTCTCTGAAATTGGGTCATTCGAGTTATGCCTAACTTTAACAAAATAGCCCACTACCATAAGGTATCCAAGTCCTGTCATCATTCCCATTGCTGGCGGAAGGTGCAGGAAATTATGAAAACTTACTGCTGTTGCAATCGTCAACAAAAACATAAAGGTTATTACAATGCCGCCATTCTTAATATCAACCACTTCATCTACAACCTCTGGCTTCTCATTTTTAATTGCAAAGTGCATAATCCCAGCAGGTATAAGGAAATTAACCAGTGATGGAAAGAATAAAACAAAGAACTGCTGGAAGTCAACCAGACCTTTCTGCCAGACCATGAGTGTAGTAATATCTCCAAACGGACTAAACGCGCCGCCAGCATTAGCAGCAACAACGATATTCACAAACGCAACCGAAATAAACTTTGCATTTCCAGCACCGACTGCCAAGACCACTGCGCCCATTACAAGAGCTGTAGTAAGATTATCAGCAATAGGCGACATAAAGAACGCTATAAATCCTGTTAGCCAGAATAGCTGTCTATAACTGAATCCTTTTGATATAAGATATACCTTCAATTTCTCGAAAACGAGGCGTTCACGCATAGCCTCAATATAAGTCATTGCTACTAATAGAAAAAGGAATAGTTCAGCATATTCTAAAAAATTGTGCCTTAGAGCTGCCTCTGCAGCATGTGGAATTCCTTTTGAGGCATAAACCCAACCTATAATTCCCCATATTAATCCAGCAACCAAAATAACTGGTTTTGACTTACGAAAATGTGTGAACTCTTCAAGCATCACAAAAGCATATGCAATAACAAATAAAGTTATGGCAAGATAACCAGCCCAGTGACTCGTTAAGTCAAGATTTACAGCATCCGATGAAGCAAAAGTTAAGTTTGGCATTAAACCAAGTATTATTAGTAAGATTTTATTCATTATTTATTTTTTTTAGTAGTGGACCTTGTTCATTGTTAAGGGTTATTCTTTCATCTTTAATCTCAACATCAAGGGTAGCCAAGCAATAAAAATGCGAATTATATTTTAACTTAAATACTACCATTCCGCTAGATTTATATCGAGCACCTCGAGCTTTTGCAGATTTTGAAGAAGCGCAGTAAAGAGAATCACCAACATTTATATCTGAGTCTAGCTCAAAGGCAAAAAGACGACGTTTTGCTGAGCCCAAGTAATGAAGCCGCGCAACAACTTCCTGCCCAGGATAACAACCTTTAGAAAAGTTAACGCCAAATTCATCAATATCTAAATTGAGCATCTGAGGCACCAGCTTTTCACTTGTAATAGAGAAAATTTCAGGCAAAAAGGAATCAATACAGGCCATTTCCCAGTGCTCTATTGACTCCATATTAAATTTGCTAATATCTTTTTTGTCAGTAATTATTAGTGATAATTTATCATTAATAACTAATGACTTTTGATGGGTTTCATTTATAGAGCCAACTTGAATATGTTCTTTTGTTATATCCTCAATCACAACATCGGACATTATGATAAACATCTGAAGCCTAGGCTTTATAGCCTCAAGTAAATCTAATGGAAATGACAGAAAAAAACTATCTTCATTTTTTGTTACCCAGAGTAGTGCTAGAATTTTTCCCTGATGCTGACAATAGGCATTCAGCTGAACGCTAAACGCATCAAGCTTATTAATATCATTACTAAGCTGCCCCTGAAGAAAAATTTCAGCATCTGAGCCTGAAACCTTTAGAAGCGCGCGATTTTTAAGATGAACAAACATAAGCTATATAACTATTTTAATTGGTACATTTTATCTATTTTTACTCAGCTTATTTTCAATTAGACATAAAAAACCCAGAGCAAGCTCTGGGTTTTTCGAATATTAACTTATTCCTAAGTCAACCGTTCCATCTAAACGAATTTAGAATGCAACTGAAGCCTTAAGTGTAAGTGAATCATCAAGCGTGCTATAAGTAGCAGCTAATGTTGCACCTGAAGTCAATGCACGAGAGATAGCAACCGATGAGAATGCTGCTTGAGCAGTTACCGCGCGCGTACCACGATCAGCTGCTGTAGCTGCAGCTACTGACGCTGCTGAAGCTCTCTTAGGTGTAGAAGTAACAACCATCGTGTTACCAGCTAGACCAAATGTAGCAGTAACTTTCTGGCTGCTAGCTAATGTCAAAGCAACACCACTTACTGTTGTGCCTAATGACCATGTAGTATCACCAGCTTTGTTAGTTACACTAATGTCCATACCAGCAATTGCTGCTGATGCAGTCGTAGTGTCACCTGCTGATTTTGATGTGTGGCTAAGAGTAACGCCAGACCATGTACCTGAAACAGTTACAGCACCATCGTTATCAATTCCAAGAGTCGCGTCACCAATTGGAGCATCAATACTGATAGTTACGCCTGTATCTTCTGCAGCTGTACCTTCACGTAAGTTACCACCAGAAGAAGTTCCGATAGAAGCTTCGTTAAACATGTCAGCAGTAACTGTTACTGGACCAATTGTAGTTGCCATAGTAGCACCTGTAATAGCTGGGCTACCACCTGAAACTGCGTCACTTTGATCAACGTCCATACCAACTGTTACAGTAGTACCACCTGAAGTACCTACGATGCTTAAGTCAGCGTCATAAGTAGTTGCAGAAGCACCAGATCCGTTATCATCATATGATACAGAAGCTGTTCCACTGATTGCAACAGCAGCCATAGCTGAAGTAGAAGCTACTGCAGATACTGCGAATAATGCGATTAGTTTTTTCATTTTATTCTCCATTTAGAATATATTAATTGCTAAGGTCATTCCTTAGCAGCCTTTTGCTACTCATACCGAATAACAATGCAACAATAATAACCACTTCCTATGCCAATGTCAACAACTATTTGTAAAAATAATACATTTAGTTGTTTTTTTTCAACAATTCATACTTATTTTAGCTTTAACGTCTTTAAATTAGGCCTTACAACCATTCTTAACTGATAAATATTAAGACATTAATCATCAGATTACTACCCATTAATTTCATTTAGCTAATTTTTTGTTATTTTTTTACAGTCTTGTTGTTTTTTTACTCATACAATAAAAAAACCGAGCGAACCCGGTTTTAAACTTAAGCTGATCTTAGAATTTTAAAACAAGTATCCACCATGTCCAGCACCAATCATGCAAAGCAGCATTGGAACCGACAGGACTACGTTGGTTCGTGAGGCCATTGCTGCAGTGAACTTTGCTTTGGCGATTTCTTCTGCACTCGCCTCCACCATACCAAGAATTTTTTTCTGGTTTGGCCAGATAAGAACCCACACGTTAAAAAGCATGATCGTTCCTAGCCACGAGCCTAGTCCAATCATCTCAGCGCCAGGCTTTAAAAGGAATGCGTTAGTGAAACCGTAGCCCAATGAAAGAGCCCATGCACCTGTTAGCCACGTTACAGCAGCAGACATACGGAACCATAATAAAGCTTTAGGCGCAATATACTTACCAATTGCAGCCGGACCTGGTCCGCCTTCATCAGCAAGCGCATCTGCCATTGCCGGCACTTGAACAAAATTAAAGTAATAGAGCAGCCCAACCCATGTAACGCCTGCAAGGGCATGAAGCCAAACGCTAAGGTTACGCTGAATCAAAGATGAGCCTTCAGGTGACAAATAAAATGCAACAAGGATTGCTAAAACAAAGCCTGAAACGATGGTGCCTTTAACAGAGGTTAATGGGTTCATAGTATTTTTTAATTTAGTTATAAAGCCACTATTATAAATAGTTCATTAATAGGTAAATGTTTTTTTATAATTTATATCTATAATACGATATACTCAACTTTAAATGAAATTTAGGAATAACTCATGATAATTAATTCAAAAATACTACTGCCATTATTAATCTTAATTAGCACATTTATATTATCGCCAATTAATGCTGCAGAAGCTCCTAACTCTATGGAGTACCAGGGGACAAAGCTAATGCTTAATGGTCAGGGTACCCGTGTAAAGTTTTTCATGAAAGTTTATGATACAAGTCTTTATCTAGGTTCTCAGAGTAGTAATGCCGAAGAAATACTTAGCAGCAATGAGGCAATGGCTATTCGTCTTGATGTGACGTCCACTATGGTTACTACAGATGCTATGAAAGATGCATTGAACTCAGGATTAGTTAAATCAACAGGAAACAATACCGGCCCTCTTACTGCAGAAATTAATCAGCTAATCGCTACCTTTAATAGTGATGTCAGTGATAGTGATTTTTTTGAATTTATTTATATGCCAGACTCAGGAATAAATGTGCTTAAAAATTCAACATACATCGATACAGTTCCTGGAATTGAATTCAAAAAAGCTTTCTTTGGAATCTGGCTATCTAAAAACCCAATTCAGAAAAATTTGAAAAAGGCGATGCTTGGAGGTTAGTCATTATGTCGAATCCCCCCAGTTCTTTTGCAGAGTGGCATGATTATCCTCTAACGCTTGATCCTATAGCTAAAAGTAATCGACTGCATCACCCTGCCAAAGTATTGCTCGTAGAAGAGATTCCAAAGTTAGGAAGTGGAAAAAAAGATTTTGGTGCAATTAAAAAAATCGCTTCAGTTAATTACCAAGCATAAAACTCATGCCTGAACTCCCAGAGGTTGAAACTACTAAAAGAGGTCTTGAACCTCTAATAGTTGATAGAAAAATTATATCTGTTCATATCTACAAAAAAAAGCTTCGTTGGGAAATCCCCAAACATCTTATAGCTACCTTAAAAAATCAAACCATCTGGAAAATATCGAGGCGTGCAAAATATTTACTAATTGACTTTACTGATGGACAGCTGGTTATGCATCTTGGAATGACTGGGTCAATAAGCGTTGTCCCTGTTATTGAGCCGCTAAAAAAACATCATCATTTTGAGCTTAAATTAGATAATAATTCAAGCATGCGTTTTCATGATCCTCGTCGATTTGGCTCAATCCTTTGGCAAAAAAATGATGAGCAGCTTACGCTCCTTGAAAAATTAGGTCCAGAACCATTAAGTTATGAGTTTGATGAAAACTCTCTCTTCAATTCTTCAATTGGCAAGACAAAAAACATAAAAACCTTCATTATGGATAGTAGTGTCGTTGTAGGAGTAGGAAATATTTATGCATCAGAAAGTCTATTTCTAGCTGGAATATCCCCTAAAAGAGAAGCAGGGAAAACGTCGAAGAAGCGCTATAAGATTCTTGTAAAGTGTATCAAAGAGGTTTTATCAGAATCAATTAATAATGGCGGCACTACCTTAAATGACTTTTCTAATGTTGACGGTGAGGCTGGTTATTTTTATCAAATCTTATCTGTCTATGACCGTAAGGATATGCCATGCAACAGATGCAGTGGTAAAATTAAAAAAATTGTACAAAATCAACGAGCCACTTATTACTGCCCTAAATGTCAACATTAGATAACCCAAAGGCTTTATTTCAAAGCACTTGCTCAACCAATTCAGAGCCATATGCGCTTCAAAATATTGGCGATATGATGTCACCTGGATTTAGTGAAAATTGCATTATCATTGTTGACCCTGGAATGCCTATTCATAATAAAGCTTTCGTCATTATTGATTTTAATGATGAGCTTTACTTTCGACAGTATGTTATCGAAAATAACAAACAGCTATTAAGATGCCTTAACTCTTTATACGACGATATTCAGCTTAATAATGATTTTGAAGTTCGTGGTTGTGTCACTCAGCAAAAACAGCGCAAACAGAAATCACTTCACTATTACTTACTGGATAAAGAGAGTGGAGAAATGAAGTTTAGTGAAAAAGGCAAAGAGAAAGAAATAGCCTCTTAGCCGCTCTCCATCCAAATTAGATGGGCCATCCTACCTGAACACTTACCATCTCTTCGATATGAAAAATATTTATCTGACTCTTTATAGGTGCACCTATCTCCCCCACTAATTGAACTAACTCCTAAGCTTTTAAGAACTATCCTTGCTGCATCATATAAATCAAGATAATATTTATTATTTAAGTAAGTAAAACAATTTTCAAAATTTTTATTTTTTAAAAGATATTGAGACCTAACCTCTCTGCCAACTTCAAAAGATAATTGAGAAATTGCTGGCCCTAAGTGAGCTATTAGTCGCTCTCCCTTAGAATCAAAAGATTCAATTAAAGATTCAATTACTCCATCAACTAGGCCCCTCCAGCCAGCATGGGCAATTCCAATAGCGGTGCCTTCCTTATTACTAACAAAAATTGGTAAACAGTCAGCAGTAAGAACCCCACAAACTGTCCCAGGTTTTTTACTATAACTTGCGTCAGCATCAACTATTGATGATATTGAATCTGCATCAACACTCATTTTTGAGTGCGTTTGATTAATCCACACTGGAGCGGAGGGTAAATCATAGTGCCTCAATAATAATTCACGATTCGCAAATACTGCGCTTTGTTTATCATCAACATGAAGTGCTAAGTTAAAGTTATCAAAGTTGCCCGTGCTACTGCCACCCTCTAAAATCCTAGTTGTTGAAATTAATCTAACATTATTGGGAAATAAAGTCATTAATTTGAAAAATCCAAAAATATCATGAATCGAATTTTTTTAAGACTTCTAATAAATCTTTCATGTCTTTTGGTAATGCCGCCTTCCATGACATTATCTCTCCTGAAATAGGATGAGTTAGAGATAACTTTTTTGAGTGGAGGGCCTGTCTTTTGAAATTAAGTAGAGCCCCTTTCAATTCTTCACTTGCTTTTTTTGGAAAACGTACACGGCCGCCATACATTGGATCCCCAATCAAAGAATGTCCAACATGGGAAAGATGGACACGTATTTGGTGAGTTCTGCCAGTTTCTAAAATTGCTTTTACATGGGTGTGACTTTTAAACCGGTCAATTGCTCTGTAGTGTGTTATCGCGTCTTTTCCACTCATTGAAACAGCCTGCTTAACTCTATCTTTAGAGTCTCGGCCTATTGGTTCATCAACAGTTCCTCCAGCAATCATATGTCCATATACTATGGCAGAATATTCCCTATCAACAGAGTGATTTTGGAGCTGCTCAACTAAAAGTTTTTGGGACTTTTCATTTCTAGCAATAACCATTAAACCTGAAGTATTTTTATCTAAACGATGAACAATACCAGCCCTATCAAGAGTTGATAAAGCTGGATCATAGTAAAGAAGAGCATTTGCCAATGTTCCACTCCAATTTCCCGCGCCAGGATGGGTAACAATTCCAAACTGCTTATTTATTACAATAATATCTTCATCTTCATAAACAACATTTAAGGGAATGTTCTCAGCAGTCCAATCATTTCTTTGCTTTTGATTTAAAGTTAGACAAACAACTTCAGCACCAGTCGACTTATCTTTTGGTTTAAAGGTTTTTTGATTGATTAATGCATCTCCAGATTTAATCCACGCAGTTATTTTTGAGCGGGAATAATCAGGAAGCATTTCAGCTAATGAAGCATCAAGCCTACTTCCTGTCATCCTCTCTGGAATAATAATATTTAGTATCTTCATGCAATCATTTTAATTGATATCAATAATAATCTTTACCTCGTTAGTAATTTATGAAGTAAAAGTTTAATATAGCCTAAGGAAACTTAAAACTGGCCTCTATAAGATAAATAAGCGTCAAGAATCGAGATAATATGTAAAATAATAAAAGAACAAATGTTTACTAAACATAAATCCATTAATTCTAAGCAAAAAACTAAAAAATGAAAAAAGAAAATACTCCACTTTCTCTTCCCAAGAAACAAGTCGATTTAGTTATGAGTCTATATTCTAGTGGCAAGATAGATGAGGCAATTAATATGATTAGAGCCTTAAATGAAGAATATCCTAATGTGCCATTACTTTTTAATTTACTAGGTGCTTGCTATAATAAATTAGGACAATTTGACCCTGCTGCGCAGTTTTTTGAGACAGCAATATCAATAAAACCTGACTATGCCGAAGCATTCTTGAATCATGGAATTGTTATGAGAGAGGTAGGTAAACTTGATCATGCAGCTAAAAGCTTTAAAAGAGCCGTAGAAATTTTACCAAATTACTTTGAAGCCCATAATAAACTTGGGATTACGCTTATAGATTTAAATCAACTTGAGGATGCTATTGAACATTTAGAGTGGGCAGTGGCCTATAAATATGATTTTTATGAGGCTCATAATAATCTTGGCGTTGCTAATAGAAAACTTGGCAAAAGTAGCGAAGCAGCAAAAAATTTTGAAAAAGCTATAGAAACTAACCCAAACTATATTTTGGCAATTTTAAATCTTGGGCTTACTCATAAAGATCTTGGACAATATGAAGAGTCTTCATTTTGTTTTGAAAGGGTCTTAGCTATCGACCCTAATAACGACCAAGCAAAGGTAAATTTAGAAGAGCTCAAATCTTAGCAAAGTTTTACTATGAACTTAGACCTTCTCCTAAATAATAAAATTAATTCTATTATTGAATTATTCTCCAATGGCCAACTAACAGAAGCACTCAAAACAGTTGAAGCCCTAATAATTCAATATCCTAACGAATCAATACCTCATAATATTAGTGGAGTATGCTATCGAGAAACTGGTCAATTAGAGATGGCAGTTCAATCATTTGAAAGAGCTGTTGCAATCAAACCAGACTTTGCTGATGCTCATTTCAACCTCGGACTTTCATTGCAAGAACTAAATCAGTTGGATGCTGCAATTAAGAGTTATGAAGACACATTAGCCATAGAGACTGAATATGTCAAAGCATACAACAATCTTGGCATCATATATTTAGAGCTTGGGCATGAAGATGATGCAATTAAGGCTTATGCACAAGTGATAACCATTGAACCAAATAATGCAGAAGCACATCACAATCTTGGTAATGCTTTCAATGAACTAGGAAGGCTGGATGAAGCAATTAAATCTTATGAGCAGGCATTAAGTATTGAGCCAAACTATTATGAAGTCCACAACAATCTTGGAAGCATTCTTAATGAAATTGGCGAAACTGATGAAGCACTTAATTCTTATAAAGATGCGCTTTCCATTAATCCAGACTTCGCTGATGCACATAATAATATAGGTGTTATCCTCCAATCACTTGATCAATTTGATGAGGCAGCTGAGTCCTATGAGAAAGCAATTGCTATTGATCCTGAGCATGCTAAAGCACATAATAATCTTGGCAACATTTTTAATGAATGTGGTCAATTTGCCGAGGCGGTTAATTTTTATCGACAGGCTCTTAGTATCAACCCAAACTTCGAGGATGTATATTTCAATCTTGGTGGCGCTCTTTATGCATTAGGGCAAAATGATGATGCTATTAATTCTTATAACAATCTGCTATCTATTAATCCAGATTATGCTGATGCACATAATAATTTAGGCCTTATTCTACAAGAACTAGGTCAACCTGATGAAGCATTTATTGCCTATGTAAATGCACTAGTTATAGAGCCTGACAATGCTCAATTTCACCAAAATTTATCCACATTAAAAAAATATAAAGAAGGTGATACACAGTTTACTCACATGGAATCACTTCTGTCCAGACGCAACCTTAGCCAAAAAGAGTGTATAAGTTTAAGTTTTGCATTATCAAAAGCATATGAAGACTTAGGCAGGGTAAGTGAATTGTTTAAGGTCTTAAATGAAGGCAATCTCCTTCGTAAAGAAGAATTAAATTATTCAATTGAGAGTGATCTCAATAAACATTCAATTTACAGAAAGCTCTTTAAGTCGGCCATTACAAAATCATCGCCATATGATTCGCAGACTATTAGCCCAATTTTTATTGTTGGTATGCCTCGTTCTGGCACTTCTTTAGTAGAACAAATTATCTCCAGTCATCACAAAGTTCATGGTGCAGGTGAATTACCTACCTTAGATAAGCTTATTACGCCAATACTTAATGAGTGTTTATCCCATAATAATGCTCTTTCTAAAAAAAACTTCTTGTCAATACGCCAAGGATATTTACAACACCTATCTACCCTTAATATCTCTGAAAGAATTATTACTAACAAAATGCCTACAAATTTTGAAAATATAGGATTTATATTAAAGGCATTTCCAGAAGCAAAAATTATTCACCTCAAAAGAGATTCTATGGCTGTTTGTTGGTCAATTTATCAGCGCTACTTTCCCAGTAAAAATTTAGGATTTCCATATAATATGGAAGATTTAGCACTTTTCTATAACTCTTATAAGGCGCTAATGAAGTTCTGGCATGAATTGTTTCCTAATCAGATATATGATATTAGCTATGAAGACTTAACTGTCAATCAAGAAGAAGAAACTAGAAAATTATTGGAGTATTGTGGGTTAGATTGGGATGAGAATTGCTTAAACTTTTATACTAATAAAAGCGCTGTGAAAACAGCCAGCTCATTACAAGTCAAAGAACCAATGTACCAAGGAAGTTCTGAGAAATGGAAAAAATACCAAGCTGAATTAAAGCCACTTATTAATACCCTTGGTTATCCATCATAATGGAAAAAGATGTTCTGCCTCAGGAGAAAGTTGATGCGGTTATTTCAGCTCTTTCAATGGGTGAGTTTCAAGATGCATTAGAAAAAACTGCTACCTTAAGCCAAAAATATCCGGGCGAATCTCTACTATTCAATATAAGTGGGGCTTGCTATCAAGGTCTTGGACAATTTGAAACTGCTGCTACGTATTATAAAAAAGCAATAGCTATTAATCCTGATTATTACAAAGCACATTTCAATCTTGGAGGCCTACTTCAAGAGCAGGGAAAACTTCAGAACTCTATTGAAAGTTTTGAGAAAGCTCTTTTCTTAAAGCCTGACTATGCTGAGGCATATAACAACATTGGAAGTGTTTTCAAAGAGCTTAATCAATCTGATAATGCAATTAGGAGCTTTGAGAAAGCGATAGAAATAAAACCTGATTATTTTGAAGCTCACTATAATCTAGGCCAAACATTTCAAGATCTAAATAACATAGAAGCAGCAATTAAAAGTTATGAGGAAGTATTAATAATTAAGCCAGATTTTGCAGAACTGCATAATAATTTAGGAATAATATATCATGGTATTGATGAAATAGATTCTGCTCGTCGACATCTGGAGGATGCAGTTAGAATAATGCCAGAATTTGTTGAAGCATTTAATAATCTTGGTAATATCTATAAAGAACTAAAGCTGCTCGATAGAGCAATAGATTGTTATAAAAATGCAGTGGCAATTAATCCTGAGTTTGATGATGGATATTTTAATATTGGTTTGGTTCTTCAAGATCAAAAACAATTTGACTTAGCAATTAATAACTTTGAAATGGCAATATCTATTAATCCTAACTATTCTGATGCACATTTTAATATAGCTAATATCTTACAAGATTTAGGTCAATTAGATGGTGCAGTTCAAAGCTATCAAAAGACAATCAAAATTAAACAAGACAATACTGAGGCGCACTACGAACTTGGTTTGACATTTATGCAGCTTGGAAAGGTAGATGCGTCAATTAAAAGTTATGAAAAGGCACTCTCTATAAATCCAAACTACAGTGATGTTCATAATAGCCTTGGAAATATATTTAATCAAATTGGCCAATTAGAGAAAGCACTTTTAAGCTATGAAAATGCACTTTCTATTTCGCCAGAGCATGCAGAAGTTTACTTCAATCTTGGGAACCTTATGCTTGATCTCAATCAATTAGATAATGCCATTGTAAATTATGAGTATGCACTTAAACTTAAGCCTGGGATAGATTGTAACTTTGGGAATTTAGTTCATACAAAAATGCACTTATGTAACTGGGATTATTTTTCTGATAATCTTGAAGAATTATTAGAAAAAATTAATCACAATGAAAAAACCATCTCCCCATTCTCTTTGTCTGCTCTGATTGATGATGCAAAGATTCAGCTAAAAAATGCCAAAATCTTTGCTAAGCAAAAGCACCCAAAGAACAGTGCTTTATCAAAAAATTATAATTATTCAACCCATAAAAAGATTCGAATAGGTTATTTTTCTGCAGATTTTAGAGAGCATCCTGTGTCCTATTTGTCAGCCGAACTTTACGAGCTTCACAATAGAAGCCAATTTGAAATCTATGCATTTTCTTTTGGACCTGACACTCAAGATGTTATGAATCTTCGAATTAAAGCGGGTGTTGATAATTTTTATGATGTACGCGATATGTCATATAAAGATATTGCATTACTATCAAGATCCTTGGAGATTGATATTGCTATTGATTTGGGTGGATTTAGTGCTAATAACAGACTAGAGATTTTTGCTATTACTGCAGCACCCATTCAGATAAACTATTTAGCATATCCTGGAACTATGGGAGCTGACTTCTACGACTATATAGTGGCTGATGAAACTTTAATTCCAGAAGCTCAAAAGAGTAATTATGCTGAAAACATTATTTATCTGCCAAGTTGTTACATGCCCCAAGATAACTCCAGGCACATTTCTGACAAACCCTTAAAGCGTCAGGACTTTAATTTGCCAGAAGATGGTTTCGTTTTTTGTTGTTTTAATAACAGCTATAAAATAACTCCAAAGGAATTTGATATTTGGATGCGGCTACTTAGCAAGGTTGATAAAAGCGTATTGTGGCTCTTAAAAGCCAATAAGTCATCTATAGAGAATTTGAAATCTGAAGCTGAAAAGCGAGGCGTTAAAGCTGATCGATTAATTTTTGCCGATAAATTAACAATTGAGGAGCATTTAGCGAGACAAAGGCTTGCTGACTTATTTTTGGACACCTTTAATTTCAATGCTCACACAACAGCAAGTGATGCCTTATGGGTTGGCTTGCCAATTGTAACAAAAATAGGTAAAGGGTTTGCAGCGAGAGTCGCTGCAAGCTTACTGACTTCAATAGAAGTACCCGAGCTTATTACAACTTCAGAAAAAGAATACGAAGCACTGGCATTAGATTTAGCTACGAACCCTGAAAAACTTTTATTGATTAAAAATAAATTAGCTGATAAGCGATCTACAGCACCTCTCTTTGACACTGAAATGTATACCAAGAATTTAGAAAAAGCATATATTAGGGCTCATGAGCGATATTCAAGTGGCCTTCCATCAAAGGAGTTTAAAGTATCATGAGAAAACTTACCGTAATTCTTCCTGCAGCTGGCAAAGGCTCCAGACTAAATTTACCTTATCCCAAAGAGATATTACGTGTCGATAAAGACAAAGCTTTGATTGATAACAGTTTTGATCTCTTTGAAGGTTTAGGTCGTGATGAAGTTGAATTTATCGTTGTCATCAACGAAGAAAAGACAGAAATCATCAAGTATTTGTCTAAGTACAAACATAAGTTCAATATAAGTTTTACATATCAAAATCCTAATGAGATTGAATACACTGGGGCAATTAAAAGTGCTAAACATCTTTTTGGTGAAAATAATATTGTACTTCTACCCGATACGATCTTAACACTGGCAGAAGGAGTTAATCTTGCTCATGAGGTTCATAAGCATCTAGAGGAGAGTCATTTTGCATTTTTATTCAAATCAGAAACTAATGAAAAAATGCTTAGTACAAAAGGTTGTTTGCAGCTAGATAGTAACAAAACAGTTCTTGATTATGAAGACAAACCAACTCAAGATATGAGTAGATTTAATGGCTATTGGTGTGCTTTTGCCTTCAAAAAAGATATCTTTAATGAGTGCATCAAATTCATGGAACAAAGCACCTTAAAACTTGAGAAGCCCAAAACTGTTATTGGGCAGACAAAAATATTTGGTAGCAAGGCGATTCAGGTAGAAGACTATAAGGACTTAGGCACTTGGGAAGAAATAGGAATACTTCTTTCTAAAAATCATTAAAAACTGAAGAAAATTTATCCCCTCTTTCTTAACGTAACAATTTTACTTACAAAGAGAATTAAGGCTGTTTATTCAAGTGTCTATAATACATCTAAATAATAATTAGAGCTTGATCATATTTATTTTTAGAGTTAATCTGTACTCAAAATGAAAAAACAAAACAAAATACTTAGCAATATGCAAGGCATTAAGGATAATCAACAGCCTCCTAAAGAGCAAATTCAATCAATTATTGATACCTTCTCAAGTGGTCAAAAAAAAGAGGCTATTATTAAAATAGATGCATTAATCGAGAAATATCCTTTAGCACCATTACTTCTTAATATTAGTGGTTCTTTTTACAAATCTAATAGTCAACTAGATGTTGCAGTTATAAAATTTAATCAAGCTTTAGTTCTAGAGCCAAAATATACAGAAGTTCATTACAATCTTGGGGTGACACTTCGAGAGCTTGGTCAAATTGATGAAGCTATTAAAAGCTATAAGAGTGCCCTTAGTATTAAAAACGAACATCCAAATGCACACTATAATCTTGGTAACGCACTTTTAAGTCTCAAGCATTATGATGCTGCCATTGAGCATTTTGAATCAGCAGTAATTTTTAATCCCAAATTTGCTCAAGCTCATAATAATTTAGGTCTTGCTAATAAACTGCTTGGAAATGACGAAGAAGCAGGTAATAATTTTGATAAAGCCTTAATTATTAAACCAGATTATGCTGAGGCTGCGAACCATCGTGGAGTTATATTTCAGAATGATGGAGATCTTGAAAATGCCATTAAATATTATCAAAAGTCACTAAAAATTAACCCAGAACTAGCTGATGCATATAATAATATTGGCCTTACTGAAAAAGAACTTAATAAAACTAATAATGCAATAAAGTCTTTTGAAAGTGCTTTAGCAGTCGATCCTAATTTTGCGAATGCGTACTATAATTTAAGTCAAATTAAGCAGTACACTTTTAGCAAAGAGCAAGTTGCCAAACTTCAAGCACTTCTAAGTTCTGATGGTGTCAGTCAATCTGATCTAATCGCTATAAATTATTCATTAGCTGCAGTTAATGAAGGCTTACAAAATCAAGATAGGTTTTTTAATTACCTTCATGAGGCTAATCGACTGCGCAAAAAAGAACTAAATTACTCTATTAATACATCTAAAAAAATAATTTCGAGTATTTATGAAATATTTGCTGAACAACCTCAATCCATTAATTATCCTTTAAAGAATACCACATCCACTAAACGCCCTATATTTATACTCGGTATGCCTCGATCTGGAACCAGTCTGGTTGAGCAAATTATTTCAAGTCATAAGTTAGTTTATGGTGGAGGAGAGTTAAGCACTCTAATGAAGCTTTGTTTGCCATTATTAGAGAGTAAGCTCTCTAACATCGAAGATAAAAGTGCATCTTCTGAAAAAAACCTTATACATATTCGTGAAAAGTACTTAACCTCTCTTGCTCATTTGGATACTCCTTCTAAACTCATTACAGACAAAACCCCAGCAAATTTCCAATACATAGGTCTTATTTTTTCTATATTTCCTGACGCAAAAATTATTCATCTAAAAAGAGACCCTAGAGCCATATGCTGGTCAATTTATAAATCTAAGTGGGCTGGAAATGGCTATGGATTTTCTTACGATATGGAGGATTTAGTTACATATTATGGTTTATATTCATCCTTGATGGGTTTTTGGCATAAAAATTTCCCAGGAAAAATTTATGACATTTGTTATGAAGACTTAACTAAAAATCAAGAAGAGGAAACCAAAAAATTATTAAAGTATTGTGAATTAGATTGGGATGAAAACTGCCTAAACTTTCATAAAAATGAACGCGCTGTAAAAACTGCAAGCTCATTACAAGTCAGAGAGAAGATGTACCAAGGCAGCTCTGAAGCATGGAAAAAGTATGAAACACATATTCAACCACTCATTGATGGCCTTAAACCTTATTTAAACCAGTAAGAAAATAAGCTAGTTAACTATTTCATTTGACTCTAAAAATTTAAGAATGGAAGATACTGAACCATCTAGGCTTTGATTATCTGTATCAATTGTTAACTCTGGATTTTCTGGCACTTCATATGGCGAGTCAATACCTGTATAGTTTTTAATCTCTCCAGCCCTTGCTCTTTTATAAAGACCTTTGACATCTCTAGTCTCACAAGTCTCTAAACTGGATTTACAGTAGATTTCTATAAAGTCATCATTGGAAATTAATTTTCTAGCTTCAATTCGATCTTTATTGATTGGACTAATAAAGGCAGTCATTACAATTAAACCAGATTCAACCATTAGCTTGCTAACCTCACTAATTCGACGAATATTTTCTGTTCTCCCTGCCTCACTAAAGTCAAGATTAGAGTTTAATCCGTGACGCACATTATCACCATCCAGTACAAAAGTTCTACAACCTTTTTGAAATAATTTTTCTTCTAAAGCATGTGCTAAAGTAGACTTACCAGAGCCAGAAAGACCAGTAAACCAAAGAACAATTGAACGATGGTTATTTAATTTATTACGCCTGTGACGGGTTACGGATGCTTGATGATAAATTATGTTCGAGCGCTTCATTTTAAATACTAGATAAAAAGTATTAATTTAAATAAGTTATTATATAGTTTAATCAGATAAATATATTTAGATATCTAGCAACCTTTTAAGAGCGCTTCGACTGTTGTCCCCATATCAGAAGGATTCGGTGCAACCATAATCCCAGCATCTTTCAGAATTACTACCTTCTCAGCCGCACTTTCACCACTTGAGCTAACAATAGCACCTGCATGCCCCATCGTTCGTCCAGAGGGGGCTGTTAGGCCTGCTATATAAGCCGCCATAGGTTTGTTCATATGTTTTTGAAAGTATTCAGCTACCTCAGCCTCCTGAGGCCCTCCAATTTCTCCAATAATCATAACAGCTTCGGTTTCATCATCACTCTCAAAATATTTTAAAATTTCTAAAAAAGAGCTTCCATTAATTGGGTCACCACCAATTCCAACGCCAGTGCTAATGCCTATACCTAGCTCCTTCATTTGAGATGCCGCCTCATAACCTAAAGTTCCTGACCTTCCAATCAAGCCAACGTTGCCCTGTTTATAAATATGCCCAGGCATAATACCTAATAATGATTTTCCTGGACTAATCGTGCCAGCACAATTAGGACCCGTTAAAACCATACGTTTTTCTTGGGGGGCACTATTAATATAACGCTTTACTCTTATCATGTCATGTGTTGGAATTCCGTCAGTAATACTTACACAAAACTTTATATTTGATTCGGCCGCCTCCATAATTCCATCAGCAGCATAAGCTGGAGGAACAAAAACAATACTCGCTTCTGCGCCTGTAACTAAGACAGCTTCCTCGACTGTATTAAACACAGGCTTTCCTAAATGCATTGTGCCGCCTTTACCTGGAGTAACCCCTGCTACAATGTTTGTGCCATAGTCAATCATTTCTTGAGTATGAAAAGAACCAATACGGCCAGTTATGCCTTGAACTAAAACTGGAGTTTTTTCATCTATAAAAATACTCATTTTTAACTTTTACTCCCATTTGCGTGCTTCCATACAGACACAACTTTGTGCGCTGCATCAGACAAGGTGTCAGCTGTAATAACTTTTTTACCACTATCTTTTAATATTTTCTGTCCCTTTTCTACATTAGTTCCAGATAGACGAACAACTAAAGGGATGTCAATATCTCGCTTACTTAGCAAATCTACAATACCTTGGGCAACCCAATCACATCGATTAATTCCAGCAAAAATATTAATCAAAATAGCTTCTACAGACTTATCAGACAATACTAATTCTATCGATGTTGCTACTCTCTCAGCAGATGCGCCACCACCAATATCTAAAAAATTTGCAGGCTCTCCGCCCGCATGTTGAATCATATCCATTGTCGCCATAGCAAGACCTGCTCCATTAATAAGGCAACCAATATTTCCATCTAAACCAACATAGCTTAAATCATGCTCGGCAGCATTTGTTTCACGAGGATCCTCTTGTGTTTTATCACGAAATTCTAGAATTTCTGGCCTACGATAAAGTGCATTTTCATCAAATGTCATCTTCGCATCAATGGCCATAATTTTATTGTCAGTTGTCAATATTAACGGATTAATTTCCAATAAATTAGCGTCAGTATCACGAAATGCACGGTAACATTTCATAACTGCTCGACTAGCAGCGCCAACAACTTCATTAGGCAAATCTAATGTAAAAGCTAACTGACGAGCCTGAAAAGGCTGCATTCCAACAGCAGGGTCAATCATAATTTTTGAAATTTTTTCTGGTGTTTCTTCTGCAACTTTTTCAATATCCACTCCGCCTTCAGTAGAGGCAACTAAAGTGACTTTTTGAGTCGCTCTATCAAGAACAATGCTAAAGTAAAGCTCTTTAGCAATATCACTCGCTTCTTCAACATAGATGCTTGAAACCATCTTTCCTTCTGGACCAGTCTGGAGAGTTACAAGCTTATTACCAAGAAGGTTATGACAAAAATCAGCAATTTCTTGATGACTATTACATAACTTTACGCCGCCAGCTTTTCCGCGTGAACCTGAATGAAGTTGAGCTTTAACAATCCATTTACTCCCACCCAGTTCGCTGGCTTGGTAAATTGCCTCAGTCGCAGAATGAGCAACACCACCCCTTGGAATTGGGACCCCATATTTACCCAATAGCTTCTTAGCTTGATACTCATGAATATTCATAATTACGCGATAACTTTCCCATTTATTGCATTATCTGTATTGACAATATTTTCAGCCATCTTTGCAGAAGCAGCATCAATCATTCGTCCGTTTAATTGGGCCGCACCTCGACCTTCTTTAGCTGCCTCATCTAATGCAATAAGAATTTGTTTTGCATGGGAGACTTCAGATTCTGGGGGCGTATAAATCTCATTAGCCAACTCAATTTGTGAAGGGTGAATTGCCCACTTTCCCTCAAAGCCAAGAGCAGCACCTCTTCTTGCAGCATCTTTATAAGACTCAGGATCATTAAAATCCCCAAAAGGCCCATCAATTGGTCTTATTCCATAGGCCCTACAGGCCACTAACATTTGAGATAGGCCAGCATGCCATTGATCACCTGGATAATCAGGATTTAAACCACCTATAACAGTTGTGCGCGCTCGACAACTTGCGGCATAGTCTGCAACACCAAAGTGCATCGCCTCAAGTCGCTCTTCGCGACCACATTTAGCAATATCCATAACATTAGCCATACCTAAAGTAGTTTCAATAAGCACTTCAATTCCAATTTGATGTTTGATGCCCTTAGAAGTCTCAATTTGATTAAGCATTGCTGACAACATATAAACATCTGAAGCTGTGCCTACCTTAGGAAGTAAAATAGTATCAAGATGCTGGCCTGCTTGCTCAACCACCTCAACCACATCACGATACATATAGTGGGTATCGATACTGTTGATCCGAACAGAAATAGTCTTGCCATTACCTTGCCAATCTAGATCTTGAAGTGCACCAATAACATTTTTACGTGCCGTCATTTTGTCGTCTGGCGCTACAGCATCTTCTAAATCTAAAAAAACAAAATCTGCTGCGCTTGCTAGAGCTTTTTCAAACATACTAGGACTGGATCCTGGAACTGCTAATTCGCTTCGCTGAAGTCTCTGCTTTACTGGCTCATAAATAATATGACTCATAGTATTTCCTTTTAAATAATTTTTAAAAACCCTTATAAATCAGAAATAATTTTTAAATAATTAAAAACTATTTATTTATATTTAGAGCTTTAAGCTTTTAATGAACTACTATAGCAATAAAAAAACTTAGCGAGTTGAGTAATTATCAAAGGAGATATAGGTCAAATCAACTCTCAAGTTTATTTAACTTAGAATTGTGATTTAAATTCAGTTGAAGTGGCGTCCCGTAGGAGATTTGAACTACCTGTTTCCAGGATGAAATCCTGGCGTCCTGGGCCACTAGACGAACGGGACAGAGAGTTTTAGATGATATTACACTAGAACATTAAATTAAAGTTTGCCTTTTTTAATTAAAAAAATGGCATCGCGTAGGGGAATCGAACCCCTCTTGCCAGGATGAAAACCTGGAGTCCTAACCGATAGACGAACGCGACATTAAAACTATTTTGCTTGGTGGAGCTAGGCGTTACCCTAATAACGTTTGTCGCAACTAAGCCTTGTTCATCTATACTCAAAAAAGCACCAATAAAAACTATAAAGTACTTCATTAAAAAAGACTAAATAGTGTTATTTCTGTACCTGTCTATTGTACCAAATTAGTCATCTGCTTGCAAAACAATAGATGCGAATAAAAAGTAAGTATTTATAGCAAGATAAATCTAAGATGTAAGCCCCCCTACCATACTCCTTTTAAAGAACTAGACAACCTAGCAAAGGGAGCTTGACGCGACATTTAGAAATTCTAAAAATTACTTTCAGCATTAATAAAGAAATTAAATCGCTATTTTAATAGTTCAAAATACTATCTAGCTCTGTATATAATTATTGGCACATATTCACTTAAGACTGCTTTATTGAAACAAACGAATTTACTTAATACATCAAATGCCAAGGAAACTACACAATGAATGATGACAACTCAAGACAATACTATGACGATGAAATCGACCTAAGGCAATTATTTAAGTCATTAAAAGAGCGTAGTCGATTTATATTTACATTTACTGGCGTTGTTACCTTACTTGCAATTGGGTATGTTTTATCTTTAAATACTCAGCCCATAAAATACAATATAGAAACTTCTTTTCTTAAACCTAGTCAAAGTTCAGTTATTAAGCTCAATCAATATTCTTTATTAAATGAGAGAGCTAACTCAGCTTCAACAGAATCTGTTTTTAATAAATTCTTAACGATTCTAAATTCTCAAGTATTACAAAAAGAAGTATTTATCGACGGTGGTTATAGAGAGAAACTTGCTAAAGGAGACGCTCCATCAATCTCAATTACTAAGAATAAAGAGTCAGCGTTAACGGGAGTTGAGTTGCCTCATATTCTCAGTACTCAAAGCTCAAATCCTGATATTGTTTCTGAGTTTTTAAATGAGGTTCTTACTGCAGCAAATAACAAAACAGTTAATTATTTTATGAATATTCAAATGCTAAAGACTGCAAATCGTTTAAATGAAATAACTACAGAACGTCAATTACTATTGACTAAGTCAAAACAAGACCGCCTTTCACAAATCAAAAGAATCAAAGAAGCAGATAACCAAAAACTACGAGAGATTAATAACAAGATTGATGCAGCTAGGCTCATGGCAAAAACAGAGCGAATGAACCAAATAGTAGTTCTATCTAATGCTGCTAAATTAGCATCCACTCTTGGGATAATTGAAAATAACCTTAATCAGCTTGGTAAAGGCACAAATAATACAAATTTGAATATTGCAATTCAAAGCGGAACAGATATTCCAGACTGGTACTTATATGGTGAAACAGTCCTTCTAGAAATGATTTCATTATTAAAAAATCGAGAAAGTGATGACCCTTATATTCCAGAATTAGCCATATTAGATAATCAAATAAAAGAAATTAATAACAATACTCTATTACAAACACTTGAAAAGCGTATGGATGACAGTCCCTTTAGTCCTGAAATCAGCCAACTAGATATTGAAACAATACAGCTGGAATCAATCCGCCCAGATTCTACTGGTATTAATGCAATGGAGTTGTATCAAGCTGCGACCAGTGAAATAATCCCAACTACTAGTAGGAATCTACTAATAATAGCACTGGCTTTCACTGGTAGTTTTATACTTAGTATTCTTCTCGTTTTCTTGATGAATGCCTTTAAAGAAGAAGACGTAACTAGTATTCAGAAAGGCAAGTAAACTCCTTCAGAAGCGTGAATTTTGGACTCTCAGGGGTATATATAAAGGGTTTGGCAATCATTAGTAATTTTATGTAAGTTATTGATTTTACTACAATAATAAAACTGTTTTAGTAGTGGTTATTAAGTCAATACTGCTTCTTAGAAAACTCTAAATTAAATCCTGTGCTCTCTTTAACGATTCTAGACAATTCTGCTGTTGATTTAGGCGTGTAGTAAACAATACAATCGTGAACAAGTAAAGCCACATCATTAGGCTCAGAATTAGTAATTAATACATCCAGTATGAGCCTCTCATAGCCCTGCAATATATGAGCCATCGCTTTTGCTTTTGTCTCTATTTCTCTTTCAATACCAACAGCATTCTTTATAACCTTGGTATCACCAACTAAATGCTTATGAGCTATTTTAAAGGTACTCGCTAACTTCTTAAGCCAAGGGTTGTTTATGACTCTCTCTATTAACTGTGCATCCCCTTCACAGGCTTCATATATCTTCTGTTTATTATTATTGGTGAGCTGTGCACCATAAGTTAGTGCTTGAATGATTTCTTTAACAGTATCAATAGAAGTCTTTAAATCAGTAGCGAGCTTTTCTCTTGTTCCTTGCTTGTTGGATACGTACTCTCTTACTACTTCTAACTCTGGAAAGTCAACTTGTTCTCTATTGAGTAGTTGTACTAATAAGTTCTGATGAGCTGCCTCTAAGTCATACTCATAACAGCCTCTAAGAGCCGCATATCGGACACTTCTGTGGTAGCCTTGTAAGATGGCACTCTGTGCCGTATATCGACCTGTTTTGGCTTCCTTATAGAACACCGGAATGAGTGGGTTATTTTGCTCTCTAGAGGTAGCTAACAACCTATCTATTTCATAGATTCTTTGACGATTGCTTTCTTCAGTGAAGCAATTACTGGAAAGGGTTGTAGAGGTATGTTTTACTTTTACCCCACCTAGTGCCTCCTCGTCGCCTCCTCGTCTTTTCTCATCATCCTTTGTTGTCTTAATTAGCTCCTCTTTATGCTCTATCAAAGAGTTAATATCTATCCGTATTAACTCACTTATATTAATACTATTAGAAGTACTACTGATGTCTCTAATAATAGCACCACCATAATTGCTAGCAATCTCTTGTGCCGATTCTCCATTACGGTTTATCATTCCTTTCGACTCACTAATAGCTTCTATTGGTTTCTCAAACCAGTCATCTACTAACTTCTGAATCTTAGGAGACAATTGGTAACCATTCAGTGTGCCTTTGACTGTGCCCCAACTATCAAAAGCCCTTACTGTTTTATTAATCCATTTAGTAGCAGGATAGGAAGTAGCTCCACCTGTTTGTTCCTTACACAACATATATTTAGATTCTGTTGACCCGTGTCTAGTCCTTTTGGGTCTTAGAGAGTAGCCATTATCGTTTACCTTTCTGAAGTCTCTTGGGTCGGTAAAGTTACGGGAAACTTCTTCAGTACCCATAGGGAAACTATCTGGCTTGCGATTATGTTTGTTGTGCTTAATGATGTTACTGTGTTGCCAAAAAGCATTGGTATAGCCTGTCTGTATACGTTTAGGGAGTCTTGAGAATTCTTCTCCTAATACTTGTTGAGCCTCAAGTTGGAGGGAATGAGGGAATAAGTCAGTTAAAGGCGGTTTAGGTTTGCTCAAAAGAGATTAGAAATTCCTTAATAAACTTATTGTATTCTATTCTGAAACCCAATACTACTAAGCACACTATTTATCAGTTTCTTTTATAGTCAATCCTTAATACTTAATTGACTGAATAGCCTTGTTTAACATAGATAAACCATATCCTTTGCCATACGCCCTCCCAATACTAGAGCTGGAATGCCCAGTTATTGCATCACTAACAGCCTCATCTACTCCAGAATTTCTTAGTGCATCCTTCATCAGATGGCGAAACGAATGGAACACTTTAGAGTCATCGTTTATACCTAACTTAGTAAGATGCCTGCCGAACCACTTCGACCAATTTTGAGTTAGGCGTCCATAAATATCAGCTTTAAGCAACGGAAACACTCTCGGGCACTCTAACGCCTTCACATAGGTAATAAATCCTATCTCTATCAAATCATAATGAATTGGAACTCTTCTAACGGATGATTTGTTCTTTAACTGTTTATCCTCAGAGCTATTCACATCAAAATACCATATGCTGTCTTCACACCTAACATCACCAACCAACAACTGTCCTATCTCTTCTAATCGCATCCCTGTATATAAGGCAATAATTGGAATCCAATATGCCGCTGAGCCTGCACCGCCCTTCGGTCTTAATTGATTGGAGTAAACGTCACTGGAAAATATCTTATCCAAATCACTCGCTGTGAATGGTAGCCTATCCCTTTGTGAGGACTTTCTTCGAATTGTTTTGCCTGTAACTGGGTTATGCCAATTATCGTTAAAATAGCTATTATCTGAAGCCCACTGCAATACACAAGACAGTAAAGACAAGTGCTTATTAATGGAGCTATCTGATAACGTTCTGCCATTGTATTTCCCGCTCATCTCAGTAACAATACTACGCAGTGACTTCGCTCTGAGCCGCTCAGGCAGTATAGAAGGTGTCTTTATTAGTAACTCTTTGAACTCTCTAATCATTACGCCGCTTATCGTTTCTGCAGCTCTATTGCCATAAACTCCAATAAAACGATTCACCACCTTCTGCGACTCATCTAGACGCTTTACTGATGGCTTGTTTTCTGCATTAAATTTGTCAAATAGTTCTTGTAATCTTGCTCCAACAACTAACTTGGTAGCATTCACATTAAGTTGGTTACTGTTAACATTGATGCAACCACTGCGAGCTAACTCAAATAGTTTCTCGCATTCCTGCTGCTTAATAGCGAACAATCGTCTCGCCGTATGAGGCTCTCTCGTATGAAGAGATTCTTTAATTATCGCTCTGTTTAATAAATGACGGCACGCATTAGGAACGGCACGTCTAAAGTAATATATTCCAGAGTTTGGGTGTTTGTATGGCGTAGCTATTCTCATATTCTGTACCAATGTTCTGTACCAATATAGAATTTAAGAGTGCTTTTATCTTTCTAAGCCCTAATCTGTAAGGCTTGCCTTGAGTATGGCATCGCGTAGGGGAATCGAACCCCTCTTGCCAGGATGAAAACCTGGAGTCCTAACCGATAGACGAACGCGACATTAAAACTATTTTGCTTGGTGGAGCTAGGCGGGATCGAACCGCCGACCTCTTCACTGCCAGCGAAGCGCTCTCCCAGCTGAGCTATAGCCCCAAGAAACTAGGATGTTTAGCAAAAGCGTAAATTATAATCTGTATCTCATTTCAGTCAAGTCAAAATTGGTAAAATAATGCATTATGGAAAAAACATACAACAGCAATCAATACTCAATCGACGTGCTTTATCATATTGGCGCCTATGAAAATTCAATTCATTTTATTTTTGATGAAGCAACCAAAACATGTGCAATCGTAGACCCTGCATGGGAGCCAGACTTATTTTTAGAGAAAATAAAGAGTAAAGGCTATACCCTTACCGATATTTGGATTACGCACTGGCATGGAGATCATACAAATGCGGTCGATGACCTAGCAAATAAAACAGGCGCAAAAATTACTGCTGGCGTTAATGAAGTTCCTTACTTAAATATTGAAAATAAAGTTCACACAGTTAAAGATGGTGAAATCATCAAGCTAGGTGAAACAAAAATAAAAATTATTGAAACCCCTGGGCATACTGCTGGTGGTATTTGCTACCTTTTAGATGAGCATCTTATTGCTGGTGACACATTATTCGTTTATGGCGTTGGTATATGCAGCCTTGCAGGCTCCAATCCAGTGACATTATTTCATTCACTTAAAAAATTATTGACTGAAGTGGGAGATGATATCCACTTATTATGTGGACATAATTATGGATCAGAGATAACAACGACAATAGCAGATCAAAAAAAAGCAAACCCTTTTTTACTTATCAAAGATCAAGATACCTTTGTTCGCTATAGAATGCATGTCCATGATTCAACTAGAACGTACCCTATGTCTCCAATGACACTAGACGAAGTAAATGCCTTACTATGATAGGAATTTATGGCGGCTCCTTTGATCCCGTTCATCTTGGACACCTTCAAACAGCTACATCAATAAAAAATGAACTCAGTATTGATCGACTATTTATGCTGCCTTGCTTCGTGCCTGTCCATAAAAATTCTCTAAATTACACCTCCAAAGAAAGACTTCAAATGCTAAATCTGGCTATTAAAGAGTTCACGAGTCTTGAAATAGATACGAGAGAAATTTTACGCGGCGGAAACTCTTTCATGATTGACACCCTACTCGACTTAAAAGAGTCATTTAAAGATGAATCAATTTGCTTAGTTATTGGAATGGATAGCTTTATCAATTTTAAAACTTGGAAAAACTGGGATGAATTTTCAAAGTTGGTTCATTTAGCTGTGCTTCCACGAATTGGCGATCAACCAATTAGTAAAACTCTAGAAACTTTTGACACAACAAAGAATGCTCATCAACTTAAAGCAAAACCAAATGGATACTTATATTTTTCCAATTCTCAAATGATAGATATTTCATCGAGTGATATTAGAGGTAAAATTGCCGCCAATCAAAATCTTGATAATTTTTTACCTACTTCCATAATTAGCTTTATAAAAAAATATGACACTTGACAAACAAACAAAAATTGTTGAAAACGTAATTGATGATTTAAAAGGTGAAAATGTTATAACCCTAAACGTTATGAAACAGTGTGATGATATAGAGGCAATTATTATAGCTACCGGCAGATCAATACAACATGTCAAAAGTATGGCTATAAATGTCAGTACGGAAGCTAAGAGAGTTGGCATGGTTGTCCTAGGAATCGAAGGCAAACAACAAAGTGAGTGGGCCTTAGTTGACCTAGGTGAGGTTGTTGTTCACTTAATGACTGAAAAAACCAGGGACTTCTATAAATTAGAAAAATTATGGTCTACCGAGGAAGATGAGGATTAATCTAATAACGATCGGCAAAAAAATGCCTAGTTGGATTAATCTTGGTATTGAGCACTATCAAAAACAACTTCCTAGTTACTATAATTTCACAATTACAAGCTTAGAATCTCAAAACCGAAAATCAAGCAGCTCAGAAAATTCAAAAAACCTTGAAGCAAAATTACTTCTAGAAGCCGCCAGCGAGGCAACACTATTGGTAGCCTTTGATGAGACTGGGACTCAAAAAACTAGTAAACAAATTTCTAAGTCAATCGAAAGCTGGCAGCTTGATGGTGAGAACGTTGCACTTTTCATTGGAGGCGCAGATGGGCTTTCTTCAGAAATAAAACAGAAATGTCATCAGGTTTGGGGGCTGTCCAATCTAACAATGACGCACTCAATGGCAAGACTGTTGGTAGTAGAACAAATCTACCGTGGATATAGCCTACTTAATAATCGCCCGTACCATAGAGAATAAAATCAGAGAATTGATTGAATGTTCTCTGGAGGTCTTCCAATAGCAACCCCCTTCTCAGTTCTGACGATTGGTCGCTCAATTAAAATTGGAAACTCATGCATTGCTTTAATTAACTCGTCTTCGCTTAAAGATTTATTAGATAGCTCCAATTCTTTGTACTTCGATTCTCCCTTTCTAAGAAGTTCTCTAGCGCTTATACCCAAATCACTCAAAATTGCTCTGAGCTCTGATTCACTGGGAGGCTCAATCAAGTAATTAACAACATCAAAGTCAACTTCATTTTGTTCTAAAATAGCAACAGTTGCTCTTGATTTGGAGCAACGAGAATTGTGATAAATCTTTGCATTCATAAAACTGACTAATGAAAAAAATTCTAATTATACTCTGGCTAATAACTCCATTTCATGCAAGCCAAGCATTAAGTTTTAACGATATAGTAAACTGGGCGAAACCTCTAATGCCATGGTATGAATCTGTTCCAAAGCTTTCATTTAGCCTAACAGATACAAAAGGTGTCATTTTTACAGAGAAAAATACTCACGGTAAATATCTTGTTATTAATTTTTGGGCAACTTGGTGTACTCCTTGCCTAAAAGAGATTCCTGCATTTGTAAAATTTTATGAAGAAAATTCTGATTATGTTGAAATCCTTGGACTTGATTTTGAGCCTGTAGATCTAGAAATAATTAATGACTATGTGGGGCGCTTTTCGATTAACTATCCTATCGTACTTTATAACGAAGATAATGACTCTGAATATTTAAATTTTGGCGAAATTATAGGCATGCCAACTACTCAAATATATAGCCCAGAGGGTGAATTACTTCATACTTTTATGGGTGAAATTACAATAGACGATTTGAGCAAATTTATAGTACCAACCTCTTAGAGCAACCGCCCTCATCACGAACCATTCTTGGAACTAAATAACCTGGTAATAAGGTTTGAAGTGTTTTATAAATCTCTTTGGCTCTTTTATCTGTAACTAAAAAACGCTCAGCTCCAGAAACCTTATCAAGAAGGTGGATATAGTATGGCAATATATTAAATTCAAAAAGCTTGTTAGACAGTTCAGATAAAACCTTAGCACTATCATTCACGTCCTTAAGTAATACTGACTGATTTAATAAAGTATGAGTCTTTAAGCTCTCAACATTTTTCATAAACTCATAAGATATTTCCCTCGCATGATTTATATGAAAAACAAAAACGACTTTTAACTTAGTTTTGTTAAGCATATCAACTAGCTCCTGAGTAATTCTTGATGGAATTACTACAGCTGTTCTAGTATGAAATCTAACTGTTTTAATATGACCAATAACCTCAATTTTATTTAGTATTTTGCTAATTTTTTTATCACTTAAAGTCAAAGGATCGCCCCCACTTAAGACAACTTCACTCACTTCTTTTTTATTCAGTAAATAATTCTCAATAGTGGGCCAGTTTTTTAAAATATCATGCGAAACATAATCAAAATTCTGTCTAAAACAGTACTGACAATGAATTGCACACACACTAGTTGCTATTAGGAGAACTCGTGAGGGGTACTTATGAATTAAACCCTTAACTGGAGAGTGTTCTTCATCTGAAACAGGTGAATCAAAAAAACCCTCAGTAACTCTGACTTCTTCTGGAAGAATTTGAAGCATTAAAGGATCCAAAGGATCAGACTTATCAATTCTTTCTGCAAATTCAAGTGGTATTTTGATGGGAAAGTGAAATTCTTTAAAAGCACTTCCTTCAAAATATTCGTTGCACTCGTTAGCGCTTTTCAATGATGAGCGCGCACTCTCATTCCAAGATTTATTCATATTAATTTAGTAGTAAGCCAGCTTAACTGTGACAAAGAAATCAGTCATCATTATAATGGCTCATAATCTGATTATAATTTATCTATACTTGCATCAAGTAATAACCTTTTTTAAATAATCAGAACAAAAAACCTCCAAATTTAATTAAATACCTAATATGAATTCTGCGCCAATAGTTGATGGACTAAATGAAAAACAACAGCAATCTGTTACCCTAAGTGAAGACACAAATGCATTAATTCTTGCAGGTGCCGGGAGCGGAAAAACGCGCGTATTAACTCAAAGAATTCATTATTTAGTAACAACAAAGAATCATCATGTTGACGACATACTTGCAGTTACTTTTACAAATAAAGCTGCTAATGAAATGAAAGAGCGATTGAGTGATCTTCTAAGACAGCCAATGGGCAGGATGTGGGTTGGCACTTTTCACTCGCTAGCTCATAGACTACTTAGGACTCATCCAGTAGAGGCGAATCTTTCGCCCACATTTCAAATTCTAGATGCACAAGATCAGTTTCGAATCGTTAAACGCTTGATGAAAGAGAATGGTATTGATGAAACAAAGTTCCCTATAAAAAAGGTGCAATGGTTTATTAACCAACAGAAAGATGAAGGCATATTGCCCCATCAAATTGATGCAGGCTATAACTTTTTTGTAAAGCAGAGCACTAAAGTTTTTGATCTTTATGAGAAGCATTGTCAGGCTAATGACTTGGTTGATTTTGCAGGCTTACTCGTTAAAAGTTACGAGCTTTTAAAGAATAATCAGTCCCTTTTAGATCACTACCAAAATAAATTTCGTCATATCTTAGTTGATGAATTTCAAGATACTAACCGAGTCCAATATCAGTTTATAAAAATACTTCATAATCAAAACAACCATGTTTTCTGTGTTGGGGATGATGATCAATCAATTTACGGCTGGAGGGGTGCAAGAATTGAAAATATTCAAAAAATAGAGAGTGACTTTAAACCAATTCAAGTTATCAAGCTTGAGCAAAATTATCGCTCAACAGGAAATATTCTTAGCGCATCAAATGCCCTAATTGCAAACAACCAGAATAGGCTTGAAAAATCACTCTGGACGGAGTCAGGAGATGGCGATCTTGTCAATGTATTTAATGCAAGAACCGAAACGGAGGAAGCTCAATATGTAATTGGTGAAATCCAGACCCAATTTAATCAAGGTAGGAACCTAGATGAATGCGCCATACTTTATCGATCAAACGCCCAATCTAGAGAATTTGAACAAGCACTTAGAGGGCAAAATCTTAACTATAAAATCTATGGGGGTTTGCCATTTTTTGTACGTGCAGAAGTAAAAGATGCAATGGGTTATGTTCGACTCATTGAAAACACTTCTGATAATATTGCTTTTGAGAGGATTGTGAACTTTCCAACTCGTGGGATTGGACTGTCAACTATTGAAAAAATCAGATCTCACGCTATTGAAAACCATACTGACCTTTTTCAGTCATCAATTGCTATTATTAATAGCCTGCCAGCAAGGGCAGCAAATGCTTTACAGTCGTTTATCCATTTAATTGAAGAAATTAGTGACAGCACTAAAAATCTAATGCTTAGTGAAAAGGTTGACTCTATTCTACTTCAATCTGGATTAATGGCACACTATGCTAATGATAAGACTGATAAGGCTGGCACTAAAAAAGCAAACCTAGGTGAACTAGTTACAGCAGCAACTAAATATACCCATGAAGAAGATAATGAACTAAATGAAACTCAGGGCTTTATTACTCTTGCAACTCTTGACTCCACTGGTGAGTCTAATAAAAGTAATCAAGGGTCTGTTCAGCTAATGACTGTCCATTCAGCCAAAGGATTAGAGTTTCCTGTAGTCTTTTTGGTAGGTCTGGAAGAAGATTTGTTTCCATCCAGACAACGCGAGGGAGAGGCTCCTAATACTGATGAAGAAAGGCGTCTTTGTTATGTAGGTATGACTAGAGCAATGAAGTCTCTTACCCTCACCTATGCAAGTAGACGTTTTATTAATGGGCAATCCTTTTATTCAATGCAATCAAGGTTCCTTGACGAGATTCCAAAAAGTTTTTTAAACTATATTAAAAACCCTAATAGTGAAAGCACTCATCAAGGATATGAAAAAAATACCAACTTTAGCAAGAAGATGGTTGCAACTTCAGATTCAATGTACTCAATAGGTCAGGTCGTTAAGCACGCAAAATTTGGACTTGGCACTATTTTAAATTATGAGGGAAGTGGTGACTCAATGCGACTGCAAATTAATTTTCAAAAAGCTGGAACGAAATGGTTGATTAGCTCTTACGCTAATCTAGAGATAGTTTAGCCTTGAGACCAAGGCATCCCATCATGCCTCCAACCATTAAGGTTGCCTCGATGATCGTTTTCATCCAAGTCACCCTCAAATCCACTAGCGACATGGGAAAGACAAGTAAAACCATTACTTTCAAGGCACTTTAAAGCCTCATTTGATCTGAATCCACTTCTGCATATAAAAATCAGTTCAGTATTCAGTACTTCACTTCGGTCTCCGAGTTCATTCAGAACTGATTCGTAAAAAGCCTCTGGATCAGATTTTAAATCCGGCTCATCAAACCAAGGAATAAGAATTGAATTTTCTGGATAGCCTACATACTTATGTTCAGCACGTGTTCTAACATCAATCAATACAGCCTCTGGATTTTCCTTAAGTCTTTCCATAGCCATTTTTGGCAACAAGTTACGCTTATAGCTCATTAATCTTTCCAATAGAAATTAAAATCTTATCTAATATTATCATACGTTAATACTTATTTTTTGCGAGTAAAAAGTGCAATTGACTCTACATGTGCAGTTTGCGGAAACATATCCATCACGCCTGCACTCATCAAAGTAAAGCCTAATTCAATCAAACGAGCAGTATCTCTAGCAAGAGTAGCAGGATTGCAAGAAACATAAACTAAACGCTCAATGTTTAATTTTGGAAGAAGCTCAACAATCTCAATTGCCCCAGTTCTAGCTGGGTCAATTAAAGCTTTATTATATTTTTGACCTCTAAACCATTCAGAGCCTGATACATCTTCAGACAGGTCTGCCTTATAAAATGAGGCGTTAGTAATTCCATTAGCATCGGCATTGGCTTTAGCTCTTTCTACTAAGCCTTTATCACCCTCTATACCAACTATTTTTTCAACATATTTTGAAATAGGAAGCGTAAAGTTACCAAGCCCACAGAAAAGATCAAGAACACTATCTTGATCATTCAATTCGAGCAATTCAATCGCAAGGTTAATCATTTTTTGATTAAGCGCAAAATTAACTTGTGTAAAGTCATTCGGTAAAAATTCCATTTCAATCTTATGATCAGGAATAGAGTAAGTTAGGGTTACAGCTCCAATCAAAGGCTTAATGGTGTCTAAGCCTCCACTCTGCGTATACCAAGTTATTGATACTCTTTCGCCGCACTTTTTAAGTATAGCTTCATCAGCCTCAGTCAAAGGCTGGAGATGCCTTAAAATTAATATTGTATGTGACTCCGAAATTGCAGCCTCAATCTGAGGAATATGCTCCCTAATACTGAGCTTACCAATACAGTCTGCAATTATTTCTAGATTGTCACCAAGCGACGGATGTAAAACCTCACAGCGGCTCATCACAGTTATAAATGAAGACTTTCTTTCTCTAAAACCAACAAGAACTTTTTCTTTTTTGGCAACATAGCGAACGCCCAATCGTGCTTTACGGCGATAACCCCAGCTCTCAACCTGCATAGGCTCGAGCCAGTTTTTAGGTTCAGTCTTGGCTTGACCAATAAACGCACTTTGAAGCCAACTCTGCTTTGCAATTATTTGATTTTCAGATGAAAGGTGCTGAAATGAGCAACCACCACATATTCCATAAACAGCACACTTTGCCTCAATTCTATCTGGTGATGATTTAATTATTTCGACAACATCAGCCTCTTCAAACTTTGCTCTGGAGAGCGTACGGGATGCAATAACTTTTTCTCCAGGTAAAGCCCCTCGAGTAAAGATAACTTTGTTGTCACTATGAGAAATACCTCTGCCTTCATGGGATAATGACTCAATCTCTATTTCATAAATTTTACTCTTTAACTTTCTACCTCTAGACATCTAACAACTCCACCCAATGCTTCACAGGAATTGAGCTGCCTTTTTGAAGATGCATCAAACAGCCTATATTGCTAGTAACTATAATCTCTGGCTGAGAAGCATTTAAATTTTCAAGTTTATTTATCATTAATTTATTTGATATTTCAGTTTCAAAGATTGAATATGTTCCCGCAGAGCCACAGCAGATATGTGAATCCTTAATTGGATCTTTAAGATAGCCAAACTGAGACAGGATTGACTCAACAAGTCCGCCTAATTTTTGGCCATGTTGTATAGTGCATGGCTCATGATAGGAAACATTTAACTCTGATAATTGCAGTCCACTCAAATCTTGATTTGCTAGATATTCTGCAATATCTTGAGTTTTTGATGAAACTTTTTTAGCCTTCTCAAAATATGGATCTGACTCCTCAAATAGGCTTGGATAATCCTTTACCATGACCCCGCATCCACTCGCGCTGGAAATAATAGCCTCTGCATTTGATTCAAGCTCTAGAGTCCATTTATCAATATTACGTTTCACTTTTGATAAAGCATCTTTTGGTGCAGCCAAGTGCTGATCTAATGCACCGCAACAATCACTTTGGCTGCCCTCTAGAACTCTTACATCTAATTTAGCTAAAATATTTTTTATGCTATGATTAATGTTAGGAGCTAGTGTTGGCTGCACACAACCCCCTAAAATTAGCACTGTGGACTTTACCTTTTTAGGCTTAATTGGTTTTGAAATAATTTTAGAGTGTCGAAAAAAATAACCTACCGGTTTAAAAATTAAAGGTGTTGAAAGAACTTTTCTTACTGAAAATCGATAAAGTGTTTGCAGGATTGATCTTTTAGGCTCTATAAAATTACGCCCAACCTCAAGCAGCTTGCCATATTCAACACCTGAAGGGCAGTTTGTTTCACAGGAGCGACAAGTAAGGCACTGATCCAAATGCTTTAGAGATTTAGAGCTATATTCATTATTTTCAAGTGCTGACTTTATTAAATAAATTCGACCTCTTGGAGAATCAAGCTCATCTCCTGAAATTTGATAGGTCGGACAGGTTGGCAAACAAAAACCACAGTGCACACATGAGGCAATTACTTGGCTAGCAATGTCATTTTCATGTTGTGTGATCGATGGCTGTTTAAGCTCTGCATGCATTAGATAAAAACTCCATAAGGATCAAATACTTTTTTTAACTTAATTTCAACTTGCTCTCTTAATGACGACTCTTTATTTTTTATTGATGGTTTTTTATGAAACTGTACTGCTACTTTTTCAGGCAAGATCTTTAAGCTAATTTGAGTTATTATTGCCAAACGACCCATTGAGCCAACCAAGAGGCGAGATACATCATAACCAGCAACATTCTTCATAACCTGGCCACCAAAATTTAGCAGTTCACCCTTACCATTAATTATTTGAACGCCTAGAACACTATCTGAAAATTCTGCTCCAGATGTTGCATACATTGACCCAATTGTTTTTTTAGAGTCATCGGTAAAAAAAGCTAAAGCTTGATTATTTTTTGACAAAATTTTATTAACTTCATCAATAGTTGTTCCAGCCTTTAACGTAATGACTAACTCTTCTGGGAAGTATTCGACAATCCCTGAATATGAAGACATATTTAATTGCTCTTCTTTATTGTCTTTAACATTATTAGTAATTCTGAGTTTATTAGCTTGCCTTACTTTATGCTGCATTTCTGAAATTGAGCTCATAGCTAGAAGCGCTCCAATTCAGGGTGAGGTAAATTGCCATTATGAACATGCATATTTCCTAATTCAGCACAACGATGAAGCGTAGGCACTGCCTTTCCAGGATTAAGAAGAGAATGGGGGTCAAAGACCGCTTTAATTTGATGAAAAATCTCTAGCTCTGAACTATTATATTGATGACACATAGCATCTAATTTCTCAATTCCCACGCCATGCTCACCAGTAATTGATCCACCCATATCAACACATAACTTGAGGATGTCATTACCAAAGTCTTCTGCTTTTTCAAGCTCTCCTGGCTGAGCGGCATCATATAGAATTAAAGGGTGTAAATTGCCATCACCGGCATGAAAGACATTTGCAACTCTTAGATCATATGTTGTTGAAAGTTTGCTAATCTTTTCCAGAACATCAGCTAAAAATCTTTTTGGAATTG
Organism: Candidatus Pseudothioglobus sp. uisw_070; assembly: GCF_059512545.2. Lineage (NCBI taxonomy): Bacteria > Pseudomonadati > Pseudomonadota > Gammaproteobacteria > Pseudothioglobaceae (SeqCode) > Pseudothioglobus (SeqCode) > Candidatus Pseudothioglobus sp. uisw_070. The sequence goes on along the minus strand of NZ_CM183456.2, from coordinate 514,662 downwards.
TGCCATCCATACAATAGTAATCAGGAGATAACCTTCCAACCGCAGGAAATGCTGACTTCCTTCCCTTCCAAAAAAGTAAGCGCTCTTCCTCATTTTCTGACACTCTTACAGAAGAGGCTTTAGAAAGTATATTAATAACTTTATTTAAATCTTCCTTTACCAAGTCTTCAGAGCCATCTAACTCACACAGTAATAGTGCCTTAGCGCCTAATGGGTATCCTGCTTGAGCAAAGGCCTCAGAAGCTTCAATGGCAAATTGATCCATCATCTCCAGCCCGGCTGGGATAACTCCAATCTTAATAATTTCTGCTACTGTATTAGCACAATCTCTAACACTATCAAAACCAGCCATTACAAGCTTTGCTACTTGTGGTTTTTTAGTCAGCTTAACAGTAATTTCAGATATAACACCCAAAAGGCCTTCTGATCCTGTCATTAATGCCAATAAACCCATGCCTTCATCTTGCCTCGAAAAAAGCAACTCTTGGCCATCTATTGTCAATATTTTTACTGCCTCTAAGTTTTGAACTGTAAGTCCATACTTAAGACAATGAACGCCGCCTGAATTCTCGGCAACATTTCCACCAATAGTGCACGCTATTTGAGAAGAAGGGTCTGGCGCATAATACAAACCATACTCTTCAACTGCCTCACTAATAGCAATGTTACGAACTCCTGGCTCAACTATTGCTATTTGAGCTTCTGGATCAATGGAGAGGATTCGGGTTAGCTTTGAAAGCCCCAGAACGACACTGTCTTTAAGCGGTAAAGCGCCTCCAGATAGCCCTGTCCCTGCCCCTCTTGTAACCACAGGAGTATTATTTTTCTTACAAATTTCCAAAACTTTTTTAATTTGATCAACACTACTAGGTAAAGCAACAGCTAAGGGCTTTTGTTTATAAACACTAAGGCCATCGCATTCGAAAGGACGAGTATTCTCTTCACCAGATATGACTGAATTTTTGGGCAAAGCCTTGGTTAACTCTGAAATAATAGACATATCACTTACATTTAAATAATTATTGTTAATATTGATGCATTCTATTAACTTATGCCTATAGTAGCTTAATTAAATAGAGGCTCAATTAATATAGTTCAAGTTGCTTTGAATATTATTAAAAACTATTTACACAGCTTCTGTGATAATCCTCATGACTGAAAACATTATAAAGAGTTATTAATTATATTTCCTAAAAAAAACGTATGAAATCATTTACCCCCCCTTCAAGAACTCTTATGGGTCCTGGCCCTTCAGATGTTCATCCAAGAATCCTTAATGCAATGGCAAAAACAACCATTGGCCATCTAGACCCTGCTTTTATTGACATGATGGATGAAATTAAAGAGATGCTTCAGTATGCCTACATGACTGATAATGCATTAACAATGCCAATATCAGCGCCTGGTTCAGCTGGAATGGAGGCCTGCTTTGTAAATCTTGTAGAGCCTGGAGATAAAGTTATAGTTTGTATCAACGGTGTCTTTGGGTCAAGAATGAGAGAAAATGTAACTCGAATTGGTGGCCAAGCAATAATCATTGAGGATGACTGGGGAGCACCCGTTAGCCCTCAAAAACTTGAGCAGTGCTTGACTGAAAATCCTGATACTAAAATTGTTGCATTTGTTCATGCAGAAACTTCAACGGGTGCCTTGTCGGATGCAAAATTACTTTGTGAGATTGCCAATAAGCATAATTGCTTAACTATTGTTGATGCAGTGACCTCACTAGTAGGCTCCGAGTTAAGAGTAGATGACTGGGGTATTGACGCAATTTATTCAGGATCTCAAAAATGTCTTTCTGCTATGCCAGGGTTGTCACCAGTTAGCTTTAGTGAAAAAGCAGTACATAAAATTAGTAATCGAAAAACGCCTGTAACAAGCTGGTTTTTGGATCTTAATTTAGTGATGGGTTATTGGGGTAAAGGTTCAAAGCGTGCATATCACCATACAGCTCCAGTAAATACTCTATATGGCCTTCATGAATCTTTAGTTATGCTTTGCGAGGAGGGACTTGAAAATTCATGGGATCGACACCAACAAAATCACCAGTTACTTAGAGATGGCTTAAGTGAACTTGGTATTAGTTACTTGGTCGAAAAGTCCAGCAGACTGCCTCAGCTTAATAGTGTGTTCATTCCTGAAGGAGCAAATGACGCTGAAATTCGCACCACTTTATTAAATGATTACAATATGGAAATCGGCGCTGGCCTTGGTAATTTGGCAGGAAAGATATGGCGAATTGGATTAATGGGCTATACTTCAAGAAAAGAGAATATAGAACTTTGTTTGTCCGCACTAAAAAAGACGTTATAGGCCTTTAGCTTTCCCGATCTTTAATTTTTGCTAAAAGCACTTCATCGGTCTCAACCCTGTCAGGATCTGGGAGACAACAATCAACTGGGCATACCTCTACGCACTGTGGTGTATCAAAATGCCCTACACACTCAGTACAAAGATCGCCATCGATTTCGTAGATCTCTTCGCCCATATAAATAGCCTCGTTCGGACATTCAGGAACACAGACATCACAATTAATGCATTCATCTGTAATTAGCAAAGACATAAACGATCCTCAAGTTAAATAATAATTTAATACAACAAATCCAGCTGTATCCTCTATTTATTAGATGAGTATTTTAACGTATCAGAGTAAAAATAAAGATGATTTTGGGTATCATTAATCATTTTATTTCTAGGGTTATTATGAGAGTTCTTTTAGTTGTTTTTTCATTATTATTTTCTTCTATGTCATTAGCTGCAACTAATGATGGAATTTATGCATATTTGCAGACCAATAAAGGAAAAATAGTTGTTGAGCTGGCTTATAAAAAAGCGCCGTTAACTGTAATCAACTTTATTGCATTATCAGAAGGCACTAAAAAAAGTAACAAGGATTTTGGCGTTCCTTTTTATGATGGCATTTCTTTTCATAGAGTGATAGATGACTTCATGATTCAAGGTGGCGACCCTAAAGGAGATGGAACTGGTGGCCCTGGGTATCGATTTGCAGATGAATTTACCGATTTAATGCATGACAAACCTGGAATCCTATCAATGGCTAACTCTGGACCAGCAACGAATGGATCACAATTTTTTATTACTCATGTGCCAACTCCATGGCTAGATGGCAAGCACACCGTTTTTGGTCATGTCGTTGAGGGCATGGACGTTGTAAATTCCATTCAAAAAGGTGATACTTTGGAAACTGTAAAAATTGAGCGTGTTGGTGATGATGCAAATGAATTTATTGCTAATGAGGGCTCATTTAATAATCTACTAGCTCAAGCAAATGAAGGAATTATTGCGCAACAAGCCTTGCGACAAGTTGACTTTGAAGACTTTGCTACTTCCACTTATCCAGATGCCAGAAAAAATGATTTAGGTTACTTCACAAGAATTAATAAGGAAGGTGATGGTAATCTAGCAAATCAAGGTCAGCTTGTTTCAGTAGATATAGCATTAAAAGCAAATAGTGGGCAAATAATGCGCGCGCCAGGAAGTGCAATTGACTTCACGCTTGGAAGTGGTGAGATAATTAGAATTATTGAGGAAAACACTCAAGCAATGTCCATTGGAGAAGAGCGCACTATTATTGCAACCTATGAATATGTATTTGGTGACGCTCCAAGTGGCAACATACCTCAAGACTCATTCATAATATTTGAGCTAATTCTGATTTCTGCAATGGATAAATAATAATGTTTTTAGAAATATTAAGCTTTCTTTCCACATTAGATACTGGCTTTAATGTTCTAAGCTATTTAACTGTAAGGGCTGTATTTGCTATGATGACCGCCCTTCTTATTACACTAGTTCTTGGCAAATGGATTATTGCAAAACTTCAGCATTATCAAATTGGTCAAGTGATTCGCAATGATGGCCCAGAAACTCACCTAGAAAAAGCAGGGACTCCAACTATGGGAGGAATTCTAATACTTTTTGCTTTTTTTATGAGTGTTCTTATTTGGGGAGATTGGGACAACCCATTCCTCTGGATAGTAATTGTTACAGCTCTTCTTTTTAGCTCAATTGGCTTTATCGATGACTATCTAAAAATTAAAAAACAAAACTCAGATGGTCTAAGTCGAAGACAAAAAATTCTAGCGCAGTCGATTAGCTCAATATTAATTTGTGTGTGGCTACTCAGCTTAAATTCTAAAACTATTGGCGCAGAGCTATTGATTCCATTCTTCAAAGACCTTATTATTCCGCTTAATGCGCTTGCTTTTTTAATTATTGGCTGGTTTGCACTTGTTGGAAGCTCAAATTCTGTCAATCTTACAGATGGCCTAGATGGTTTAGCAATAATGCCTGTTATTTTAATCAGTGGAGCACTTGCAGTTTTTGCTTATATTGGGGGAAATTATAACTTCTCAGGCTACCTTAATATGCCATTCATGCCAGGAACAGGTGAAATATTTGTACTATGCGCAGCATTAGTAGGAGCTGGCTTTGGCTTTCTTTGGTTTAATACCTACCCAGCTGAAATATTTATGGGTGACACTGGATCACTCTCTTTAGGTGCAATTTTAGGTGTTATTGCTATTATTGTTCACCAGGAGATACTGTTAATTCTAATGGGCGGTATATTTGTTGCTGAGACCTTATCAGTAATTATCCAAATAGCCTACTTTAAGAGCACTCAAAAAAGAATCTTTTTAATGGCGCCACTGCATCATCACTATGAAAAAAAAGGACTTAAAGAACCAAAAATTATTGTGAGGTTTTGGATTATTACCCTGATTTTGGTTTTAATTAGTTTAGCTAGCATAAAGATTCGATAATGTTGATTGTTTACGCACTGTAAAATACCGATTCATGAGTATAAAATCAGACACGTGGATTCGTAAAATGTCCCTAGAAAATGGGATGATTCATCCGTTTGAGCCAAAACAAGTTCGACAATCAAACGATCAAAAAATAATCTCTTATGGCACCTCTAGCTATGGCTATGATGTTCGCTGCTCAACTGAATTCAAAATATTTACCAATATCAATCACAATATTGTTGATCCTAAAAATTTTAACGCCAAAAGCTTTGTTGAAATTGATTCAGATGAGTGCATTATTCCTCCAAATTCTTTTGCACTCGCAAGAACAGTCGAGTACTTTAAAATTCCTCGCTCTACGCTAGTTATTTGCCTTGGGAAGTCCACTTATGCAAGGTGCGGTATTATTGTTAATGTCACTCCACTTGAACCAGAATGGGAAGGACACGTAACACTAGAGTTTTCTAATACAACGCCTTTGCCTGCAAAAATATATGCCAACGAGGGAGTTGCTCAAATGCTCTTTTTTGAGTCTGATGAGGTATGTGAAACTTCATATAAAGATAGAGACGGAAAATACCAAGGCCAAACTGGCGTAACTTTACCAAAGGCTTAGGCAATATGTCTGAAACCTCCATACGTCGCACTTTTGCGATCATTTCACATCCCGATGCTGGCAAGACTACAGTTACTGAAAAGTTACTCCTTTATGGTGGAGCTATTAAAACAGCTGGAAGCGTAAAGGCAAGAAAAGCTGATAGTCATGCTACAAGCGACTGGATGGAAATGGAGAAGGAAAGAGGCATCTCTATTACTTCATCTGTGATGCAGTTTCCATATAATAATCACATTATTAATCTACTAGATACACCTGGACACGAAGACTTTTCTGAGGATACCTACCGCACTCTAACTGCTGTGGACTCTGCTTTAATGGTTATTGATGTAGCCAAAGGTGTTGAGCAAAGAACAATTAAATTAATGGAAGTATGCAGACTTCGTGATACGCCAATCATAACCTTTATCAATAAGATGGACCGCGAAGGACGTGAACCTATTGATCTTCTGGATGAAGTTGAATCTGTATTAAATATCGAATGCTCGCCTATCACATGGCCAATTGGTATGGGAAAGGGTTTTAAAGGAGTTTTTCACCTGCTTGAAAACAAAGTTTATTTGTTTGAAAGTGGTAAAAATGCAAATATTGGTGACAACACAATTATCGAGGGAATTGATAATCCTGAATTAGATAAAATACTGGGTGAAGATCTTGCAAAAGAAGCCCGAGAAGAAATTGAACTCGTTAGTGGAACAACAAACCCTTTCAATTTAAATGATTTTCTTGAGGGTAAACAGACGCCCGTATTTTTTGGATCAGCAATCAACAATTTTGGCATCGAAAACTTACTAGATGGGTTTATTAAATATGCCCCTTTACCTCAAAGCAGACAATGTGATACTAGAAATGTATCTCCTGAAGAAGCAAAACTGACTGGATTTATCTTTAAAATTCAGGCAAATATGGACCCCAAACATCATGACAGATTAGCCTTTATGCGAATTGTAAGTGGTGAATATCAAAAAGGAATGAAGGTCCTTCAAGTTCCAACAGGTAAGCAGATTAAAATTGCAAACGCTGTAACCTTTATGTCTCGTGAAAGGAGCTCAACTGAAGTGGCCTATGCTGGCGATGTTATAGGTATTCATAATCATGGCGGCATAAGTATTGGAGATACATTCACTCAAGGCGAGAAGATTAACTTCCAAGGCATCCCTAACTTTGCTCCAGAGCTTTTTAGAAGAGCACAGCTCAAAGACCCTCTCAAAGCTAAGGCATTACAAAAAGGGCTTGATCAGCTTTCAGAAGAAGGAGCAACTCAAGTATTCAGACCCATTTCTAATAACTCACAAATTTTAGGGGCTGTAGGTATTTTACAATTTGATGTTGTTGCTCATAGACTCAAATATGAGTACGGAGTTGATTGTCAATTCGAAACGATAAATGTAGCAACGGCAAGATGGGTTACTGGCCTCGATAAAGATATCGACCAGCTCAAAATAAAAGCCGGGAATAATGTAGCAATTGATAGCGCAGGAATGCTTTCTTATTTAGCCCCAAGCATGGTAAATCTTCAGCTTACAATCGAGCGCCACCCAGACTTAACCTTTAGCTCTACAAGAGAGCATTGATTCTTAAGCTTCTAATGGCTTAACAACTTCAGCTATATCTTTCTTATTTAAATAGCCTACAACTGAGCCACCTGAGTCTTGAACTATGCAGCAATCAGCATTTTCACGAAGCATCTCACATAAAGCAGAATCCACTGAATCCATCTCGTTAACGGTGATATTTGAAGAAGCTTTTGCTGGCTTCTGATCAGTCATCACAGATTTTGTTTGCAGGACATGAGAGCGATTTACTTTTTTAACAAAATCCCTAACATAATCATCAGCAGGAGTCATTATAATTTCCTGAGTTGTTCCATGCTGAACCAGCTCACCACCATTAAGAATAGCAATACGGTCTCCAATCTTAAGTGCCTCCTCAAGATCATGAGTAATAAATACAATAGTCTTGTGGAGTTCTTTTTGGAGTTCTAGCAATAAATCTTGCATATCACTTCGAATGAGCGGATCAAGCGCACTAAAAGCCTCATCCATCATTAAAATTTCAGTATCGCACGTTAAAGCTCTCGCTAAACCAACACGCTGCTGCATTCCACCAGAAAGCTGCGATGGATAACGATCCTCATAGCCAGATAAGCCTACGCGATCAATCCATTTCTTAGCTCTTTTTACTGCTTCATCACCCTTTACTCCTTGCAAATGAACGCCTAAACAAACATTATCCATAATCGTTTTATGGGGAAGGAGCGCAAAGCTTTGAAATACCATTGCAGTTTTTTGTTGTCTAAATTTACGAAGTTTTTCCATAGGCATTTGTATTACATCTTCACCGCCAATAATAACTGAACCTGCAGTAGGCTCAATAAGTCGATTAATATGACGAATAAGTGTAGATTTACCAGAACCAGAAAGGCCCATAATTACTTCAATATTTTTATTGGCTAAATCAAGATTAATATTACTTAAACCAAGAACATGCTTATGTTCCTTAAGGAGATCATCCTTGGTCATGCCATTATCAACATGCTTTAAAACGGAGTTTGCCTTTGGCCCAAAAATTTTAGTTAGATTTGTGATCTTAATTTTAATATCTTGCGTCATAGAACATCTCCAGAACGGTGTTTTTGAATTCGAGTTCCAAACGCTTGCGAAACCCTATCAAAGATTACTGCTAAAGCAACTATCGCCAATCCGTTAAGCAGTCCAAGTGACAAATACTGATTTTGAACAGCCTGAAGCACAGGAAGGCCTAACCCAGTAACTCCAATCATTGAGGCAATTACAACCATTGATAATGCCATCATAATTGTTTGGTTTACTCCCGCAAAAATATTTGGGAGTGCCAATGGAATTTGAACCATAAATAATCGCTGTCTATAGGTGGCGCCAAATGCATCAGCAGCCTCCATTGCCTCCCTGTTGACTAAACGAATACCTAAATTTGTCAACCTTACAATAGGTGGCATTGCATAAATACAAACTGCAATTAAACCAGGTACTTTACCAATACCAAGCAGCATAACTACTGGTATAAGGTAAACAAAGGATGGAATCGTTTGCATAATATCAAGTATTGGAGTAATCATAGATTGTGCCCTATCAGACCGGGACATCCATATTCCCAAAGGGATTCCTAAAGTTAAACATAGCAAAGTAGCGGCAGAAATCATTGTTACAGTAGAAATCATCGGAGTCCACATACCAAAGAATCCTATAGCAAAGAATGCTAATATAACACCAATAGTAACTTTCATACTCCTAGATCCAAGCCAAGCTAAAATACCAGCAATTGCTAGAAATAATGGCCATGGAGTTGCAAGTAATAATTGTTCAAATTGAGCCAAAAAATATAAAAGTGGATCAAAAATTTTCTCCATCGTACTGCCAACATCCCTACTAAAGTCTTTAAATGCACTATCTACGCACTGACGTGAATTCATCATTACATCATGCGATATAGCTTGTGCATTATTTATAAAGATGGAGAGATCAGAAGAATTAATTGTATTGTCAATAGTAGCAGTTAAGTTAATAAAATAATCTATTTGAGAAGCAGGATCAAGAGACTGAACAGTTTCGAATTGAAACTCCAAATCATTAGATAAATCACCTATTACTGCTGACAAGCTCTCAGGATCTTGTGGGCGAATTGACATGTAAGTCCTTTCTAGTCTTGACACCTCATTGTCAATACTTTTTACTAAGTTAGCTTTAATTTCGCTATAACTACCATTATTAAATTGAGCTGCTAATTCATTCACTTTACTACTAAGTGCAGTTGCGTTATTAACAATTGGCATAAGGGCATTTTCCACTACACTTACATTAGTCCTTAATGATGCCTCTATAACAGCTTGTGAAAGTATTTCAGGATTATCAACATGCTGCAGAAGCTTAGATATAGCGTCATAATTACCATACATATCTTGAACCTTTGTATCCGTTGCAAGACTCAAATCATTCAAATTTAAAACCATCTTTTCAGACCCTGAAAAAATTTTGAATTGTGGTGCAGAAGAATTTATAATCTCCCTTAATTTAGAGAGTTGCTCAAGATGGCTTTTAACCTCATAAATAGAACTTAGTGAGTCAACATTATTAGCAAGACTACTAATTTGAATATTTATTGAATCCACTTGAGAACTTACATCATTGATAAATGAAGAGCTGTATAACTCAGCTTTTTCAATATAATTTTGGGTTAATATTTCAATATTATTAAGAAATTGATTTGCATTATTATTGCTATTAAGATAGCCAGCATTTTGAGTAGCATCTTTCAAAAACGATTCTAAATTCTTATACAAAGCCACAACTTCGGTATGTGAAGAAATTGAATTTACACTCTGACTCAACTCGTTTAGTGAGTTATTGAAATTTTGATACTTTAACTCAACTATAGAGTTAAATTGACCACTAAGTTCAGTGGTTTTTTGTTCAAGGTTATATGATAATAATTGAACCTTTTCAAAAAATTGTGACGAATCATTTATTTGCGTCAACGGGTTTGAATCTTTAGTAAATTCTTTTAAGGATTCACCTCTATCAACTGATCTTTTAGTAAGCGATGCAAACTTTTCCGTAATTGTGACAAGCTGTGAGTAATCAGTTGCAGTTAATGTTTCAGTTGCTAAATCATCAGCCCTTTTAATATTTGCTTGAATAAAATTTAGATCTTTATTTGCGACCCGTAAATCTGCAATCTCAACTGCTGTTGGTAAACAATCTAAGATGCTTTGTTGAGGTACAGATCTAATTGCCATAATTACTCCAAAATAAAAAAAAAAATTGCCCGTAGTTTTGAGCGCTACAGGCAATTAGTTGTTTCTATTCAAACTTATTTACTAACTACATTGCAGCTTCAACGTTAGCAGCAACATCAGCACTTACCCAAGTCTTCCATATTTCAGGATAAGTCTGTAGGAAATGAGTTGTAGCATCTGCACCACCAGCCTGATTAGCATCCATCCAGACAAGCATAGCATTCATAACATCACCAGGATAGGTACGTGCTGCAAAATAATCCATTGCCGCAGGTGGAGCCTGATAGAAGAAATGATCACTTACCAATGTGTTAACGCGTGACTCTGTCCATCCAGATGGCTGAGGATCAGCACATAAATCTGCAGCCAGCGCTACACATCCATTCCAGTTATCATCTCCTGCAAAAGGACCTAGATCAACTTTCTTCAGGTCATATTTTCCAATAATCGTAGTTGGAGACCAGTAGTAACCAAACCATGGCTCACCCTGCTCACCTGCTCTAACGATATCAGCATCAAGACCCGCTGCAGAACCAGGATCAAGTAGCTTCCATCCTTTAGCTTCCATATCATGGGCTCTAAAAAGATTAATACTTGCTAATTGACAACCCCAACCTGCTGGACATCCCATAAAAGCGCCCTTAGAAGGGTCCTCTTTGTCTGGAAATAAGTCAGGACGAGCAATTACAGCTTCAATTGTAGTCAACTCTGGATTTGCATCACGTGTTATAGGGTCCATAAACCAACCCTCTCCTAAACCACTCATCGGTGCAGGGTTAGCAACTTTGATTCTACCAGCAGCTACTGCACTATCTACTAGTGTAGCCATTGCATTTGACCATACTTCAGGTGCGACATCAGGTTTACCTGTAGCATCCATTGATGCCCAAGTAGTCATCGTTGCACCAACCACTAGCTCAGTTTCACAGCCCATAGCTGTTAACATTGCAGCATCAACGTTAGCCATAAGCGAAGCTGATCCCCAATTCATATCAGCGATTTGCATTTTTCCACATGCAGCATTTGCAGAAGTGCTAAGCAATAATGCTCCAGCGACTGCTCCAAATAACTTAGTGGTAAATTTAATATTCATATTTATTTCTCCTAAGGATTAATTGTAAATAGATAAAATAGAGTGAAATAATTCAAACTCAAGCAGAATTATAGCAACAGAGAGCATGGTACGTAATGTTTTTTTTATTTTTTATCAAAATTAAAAACAACAATTCACAATGAGCTATTTTTTAAAATTCACATAATATATCAAAATAAACCCTGCTTTCTTCCTACTCATCTTCTTGAGTATCATCGTTTGCCAGAGGAGGAGAATCATCTTCTACTTGATTTTCACCTTCTGCTAATGGAGCGCCGTCAACCTCTAATTGATTTTCGCCCTCTTCTTCATCATCTGTTTCCGCTATTTTAGCTACTGAAACTAATTTTTCATCATCAGCAATGTTAATTAAAGTAACGCCCTGAGTATTCCTTCCAATAATTGAAACATCAACTGCTCTTGCCCTAACTAGGGTACCTTTATTGGAAATTAGCATCATTTCATCTTCATCAGTAACCTGTATAGCGCCAACTACTTCACCATTTCTATCCGATGTTTTTATTGAAATAACACCTGATCCACCTCTTGCTTGAGAGCGATATGCATCCAATTGAGTTCTCTTACCATAACCTTTTTCAGTTGCTGTAAGAATAGGGTCGTCTGACTCAGCAACTATCAAGGAGACTACTTGATCCTTATCAGCTAAACGTATTCCTCTAACTCCTATGGCCGTTCTTCCAACAGAGCGGACATCAGACTCTTTAAAACGGATAGATTTTCCTGCTGAAGAGAAAAGCAGGATATCATGCTCACCAGCAGTAATTTCTACACCAACTAGCTTGTCATCATCTCTCAGTTCAATTGCAATAATGCCGCCGTTTCTTGGACGTGAAAAGTTTTTAAGTGAGGTTTTTTTACATGTGCCTGAACTGGTAACCATAAACACGAACTGATCGTCAGTAAACTCTTTGACTGGCAATATTGCATTTATCGACTCATCCTTCTCTAAAGGAAGTAGGTTAATGATTGGTTTTCCTCTTGAAATTCTCGATGCCATTGGCAATTCATAAACTTTTAGCCAGTGCACTCTTCCTCTAGATGAGAAGCACAAAACTGTGTCATGCGAGTTCGCTACAAATAGTTGATCTACAAAATCCTCATCTTTCATCTTAGTGGCAGCTTTACCCTTGCCACCTCTTCTCTGAGCTTGATAATCACTAAGAGATTGAGCCTTAACATAACCTCCATGAGATAGAGTTACTACTCTATCTTCTTGAGCAATTAAATCTTCAAGTGTTAGGTCGATTTTATTCTCAATAATCTCAGTAATTCGAGGAGCACCAAAATTGTCTCGAATTTCAGTGATTTCTTGACGAATTACGTCCATTAATTGGTCTGGATTTTGAAGAATATCAAGTAAATTTTTGATTTCCTCTAGTAACCCATTAAATTCATTAAATATTTTATCCTTTTCAAGACCCGTTAATCTATGTAGTCTTAAATCAAGAATAGCTTGCGCTTGTTTTTCTGATAATTGATAATCTCCATTCTTTTGGAGGCCAAGATCAGCGCCTAAATCTTGAGGCTTGAACTGAGCCATGTCTCTATCACCAATAAGCTCTTGAATAACTGACCCCTTCCAGACTCTCGCAACTAAGCCTTCTTTTGCCTCACTAGGATTCTGCGCAGCCTTTATCAGGGCAATTACCTCATCAATATTAAAAAGAGCAACAGATAGCCCCTCCAATAAATGTGCTCGATCTTTTGCCTTGTTAAGCTCAAAAATAGAGCGGCGAGTTACTATCTCTCTTCTATGTGCAATAAACGCGCTCAAGATAGACTTTAGATTCATTAATTTTGGCATGCCTTTGTCAATTGCAACCATGTTGATACCAAAAACAGTTTGCATTTCGGTTAGCTTGTATAGGTTATTAAGCATCACCTCAGGAACTTCTCCCCTCCTAAGCTCAACTACCATGCGCATACCATCTTTATCTGACTCATCTCTAAGACCAGTTATTCCATCAATTTTTTTGTCTTTAACAAGCTCTGCAATTTTAGTAATGAGTCTTGCTTTATTAACTTGGTAAGGGAGCTCTGTTACAACAATACTTAATTTATCTTCGCCTTCAACATGCGATCTTGAGCGCATATAAATCTTTCCCTTACCAGTCTCATAAGCTTCACGTATACCAGAGGCGCCATTAATTATTCCTGCTGTAGGAAAATCAGGTCCAGGCATAATTTCTAAAAGCTCATCAATAGTTATATCTTCATTATCAATAAATCGAAGGCAAGCCTCAGTAACTTCAGTTGGGTTATGTGGTGGGATATTTGTGGCCATTCCCACAGCAATACCTGAAGAGCCATTCACCAATAAAGTGGGAACGCGAGTAGGCAATACTGAAGGCTCACTTTCAGAGCCGTCATAGTTATCAATAAAGTCTACTGTTTCTTTATCTAGGTCTCTTAAAAGTTCATGTGAAAGCTTTGTCATGCGTATTTCTGTATACCGCATAGCAGCTGCTCGGTCTCCATCTACTGAGCCAAAGTTTCCTTGGCCATCTACTAGGATGCATCTCATCGAAAATGGCTGAGCCATTCTTACGATTGTGTCATAAACTGCTGTGTCACCATGAGGGTGATACTTACCAATTACATCACCCACAATTCGAGCAGATTTTTTATAAGATTTATTGTAATCATTACCAAGAACTTCCATGGCATAAAGAACGCGTCTATGAACTGGCTTTAAGCCGTCTCTAACATCAGGCAAAGCCCTTCCCACAATTACGCTCATTGCGTACTCCAGATAAGAGTCACGCATCTCGTCTTCTATAGTAACTATTGGGAACTTTTGCTCGAGAATTTCATTAGAATCGATATCGTCAGACATACAATAAACCTATAAAAATAACTAAATTTAATTGTACCCTAGATGAGGTAAAAACACACCAATAATTTGGGTCTTTTTGAAGGCTAAAAACTACAAAAAATCCCTAAGAATTTCGCGCTTTTATAGATTTTGCAAGGTCTCTTAAAAGAGTTTCTGTATCGTCCCATCCAATACAGCTATCGGTAATACTAACGCCGTACTTTAAAGATGGCAATGGTCCAACTTTTTGGTTACCCTCATTGATATGAGATTCAATCATTACACCAAAGATTGACTCTGATCCCTCTTCAATCTGAGCTGCAATATTTGCGCCTACTTTTAATTGATTTTTAAACTGCTTCTCAGAGTTTGCATGAGAGAAATCTACCATAACTTTAGAAACTAACCCTTTTTCTTTTAACTTTTCACAGGTACTTTCAATATGTTCTTTAGAATAATTTGGCCCATCTTTCCCACCTCTAAGAATGATGTGGGCCGTATCATTGCCTAAAGAAGTAAAGTGGCTAATACCCCCATCCTTGTTCACTGACAAGAGATGATGAGGACTATTAGCAGACTGAATTGCATCAAAAGCAATTTCTAAAGAACCACCTGTACCATTCTTAAAGCCAACAGGGCAAGATAACGCTGACGCTAACTCCCTATGAGATTGGCTCTCAGTTGTTCTAGCACCTATAGCACCCCAAGAAATCAAATCAGATAAGTATTGCGGCGTTAAAACATCTAAGTACTCAACACCAACTGGTATATTGATTTCACCTAGATCAACTAGAAGTTTCCTCGCAGTCTCAAGACCTTTATCAATATCAAAACTTTCATCTAGATATGGATCATTAATTAAACCCTTCCAGCCAACTGTTGTTCTTGGCTTTTCAAAATACACACGCATAACTATCAACAAATCTTCAGATAGCTCTTCTTTTAATTTAAGTAGATTATTTGCATACTCCATTGCTGCCTTAGTGTCATGAATTGAGCACGGGCCAACAAGAACCATAAGGCGGTTATCATTGCCATATAGAATATTTTTGATAGCATTTCTAGAGCTTACAACTCCTGATGCAGCTTTTTCAGATAGAGGTAATTTCTCTATAAGAGCATTAGGCGACACCATCGGCGCACTAGATACAATTCGAACATTATCAGTATTATGATGCATAAACCTTACTTCTGATTTGTAATAACAGCATATGCAGAGTGATTATGGATTGACTCAAAGTTTTCTGACTCTAAAGAGTAATAATTAATTTTATCATCAGCATTTAATTCAACAGCAATATCTCTTACTATATCTTCAACAAAAGCAGGATTTTCATAAGCCCTCTCAGTAACAACTTTTTCATCATCACGCTTAAGTATGGCATAAAGCTCACTTGATGCTTTTTGCTCAGCTAAATCAATTAAATCTTCAAGAAAAACAACTGATCCCTCAGAAGGTTTTGCTTCGATAGTTATATGAGATCTTTGATTGTGGGCACCATATTCAGAAATACTCTTAGAACATGGGCACAAACTAGTAACTGGAACCACAACTTTCACAGACATGTCTGCCTTACCATCAACAATATTACCAATTAAGGTTGCCTGATAATCAAGCAAACTTTGAACACCAGATGATGGAGCTGATTTTTTTCGAAAAAATGGAAAATCTACTACGATGCAAGCACTTGTAGAATCAAGTTTTTCAGCAACCGTTTGAACAAGATCCATAAAACTTTCAACACTAAAGCTGCATTCTTTAGCATTTAAGATTTCAATAAATCTAGACATATGAGTTCCCTTTACATTCTCTGGAAGCCTCACTGTCATTGTAAAATTAGCAACTGATGGATGCGTTTCTTTAGCTTTATTTATAAAGCTAATTGGATGCAAAATATCTTTAATTCCAACTTGATTAATAACAATATTACGAAGATCTTTAATGTTTTGAGTATCAGGGAGTAGTGTATTTTTCATTATTTATTATTCCGAATAAGTAACCGCAGACCTAGGTGTTTCCCAGATCATAACTTCTTTAACCTTGACATCTTTGTTGGTAATTAACAAGGCAATTTCATCAAAAAAATATTTAGCAATATTTTCAGCAGTAGGGTTTAGAACATCAAAAGGCTTTATCTCATTTAAATATTGGTGATCCAGCCTTTTAACCACCAACTTCGTTTGTTTTTTAATTTCACGAAAATCTATTGCAATACCAGAATCATCAAGAACTTCTGAACATACAGAAACTTCCACTTGCCAGTTATGGCCATGAAGTCTTGCACAATCACCAGGATAATCTCTGAGTGAATGGGCGGATGCAAAGTCTGTAACAATTTTTAGGACGAACATATTCGGAAAAATTGATAAAAAAATATGGATTATACCTATTAGATTATAAATTACCAACTTCATGAACTATGAAATTAACCCGGTAGATACTAAGTGTAAAGCTTTTTGAGCTATATTTAACTGTAACTAATCAACAGCTTCAATGCTATCAACTTTTTTGAAAACGCCTGGAAGAATTAAACCTTTGCGTGCGCGATGGCTTACAAAATTAACTAGCTCTTCAAAAGAGTATTTTTTATGTTTCTTTCCGTATTGAACTCTTAATTTTTGATTATCTTTAATAGCACAAACACCAATAACAAACTCTTCTCGATCAATGAAGTCCTTATTTGCAATCTGAATAAGTTTATTACCCTTTCCTTTAGAAAGATGTGGCAATTCAGATATTGGAAAAATCAACAATCTAGCTCTATTAGTAGCTACTGCAACATAATGATTATCAACATCTTCAACCATAGCAAGCCTATTTGCTCTTGCATGTTTTGATAATGTAATTAGATGTTTGCCAGATTTAGTTTTTGAATTTAAATTACCTAAGGTTGACACAAAACCATAGCCAGAGTCTGACGAGAGAATTACAGCTTGTTCATCTTTTCCCATAACTACATCTATAAATTCGGCGCCTAATGGAGGTGTTAATTTTCCAGTTAGGGGCTCTCCCTGGCCCCTAGCACTAGGAAGGCTGTTAGCCAGTATAGAATATGACCTTCCTGTAGAGTCAATAAAAAATGCCATTTGATTACTTCTACCTTTGGCGTCTTTTAAGTATGTGTCTCCTGACTTGTAGTTAAGTGAAGAGGAGTCAATTTCATGACCTTTAGCGGCTTTAACCCAGCCTTTTTCACTCAGAACAACAGTAACATTTTCAGCCGGAATCATGTCTTGGTCATTAAATGCCTGAGCAGAAGAGACATCAGAAATAATTTGACAGCGTCTTTTGTCTCCAAACTCCTCAAGGATTACTCTTAGTTCTTTTTTGATATAAGTCTTAAGCCTTGTTTCACTTGAAAGCAAAAGTTCAATTGACTTTCGCTCTTTTCCAAGCTCATCTGCCTCACTTTTAATTTTAACTTCTTCAAGTTTAGCTAGGTGACGCAACTTTAATTCTAATATCGCTTCGGCCTGTATTTCACTGATTTTGAATTGCTCAATTAAAACAGGCTTGGGTTTCTCTTCACGGCGAATGATTGCAATAACCTCATCAATATTAAGATAAGCTATCAGTAAGCCATCAAGAATATGCAGCCGATCTAAAATTTTATCCAATCGAGATTGGAGTCTATTAACAACAACCTGCATTCTAAATTCTAGCCACTCTTTAAGTAAAGGAATCAATGGCTTTACTTGAGGCTTACCATTTAAACCAATAACATTCATATTGACTCGATAGTTTTTCTCAAGATCCGTAGTTGCAAATAAATGAAGCATTAATTGCTCACAATCGACTCTATTAGACCTTGGAACAATTACTAATCGAGTTGGATTTTCATGGTCTGACTCATCGCGAAGATCCTCAACCAATGGAAGTTTTTTATTGCGCATCTGAGCAGCAATTTGAGTGATAACCTTAGCCCCTGATGTCTGGTAGGGAAGAGACTCAATAACAATTTCTCCATCCTCTTTAATATAGCCAGCCCTCATTTTGACTGAGCCGTTTCCAGTTTCATACATTTGGCGGAGGTCTTCTTTTGAACTAACAATATAAGCATCCGTTGGATAGTCTGGAGCTGGAATAATCTGCATAAGTTCATCAAGCTCAGTTGAAGGTTTTTCTAGTAGCTGAATACACGCAGCTATAACCTCCAGAAGATTGTGTGGCGGGACGTCAGTTGCCATACCAACAGCAATTCCAGATGTTCCATTAAGCAGTAAATTTGGCACCTGAGCAGGAAGTTGAAGGGGCTCTTGAATGGTGCCATCAAAATTATCAGTCCAGCTTACTGTGCCTTTATTAATTTCAGCAAGAAGTAAATCTGCATAAGGCGATAATTTAGACTCTGTATAACGCATCGCTGCAAAAGATTTAGGGTCGTCTGGCGCCCCCCAGTTACCCTGTCCATCAATAAATGGATAGCGATAAGAAAAAGGCTGAGCCATTAAGACCATTGCTTCATAGCACGCACTATCACCATGAGGATGAAATTTACCTAAGACGTCACCAACAGTTCTGGCAGATTTTTTAAATTTTGCAGTCGATTTCAGTCCAAGCTCACTCATCGCATAAATGATTCTTCTTTGGACTGGCTTTAAACCATCTCCAATAAAGGGTAGCGCACGATCGAGTATGACATACATTGAGTAATCAAGATAAGCGCGCTCACTATATTCTCCAACGCTTTGTCGCTCAATGCCGTTTTGGCTCATTCTTTCCTTAGTTTATATTTCGAAAATTTAACTCAAAAAAGAGTTAGAGTTGGCGTTATTTTAATTCAACTCTGAACCCGTTTAAGATTAATTATTTATCTTCCTTAAAAGGCCTAACCTGGAGGCCAATTCAACTGTCTTCCACCCAAGCAATGAAGGTGTATATGAAATACACTTTGACAGCCATCACTATTACAATTCATTACAAGTCTATAACCACTTTCAGAAAATCCACGCTCTTTAGCAATCATAACAGCAGTAGTATTTAGTTTGCCAAGTAGAGCCTCATCAGTCGCATCATTCGGTGTAGAAATATGTTCTTTCGGTATTACTAAAAAATGCTCAGGAGCTTGTGCATTTACATCCTTAAAAGCCAACACTTTGTCATCTTCATAAAGTTTTTCAGCAGGTATATCGCCCTTAATAATTGAGCAAAAAATACAATTTTTCATAGTTCAGTTTTTTATATCTTTCAAATTCTATTATTAAAGATACACTAGAAGAACATATAATTAATAATTAATAATTAATAAGGTCAGGCTATATGCTCTCCACTAAAACTCTAGACACACTCTTTAGAACAGCACGCAGTCATAAGGGATGGTTAAATAAAGATATTACTAATGATCAAATTCATCAAATTTATGATTTACTAAAATTTGCACCAACCTCTGGAAATTGCTGTCCTGCAAGATTTACATTTATCCAAACTGCTGAAGCAAAAAATAGAATCAAACCATCCTTAGATGAGGGAAATATTGAAAAAACCATGAATGCTCCATCTGTAGTAATCATCAGCTATGATAATAAATTTTATGAATCACTGCCAACCCTATCTCCACATAATGATGCCAAATCTTTTTACGAAGGCAAAGATAAAATAATAAAAAATACTGCGGAATTTAACTCAGTGCTCCAAGGCGCATACTTTATTATTGCAGCTCGCTCTATAGGTCTTGATTGCTGTCCAATGCTTGGATTTAACAAGGAGATACTAAATCAGGAATTCTTCCCAGATAATAAGAATAAAGCTATTTTTATTTGTGGAATTGGTTATGGAGATGACTCAAAACTTCGTCCCCGAGCACCACGGCTAAATTTTGAAGAAGCCTGTAACATTATATAAACACTAACTCAAAATAATATTTAAAAAATTGTTACCAGTATTTAGGGTAACTTCTATTTTTAGATAGGTTGTTATAAAGAAGTGCTACCATTACGATTAATACAGAGCCTATGAGGGTTGGCATCCACAAGAAATCCCAAGAACCTATAATCATCGGGTCATTATTAGCGCCTAATAAAAAAACGATAAAAGGATTAGATCCTGCTGGTGGATGAGGCACTCTTAAGATCTGCATTGCTGCAATCGCTAATGCCAATGCAATTGCCATACTCCACCAATCTGAACTCACTAAATGAAAAAAGATTAGCCCAATAAGAGTTGTCACAAAGTGACCAAAAATAACATTTCGAGGCTGGGCAAATGGCGAGTCAGGAAGCACAAATAAAACAAAGATTGATGCTCCAAATGAACCCATAATAATTGGCTCATTTGTGTAATAGGCTAAAAAACCAACTACACAGGCCGCAAAAAATGCGCCTAAAGAAATAAAGCTTATTTCTTTGAATGATGGTCTTGGTGGAATGGATGCCGGAGAACCTTTAAGCTTAGTAAGATAAGACATAGTCCATCCTATGAGAAAAAATAAATAAATTATATATTATTTACTTACTTTAATAAAAATCAAATAATACTTATAATATTAAAAGAAAATTTAAACTAACATTGTTAAGGAGTTAATCTGATGAATAGGTTGATGGGTAAGAAAGTTTTGATAACAGCTGCTGGACAAGGTATGGGACGCGCAGCTGCAATCGCTATGGCTAATGAAGGTGCTAAGGTTTTTGCGACAGATATAAATACAGATGCTTTAGAAACTCTATCTGCAGAAAATAAAGAAATTAAAACTTTTGAGTTGGATGTTATGGATCCAGATGCAATTGCTAAAGCTCCAGAAAAAACAGGGCCTTTGACTACCTTATTTAATTGTGCAGGGTTTGTTCATAATGGCACTATTTTGGATATGTCTGATGATGACTGGGACTTTTCCTTTACATTAAATGTTAGATCCCAATTCCGTCTTATCAGAGCCTACTTACCTGGAATGCTAGAAAAAAAAGATGGGTCTATTATTAATATGGCATCTGTAGCCTCATCAATAAAGGGCGCTCCAAACCGCTGCCTTTATGGCTCCACAAAGGCTGCTATTCTAGGACTCACGCGTGCTGTAGCTGCTGATTATGTTAGTGAGGGTATAAGATGTAATGCACTTTGCCCAGGAACAATATTGACACCTTCTATAGAACAAAGAATGCATGATAGTGGAGACTATGAAAAATCAAGAAAAGAGTTTTTAGCCCGCCAACCAATTGGTAGGTTTGCTTCTGCAGAAGAGGTTACAGGTATTCTTATTCACCTTGCAAGTGATGACTCAAAATTCACTACAGGTACCTTTCAGATTGTGGATGGTGGATGGAGTCTTTAGTAAAAATCATATAAAAAAAATGGATAAAAAAAATAAAATTGGATTCATTGGTGCTGGAATTATGGGCCAAGGTATGGTTCAAAATCTACTTAAAGCTGGTAATGAGGTAAGTATTATTGCTAATAAAAATAGGCGCCCTATCGAAGAGCTTGTGGCATTAGGCGCGATGGAGATGACGTCATTATCTGATATGGTAAGTTGCTGCAATAGCTTCATTTTATGTCTTCCAAGTTCAAAAATTGCAATCTCAGTATGTGATGAGTTATTTCCCTTACTTTCTCCAGGAACTCTAATTATTGACTGTACAACCAATGAATTAGTATCAGTAGAGGAGTTGGGCAAAAATGCAAAAAAAGCAAAACTAAAATATGTTGAGGCACCTCTTACGGGTGGTCAAAAACAGTCATGGGATGCTATGCTGGGAGCAATAGTTGGATGCGATGAGGGTGATTTTAAAATTGCTAGTAATATTCTTAAACCCTGTTGTGCTCAAATTGAGTGGCTCGGTGAGCTGGGGATGGGAGCAAAAACTAAACTCGTCTCTAACTTTCTAGCACTTGGTACCGCAACTTTGGTTGTTGAGGCAATGAGAGCAGCAAATAAGCTTGGAGTTGATTGGGAGAAATTTTATAAACTTGCATCACAAGGTTCTGGGCATTCAATGAGCCTAGATCGAATCGCACCCAAGGCAATTACAGGTTCGCATGATGGCTATGTTTTTACTATTGCTAATACGGTTAAAGATATGGAATATATATCAGATCTTTTGAAAGATCAGCCTGATGCTTCTGCTATTACTAAGGTATTTTTAGAAATTTATAAAAATGCAGCAAATGCAGGAATGCAGGACTCATTCTTAAGTGCTCGACTTGAACATAAGTAGCTTTATCTTAAATGGAAAGAACTGAAATCATACTATTTATATAGTTACTTGAAATAAACATAATTGACAGTTTATACCTTCTTGAGTGTTGTACTCTGAAGTGTGTCGTTCAATTTGAATCCATAACCCAGAATTTTCTAGATCTCTAATAATTTTTTCATAGGGCGATGCCTCCCATTCTTGTTTTCGAACAGTAAAACTTATATAACCTCCACTTTTAGTTATTCTTATGATCTCATTAAGAGCTCCAGGACCTACATGACCACATGTGAAAGTACCTGCACAAATAACTGCATCAAAAGTATCATCTTCAAAATCAAGTTTTTGAGTTAAATCACCTAGACTTAGTGATTGATAAACATTTTTTTTAAGCGCCCTATTGAGCATTTCCTGTGAAAAATCTATGCCAACAATATTTTTATAGCTTTTGTTGAAAAGAATATGACCAACTAGTCCTGTTCCACAACCTGCATCTAAAATTTTAGCTTTTTTATTATCTAGATATCTAAGTAAAATTTCAGTTGTGACAAGATGCCCAACGTAACCAGCCAATTGAATAACGTCATGCTCATAGTCATCCCAATTTTTATAAAGC
Organism: Candidatus Pseudothioglobus sp. uisw_070; assembly: GCF_059512545.2. Taxonomy (NCBI): domain Bacteria; kingdom Pseudomonadati; phylum Pseudomonadota; class Gammaproteobacteria; family Pseudothioglobaceae (SeqCode); genus Pseudothioglobus (SeqCode); species Candidatus Pseudothioglobus sp. uisw_070. The sequence goes on along the minus strand of NZ_CM183456.2, from coordinate 491,831 downwards.
TCTCCTAATTCATCTAAATTTGACACATGCAATGTTTTAAAAATTGTAGGAATCATATTTTTAGTATTTTTCATCAAATTCTCAATATAAGGCGAATATCAGCTAGCTAAGTATTAATATTCCCTCCCTCACAGATGAAACGAAGTTTGGACTTTAGTTTCAGTTGATATAAACTTATTTAGCTTAACATGGATACTTAAGATTTCAAAAAATATTTTAAATGGGGGAATTCAGCCAATTAGGCAGCTCATCATTAACAAAACCACTTAAAGCAGCCATTACACAGTCACTCAAACTTCCAAACCGTATATTTCGCCCTGTCAAACCCTCACCATAGTGAGCATATTTTCCAGAATTAGTAATTAATGATTGTGTCTTTGATGGAAAAACTGGTTCAGTTATTGAGCACCAACAAATATCAGGGACAACTTGAACTCCTAATTTTGAAAGTTGATTTAAATTCCCGTGATCTCTTAATTTTGCAAGAGTTTCTCGCCCAACAGTCAAAATAGTTGGAACAATAACAGTTTGATTTTTTTCCAATAATAATTTTAAAAACTTCATGCACTCGGCAAAAGATGCGTGCGGACTCCCAATAGCAACTAGATCTATCTTGTTATTTCCAGTATTGAATTTTTGCCACAAATTTAACAAATCATTAGGCATTATAGTTGTAGAAATAGCATCTTGAGTGCTTGGCAATTCACCTTCTGGCGTATGCCCTTTAATATGTAGCATCGGAGATGCAGATGTTGTACCAAATGCTGCACATAAAGCTTTTAAATCATCATTACTCAGTGAAATATCTTCAAGGCCAATTAATACTGGAATTCCATTTGGTGATTTATAGCCAGCCAACCAACCTATCATTGGCCAGATAGACTCATCAAATTTCGAAGGTAATGATATTCTAATTTCACAGTTAGGCTTTCGATTCTCTTCTAAATAAACACCAGTATTCGGAGTACGCCCAGTCATTGCTATGAATAAATCTAAATAATCTGGATGCTTCTGGGTGCGAGCTCCAATTACAGAATTTGCATAAACAACAGCATTTGACTCAGACCATCCAATAACTTCGTCTCTAATTGGTTTTTCACTTAAAAGATAAGGCGCACATGTAAATGTAGGATGAGCACCCATTTTGACATATGCATCAGCAAGTCGGCTAGCTTTATTACCCAGTTCAGGAGCTACACCTTGTGATTTCCAATTATCCCTGTCCACTGAGATTGCATTCATTGTAGTTGGAATAATAACACGTGCACCCATATCCAGCATTTTTTCTGCAAAATTGAGATTAGCATCATGCGCTAAGATACAACCATCAATATGACCTCTAGAAACATCGATTAATTTATCAGCATTTTGAGAAGAAGCCATCAAACATAATATTTCCATTGCAATTTTTGTGGCTTTACCGTGATTGCCAGTCAACATTTTTTTATCTGACTTATTCAAGTAAATTCTACTTAAATCAGGCTGACATAAATTAATTAAAGTACTTGAGAAATATAATTTGAGATTATCAATTTTTGCAGATTTCTGTAAAGATAATAAATTATAAATTTTCGGCTTCAGACGTAATATGGCAATTTTTTTGTTAAACAGTCTTTCAGCAATCATTGCCCCAAGAGTTAAAATATCTTCAGTTTCTCTAAATATAAGTGCAGCTGGTGCATTTCCATTTTGCGCAAGCTGCAGCAATACCCCACTTCCACTGCATGACCCTCGGGAAGTTGGCATTAATACAATTTTTCCAGAAAGCTGCTCCCCACAATTAGGATGATGAATATCAATAATTACTCCTGTATCAGGATCAACACCCCCCCAGAAACTCACCCCTTCATTACAAACTACAACATCACCTTCCACATTATTTTGTACAAAAATAATGGCTTCGTTATTGGAAAGTTTTTCCATCGATAAACTCCGGTAAGTAGTTAAGCTCTATGTTTTAACTTTTGATAGAAACTTTTGTAGATATTTAGATTTTGGAGATCCAAATAGTTTTTCAGCTTGGTTTATTTCTTCAATCTTACCTTCGTGAAAAAATGCTACCCTATCAGAGACCTCACGAGCAAATCCCATTTCATGGGTCACACAAATCATCGTCATTCCCTCATCAGCAAGAAGTCTAATAGTGTCAAGAACCTCTCCAACAAGCTCAGGATCTAGAGCAGATGTTGCTTCATCAAATAACATGCATTTAGGCTCCATTGCTAGTGCTCGTGCAATAGCAAGACGTTGCTGCTGCCCGCCTGATAATGCTGAAGGGTATTGCGAAAGCTTATCACCCAGACCAACGTGACGGAGTTGCTTTTCAGCAATTTCTAGAGCGTCTGATTTAGAGAGTTTACTTACTATTTTAGGAGCTAGGGCTACATTTTCAAGGACTGTTAAATGAGGAAAGCTGTTCCATTGTTGGAACACCATACCCATATTTTGGCGAACTGAGTTAAGGTTTGTATCACTTGCATGAACATCGATATCATCTACGATGATTTGCCCTTTTTGAATGGGTTCAAGCCCATTAATACAGTAAAGTAATGTTGATTTACCTGAGCCTGAGGAGCCTATCACACTTAAGACTTCTCCTTTTGGTACTTCAAGATCAATGCCCTTTAATACTTCAAGTTCACCATATTGTTTATGTAGGTTAGTAATTTTAATCATTCAGACCACCTTTGTTCAAGTCGAGTAGCATAATAAGAAATTGGATAAGATAAAGCAAAATAGAAGGCACCAGCAATCGATAGAACGAGGATAGCTTCTTGGGTTCGAGTCATAAGTATTTGGGAGGCCTTTAAAAGCTCTACATATCCAAGTATTGATACTAGTGCACTATCCTTTAAAACCCCTAGTGCAACTCCAACCCAAGCAGGCAATACAGCGCGAAGACCAATTGGCCAAACAACATAGCGCAAATCTTGCCAATAGTTCATACCTAAACTTCGTGCTGCTCGCCTCATTGGGATTCCAACTGCCTCAATTCCAGCTCTAGCTACGTTTGCAACATAGGCTGAGGTATATACAGTAAGAACAATTAATCCTGCTTCAAAGGGATTAAGTCTGAGGCCAATAATTGGCGCAAAATTAAAAAATAAAACTAGTTGAATAATTAATGGAACTGAGCGAAAAATATCTAGTACTGTTCCAAGCGTAAATGCTAATAATCTTGATACACTGAGAGCTAAACCTAAAAATATTCCAAAAATAGATCCAATACTGATTGCCCAAAAAGAAATCCATAGAGTCCTTAAAGCCGCTTCACCAAGAAACCATAAATCATTAGGGCCGAATCCAGAAAAATAAGTTGCTGCTGATTCCATTAATAGACTCTTAGTATTTAAAAAGACGATTTGCCATTAATCTTGATGCACCAAGAATAATTTTAACAAGAACGTAGTAAATTACTGCTGTAACTGCAAAATATTCGAAAATTCGATAAGTTTTAGATGCAAAGAATTGTGTTTCGCCTGAAAGCTCACGAAATCCAACTAACATACCTAGGGAGGACATTAAAACTGCCCAAACCATTTGGTTGGTCATAGGATGGTAAACAATTCGCAGAACTTGAGGAATGATAATTCTAGTGTAAGTTTGGAAACTGTTCATTCCAAGACTTAGTGAGGCTTTTATTTGGGTATCTGGAATAGCATTAAATCCACCACGAAAATTTTCAGCTAAATAACCAGCATTATTAAATGTTAAGCCCATCAATACTATAAGAAATGGACTAAAGTGAATTCCAAATGCGCCGAGCCCAAATCCAAAGAAAAATAATTGTAATAGTGCTGGAGTATTTCGAGCCAACTCAATCCAAGAAACAGCAAACCATTTTAATGGTCCTGTCATGTTAATTCTGATGAGAGAGAGTGCTAGTCCAAATAATATGCCCAAAATCATTGAAAGAATTGCAACTTCCAAAGTTAATACTGCTGATTGTAATAAATCAGGAAGGGTCTTGAAGACTGGTCTCCAATGGAAATTATAATCCATAAATGACTTTTAAAAAAATGGCCGGCAAGCCGGCCATATTAAAATTAACTATTAGTAGTAAACACCAGGAATACGTAATTCAGGCGCTTCGCCACCAACATACTTACCCCAAAGCTCTTGGTAACGGCCAGAACGAACTTGCTGCGTTACAAAAAGGTTAAGGTAGTTAAGCCAAGTAACATCCATACGCGGACCAACTACAGAAGTATAGTCAGTGCCCCATGGCATACGAGGACCAGCAATAACTGTATCAAATTGCTGAGTTATTGGTAATACTGTTGTATTGGTAGTAATACCAGCATGAGCTTTCCCTTGAGCCACAGCTAAGAATACTTCATTCTCAGATTGATAGCCTTGATAATTACCTTCAATTCCAAGTTCTTTTGCTATCTTTAACCATTCCTGTTCAGGAACAGTTCCAATAGCAGCAGCAACTTTCTTGTCATACATATCTTCGACAGTAACAATACCGCTATCAGCTCCAACAATAGCTTGAGCATAATAAATAGCATAAGGGATTGTAAAGCCAACTGTCTTAGCACGAGATAAAGTATCTGAAGTACCTCCAAATACAACATCACCACGATTAGTAACAATTAATGGTAGACGTTCAGCCCAAGTAATTGCAATAATTTCATGATCAACCTCTAATGCAGCTGCAAGATCTTTACAGTAATCAACATCAAAACCCGCAGGCTCATTGTTTGCATCACGGTAGCCAATTGGTGGAAAGTCTAGCACTACTCCACACCTTAGAACTCCAGCATCAATAACATCATCTAGTTTATCTGCAGAAGCTGTAGTTGCGCCTGTAAGCAGCAAAGCTGCAGTAGTAAGCGACACTAATGTTTTAGAAAACATTGTCATATATTTCTCCTATTAATTTTAAATATAACACTGAGTTGCTCATCTAAGTAATTCAATGCTGGCAATATCTTATCACTTTTAATTTAAAAATGGAAGTTCAATTTTTCTATTTACATTTTTATATTTAATTGAAACTTTTAAATTGAATACAAAGTATCGATTAAAGCGAAATATAGTATATTATTTTCAAAATAAACAATTTATAAGGAGAGTCTAAAATGAGATTTGAAGGAATTTACACACCTATTATTACCCCTTTTGCGAGTAATGGTGAAGTTGACTGGGATGTTTACGCAGAAGTAATAGATTGGCAAATTGAAAATGGTGTTGCTGGAGTTATAGTTGGTGGATCAACTGGTGAGTTTTATGCGCTTTCGAAAGAGGAGCGTATTCAGCAATTTAAATTTGCAGCAGAGCGTATTAATAATCAAGTTGAATTTATGGCAGGAGTGAATGATATTCGAGTTGATGAGTGCCTCGATATTTCTATGGCGGCAGTTGATGCAGGCGCTAAATCACTTTTAGTCGCCGCCCCACCATATTCTTTACCTTCAGAAGAAGAGTTAGCGCATCATGTTATTACAATAGCTCAAGCAACAGAATTACCAATTATGCTTTATAACTATCCTGGAAGAACTGGTGTTGAGATGGGTGAGGATTTTCTATCCATAGTTGCAAAAAATCCTCTAGTTGCAGCAATAAAAGAGTCAAGTGGTGACTATTCTAGGCTTCCATTATTATCAAATAACTATCCTTCAATTGAGTTAGCTGTTGGTGGTGAAGAGCAAGTTCTTGAGTTTGCTGCTTGGGGGGCAAAATCTTGGGTATGTGCTACAGCTAATTTTTTTCCATCAGAGTGTGTCCAATTAATGGATATACTTGGAAAACAATCTGATTTTGAGAAAGGAAGAGCTCTAATGAGCGCTTTTATGCCTCTTATGCAGGCTTTGGAGCAAGGTGGTAAATTCCTGCAATGTGTTAAGCTCGGATGTGAACAACAGGGTCGTCCAGGTGGAAAGGTTCGATTACCTTTGCTTCCAATTGACGACGCCCTTAAGAGGGAAATGATTAGTGTAATAGATAAAACTCGTGCTTCGCTTCACTCAATTCTAAATTAAAAGGAGTAAAAAATGTCAAGCCTTCTTAATAAAAATGATTATATAGATATTGCTGCGAAAATACAGTTTCCAACGGATCCATTTATAAATGGAAGGTTCCAGAAATCAAAAGCTGGAAGGGTTATGGAGTCAATTAATCCTGCAACTGGATCTGTTATCACTAATATTTCGGCCTGTGATGATTCTGACGTTAATTATGCTGTTAAAGTTTCACGAGATGCCTTTAATTCTGGTGAGTGGGCTAATAAACATCCTAGCGAACGTAAGGCAGTTTTATTGAAGTTAGCTCAACTTATTGAAGAGAATAAGACAGAGCTTGCAGTGCTTGAAAGTTTAGAAAGTGGAAAGCCTATTAGTGAGTGTGAACTTACTGATCTTCCTGAAACGATAGTCACTATTCAGTGGCATGCCGAGGCTATAGATAAAATGTATGATCAAATCTCACCGGCGAATGTAGATGCTGTTGGCCTCATTACCCGTGAACCATTAGGTGTTGTTGGTTGTGTGCTGCCTTGGAACTTTCCTTTAATGATGCTGGCTTGGAAAATTGCCCCAGCACTCGCTGGTGGTAATAGCGTTATTGTTAAACCAGCAGAACAAACATCAATGACTGCACTTAGAGTTGCTGAACTGGCAACTGAAGCTGGAATTCCCCCAGGAGTTCTCAATGTCCTTCCTGGTGAGGGACCAGATGTTGGTGAACCAATGGGGAGACATTTAGATATTGATGCAATTTCTTTCACGGGGTCAACTGAAGTAGGACGATTATTTTTAGAATTTTCAGGACAAAGTAATTTAAAGAAAATTATTCTTGAGTGTGGTGGTAAAAATCCTGCTGTAGTTCTTTCTGATGCCAATAATCTTGATGGTGTTGCTGAGCATATTGTTTTTGCTGCTCTTTGGAATATGGGACAGAATTGTACTGCTAATTCTCGCCTAATAGTTCATAAGAGTTTGAAAGACACATTGCTTGAAAAGGTCAGAGAGAAAATGAAAGATTGGCATACAGGTGACCCTTTAGACCCAGACAACCAGTTGGGGGCAATAATTTCCAAAGAGCAATACGACAAGATTTTGGGTTACATTGAGGTAGCTAAAAGTGAAGGAGCTGAATTAATTGAAGGTGGTAATGCAATTAATTCGGGAGAAGGATTGTTTATTGAGCCTACCCTCTTTAGTGGAGTTACTGCAGAAATGATAATTGCTAAAGAAGAGGTTTTTGGCCCTGTATTTGTAATGATGTCTGTTGATAGTGATAAAGAAGCCATCGATCTTGCGAATGATACATGTTATGGACTTCAAGCATCATTATTTACTTCCAGTGTGACTAAGGCTCATAAATACGGCAGAGCTCTTCAAGCGGGAACTGTTTCTGTAAATTGTTATGGAGAAGGTGATATATCAACCCCTTTTGGTGGCTATAAGCTCTCAGGGTTTGGTGGTCGTGATAATTCACTTATGGCTCATGATCAATATACTGAGACTAAAACTTTATGGATTGATATTAGTGAGGACATTTAATGAAAACCAGTAAGTTGATTCATATAGTTTCCTGTCATGCAGAAGGTGAAGTAGGAAATGTGATTGTTGGAGGCGTCGCTCCACCTAAGGGTGATAGTCTTTGGGATAAGGCGCTGTGGATTAATCAAGATCAAAAATTGCGTCAATTTGTTTTAAATGAGCCAAGGGGCGGCGTTTTTAAACATGTAAACCTATTAGTGCCAGCACAAAATCCAAATGCTCAACAAGGTTTTATTGTGATGGAGCCTGAACATACACCACCAATGTCCGGCTCAAACTCGATTTGTGTTTCAACTGTTTTACTTGATACAGGAATGATTGAGATGAGAGAGCCGATTACTGAGTTTGTCCTTGAAGCTCCAGGAGGACTAGTTCCAGTAAAGGCATATTGTGAAAATGGGAAAGCTAAAAGTATAGAGGTTCACAATGTAGCTTCTTTTGCTGACCAGCTAGATGTTCATATTGAAGTTGAAGGCTTGGGTTCTCTTAAGGTCGACACTGCCTATGGAGGAGATAGCTTTGTTATTGTTAATGCTGCTGAACTTGGCTTTGAAATTAAGCCTGATGAGGCTAAAGATTTAGCTGAAATTGGTTCAAAAATAACTGCTGCTGCTAATCTACAGCTTGACTTTAATCACCCAACTAATTCTGACTGGAGGCATATTTCATTCTGCGAGCTTGCACTTCCTTTATTTGAAGAAGAGGGTGTGAAAGTTAGTCGTAATAGTGTTGTAATAGACCCAGGTAAATTAGATCGCTCACCTTGTGGAACTGGCTGCTCTGCTCGTATGGCAGTTCTCCATGCAAAAGGTGAACTTCAAAAAGGAGACCACATGATTGGTCGCTCAATTCTTGATTCTCGCTTTGATTGCAGTATAGTTGAGGAGACTATGGTGGGTAAAAAGAAGGCTATTATTCCTTCAATTCGTGGAAGGGCTTGGATTACTGGAACTCATCAGCTTATGCTTGATCCTGAGGACCCTTGGCCTGAAGGATATCGCCTTTCAGATACATGGCCAATTAAACAATGAAATTACTTTTATTAAAAGCCCTTAGATAATGCGCTGGAAAAAAACTATAACTATGGTTGAGGCTCATGCAGAAGGAGAGGTGGGTCGAATAGTAACTAGTGGGGTAATAGATATTCCAGGTAACACTATGCTGGAAAAAATGAATTATATTAATGAAGTAGACGATAGTTTGCGTCGTTTTTTAGTATTTGAGCCCCGTGGTTATGCTCAAATGTCTACAAATCTCATTTTTGATGCTCCAAATAAAGAAGCGGATATAGGTTTTTTGATCTTGCAAGGCGACAAGGCTCATGCCATGTCAGGATCAAACAGTATTTGCCTTGTAACTGTTCTACTTGAAACTGGAATGATAGAGATGAAGGAGCCTGAGACTATTGTTACAATTGATACTCCTGCAGGACTTGTTAGTGCAAGTGCTGAATGTAATAATGGAAAATGCGAGAGAGTGACTTTAGATATGACACCTTCATACGCAGATCAACTTGATGCGATTATTGAAGTAGAGGGGTTAGGGGCAGTAAGTGTTGATATTGCTTTTGGCGGTATTTTTTATGCCTTAATTGACCCTGCCCAGTTTGATTTGAAAATTTTGCCAGAAAATGCCCGTCAACTTGTTGATATAGGAACCAGGATTCATAGGGCGGTCAATAGTCAGTTAGATATAAGACATCCTGAGCTTAAAGACTTAAAAGGCATTTCTTACACAATGTTTGTTGGGCATGATGATGATGGCGTAATGAAGGGTGCAACAATTCTTCCACCAGGTCGAATTGATCGCTCTCCTTGCGGCACTGGTAATTCTGCTCGTCTTGCTGTAATGGAGGCCCGAAGTCAAGTTAAAGTTGGTCAGAGCCTTAAAGCAAGATCAATCATCGATAGTGAGTTCCAAGTTGAGATAGTTGCTAAGAAGACTATTGCTGGAAAGAGTGGCATCCTTCCAAGAATCTCTGGTCGTGGCTGGATTCATGGAATTCATCAGGTAGGCGTAGACCCCAGTGACCCATACCCATTAGGCTATAAAGTTTCAGATTGTTGGGGTGACGCTTTTGATTTACTTAGCTAGTAATAGATAGTGCCAAACGCACAAATATCTCCAGGCTCTTCAGTGGCGATAATAGGGGCAGGCGTTGTAGGGATGGCAAGTGCATGTGCCCTTAATCGGAAAGGCTACGAAGTTACTGTATTTGATCCTTATTATCCAGGAGAAGGTGGGTCATCAAAAGCAAATGCAGGCCATATTGGAGCTTCTGATATTTTTCCTTTGAGCACACCTGGAATTCATTGGAAGGTATTAAAAATGCTCATGGATTCTGATGCGCCATTAAAAGTCCCACTTAAAGATTTTTGGCCACAAATTCCCTGGTTTTGGCGGTTTTTACTTACCTCAAATGTAAATCGCTTCAAAAAGGCAACAGATGTATTAAGCTATCTTTGTCATAACTCTATTAGAGACACTAAAGAATTATTAGAGTATTGTAATATCGCCGAAAAACTTGAGCAAAATGGATGTGCATTCATCTATGATAATGAGCTGAGCTTTAATAAAAGCATCAAAAGTTGGGATGAAAGAAATACTCGAGGCTTTAGTAGCGAAGTATTAAATGCTAAAAAAATAGCTAAAATTACTCCAACTATTAATGAAAAATTTAAGTACGCATATTTATCTCATCATTGGGCTAAAGTAAGTGAGCCAATAGACATAGTTCGGGGCCTTGCTGATTCAGCAAAAATGAACGGAGTTACCTTTCGCCAGGAGCGAGTTAATAGTATAAGTGAGAAATTAAATTCCATCTTAATTAATTTGGACAAAGGAAATAGTAAATATGATGCAGTAGTTATTGCAGCAGGAATTAATTCTGTTTCTTTAGCAAAATCTTTAGGTGATTTTTTACCCATGACAGCAGAGCGAGGATATAACTTAACAATTCCTTTATCAAATATTGATATTGACATACCAATTGTATTTGCAGATCAAGGTATTGTTGCAACAAGTTTAGCAAGTGGGCTTCGAATTGGTGGGTGGGCCGAATATGCCAATCTTAGTAGGCCAGCAAATCCAGATTATTTCAATTCTATTGCTCGCATTAGCCAGGATTTGTTTCCAGGGTTAAATGTAGAAAATGCAAATTATTGGATGGGAAGTCGCCCTTCAACTCCAGACTCTGTTCCAGTGATATCTAAATCTCTAAAAATAGATAGAGTTTTTTATAATTGTGGTCATGGTCATTATGGATTAACTCATGCAGCAACATCAGCTAATTTATTATATAGCTTAATAGAAGGTGAGCAAAATTCAGCTGAAATTAAAGCATTATCAATTGATCGTTTTTTATAGTAAAGGGGGCTTTATTAAATTAACTATTTTTCCTTTATAAGCGCATAACAATAAACAATAAGTCCAATCCAAACAGCTGTAAACCCTAATAATTGATTGAAATTTACTGACTCGCCATACAACACATAGCCAACTAAAAATTGTAATGTAGGGGTAATTAAGAACAATATACCTACAGTTGTCATTGGAAGCAATTTTGTTCCAGCAGTGAATAATGCCAAAGGTATCACAGTGACAATTCCTGCCAAAATTAATAAAATATCTGTTGATGGATTTACATTAAAAATAGCCAAGTCATAATTTGCATAAAACCATAAACTAAATATCAAAATAAATGGCAAGAGTAGGAGTGTCTCGATATAAAGACCTGGAACTGCTGATGTCACCATTGCTTTTCTAGCAACACCATATGATGAAAAAGTAAGCCCAATGAGAAGGCCAAGCCATGGAAAAGAGTCACCACTGAAAACATAATAAAGGGCGCCTATTGTTGCAAAAAAAACAGCCCACTGCTTAAGTTTTGAAATCCTTTCATGGAAAAAAATATAGCCGCCCAACATACTTATTACAGGTGATAAAAAATAACCCATAGAGGCTTCCACAACTCTTTCTAAATTTACTGAAAGAATATATGCGCCCCAATTAATGGTGATGAGGATAGCTGTTAAAAATAAGAAAAGTAGTTCTTTTTTTGAAGATATTGAAGATTTGAAATTTGCTAGCCAAGATGGCTTGAAGTAGACTAATATAAATAATACAGGCACTGACCAAAGGATCCTGTGAACCAGAACTTCAGACGGGTTAACATGATTCAGTAATGCCCAATAAAGAGGGAATGCTCCCCACATCAGATAGCCTGAAAGGACAAGTAGGATGCCTTTATTCATAAAGCAAAAACTTACATGAGAAAAACGCCTATTGTAGACTAAATAATCTAATATTATTTTTATTAATGCTTGTAGTAATCTTTTTCAAAACTAGTGCTACTTAGGGCATCATTCTCACTAGTTTTTTCATTAATTTCATTTAAGTTTTCATTAATTCTAAATAGAATTACCACCATTTCACAGGCTACTCGAGAGGCTAAAGAACCTCCAATTACCCAGACTAATCCTCGCCAGAAGTCACCTTCAAGGAATATGTCTCCAAGACCTTTTGTTATAAAGGCAAATAACAGTATCCAATAGAAAAGCGTTATAAGCTTAGGAGTAACCATCTCATCTAGATAAAACATGTAATGGTTATCTAGCTTATCCACTGAAAGTTTAAAAGCTTTTTTTATGCCCTCTAAGATCTCATTATTATTCATTTTGATTGCCCTTATTTTTCTTCAATCTAATTTAATATAATACCAGCCTAAGAAAATGTTGTAAATTCATAATTAGATAGAAATTTTAAAAATAAAAAAAAGCCCATCATAAAGACGGGCTTTTTAGTCAAAATTTAAAGCTTATTACTTATGAATCTTAATATTAGTGAACGCACCACCAACAACTTCACGCTCTGCATATGAACCATTAGCTGTTCCACCTGCATCTAATTCAACACCAGTAGCACCAACATAGTCAACCACTAAGCCGCCTGAGATATATTTAAGGCAAGTAGCCAAATCACCAGCAGCACATGGAATACCAGGAGCATTAGCAACATTCAATACTTGAGCTTGAATTGCCGCTCTATCTGTTGAACCTGCAGCCTGTGAAGCAAGAATAATCAATGCCATAGCGTCATAAGATTCACCTGCATATGCACCAGAACCATCAACACCGCCAGCAGCAGCTACTGCTGTCCAGACATCAACTAGATCTGAATCTGGAGATGCAATTGTCCCCCAAGAACCATCTGCAACCGCGCCTGAAGTTAATGCACTGATCATACCATCACCAAATACATAGTCAGAAAATGCACCAGTATCTTCAGAAGCAGCAATAATTCCTCTACCACCAGTATCAGCATAACCTAATACAGCTAAAGTAGCTGAGCCACCTGCAGACAATGCAGCAACATCAGCTGAATAGTCAGCCTTGTCGTCGTCATGTCCAGCCATAACTGTAACAGTTCCACCCATAGCTTCATAAGCAGTTACGAATGCATCAGCCAAACCTTTACCATAGTCACTGTTTGAGTGAGTTACAGCCATATCAGTTTGTCCTCTTGACATTGCAATACTTGCAAGTACTGGACCCTGTCTAGCATCTGAAGGAGCAGTTCTAAAGAACCATCCACCATCTTCTAGAGTTGTTAAAGCAGGTGAAGTAGCTGATGGTGAAATTGAAACAATACCATTAGGTACAAGCACGTTGGTTATAACTGCACCAGTATTACCTGAACAGTTAGGACCCATAATAGCCATAACATTATCATCATTAATCATTTTTTCTGCTTGAGCAATCGCAACGGCTGGATCGATACATACTGAATCGCCCTGCACAACATTAATTGTTCCTTGGAGGTAGTTACCAGAAGCATTAGCCTCAGTTACTGCTAAGTTTGCACCACCAGACATCGCACCAATCATTGATTCAAGCGGTCCAGTAAATCCCTGTAGCTCTCCTATAGTTACATCAGCATGTGATACTGATGCCATCGTAGCTGATAATACAAATCCAGCTGTTGTTTTTAAATAACCTTTCATTTCGTCTCCTAAAATATAAAAAAGAGTCCCTACACCTAATAAAGTATTAAAGCGTATTTCTTATGGGAATCCCCTTAATGATAAACAGTTTCCTGTAGTTTGTGTTAAAAATATTATAAAAAAAAATGAACTAAACCTTTCTAGAATAGTTCATTTCAGCCCAATTTAAAGAACATATTACAGTTCTTTATTTTTCTCTGGAAGAATTCCGCCAGGAGAAAATCTCATGATCAAGAGCATTATGCTGCCCATAAAGATAAGTCTTAGATAGTGGACTCGATCTTCTATAAATTCTAGTGATGTATTTCCCTCTTGAACATAATTACCAAGCATTTCAACCACCCAAAGACCTATAGGGCCAGACTGAATCCAAATAAACCACATAATAAAAGCCCCTAGAACTGACCCTAGATTATTACCTGACCCTCCAACAATAACCATCACCCAAATTAAAAAAGTAAATCGAAGGGGCTGATATGCAGTAGGAATAAATATCCCATCATAAGTCACTAATAATGCACCAGCGACACCGACAATTGCTGATCCAATAACAAAAATTTGTAGATGTTGACGCGTAATATTCTTACCCATCGCAGAGGCTGCTACTTCATTATCCCTTATTGCCCTTACTTTTCTACCCCATGGAGAATTTAAAGCAAGATTAGAAAGAATAATAAAGGCGACTAAAATTACAAGAAATAAACCTGAATAACTAAGTTTTACAAATACGACTGATGCCTCTCGAACATAGTCACCTAGCTTATCAATTTGCTCTGATTGAGACAAAAACTGTAACTCTGACTTATGAATCCAAGCAACAATATTTTGAAGCCATTCTGATTTTTGCATATCAACTTCGTAAGGAACAGGTCTTTGAAGTCCATAAACATTTTTAAGTCCCCGTACAAACCAGTCTTCATTTTTGATGACATAAATAATAATTTCAGAAATTCCGAGAGTTGCTATCGCAAGATAATCAGATCTTAAGCTTAAGGTAATTTTTCCAATCCACCATGCGGCTCCAGCTGCAGCTAAGCCACCCACTATCCAAGAGAGCATTATAGGAAGTCCAAAACCGCCTAAATAGCCTGTAATTGCAGGGTCTACTTTCTCAATTAATTTTGAAGCCTCAGAGAAATAAAATCTTGTAAAGAGATAGCCAATAACTACGATTAAAGATATTAACCATTTATTAATCCCCCTTCTGCTTAATAAAACTCCTGCGGCAATCGTTGCAGCTCCTAAAGCCAAAGCAAGAAGCATCTTTATACCGCCAGCATCTATCGCCTCAGTTACAGGTTGCTGAGAAATTAAAACAACACTAACGCCTCCCAAGGCGGCAAACCCCATAATTCCAACATTAAATAATCCAGCATAACCCCATTGGATATTTACACCTAAGGCCATAATAGCTGAAATCAAAGACATGTTAATAATGCCTATTACAAGTGCCCATGACTGATTAAAACCAACAAATAAAAGTACAAAACCCATAAGGGAGAAAGTAATAATTGCTCTATACGATTGCCAAATATTATTTAGATTATTCATCAACTATCACCTTGCCTTTAAATAACCCAGTAGGCTTTATTAAAAGAACAATAACCAAAATAACAAAGGATATTGCATATTTATACTCAGTACCAATAAGCTGAACCAAAGACGAAGGATGCATCGATAGTGGTAATAAATATATTAAAAACTTTTTGTAGGCATAAGTAAGGAGTATTTCAGAAAATGCTACTAAGAAAGCACCTGCAATTGCTCCTATTGGAGAGCCAATACCACCTACAATGACAGATGCAAAAATTGGTAAGAGTAATAAGTGATATTGTTGAGGTGCGAAGCCTTTATCTAATCCATAAAGGGCGCCAGCAATTGTAGTAAGAGCTGCAACTATTAACCAAGTTATTTGAACCATCTTATCTGGATCAATACCAGAAAGAAGTGCTAGTTCTTTATTGTCAGAATAAGCTCTCATAGCCTTACCCGTTTTAGTTTTTTGTAAAAAGTAAAATACAAAAGCCACTAATAAAAAAGCGATGGTAATAGTTAAAAATTGAGACGTTTTGAAGGCAATTCCTTGTTCAAGGCCGGTATAAGCCTTAAACTCTCTAACAGAAAAAATAAACCTCTCACCATCTTCAAATTTTTGCGCAGTCGCGCCTAATACGAACCTGACTATTCCGCCAGTAACAAACATAACTCCTATTGAGGACATTACGATCGTAATTGATTTTGCTTTTATTTTTCGATAGTGCCGATAAATCAGTCTATCCATTGTAAGCAAGTACATTGAGGTAAAAACTATAGCTATAGGGATTACTAATAGAGCAGTGGGAATTCCTGAAATTGTCCACCCTCTACTAATCATAAAACCAGTAAGTAATATAACAATCATGGTCCCAAACGCCATACTATCGCCTTGAGCAAAATTAGAAAACCTCAATACTGAATAGACTAAAGTTACAGCTAGTGCTCCCAATGCTAATTGTGAGCCATAAGATAATGCAGGAAGAATTACAAAATTAGTTAGTAAGGCAAATGCATTAATAATATCAATTGAGTCTGACGTCATCTAACCTCCTAAAAACTTTTTTCTAACTTCAGGGTTATTTATGAGCTCTTTACCAGTTCCAGTATGCTCATTACGTCCAGATACTAAAACGTAGCCCTTATCAGCTATGTTAAGAGCTTGCTGTGCATTTTGCTCAACCATAAGAACAGCCATACCAGCATTTCTAACGTCCAAAATATTAGAAAAAATTTCATCCATCACTATTGGTGAAACTCCTGCTGTTGGCTCGTCTAAAAGCATAATTGAAGGTTTCGTCATCATAGCCCTTCCAAATGCAACCTGTTGCCTTTGGCCACCAGAAAGTTGCTCTGCAAGTTGTTTGCGTTTGTCATAGAGAATTGGAAAAAGCGCGTAGACCTCTTCAATTGTTTTATTGATGTCATCTTGCCTAATAAAACCACCCATCTGAAGATTTTCTTCAACTGTCATTGAAGGGAAAACATTTTTTGTTTGCGGAACAAATGCTAATCCATGGCTAATTCTGTCCTGAGTAGAAAGCATTGAAATATCTTTTCCATCTAGCGTTACTGAACCTGAAGTTGCCTCCAGCATCCCGAGCAATACTCTCATTACAGTAGACTTTCCTGCGCCATTTGGGCCAACAATTACTGCAAGCTCACCTTTTTCAACTTCAACAGAGCATTCATGGAGTATTGGAACTACTCCGTATGATGCAACTAAATTTTTACCTTCAAGATAAGCCATTAACTCGTAGCCTCGGTCTTAATTCCTTTACCTAGATAAGCCTCAATAACCGCATCACTACTTTTAATTTCATCAGGGGTGCCGCTTGTCAAAATTCTACCTTCAGCTAATACTACTACAGGATTACAAAGCCTTGAAATAAAATCCATATCGTGCTCAATCATGCAGAATGTATACCCTCTTTCTGAATTCAGCCTTAATATGGCATCACCAATCTGATTAAGGAGTGTTCGATTAACGCCTGCTCCAACCTCATCTAGAAGAACAACCTTAGCATCAACCATCATAGTTCGAGCCAACTCTAGCAATTTTTTCTGTCCACCAGAAAGATTACCCGCTCTTTCATTCTTAAGGTGGCTAATACTCAGAAAATCGATAACTTCTTCTGCTTTTTTTTGAAGTTCTCTCTCCTGAACATGAATTTGTTTCCGCTTTAACCAAGTATTCATCAAGCTTTCGCCTAACTGATCTGCAGGCACCATCATTAAGTTTTCCAAGACACTTAGGGTTGGAAACTCATGGGCTATTTGAAATGTTCTTAAGAGTCCTTTATGGAAAAGTTGGTGAGAAGTTAAGCTTGTTACATCTTCACCATCAAGAATTATTTCACCCTCTGAAGGTTGATAAAGTCCAGCAATCAAATTAAACATTGTGGTTTTTCCAGCACCATTTGGACCCACTAAACCAGTTATCGAGCCTCGCTCAATATGCAAGTCAACACCATCAACTGCCTTGATTCCGCCAAAATGTTTTGATAAATTTTTAACTGTAATCATTATCTAAGTTTTTGATTGAGTTGCTTTTTTCAAAAAAGGCTAAATTATCCAACAAAAAACCTCTCTATGGAAATCATTTAAGGCAAAACCTTATTGAAATTTTTAACAACAACGCTTGAATATACTCCGGCAGCAACATAAGGATCTGCATCAGCCCAGGACCGCGCCTCTTTAAGATTTTCAAACTCAGCAACAATCAGTGATCCTGTAAAACCTGCATCACCTGGATCTATTGAGTCGATAGCCGGATGAGGTCCGGCCAAAATAAGGCGTCCTTCATCTTTTAATTGAATTAAACGGGCAACATGATCACGTCTAGCGCCAATGCGTTTTTTAAAACTATCCTCTACATCTTGAGAAATAATTGCATACAACATTAATTACTCCTAAAGTTCTAAAACATCTTGCATTGAATATAGACCACTAGGCTTGTCACTAAGCCAGTTAGCTGCTCTTACAGCACCATTAGCATAAATCATTCTAGAAGATGCTTTATGTGTTATTTCAACGCGCTCACCTTCCATAAAAAAACTAACAGTATGATCGCCTACAACATCACCGCCCCTAATCGATGAAAATCCAATGGTATTTAAATCTCTAGGCTCATCAATACCTTCACGGCCATATACTGCGCAGTTAGCTAAGTCTCTTCCAAGCGCATTTGCAACAACCTCACCCATCTTAAGAGCAGTGCCTGAAGGCGAATCAACCTTATAACGGTGGTGAGTTTCAATAATTTCTATACTAGAATCTTGCCCAATAACTTTTGCAGAAGTCTCCAACAACTTAAGCGTTAAATTAACTCCAACACTCATATTAGGAGCAAAAACAATTGGTATCTGAGTTGAAGCTTGCTTGATTACTTTTAGCTCATCATCACTAAAGCCAGTAGTTCCAATGACCATAGCTTTTCCAGAATTTTTACAAATTGAGATGGCCTTCAGAGAGGCTTCGGGTCTTGAAAAATCAATTAAAACGTCGAAATCTTGGAGTGAATCATTAAGGTTATTGCCCTTATCAACAGCCCCACCTAATGTCGCACTATTATTTAAATTGACAGCCTCAACAAGGGTTTGCCCCATCTTTCCTTTAGATCCGTTTATTGCAATTCTAGTCATTTATAGAATCCTCTAATAAATCATTATTTTTAGTTACTTCATCAATCTTCTTGAGAGTTTCAAGTAATGTAAACATTAAGTTCATTGGCATAGAGTTAAGGCCATCACTTTTTGCAAGCTCGGGATTTGGATGCGTCTCCATAAAGAGACCAGAAACGCCAACTGCAACAGCTGCTCTAGCTAAAACTGGTACCATTTCTCTTTGCCCACCAGAGGATGCTCCCTCTCCACCAGGCTGCTGAACAGAGTGAGTTGCATCAAAAACAATTGGACAGTTTGTCGACCTCATACTTGAAAGGCCTCTCATATCTGAAACAAGTGTGTTGTATCCAAAAGATGTCCCTCTATCACAAACCATAATTTGTTGATTTCCTGTTGCCTTGGCCTTCTCAACAACATTGACCATATCCCAAGGCGCTTGAAATTGGCCTTTCTTAATATTTACAGGTAGTCCTTGACCACACACATTTTGAATAAAATTAGTCTGCCTTACAAGGAAAGCAGGAGTTTGAAGGACATCAACTACTGAAGAAACCTCATCTAGAGGCGAATCTTCATGAACATCAGTTAAAACAGGGACCCCAACTTCAGACTTTACTTTTTCTAAAATACGAAGCCCTTCTTCAATACCTAGACCACGGAAACTATCTGCACTTGTTCGATTGGCCTTGTCATAGGAAGACTTATAGATAAAATTGATATTAAGCTCACTACAAACTTTTTTCAAATAACTTGCGCTTTCCATTGCCAAAGACTCTGACTCAACAACACATGGGCCAGCAATCAAAAAAAATGGGTGATCAATTCCAGCCTGAAAATCTAGTAAATTCATGTACTTCACTCATTACTTAAATATATACGTAAATTATATTCGTTTAAAATAAGCATTGTTATAAATTCATTAAAACCATGACACAAAAAACACCCGACATACTTAAAAAAATTGTTGCTCGAAAGCAAGAAGAAATAGCAGAGTCAACAAAGCGGCTTCCGATTGAAAAAATGATTGAACTAGCAAATAGTGCAGATACCCCCCGAGGTTTCTTTAACTCATTAAACAAAAAAGTAAAAGAGCGTCAAAGTGGAATAATTGCTGAAATTAAAAAAGCCTCTCCAAGCAAGGGCATTTTTAGAGAGAATTTTGAGCCTGTCGAAATTGCAAAAAGCTACGAAGATGGAGGTGCAAGCTGCCTTTCTATATTAACAGATCGTGATTTTTTTCAAGGTGATCCTTTATATTTGATAAAAGCGCGAGCTGCAGTTTCATTACCAGTTATTCGTAAAGATTTTATTATTAAGCCCTATCAAGTCTATGAATCAAGAGCGATGGGGGCAGATTGTATTTTACTAATTGTGTCTTGTCTAGAAGATGATGAAATCAAACATTTAAGCGATCTTGCTTTATCTCTCAATATGGATGTATTAGTTGAAACTCATGATTTAAATGAACTTCGTCGTGCGCTTAAATTAGATTTACCAATGATTGGAATTAATAATAGGAATCTTCGAAACTTTGAAGTTAGTCTTCAAACCACCATTGACTTGCTTAGTGAAATTAGCGGTGATAAACTTGTGATAACTGAGTCAGGAATTGCATCTAAAGCTGATGTTGAGTTGATGCACAAGAATGATGTATTTGGTTTTTTAATTGGTGAGGCATTTATGAAGCACTCAAATCCTGGCCAAAAACTTAAGGAGTTTTTTGAATGAATCTTTCTGTAAATTGGGTTGATGGCATGTTAATGGTTGGTAAGTCTCATAGTGGTCACTCTATTACGATGGATGGTCCGATAGAGATTGGCGGTGAAAATCTTGGTGTTAGACCAATGGAAATGCTTCTGCTTGGAGTGGCGGGCTGCACTATGATTGATGTCGTTACAACGCTTCAAAAAATGCGTCAAGACCTATCGCATTGTGAAACTAGGATTAGCGCTGAAAGAGCCAATGAACACCCAAAAGTTTTTACTGATATACACATTCAATTTATTGTTAAAGGAAAAGACTTAGACTCTAAAAAAGTTGATAAAGCAATTATACTTTCGGCTGAAAAATATTGCTCTGCATCAATCATGCTAGGGAAAACTGCAAAAATTACTCATGATTTTGAGGTCCTTGAATAATATTTTATTAAACCGTTATTACTAAAATACTCATTTAAAATAATTCCAGTATAATATGCCTTCTTCGGAGAGATGGCCGAGTGGCTGAAGGCGCTCCCCTGCTAAGGGAGTATAGGCTTTAACTCCTATCGAGGGTTCGAATCCCTCTCTCTCCGCCATAATATTGAATGCTCTATGAATACACCTAAAGTTATCCATTGGTTTCGCCAAGATCTAAGGTTATCTGACAACCCTGCACTATTTGAGGCAGCAAAAAATAGTTCAATACTTCCTATCTACATTCTGGACGATATAAATTCAAAAGAACTTGCGATGGGAGAAGCAAGTCGATTTTGGCTGCATCACTCTCTAAATTCTCTTAACAAAAGCCTAGATCAAAATTTATCAATTTACTCGGGAGATCCCATTACAGTAATATTGGATATTATTGATCGATTAAATATTAAAGAGATATTTTGGAATCGCTGTTATGAGCCATGGCGCATCAATCGTGATACTCATATCAAAAAAGAACTTGAGTCTAAAGGAATTAAAGTTAATACTTTAAATGGTTCATTACTCTGGGAGCCCTGGACAATAAAAAAAGGAGACGGGACTCCATATAAAGTTTTTACGCCCTACTTTCGAAAAGGGTGTCTTTTATCTGACGAGCCACGTGAGCCAATTTCTACTCCAATAAATCTAGATCTTTTTAATGATAACAATAGTTTAAAAGATATCAATGCTTTATCTTTATTGCCATCCACTAAATGGGATATTAAAATGAAATCATTTTGGAATATTGGTGAGCTTGGAGCAAATAACCGATTAACCGAATTCCTAAATAATGGAGTGGAAAATTATAAAGAAGGCCGAAATATTCCATCAAAACCTTTTGTCTCTCGGCTATCTCCACATCTTCATTTTGGTGAGATTTCTCCCAATCAAGCTTGGCATGCTGCAAAGAAAAAAAGGGATGATACCAATATTGACCACTTCTGTAGCGAGCTCGGTTGGCGCGAATTTTCATACACGCAGCTCTACTTTAATCCTGAACTTCCTAAAAAGAATTTGCAATCCAAGTTTGATCTATTCCCATGGGATCAAGATGCGAAAAAATTAATTGCCTGGCAAAAAGGTCAAACTGGAATACCTATGGTTGATGCAGGAATGAGGGAGTTATGGCTAACTGGCGCAATGCATAATCGTGTAAGAATGGTTGTAGGTTCATTTTTAGTTAAAAATCTTCTACTTCACTGGCATCATGGTGAGCGATGGTTTTGGGACTGTTTAGTAGATGCAGATTTAGCTAGTAATAGTGCAAGCTGGCAATGGATTGCAGGTTGTGGGGCAGATGCAGCGCCCTACTTTAGAATTTTTAACCCAGTCACACAGGGGCAAAAGTTCGACTCTGACGGGGAATATATTCGTAAATACATCCCTGAAATAAGTGAGCTACCAAACAAATACTTATTTAATCCGTGGGAGGCGCCTCAAGAAGAATTAGATAGAGCTGGAGTTGTTATTGGAAAAGACTATCCAAAGCCTATTATAGATTTAAAATTATCTCGCCAGAATGCGCTTGAAGCGTTTAAATCTTTAAAAAAAGTAGATGATTAATCATCAAAGCTCTGTTAAAGCCCCTACTCTAAAAAATCATTAACTGACTGACTCCAATCAGGGTGAGTATGTTTGTCCCAATAACTCTGATGAAGTATTCTGGTAATTTTTCCAGGGACACCTTTGCCAACTAATTTATTATTTATTCTTGTAATTGGCATTATTCCACCCGCTGTTGAAGTTGCAAAAACTTCATTTGAATCTTGAAGCTTTTCTAGTGATATTGAGCTTAACTGAAAAGGAACACCTAATTCTTTTGCTAAATCAAGAACTGTTTGCCTAGTTATGCCTTCTAAAACCCCCTGATTAGGGGAATTAAGCCCATCCTTATCTACACAAAAAATATTAAAGCCAGGCCCTTCTGAAATATTATTTTCTTCATCCACAAGGATTACCGTGTCATGATCTAAGTCATAAGCTTCATACATTCCACTTACCAAATCAAGCCAATGATAATTTTTAATTCTTGAATCAATAGAATTAGTTGGTATTCTCCTTCTAGCACTTACTAAAACGTCCAATCCTTTCTCAAAATCTTCGGACTTCAGAATCCAGCCAAATGGAACAGCAAAAGCAATAAACCGAGGCTTAGATTTGCGTGGATCTCTGTCAAATTTAGGGGACATTCCTCTAGTTTGAATCATTTCTACATAGACATCATCCAGTCCAGATCGATGGACACAACCAGCAAGTATTTTTTTAAGCTCATCACGGCTAACTATACAAGGCATTCTTAATTTTTCTGTTGATTCAAAAAATCTGTCAATATGCTTATCTAAGCGAAAAAAACGACCTTTCCAAACATGAACAACATCATAAGTTGCATCAGACCTTAAAAAACCCCAATCTAAAATTGGAATACGAGCTTCAGATAGTTGAATGAATTCACCATTCAACCAGGCCGCTCCTTTTGGAAAAATATCTTCTTCCAAGATTATTTACTTAGTTCCAAAAATCTTATCACCAGCATCACCTAACCCAGGAAGAATATAGCCCTGCTCATTCAAAGAGTCATCTATTGCAGCTATAAAAAGATCTACATCAGGATGAAGTTTAGTTACCCTTTCTAACCCTTCAGGAGAGGCTACTAGAAATAAACCAATAATTTTTTTACAACCCTTCTGCTTAAGAAGTTCAATTGTCGCAAGAAGTGTTCCTCCAGTTGCCAGCATAGGATCAATAATTAATGCAGTTCTTTGATCAATATCTGTAATAACTTTATCAAAGTATGCAACGGGATTTAAAGTTTCCTCATCTCTGTAAAGACCAACAACACTTACTTTAGCATTTGGCACCAAAGTTAGCACACCATCAAGCATTCCCAATCCAGCTCGTAAGATCGGAACAATTGATAATTTTTTTCCAGATAACATTTGAGTGTTTATTGGCTCGCCTTGCCAGCCATTAATTTCACGATCTTCGAGTGGTAAATTCCGAGTAGCTTCATACGTCAATAGACTTGCAACTTCATTAGCTAGTTCACGAAAATGTTTTGTACTGATCCCATTTTGCCTAAGTAAGGCGATTTTATGGGCTAAAAGAGGGTGTTTGATTGCATTTAGGGGCATTGATATTCCTTCAAAAAAGTCTTATAAAAAACTAATTTTACACTTTAATACGTTTTGTAATATTTTTCTAAAAATCATATAGAAAGAACAAGTATTATTATCTCTTCATTAAAAAAAATAAAGGGTTTAAATGAAATTTGGAATTTTAGGTGAAGCGAAAATTGCTCGCGAATATGTTGTTCCAGCAATATTAGCTGCAGGACATGAAGTTACCCATGTTGGAAGAAGAAATCCTGGTCAAGTACCATTACCAAGTATCTATAAAGATGCTATTGAGACTGACTATGATGCTCTTCTATCAGAGCCATCAATAGATGCAATTTATAACCCACTCCCAAATCATCTGCATGTGCCCTATTCTATTCAAGCACTTAAATTAGGCAAGCATGTTCTTTGTGAAAAGCCAGTTGCCCTTAACATGAGAGAATTAGAGGAATTAGAATCAGCAGCTGCAAGTAGTGAATCTTTTTTTTATGAAGCCTACATGGTAAGAAGTCACCCACAATGGACATGGCTTAAAGAGCTTGACATTGGAGAGCATCAGTCATCTCACTTTATTTTTAGCTATCCTGACCAGCCTAAAGGCAACATTCGAAATCGCAAAGTAGATGGTGGTGGTCCCTTATACGACATTGGTTGTTATGCAATATTATCAGGATGTATGCTATTTAAAGGCGCCCCCAAAGTTCTTTCAGCAACTGCAATAATGAGTGATCACTATGATATTGAGAAGCAAGTTGATGCAACACTTCAATGGCCAAATGGCGAAACACTAAGCTTCACTGTTTCAGGTAATGCAGCACTTTGCCAAGCATTAACGGTTTTAGGATCAAGTGGCTGGGCAAAACTAAACGTTCCAGTTAACCCACCTGAAATTACTCATGCTTATTGGGCGAATGGAGGTTTGCAGGAAGGTACTAAAGTGAGCTTTCCACCATGTAATCAGTACAAACTTATGATTGATGACTTTGTATCGCTTGCAGAATCTAAATCTAAATCTGATTTTTTAATTTCTCAGATTGTTACGAAGGCTATAAATGAGATCCAACAAAAAGCTGATTTAATCATATAAAAAAATCAATTGAAATCTCAAAAAAATACTATACGATAGAATAATTTTTGTTGCATCACATGGTATCTTATAACGCTATGAAAAAAGACACTCCATTTACTATTGCAGGGAGAACCTTTAACTCTAGACTCCTCGTTGGCTCTGGAAAATATAAAGATCTAAAGGAAACTAAGTTAGCTACTGAAGCCTCTGGTTCAGAGATTATTACTGTGGCAATTCGTCGTGTAAATATTGGCCAAAATCCAAATGAAGAAAGTCTTCTTGACGCTATCTCACCTAAAAAATATACTATTCTTCCAAATACTGCAGGCTGTTACAACGCAAAAGATGCAGTTAGAACTCTCCTTCTAGCAAGAGAATTGTTAGATGGGCATAACCTCGTTAAATTAGAGGTTCTGGGTGATGAAAAAACACTTTATCCTAATATTGTTGAAACTCTTGAAGCATCTAAAATACTAATAAAAGAAGGTTTTGATGTCATGGTTTATACTTCGGATGATCCTATAATAGCTAAAGAACTTGAAGAAATTGGTTGTTGTGCAATTATGCCATTGGCCTCTCTTATTGGATCAGGCCAGGGAATAGCTAATCCTTTTAATATTAAGTTAATTAAAGACCAGGCTAATGTTCCTGTCTTAGTTGATGCTGGGATTGGCTGCGCAAGTGATGCTGCTGAAGCAATGGAACTTGGGTGTGACGGCGTACTTATGAATTCTGCAATTGCAAATGCAGAAAACCCTATACTAATGGCAAGTGCAATGAAGCATGCTATTATATCTGGGCGTGAATCCTATCTTGCAGGCAGAATGATTAAGAAAAGTTATGCAAGTGCTTCATCACCTATGGAAAATTTAATATAGCCTTAAGATGTTAATGCAATGAACTTCTCAAAAAAAATAAGTGATATTGAGCAGAATCACTTATTACGTTTAAGAAGAATTTCTAATAGTGCCCAGGGTGCTATTATGGAAATTGATGGCAAGAAAACTGTGAATTTTTGCTCAAATGATTACCTATCTCTAGCCAATCATCCTAAAATTAAAGAGGCACTAATTGAAGGGGTAAAGCTATATGGAGTTGGATCAGGAGCGTCTCATCTAGTAAGTGGTCACTCAAAATCACATCATATATTTGAAGAAGCATTAGCTGAGCATACTGGCCAGCAAAGAGCGCTGCTTTTTTCATCAGGCTATAGTGCAAATCTAGGAATATTTTCTGCTCTAAGGGATGAAATCAAATGGTCACTTCAAGATAAATTAAATCATGCATCATTAATCGATGGCACAAGACTAATTGGCCTTCCAATTCAAAGGTATCTCCATAAAAATCTTGCCTCACTTCAAAAGAAGTTAATAAAACAAACTGGCCCTGGCCTGGTCGTAACTGATCATATTTTTAGTATGGATGGAGACGAGGCAGATATTTCAGAAATTGATAAAACTCTAAGTCAAACTGATGCCATATTAATGCAAGATGACGCTCATGGATTTGGCATTTTTAACCCAACAATCCCCAAGCATTCCATTTACATGGCTACGCTAGGAAAATCTGCTGGTGTTATGGGAGCCTTTGTAGCTGGAGATGATGACTTTATAGAATTTTTAATCCAGAAATCAAGGCCATATACCTACACTACTGCCATCCCCCCTAGTTTTTGTCATGCAGGCCTTATGAGTCTAGAGTTAATTAAAAAGGGTGAACAAAAAAATAAGTTATTAGCTAATATTAATCACTTTAAGATTATTTCTAGGCAGTTAGGTCTTCAATTTGAAGACTCTGATAGTGCAATTCAACCGCTTGTTGTAGGCTCAAGTAATGTAGCTCTTAAGCTAAGTAACGAATTATTTGATGAAGGTTTTTTTGTTAGCGCTATTCGGCCTCCTACAGTTCCTCCTAACACCGCCCGCCTTCGATTTACATTATCAGCGGATCATAGTGAAAAGCAAATTGAAACACTTTTAAAAAAGGTAAAAGATGTTATGGCATAAAACTATAGGCGACGGCCCAAGTCTAGTTTTATTACATGGATGGGCCTTTAATAGCGATATATTCCAAAGCTTGATAGATAAATATAAGGCAAACTATCGAATAACAGTTATTGACCTTCCTGGCCACGGAAGAAGTAGAGATATAGATGGAAATATTGAAAGCTGGTGTAATGAATTAGCTAAGATAATCCCAGAGCAATCGATCTTACTTGGTTGGTCTTTAGGTGGCTTACTTTCAACCTATATTGCAAGTCAAATTGAGATTAGCAAGTTAATTCTAGTTGCCGCAACACCCTGTCTTGTAAATAATGAAAACTGGAACTATGGAATCAGTAATGAGGTATTTGATCAATTTGCAATTAATTTAAAAAATGATAGTACTAAATCACTCAAACGTTTCGTAAACCTTCAAAGCAAAGACAAGTCTCAACTTCAAGAGCTTTACAAATCAATTCAGAAATATCCAGCCTCACATAGTGCGCTAAATACTGGATTAGAAATTATCATTAATTCTGACTTGCGAGATATTTATAAAGATATTGCAGCACCTAAAACTACTATCCTTGGCTCACTTGATACTCTAGTCCCAGTAAAAATTAAAGAATGGTATGAGGCAGTTGGCACACAAACCTTTATTATTCGCTCTGGTCATCTTCCTTTTATTGATAAAGACTTTAAACTTTAATCACCAGCTCTTTCAAAATTAGTTTCAATTCTAATAACTATCTTGTTTTTGGTATAATTCAAACAATTTCCTCACCAAAATCAAAATGAGTGCACTAGTTGGAGTTATTATGGGCTCAAAGTCAGATTGGCCCACAATGAAAATTGCCACTGAGATGCTTGACGAGTTGGGTGTCCCTTATGAAGTCAAGGTTGTCTCAGCCCATCGAACTCCTGATTTAATGTTTGAATACGCCGAAACAGCTCAAGCAAGAGGCCTTGAAGTAATTATTGCTGGAGCTGGGGGCTCTGCCCACTTACCAGGGATGGTTGCTTCAAAAACAATTATTCCAGTCTTAGGGGTGCCAATTCAGTCTAAAGCATTAAGTGGTCACGACTCTTTATTATCCATTGTTCAAATGCCTGGTGGAATTCCTGTGGGCACGCTTGCCATAGGCGAAGCTGGTGCAAAAAATGCTGGAATTTTAGCAGCCCAGATCGTTGGTAACCATAATGAAGAAGTAAGACAAAAGGTTGCTAAATTTCGTATAGAGCAGACTCAGAGTGTTCTCAACAATCCTAATCCTGACAAATAACTTATGAAAATTGGGGTTCTTGGTGCTGGTCAATTGGGAAGAATGCTTGCGCTATCAGCCTATCCATTAGGTCACCAAATGAGATTTTTAGCATTATCTGAAGAAGACCCATCTTCACTTCTTGGAAAAACATTTATCCATAATAATAATCCAGAAATAGTTAGTAATTTTGCTGATAGTTCGGACATTGTGACCTATGAAAGCGAAAATACTGACGTAACTATTGTTAATGAAATTAGTAAAAATACCAAAGTTTTTCCTAGTGATAAATCTCTATATATTTCTCAACATCGCGGCAGAGAAAAAACACTTCTAGATGCATTAAAAATACCTTGTGCGCCCTATCAAATGGTAAATAGTCTTAGTGATTTAAAAAGTGCAATTAAGAATATTGGAATCCCTTCAATACTAAAAACAGCAACAGATGGCTATGATGGTAAAGGTCAGTTTTTAATTAAATCTGAAACCCAGATGCATGAAGCATGGGAAAAGATGGCTGGTGCTGACTCAATCCTAGAGGGCTTTATAAATTTTAAGCGAGAGCTATCTTTGATTGCAGTTAGAGGTATAGATGGTAGCCTTGAATATTATCCTTTGGTTGAAAATTCTCATCATGAGGGAATACTAAGATTGACAATAGCGCCTGCTCAAAATATCTCAGCGTCTCTTCAAAAAAAAGCAGAAGAGTATATGAGCTCTATTCTTAAAGAAATTAAACACGTTGGAGTTTTAACCATTGAACTCTTTGAATCTGATGACCTTCTAGTTAATGAGATAGCCCCAAGAGTTCATAATTCTGGCCATTGGACCATTGAAGGTTCACAAACCTCTCAATTTGAAAATCATATACGAGCTATTACTGAATCTCCCTTAGGGCAAACAACTATTACTTCAAATTTCAGTGCGATGATCAATATAATTGGAGTCCATGGACCAATCCAAAAAGTACTTAAAACTAAAAATGCTCACCTTCATTTGTACAATAAAGAAGAGCGAACTGGAAGAAAGTTAGGCCATATAACTTTAACTTCTAACTCAACAGATGAATTAAATAAAATGATAGGAAGCTTAAAAGAGTATTTACCTTAATCCTCATTTAGATCTGAAAGACTTCCATTAATACTACCACCTAGTTCTTCTTGATAAAACTGCTCTGCTAGCTCCTCTTCATAGTGATATGCTGATAGCTCACTGACTTCAACTCCTGCTAAAAATTGACACACATGTATCATTTCATGACACAGGGTAATAATGAATTTTTTTCTATCTAATGATTCTTCAATTTCTATAAAGAACTTACCATCACCCTCATAGTCTGTCCAAGCAAGCGCATCATCTACTTTTTGAATAGTTAGATCTATATTTGGAATGTTATTTGCTTGAAACAAGCCGTTACTGCAGAAACTAAATAACTGCTGGGAAAGTACTATTTGTTCTTTATTACCACCACGAATATAAAGCATTTTTATAAAAAATTAAATGGTTTATTAAAAGCGCTCATCCAGGTACTTAATAATATCATTCGATTCATAAATCCAAGTAGTTTCGCCAGCACCCTCTAGCTTTAAGCATGGAACCTTAATCTTTCCACCACTTATTTCCAGCTCTTTTCTGAATTGCCCGGCAGTTTGAGCATCACGAGTCTCAACTTTAAGATTTAAACGTTTAATTGCTCTTCTAGTCTTAACGCAAAATGGGCAAGCATAGAACTGATAAAGCTTTAGAATTTTTGTTTCTTGGTCAACCTTAGCTTGCTCTTCATCATTTCTTTTTACTACTGAAGGCTTAAATAACCAGTCAATTAATATCAATACTCTACCAGAGCCTTCTCTTAACAATCTTAGAAAAAATCTCATAAACTTTGCCTGTAAGCTATCAATGTGTTTTCTAAAAGCGTTGCAATAGTCATTGGCCCAACTCCACCAGGAACTGGCGTTATAGCTCCAGCTTTATCTTTGACTGCATCAAAGTCTACATCTCCAACTAGAGAGCCATCTTCCAATCGATTAATACCTATATCTATAACGATAGCTCCATCTTTAACCCAGTCACCTTTGACCATTTCTGGAATTCCAACACCTACAACAACAATGTCAGCTTGCCTAACTTTTTCAGCTACATTTTTAGTTTTACTATTGCAAATAGTTACAGTTCCTCGCGCATTTAGAAGCTCCATTGCCATTGGCCTACCGACAATATTTGAAGCACCAATAACTACACAATTCATACCTTCCACCTTACAATCAACTGATGCCAACATAGTCATAACGCCCTTTGGAGTGCATGGCCTTAAATGGGATTTATTTTGCATTAACTTTCCAATATTTTCACTGTGGAATCCATCAACATCCTTATATGGTGAGATGTGCTCAATAACTTTATTTGCATCTATATGTTTAGGCAACGGAAGCTGCACTAAAATGCCATCTATATAAGGATTATTGTTAAGTCTCTCCACCTCTTCTAATAACTGTTCTTCTGTAATATTCTCTGATTTAATAATCTTATCTGAAAAAAATCCTGCCTGCTTACATGCTAGCTCTTTATTTCTTACATAGACTGCTGAGGCAGGGTCTTCACCTACTAAAATTACAGCAAGACCAGGAGGTCGTTCAAGCATTTTTACTTCTTCAGCAATTTTTAAACGCAGATTTTTTGCAATCTCTTTTCCATCAATAATATTCATTTTTTTAATTCCTCTTTAACTTTTTTCAAATCAAATTCTGTATCAATACCATAGCCAGTTGGAGCGCAAGAAATATCAACATTAATATCGATTCCTTGGTTTAATATAGTTAACTGCTCCAATTTCTCAGCGAGTTCTAACTCAGATTTACCCATTTGTAAATATTGCTTTAAAAAACTAACTCGATATGCATATAAGCCAACATGGCGAAAACAAAAATCCAAATTAATCTCACTACTATTCCTAAAAGCAGGAATCGGTGATCTTGAGAAGTACAATGCGTTGCCGCGCGAATTATATACGACTTTAACGCAATTTAAATCAAAGTAAGACTCTTCACTTTCAATTTTTTCGCACAACGTTGCAACACTCATTCCACTTTTAATCAAGTTAGAAGCAACTTGATTTATTGCATTAGGACTCATCATGGGCTCATCACCCTGAACATTAACAACCACTTCATCCTCATTAAAATCTAGCGAGGTGACTGCCTCTGATAAGCGAGAAGTACCAGATGTGTGACTTGAGTCAGTCATACAAACTTCAGCACCAAAATCCTTAGCAACCTTGCTTATTCTTTCATCATCCGTTGCAATAATTACACGCTTAGCAGAACTCATAACTGCATTTGAATAAGTATGTTCAATAAGTGTTTTGCCATTTATTTTTTCTAGTAGCTTTGCCGGTAAACGGCTTGAGGCATATCGAGCAGGAATAATTACTGAAAAATCCATTACTTTTCAGAATTAGTTTTTCGAGCCTCTTCTAAAAGCAGAATCGGAATGCCATCGATGATAGGATAGGCTAACTGACTTTTTTCACACACTAATTCTTCACCAACTAACTTAAGAGGCGCTTTACTTTCTGGGCAAACTAACATTTTTAATAAATTTTCGTCAATCATAATTTAGACTCGAGTTGCTGATAAAAGTCAGAACTAATTTTTGCATCCACAGACAAATACCACATTTGGCTTCTTGCAAACTGTTTACATTTTACACAATCCTTGGCTGTCATTAAGATTGGATAATCACCCTTAAATTCGAAATCCTTCTCAATAAATTTATGATGATCTGCAAATGTTTTAGTAATTAAATTAACTCCAAGCTCCTCAAGTAATGAATAAAAATTATCTGGATTTCCAATTCCAGCGATAGCAAAGCATTTTTTACTTTTAAAAAAATCAAGATCTTTTTTTTCATTAGTAGCTAGATTAATATAACAGTTTGCTTCAATTTTGCTTGATATCTCTCCTTCCATATGCGAACCATTATTGATAATAAAATCAACTGACTTGAGCCTTTTTTTTGATTCTCTTAGAGGTCCTGCTGGAAGAAGCCAGCCATTTCCTAATCGCTTGTGTCCATCTATAACTACAATTTCAATATTGCGTCCCATAGCATAATGCTGAAGACCATCATCACTAATAATTAAATCTACTGAATAGTTTTCAGTTAAAAATTTTACTGCATTGCTTCTTTTTTTAGCCACTACAACAAAAGCTTCAGTTTGTTGCTTTATTAACAAAGGCTCATCACCGCAATCAATTGGATCACTTTTCGAAGTAACCTCTAATGATTCTTGAGCGTACTCTCCACCATAGCCCCTGGAAACAACTCCTACCATTTTATTGCGAGATGCAAAATAATTAGCGACTGCAATTACAATTGGCGTCTTTCCAGTTCCACCTGCTGTTATATTGCCTATAACAATAACTGGAACTGATGACACGCTTACTTTTAATAACCTTACTTTGTAAAGACAAAGACGTATATAACTAAAAATGAAAAAAATAACGGAAAAAGGCAAAAGCAAAAAATTAACCAGGCCAAACTTACTGTGATTGATAAAACTTGTAATACTTAGCATTTTGATAATTTTAATCACTTTTAAAACATTAATTATGACAAAATATTCCGACCATGAGTGTTGAATTTCATATTTCTAACCAATATTTAAGATCCAATCGAAAAAAAGGCTTTGTTTCTTTTATTTCTGGCGTTTCTATGGTTGGTCTTGTTCTAGCTGTTATGTCTCTTATTACTGTCTTGTCAGTAATGAACGGCTTTCATGAAGAGTTAACAAATCGAGTTTTAAACACGATTTCTCACTCCTACATAACAGAAACTGATGATACTCTCGATAATTGGCAAGATCTTAGAAAAAAAATTGACACACAGGACCAGATTATTGCATCCTCGCCTTTTGTTGAAGACTTTGCCTTAATGACTTCAAAAAATGCCTCACAAGGCATTAGTGTTAGAGGCATCCTTATAGATTTAGAATCAACAACCTCTGCCTTATTAGATGATATTAAATATGGAAGCCTTAGCCTTAATGAAGACGATTCATCAATATTAATTGGTGTTGGCCTTGCAACACTAATGGGAACAGGGATTGGGGATAAGCTTACTCTGATAGCCCCCTCTAGAAATTCAATTGGTAAACTAGTCCCCCAGTCACAAGCTTATACAGTGAGTGGTATATTTAATGCTGGCGTAAATGATTTTAACAATAATCTTGCATTTATACACCTTTATGACGCTCAAGATTTATTTGCTCTTGGAAATCAAGTATCTGGAATTCGCCTTAAAGTAGACGACTTATTTGAAGCTAATAAAATTACAGCTAGTGTAATTAAATCGCTCGGGAATGGTTATTATGGGGTTGATTGGATGCAACAACAGCGAAACTTTATTAGAGCTTTAAATCTTGAAAAGCAAATGATTGCAATTATTCTTTCTTTGATAATTGCTATTGCTGCTTTTAATATAGTAACTATGATGGTTATGGTGGTTAATGACAAAAAGTCTGACATTGCAATTCTAAGAACCATCGGAATGACTCCAAAAAGAATTGTTAGAATATTCTTCTACCAAGGCCTCAGTATTGGTTTTATTGGTATTACTATAGGAACAATTCTTGGGTTACTATTGGCTCTTAATATCGAGTCTGTAATTTCTGGAATTGAAAGTATTATTGGCTTCCAATTTTTCCCTAAAGATTTATTTTATATTAGCCGATTTCCATCAAAAATTCTACTAAGTGATGTGGTTAGTATTGTTCTGGGAGCTTTTATATTAGTAATTATTGCTGCTATTTATCCAGCAAAACGTGCTGGAAAGGTTAATATTTCAGAGGTTTTAAGACATGAGTAATATAATTGAATGTCGCTCTGTTAGCTTTTCATATAATGAGGGTAATAATCAAACATCTGTTTTAAAAAATTTAAATTTTGAAATTAAGTCTGGAGAAACAACTGCAATTATTGGTCAATCAGGATGTGGAAAATCAACGCTACTTAATTTAATGGCTGGCCTTGATTCTCCTACTGATGGTGATGTGCTCATCGCTAATACCAATATTTCAAAAATTAGCGAAAAAGATAGGACAGAGTTGCGAGCGAAAAATCTTGGCTTTGTTTATCAATTTCATCACTTACTAAATGATTTTTCATCATTATATAACGTTGCCTTGCCTTTGTTAATCATGGGTGTTGATAAAGGCGGTGCACTCTTAAAATCTAAAAAAATATTAACAAAGGTTGGGCTAGAAAATCGATTGAATCATAAGCCATCAGAGCTGTCAGGTGGAGAAAGGCAAAGGGTTGCAATTGCAAGAGCTATGATAACTGAACCAACTTGTCTCTTGGCAGATGAGCCAACAGGTAACCTAGATGCGGCAAATGCAAAGGACGTCTTAGAACTTATCATAGAGCTAAACACAGATAAAACTTCCGCACTGTTAATTGTTACTCATGACCTGTCTATTGCAAATAAAATGAGTAGAAAGCTTACCTTAACTAATGGCGAAATAAACGAAACGTAAAGCTAGTTTGTTTTATGGGGTTAAAAACGTAAGGGTTCTAAATTTTTTACTAACCTAGAAATTGAATCATTATGCCTGCAGCGATTGCTGACCCTATAACACCTGCAACATTAGGCCCCATTGCATGCATAAGAAGGAAATTATTTGAATCAGCTTCAAGGCCAACTTTGTTAGAGACACGTGCAGCCATTGGAACTGCTGAAACTCCTGCAGAGCCAATTAATGGGTTAATTTTATTTTTACTAAATACGTTCATTAGTTTCGCCATGAGAAGTCCGCACATAGTACCAATAGAGAAGGCAACTAAGCCAAGCAATAAAATTCCTAAAGTATCAAGTTGAAGAAACTTATCTGCCATTAGCTTTGACCCTACTGCAAGGCCAAGAAAAATCGTTACTATATTAATCAAAGCATTCTGAGTAGTATCGCTCAAGCGATCAACAACTCCAGATTCTTTCATTAAATTACCAAAAGCAAACATACCTAATAGAGGAGCTGCTGCAGGCAGAAGAAGAGCAACAAGTAATAACAAAATAATTGGGAATATAATTTTTTCAACCTTAGAGACCTCACGTAACTGAACCATCTTAATTTTTCTTTCTTTTTCAGTAGTCATCGCTCTCATAATTGGCGGTTGAATTAGAGGAACTAATGCCATATATGAATACGAAGCAACAGCAATTGCTCCGAGTAATTCTGGTGCAAGAATTGAAGCAACATAAATAGATGTTGGACCATCAGCACCCCCAATAATTCCAATTGCAGCAGCTTGCTTCAAGCTAAAGTCAAATACACCAATTACTGATAATCCTACTGCCCCTAAAAGTGTCGCAAAAATTCCAAACTGAGCAGCAGCTCCAAGTAAAAGAGTTTTAGGATTTGCAAGAAGTGGGCCAAAATCTGTTAAAGCGCCAACACCCATAAAAATGATCAAAGGAAACGCGCCAGACTCAATACCAACAACGTAGAATAGATGCAAAATTCCACCATCAATAGCTAAATTAGCGCCTGGAATATTGCTTAAAAGAGCGCCAAACCCAATAGGCAGAAGTAAAAGAGGTTCGAATTTTTTTACAATTGCTAGATAGATTAACAGGATGCCCACAAGAAGCATAAGACCTTGGCCCCAATCCATCTGATAAAGGCCTGTATTAACCCAAAGTAGCTTTAGTTGTTCCATAGTTAACCTAAAGAAAGAAGGAGTTGACCAACAGTTACCGCATCACCCTCTTTAACGCCAACATTTAAAACAACACCAGATTGTGTTGCTTTGATCTCAGTTTCCATCTTCATAGCCTCTAAAATAAGCAAAGTATCGCCTTTTTTAACATTCTGATTAGGACTAACTAAGATTTTCCAAATAGTGCCCGATAGTGGCGCTGAAATATCCTCTTTTCCATTCACCAAAGGCTCTGAACTGACTTGTGAGTCTTCGGAACTTAATTCTGAAGTATCTGAGGAAGTGCCCACAGATTTTATCGTGCCGCCTGCTGAAACGTTAACTGTGTAAGACTGCCCTTTAAATGAAACAGTATATATTCCTTCATCTTCCTCGGAAGTTGAAGAACTGATTGGCGCCTGTGGAACTGGCTCAAAGAAATCTGGATTATCTCTATTTTCTAAGAACTTAATTCCCACCTGAGGAAATAGAGCATAAGTCAATAAATCATCAATTTTCTCATCTGCTACTCTAATACCCTTCTCTAAAACAAGCTTATCAAACTCAGATTCAAGAACATCCAGCTCAGGCTCAATATTATCTGCAGGCCTACAAGTAATTGCTTCTGCGCCCTCCAAGACTCTCTCCTGAAGTTCTTTGTTTACTGGGGCAGGAGCAGAACCATACTCACCTTTAAGTATTCCAGCTGATTCTCTGGTAATAGTTTTATAGCGCTCACCAGTTAGAACATTGAGCACGGATTGAGTACCTACAATCTGAGAAGTAGGAGTTACTAAAGGTATGTAACCTAAATCTTTTCGAACTCGAGGTATCTCCAACAAAACTTCGTCCATTTTATCAAGTGCATTTTGCTCTTTTAATTGGCTTTCCATATTAGTCAGCATACCGCCTGGAACTTGAGATGTAAGAATTCTTGAATCGACACCCTTAAGTGACCCCTCAAACTTAGCATATTTAGCTCTGATTGGCTTAAAGTACTGATCAATTTCTTCAAGTTTTTTTAAGTCTAGGCCAGTTTTACGTGGGCTCGCCTCTAAAATAGAAACAACAGAGTTAGTTGCAGAATGGCTGTAAGTCATACTCATCGAACCAATACAGGTATCAACTCGATCAATCCCAGCTTCAACTGCTTTGATAATGCAAGCAGTAGAGAGACCAGTAGTTGCATGAGCATGCAGCTGAATAGGAATATCAATCGCTTTTTTTAATTTTTTAACTAAATCATATGCAACATAAGGCTGTAATAAGCCAGCCATATCCTTAATGCACAATGAATGTGCACCCATATCTTCAATTTTTTTAGCCATCTCAATCCATAATTCAGTTGTATGGACTGGACTCACTGTATATGAAATCGTACCTTGAGCATGCTGGCCAACTTTAACTGTTTGATCAATGGCAATTTTAAGATTGCGCGTATCATTCATCGCGTCAAATATTCTTAAGACACCAACACCATTATCGGCGCATCGATCAACAAATTTTCTAACTACATCGTCACTATAGTGACGGTAACCCAACAAATTTTGGGCCCTAAGAAGCATTTGTTGAGGAGTGTTAGGCATAACTTTTTTGATTTCACGTATTCTCTCCCAAGGATCTTCTCCAAGAAAACGAATACAAGCATCAAAAGTAGCACCACCCCAAGACTCCATTGACCAATAACCTATTTTGTCTAATTTTTCTGCAATAGGAAGCATGTCATCAATTCGCATTCTAGTTGCAAAAAGTGATTGATGTCCATCCCTAAGAACTAGCTCAGTTATTTGGACTGGTTTATTATTTTCTTTGTTAGACATATAGTTATCTCTGTGTATGCATTTTTATTGCTGCCTCAATAATTGCTCTTGTTTTTTCATCAATCTCAATTATTGGATCAGAATCCAATGCTGAAGCATCGTTAGTTGCGGGTTGAATTTTTGCAACAAGCAAGGACATTACATTTGTGACGAAAACCATCAAAGCAAGAAAAACAAAAACGAATCCCATCCCAAACATGGTTAAATTCAGCGCTTCACTTACAAAGTTGTTGTCCATTTTATTTAGTCCTAAACAAGTTTGGTACCAGTGGCCGGGCTCGAACCGGCACTCCCGTGAAGGAACCGGATTTTGAATCCGGCGTGTCTACCAATTCCACCACACTGGCTTATCTATGGCTTGAAAATATTATCTCAGAATTTCTGAAACTATTTTTTTAATAAAATTCATATCAAATTGAGATTATATATAGTCAAAAACCTCAATGTTAGAAAACATTTATTTGTGTCTGAAGGTAATTCTTCCTTTAGTTAGGTCATAAGGAGTCATTTCAACAGTTACCTTGTCGCCAGGTAGTATGCGTATGTAGTGCTTACGAATCTTTCCAGAAATATGAGCAAGAACGCTGTGTCCATTTTCTAATTCAACTTTAAAAGTTGTATTAGGTAATTTTTCTTTTACGACGCCTTCTAACTCAATGTAATCACTTTTTGACATATTTATTTAATAAGAATATTAATTTAAAAACCAAGTAGCATTATACCTAATTACTTTTCATTTTTACAAAATGAATCAAGTCGAGAGCGACTCATCAATAGTAATAAAAACTAAAGATTAAAGATTAATGGAAGTGTCTTTTTGAATGAACCCAGCCCTGGAGCTTTTGAAAGTCAGTTTTCTTACCAGGCTGTACGATTTTTTCTAACTCAACTAACCTCTCATTTAACTCATTAAAAGCATTCGTGTAATGCTTGCTTTTGATAGACTCTTGATATAATTTTGATTTCAAAGTAGCAATTACAGATACTAGATCTTGACCATTAGTGGCATCACTAACTTGCTCTCCATGACTTAATTTGACCTGAGTATCTTGAAAGCGCCTTAAGTGACGTGTAGCTTCTGAATCATCAAAATCATGAACAGCTAAATTGCTAGGATTAAAGGGAATAATCCTTTCAGAAATATTTAAATCTTGGAGGGAGCCACGAGTTGTTGGTTGTTGGACGGTAAAACCACTGACGCCTAGTAAGCGTGCTACCCATGAAATACCGAATCTAATCACTTGAACTCCAGATATAGTTTAATGTATGTTACCCAATCATTTTCTACTTGTGAGTTTTTTTTAAATTATTAATTCATTTATTAGATCTTGGTCAGAAGGATTTAGTGTGACTTTTATATTTTCAAAACCTAGACTCTCTGCCAGAACCTTAATTTTTTGACTAAAAACAATAAGTTTTCTAGTCTTAAATTTATTAAAAGTATCAGATGAATCAAAATTCAGTAGGCGAACAATGTTGGAAAGGCTTTCATTACTGCCTGCCATTAGCACACCATTTGTAGAATCTAAAAATACCTTAATCGACTCAGCATGAAGTGATGAAAACTCACAAGGCACTCGCTCATAAACTTCAAGATAATCAACCTGATTAAATTTTCCCAAATTATCCTTTAAAGTTTCTGACCCACCCTTTCCTCTAACAATTAGAATTCTCTTATCAATCAACTCTGAGCACTTTTGCATTGCCAATAACTCCATACTTGAAGCATTAAATTTAGGAAAACAATCAACTTTAATATCTTTATCAATTAATCTTTTAGCAGTAATGGGGCCCACTGCAAATACCTTATGTGCCCCAGTAAAGATTTTATTAAAGTAATCTTCGGCAAAGCTAACCGCATTAACACTTATAAAAATAATGACGTCATAATGCTGCTTTAAAACTTCAGATCTTATTTTTTTTACTTCAAAAGTGGGGAAAAACGCATACTCAATATCAGATGCTTCTAAAAGCATTTTAAGATTTGCAGTCTGAGCTAATGGTCGAGTTATAAGTATCATTGACTCATTATAAATACATGCTTTTGAGATTGTCTTTAATGTTTATTAAAAAACATTAATCTATTATTACTAAATTAGAAGTTCTGTTTTCTAAATTCTAACTTAGATAACTTTATAATAGACACCATAATCATTCTATATAACTAAATGTTACTACCAATTTTATCTCTGCTAGCGGGCTTTATCTTACTAATGTGGAGCGCAGATACTTTCACTGATAATGGCGCCAAAATTGCACGAATATTTAACATCTCGCCTCTAGTCATTGGCCTACTCATTTTTGGATTTGGCACGTCAGCTCCTGAAATGTTAGTCTCTGGCCTTGCAGCATATGATGGTCACCCTGAGATGAGTATAGGAAATGCATTTGGTTCAAACATTTTAAATATAGGCTTAGTTCTTGGAGTTACAGCAATTATCCTTCCAATTACAGTTGAAAAATCTGTATTAAAAAAGGAATGGTTATTCTTATTTTTATCAACTCTAATTGTAGGTTTTTTATTATTAGACGGTTTTTTAAGTTTTACCGATAGCTTGATACTCATATCCTTATTAACACTATTCCTTATTAATGTATTTAGAGAATCTAAGAAAAATAACCTAACTGATAGTGATAATGATAGTCTCGAAAATAACTCGCAGAAAAATGATAAGGGAAGAACTTGGCTCCTCTTAATTGTGTCTCTTATTATATTAGTTTCTAGTGCACGTCTTGTAGTCTGGGGCGGAACTAGTCTTGCACTATCCTTTGGTGTTAGTGACCTAATTATTGGCCTAACCGTTGTAGCTCTTGGAACAAGCCTTCCTGAACTTGCAGTTTCTATAAGTAGCGCATTGAAAAAGCAACATCAAATGGTTATTGGAAATATTATTGGATCAAATCTTTTTAATACTCTTGGAGTCCTTGCAATTCCAGGTTTAATTCTGCCTTTTCAAATTCCAACAGAAGTAATGAGTCGTGACTACCTCTTTATGCTAATGTTTACTCTTCTAGTTCTCATTCTCTCGATGAGACTTAAAATTAGTCGTTTTGGTGGCTTCATTCTATTAACTGCATTGGCTATTTATTTGTATCAATTGTTTTGGATTTAGTTCTTAAAAATCTTCAAGAAACCCAAGAGCTTGCTAAAAAGCTTGCTCAATGCTGCTCTGACTTACAAAACTCATGCGTAATATACTTAATTGGTGATCTTGGGGCTGGAAAAACTACGCTAGCGCAAAGTTTTATTGGGCACTTTGGGTTTGATAAAGTTAAAAGCCCCACTTATACTTTAGTTGAAAGTTATCAAAATGAATCAATAGATATTCACCATTTTGATTGCTACCGACTTAGTGATCCTGAGGAATTAGAGTACATTGGTATTCGTGAATACCTTAAACCAAAAAGCCTTCAACTGATCGAGTGGCCAGAGTTAGGCAAAGGTGCTATTGCACACTCTGATTTATCTATCAATATTAGTGGAAATGGCGACATAAGAACAGTAAATATCACGTTTCAAACTAAAATAGGAAAATTAATTTTAGAATGCGCTATTGGATAAGTTTGATTATTGCTGTATTTGCTACCTCTTCATTTAGTGAAGAAAAGACTACACTCTATGATTTTAGATACTGGACAGCGCCGGATCAAACTCGAATTGTTATTGATAAAGAGCAGGACACTCTCTTTAATATAACCAACACTGACAAGGTAGTGATTATCAGTTTTGATGATGCTGAAGTATTGTCTGAAACTTTTTCAAATATTTTTTTTAAGGATGACAGGATAAAAAAAGTTCTTATAAAACGTGATAAAAAAACTATTAAGTTAATCGTGCATATTAATAAAAAATTCAGAGTAAAGCACTTCACCCTTAAGCCTAACACAAAATATAAGTTTCATCGACTCGTAGTAGATATTATTGACCTCGAGTCTCAGGAAAAAACACAAGACATAAAAGTTACAAAAGCAGTAAAAAATATAGAAAAATCAGCTCAAATAAGTCAAAAAATTATCTTAGTTGATCCTGGTCATGGCGGTGAAGATTCAGGAGCTATTGGTAAAAATAAATCACAAGAAAAGTCTGTAAATTTAGCAATTGCCAAAAAACTTGTAGCAATTATTAATAAAAATAGCGATCTAAAAGCTATTCTGACTAGGAGTGGAGACTACTATATACCGCTGACTAAAAGAATAACAATAGCGCAAAAAGAAAATGCTACCATGTTTATTTCTATTCACGCAGATTCTGTAGAAAGTACAACTGCGAAAGGTGCTTCTATCTACACCTTAAGTGAGAAAGGAAATAACAGCAAACTAGCTAAACAGTTAGAACAATCTCAAAATCTAGTGGATCAGTTTGGAGGCGTTGAAACTGTAATTGATAATGATCAATTTTTGAAAAATATTTTGACAGATTTTTCAAGAAAAGATCGAGACATGCAATCATTTAACCTTGCCAAGGAGATAATCGGTGAACTTGAAAAAATTGGGCCAATCCATAAAAAAGTACCTCAAAAGGCTAACTTTGTAGTTCTAAAATCTCCCGCTATACCTTCAGTTTTAGTTGAAACTGCCTTCATATCAAACCCAACTCAAGAGAAACGTTTAACCAATAACAAGCAGCAGCAAAAGATTGCGGCCTCAATATATCAAGGAATACTTAATTACTACCAAAAACTAGAATAGTTATTTATAGCTTCTAGCTCAAGTTTCTGAATCTTTAGTTAAAATAATTGCATCACTTACTAATTGATGAACACTTACAATCATGTATGGATCAAAATCATAATTAGGTAGTACCTTAGAAAACTGTGATTTACATATAGCGCAGATTGCAGCCAATGTGTTTACGCCATTGTCTTGTTCACTTTGCTTTAGGGCATGCATTCTTGGTTTTGCTCCCTTTATTCTTAAATCAATAAGATCATCGGTAAGAAGTCCGCCGCCGCCGCCACAACAAAAGGTAGCAGACTTTATTGTGGATTTATGCATATCTGAAAAGTTATTACATGCGGCCTTAATGACCTCTCTTGGAAGAATAAACTGGCCATTTTCAATATCGCCCATATTACTTCCACGCGCAACATTACATGAGTCATGAAAAGTTACAACTCGATGATCATTTTTGGACTTGTCAAATGACAATTTATCTCTTTGGATTAAATCATACGTAAATTCAATCATATGTTGTGGCTGAGGATAATTACTATCTAATTGGTTTTGAAGTTTTAATGAATATTCATCACTCCCTCCACTACCCAAGCCAGTAAGGGTATTCCAAAAACTGTAAGCTACTCGCCATGCATGTCCACACTCACCAACCACAACACGTTTAACATTCAAGTCAAGTGCTGCCTTACGAATTCTCAATGCTCCCTGCCTCATAACATCATAGTTACCAATAAACATCCCAAAATTTGCAGCCTCAGAGGCATAAGAACTTAATGTCCAGCTTACACCACTTTGATGAAAAACTTTAGCATAACCAATAAGCCCATCAATATGGGGTTCAGCAAAGAAGTCTGCTGAAGGAGTGACCATTAAAACTACAGAATTTTTAATATCAAGAGGCAACTTAACACTGACACCAGTCTCCTCTTCAATCTCCTCCTCTAAGTCAGCTAAAGTATCTCTAAGAGCTGGCTCTGGCATCCCTAAATTATTGCCAATTTTATTAATTTTTCCTAAAATTTGATTCGGGTATTTTTGTCCCACACCAATTGCATTCATTACCTCACGAGCTGCCATTGAAATTTCAGCAGTATCAATTCCAATCGGGCAGAATACCGCACATCTTCGACATTGTGAGCACTGGTGAAAATAGTTATACCAATCATCTAGCATATTCTCATCAAAGTCTTTAGCACCTACTAGTTTTGGAAAATACTTCCCAGCAAAAGTAAAGTGCCTCCTATAAACACTTCTAAATAAATCTTGCCTAGCAACTGGCATATTTTTAGGATCAGCCGTTCCTAAATAATAGTGGCACTTATCAGTACAAACACCACACTTCATGCAGGAATCCAAAAATACTTGTACAGACCGATATTTGGATTTAGTTTCCGCAATTTTATTGATTGCTACTTGCTGCCAGTTATCTATTTTTTCGCCTGGAAATCCTAGGTCTTTTTGAATATCTATACTCGCCTTAAAAGGCCCTTTACCAGCCATTGAGTCTTTTTTTAATGGCGGAATCGCAAGATAGGTAGGAAGTTTTTCAATACTATTTTTAGACATAATTAGCTCCCTTTATCCTTAGTGTGCTCGAGATCAATTTTGGTATTTTTTTCTTTTTGCATAGCCCAATGGGAGATATGCCTCTTTTTACGTGCATCATCTACTTGATTAAGCGTTGGGGCAAAAAATATACCTGGGCCATGTAATAATTTTGATATTGGGAAAATAGCTATAAGAAAGAAGACTGGAGCAATATGAGCTAAGAAAATCGCTTCTGATGGCAATTCAGACCACTTAAAAGTAATTAAACCTTCTGCAAAATTTTTCACAAGGAGCATGTTTGGATGATTATTTGCAAAGGTCATTATCATTCCACTTGCACCAATAAAAATTATTAATAGCAACATAAGATAATCTGATGGTGCTGAAATATATCTAATCCTATCCACAAAAATCCTTCTACCTAGTAATCCAAGTAAACCAAAAAT
This sequence comes from Candidatus Pseudothioglobus sp. uisw_070, assembly GCF_059512545.2. Lineage (NCBI taxonomy): Bacteria > Pseudomonadati > Pseudomonadota > Gammaproteobacteria > Pseudothioglobaceae (SeqCode) > Pseudothioglobus (SeqCode) > Candidatus Pseudothioglobus sp. uisw_070. Next base: position 447,378 of record NZ_CM183456.2, on the reverse strand, counting down.
AAGAGGATAAGCAGCGTATTTTAATGGTTCAGTTTTAAGCAATATTAATGGAATTTCACCAGGCCAAAAATAAACCAAATGACGAAAAAAAAGAAGGACTAGAGCAAGATGAAAACTCCAACCAAAAAGCCAAGTCCACTTACTTGATTTAAAAAGAGTTGCAAATAAAAAAACTTCTTTAATAAGTCTTAAAAATACTCCAGATTTTGTTAATGGAGCAGGCGCAATAGGTATTTTAAGCGGTGCAGGGGTATTCCAATATTGAACAATCTTATAAGAAAGTCCTGTAATAAAGATTAATACAGAAAAGTAGAAAAAGAGTGTAAAAAAAATGCTGATTGATGACATATGACTTATTTTTTATCTCAAAATGAAAGTCAAGATTAATTTTTCATGCTAAACACAGCCTGTTGGTTTAGGGAGGCCAGCGAATCGACATCCCTGCTTCGCAGGACCATATGGAAAAAGCGAGTAGAGGTAACGAGAATTTCCTTTATCATTACCCAGTTTCTTAGCTATTGCCTTTGTAAGAACTCTTACTGCAGGGGCAAACTCATATTCTTTATAATACGCCTGAAGAAAATTAATAACTTCCCAATGCTCAGTGGAGAGATTTATACCATCCTCATCAGACATCGCATTTGCAATCTCAACACTCCAATCTGAAACATTTAATAAGTAGCCCTCTTCATCTACTTCCGCGCCTAGTATTTCAGCCATAGTATTTCTCAATCCTTTAAGAGTTTAATAGAAAATTATTTACACTATTTGCAACGCCACGGCCTTCATTGATTGCCCAAACCACTAGTGACTGACCTCTTCGGCAGTCTCCAGCAGAGAAGATTCCTTTTTGGGAAGTAGTATACTCACCATGCTCAGCTTTATAATTTCCACGTTCATCAATATCAATATTTGCATCATCACTTAGATAGTGCTCGGGAGAAAGAAAGCCCATTGACAGAAGAACCAGCTCAGCATCCCAGGTTTTTTCAGTTCCATCTATTTCATTTAATTTACCATCTACAAGTTCAACATTAACTGTTTTAATTCCACTCACATGTCCATCCTTATCTTTAATGAAAGACTTTGTGAGTAGTTGATATTGCCTTGGATCTTTACCAAAAACTTTGTTAGACTCTTCATGACCATAATCAACACGAAAAATTACTGGCCACTCTGGCCAAGGATTAGTTTCAGAGCGAACCTCTGGGGGCTGACTCATTAATTCAAAATTGGTTATAGACTTAGCACCCTGGCGAAGAGAGGTGCCTATGCAGTCAGTTCCTGTATCGCCGCCACCAATTACAATTACATTTTTGCCTTTAGCAGAGAGCTCACTGTTGTCTGCATAGCCATTATCCAAAAGACTTTTAGTATTGGAAGTCAAGTACTCCATAGCAGGATAAATCCCAATAGCATTTCGATTTTCAGCTGGCAAGTCTCTTGCCTTTGTTGCGCCAGTTGTAAAAACAACAGCATCAAATGATTTTTTCAAATCTTTCGTTGAAATATCTTTACCAATATCAGTATTAGTAATAAACTCAACGCCCTCTTGTCTTAATAAATCTACGCGGCGATCAACAACATCTTTGCCTAGCTTCATATTAGGAATGCCATACATTAGAAGGCCGCCAATTCGGTCACTTCGCTCATAAACAGTTACAGAGTAACCTATTTGATTAAGCTCATCTGCAGCTGCTAAGCCTGCTGGCCCAGAACCTACTAGAGCCACTTTTTTTTCAATTCGAGAATTAACTGGTCTAGGCTTTATCCACCCCTCTTCAAATCCTTTGTCAACTATAGCTAACTCAATATTTTTGATTGTAACCGCTGGATTATTTAATCCAAGAACACATGAACCCTCACAGGGAGCAGGACAAACTCTTCCTGTAAACTCTGGAAAGTTATTTGTCTTTTCTAATCGCTGTAATGCCTCTTCCCATTCATTATTGTAAACAAGGTCATTCCATTCAGGAATCAAATTATCTATTGGGCATCCACTTGAAGACTGGCAGAATGGAACTCCGCAATCCATACAACGAGCCCCTTGCTCTTTAAGCTGATCTAAATTATGGGTATCAGCAAATATCTCACCAAAATCCTTTATACGAATTTCTACCTCACGATAGGATTCAACTTGCCTATCTAGCTCTAAAAATCCCGTTACTTTGCCCATTATTTGTTTTTTAAAAATATTATTTTCATTATCTCATATTATGGTTAAAGCATTTAAAAAATAATATGATTAATATCTATTTAATACCCCTTAGCTTCTTGTGTAGGATAGAAAAAATATGTATAATTACGGCTTTTTCAGAAACCCTTAAAAGGTAGAAACGTGAATTTAATTGATCAAATCGAAAGTGAGCAACTAAGATCAGACATTCCTGAATTTTCTTCAGGAGATACTGTAGTAGTTCAGGTAAAGGTCCGAGAAGGAACTCGTGAGAGATTACAGGCCTTTGAAGGTGTTGTTATTGCAATAAAAAACCGTGGTATAAGCTCTGCGTTTACTGTACGGAAAATATCTCATGGTGAAGGAGTTGAAAGAGTCTTTCAAACTCATTCCACTATGATTGATAGCGTAACAGTTAAACGAAGTGGTAAAGTTCGCCAAGCAAAATTGTATTATCTTAGAGGACTTACAGGTAAAGCTGCCCGTATTAAAGAAAAACTTAAAAAGAAATAATCATTTTATTTAAGTTCTAAATGCCAGTTTTACTGGCATTTTTTTTGCCCCATTTACAAAATACTCACGTAGAATAATCCTCAATGAATAGTGATCTGATAGACCAATTTATTGATTTCTACTGGCTAACAACTGGCGCCAGTAAAAATACCTTAAGTGCGTATCGCTCTGATCTTAAAATTTTTAGTAAGTGGCTTAATAATAATTCGCTTATAGATGTTGACAAGAAACAGATACAAGATTATTTTTCATATAGAAAAGATTCAAATATAAGTGCCTCAACCCAGTCTAGAATGCTAACTTGTCTTCATTCTTTCTATCAATTTTTATCTGATAAAAAGAACTTAGCAGTTGACCCAACTGAACAATTAGATTATCCAAAATTAGAAAAAAAATTACCTATATTTTTAAATGTTCAAGAAGTTGAACGCTTGCTAGAGGCGCCAAATAGTAAATCATTATTTGGTCAGAGGGATCGAGCAATGCTTGAATTGCTATACTCTTGCGGGCTCCGCGTCTCTGAGCTAATTAATTTAAGTTATCATAACATTAATCTAAAAGATGAATTTATACGCATTCATGGGAAAGGAAATAAAGAAAGATTACTGCCAATGGGCGAAATTGCAATTGATTATTTAACAAAATATGAGCTCAATTCAAGGCCAGCACTATTAAAAAATGGTCAGAGCGATAGCTACTTTTTATCAAATAGAGGCAAGGCAATGTCTCGACAAAATTTCTTCTATATTATTAAAGATTATGCATCAAAAGCAGGAATAGATAAGCCACTCTCACCTCACTCTCTAAGGCATGCCTTTGCCACTCACCTTGTTCAAAAAGGTGCTGACCTTCGCTCTGTTCAATTGATGCTTGGACATAGCGATATTTCAAGCACTCAACTCTATACACATATTCAAAATGCACAGCTTAAGGCGCAGCATCAAAAGCATCACCCAAGAGGATAAAACACCAGACTAAAGTTTACGAGCAATCAAGATTGTCTAACTTGTATAGCAGGGGCTTTGTTAAAGCTGAAAGTGAGACTATTGGCCGCCCTTCTTTATCAAAATTGCTACTGGATAGGAACTTCTTAAAGCAATCTTCAACTTTTTCCCAATCCTTATCTATAAGTGCAAACCAAGCCGTATCACGATTTTGACCCTTTACGATAGCCATTTGCCTAAAAACGCCTTCATATGAAAAACCGAGTCTTTGAGCTGAGTTACGTGATCTTAGATTAAGAGCATTACACTTCCACTCATATCTTCTATAGCCATTATCAAATGCCCACTTCATCATTAAAAACATTGCTTCAGTTGCTTCAGTCGTTCTTTGAAGAAGTGGGGAATAGTTTATATGACCCACTTCAATTAAACCATCAGCTGGATTAATTCTTAAATAACTTGCAATACCAATCGCTTTATTGAGTTTTTTACTTATAATTGCAAAAAAGACAGGATCGTCTTTTTTTTCAAATGATTCTATCCATTTATGATATTCAGGCTCAGCTTTGAAGGGTCCATAGGGAAGATAAGCCCAGTTAATATTCTCCTTATCTAATGCATTAGACAAAAAAAGCTCTTTAGAAAACTTGTCTGCAACCAAAGGCTTTAAACTAACCAATTTTCCTTCAATTGAGATGCCTCTTGGATGTGGAGGCTCTGAAAAATTATTTACAATTTCACCAAATTTCATAAATAAGTCCTTGAAACTATTTTGACTGCATTTGATAAGTTACAAAATCGATTGTTCCTGAAATCTTATCATAAACTGCTCGCGCTCTATGATTATCACTTGCAGTAATCCACCTAACATACGGCCAATCTTTCTTTTCAGCAAGTGATTTAAGTTCTTTAAATAAAGACTGAACTACGCCAGACCCCCTGTGATCTGGATGAACATATAAGTCATCTAAAAAACCAATTAATGAGCCTCTTAATGGAGATGGCATTTCTCTAAAATGCATAAAACCAACTAAATTTCCCTGGGAAGATCTAGCGCCAATAGCATAAAACTTATTTTCTTCATCAAATATCCATGACCAGACTGTATCAAGAATATCATCATTCATTGGCATTTTATAAAAGTCAGCATAACCTTGATAAAGTTCGCACCATTGCTTTTTATCATTTATTTTTAGACTCTCTACTCTCATTATGCCATTAATTGTTTAAAGGCAACCTCAAGCCTGACCACAGCAGCATCAACATCTTTAAGTTTATCTAGTCCAAACAAACCAAGTCTGAATGTTTGATAATCATCTCCTTCATCACACTTTAGAGGAACGCCAGCTGCAATTTGCATGCCCATATCTTTAAATTTTGCACCATTGTGTATTTCTTTATCAGAGGTATAACTCACAACAACTCCTGGAGCAAGAAAGCCATCAGCTGCAACGCTAATAAAATTATATTTACTTACTAGCCCTCTTACTCTATCTCCAAGCTCTTGTTGTTTTTGACGCGCATTATCAAAACCAAATTCAGCAGTTTCATTAATGGTATCTCGAAAGTGCTTAATTGCATCTGTAGGCATTGTCGCATGATATGCATGCCCACCATTTTCATAGGCCTGCATAATCTGAAGCCACTTAAGAAGGTCACATGAGTAGCTTGTACTTTGTGTCTCATGTATCTTTTTAGAGGCATTTGATGAAAGCATTACCATTCCAAATGATGGCGATGCACTCCAACCTTTTTGAGGGGCACTCACTAAAATATCAACTCCAAGTTTCTCCATATCGATCCATATAGCGCCTGAAGCAATGCAGTCTAGAACAAACATTCCACCAACTGAGTGAACCGCTTCTGCAACAGTTTGAATATAGTCATCAGGAAGAATAATTCCGGCTGATGTTTCTACATGAGGCGCAAAAACCATAGCTGGTTTTTGACTTTTAATTTGATTTACAACTTCATTAACATCTACAGGAGCAAATGGAGCTTGAGATCCATCACTGATTTTGCTAGCTTTTAAGACTACTTGCTCAGAAGGAATATCGCCCATTTCAAGAATCTGTGACCAGCGATAGCTAAACCATCCGTTTCTCAAAACTAAACAACTTTTATCAGTTGCAAATTGTCGAGCTACAGCTTCCATTGCATAGGTGCCTCCGCCAGGAACTAAAACAACTGCTTCAGCGCTGTAGACCTTCTTTAGTGATGCAGAAACCTCATTCATTACGCTTTGGAATGAATTAGACATGTGATTAAGCGATCTATCCGTATAGACTACTGAGTATTCTAAGAGTCCATCAGGATCAATATTTGGTAATAAACCTGGCATTTTATAACTCCATTAATTGTAATTAAATAAAAGAATACAACAATTCTACACAGAATTGAAAAAAAAATATGAGGAAAAAACTGAAATAACTAGAGAGCTAAAAGATGAATTAAACTATATATAAAGAACTTCAAGAATTTCATAAAGAATGTCACCTTTAGGAGCCTTAACAGTGACCTCATCGCCTTCTTCATTTCCCAATAGAGCATTAGCTATTGGTGAATGACAAGAAATTTTACCAAGCTCAATATCAGCCTCATCTTCTCCAACAATTTGATAAGTAGTTTCAGTATCATCAGAAAGATTCAAAAGCTTAACTGTGGTTCCAAATACACATCGGCCATCCTGGTTAAGCTGCCTAACATCAATGACTTGTAATCGAGATAACTTAGACCCAATATCTTGAATTCTTCCCTCAATGAAGCCTTGCTCTTCTTTAGCAGCGTGATATTCAGCATTCTCTTTTAAATCACCATGCTCTCTGGCCGTAGCAATGTCACTTACTATTCTTGGACGCTCTTCATCTTTAAGTCTTAATAACTCAACTTCAAGAGCTTTTGCCCCACTAACGGTTATAGGTATTGTATCCATAAAAATTATTTGTGTATAGATTGTAAAGATCTAACAACTAGCTTATCAGGACTCATTAGTCCATCAAGCATAGCAAATGCAGCTGCAACAGTTGTTGTGCATGGAACCTTATGAATTAATGCTTGGCACCGAATCGCTGTAGCATCTTCTTGGCCCTGAGTATCTTCAGTTGAATTAATAATTAAACTGATTTCATCATTTTTAATCGCATCAACAATGTGCGGCGAACCCTCTGAAACTTTATTAACCATTGTACATTCAAGGCCAGCTTGTTTGAGAATTTCTTGGTTCGTGCGTGTTGCAACAATTTCAAAGCCATGACTAGTGAGTCTTTGGCCTAACTCCACAAGCCTGTCCCTATCTAAAGTTCGAAGACTTACTAACACTTTGCCACTATTAGGAATTATATCGCCCGCAGCAAGGAGAGCCTTATCAAATGCTGAAGGAAAATCAGGACCAACTCCCATGACTTCACCAGTTGATCTCATTTCTGGACCTAAAAATGGATCAACTCCTAGAAATTTATTGAATGGAAAAACTGATTCTTTAACTGAGTAATGCTTAGGAATGATCTCTAATGTAAAGTTTTGCTCTTCCAAGGATATTCCAGCCATTACGCGCGCCGCAATATTTGCAATTGGAGCGCCAGTTGCTTTAGAGACGAATGGAACAGTTCTAGAAGCTCTTGGGTTTACTTCAATTACGTAAATCTCACCATCTTGATATGCAAGCTGAGTATTCATTAAACCAACTACATTAAGCTCCTTAGCCATTAGCTTAACTTGCCTTCTCATCTCATCAAGAACGTCTCCAGGAAGTGAATGCGGCGGTAATGAGCATGCAGAGTCTCCAGAATGAATTCCCGCCTGCTCAATATGCTCCATAATTCCGCCAATAACAATATCTTTGCCGTCACTTATTACGTCAATATCGACCTCAATTGCATGATCTAAAAATGAATCTAACAATACTGGAGAGTCGTTAGAAACCTGAACCGCAGTTTTCATATAACGCTCTAAATTTTCCTTGTTATACACAATCTCCATTGCGCGGCCACCTAGAACGTATGAAGGCCTTACAACCAGAGGAAATCCAATAGAATCTGCAATCTTAACCGCCTCTTCTTGTGATCGAGCAGTGCCATTTACAGGCTGCTTAAGATTAAGATTTTGAATCATTTTTTGAAAGCGTTCTCTATCTTCAGCCAGATCAATCGAGTCTGGGCTCGTTCCTATAATTTTTGCCCCACTTTTTTCCAGAGCTGCAGCAAGCTTGAGCGGCGTTTGTCCACCATAATGAACAATAATACCTTCAGGCTTTTCAACGTCAATTACTGCCAAAACGTCTTCAAGTGTTAGTGGCTCGAAATATAACCGATCCGAAACATCATAATCCGTAGATACAGTTTCAGGATTACAGTTAACCATAATAGTTTCAAATCCATCTTTTTGAAGGGCTAGGGAGGCATGAACGCAGCAATAATCGAACTCTATGCCTTGTCCAATTCTATTTGGACCACCACCTAAAATGATAATCTTTTTATTATTTGTTGGCTTTGCCTCACACTCAGACTGATAGGTGGAATATAGATAAGCCGTTTGTGTATCAAACTCTGCAGCACAACTATCCACTCTCTTAAAAACTGGCTTGATATCTAAAGATAATCTTTTATCTCTAAAAACTTCTTCAGTGCAATTTAGAAGCTCCGATAATCGTTTATCCGAAAAACCTTTTTGCTTTAATTTATATATTGTTTCAGAGCTAAGTTTGCCTAAATCAGAGCCTTCGATTTTTTTTTCTGATAGGACAAGATCTTCTACTTGGGATAAAAACCAAGGGTCAATTTTAGAAAGATCAAATGCATCTTTTAAGCTCATACCCATCCTGAATGCATCAGCTAAATAAAATATTCTATCTGCTCCAGCAGATAAAAGCTCGCTCCTAATTTTTCCCTTAGCATCTTCAGCATTAATATCTACAATTGGGTCTAAACCTGATTTGTCTGTCTCAAGACCTCTTATGGCTTTTTGAAAAGACTCCTGAAAAGTTGAGCCCATTGCCATCACCTCGCCTACAGACTTCATTTGAGTTGTAAGTCGGTCATCGGCTTGAGGAAATTTTTCAAAAGCAAATCTTGGGATTTTTGTAACAACATAATCAATAGATGGCTCAAATGATGCAGGTGTTTTACCGCCTGTAATATCATTATCCAGTTCATCAAGCGTGTACCCAATTGCTAGTTTAGCAGCTACTTTTGCAATAGGAAATCCAGTTGCCTTTGATGCAAGCGCTGATGACCTTGAAACTCTTGGGTTCATCTCAATAATTGTTAACCTTCCATTCTCAGGATTTACAGCAAACTGAACATTAGAGCCTCCTGTGTCAACTCCAATTTCCCTAAGAACCATAAGTGAAGCGTTTCTCATTACTTGGTATTCTTTATCAGTCAAAGTTTGAGCTGGAGCAACTGTGATTGAGTCACCTGTATGGATTCCCATTGGGTCAAAATTTTCAATAGCGCAAATGATAATACAGTTATCCTTACTATCTCTAACAACCTCCATTTCAAACTCTTTCCAACCTAAGATTGATTCTTCAATTAAGAGTTCATTAGTGGGTGATAAATCAAGTCCTCGCTGACATATTTCTATAAATTGCTCTTTATTATAAGCAATTCCGCCACCAGAGCCGCCCATTGTAAATGACGGCCTAATAATGGTTGGATAGCCAACTTGCTCTTGAACTTTAAGCGCCTCATCAATAGTATGCGCAATGGCTGCCTTTGGCATATCAAGGCCAATTTTTAACATGGCTTGGCGAAATAATTCTCTATCTTCTGCCTTATCAATGGCCTCTTTATTTGCACCAATCATCTCAACATTATGCTTTTCTAATACGCCATGACGATCCAGATCTAGGGCGCAATTAAGTGCTGTCTGGCCACCCATAGTTGGTAGCAAGGCATCAGGCTTTTCTTTTTCAATAATTTTTTCAACTGTCCTCCACTCGATTGGCTCAATATAAGTCGCGTCAGCCATTTTAGGATCAGTCATAATGGTTGCAGGATTTGAATTTACCAAAATTACTCGATATCCCTCTTCTCGAAGAGCCTTACATGCTTGTGCGCCAGAGTAGTCAAACTCACAGGCTTGACCAATAACAATTGGCCCTGCTCCAATAATTAAAATACTTTTAATGTCGTGTCTTTTTGGCATGTTTATTCAAATGTAAGATTTAATTTCATTTTGCCATGAGTCCTATAAATTCATCGAACAGGTAACTTACGTCATGGGGCCCAGGTGATGCTTCGGGATGACCTTGAAAGCTATAGGCAGGTTTATTCTTTACCCTTATGCCTTGAATGCTTTTATCAAACAATGATCTATGACTTACTTCAATATTATCTGGAATGCCCTTTTCTGAAACCGCAAAGCCATGGTTTTGGGAGGTGATCATCACTTTTTTTGATTTAAGGTCTTGGACTGGGTGGTTTGCGCCATGATGACCGAATTTCATTTTCTCTGTTTTAGCGCCAGACGCAATTGATAAGAGTTGGTGACCAAGGCATATTCCAAAAATTGGAATATTTTTTTCTAATAATTGTTTAATACTTGTAATCGCATAATCGCATGGCTCAGGATCTCCAGGACCATTTGAAAGAAAAACACCATCAGGATTTATTGCTAGTAAGTCGTCAAGAGGAGCCTTTGCATTAAAGACTGTAAGCTCACAACCTCTATCAACCAACATTCTTAAAATATTTTTCTTGACTCCATAGTCATAGACTGCAACTTTAAACTTTGGAAGTGTCTTGTTAAAAGTAGAATTTTTTATGTTGAAAGATCCTTGATTAAAGGAGTAAGTTTTAGGAGTGGATACTACTTTGGCCAAATCCATATTTTTAAGCCCCGAAAAATCTTTTGCTTTTTGAATGGCCTTATTCGAATCTATTTTATTAGAGGCCATTATGCAGCCTTTAAGGGCGCCATGTGTTCTTAGGTGGCGAGTCAATGCCCTTGTATCAATGTTTGAAATTGCAACTATATTATTACTCGATAGGTAGTTATCAAGACTCATCTCAGAGCGCCAGTTGCTATAAGCAAGTGGTAAGTTTCTAATAATTAATCCAGAGGCATAAACGCTTGATGATTCTTCATCAACTATATTTATTCCAGTATTGCCGATATGAGGATAAGTGAGTGCAACGATTTGCTGATTGTAAGATGGGTCAGTTAGTATTTCTTGATACCCCGTCATTGCAGTATTAAAGACCACCTCGCCAACTGTTTCGCCAATAGATCCAATAGATTCTCCCCAGAAAACAGTACCATCTTCTAGAGCTAATATGGCAGTTTGAGGCAAAACTTTACTCCTAATAGGGGTCAAAAAACTTCGCAAATTTTACCATGTGTTTAAGCTTAACTTATCCTGAATTTTGTAATCCAATGTTATAATTAGCTTGCCTATAACAACTTAATGCATTTGTGGAAATTTTAGTAAACGGTGAAAAAATATCACTCCCTGAAGATTCAAATATTGAAGATCTAATTGTTCATCTAGGTTATCAAAATCAGCGAATTGCAATCGAAATCAATGAATCAATTATTCCAAAATCTAATCATTCTTCTTTTCTACTTAAAGACCTAGACAAGGTTGAAGTGATTAATGCAGTTGGTGGTGGCTAGGCAGACGTGATAAATTTAACGATGGTTTTTATTTTCTTTTTCCATAAATTCTAAACCATTCACCCTTATTGGCAACTTCAATATTAGAAAAATTGATTGAATAGCATTTAACCACCCTATCAACTTGTTCTTTTAAAATTCCAGATAGTAGAAGCATTCCATTAGTATGAACTAAATCTGAAAATAATGACTCCAACTCAACCAATGGATTGGCCAAAATATTAGCTATTAATAAATCACATTTCCTATCACTCCCCTGGTTTATTGAATGAATTGTTGTAATTGTATTTTCACACTTATTTTTAGCTACATTTTCTTTGCTTGAAAGTACTGCTTGAGGGTCGTTATCAATAGCGATAACACTTTTAGCACCGAACTTTGCAGCTGCTATTGCCAATATTCCAGTACCGCAACCAAAATCAATAACATGAAGATTTTTTGGTGGATTTGAATCTAAGTATTCGAGGCATAGACTGGTTGTTTGATGTGTTCCAGTTCCAAAAGCCAGCCCTGGATCCATATGAATTACAATGGAGTCATTTGAAAGGATAGATTCAGTATCCCATGAAGGGCAAACCCAAAGTCTTTTACCAAAGCGCATTGAAGGAAAATCTTTTTGGCACTCCTCTTCCCAAACTCTATCTTTAAGCGTTACAGTATCTATAACAACAATATTACAGATGTCTGAAATTGAAGTTTCAATAGATTTTTGATTTACCTCTGAAGAAAATAAAGCATTTACTTTAACGTTATCCCACAAAGGCGTTTGCCCAACTGGAGGCTCATAAATTGCATCATCAAGAGCATCAGAGTAGGTTATTGATACACTTCCCAAACCCATCAAAACCTCTGAAACAAGATCTGTTTCAGATTTTTTAACTTCAAAAGATATTTGTTTCCAAATCATAAAAAAATTATATCTAGCATTATGTTTGGCTTAATTAATCCGCTTAGAGTAAATCTTTAATTGAACTTAATGCCATTGGCAATTTTTCAGGCTCTGTGCCCCCGCCTTGAGCCATATCCGCTCGGCCCCCACCTTTACCGCCAACCTGAGTAGCAACATGGTTCAAAATATTACCCGCTTGGTATTTATCCATCAGGTTCTTTGTAACCGCTGCAACAAGAGACACTTTTTTGTCAGAAACAACTGCCAATACAACTATAGCTGAGCCAAGCTTATCTTTTAGTTTATCTGCCAAATCTCTTAAATCTTTTGCAGGAACGCCTTTCACTTCAGTCGCTAAAATCTTAACACCTCTAACTTCTGTAGCTTTGGATAAAAGTGAGTCACCTTGATCACTTGCTAATTGTTTCTGAAAAACTGCTATCTGCTTCTCAAGGTTTTTTTGATTACTAATTAACTGCTTTACTTTATCTAAAGCCATTGAATTACTTGATTTTGTAAGACTTGCAATCATACTAAGAGTATTTTCATTTTTTTTATCAAGCTGATAAGCGTCAATCCCTGTAACTGCCTCTATTCTTCTAACTCCTGCAGCAATGCCGCTCTCAGAAATAACTTTAAACCTACCAATAGCTCCTAGCCTTTGAACATGGGTACCCCCACAAAGCTCAACAGAAAAATTATCATCTCCCATTGAAAGAACTCTAACCATATCCCCATATTTTTCACCAAAGAGAGCCATTGCGCCTTTCTTCTTAGCGGTCTTGATATCAGTCTCTTCAGTTATCACTTGTGTGTTGCCTAAAATTTGCTGATTAACTATCACCTCAACTTTGTCTAAATTAGCTCTTGATACGACCTCATCATGTGAGAAATCAAATCGTAGTTTTTCAGATTCAACCAGAGAGCCTTTTTGGTTTACTTGATCACCAAGGACTTGCCTTAAAGCTTCATGTAAAAGGTGAGTTGCTGAGTGATTATTCATGATTTTTTTGCGTCTATCTTGATCAATTGATGCTTCAACCTTGTCCCCAACTTGGAGCGCGCCTTTTGCTTGGATACCATGATGTTCAAATGCATTTGAAGCCTGCTTTTGAGTATCAGTAACTTTAAACTGTGCACCATTTTTTGACAAAGTTCCATGGTCACCACTTTGACCTCCCGATTCGCCATAGAAGCTACTTTTATCGATAACTACAATGGCCTGTTCACCTTCCTTAAGAGAATCTACAGATTTATTGTCTTTAATAATAGCACTAATAATTGCGCTATTTTTGAATTGCTCATAACCTAAAAACTCAGTTGAATTTTCGATGGTTATAGTGGATTTTTTAGAGTCAAAATCACCCGCTTTACGGGCACGCTCTTTCTGGAGTGTCATTTCAGTCTCAAAGCCGTCCATATCGACAGTAAGGCCTCGCTCTCTTGCTACGTCTGCCGTTAAGTCAACTGGGAAGCCATACGTGTCGTAAAGTTTGAAGGCCATGATTCCACTTATTTCTTTTCCAGAAATTCCCTCGATTGCGGTCTCAAGAATTCCCATGCCCGTGTCTAAAGTCTGTATAAATCTGTCTTCTTCCTTTTTGAGAACTTTTTCAACATGAGATTGATTAGCACTCAATTCTGGATAGGCATTCTTATTTTGACTTGCTAAGAATGAAGCGAGTTTGTAAAAAAATATTTCTTCAATTCCTAATTTATGACCATGCCTTATCGCCCTTCGAATTATTCTTCGAAGTACGTAGCCTCTGCCTTCGTTAGAAGGAATGATGCCATCAACAATCATAAATGCAGTAGAGCGGATATGATCAGCTATTACTCTAACGGATGCATGGCTAGCTTGGATTTTTTGAGCCTTGGGTATAAGATTTACAATCACGCTTGTTAGCTCTTTAAAAATATCAATATCATAGTTATTATTTTCGTGTTGCAAAACAGCAGCTAGTCTTTCAAGACCCATTCCTGTATCAACTCCTGTTGACTTCAGGGGCACCAATTCTCCGTCTTGCTGGCGATTAAACTGCATAAAGACCAAATTCCAAATCTCAATAAATCTGTCACCATCTTCCTCAGTTGTGCCTGGGGGGCCGCCCTGTATATGCTCACCATGGTCATAAAAAATTTCACTGCATGGACCGCATGGACCTGTATCGCCCATCTGCCAAAAATTATCTTTAGCACCGCAGCGTGAAATTCTCTCTATAGGGAAGCCTATCTCGTTGACCCAGATATCAGCTGCCTCATCATCATCCTCAAAGACGCTAACCCAAAGCTTATCTTTTGGGAGTCCAAGTTCTACTGTTAAAAAGTCCCAGGCAAAGCGAATCGCCTCACTTTTGAAATAGTCACCAAAGCTAAAATTACCAAGCATTTCAAAAAATGTGTGGTGGCGAGCTGTATAGCCAACATTATCTAAATCATTGTGCTTTCCACCTGCCCTAACGCACCTTTGAGATGATACCGCGCGATTGAATGAGCTTTTTGTCGCACCAGTAAAAATGTCTTTAAAGGGCACCATCCCAGCATTAACAAATAACAAAGTGTTATCGTTATGCGGCACCAACGAAGCGCTCTGCTGAATTGAATGGCCATGACTCTCAAAGTAGCTTAAAAATTTCTGTCTTATTTCATCAGTTTTCATTTCAAAATTGATTTATTAAAAATAAATATTATTATACTCATGGGTCAATTAGAGGGCAAAAAACTCTTGAAGACAGTCACATAGATTTACCTGAACACCTAATTCAAGCTTGCCTAATTTCTTGATGAAGCAAAATTTTTCTACAGATCTAATCTGGTCAACCATGATATACCCTTTTGAGCCTTCAAATTGGCATTCAACTCTACTTGGAAGCTCTTCACTCGAAGTCGTCATTGGGGCAATAATAAGGCTTGGTAAGTCTTTTAATTCATCAGGAGTGACAATGGCGCATAAGCCGAGATTATCTACCACTCTGCCATGTTCAGGATTTTTCATGACTAGCCAAACATCAAAACGTTTCATTGGTTTTTTCACCACTCCCAAGTGGCAGTTAACTGATCTTGTTTAATGTTATTTTTCCACCCTACACGTGCTTTCTTATCAGGAGTAATAAGTAACCCACTGTCCAAAACAACAAAATCTAACTCTATGTTTTCAAGATTAGCTAACGCAATTATTGGCTTAGGAATCCTTATTCCCTGTGAGTTGCCTATTTTAATTATTTTTGGCATAATGTAATTATATTGTAATTACATTACAAAAACAAGTTAAATTAATTTAAAAAATCAGTAGTGCCGGCGCCTTCTCTTAAAATTACAATTCCATCACCTGTCAAGTCAATTACAGTAGAAGGCTCTGGCGGGCAATGGCCTGCATCAATTATAAGATCGGTCGAGCCATTAAGCGCAACCTTAACATCATTACAATTATAAAACTCATAGCCCTTAATTATTAATGAAACACTCATCATAGGCTCCGTTAAATTTTCGAGTATTGCCTGAACTATAGGGTTGTTTGCTACTCGGATGCCAATAGTTTTACTTTTTCCATTGAGTAAACGATTAGGAATATCTTTTGATCCTTCCAAAATAAACGTATAAGCGCCTGGTAATATTTTTTTTAATAGTCTATAACCTGCATTATTTAATTTTGCAAATTCGCCAACGTGAGACAAGTCTTTTAGCATCAAAGTAAAGTGGTGGTGCTTACTCAACTTTCGAATATTAACAATTTGATCCATAGCATTTTTATTTCCAAGGGTGCAGCCCAAGGCGTAACCTGAATCTGTTGGATAAGCTATAACGCCTCCCCCTTCTAAAACATCAATAACCTGCTTAATGAATCGTGACTGAGGATTTTCAGAGTGAATACTAATAACAGCTGACATTAGATGTGTCTCCAAATAGCCTTTTCAGGGTCCGGTAAATCTTTTACATGTCCTATCCGAACTCTTTGATTTGGCCATCCATGAAAGTCAGATCCACAAGATGCTAGCAAATTATAGTCTTTTGCCCATTGATTACTCAATTTAACCTCTTCTTCAGTACTTGTACCAGTAACAACTTCTAGACCATCGCCCAGTCCCCCTTTGAAATCAATTAACAACTTTTTAATCTTAGTATTTGTCATTCTATACCTTAAGGGATGAGCAATAAGGGCTTTGCCACCAGCAGCATGAATCCAATGAACAACCTCATTAATACTTTTCCACTCAACGCCAACTCCTCCAGGTTTTTTACCCGTTAAATAGCCCCTAAATACTGCCTTCATGTCTTTGCAATAACCCTCACTAATTAACATCTGTGCAAAATGCGTTCGAGTTAACATATCCGTTTTACTAAAGCATTGCGTTTTTTCTAGTGCATCTTTAATTCCAGAACGCCAAAGGCTAAGAGCTATTTTTTCTGCTCTTTCTTTTCGTAATTTTTGATTATGCTCTAAGCCAGTTTGTAAGATATCATTATTAATGTCTATTCCGAGCCCTAAAACATGAATGGCCATATTTTGCCAAAGTGCTGATATTTCAACACCATTAACAAGATTTAAGCTTAATGAATCCGCCTCTAATTGAGCTTCTGCAATTCCATCAGTAGTATCATGATCTGTTAATGAAAATAAATCACACTCAGCTTCTTTTGCAAGGTTGATTACCTCAGTAGGAGAGAGTAAACCATCTGAATAATACGAATGACTATGAAGATCAGCCTTCATAACATTTTTATTCTCTAGGTTTTTCAATTCACCACTCAATCATTAAATTAGTTAATGGTTATTATGCAAAATATCACTAATTTCACTTTGAGGTTGGAAGCCTGGTACTATTTGAATTAAAAGTTTACGTAATTTCTCTTGTTCACAGCTTTCAATCACATTAATCATTGCATCTAAAACTGGCTTTAACTCATCCCAATCTATCATTTCTTCTTGTGCGCTCATAATAAGTGGATTTTCTGTTGTACTAACTTTATCACCTATAAGGAGCTCTTCATAAAGCTTCTCACCAGGTCGTAAACCCGTATATATAATTTCAATATCTCCATTAGGATGAAACTCATCTTTTACCTTTAGCCCACTTAACCGAATCATCTTATGAGCTAAATCTTTAATACTTACTGGCTTTCCCATATTTAACACAAATACATCGCCACCTTTACCCATAGCACCCGCCTGAATTACCAACTCTACTGCTTCAGGTATAGTCATAAAATAACGAATAATATCTTTATCTGTTACAGTTATTGGTCCACCTTCTTTTATCTGTTGTTTAAAGAGCGGAATAACAGATCCACTAGAGCCAAGCACATTACCAAAACGAACTATACTAAACGTTGTTTCACCTTGCATACAAGACAAGGCTTGTAATACTAACTCTGCACTGCGCTTAGTTGCACCCATAGTATTTGTTGGGCGAACTGCTTTATCCGTTGATATCAGAACAAAGGTTTTTACACCACAATCAATTGCAACTTGCGCACAATTTAAAGTGCCAAATATATTATTTTCTACACCTTCACTAACATTAAACTCTACCATTGGAACATGCTTATAAGCAGCCGTATGATAAATAGTATCAACAGCAAAACAATTAAATACACTAGCAAGTCGATTTTTGCTAATAACACTTCCTAGAATTGGATAAATATTTATAGAATCTATACCAATACTAGACAGATTTTTCTCAATGTTGTAAAGAGCTAACTCATTTCTTTCATACAAAATCAACGCTTTAGGTTTTAGAAAAATTATTTGCTTACAAAGCTCTGAACCAATCGAGCCTCCAGCACCAGTAACCAATACAACTTTATTGGTAATATTTTTCCCCAATAAGTCTTTATTAGCTATTACTGACTCTCTTTCAAGTAAATCCTTAATATTCACTTCACGTAAGTCAGAAATATTTACTTCATTACTTGTCAGATTTGCCAAATCTGGCAAGATACGAACACGCACTGGAAAAGGCTCCAATTTTTCAATAATAGCAAGACGTCTCTTACGAGAAGCTGATGGCATTGCAATTAATACTTCATCTAGTTTAAAGCTGTAAATTAAAGCTTTAACCTCGCTCCCTGGATAAACCTTTATTCCATTGACATTACGACCTTGTAATTCAATTCTATCATCCACTATTCCGACTATATTGTAATCTTTAGATTGAGTCAGTGCTGATATCAACTGAATTCCAGCTTCCCCTGCTCCATAAACTAATATTTGCTTTCTATTATTATGATTTTTTATACTAAGTAAGCTCCGCGCAAAAAACCTAACCCCGCCAATCGCTAATATTGATAACATCCAATTAATTAGTATTACTGAGCGAGGAATTCCTTTAATTTCCATCATAATACAAAAAAGACCCCACAATAATGCATAAAACGATACTCCCCTAATAATAATCAATAAAGCTTTGATCTCAATATAACGAATAATTGCACGGTACATGCCAAAAAAGGCAAAGATAGGTAATGCAATAATTGGTAAGCCAAATACAACTAGGAATTGAGCATTGGTTGGAAAATACCAATAATCCAAACGAATTGAAAATGAGCCTAACAACATCAACACAAGCAAAACATAATCCACAACTAAAATAATCAGCTGTTTATTGATTCTTGATAAAGACAGCAAATAATTAATCAATGTGAAACTCCATCCCTTTGAATCACTTTTAAAAATGTCATCGATAAAATTTTTATATCAAAAAAAAATGATTGACGATTCATATATTCCACATCCAGTGCAACTTTTTCAGCGATTGATAAATCATCTCTACCATTAATCTGGGCCCAGCCTGTAATACCAGGCAATAATTTATCCACGCCCTTATTGCTTCGCAGAGTGATTAAGTCATCTTGATTATAAAGTGCAGGACGTGGTCCTACAAAACTCATACCACCTTTTAAAATTGAAAATAACTGTGGAAGTTCATCTAAACTTGTATTACGTAAAAAACCTCCAATTAACGATAAATACGAATCCGGATCTTTTAATAGATGAGTTGCAAGATCTGGTGTACCAAGCTTCATAGACCTAAATTTAGGCATTTGGTAAATTACATTATCTTTTCCAATTCTACTGGACCAAAATAAAACATCCCCTTTAGATGATACTTTCACCAAAATACTTATAATAATCATTGGGACCAAAAAAATTATTAACAACAACAAAGCTAGCAAAATATCAAAAAATCTTTTCATTCACTAATTGACCTTTTATAAAATTGTAAAATTTTTAATGTTATGCTCTCTTGTGCAAAATAAGATGTTGCACGACTTCTAGCTTTTAATCCCATTTCTTTGCGTAATTTATCATGATTAAGTAATTTCAACATTGCTATTTCTAGTAGTTTACTGGATTTTACTGGAACTAATAACCCTGTCTCACCTTCTTCAATAGCATCAATTAATCCATAAATATTTGAGCCAATAGATGGTACTCCACATGAACCCGCTTCGATTATTACACTGCCAAAACCCTCTCTATAACTTGGCATTACAAAAATATCAGAAGCAGCCATATACTTTTCTGGTGTTTTAGTAAAATCAACAAACCTTACCAATCTATTGCATGTCTCTAAAAATAAAGTTAATTCCTGCTTTAACCCCTCCTCATCTGGACCAACTACTAGAAGCACACAATTATCATGCTTTTCACTAACATTTTTAAATGCCTCAACAAGCTCAAACACTCCTTTTTCCTTTTTAAGTCTACCCAAAAATAAAAATATTACGCAATCATCTTTGATCTTTAATTGCTTACGAATTAGATTTCTATATATTTTTGAAGGCTGAAACTGATCCACATCTACTCCAGAAATGGAGCCTCTTCCAAAAACAACAGAACTGCCTTTGGACAGGACATGCTCTTTTATCAAAAAATCTTGCTGGGAAAAACTATCTACTAAGATGTCAGTATTAAGCGCAACAATAATTTTATCTAAAAATTTTAAAAAACAACGATTCACTCCTTTTTTAGTCAACCATACTTGACCTGTAAATGTATGAAAGCGACTTGGCACACGAACAATCCATGCAGCTATTGACGTCAATAACCCGGCTTTAGGAGACACCGAATGAACTAAAGAAAATTTATTTTTATAAAATATTGAGATTAATTTAAGCAAAGCTCTTAAATCTGAAAATAAGTTTATATTTCTTTCTACAGGAAGGTTGATAAGTTTAACTTTATTAGATATATTGCTCAACATAGAGTTATTATCTTTCAAATTGGTAATAATAGTAACGTCATATAATCCAACCAATGAATTAACTTGGTGCGCAAGAAATACTCTCGCAACCATTGGTGTTGTAACAATAAGAGCTATTTTTGCTTGGCGAATAATAAAAACCCCTCTTCTAAAGTCATTGAATATTTAAACCTTAGTATTTTTTGTACTTTGGTAGAATTGTAAACACATCTAGAAGTTAGCGCATCAATCCTAGAAGGTGATAATGGGAACTTAGGGATTCGCCAAAAAATACTCACAAGTACTCTAACAATAGACTCTGGTAGTCTTAATATTTTTTTATCAGCCTCTATTTCGGATATAAAAGAAGCAACCATTTTTTCTACTGTAGTTGTCTGAGATAAGTTAAACACCTCTCCCAAAGCTTTGTCATTAGAGCCACAGCATACTAATGCATTAGTAACATCACTAACATGAACATAATTCATTAAAGATTCATTTTCTTTGCCTATAAAAAAAAATAAACTACTATGCACACTTCGCAACAAAGCCCTTAGAGACTGGTTAGGCATATCGGTACCAAAAACATTAGAAGGTCGAAGAATTGAATAAGGGATGCCGCTATTTTTTACAATCTTATCGGATTCAATTTTAGTCTGTTCATAAATTTTAAGAGACTGCTCTTTTGAGTTTTCGGTTATTATGCCATCTCGACATGCACCATATGCTCCAATACTGCTTAATTGGACCCATCTACCAATTTTCCCTTGTGCAGCATAAACCAACCTTTGAGTTCCTTTAACATGCAATTCTTGCATTAAAGATTCATTATTGATCTCACCAGCACAATGATAGAGAATATCAACATTATCCAAAAAACTAGATAGATCTACGTTTGGATTAGATAAATCTCCAAAAAAATACTGCGCACTTGATTCCCTTAATGGGGGCTTTCTTGATAATAATCGAACTTGATCACCCTGATCAATATATTGCTTCATAAGGTGTTTACCAATAAACCCACTTCCACCTGTAATTGCAATTATCATCTTCCTAGTAACCTCAATATAAGCTTATTTGATATTGGCATCAATAACAATAAATACAGTAAAAAATATTCTATTTTTAAAAGGTAGATTGCTTTTAATTTATTACGAGACTGCTCCTTATTATTGTGGTAAATATCAGCTACAACCTCATAATATTTAGCTTTGTTATATGCACAATTAAATTCAATAGATAATCGCTTTCGCATTATGGGGTTATCCTTTGATATTTTATCAAGTGTAAGACGGTACTCTTTTGGAGCTATATCTATAGTTTTTATAGACAATGAATTACCCACTACTCTGTATTTTGCAACAACATCAGTAATTACTCCAACATTCACTTTGGATGCAATAATCATGAATAAATTATGATCAGGGCAAAATGACATGTTAGTATTAAAAGACAACTGATTATTAACAAGAAACTCTTTTTTTAACATTACTGTTGGCATGCTAATCTCGTAATGCCTTAACAAACCTGGAAAAACGTTGCCACTTATATTTTTAACAATACCTTTTTTAATTTCCTTTCCACTCTCATCAATAATTGCAAAGCTTGCATAGCTCATTACAAAGCCTGAATCTTGCATCAGATTAACTTGGCGCTCTAATTTATTAGGTAAATAAATATCATCAGTATCTAAAAATACTATATATTCTCCATTAGCCCTTTCAAGGGCAAAATTTCTAGCCTCTCCTAGCGGAGTATTTGTAGGGGCTATATAATATTTTATATGCTCATCATAAGATTTTGCAATGTTGGCACTTCCATCAGTTGAAGCATTATCCCAAAATATAATTTCCCACTCTTTATATGTTTGTGCATAGATAGAATCTATTGCTTCACGCAAATATTTCTCACCATTGTAACAATTCATTACGATACTTACTAATGGCGCGATAGACTTACTCATATTTTATTTATTAATATTATCTAAAAATGGAATAATGCTATTATGCATCCTCTTTCCAAAATATTTAGCTCCAGCATTAGTAAAGTGTGCATTTGCATCTAAATACAATAGCTTCCCATCTCTATCAAATACTTCGCATTTTTGCCCTTCTTCTGTGCACTGAAAATTATAAAAATGATAACACAAGATGTTACTCTCTAAACAGATTGCAGCCAATATAGTATTCATATTTTCGATTGAACCAGCAAGATACTTTCTATCTGCAAAGTAGTCTCTTATCGTCTTATGTTCTAACAAAGACGGCGCCTTAATGACATAGATCATTTTGGTTGCATGGTAAAACTCAGTTCTCCTTGAAACGATAATCATTTTTTTATTATTTGATATGTAATCATACATAATCACTTTGACTCTTAATTAATGATTCAGTTATCAAATAACCACTTAATAAGAAAAATATATCTAATCCAACAACCCCCCTCTAGTCCAGGCACCTTTAAATTATAAAGTAATACAGAAATGACAGCAATTGCTCTTAAACCATCAAAAGTTAAATTCCTATACTTGCTATCATTCATAACAGATTATTATATGAATCAATAGTCTTTTTCAAACCCTCTTCAACCAACACCTTTGACTCCCAGCCAAGGAGCTTTTTTGATTTATTTACATTTGCATACAAACTCTGACTTTCACCAGCCCTATATGGTAACTCACCAAAAATAGGAGATCCTTTAGCAATAATTCCTTGCACTTCTTTAATCACACTTTTAATTGAGATCGGTTTTCCAGAAGCAATATTAATAACGTGGCCATTTATATTATCTGTAAATAATGCTTTAATGATTGCATCAACAGTATCGTCTATATAACAAAAATCTCTTATTTGCTCTCCTGCTGATACTGGAAATCTTTCATTATTAAGACAACCTCTAATAATTTGTGGTAGAAACCTACTTGAAGATTGGCCTGGACCATAAGTCAAAAAGAGCCTTAAGATAACAGATGGAAATTTTTCTGTACGATAGAGCATCTGCAAGAAATGTGTACTTGCGACTTTAGCCAATGAATATGGGGAGATAGGCTGCTCTCTCAAATTTTCATTTTGTGGTGAATCTGAATTACCATATTCATCACTACTTCCAATTTGTACAAAACGTCTAAGCTCATCTCGGGGGAGTAGCTCTATAATATTTTGTAGTGCAATAAAATGAGACTCAATCAAACCTCGCCCATCGTCTTTAAATAACCTATGATCTATGTAACCACCTAAGTTCACCACATAATGAAAGTTACTATTCAAAATATCACTACAACTTTTTGGCACATTAATATCAACGGTATAATATTTCACACCATCAACAAATCTTTGTTTTGTTGGTTTATTTAGAGAAATACTAGATACAGAAAAATCTTTTAGTATTAACGCTTTAATAAGATGGTGACCAATAAACCCTGTGCCACCAATTATTAATATTCTAGGTTGTATTATGTTTTCCAAGGCGCTTTGCCAGTATCCCATAGCTCTTCTAAATGATCACGATCTCTTTTCGTATCCATACACTGCCAATAACCATTATGATGATAAGCCATTAACTCACCCATTTGCACAACTTTTTCCAAAGGTAATTTTTCCATGATAGTGCTATCCCCCTCAATCAAATCAAAAAACTCAGGCTCGATAACAAAATAACCACCATTAATCCAGCCTTGATTTACTTGTGGCTTTTCTTTAAATGAGTTAACAATATTATCATTCATATCCAAAGCACCAAAACGCGCGCCTGGATGAACTGCAGTTACTGTGACCATCTTTCCATGACTTTTGTGGAATTTAACCAGCGCATCAATGTTGATATCTGCAACACCATCACCATAGGTAATCAAAAAAGTCTCCTTACCAATAAAACTTTCCATTCTTTTAACTCTTCCACCAGTCATGGAATTCATGCCTGTGTCTACTAATGTTACTTTCCAGTCTACTATATCTTTCTGATGTTCAGCAATATCACCATTAGATAAATCGACGGTGAAGTCAGAATTGAGTGCTCTATAATTTAGAAAATACTCTTTAACAACCTCGGATTTATAGCCCAAGGCAACATAAAAATCTTTATGGTCGAACTTGGCATAAGTATTCATGATATGCCATAAAATAGGCTTACCGCCAATGGCAACCATTGGCTTTGGAATAGATTCTGTGTACTCACTCAGCCGAGTTCCGAATCCTCCTGCTAAAATTATTACTTTCATTAATTCATACTCCAATCATAATTTATTTTCTCAATCTTTAAACGGTCAGCCTCATTAGGGCTATGTTCAATATTAGCAATATTAAGCAACATCGCACCACCAACTGAAAGCCCTTGAAATCCGAGCCATATCATTGGTGGGACAGTAAGCCTATAATAATTTTCTTTTGACATTGTAACTTCTTGAAATTGAGTATTTGAAGTATCCCTATCATCAAACATTACAAATTTTATTTTGCCTAGTGGAACTACTAAATTAAGTGTCATTTTAGTATGGCGCTTCCAAGCTTTTATAGCGCCCTTATCAATCTGAGAAAAATACGCTTCTCCAAAACCCACATACCCAGAACTGCTATCTTTCATTGCATGCATGACATTGCCACCCAGTGTTTCAATAACTTTCAATTCATTAATAAGCACACCTTTAATCATTGCAAGCCCAGGTTATTTGATTTAATCTCGCAATTTTAATATACGCTTCAATTTGATTAATTGAAAAGTCATGCATTGATTTCTCTTTATTTTGGTAATACGTCTTATACCATTCAACTGTCATTTTAACTGTATCTTCAAATTGAAGGGCAGAACGCCAATCCAAGTCAAACAAAGCTTTATCACAATTAAGCTTTAACAAGCCTGCTTCATGAAAATGATCTTGGTTTTTAGAAATATCATTCCACTTAATTTGATCCCAATATTCTGCCATCTGATCAATTAATTTATAGACTGGATAATTTTGGAATGCTGATGGGCCAAAGTTATAAGCCTCTCCATGATTATCAGTGCCCAAATATAGATTTTCTGCTAAACATAAATAACCACTTAGTGGTTCTAACACATGTTGCCAAGGCCTTGTTGCTTGAGGACTACGAATGTCCACATTTATTCCATTTGCCCATGCCGCCATACAATCTGGAACAATACGATCAAGCGCCCAGTCACCTCCACCAATTACATTACCAGCACGCGCTATCCCAATTCTAACATTTGAATCTGGATTATTGAAAAATGAATCTATATAGCTCCTAATCGCTAATTCAGCCATACCTTTAGATGCACTATAAGGATCTTTACCACCTAGGCGGTCAGTTTCACGATAACCCCATACCCATTCAACATTGTCATAAGCTTTATCGCTAGTAATCATTAGAGCAACAACTTTTTTATCAAGAGTTTTTAACGCTTCCAAAACATTAGCTGAGCCAATAGCATTAGTTGTCATAGTTTCAATTGGATCTTTATATGAATGGCGAACTAAGGCTTGTGCTGCTAGGTGAAATACAAAGTCAGGCTGCACTTTATTAAAAATTGATTTAACAGCCTCGAGATCCTTAATATCTGCACGATAGTCCTTAACAACAGCTCCAAGAGATGATGCAAGAAAATTAGATGGAACGCTTGGAACATCTAAAGAAATACCAACAACTTTAGCACCAAGATTTACTAGCCATAAAGAGAGCCAACTACCCTTAAAGCCAGTATGGCCTGTAATGAGGACAGTCTTATTTTTAAAAGTTTTATTAAACAATATTAGTCTCCTAAGGCTCAAGTACTAAAATTCTATAATATTTATTTGCCATTTCTTTTGCGCCTAGATTTTTTATATGAGCTGATGATTTTTTTGATTTATCTATAAAAATACTTGGAGAATTATTATACAATAGAATTACATCAGCTATAGAGGACGGATCTTCGGGCGGTACAATCCAAGCTACATTATCATTAACAAACTCTGAAACCGCGCCAACATTAGTACAAATTACTGGCGTTCCGCAAATCATCGCCTCGCCAATTGTCAGACCAAATCCTTCAAAATCTTTCGTAACCATGGCCAATATATCGAGCTGAGACATTAAGGAGTTTGTATCTGCATCAAGATAACCAGTAAAGGTTATTAAGTTTTTGACTTTTAGCCTTGTAGATAGCAATTCTAGTCTTTCAAGCTCACTATCAGAAACTGCCTTTCCAACTATTAACAAATGGAATTTAGTGCGAATTTCAACGGGAATTTCTGATAAGGCAATAATTAAATCCTCGTGGCCTTTGTACCTATCAACCCTCCCGACTATTCCAATAATGCTAACATCAGAATCTATGTTGAATAACTCTCTAATATTTAGACCTTTATCATCAATATTGGAATTAATATCAAAACCATTGTGAATTACACGTATAGGATTTCTTGCAGGATTCCAGCCACGATGATCGATAAGAGTTTGTCTTGTGGCCCTAGAAACTGTAATTATATCCGTAGTCCAATTGCTAATTTTATAATCAACTATTTTCTCTCCAACTCTTCTAATTATATTATTGTGCAAAGAGCCATGATGAATCAATAACACTCTTTTCAATATTCCTAATTTTTGAGCTGCCCAGAGAGAAGCCAATGATTTCCAGGAGCCTGGATAGCCACCATTATCAACAAATAATATATCTATATTTTTATTTTTTAATTCATTTGAGGCAGCAATTTTAAGAAAGTAAAAATATATTGGAAAAAAGAAAAATTCAAGAAACTTAAAAAACTTAAAAAACATATTTTTATTATTAAACCAGCCAGATTTAACCTTTATAACTTCTAAATTTATATCTTTAGGTATTTTATCTTTAATTGATAAATATCCATTATTATCATAATTAGTATATAAACAAAAATTATCGTTTTTATTTGGCCAGTTATTTAAAAGAGTTAACAGATGTGTATCAACACCTCCATAGTCTTTTTGAATCCAATAGATAGCAATATTCTTATTATAATTGGCCATACCGTCTTCTTATTTTCATCCACTCATCCACATCTAATGTTTTCTTAGGTCTTTCAATAGATTGAATAGAAAAGTCAACTTTTTTCTTAAAATGAAATATGTGATGCTCTTTTAAATGAGGAAGTATCATTTTTATTAAGCCTCTGATAACTCTTGAAATTAAGTAGAATTTTGAATTATAAGTGATTTTACCCTCCATATTAAGAGAGTAATCACCTTGCTCTCTATCAAAATACTGATGTGAAACTAGCTCAAACCCACAATAATCTAAATAAAATTTTAACTCATCTTTTGAATATTCTCTGTGGTGTGGTCTCCATAATCCTTGAAATATTAAAGAAGATCTTATTGGATGAATATTTGGACTACGTCCATTATAAATCATATGGGCCAAGTAGCCCAAGGAGGTAATATTATCAGTTGTAATAATTAAATCTCCACCAGTAATCATTTTTGAATTAATTAAATCTAGAGAAAATACTGGATCTGTTAAGTGCTCTATGATGTCTAAAAAGAGAACGCATTCAATATCATTAAATTTAGATAAATTCTTTGTACCCAGATCTTCAACTGAGTGAATTTGGCAAAAATTTGGATCAATCTCTGCTTCTGCTAACTCAACATCTAGTGCCTTCATTGTTGATCTATACTCTTCATTAAATCCCAGACCTACGCCTATATACTTAACTTTATTTCCAAAAAAATTCATTAATAATTTGAGCATACCGCCAGGATAGGCACCAATATCCATAACTGTCACTTTGTCTTTATTTGAAAAAATGCTTTTTAATAATTTGTATACATAAAAAAATCTTATATAAGAAACTATTACGCTATGTGTATTTACATTTTCCCAATCAAATGGCTGATAGCTTTTAACAAATTTAATATAATCTTTACATACTTTAGTTCTGATAAAGCTCATATTGCATCCTATTCTTTGTTAAAATACCTAGTATAAATAGCATTAAAAATCCATGAGTTGATCCAAACCCATAATCTTGGTATGACATCATCATTAACAACGATGAATACACAAGAGAAAATCCTACTTTTTCCTTGAAATTATATATTTGTAATTTATGCAATCTAGTTGTTAGCAAATAGTAGATATAGACTATTAAACCTAAGGCTATTATCCCTGACCTAACTGCTGAAGATACAACTAAAGAGCCTAATATATAAAGATTAATATTGCCATCTCTAACAAAACCAAGAAATGGTGATTGTACAAATTCATTAATGCCACGTCCCATAATAGCCAGCCGCGACATAGCAGAAGATCCACGTAAAACAAAGTTGTCAGTGTAAGCATAGCCTGGAGATATAGCAAAATCATAATAAAAAGCTATTGAGTAAGATAGGATAATCAATAAAATAATGCAAAATCCTGGAATGAGAAATTTATATTTTCTAATATTATTATGGAAAATATAGATGGCAAATGCACTAACAAAAAGATAGTAAACTGAACCACTTAAACTTAATAAAGAAAAAATAGCTATCGCAAAAAAATATTTCCAATTTACATTAAAAAACAACATCCCAATTCCAAGTGGAAAAATAAAATATGCTGGTATTAATGAAACTTGTTGTAAGTGCGCTGAAATTCTTGGCACGAGCATGCCAAAAACCTCTATAAAAGAATCATGATGTAATATCATATAATTAACTGACATATCAGGAAATTCTGGAAAATCTATTACACTTAAGCGCACTAATACGTTAATAATAACTGCATATATTGCAATTCCAGATATAATAAAAATATAGGTTTTGAAAAAAATACGAATTGCAGTGATATCGCAATTTTTAATTACCACAATAGTTGCAAGCAACACTCCCCACCCAATTGCACCAAATGAATCAAATCTATATAAATCAGAAATTGAAAACAAAGTTACTAAAGAAATAAAAGAAATATCAAAATCATCATTCGTGAAAACTTTATACTTCTTAAAATCAACAAGAAGAATTACAGACAATCCAAATAGCATAAATACATTAATCAGCATCCATATTTCGTAATTAGAGGTTCTAAGAGAAAAATGGACTATAGTATGAGGTGAGTACAAATAGAAAACAACAAAATAAAATGCGATTATTGTGTTTTTTATTTGATTAGGATAATAACGCATTTATAGAGTCCTTTCTGCTGTATAAAAAAACCCTAAAAAATGCTTTTTAATTAGTTTAGACAAAATTTGATTTTTTTAATTATTAAGGAGTTATATTTTTACTACCA
Organism: Candidatus Pseudothioglobus sp. uisw_070; assembly: GCF_059512545.2. Taxonomy (NCBI): domain Bacteria; kingdom Pseudomonadati; phylum Pseudomonadota; class Gammaproteobacteria; family Pseudothioglobaceae (SeqCode); genus Pseudothioglobus (SeqCode); species Candidatus Pseudothioglobus sp. uisw_070. The sequence goes on along the minus strand of NZ_CM183456.2, from coordinate 417,831 downwards.
TTAGCTCTTTTTCATCTCAACTTGCACATCAGAAATTATATTGCCTACATGATTTCCGATCCAGCCTACAACTCTCCTAATACTTTTTCTTCTAACACTAACAGAGTTTACAAATGGAATTCTCATATAGGGGTAGCCTGGAGTTAAAATAAGCGTTGTAGAAATAGATAGAAATTTAGCTTTAGTGTAGTACCCTCTTTGAATATATATTTTTGATTTTATATCAAAAAAATCAAATGTTTGCTCATGAAACCCTCTCTTATGTGTTGGGTCGATATAGGCACATGAATGATTCCAATAAGGTACTCGAATAAGGACAATGCCTCCAGGTTTTAGTATGCGATGTATTTCCTCCATCGCTCGAACAAAATTATCAAGGTGCTCTAATACATCTAAAATTTCAATGTTATCTGAACTGTTATCTTTCCAGGGCCAAGGGTATTGATTAAGGTCGTGAACAACATCAATGCCTGGCAATTTAACTACATCATGATTAATAAATTTATCTCTAATATCAGTTCCTGCACCTATGTTCAAATTAATTATTTTCATGATTTGAAATTTTTATTGCTATAGCAGTAGATAATTCAATTTCATTAATTTTTGTATTTGAAATTGATATCTCCATTCCTTTAAACAAAGGTTCACCATTTTTACCAACAGAAATCTCAATATCTGAAAATTTAGTATTAAGATAATTATTATTTGCCTTAACTATTGCCTCTTTAGCAGCAAACCTTCCAGTAAAACAGCTTTTTGGATTGTCTTTTGAGGAGCAATATGATATTTCAGACTTTGAAAAGTTATCAATATAAAATTGATCCTCAATAAAATCATCAACATCAGGTAAGTTAGCAGAAGACTCTAGATCAATACCAACGTTGTTTGAATTTATAGAGTTATTAGGCATTTGGTTTTTTGGTTTTTTAAATTGATCTTCTACTAACTTTTCATTGTCAGAATTATCTATACCTAACAATTCTTTTTTCAAGTCTCCAAAAGTTTTAACTTCAGCTGGATTATTTACTTCATAACCATTTTTTCTTAACTCTGAATACATTCTATGTATTAAAACTGAACCTTTAATTGCCTGTTTATCAATTCGAGTATTAGAATCAACATCTTGAATATTTACTTTCAAAAAAGTCGCAATAATTTCTTTAATAATAATATAGCTCATGTCCATCCCTCAAAACATATATTACATACTAGAATACTGTCTCCATCATGGTTAATCATATTTAACAGGCCAAGGCCATTCAAACTTTTATCTTCAGTTAGGGTCTTGAAACAGAAACTACATTTTGCTTCACTTTTATCATTCTCACTTTTACTATAAATTTTTAAATACGACTCTACTCGATCTTTTAGCTCCAAAAGGAATTGACTAGCTATCTTTCCTTCAGTTACGCGATGATCAAATGAGAGACTAATATTTACTCTATTTAACTTCTCATCAATACAAGAAATTCCTAGGATAGCAGATTGATTAAAGTTTATTAAAGGTACAAAATTAATTGCACCAAATGATGAAAGATCAGTAATAGTGAATGTTGAACCACTAATCTGTTGAGTAGTTAGAGATTTATTTAAATAATCATCAACACCAGCAGATATATTTTTCTCAATATTAGACATGGATAGTTGGTCTGTATTTTTTATTGTATAAACTTTCAAGCCATTGTCAATATCAAGTGCAACGCCTACATTAATATCATTATAGACCCTAATATTATTATTTTCAAAATAAGCATTTAAAACAGGATATTTTTTTAAAAGTTTAGATGCTTCAAACACCATAAGGGGAAGAAGAGAATCTGAACCAGCAAAAAGTGGTTCTTTATATGCTTTAATTTTTTCAATAGATTCTATCGATATAAAAATAGTACTAACAATGCAAGCAGATTGGACACTAGTCAAAGCTTTAATTTCATTAATCTTAGCTAAACTAATTTTAGAACTAGAAGTTCCAATAATTTCCTTCTCTCCCCCTGTTTTAAGTTTTTGATTATTTACAGAATCTTCACTATAAACGTCTTCCAGAGTTATAAAGTTTTTTTCAATAGAGGTAATATCTATATTATTATCCTTTATATATTTTCTTGCATTTTCTGAAATAAGTTTTTTATTAAATACAGCATTGTCTTCACTTATATCTTTATTTTTTATAGCAATAGAATTATCAACACTTTCTTTAGAATCATGAATTTTGATTATTTCTTCACCAACTTTTATATATTCATCCTCTGAAACACAATATTCAATATATCCATCACTCTCTGATTCAATACTTATAGATGTTTTTGAGGTTTCAAGCTCTACTAACTCATCTTTTTTTTGAACTTTTTGACCGTTAGAGAAATATAATTTACTAATAAGAACTTCGTCATCTGCATTATCTTTGGGGACAGTAATTTTATTTAAAATTGTCATAAAGAAAGCTCCTTAAGGATATTTTCAACTATTCGATTATTAGGTAACACCCAATCTTCAGTAGAACGTGCAGAAGGAATTGGAACAGGTTTTGCCGCAATGCGCCTAGCTAGAATTACTTGGGATCCAAGATTTTCAAAAGTTTGTGTGATTATTTCCGCACCTATTCCAAACTCCTTACTGCCCTCTTCAATTGTAATAATTCTTCGTGTTATTCTAACACTCTCTAACACTGGATTTATATTTAAAGGGCTAATTTTAGACAATACAATCAACTCAGGAATTAATCCAGTGAGTTGAAAAATATCATGAAGAGCCTCGAGAACATTTGATGAAATACCTCCATATGTAACAATTGTAAGTGAAGGCGTTTCAGAAGCTGGGGAACACATTACTATAGGATACAAGTCTAAGCTTCGCTTAATATTATAAAAATCTAACTTTTGAGCACCAACAAATCGACCATAATCAAGTTTATTTTCTATTACAAGTACAGGATGGATTTCATTGTTATGAATACTCTCATATATTAACTTAGGATCAATAAAACTATTAAGAGCAATCACACTGAAATTATCTATTCCTACTAAAAATTTATCTAATGTTTGAGAGTGTGTTGGCCCATAACCCCTCCCTCCTCCCATAGGTGTTCTAATTACAATTGGGCAATTAATCTGCCTGTTATACATATGATGAAACTTTGAAGCATGGTTAATAATTTGATCCATTGATAAAGTTAGAAAGTCACCAAACATTATTTCAAGATATGGCCTGAAACCTCCGAGTGCAAGCCCATTTGAAAGTCCAGTTATAGCCGCTTCACTAATTGGAGTCCCAATAACTTTTTCTGGATATTTCAAAGACAAATCTTTTGATACTTTAAATGCGCCTCCATAAGGGGACAATATATCTTCTCCAATAAAAAGTGCATTTGCATCTGTATTTAAAATATTATCAAAAAATAGGTTTATCCTACTAACAACTCTCTCATTCAAAGCTTCTAAATTTTCATATTTCCCACTATGATTTAATTTAGCATCAGTAAAATATTCGTATCCTTCAAGCTCATTATTTTTTTCAGCATCCTTAGTAATTTTAAAAATCTCTTTATCAATGTCTTTCAACATAGATTTATAAATATCTGGTTCATTTTTTTTAAAAATATTTAATGGATCTTTTTGGGTGTATTTTAAAACCTCTTTAACATCTCTATTATCATCACTCTTAGAATGATGGTTTAACCTATATGTATCAACTAAATGAAACGCAGGCTTACCACTTCTAACAAAATCTATAGAATCTTTAGCGTCCGAAAATAAATTATCTAAATCCCAAGTATTAGAATGAAATGTCTTAATCCCAAATGATTTTGGTCTAGACAAAATATCTCCTGCTAAACTATCTTCTACCTTGGTAGATTGGGCATATCTATTATTTTCACATACTATAAGTAATGGTAAATTTAATAAAGATATAAGATTAAAAGTCTCATAAACTACTCCTTCACCAAGCGTTCCATCACCAATAAACACAATTCCTATTTTTCCTTTATTATTTTTTTTTGCTGCAAGAGCCATTCCTGCAGCAACAGGAACAATCCCACCTTGGATTCCATTTGAAAAAAAATTATCATTAAAAAGATGCTGACTAGAACCTATACCAGAACAAGTTCCAGTTTTTTTTCCCATTAACTCAGATATTAAACCAGAAACATCTCCAGTATGGGCAATATAATGACCATGGCATCTATGACTTGAAAAAATAAAATCATCCTTCCCAAGAGCAGAGCTGAAAGCTACCGCTGAGAATTCTTGGCCATTACAAGTATGAACTGTTCCATTCATTTTTCCTTGGTCAAATAATTCAAGAAATTTATCTTCCGAACGCCTTATTGTCAACGCTAATTTAATAAATTTTTTGCTAATATTTAAAGTTTTATTCATCAAATTTCATATCCAAATACTCATCTCTGATTTTAATTAGTCGTGCAGGATTTCCGCCATAAACCCCACCAGGTTTAGTTTCTCCACTAATTACTGCTCCAGCAGAAATATTAACACCATGCTCAAGAATAGAGCCTGGAAGAATAATTGCATTAGCATAAATAGAGCAATTATCTTTTATAATGACAGGCTCATAGTGATCAATAACATCTCTACCAGATCCAGAATGACTTATATTAATAATTCTTACTCCAAATGCAATTCTAACATTATTGCCAATAGTAATATTGTCATTAGAGCAAAAATAAACATCTCTGTTTATCACCACATTCTTCCCTATATGGACATTGCGTGGAAATTCTGCAAAAAAGTTTTTTCTAATAGAACTTGTTCCAGGCTTTTCAATCTTAAAGCCTACAATAAATAATATGTATGCTCTTAGTCTAGCCAAAATAAACCAATCTGGAAATAAATTAAATATGTCCAAAAAAAAGCATGATAAAAATCTACCTTTTTCTAACTTTATTAGAAAGAATGCATCATACAATTGCTTAGAAATCCCATACAAATAGATTTTTTTTAAAGTACTCTCAATCCTTAATTTATTTTTCAACTGCATCCATCTTTTTTATTTTTGAAATAAAGTCCCATAACCTAACATTTGATTGGCCATCAATTTTATAGAAATATTTTTGTGATAATAAACTCAATTGATGACGATTCATCTCATTATCAGTAAAATTTTTATACCAATCAATAAAATCTTCAGAACTATAAAAACATGGAATTAAATTATCATCATCAAAAAGAGGCACTTCTCCTAATGGCAATGCCCGTACTGACTGTACTCCAAAAAATGAAGCCTCTAAAGCCACTGAAGAATAGCCACAAACCACAATTGAAGCAACAGTCAGCAATTCCTCAGTTTTTTCTTCTGTAACAAATTTTATCTTGAGTTCTGGGCATATAGAATTATTTGAGTCTTTCATTTTATTAATATCAATAGCTGGATGCGGTGAAAGAAGAATTTCAACATTGGAATGATTCTTTAATGATGAAACAATACGAAAAATACTATCAATGTCATTAACAGATGGAGCTAACAAAATAACTCTTTTATTCTCTAACTTATATTTATGGATTATTCTTTTTTTTATTTCAAAGGCATTACTTTGAGTATTATTAAAATTATCATACTTCAAACAACCAATAACTTTAATCCTATCTTTATCATAGAAACTTTCTAATAAAAATTTATATTGAGATCCTTGTATTAAGTAATAATCAGGCGCCGGCATTCTTAAATTTTCATCATCGCAATTCAACTCTTTAAAACGATAATAAAAAGACATTTTACTTTTGCAATTGTACGCATGCTGTAATGCTATAAAAATATTTCCTTTAGGTAAATCCTTAGATTTAAAATATGCATACCTTATATGAGGCAAAAATTCTTCATACGTAACTATAACTTTATCATTATTGTACTTTTCTGAGAATCGCACTATTGACAAACTTATCAATTTATTATTCTGCATTATCGAAAAATAACTTTCATTCCACATATCAATTAATATGTCAGACATGTCCAAATTATCAATATCAAAAAACTTTAAAAAAATAGGGTTTTTTTTCAACCTACCAAACTTTAAGTACTCTATAAAAGTACTATAATACACTTCAATATAATCTGTTAGTTTTAAATACACCTCTGGGTAAGCTACAGTTCGATTAGATTTTTTACTCAACAAGCGCAATTCTTCCCATGAAGATATCAAGCTAGTTTTTTTATACCAAATTAAGGATGTTAAATAACCTGACGTTTGATTGAAATCTTGATCAAAAAGTGGTGCACTTGTTAGATGCCTATCTTCAAATTTCCCATCTTGGCTAACTATCCAATTAGCTGGATAGATGCTTCTAAACCAAACTGTGGGCTTACTCTTTTTGATTAAATCTTCTTGAAACTTCTTCATTCCAATTAAAAGTAAAGAAACCTTAACACACTTCCAAATTGAGTAAAAAAGTCTCACTAGGCGTATACTCCCTAAAAACCTATCTTTAAAGTATCTTGACCTGTAAATAACATATGAATTTAATTCTTTAGAGTTCTTATTTAGGCTATCTATTAATACTTTATCATTTGTATATATTTCACAATTAAACTCTCTACATATGTAAAGTACCATTATCCTGTTGATCCATACATTATTAATTTCAACATCTTTTGTTGTAATTTGATTTAACCACCAAGTGGTCATTCCCTTCCACTCTAAAGCCTCTAAAATGCTTCTGTCATTTATTGCAGAATCTAATTTGAAGTTAGCAACCCAATCAGAATAATCTTCACGCACATCAGTCCAAAGCCTTTTTATTAAGGTATGATCAGTAGGTGTAACATTATGAAAACTTAACTTATTATCATAATAGTCTATTTTTATTTTATTCAAGAGATAACTTCATAGTTTTTTTTTGAATCCTAGTAAAAAACTTATTTTTGAGCCCATTAAATATATTTAATTCTTTGTTAGAATTGAATGAATCTATAAATCACACTATAAAAATTCATAATAGCATTGATTCTGAATATGAGCATCATAAATGAATGATACTTCACTCATTACAAATTCCTTTCATTATTATTGTTTACAATTTCTTCAACTGAAATATTAAATTTCTTAAACAAATCTGCTTTATTGATAACTTTTGATAAATCTACAAAATCACCAACTGAAAAGCCTTTTTTGAATACTCTATTTTTTTCTATATTTTCTCTTAATTGATCAATATTTTGTGACATATAAATATGTTGAGCAACAAATGGTAGTTGGGTTGAATCAATTTCAGAGATTAGATTTTTATTATCAATATAAACAAAATAATCTTTACCCATAAGGGCGGACTCAATCATTGCAGTACTTGGAGGGCCAATTATTAAATCAGCATTTTGAGCATGCTCTTTAAATGAAGAATATCCAGATAATAAGGGAATGTATTTTCCATTGATTTCAACTTGGTTTTTATCAGCATCAGCCCCTTCAACGATAAATATATCATGTCGGTACTTTATTGCCAGCAAATTTATTTCAAGTCCATCTAGTAAATTTAAAATATCTTGATAGTAATTAAACGATTTACCAATTTTATCTGTGTAATCATTGCAAAAATCTTCAGCAAGCACAATGGCATTTATATATTTTTTATTTTTAGTTGAACTCTTAATAGGCAAAAATTTCTCAAAGTAAGGGAACGAACTTATCTTAATATTATCTTTTTTCACTCCTAAGTATTGATAGTGTAAGACATCTACATTGCCAAATGCTAGTGCATATTCAAACACCCCAAACCGCCCAGCTTTATTTTCCATATATCCTGCAGAAGACAATCCATGTGCCATGATAATATTTTTAATGGCATTGTTTTTTCCTGCTTGGGCAACTAAGATACTTAGCTCATGAAATTCTGAAGAAAAAATTATTGCATTTAACTGTAATAATTTAATTTTATTATATGCACATAGATAATAACCATAGGCCTCATGAAAAACATTAAATATATAACGACTCATAACTTTGATTAATAAATCTGAATCTAAATATTTTTTTTTGTTAATATTTTTTTTCAAAAGACTGATAATATCATTGATACTAACCGAATCTTTTTCAGAAAGTACCATTGAATAAAACCGATAAAAAAGTGATTTTCTTTTTAAAAGGTTAACAAAAGTATCATATATATTTGTAGATGGCATTACCCATTGAATCCCGCTAGCTTCATTACTAGAGTGCTTAATAAAGTTTTCCATTTTTCCTGCATTCATAAATAATACTCGATTATCTTTAGCACTTAATTTTGCATTAAACATGTCAAATATAGACGCTACAAAAAAAGACTTAAATTTGGACTTTTTAAATATGTTAAATAGATCTCTTGCTCTTCCATCTAAGTCAATATTAATATTTCTATATACTATTTTTTTGTTTTTTTTATGATCAATTGAAACAAGATTAAAACCTATTTTTTTATGCAAAAAATTAATGACATCAATAAAAATATCCTCTGTATTAGATAAAAAATAAACATTATCTTTTTCCATTAAGATCTTTCCAAAACCAGCTTTATACCTTAAAACACTATTCAATAATATTCCAAGTGATGCAGCAAAAGAGCTGCCTAAGGAGCAACCATTAATTTGACTTAAATCTCTACCATCCTCATCTAAAAACCAATCCCATAAAAAATCATTTTTTTTATTAAGAACTTCTTTTGCGTTGGCAGAATCAATAAATTCATCAAACCAACATGCCTCATAGGAATCATATAAAGACTTAACTTCAGAAAGAGTGAAATTTCTAGATAATAAAATCACAAATACATTTTTCAAGTCTGGATACGAACTAGTAATTGATAATAATTCGGAATAACTATCCACAATTACGACAGATCTTTTTTCCTCTAAAGGTATCATTTTTTTCCTAACTTCTTACTTAGCTTAATATCAATAAATGTTTTTATAGTTCCACCAAATCCAGCCTTGAATTGTGATATTCCAATTTCTTTTTGGGTTGGATTTCCAATTTCTGGATATAGCTGCTCACCAACTTCAAACCACTTACAACCTATTGATTTTGCATGCAATATTGCTATCCACATTAACGAATGAAAAATAGGCTTCTCAAACAAATCCCTTTTTGATGCTGATGCTCCGTAATAACAACTATCTTTTGAATTAGTAAAAAATCCAGCAGACACAAGATTATTATCAAATTTTCCAATAACAATAAAAGCTTCTCCAGCTAGGACCATTTCATATTGTCTCCTCCAACTTCTTTCTGAACGAGTATTTCTTCCAGAGACCTTAGTGTGTAAATCTCGGAATGACTTCATATCACTCCAAGAAAAGTTAGTATCCTTCGAATAAACAAATGGCTTTAATTCTCTCAATCCCCAGTTAATGAGGCTCATATAACTTTTTCTAATATCTCTCTTAAGTATTTCAACACTTTGTTCTAAATCAATAACATAGGTAAAGTGATTTTGAGTATGAGCGCCTATAGAAAGAAGGTGTCTAGACAAAGGTGAAATATTACCGTGTAACAAAAAATCGCGGTAATGGAGCTTAATATTATCTTCTGAAGTAAATTCGTTTAACTTATCATAAAGAAGATTTAAACTTTTTTTTGTTAACAGCTTTTCATTAAAAAATAAAGCACATGGTCTTCCACTATATGCATTAATATTTAAATCAAGTTGTTTTATAGTTTTAATCCCAATAAATACAAATACTATTTTATGATCTATCTTAATTACAAATGATTCATCTTTACAATGTATATCATCATCTCTACAAATCCTCTCCCTGTATAGAAGACTGGAATTTGTATAGGCACTACATTGTTGATAGTATTTTCTATAAGCCAGAGAAACAAAAGACGACGACACCGACAAAAGTTGATTATGGTTTAGTGGCTCAATAGTTAAAGACACACTAACTAACTCATTAGAACAATAGAATGAACCTCTGACAGCTTAGGTGGAAGCTGGAGAAACCTTGAGACTTTAGTTATATCATCAAAAATTATTACACCTGCATCAATTGAAATATTCTTTGAGAGACCAATATTCTTTGAATAGTTTCTATTTCTGCTCTGACCAACATAATAATATTGACCATCAAAATCTAAACCGCGAGTAAAAGCTGGAAATTTACCTGATATCTGAACATTATTAGTTAGTAAATGTCCTTTTAAAGAATCTAAAAGAGTCAAACTTCCATCAATTATCTTAACATTATGTGGCATCCATAAATCTGTCACCACAGTGCCAACTCTTTTTTTTGTAGCTATGTCAAACTCAAGAATGCCGCCATCAAAAACATCTAATTTCCAGTTACCAGTTAGAGAAAACATAGAGATAAATAAACTATCTCCCCATACACAGCAATCATTTGAATGATGTGCAGGTTTTCCATATTTTTTTTGTTTATCTGAAATATTTATCTCATCAACTACTTCAAAATCAGTATTAAGAAATAGAACAGTATCTAAATATGAGCAGTTTACAAAAAATAATTGCTTTTCTTTAGAAAAATCAATGCCATGAGCACGACTACCAATTGGCATCTGAACCTGTCTCAAAATATTAAAATCTTTATCAAATTCAATTATTCCTCTATCAGTATCTAAGGCAACATAATTTTCATTAAATTTAACGATGCCATAACAATTCCCATCAATTTTCTTTTCATGATTCCAAGCATCTCTTTCAACAGTTAATTTATAAATTCCACCCCCATAGCAAGGATGGTCTTGTTTTGGAGCTCCACTTGAAAACATCAATGTTCTTTCTACAGATTCCAATTCTTCAACGACCCTTAGATCATTTAGCACTGGACTTACAATAAAATCAATAGAAGGAATAAAACCTAATTCTTCTAATTGCTCTGAAACGTCAGAAAAGGATGTTGTAGTAATTATTATTAATGATTTTTTTCCCTCGTCTGTCTTCAAAAAACTTGGGGAATATATTTTAACTCCAAATTGAATCTCCCCTAAAAGGTTTGTTGAGTTGTCAATAATTGCACAAAGTTTATTTTGAGGAATTATTCGTGTTGTTTTTTCTGCAATATTACCTGCTCCAAATAAAATAATATTTTTATCTGAGCTCAGTCTATTTATTTCTTGCTTTGTTGTAAAGGGTATTTTTCTTTTCATTTTTTTTCAATTTTTATGGCTCAATATTTCACCTTATTACTTAAATTCAGCTTGTTTTTTATTAAATAAATTAATTTGTTTATCATTTAAATGAACTACTCCATAAGAAGAAGAGCCTCCCCAGATATTTGCCTTCCACCACATATTATCCTTTATCCACCAAACTCTTGGATCTCGGAATGTATCAGCAATAATCCAGAACTCATCTTCAGTCATATCCACATAATCAAGCCAATAATATAAATCACTAGAGACAACATGGTCATATTTTTTAATCATCTCAATCCCCTCTTCGCGACTCATGTATCCAGTCCTGATATCCTTAGAAGCATGATCTGAGCATCGACCATAACCAAACTTAACAAATTTCATTAAATCATGAATACCATTTTCATATCGATCGTCTAAATTTGACATGCGACGATATGTTCTTTCAAAAGGCTGTCTTGCCTCTTCCCAGCCATATTTATCTTGCATCATTTTAGTATGCTCGTTAGGGTCCCACTTAAAGAAATTACCAATATATAAACCTCTCACTCCAACCTCTAAAATCTCTTCATCAGAAGGGTATTTTGCCCAGATCATATCTTTTTCAATAAGTTTATCATCCTTGTCTCCAATAAAGTCATACCACTCATAGCCTCTGAGATCATGCTCATGTCTAACCCTTGCACTAAACTCCATAAAGTCATTAGGATCAAACATTCCAGATATGTCCCAATTAATTTCACCCCATATAATCAATGGTATTTTAAATTTTACTGCTACTTGTATTGGAGAAGAAAATATACCGCAATGGTTTTGCCAATTCATGTCTCCCATTCTCTTAAATCCCAACCTATTTAACTTTTTCAATACCTCAATATTAGGACCCCAAATAATATGATCGGCATCAAAAACATGCCTCATTCTGTCACGATTAGCGTCCCCTTCTGGCAAAAAATTATTTCCATGGTATGTCATTAAAAGAGGTTTTAAGCCCAATTCTTTTGTGATTATATGTGCTTGATAATAGCTATCTTTTCCTCCACTTACTGGTATTAAGCAGTCATATTCTGAATCATTATTATCAGACGACTCTTTAATAAGTTTTTTTAACCTCTCTTTTCTCTTTTCCCAGAAATGATCTGGAATTTCTTCAAAAGCCTCGAATGTTTTGCAACTAGAACAAATTCCATCATCATCAACATGCAAGTTAACAGTTGCAAAGGGATAAACACATTTTTTGCAATAATTCATTTCATTTTTCATATTTATTTAGTTTTATATTTTTAATAAATCGGGTTTTCGAACATTACAACCATTTTTAGACAGGTATTTTTTAGCCATGTATACGCTTTGATCAGTATATTGGAAGATGTTAGCTGCAGCAACAGAATCAACATTAGTCTTATCAAGTGCTTCTTTAAAATGCTCCCATTCCCCTACACCACCACACGCAATAATGGGACAACTACACTCTGAAGACACTTGATCTAACAACTCAATATCATAACCAGTTCCAGCTCCATCTCGATCTATTGAGTTTAATAAAATCTCTCCAGCACCATAATCTTCCAGTATTTTAGACCAATACAAGGGACCATGGCCTGTATTCTCTTTTCCAAATTTCGTAAAAACTCTATTACCTAATTCAGTTCTTTTAATGTCCATAGAAACAACAATGCATTGCGAACCAAATTCTTTTGCAGCATCTTTAATCAATTTATTATTATTATAAGCCTCAGTATTTATTGAAACTTTATCAGCGCCTAGTAACAATCTATCTTCAATATCATTAAGATTTTTTATCTTCCCCCCAATTGTCATAGGCATAAAAACCTCCTTAGATATATTCTCGATAATACCTAGAAAGGAGGAAATATTTTTATATCCCTGATCATCTCTTCTAGTATCGTACACATTATCACGAGATATATCTAGATATATTAATTCATCAGAAGCCCATTTACTTAGTCTTTTTACAGCGTCAATTGGATTACCTAAATTTTGATGCCTGGAAAAACCCCTGCTTTGAACGAGCCAGCCATTTTTTAATAGCAAAACTGGTATTACACGTTTTTTTTTCATTTATATTCTAAAAAATTTCTAATTATTTTTTGTCCTGCGCCTTGACTCTTTTCTGGATGGAATTGAACCCCAAGTATATTATCTCTTCCAATGACTGATGCAAAATTTTCGTGATATATTGTTTCAGCAATAACATCGGCATTATTTTGAGCTTTAAAGCAATAACTATTAACAAAATAAAAATCATTTATTTCTTCTAAGCCCATCATAAGTTTAGATTCTTTTACTGAGGTAGCGTTATTCCAACCAATATGTGGTAATGGATTATCTCCAGAGTCAATTATGTCAACATTCCCCTCAATCCAGCCAAGTCCATGATGTTTTCCAAATTCAAAGCCATAACTTGCCAAAACTTGCATCCCTATACAAATTCCAAGAAAAGGCTTTTTTTTACAAACAACATCGTCTTCAATTAGTGTCATTGGGAGGTTTTTCCTAATCTTTTCCATAGCAGAACCAAAAGACCCAACACCTGGCAAAATTAAGTGGGTACATTTTTGAATTTCTTTCTCTTTATTAGAAACTGTAGTTTTTATTCCCAAATGTTGTAATAAATTAGATACAGACCCTACGTTTCCACTACCATAATCTAAAATACAAACTCGCTTATCTACCATATCAGTTACTTAAATCAGTAACTGTAACAATATTAGCCCAGGTTAATGGGGAGCCATACTCAATATCTTGTGCAGCAATGCCCCCTAATACCTTTTCATAATACTTAGGTGGCAACCCAAAACTGGGACGTATAGATCTAATATTCTTCTCAGTAAATTGTTCCCCTTTTTGTATGTCTTTAACAGCATACAATGAACGACGAAAATTAAGTCCAGTTTTTTCTGCATCTTTCAACTCATAACCTGCATTACCCAAAGATAAAAATGCAACTTTAGTCTCTTTACATAAATTTTTTAGCTCATGTGGCTCTAATGAGAACTCACTATCTGGCCCCTTATCATTTCGACTTAAAGTAAAGTGTTTTTCAATGACACTTGCTCCTAGCGCAACACTTGCAAGTGCTACAGTTGTCCCCATTGTATGATCTGACAAGCCTGATAAAACTTCAAATCGCTCGCTTAGATCTGGAATAGTTTTTAAATTGGATTGCTCTGGTGGCGCGGGATAAGAGCTAATACAATGCAGTAAAACTAAATCCTTACAGCCATTATCACTGGCAATCTCAACTGCAGTACTAATTTCATCTAAGTTTGCCATGCCAGTTGATATTATCATGGGCTTTTTAGTTTGAGCAATATACTTAATCAATGGCAAGTCTGTTATTTCAAAAGAGGCCACTTTATAAGCAGGGACGTTCAAATCCTCTAATAAATCAACTGCTGTTTTATCAAAAGGGGAACTAAAGATAGTAATACCAATCTCTTTGGCATAATCAAACAGAGGTTTGTGCCACTCATAAGGTGTTTCTGCCCACTTATAAAGACTATGTAAATCATAGCCATCCCACAAGCCACCCTTAATTTGAAATTCGCTCCTATCACTTTTAATTGTAATAGTATCTGCAGTATAAGTTTGAATTTTAACTGCATCAGCACCAGCTTCCTTAGCTGCCTTTATACTTTTAAAAGCACGCTCAATACTCCCATTATGATTAGCAGATAACTCTGCAATGATATAAGGGGAATGTTTATTTGAAATAATTCGATTATCTATTTTCATAGTATTTTTTATTTAAGTTCTGAAATATTATGCCCTTCTTCAAGAACGTTTTTTGTCCCCTCTACTCCACAATACATCAAAGCATCTAGAATGCTCATATAAGGTATAAAACCTGATTTTTTTTGAGCATAAGGGATTAAATCAAAATTTTGAAAAAAAACATCAATTTTATTAGAGCTAAATTTCGCTTTATTTTCTATTGTATCTATGTAGTCCAAAGATCCAGCTGGAGAGAAATAAGTAGTACATTCTTGCATTTGACAAAATTTAACTAACTTTTCTACTTTGTCTTGCGCTAAATTCTCTAAATGACTTGCTCTGTGAAACTTAGTTTTCAATGAAAGAATTGAAGAAAATAATTTAATAATTTTAATATTTAAGTCACATAACTTAATTAAATCACTAGAAATAATATCTTCAATATGATGATATATTTCACCAAAGTGTGGTGCTTTTTTATAAGATTGCTCAATAGACATTAAATGTTTTTTTTTCCAATTTCCAGAATTATCTATGTCAATATCTTTAATCATTGAACCCATTCTTCCCTGATTAGAGCGTGTTGGGACACTCAATAAAATAATACCATTTGCTCCAAGTATTCTATTTTGATGATGATATGAACTCTTATTAAATTTAACATCGTCCAAAAAAATAAAATCGCTTACATTAGCTACTAAATCAAAATATCCCAGCCAAGGTAAATATGTAGGTTGCATAATTGCACAAGTATTGATCTTTAAGTTCATATTTTTTATAATGTTATTAAGAGCTAGCAATTTTTTGTATAATCATAAAAATTAGTTATAAGTTCTGCAGTTCTTATTGCTTTTTCCTCTGTAAATCGATAATCATTAAAAAGATTAATAATTCTAGAAGATATTATATAAGTTCTTGAGCCTTGGACTGAGTTTCCTATAAATCTACTATCAATAGGGGCATAATGACTACTTGCAAATAAACCCTCTTCTTTAAATATTTCCTCTAATAGGTCATCTTTATTATCAATTAAAATTGAAAACCGCCAATTTTCAAAAGCCCTGCCTAAATGCAATTCAGAGGGTATTCCTTCTTGATAGATTGCGTTCAATTTTGCCTTATGCTTTTTCATTAAAGGAATTTTATTTTTAATATTAATCTGATATTCCAAGAAAACTTGACTCTTGCTATCGTCATCAAAAATATCCTCAAATTCACTATTTTTTAAGAAGCCAAACCCACCATAACCAATATCCACATACTTAGAGTATCCAGTGCTAAAAAGTGATAATGAAGCGGAAGATTTATCAATATCAAAATCAAAATTCTGCAATGAAAGACATTGATCATCAATAATAAAAATATTACTATTAATATGTTTTATCTTTTGATAAAAAGCTTCACTTTCTAATTCAATGCCAAAAGTTTTAACAAATAAGACACCGCTAATAGAGCTATCATTTTTTATAGCTTCTAATACTAAATTTTCATCCATACATAAAGTATCAATATTAATATCTATAAAATCAAATTTAATTCCAGCTTTTAAAAAAGTTTCAGGAATAATATGACAAATATTTAACGGCATTAAAAATTTACTACTCTTATTTAAAGTTACGAGTACTTCATACAAAATAGTTGAGGCTCTGTCTCTAAATAATATCATTTGGAATCTTTCATTACAGCATCTAAAATTAATTTACCACCATTAAGTCCCATAAAATTACTACTATTTTGCATTTTTTGTCTATTTTCTTGCTTTTTTAACATCTTCATTGATACTAATAATTTCCGCAACAAATCTTCGTCATCAAAATTACCAATGTAATCAATGGATCCTACCTTTGCCCAGCCTTCAGTATCATCTCTAGCATTTTCAACTAATAATATTGCAATTGTAGGAACACCCAAACTTACTAGCTCATACAAAGTTTGCCCACCACTTGAAATTGCAATATCACTATTATTCATCAAAGAAGACATTTCTTCTGCATGCGCATTATAAATTAAGGTTGTATTTTTATCTTGGAACAACTTAATACTTTTAGTATTTGTAAAACCATTACCTATAACAACTATTTTCTTTAAGCTTGGAAAATTTTTACTTAGAAATTCTAAAACTTTAGCGGTCAAATTTCGCACATCTGACCCACCAAATGAAATAAAAACTTTTTTTATTTCACTATTTATTAAGATTCTATTACTTCTAGAAAATGCCTCTCTTAGAGGCGTATATTTGCTTCCCAAAAGATAAGTAACATTTTCTTTTTTTGGTAAAAAGTAATTCTTTTTATCAACTAAGATTGTCCAATCCAAGACAAATCCCTTTTCTAGAAAATTTTGACGCTTTTCATCATCAATATAAATAATGATGGCATCTAATTTCTGTATATCATCAATCTGGTCATTTGACATCCTTAAAGAGTCAATTAGTACAAAAGAACTTTCTTGTAATTTTTGCAGTAGAGGTTTTTTATCTAGCCAGTTCATTAAAATTAATGGTTGATTTTTTAATATTGGCAAGATACTATCATCACCATCAACAATAAACTCTACCATCACCCCAAAATCTTCAAAATATCTACTAATAGAAAGGCAACGAGTGATGTGGCCAAAGCCAAAAACCCTTCCTCCCTCAGTTAATACAGTTAACTTTTTAGCTTGCATATAATAATCTTTCGCTTTTCTTTACCTTACTTTAAATAAAGGCTCTAATATTTTTCCATGTATATTTTCTAATAAACTCTGATTTTTAACATGTCCTTTAATCATTGGTAATACTTTTGAATATACTTTAATTAACCTGTCAATTTCTTCCTTATTATGAGAGAAGCTTAGATTGTGTGACCCTAAAGTCATAACTCCTCTCTTAAGAGATTCTTGCATAAAAAAGGTTTTTATTTCAAAACTATTATATTTTTCTTGATCTTTAATATGAAGAAAACTCCAAGAAGGATGGCCAGAAGTCCAAAAAATATCCTCTAAATTTTCATCATCAATAAGCTGATTTAATTGCTCTAAAAGATAAGTACCAATTTCATTAAAATGGCCAATAACATCCTCTTTCTTATACTTATTAATAACTTCATCAGCAGCAGCAAGAGACAATGTCTCACCTCCAAAAGTACCTGAGAAAAAGATATCTTCGACTTTTTGCATTATTTTATTACTTCCTACCACTGCAGATAATGGATAGCCATTTGCCATACCTTTACCAAAAGTGGCTAAATCTGGAATCACATTAAATAATTCTTGAGCGCCACCTAAAGAGAATCTGAATCCCGTAATAGTTTCATCAAAAATTAATAATGCATTATTTTTATGCGCTAATTCCTTTACTCTTTCTAAAAAATTATTCTCTGGATATTCAACATTCATCGGCTCCATAATGACACAAGCTAGTTCATGAGATTGAAATAGCTGTTCAAGTGAATTCATGTCATTATATGCAAATTTATGTGTCAACTCTTTAACACCTTGAGGGACACCTAAATTTCTAGCAGTTGAGCCAATGTACCAATCTTGCCAACCATGATAACCACATACTGCAATATGCTCTTTACCAGTAAAAGCTCTAGCAATACGAATGGAGGCACTTGTTGCATCTGTTCCATTTTTTGCAAATCTGACTTTTTCAGCACAAGGGATAATTTCAATCAATTTCTCTGCAACTTTCATTTCTAAAGTATGGGGCAAAGAAAAAGTAACTCCATTTTTCATTTGTTCTTGCACCGCTTTGTCAACATCTTTATCACAATAACCCAAAGTCACTGCAGCTAATGAATTAACAAAATCAATATAATCATTACCGTCAACATCTACTACTTTTGCCCCTTTGCCCCTCTCAATAAAGAAAGGCGAAACGCCTCTGGGATATTGAGTCAAACTCTTACTAAAAGTTTGAGATGCTAAAGGGATAGACTTTAAAGCTTTTTCCAGTAATTTTTCTGATTTTTTATACATTTTTTAAAAATTCCTTATCTGCTCTTAATGATATTTCTAAGCCTTCATTTCTAATAAATTTACTATTAATAGATACAAGACCTGGCATCTCTTGAAATAAATTTAAAATATCACTAGTTAAAAAAAATGGATTTTCTTTATACAAAGCTTGGTATATTTTCTCAACTAAAACAAAATCTTCAGGCTCATCAACTGTCCAGCGAAAATGAGATAAATCTTGACTAAGTTCGAATATTTTATTATTAAACTCTTCTGGTCTATTTACAATATATTGCGTCACATGCTCAATTTCTGAAGGTAAAGTAGCCTTTCTCTTTGTTTCAATCAAAGCTTCCATTGTTATAATTTCTGCATCTAACCCATCTGGAAATTTTAAAGATGTTACAACATAATCAAAACTACCTTCTAAGCAATACTGAATCATTTCATCTATAACCTGCCAGTCAGTTAAAGGACAATCACCTGTCAAACGAACGATATACTTAGGATTATAAAATTTAGCACATTGATAAACTCTGTCTAAGACATTATCTAAATCTCCTCTAAATATCTCAATATTATTATCCATACACATTTCCTCAATAATATCATCTGAAACATCTACTGAAGTTGCCACAACTATCTTGTCAATCAATGTGGAATGTTGCAACCTTTCAATTTGATGGAGCAACATTGGCTTATTTAATATAGGCTTTAAGACCTTCATTGGCAATCTTGATGAGGAATAACGTGCTTGTAATATTGCTAATATCATATTTTCCATAAACTTGGATTTAATAGATTTATATCGTTAATAGGGAAAGAATCAATACTTTCTGATTTTTTTACAGATTGTAAAATTTCATTTAACTGAATATCACTATTAACCCCTACCAGAACTTTATCTATTTCTTGGGTATTTAATGCAAAATTCAGCGCATATTCCAGTAAAGACATGCCACTATCTTTAACTAGTACTTGATACTTTTTAAATTGATTTTGCCAAGTTAAAAAATAACTTGAATAGTGATAAAAATCTAATAGAATGCCTTGTAAAAATATACTTCTAGCATGAATCTCTAAACCTCTACTTTTCAAAGCCTTAAGTTGCCCACCTTCGATAAGGCGCGCATCAAAAATGTTAAATGGTAATTGAATTATATCAAAATCAAAGTTTTCTAATAAAAAGTTAATTTGCTCAGGCATGTAAGTAGAAAAACCAATTTTTTTAACTAAACCATCTTTTTTCAATTGATTTAATCTTTCAAATAAAAGGTCAAAATTTTTATTTTTTACATCATCAATATTATGAATTAATAGGCCTTCTACTTTGTCTATATTAAGTTTATTTAAAGATTGATAGAAACCATCTATAACCTCTTTAACTTCACCTTTAAGAGGTATAGTTTTAGTAATAATTTGATAATTATGAATGCCAATTTCACCCAGTACTTCCTCACTATTTCCATAATCAGCAGCTGTATCCAGTGAGGTAATATCGTTATATTTAGCTAAACCCAAGATATTCTTTACCTCTCTTTTTGTTACCTGGCCGTTCTGATTAGTAACACCATAATTTAAACCAAATTGAGCAGTTCCTAGTACCAGTTTGTTTCTCATAAGTTGTTAATAACTTTTAGTTGCTGTTGATTTGTTAAATCTGCATAAATTGGCAAACTTAAACAATGCTGATAAAAGTTATTACTATTTTTAAGAGGCTTTCGATTAAAAAAAGGTTGTTGGCTTACAGGAATATAATGAACTTGCGTCATAATCCCCTGCAATTTTAGTTGTTTATAAATCTCATTTCTATCTTTAATTTTTACTACAAACAAATGCCACGATGAATTGGTGTCAGGGTGTTGATAAGGCAAAGTTATATTTTTTAATTCAGTTAAATAATGCTTTGCAATCTCTCGTCTTTTTTCTACAAAACTATCCAACCTTTTTAGCTGACTTATTCCCAATGCTGCCTGTATATCAGTCAAACGATAGTTAAAACCTAGCACTTGTTGTTCATAATACCAATCACCATCACTTTTATTATTAAACAGGGTTAAATTTTTAGTAATACCATGACTTCTGAATAACTCAACTCTTTCATCAAGCTTCTTATCATTTGTCATAATTGCACCACCTTCGCCCGTGGTTATCATCTTGACCGGATGAAAACTAAATACTGCCATATGCGAATAATCACAACCCCCTATTTTTTTGCCAAGATATTCACCACCTATAGCATGACTTGCATCTTCAATAACCTTGAAGCCATATTCTTTTGCTAATTTCCAGATCTCTTTCATCTGGCAACTCTGGCCCGAAAAATGCACTGGCACGATCAATTTAGGTAGTTTATTTTCTTTTTTTGCAAGTATTAGTTTTTCTTTTAAGCACTCAATAGATAAGTTATATGTTTTTGGATCTATATCAACAAAATCAACAGTTGCACCGCAATATAAAGCTGCATTTGCTGTTGCAACAAAGGTGTTAGGTGTTGTCCAAACAATATCATTTTTTCCTAATCCAATAGCTAAATAAGCTAAATGCAAAGCAGCGGTAGCATTAGTTACTGACTTAGCATATTTTGCTCCACAATAGCTAGCTAAATCGCTTTCAAATTCAGTTAATTTCGGCCCCTGAGTTAGAAAGTCTGATTTTAAAACATTAACAACCGCATCAATATCATCCTGATTAATACTCTGTTTTCCATAAGGAATCATTCTTATATATTTCCAATTTTATTTTTATGTTTCTCAATCCACTCTTGGAGTTCAGAAATTTCCATCCACACTTTATTATTATTAGAACAATACGTGAACTCTGGGTGTACTTTTTTACCAGTTCCTATTCTTTTAGCATCGATATTCCAGTCATTAATAGAAGGTAATATTTTAAAATTATCAGAGTATTCATAAGTATAAAGCGCATCTTCCAGACCTATCATCTGTTCATGTAGTTTTTCACCTGGCCTAATACCAACTTCTTCTTGCTTAGCGCTATTATTAACTGCTAATGCAATATCAGTAACTTTCATAGAAGGAATTTTTTTAACATAAATTTCACCTCCGTTCATATCATCAAAAGCATGCCAGACCAATGTAACTCCCTCTTCTAAGGAAATCATAAATCTAGTCATACGATTATCTGTAATTGGTAAGACATCACCTTCAGAAAGAGACATAAAAAATGGAATGACAGAGCCGCGTGAGCCCATAACATTTCCATACCTTACAACTGAAAAGCTAGTACTATGGCTGCCACTATAGGAATTACCAGATACAAATAACCTATCAGAAGTAAGTTTAGTCGCTCCATATAAATTTGCAGGGCTACTTGCTTTATCAGTTGACAAGGCAACAATACGTTTAACGCCCTTGTCTATACATGCATCAATAAGATTCATAGCACCTATCACATTAGTTTTAACACATTCAAATGGGTCATACTCCGCAGTTGGAACAATCTTAGTAGCTGCGGCATGAACAACATAATCAATACCATCTAACGCCCTATAAAGTCTATCCTTATCTCTTACATCTCCTATCATAAAACGAACACGATCATCACCTTTAAACAATTTAGCCATTTCCCATTGCTTCATTTCATCGCGAGAAAAAATTACTATTTTTTTAGGATTATATTTATTTAGTGTCATTGGGACGAATGAATTACCAAACGATCCAGTACCTCCAGTAATCAAAATTGATGAATTTTTTAACATATTTTTAACACCTCTATAGCAATTTAGATTTAAAATAATTTTCTTTATCTATAATTTTAATACTACCACTCTTATTAATCTCCACGATACGGTCGCATGACTTTAATGTCGATATTCTATGTGCGATTATAAGAATTGTGTGATTTTTATTTAAAATTTCGATTTCACGCATTATATCCCCCTCTGTTTTACTATCAAGAGAGCTAGTTGCTTCATCAAGAATCAATACTTCTGTATTTTTATACAATGCCCTAGCAATTCCTATTCTTTGTCTTTGTCCTCCAGACAATCGAGCACCTCTCTCACCAACAATTGTATTATATTTTTGTTTCCAAGTTTTCACTAGTTCAAAAATTTGGGCCTGTTTTGCGGCCTTACCAATCAAATCTGAATCAATTTCATTGCTAGCAACTCCAAAAGCAATATTCGCCTCTATTGTTCCATCTGAAAGGAAAATATTTTGGGGAACATGAGAAATTTTCTTCTGCCATAAAGCTTTATTATTGTCAACAATTATTTGATTATCAACTATTAGCTGGCCCTTTGTTGGAGGTAATAATCCCATAATAATATCAATAAGAGTGCTTTTTCCACTTCCAGTGGGCCCTATAAAGCCTATACATTCACCTTTTCTAATCTTTAGATTGATATTTTTTAATACCCATGGTGAGTCTTCAGCATATTGAAAATCCAAATTATTTAAACATATTTCTTTTTCAAATCTTAAAGAGTCTTGGTTACTTTGAACTTTGAAATTAGAAAGTGGCTGATCTAAAAGCTTCAAAACATCATCAAAAGACGATTTTGCACCTTTAATAGTTGCATATGTACTGAATGATTGTTGCAGTAAAGGGAGAATCCGCTGGGCACCAAGTGCAAAAACTCCTAAAACTGGAATGAATACCCCTCCTTCTTGCATCAAGAAATAAGCAACTACTGAAATAATAGTTATCCCAATTCCTTCCATTATAAATCTAGGTGAACCGGCAATAAATTGATTATTGCCAGAAGCGTGGCGAAAAGGAATATCTGACTTCCTATAAAGCTTACAATAAAATTCCTGACTACCATCAATTATCACATCACGAATTCCCCCTAAACCCTCTTGAAGGGATTTAATCATTAGAGTGGATTGTCCAGCTATGCTTTCACTGTTTGATCTAAGGCGATTTCGAGTATAAAAAATAACAATTCCATAGAGCGCTCCAAAGCCTATAAAAATAGCAGAAGCAACTTTTGTATCTATCAAAAAAAGTGCAATCATTATCCCTGTCAATATTACAATTGAACTAATTAAAGTTAGAACTGGGTTCAGAATTCCACCAATAACCGTGTTTGTTTTGTTAATAATTCCATTAATAATTTCACTACTATTTCGTGAAAGATGGACTTGATAGTCTTGGTAAAGAGTCCGCCGATAAATATTAATACTTATATCTGCACCAGCCGCGTATGAAAGTCTTGTGACTGAATATAGTAAAGTAAGTCTAACAAGAGCTGAAAACACCACTGCAGTAATAAAAATTACAGTGAAAGGAAGGATAATTTGATCTGGCTGTGTGAATCCCAATTTATAGACTAAGGGTTGTACAATTGGATGGTAGTAGATTAAATCTGGATTAGTTAGTGCCGCTAAAAATGGAAATACTGCGCCTATACTAATAACCTCAACTATAGAGGATAACAACATTAGAATAAGTAAGAGAGAAAATTGCTTTTTTCTTAATTTAGAAAAATGATTCCAAAGTTTTTTTATTGAATACATTGTTCCCTAAGCTCTGACAAATCCATAAATACATTAATATTAGAGAATTTTCTTTTCCAATCACTTTCCTCTGTCCATTTACTTAAAAAGACAAAGTCTATATCTGCATTTTTCGCAGCTTGATAATCATACATACTATCGCCTATAAATAGACTTTTTCCCACGATATTACCCTTATAAATTTCATTCTTTAAAATCTGATTTTTATCATCTGGGCTTCCAAATATACCAGCATCAAAATGGCTATCTAGCTTTCTTTTACGAAACAATTCTCTAAGTTCAACCTGATCTCCTCCAGATACTATTAACCATTTAGAATTCTTAGTTAAGTCTCTAAATTCTTTAATATTTTCAGCCACTTCACAAATCAATAAAGCCTTCTTTATTTCTTTAGAAAAACTGAATAAAAGCATATTTAACTCTTGCATTTCAATTCTTTTTTTTAAGATTTTTGTAAGTAAGTATTCAAACTTTTGATAGCGTGATATGCCACCATTTAAGATATGATAGTCTTTTAATGCTTGTGCAGGCTGATGACCATATATTTTAGCGACGTTATAAAATGCTTTTGTCTTAACTTGATTAGAGTTAAGAATAACCCCATCGCAATCAAAGATTAAAGTTTGATATTTGGAAAAGTCTATTTTAGACAATGTTTATCCTAGTGTTTATTTTGTATAAATTGTAAAAACAAAACATTTCTATAAAAGCTTGAATTATGGATGATTTTAAACTAATATGTTTGCTAATAATTATATTTATAAGCAGTACATTTTAAAATGTAATATATTATTAAACAAGAAAGTTTTAAAGACATAACAATAATAATTTCAGCTCATTACTATGTGATTATTTATCATGCTTCGTAAAAACTTGCAAACTATATGTAGAAGGGAAAAAAATTAAATTCCCTATTATTGACATAACTTACTATTCATTTATATATAATATTCCCCCTTAAAATCAATTTAAATCAATTTATGTGTGGCATTGTTGGTGGTATAACAAATTCGGATATTACTCCTATTCTATTGGAGGGTTTAAAGAGATTAGAATACCGAGGATATGACTCTTCTGGGCTTGTCACTCTATCCAAAAATCACAAACTAGTCCGAGAGCGAGAAGTTGGAAAAGTTTGTAATCTTAAAAAAAAATTAAATACTAGTAAAATGCAAGGAACAACTGGATTAGCTCATACTCGGTGGGCTACTCATGGTGAACCTTCGAATAAAAATGCGCACCCTCACATCTCCAATAATTCCATTAGTATAGTACATAATGGAATTATTGAAAATTACATTGATATAAAAGAGTTACAACAAGAACAAGGCTATAAGTTTTCTTCTGATACTGATAGCGAGGTTATTGCTCATGCAATTCACCTCACTCTTCAGTCATCTAATTCTTTTATAGAGGCAGTACAAAACGCACTAAAAACCCTTGAAGGTTCTTACGGGCTTGGGATTATTTCTTCAAAATATCCAAATACATTAATTGCTGCACGAAAAGGATCACCTCTCTTAATTGGTATTGGTAATAATGGAAACTATATTGCATCTGATCAAATGGCACTATTGTCAGTTACTAAGAAGTTTATTTTTCTAGAAGATGGAGATATTGCTGAACTGACTTTAAGAAAAGTTACTATTTTTAACAAGGAAGGGCATAAAGTTGAACGACCAATTAAAATTTCAAATTTAAATGATAGTCAGCTTGATATAGGTACTTATGATCACTTTATGCAAAAAGAGATCTTTGAGCAGCCACAAGCTATACAAGACACATTAGAGTCACGCATTACAGAAGATAAAGTTGTAATTGCTACTTTTGGTGATACGGCTAACAAAATTTTTAAAAAAATCAAAAGAGTTCAAATTATAGCTTGTGGCTCAAGCTATAATGCTGCATTAGTTGCAAAATACTGGCTTGAAGACATCGCAAAAATAGCTTGTAATGTTGAAGTCGCAAGTGAATACCGCTACCGACGACCAATCATTCTTGATAAAACTCTTTTGGTAGCTATTTCACAGAGTGGTGAAACTGCAGATATTCTTGAAGCATTAAAAATCGTAAAAAAAATTAACAAACAAATCACCATTCTTTGCATCTCCAATTCTGCAGAGTCCAGTATTACTAGAATCTCTGATTTAACATTTTTAACTAAGGCTGGGCCTGAAATTGGAGTTGCAAGCACAAAGGCGTTTACCACTCAACTAGTTGGCCTCGCTCTTCTTACATGTTCTATAGGTGTAGTAAAAAAATCTATTAAAAGAGAGCAGGAAAAAGCCATCATTAATGGTTTAAAACAATTACCAGGTCTTGTCAATGATGCCCTATTGCAAAGAAATAAAATTAAAAAAATAGCCACTGAATTTAAAAATAAAAAGAATGCATTGTTTTTAGGACGAGGGACAATGTATGGCATAGCCCTTGAAGGAGCACTTAAGTTAAAAGAAATTAGCTATATCCATGCTGAAGCATATCCAGCAGGAGAACTAAAGCATGGTCCAATCGCTCTTATCGATGATAATATTCCTGTTATTGCTATTGCCCCTAACGATGAACTACTTAATAAACTCAAGTCTAATTTACAAGAGGTCAAATCTAGAGGATCACAAATGTTAGTATTTGAGGATAGAGATTCAAAAGTAATACCAATGAAAGGAATGAAAATAATCCCAATCATCTCTAATATAGGTCGTATAACTGCCCCAATTATTTTTACCATACCACTTCAATTGTTAAGTTATTATGTCGCTATTGTTAAGGGCACAGATATTGATAAACCAAGAAATTTAGCTAAATCAGTTACCGTTGAATGAATTTGTATTGTACCCTGTCAAGTCAACTTTTTTTTTAGAATCATCTTCAACATAGACATGGTTATACCTATTACCATTATTGACTTTTAGTTCGTTTGTCTTGGTAGATTTCTTCCCATCCTTCAAAGAATAACCATCTGACTTCTTCTTATCATTCTTATATTCAATACCATCATTGACTATTGGTAGTTTGAATTTGATATTAAAGATATGACCTCTTTGTGTTTCTTTACCATCCCTAGTTTCACCCATGACTGGTGAAACGACTATCTTACTTACTATCCCTTCTATTAAATCAATAGTGGGTTTTTCAAATCTTTTACTAAAATCTTCACCATATTTAGAAATCCAATCCACCCATTCTTTTTGATTATGTTGAAAAACAACATCCATTAGATGTACAAAGGATTGTTGAGAACTGGAAAGTACCATCTTACAATCTTGTAAAGGGATTAAATACCTTAGGTATTGGTGGTGATAAAAGATGTCATTATTCTGTAAAGATTGACAGAGATGGTTTTGTCAATTCAATAGTGATTATGACTGAAAGGAATTGTAGATATGTATTAGATTGGGTATTGGAAATGGTTACTCAATCAAAATGATAATATCTCAATTTCATCTTTATTGCTTGGTTTTGGGTTGTTCTTTCTAACAAATAGATGCAAAAAAAAACATCACTAATTTAAACCTAATGTTTCTTAATACAGAGGTAATCCAATCTTCCCCCCCACTTCATCTGATTCATTAACCTCACGATTATTATGACTTGAGTAGATTTTAACTACTTCATACCCAAAAGAGTTTAGTAAATTAATAAAGTTTATTTTTTCACAAAAAAATATGTTGCATGGTTGTATGGTATATAACCAATTAGACGAAAAAAAACATCTCAAATATTTAACTAACTCTTTTAGTGCTGTTAATAAACCTCTATTATTAACTACCCAAACTAAGTATTTCAAAAACGATGTTCCATAATTTCTACCTTCCATCTCATTAGTTTCAGGGATTTCACCAATATAAAGAACACTGTCTTTACTTTGAACTCGTGAGAACTCAGAAATAGACTTCCTTACAAGTTCCATATTAAATCCAACACTATGAAGAACACTATTACAAAGCAGTAAGTCAATACTGTTATTTGAAAATGGTAGGTTATTTGAAAGACCTTGTTGTATAGATACCTTTGAACTCGATTCATTTGCTTTTAGTAAATTAGTGACAACATCAACCTCCTCCTCTGTAGGTAGTATTCCAAAATTAATTTCACTTAACTTAGACAATGCCAAAATGAATGAACCATCTCCACACCCAATATCGGAAAAGGAACAAAACTTTCTATTTAAAGATGAAATATTTTTTTTTATAAAAGATACTCTTGTTTGAGTTTCCTTTATATTGTCTCCTCTTCCAGAGAGTTCATTTCTGTGCGATAGGTTCTTTGCAATTGCTTGATATTTTTCAGTTGAGTTAAGGACTTTTACAATTGGCATTTCTTATACTTTCAAATAATTAATCTAGAGATTATATAAGAACACCTAACCCTATAATGTTAAGAATGATGTTACTTTTAGTGGTTTTCCTATTACAGTAACGACATACCGTTGCAGAAGATAGAATTTCTTCTGAACAATGGGGACACTTTTTCATTTTCATAGAATGAATTGTACTTATGGATTAGTCAAAAGTATAGTATTTCAATTCCATCTTAGAAACTTTAGATGGGTAATGTTTATTTCTTAGATTGTCTACTAGATCATCCCTTTCATGTTTCCTTTTCAAGACAGAAGACACAGAAGTATTAAACCATTCTTTACCTCTATGAGTTTTGATTCCCCATTGGTTTAACTTCTTACTAATTCTTCTATATCCTAACCCCTCCTCTCTCATCAACAGGATAAGACAATAAATCATCTGTTGACGAATACTGTATCCTTTATCGTATATTAATGAATTGGTTTGAAATTGGATAGAAAATTCTATAACTGGGGTTGTACTGGTAAACAGGGTACAATACAAATTCATTCGGTCACGGTCGAGTAGTATTCAACACATTATAGAATTAAAACCTCCATTTCCAATCAAACAAAATTTAGACTGTTTCTACATTACTGGTAAAATTTTAAATTGTTTATAATCCACATTAAAGAAAAAATAATATTCAATCTAATATATTTATGGAGCAAAACTAACAATGAATAATGTTGATTACGTTTTAAATTATATTTATCTAAAATCTCCTTTTCAAAAAAAGAAAATTGAATCTTTTATTGATATGAGAGATTCTAATTTTAACCAAGAGTTTAATAATTTTTTGGAATTATACATTGGATATCTTGAAAATAACCAACTCACTATCGAGTATGGAATTGATGCATATTTAAAAATGATAAGTGATATGTTTAGATGTCAAGTTAAATTTATGAAAACGGGTAAATATATTAGCTGACAAAAATTTAAATACAATTAGAATCGTTGTCTGTGGAGGTTCAACAGTTGAGCAAAATGATTTAGATATGGAGCCACTTTTTAATCAAGAGCTCACTTGGCCAAAAGCGATGGAAAGTGCCCTAAATAAGGCTGACAAAGAAGAAAGTTATGAAGTTTTAAATGCGGGTTGTAGTGGTTACACTATTCTAGAATCAACAATACATTTATTAACTAAATGTGTGCCTTATAAACCTGACTATGCTATTCTTTATCAGGGTATAAATGAC
Organism: Candidatus Pseudothioglobus sp. uisw_070; assembly: GCF_059512545.2. Taxonomy (NCBI): domain Bacteria; kingdom Pseudomonadati; phylum Pseudomonadota; class Gammaproteobacteria; family Pseudothioglobaceae (SeqCode); genus Pseudothioglobus (SeqCode); species Candidatus Pseudothioglobus sp. uisw_070. Next base: position 388,046 of record NZ_CM183456.2, on the reverse strand, counting down.
GCATGGTGTATCCAAGCAGTTCCAAATTTTACTCCAGATTATACTCACGCACGTCGACCTCCATCCTTTCCATCATCTGATAACTTTTTAAACCTTTTACCAAATATTAGAATTTCTTTTATATATCAATATTCTTTGCTTTATTTAAGAAGCTTTTTTGTAAAACCATCTAGTCTATTGTCGTATATATCTTGTCAAGATAAATATAATATGACATTTGACCAAATACAAACTTCTGTTAAAACATACGAAGACTACTTACGTTCATTTTGTTATATTGCTCTTGCTCACAACATTACTCCAATTCTAATTCCCTGGATTTTTAATAAAGAATTGATAAAAAAGCCATTCAATGTAATCAATTGGGATAAAGAAAAATTCATAGAATTATTAGAGATGAATCGTGATTCTACCCATCGAATTTCAAGTGAGATTGATGGAGCAATCCTGTTGGAATTATCAGATAATAAAAAAGATAATTTTAGGAAAAATGATTGGATTCATTTTTCAAAAGCGGGTTTAGAAAAAACTGGTAAAAATGCTGTGATTGAATTTTTAAAAATAAATAATTAAAGAAAAATATGAAAATCTTATTTTGGATACTTTAATTTATATTTTTAATACTATGCATTTATATTGCTTTTAAGATTATTAGTAAAAAGGATGAAAAAAATCAGGATGATGATATTTACCCTATGTGGTAAAAAAATCAATAAATCCACTATCAAAAAACCATTCCACTTTGGCAGAGTAGTTTTTAATTTCACTTATGAGGTTAGTTCATTATCTAATTCTTAATAGCAATTATTCCAAGGTCATTTTCAAAATATATAGCATACAAACTTGAAGTAGTTAAAGGCTGCCTATTTTGGGAGTTATTTGAAAGAACAATAACATCAAAGGTTTTTTTTTCTAACAAACTAGATAGAATATTATCATCTTTAGTTATCTCCCAATAAGTCCATAGACTATGAATAGGATTAAGTGTATTTAATTTTCGCGCTGCGCCATAAACTCCTGAGCCAGATAAAACTAAAGAGTTACTATCTAAGATAAGTGACGTAGCAGCTTTATTTAACTGTGTTGAGTTATTGATTTTTATAGCACTCTTGTAGAGATCGGGAGCCATTCCTAAAAAAACTACCCAGGAAATAATAATCAAAAGCATTTTGTCAAACTTCTGTATTAGGAAATAAAATAGTGGGAACAGTAGTATTAATCCTAACTCAGAATTGCCTTGATTTCCACCAGTTTTCCAAGAGCTGGCGAATGCAGCCATTGCCGATAAAACAACAAGAGTTGGCCAGGGCGTCTTAAGTAGATTTTTGAGAGAGATAAAATTAGTAATGGAGTCTATATTGACATATCCATATATTTGTAATGCGTACAATATAATAATTAATTGAACAATAGATATTACAAACTGAGCATGTACTAATGCCCATTGAGTTATTGGAATAAAACCATCATCTGATAAATTTGTTAAATTCCAAAAAAATAAAAATTCTTGTTGATAAAAAAGAAATAATACTAGTAATGAGAAGCATAGAGAGAGTGCTGTAAATTTTTGAAACTTAGAATTTCTACTAATTAGAGAATAAAATATCATTCCAATAGGAAAAATAATATACTGTTGTTTAAAAATTAAAGCACAGCCTGTAATGATAGCCCCAAAAACATAGGGCAAGTATTTAATCCTAGTATTATCGTCAGCTCTAGCAATAATAATCCCCAAAGAACCTAGTAAAAATGCAATTGTATCTGGTTTAAATGCGAGAGCATAAAACAGATAATGCTTACATAATACTAAGGAAAAAATCATTATTCCAATATAAAAGTTGTTAATATTTATATCTTTATAGACACTAGAAGTAATTCTTTTTTGCACCATAAAAAAAGACATAACAACTACAACTGTAATTATATGCATAGAATAAATAAGCAAATTATTAGGAACGATATTTTTAACCATTAAGGCAAGAAAAGCTACTCCAGGGAAATATGGACTATAGTCCGTTGGTATTGCAAGATTTGTATCAGGGTAAAGACTACCTAACAAACTGTATCTATCAGACATAGCAATTTGCTGAAGAAGCTCCCATCTAGCAATCTGTCCAAAGGATATAGTAGTTAAAATCAACGCTAAAACTAATAATAGAATTAAAGTTTGTGCGTTATTTTTTTTATTTGAATGATTTTCCATACTTTACTTTTCTATTGATTTTCTATATTTTTCAGCTTCCCAATTTAACAACTCTGAAATTTCTTGTTCATTAAGCACCTTAAGACGGATATCATATTTTTGGCGAACTAAAACATCATGGTAGCACTTTAACTGCAACTGTTTAGCCTTACTGAAGCCAGGTAAAGAAAAAACCCCCAGGTCTTTTAAAAAGACCAACTCAGGAGACGCACCCTTTTCTAAATGCTCTAAGAATGTTTCAACCGTATCATAACAATTTGGTTTTGGACCCAGAAAAACAACATGGTCAGGGTATAAAGCCCAATCTGCATTAAGTCGATTAAAAAGCTCAGGAATTAATGCTAAATTATGAGTCTCAAGATTATCAACGGGGATGTATTTCAGTGAAATTGGATTAGGGATCTTAATTAAAGTTTTATTAAATGTTGGCTCAATACTTAGCTCTGAAACTAAATTAAATAAAATATTGTTTACTTCACTAACGTTAGAACCTCCAATTACAATTCCATGATTTTGAAGAAAAATAATTTGCACCCCTAAATTATCATTAATTTTATTTGAAATTGCCCTTGCTAAATCAAATCCAGGTTTTTTATAGTCAACAAGAACCCAAGGAATATTATTTTTTAGTTTTTTACTAATTTCTTCGATTGGATCATTTCTAACTAGTAAAGTGAGGGCCTCAATTGCATGAACATGGACTACAACTCGAAAATCTAGAAGAGCATGTAATAATGTTTCAATTGATGGTCGTAATAAAGTCTCCCCTATAACTTTCGGAATAATGTTGAAGTTTCCTTCTTTTATTGCAGCTTTAAGATCATTCAATTCAACAGGTACAAAGATATTATCTGCTTTAGAGTCCGAAAGCCATGTTCCAGATGCTTTTACCCACAGCGTATTATCATCTTTCCATGAAATATTTCCTCCAGCTCCTTGAACAAGCATTGGATCAGCGCCAATAATAGAACAAAATTTAATAACTTCATTTCTGATGGCATCTGAATCTGAAATCAACTCTCACCTCCCTTTAATTTACTTATCAAACTCCTTACTTCAGAATACTCACTAAATGCAGCATCCGGTGCATTTTCTCGAATACCAAGGTCGACTCCCTTGTGAATTTTTTGTAACGTTATAGCATTAATTTGTTCACGAGCGCCTCTAATATCATTAACTGGATTATCTCCAATCATCCAAATACATTTGCCTTTTGGAGACATTTTTTGTAGTGCAATTTTAAATGGGGCTTTATGAGGCTTATCAAATCCAGCCTCTTCACTTGTCACAATATAATCAAAATAGTGGTCGAGGCCAAAATACACTATTTTACGAAATTGAAGCTGGGCTGTCATATCTGTAACGATAGCAGTTGGTATTCCATATAATCGTAAATCATCTAACAGTTCTTTGACATCTTCAAATAATATGGCATTACTTAAAAATGTTCGCCAATAAGTTTGCTCTAAATCTAGAGCAAGCAGAACCTGTGAACCAAGGCCCATGATTTCGAGCATTCGCTGCAAATACAAAAGTCGGCTATGCGATGACGCTGTTTGTTTGAGTCGAGATTTAACCTGAATTCTGGCTTCTTTAAAGGACTTATCAAACTCCTCTGGCTTGATTGAAAAATTATTAACTACTTTTTCTCTTACTGCTTGCATTGCTTTAAAATGAGCTGGATCATAGGGATACAATGTATTATCAGTATCAAAAAGAATAGCATCTGGAAGTTGGGTGAACTGCTTTTTAGAATAAAATTTAATCATATGAATCGTTTAATAAGAGCCTGGTTTATATGAGATAAAGTTATTAACTGCATTAATCCAATAACACCATCTTGCCATTTTGGATGAATGTCCAGAAAATCGAAAATACGTGGGCAGATCATTTGTGCTGCCAACGCAATATCTTCTGCACCAGTTTCTCCTTCGATCTTAAGTTCAACTTCTGAGCCATCACTGCTTGTTACCATATCTACGTGCAACCCACATACACCAATGAGTACTCTTGTTAAAGAGAGCTCATTAAGTCCATGGCAAGAACGAACAGTTAGTTTATATCGCAACTGCTGGATACTAGTTAGATCTTCAAGAATACGTGGATGAATTGGCTGAAGTGATAACACTAGATCTGCATGAGAAGCTTGCGGCCTAATAAAGCGCTTAGAATCATGCTCTCTTTTTTTGAATTCATTGAGAACTTGTTCAACTGAATAACCACGCTTATTAACATCTCTTTGAATTTTAAAGTATCGACGAAGATCTTCATCAATATCTAAGTAAACACTAAGATTGAAACACTCACGAAGAATTGGCAAGAATAATGCGTGCAGTCCACTTGCAAAAATAAAATCATTACTCTTAATAATAGACGGGCGACTCATGCGTCCAGTTTTGTGATTATAGTGTTTAGATTGGACGCTTTTTCCATCTGTTAAAGCAACTAAATCATTAGCAAATCCTTCAAGATCGTTTGCAATAGGATTTAAATGGGTCATGACCTGCCACATCGGCTTTTCCCTGTCCCATAAGTGATAATCATCTCCAGATAACGTTGCGACTGAATGATTACCAAATAACCCTTTAATAGCATCAGAAAAGGTATCTTTACCTGAGCCTGAATCACCAGCAATACCAATTATAAAAGGCTTTCGACTTAGACGAAAATAGTCATTACGACTAACTGTTTCATACCATATGCGTATCCCTAGTACAATCCCTATAGAGACCATAGCTGTATACACTAAAGATATTACATTACTACCAAGTTGCTCCATAGTATTGAAAAAACCAATATTAGCTAACTGCAACATGGCTCCAATATCTAAATTATTATTTAAAATACTACTCACAGCATATAGAACTGAAAATATTGCTGTCAGAAAAATAGCAACTCTGTCACTTGAAGCCTGATAGGATACGAGCAATGGAATAGTCCAAATAAACCAACCTGGTGAAGATGGTGTTAGAAGAACAACTAAGAGGAACGCCATTCCCAGCATGGCATAGAAGAGTTGAAAATTAAGTCGTCTTACTCGCCATGCTGCATAAAGCATTAGAAGATAAACTAATGGAACAAAATAAATTAGAGTATTAGCATCGAGGTTAATAGCTAGTCGATATATCTTTCCCATCTCTGGATTGTTAAAAAGCATACTCATACCTGAACTCGAAAAAAGGAATGGAAGTATTGTGGCAGTCGCACCAATAATTAGACCTTTAAGAAATTGTAATAAAAATTGCCGTAGTGAACGATTATGTAAAAGATAAATTATGAAGAAAGGCAATACTAACACCATACTAAATTTAGCTGAAATCGCTAAAATACAAGCAAATCCAGAATAGACTAATTGATTATGCTTAATAAAATAGAGCGACATAACTAAAAAAAGAATTGGAATAATATCGTTATATCCAAGAAGATAGCTTGCAACAATAACGATTGGTGAAAGCCAGTATGTTGCCAATAGAAGCCGGTCATGGCCAGAATGCATTTTTCGGAGTAAAAGTAAAAGTGAAAAATCAGCTGCAATCAAAGTAGCGCCATAACCATAAATTAGTGGCATTCCTACTAGCTTACAAAATGATATAAGTGGAACAAAAACCAACCAAATTACGTAGCCATATGGAAATGCTTCAGGCTGACCTCCTTGTTCTATCCAGACTTTCCAGGGATCAAGATTAAAATTCATAATACTTAAATCCAAAAATGGGATGTACCATTCAATAACAGGTAATGGTAATGCAATAAATACTAGTAATAATCGAACAATTAATCCAAGCAAGAAAAGAGGGTCTTTGAGTATTATTTTCATGTACAAAAACCCATTTTTTCCCATATATCAGGCCGCTTCGTACAAATAGCATCTGCAAGTATGCCTTTCTCATTTAGAGCTTTAGCTAAAAGAGGTATTGCTATCTCAGCATCTTTGCCCTGAAGCTCAGGAGAAACCAAGCATAGATTAAATCCACTTTTTTTTAAACGATAGCTTTCCCTTCGACTCAATGGAAAGTGTGTAAAACAATCTACCCATACCCAATCAACTTTACCTGCTAAAGATAATGCAGTTTCAATAAACTCAAATTCTGAAACTCTAACAGCACACCTATGCTCGTCTTGATTTGCCCATTTAATTAGAAAAGGGAATGATTGATCTAGAAAAAAATAGTTTTCAATTCCATATTTTTTCATCATAGAAATTAATCTTTCCTCAAGCCCCTCCTCTTTAACATTTAATATCAGCATCCCATGTTGATAGTTTGATATCCACTCTTCAAAGAGTTCTCCAGATAAAAAAGGCTCATGATGAATAATTAACTGCTCACCAAGGCTTCGAATATCAACCTCTACACCATATTTTATTGGCGTAGCCTTAAGACTTTCTATAGTATTACATCGATGTGAAATTAGTTTCATTGTTTTAAATTTTTACTTAGTTTAAAACTAAAATCAATGGTGCGTTTAATGAATTTTATTTTACTAGACCAGTTGACATTCCAGTTCGAAACTCCATGTACACGCCTATCAAACTTAACTGGAAAGCGATATATCTTCATATTTTTGCATCTAGCATGGTAATAAACATAAAGATCAAGTGAGAAGTCTGAGGGTGGTTCAATCCAAGTTTCAAAAAAATCAAGTGAAAAAATAGTTGGCTGAGCATTTATATCCCACATTGGCTTTCTTAGAAATATTGTTTCAAAAAAACTCATACCTAACGTAAATACTACATCTGTTAATGGGCGTCCAAAACGTCGGCCTTTAACAAATACTCCAGATCCATACTTATTAAATAGTTCAAAACCTCTGAGTGCATCCTTAGGATCTGTTTGCATATCAGCGTGAGTCCAGCCCAGAACGCTCCCTTTTGCCGCCTTAAGTCCAGTAAGAATACCCAAACCATAACCCTGATTTTTTTTAACGTGAACACTTCGACATCCTGGATAGTGAGGAAGAAGTTTTTTAAGAACTTCAGAACTATTATCTGTTGATCCATTATCAACTAAAATAACTTCAATATTAGAAACACTAGTCAGCTCCTTACAACGATCTAATAACAAAGGCAGATTTGCTGCTTCATTGAAACAAGGAATGACAAGAGAAAATTTCATAAAACTTCCTTAACAGATCTGGACTCGAATACAAAAAGCTTCATACCCATAAAGTTCAAAATAGCTGAAATCGCAGTAGCTATTATGAAAGCAATTTCAATAACCAACAATGAATCAATAAATAGATCCAAAACAAGTGAATTGATGAACACATTGGCACTCAAGGTTGCTGCGTATAAAATAACAAATCGCCAAGCACTTCCTGATAAATGAGCTTTGTGTCCAAAAGTCCAAAAACGGTTAGTAAAGTAGGCAAATACCGAGCCAGTTAGAAAACCTATTGCTTTTGAAATATCAATACCAACTATATCCATCCAAACTAAGCTACGATATGCCAGAAAATCAATCATTACGGTCAATGAGCCTACAACAACAAATATGGCTACCTCTCGTCTTATCATATATAGTCACCTGGTAACTCATCCAAAGAAACTTTGTATCTCTCTTTCAAATCATGAAGAGCATCATTCGAAACTCTAGAGTCTAGCTCCAAACGATAGGGATGATTAGTCCATTTATGAAAACAACTCTGCCAATATTCAAAAGTGCGTAAGTCATTTGGAGTTCCCCATGAAAGGAAATGATCTACCTCAAACAAATGACAGTTTAAACCAAGCTTAATAGCATCATTGATACATGAATCTATATAAAATTCTCCATTAATTCGACCATCTCGAGAAATTAAATTTTCGACAACCATATGAAAATCTTCAGCTCTTCGGAATGTAAAAGTACCAATAACTATCGGGTCAGTTGCTGGAGATTTAAGTGGTTTTTTAACTGATATTTCACTAATACTATCATTATCAGAATTGATCCAGCCAAACATTTTAGGACTTCGAACAGCATTAGCATGGCCACGATAGCCCCAGACAATAACATCTACATTAGGATTATCAGTAAAGAGTTGAAAAGCCTCAGAGTCATATAACACACCATTATCACATGCACCAAATGTAATTGGCCCAGGTATATTTCCAATGACCCCCTCAAGGGCTTTAAGTCCAATTGCAGCTGAACAAGCCTGGCCTTCTGTTATAGACGATACATTTTCAATTACTGCTTCTGGGTAAATAAATTTTAGTTCGTCAGAGATTTCTTGATATCCAGGCATATCACTCCTCAATACGAAAACATGATGACTTGCTGAAGGTAAATCATGAGTGGCTTGAGCAACCATAGGTTTCCCAGAAATAGAAATCAGTGGCTTAGTTGCAGAATATCCTTCATTCTTAAAGCGTTGCCCTAATCCTGCCATTGGGATTATTAATGACCCTTTTGGAGAAGTAAATTCAATTTCTTTATTTACCAAGCACTTAAATGCTGAAGACCATTCATTATATTCAGCAACATCATCAGGGGTCCCCCACTGCATAAAATGTTGAAGTGGATAAACTGCAACTGGATACTTATCTGAAATCAGGGTCTTGAAAGCAAGGCTTACATAGTACTCCCCAGCAATATTCAAATCCTGCTCCATAGTTCGACTGAAAGAATCACTCATAATCGCTCCTGAAGCAAAATAGTAGGTTCCACTTGAGGCAAACTCTTCCATGCGATTATCTGTAAATGGTTGCTTTTCCTGGATATCTAAAAGCAAACCATTGTTTTCACGCATATATGCATAATTAGTATTACCAAGCGTATGAGGATGAAAACCTTTATATGCAGGAATAGCACCTTTACAACCTGTTTTCGACACAAAATTCTTAAAATGAAGCCAGTCCCAATAGCAGGTAAAATCGCAATAATTGACAACAACTGGCCGCTCAAGATCAATTAAATGCTCAACTTGCCTTACTGCGTGAATTGGACCAAGTTTATGCGGAGGAATACCAAAGACTTGCCCTGAAGGACAGTATTTTTGAAGAATTGACTCCATATGCCAATCAGGGTTTGCAAGATGATCTTCATTGCATATAAAAATAAATTCTTGCTCACCAGGAAACATATCTATTATATGAGCAATGATAGGCTTTTGATCAATTTCAATTAGTGGCTTAGGAACTTCAAACCCCGCCCTTCGAAACCTTTCTCCATAACCAGACATTGGAATTACAATTTGCACAAAATTCTCATTTAATTTTCAAAACTATCCATTTTTTTTATTAAAGTTTAACAGCCTTCAATTAATAGTTGGTATTATAAATTAATGGTCGAATTTATTAGAAGCATTGAACTCCTAAATAATTAGTCTCAAAATTCACCTACCCTAAATCTTATTATAATTTTAATCTTAGGAAGCCTTTAAGAACGTTATAGGATCTTATTGATGAATATTTAATCCAAAAAATTAATCTTCCACAGAATGATTATTAATTGTTTCAATACACAAAAATAATTCAAATTTTTACCCATATTTGATTATAAGTACTTCCATGAGGCTCAAAATTATTAAACATGTCTCCATGAAGCTTATCTCTCAAAGTGAATCCATAACTGGTTAATAAATATTCTACTTTATTTGCTTGCTCATCAAAATTATCATTAACTTCTACTAATATGCTCTTACACGCCGGGTGTGTTAATGTCTTTTGTCCTCCCTCTATTATTAAGTGCTCAATACCATCTACATCCAACTTAACTAGATTAGGAACCGAAGTGATAAGCTTATCACTTAGCAATCGGTCTAAAGAAAATCCGACAACATCTATATCTATATTATTATCAATTTTCTTACCATCAAAACCAAATTCAACTCCAAATGATGACATTGAACCCCCCTCATCACCACTCCCATATTTAAAATTACTCAAACCAGTGATATTTGACAGTGGGTTAGTAACGACGCTAGTTAAGCCTTGACACTTATTAATATTTACATTCTTTAGTAGGAGCTTTAAATTTAAGAAAGAAGGCTCAAAAGCCACACATCTGCCATTGTTTAATTTATTATGATAAATAGAATATAAGCCTATATTTGAACCAATATCAAAAAGTACAGCCTCGTCTTGTCCAAACTCTTCAATCCATAATAACGTTTCTGGCTCTTTAATTGAAAAAGTTTTTGCACGAAATAAACACAAAGAATTGGGAGTATAAAAACTCATTTTTATATCTTTTCCATTATTTGCAGTGTGCTTCACAACTTCAATTAACCCATCTAAATGAGCTAGTTGAAAATCATTACTAAGGCCTCTAATACGACTACTTAATAAAGATAGTATTTTTATCCAATAATTAAAAATATAGATAGGAAGTAAAACACAAAATTTAATGATGCTTATTATCATAGCTTTTTTTTATTTTGAAAAATTCAATCTTACTTAATTTCATGAGTGATGAACATCTAAAAAATCATCTTTATAATTAAATACAATTGGCCTTATAAAAACACATCTAGATAGAATCGAAATATCCTCTATATTACTAATATTAATTATAATTGAACACCCTTGCTCCAAACTATACTGATTTTTATCTATTGAAAAATTAACTTTTTTAGACGTGGGATTTACAAAAAATAATTCAGTTTTCTTGAACTCTAAAAATGAATTTTGTATTCTATATCGATTTTTAAAAAAAGAACTTAACACCATACCTGAGCCATTAAACTTACCATCTATACTTTGATATTTAACAAAGCTATTACCATGTACAAATGAACTTAAGCTATTTTTAATTGAAAACCCTACATAACATCTATTCGATATAACTATATCTTTGATATTATCATTGTCACTTCGATGAAATATATAAAAAACGCCATATCCTTCCGTTCCATTTAAAAAATCCTTATCTATTAATAACTCATTAGAATAATTCAGTTGAGTAAATATTATTTTCTTTATTAATTCATTTTCATTAGAGTAGAAAATTAACTCAACAAAAGAACTTTCGATTTTAAAAAAAAGCCCTAAAATATCAGAATAATTAAACTTCGTTTTATATCCATTATCAGTTCTCCATGGAAAAGCATCACTAATTGAAACGCCTCCAACATCATTATATTTGTTATCTAAAATAACTTTACGATAACCAATAAAATTCCTTAATTTAACACCTGCAGCTGATCGCCCTATAGTTTTAATTAATGATTTCATAAAATTCTTGCTTGATCTTAGAGACCAATTGAAATTTGTCTTCGCTCATAATGTATTCATGAGGCGGGTGTGTGTGCTCTAAAGAAACATAATTTCCTTGTAAGGAGCAAAAAATTGGAACACCAATATACTTATCTGTAAATAGAAAAACTTCAGGCTTAATAAACTCTGGCTCCACGATAATCTCATTAAGAAAGTTAGTTAGTACTACTTCTCTTTTCAATACTTTTTTTGTTTTTAAATTCACAAAAAAAAACTCAAATTCTTCTTGGATAGGTAACTCATAAACATTTTTTAAAAAAAGAATATTTTTATCAGCCTCTTTATTAAGCAAAGAACTGAGAGGGCTTAAAATACTACCTTTTTTTGTTACCATAGAAAATGGGTATTCTGATTGATATGATGAAAACCCACCACCTTTAATAGAAACTTGAAGGTTTGCCCTATAAGCTGGACTAGTATCTGTGTAATTATTAAAATTGATTAATTTTGAATAATGATTATTTTTTAGTTGTAGAATTTCTTCTGGCGTTGCTAAACAAAAAATACTTCCGTTATCAATTAGATTGCTATCAATTTTGTAATAATCTCTATACAGCTCCATATCGGACAACTTATTTATGGCCCATTTTTGATTACTAATCTTTAATTGGAAAACCTTATACTTTTTATTAGAAGGATGAAAATTTTGAAAACGAGGAATAGTTAATTTCGAGTCTACATTAAAGCTTTTTATACCAAAAAAAAAATTCATGATTTACGCCTACTTTTCATATATAGTTCTGATAATGAAAATGATTTTAACAGATTAAATTTACTTAAGCCCTATTTTCCTGAATTGTGAAAAAAACCTCAATTCAGCTAACTCATGGAGTATTCCAATAATATTCAATATATAATCTACTGCCTGACTTTATAATTGTAAATGATGACCTTGAATATGCCAACATCAGCAAGAAATTCAACGAATGAGAGGTAATTAGTTTTTAACAAAAATTAAGATTAAGATTTATACTTAAAAAAATTTAAATTGGAGAAATATCATGCATCAACTAATTTTATTGGATTGCACTTTGCGAGATGGTGGCTACTATAATGCTTGGAATTTTGATCATAACCTTATACAAGAATATATTTATGCAGTTAATGATGCTGGTGTAGATATTGTTGAGCTTGGCTTTAGAACTTTAAACAAGCAAGGATTTAAAGGTGCTTGTGCATATACATCTGATTCCTTTATTGAGTCACTAGAGATTCCTAAAGATTTATCGCTATGTGTTATGATTAATGCGTCTGAGATTATTCATGATGGAAAATATAATGAGCAAAAATTAGCGCAGTTATTTCCCAATAATTCAGTTTCATCTAACATATCTATAGTTCGCATAGCCTCCCATACTTATGAGTTTGTCGAAGCCCTTCTTGCTGTTAACTTCTTAAGTGAAAAAGGATTTAAAGTTGGCTTTAATTTAATGCAAGTAAGTGAATCTTTGCCAAATGATCTAATCACTCTCTCTAAGGAGGCATCTAAATACCCAATTGATGTCCTATATTTTGCAGATAGTTTGGGTAATATGAATTCTGATAAAGTGAAGAGTGTAATTGACTTATTGAGAACACACTGGAAAGGCGAATTGGGCATTCATGCGCATGATAATATGGCAATGGGCCTCTCGAACAGCTTATTTGCTTTAACACAAGGAGCTACATGGGTTGATTCGACTGTTACAGGAATGGGAAGGGGCGCTGGCAATGTCAAGACTGAGCTTTTAGCAATTGAGATTTCTGATTTACGCAATAAAAAACTTAATATTAAACCTCTTATTTCTCTTGTTAATAAAAGATTTAAACGCTTAAAAGATAAGTACTCCTGGGGAACTAATCCATTTTATTATCTCTCAGGAAAAAATAGCGTTCATCCTACATATGTTCAGGAAATGATGTCAGATTCTAGATACAAAGCAGAGGATATTATTTCTGTCATAGAACATTTGGGTTCTAAAGGAGGAAAAAAATATTCAAAAAATATTTTAGGAGAATCTCGTAATTACTATTCTAAATCTCCTAAAGGAACTTGGTCTCCAGTTAAATTATTTCATGATAGGGAGGTTATGTTAATAGGCTCAGGCCCCGAAGCCTCCAATCATAAGAGAGCAATTGAAAAATATATAAAAGAAAAAAAACCTTTGGTACTTGCTCTTAACTCTCAGTCACCAATTATTAATGATCTAATTGATTTGCGAATAGCTTGCCACCCTTTACGTTTATTAACAGAATTTGAAAAGCTAATAAACTTATCTAAGCCTTTGATAGCACCCTTATCTTCGTTTCCAGATGATTTTTTAAAGCCTAACAATACTTTAAATATATTAGATTATGGACTTGGAGTTCAAAAAAATATAAACATATATAGTGAAAACTTTTGTATTTTAGCTAATCCACTTGTACTAAGCTATGCTCTTGCAGTAATAAGTAGTGGTAAAGCTAAAAATATTCTCTTAGCAGGTTTTGATGGGTACACTGCCGATGACCCAAGACGTATTGAAAATGATAAAATCTTTCAAGCCCATAAAATCACCGATCTTGCAGTAAGTTTGTTGGCAGTTACACCTTCATTATATAATATTGATTCAACGTCTATTTACGCTCTTTAAATGAAAACTGTTATAATTATTCCTGCGCGTTATAAGTCTTCTCGCTTCCCAGGTAAGCCACTAACTTCAATATTAGGTAAACCTATGATACTATGGGTGGCTGAGATATGTGCCCAAGCCTTACCTATTGAATTTGTATATATAGCAACTGATGACTTAAGAATTAAAAAGGTAGTAGAAGAGGCTGGTTTTAAGGTTGTAATGACTAGTGATAAAGCTCTTACTGGAACAGATCGTATTGCAGATGCAGCAACTCAAATAGATGCAGATATATATATTAATGTTCAAGGCGACGAACCCCTTCTTGATCCTAATGATATTTTGTCAATTATTGATGCAAAAAAGAAGCATCCAAATGATATCATTAATGGTTATTGCAAGATTGCTGAGAATGAAGATCTTGAAAGTTTAAATATCCCTAAGGTTGTTTTTAATGAAAAAAACCAAATGATTTATATGTCTCGACATTTGATACCAGGAACAAAATCGAAAAAAATTAAACCTCCAAGCTACTTTAAACAAGTCTGTATTTATGCATTTAATAAGAATGAATTATCAGATTTTGTAAACTTTGGAAGAAAGGGAACAATTGAGCTTTATGAAGATATTGAAATACTTAGATTTTTAGATATTGGATCAAAAATAAGGGTAGTTGAGACTAAAAGTTCTAGTTTGGCAGTTGATATACCTGAAGATGTTAAAAAAGTTGAAGAAGTACTATTGAAAAAAAATGATTAAAAAATGCCTTTTCCCAGCAGCTGGCTACGGAACTCGCTTTTTACCTGCCACCAAAGCAGTGCCCAAAGAAATGCTTCCAATTCTTACTAAGCCTTTATTGCAATATGGGGTGGAAGAAGCAATATCTGCTGGCATAACTAATATGGCAATAGTTACAGGCAGAGGTAAAAGGGCAATTGAAGATCACTTTGATAATTCATTTGAGCTTGAAGCTCAATTAAGTGGTACTCCAAAAGATCACTATCTAAAGAAAATAAAGGGAATAATTAACGGGTCTACCTTTACTTATGTTCGCCAGAAATATATGCTTGGATTGGGTCATGCCATCCTTGCAGGTGAGCCGCTTATTGGAAACGAGCCTTTTGCTGTAATTCTGGCAGATGACCTATGTAATTGCAATAAAAATGGAGTTACTTCACAATTACTTGAAATATATGCCCGATATAAATGCTCAGTTGTGGCTATTGAAGAAGTCCCAATGGACCAAACTAGCAATTATGGAATTATTACTGGCAATCTAATCGATAATTCAAATAACATATATAAAGTTACAAAAATGATTGAAAAACCTGATGAAAAGAATGCTCCAAGCAATATGGCAATTATTGGCCGCTACATTCTAACTCCTGATATTTTTAATATTCTTAAAAATATCAAGCCAGGCAAAAATGGAGAAATACAAATTACTGATGCCCTTAACATTCAAGCAAAAAAAGGCAAGGTTATTGCGTATAAATTCGAAGGAAAGCGCTTTGACTGTGGAAGCATAAAAGGATATGTAGAAGCCACTAACTTCCTTGCTAGAAAAAAAGGAATTATTTAATAAAAGAGTACTATGAATGTTATTTATATAAGATGGGTAAAAAGTTCTCAGCAGAATATGTAAAGCGTATATTTGCAAAGTTATTTCGAAATACAAATGTTTAGATTTGTATGCTTTAATGAAAATAGTAGTGTTTTTAGACCAGAAGTTGAGATACAAAGTCTTCCAGAGCTTGAGATTACAGCTGGATTTCAAGAGCATGAACGGATGAAACTCACTTAGGCTATTCTGGCACAACACTTTTTCTTGAATTATATGTCGTAATTGTTGGAAACCTAGATGTATTTTTCAGTCAGCCTGATGAATTTCTAATTGCACATGGCAAAAAAACCCAAATAAACTAAAAGGAAACTTTTTAGTATTTTCGATTTGAGATAGGAAAATACTCGAATACTTTGAACAAAACTCTATGTAAATAAAAAATTCATTCATTTAACAACATTAAAGATAGTCTGTTACATTTATGGTGAAGCTAAGACTTTATTAGTTTGTATTAAAAAAATAATCAAGAAAAATATATAAAATCCATTCATGTAAGTGTCGCCAAATAATATATTAACCATACCATGGGCTATATAACCAAAAATTAGAAAAGAACCCGCAGTAAATAAAGGGTTTTTACGATCCTGGCGATTTGATTTTATGAATATAGTAAGTGGGACAAATAGTATTACAAAAAGTGCGCCTAGTAAAACTAGGCCACCATTATAATAAGTAGTTAAAAAAATATTATGCAGATGGTTAAATCTCGATGAAATTCTTCCACTAATAGTTGAATCATTTTTAAATAAATTAATATTTGAGGTTCGAAGTCCATAACCAAAAAAAGGAACGTCTTCAATATTATTAATTGCTTTCTTGTACATTTCCAATCTTAGGCCAACAGAATTTATAGAAGAGCCTTCCTCTCCAGACATCCAATTTGAAGTTTGTGTGTATGCAAGACTCGCTCTATCCTTAACCCCTTGATTCGAACTAACTAAAGAAATTACAACAGAAATAATTATTACTGTAATAATTTTTGACCTCATGCTTAATTTGGGTGTTTGTTTATAAAAAAAATAAATATACACTCCTGATAATGTTAAAAATGATAACCAGGCACCGCGAGTACCTGAAGCTATGATTGCTAAAAGTCCAAATGATAATGTTAAGAGGGTGAATACTTTATGCTTGAATGATTCATTTGAAAGAAAAGCAAGCACAATAAAAAATAAGGATACTGAAAGATTACCAAATACACCAGCATTTATAACACCTATATTGCCAGGTCCTCTGTTAACTCCAGATGATAAATGATCATATGCAATTAATCCTAAAACCAATAATGAGACTTTAACGCCCATTAATAAATAATTAATATTTATATCTGCCTTGTATATTGTGAGCGCAATGAATGGGGCACATAAAAAATAAAAATCTCTGGGAATATAATGAGCTATTTCTAATGGGTATCCTGAAAAAACTACTGATAAACAAATAGCTATGAAGTATCCAATAGTTATATAAGACAAGACTTTGGTCTCTTTAATCCGAAATGGAGATAATTTTTGCGAAAAGGCAATAAACATCCCAATCATTGCTAGGATAGATAAAACTATATCGCCCACAACCTGCAATGAATTAATAACGATTGGAAAAATAAAGATCAGTACATTTACTACTCGAGAGTAGTTTTGACCTAATGATTGTTCTATCATGGAAAGCTAATATTTAATGATTTGAATTTCAAACTATTTTACATGCAAAATATATTTTTGAAACCTATGATGAAAAACCATTTTCTAATAGTAGCGAGGCCTTCTGAGCTAACTGTAGATCTGATGCCACCATTTCAGAACACATCTCTTGGGCTGAAACTTGCGGTTTCCACCCAAGAACCTTTCCTGCCTTTGTCGGGTCCCCAAGCAAAGTCTCAACTTCAAGAGGCCTAAAATATCTCTCATCGATTTTTATAATTACGTCTCCGACTGATAATGATGGACATTTATCACCTAGAATTTTTCTAACAACTCCTAACTCATTTAAGCCTTGGCCTTCAAACTCTATTATCAATCCTAATTCTTTTGCAGACCAAAGTATAAAGTCACGAACACTATATTGAACGCCCGTTGCAATTACAAAATCTTCAGGATAATCCTGTTGCAACATCATCCATTGCATACGAACATAATCACGCGCATGACCCCAATCACGAAGTGCATCTAAGTTACCCATATACAAGCACTTTTCCAACCCTACTGCAATATTTGTTAGCCCGCGAGTTATCTTTCTTGTAACAAAAGTTTCACCTCGCCTAGGGCTTTCATGATTAAAAAGAATTCCATTACATGCAAAGATTCCATAGGCCTTTCTATAGTTTTCAACAATCCAATAGGCGTAGAGTTTAGCAACTGCATATGGACTTTGAGGATTAAAAGGTGTTTTTTCTGTTTGAGGAGATTCTTGAGCGTTACCATATAGTTCAGAGGTTGAAGCTTGATAATATCTTGTCTTTTTTTCAAGACCGAGGATTCTAATAGCCTCCAAAATTCTAAGCGCACCCAAAGCATCTACATCTGCTGTATATTCTGGGCTATCAAAGCTAACAGCAACATGACTCTGAGCACCTAGATTATATATTTCATCAGGCTTTATTTCTTGAATAATACGAATCAGATTACTTGAATCTGTTAGGTCTCCATAATGTAAATTTAAATTTAAATTATCTTCATGTGGATCCTGATAAATGTGATCGAGGCGTTGAGTATTGAATGAACTTGAGCGGCGTTTTATACCATGCACTTCATACCCCTTCTCCAAGAGTAGCTCTGCCAAATAAGATCCATCTTGTCCAGTAATTCCAGTAATCAATGCAATTTTCTTTATACTATTCATAACCTCTAATTTTATAAACTAATCTGATCTCAATATGTTCTTATTTTTTAAATAATCATTATAAGTAAGGGTAAGTCCATCTTCTAAGCTAACAGTTGCTCTCCAGCCAAGAGATTCAATGAGCGAGCTGTCCATTAATTTACGGGACACGCCATCAGGCTTTTTCAAATCAAAGATTATTTTACCTTCATACCCTACTATTTTTACCAGTTGTTTAGCAAGCTTTTTAATAGTCACATCACTCCCAAATCCAATATTAATATGGCTCATCATTTCCTCTGTATGTTCAATGTATTGAGCTAAATCTAGATTCATAACATGAATAATGGCTTCTGACATATCATCAATATATACAAACTCCCTTCTAGGCCGCCCAGAACCCCACACTACAACTTCAGAAATTTGATTAGCCTTAGCATCATGAATTTTACGAATTAAAGCTGGGATTACATGACTGTTTTTCAAGTGGTAATTGTCACCAGGCCCATAAAGACTTGCAGGTATGACAGTGCGATAATCAGTTCCATGACTTTTTCTGTATTGGCGATTATAACTTTCGCACAATTTGATGCCTGCAATCTTGGCAATCGCATAAGGCTCATTAGTTGCTTCCACTTGGCCACTTAACATTGCATTTTCTTTAATTAATTGATTGGGAAGTACTGGATAGATGCAGCTTGAACCTAATAATATAAGTTTTTTAACTCCAACCTTCCAAGCATTATGAATAACATTGGACTCTATCATTAAATTATCATATATAAAATCAGCAGGAAAAGTATTGTTTGCATGAACGCCGCCAACTTTTGCCGCGCATAAATAAACCTGGTCTGGCTTCTCAACTTCAAAAAATTTTTGAACTTGACTCTGATTTTTTAGGTCTAATTCGTCATGTGAACGAGTTAATATATTATTGTATCCAAGACTTTTAAGCTTTCGAACAATGGCTGAACCAATCATACCTCGGTGTCCAGCGACATAAATTTTTGTATTTTCGATCATTTAGTTTCCAATAAAAATAGTTTTAATTAATTTAGTTTACTTTTAAGAGCGCCCATAAACATCCTCAAAGCGAACAATATCATCCTCACCAAGATAACTGCCCGACTGAACTTCTATTAATTCAAGCTCTACTTTTCCAGGATTTTCAAGTGCATGAACAACCCCAACTGGTATGTATGTAGATTCATTTTCAGAAAGTAAAAAGGTTTTATCACCATTAGTCACCTTAGCCTCACCAGACACTACAATCCAATGCTCAGCTCGATGATTATGCATTTGAACACTTAGTTTCGCGCCAGGCTTTACTGTAATTCGTTTAGCTTGGTAATTCTCACCAGTATCAATTAAATCATACTTACCCCATGGACGATAAACTTCTCGGTGCAGCTCCCATTCATTGCGTGAACTGTTTTTTACTTTATCCACTATAACCTTTATATCCTGGACACTATCTTTGTGGGAGACCATTAGGACATCTTTGGTAGAAACAATCACTAAATCATCTACGCCAATAACAGCAACTAATTTACCATCAGTTCTTACATAGGAATTATTTGCGCTATGAAGCATAACGTCACCATGAGTGACATTTCCATTAACATCCTTTTTACTAATACCCCAAAGTGATGACCAAGAGCCTATATCACTCCAACCTGCATCCAATGGAACGACCACAGCATCTTTAGTTTTTTCCATAACAGCATAATCAGCGGATTCACTGGGGCATGATTCAAACTTTACTTTATTAACCCTCAAAAAATCTAAATCTGTTTGCATGTCCACTATTGAAGATTTGCAGGCTTGATAGATATCAGGACGAAAGTTCTTTAACTCTTCTAAATACTTACTGGTTTTAAATAGAAAGATTCCACTATTCCAGTAATAGCCTCCCGAGCTGACATAATCTTGGGCCAATTCAGTAGATGGCTTCTCTACAAACTGATCTACAGCAAAACCGGCATTGTTCTTTTCACCTTTTTTAATGTAACCATAACCAGTATGCGCTTCATTTGGTTCTATTCCAAAGGTTACAAGTTTTCCAGACTCAGCCAACGGAACAGCATCACATACCGCCCTAGTAAATGCAGCTTCATCTTTAATCACATGGTCAGCAGCAAGCACTAATAGTAAAGGGTCATCTTCGACTGAAAAAGCCGCAAGAGCAATCGCTGGAGCAGTATTACGGCCTATGGGTTCTAAAATAATAGATCCTAGTTTATCTATTTCACGGAGCTGCTCTGCAACAAAGAATCGATGCTCTTCATTGCATATTGTTACAGACGAGTGAACATCTAACTTCGCAAGTCTCTTTACGGTGGCTTGAAGCATAGTATCTTCACCATGAAGTGGCAAAAACTGCTTAGGATGGGAAGCCCTGGATAATGGCCACAATCTAGTGCCAGATCCGCCTGCCATAATCACTGCGCAAATACTCAAACTATTTTCCTCATTGTTAATAGATTTGCCATCTATATTAGAACATAATAAACACTGGGAATTTTATTTTTTAGATACAAATAAGAAATAAAAATCAGTACATTTATAAATCGACAGCATTCTTTTCCAATTTTTGCTCAACCATAGATTGCCAAAGTTTAATGATATAATGTTGCGATTATTTTACAGGTAAAAGTTGTAGCAATGAGTGACACCATTCCAGTAATAAAACCTAAGAATTTTATTCGAAATCAAATTAATATTGATTTAGATTCTGGGCTTCACAGCTCTGTCCTCACACGCTTCCCTCCAGAACCAAATGGATACCTTCACATTGGTCACGCTAAATCGATATACCTCAACTTTGGAACAGCCAAAGATTATGATGGCTTATGCAATCTTAGGTTTGATGATACTAACCCTTCTAAAGAAGATATTGAGTATGTTAAATCAATAAAAAAAGATATACAGTGGCTTGGGTTTGAATGGAATGGAGAGGTTAAATACAGCTCTAGTTACTTTGATATCTTTTATAAATGCGCTGAAGAACTTATTTCCAAGGGGCTTGCATATGTCTGCTTTTTGAGTGCTGATGAAACTCGAGAATATAGGGGTACACTAAAGAATTCTGGAAAAAATAGCCCATATCGTGATACTAGTATTGAACATAATCAAAAACTCTTTAATAGAATGAAAGCAGGTGAGTTAAAAGAAGGTGAATGCGTATTAAGAGCTAAAATTGATATGTCATCTAGCTTTATGTGTATGCGTGATCCAACCCTTTATCGTATCCGTTTTGAAACACATCATCAGACACATGATGCCTGGTGTATTTATCCTATGTATGATTTTGCCCATTGCCTTGGTGACGCTATTGAGGGTGTCACTCATTCACTTTGTACTTTAGAATTTCAAGACAACCGAAGAATTTATGATTGGACCCTTGAAAATATAGATCAGTTTAATGTTCCAAATCGACCGCACCAGTATGAATTTTCTCGCCTAAATCTGGAGTACGCATCAACATCGAAAAGAAAACTAAAGCTCTTAGTTGATAATAATCATGTCTCTGGCTGGAATGACCCTAGAATGCCTACAATTTCAGGACTGCGCCGAAGAGGCTATTCTCCCGCATCAATAAAAGACTTTTCAGAGCGCGTTGGAGTTTCAAAAGTTGACAGCTTGACGGATATTTCAATTTTAGAATCTTCCATTAGAGATAATCTAAATATAACTTCTCCTCGAACAATGGCAGTAATTAATCCAATAAAACTGGTGATTGAAAACTACCCCGTAGGCGAAATTGAATCTCTTAAAGCTCCAGTCCATCCTCAAAATAAGGCTATGGGGACTAGGGAGATTTTCTTTAGTCGTGAGATATACATTGATAAATATGACTTTTTAGAAGAAGCGCCAAGCAATAAATACAAGCGACTAGCAATCAATAAAGAGGTGCGCCTTAGAAACGCCTATGTTGTCAAAGCAACTCATTTTGATAGTGATAAAGATGGTAATATTAAAACCGTCTACTGCAGTTATGATTCTCATACTTTAGGCAAGAACCCAGCAGATGGAAGGAAGGTCAAGGGCGTAATTCATTTTGTTGAGTTGAGGAAGGCTGTTAGCGCTGAATTTAGAATTTATGATCGCCTTTTTTTAGATCCAAATCCAACTAATTTTGACGATTTATCATCTTCAATTAATCCCAACTCCCTTGAGATAAAAAATGGATTTGTTGAGCCAAGCTTAGCAAGTGCAGAAGTCGAAATGGCATACCAGTTTGAGCGAGAAGGATACTTTTGCAGAGACAGTGAGTCTGAAGGACTAGTTTTTAATAAAACAGTTGGGCTCAGAGATACCTGGAATCAATAATCTATTTTTTGAAGCCAGTCATTCACTCGCTTTACTTCTGAGTGTCTAGTTGTATCAATCTGAAGAGGGGTTACTGAAACAAAGTTATTGGAAATTGCATGAAAATCTGTGCCCTCTAAATTGTCAGCCTCCTTTCCATTTTCACCAATCCAATATATAGACGGATCTTTTTTATCCTTTATACTTGGTTCAGATTTATGCCTACTTCCTAAACGAGTACTCTTAATACCTTTAATTTCTCTAAGATGAATATCTGGGACATTAACATTAAGTATAGTGTTGTAAGATAGTTCAGATTTATCAATTTGAGTAACTAACTTCTTTGCAATCTCACCCGCTGTTTCAAAGTGATTACACTGCCAACTAGCTAACGACATTGCAATTGATGGAAGTCCTAAAAAGCGCCCTTCTATAGCACCAGCAACGGTTCCAGAATAGATGGTATCATCCCCCAGGTTTGCACCAAAGTTAATACCAGTTACCACCAAATCAATTGACTCCTTTATAAAACCACATAACGCTAAATGAACGCAATCAGTTGGCGTTGCATCTACGGCATAAATATTTTTTTCAATTTGGATTGGTTTTAATGGCCTTCCAAGAGTTAATGAGCTACTTGCTGCAGACTTGTTCTCACTTGGAGCGACAACAATTACTTCTGCAATTTCACTCAGAGATTTTGTAAGCTGTTTGATGCCCTTGGCCTGGTAGCCATCATCATTACTTATAAGAATTCTCATTAACTGATTGTTAAGGCAATCTTATCTTTACTAACACCTACTTTAACAGTTCCGCCATGGCTTAGCTTACCAAAAAGAAGCTCGTCAGCGAGAGGTTTACGAATCTCTCTTTCTATTAGCCTCATCATTGGGCGGGCACCCATCATAGAGTCATAGCCATTTTCTGCAAGCCATTTTCGAGCTGCATCTGAGACGATTAGTGAAACATTTTTTTTCTCAAGGACGTCTTCAAGCTCAAAAAGAAATTTATTGACTACAAAGACAACAACCTCTTCATTAAGCTTATTAAAGTAAATAATTTCTGAGAGGCGGTTTCTGAATTCTGGCGTAAATATCTTTTTAAGTTCGCCTTCATAATCAAGTGAGTGATCTTGTTCATTAAAACCTATGGAAGCTCTTTGAACATTTTGAGCGCCTACATTAGAAGTCATAACAAGTATTACATTACTGAAGTCAACTTCACGGCCATTAGCATCAGTAAGCTTCCCATGATCCATCACTTGCAGTAGGATATTGAAGATATCAGGATGAGCTTTTTCTATCTCATCCAACAAAAGCACCGCATAAGGATTACTATTAACTGCCTCAGTTAACAGCCCTCCCTCGTCATAACCTACATAACCTGGAGGAGAGCCAATAAGTTTAGATATAGCATGCCTCTCCATATACTCAGACATATCAAATCTCAATAATTTGACGCCCATAATCCTTGATAGCTGCTTACAAATTTCAGTTTTGCCAACGCCTGTAGGGCCAGCAAATAAAAAAGAGCCCATTGGCTGCTCAACCGGAGAAAGTCCAGAGCGAGAAAGCTTTATAGCAGTTGATAAAGACTCTACAGCATTATCTTGGCCAAATACGCCGAGTTTAAGATCACTCTCAAGGCTTTTAAGTAAAGACTTGTCGTCACTAGTAACTTGGCGAGAAGGAATGCGGGCAAGCTTTGCAACAATATTTTCGATATCCGGCACGCCAATATTGACCTTTCGCTTTGATTTAGGAAGTATCTGCTGAAGGGCGCCAACCTCATCAATGACGTCTATCGCTTTATCTGGAAGGCGCCTGTCTCCAATATGTCGATGCGTTAACTCTGCTGCAGAAACTAAAGATGCAGCTGAATATTTAACCTTGTGATGTGCTTGATAATATTTTTTTAGTCCATGCAAAATTTTAATTGTATCTTCAACGGAAGGCTCCTCAATATCCACTTTTTGAAAACGCCTTGTGAGCGCATGATCTTTTTCAAAAATCTTACGATATTCATCATAAGTTGTAGACCCTATACACTTAAGAGATCCATCTGCCAGAGCCGGCTTAAGAAGGTTAGATGCATCCAAGGAGCCACCAGAAACGCTTCCAGCGCCAATCAAGGTATGAATTTCATCAATAAAAAGCACTGAATTTTTATCTTTTTCTAGATCTGTAAGTACTGACTTTAATCGCTTTTCAAAGTCACCCCTATACTTTGTGCCCGCAATTAGTACCCCAACATCTAAAGAATATATGGTTGTATTCTTTAATATTTCGGGAACCTGTCCATCCACTATCCTTTTAGCTAGACCTTGAGCTATGGCAGTCTTACCAACACCAGCCTGCCCTACAAGTAACGGGTTATTTTTGCGCCGTCTTGATAAAATTTGTACCGTTCTAAGAACCTCTTCTTCTCTACCAAGAAGGGGATCAATTTCACCAAGCCTGGCTTTTTCACATAAATTAGTTGTAAAAGACTCCAGAGAAGACGGCTTAGCTTGCTTATCACCTTCAACTTTTTTTGTTTCTTCAACTGGATTGTCAGCTAGATGAGAAGAAATCCCCTCCATAACATCCAACCTGGAAATGTTATTTAATTTCAGCATGTAGACAGCGTGCGATTCTTTTTCAGAAAAAATACTTACAAAGACATTCATGGCGTTAACAGAATTTTTTTGCGCAGACTGTGCCTGATAAACACTCCTTTGTAGGACTCTTTGAAACCCAACTGTTGGAACTATATCTATTTCAGCATCTTCAGAAATAATTGGTGTATGTGAGTCAATATATTGGTCAAGTTCAGCGCGAAGTTCATCGATGTTGACTCGCTTCCCGCGAAGAAATGCAATAACCTCATCCATATTAAGAAGGGCTAGCAATAAATGTTCTACCGTTACGAACTCAAGGCGACGATTTCTAGCCTCAGTCATCACCATATTAATCTCTTGCTGTAATCCTTGTTCAATCATAAAATACTGTTTTTGTTATTAACTTAATTAATACTCAATTTTAACACCACTATAGGCAATTTGAATCAAAATAAAATTCAAATTAATCTTAAATAAATAGTTAGACAGACCTCAACTTACTTTCAAAATCTTCTCGGTTATGATAACCTCCACAAAGCTGGCGATAACCGGTCAGAGATGAGCGCGCATGAAGGAGCCTCCAATTATCAAACGTTAAAACTTTTCCTGGATCCAGCATAAACTCAAATTGGCGGCTCCTGTCGTTTGCTAGATTATGAAATATCTTGTAAGCATCATAAAAATTAGCCATTTGTTCATTTTCAAGCCTAAAAGGCGCGCGGTCATGATTATTAAAACTGACTTGAATCACATCGCCATGATCATTGATCCGAAATAAAGGTCGGTGCGCCTCTAAATAAGTATCTGGCTTGATATAGCGCCCAGGTATATTTACCTTACACAAAATGTCGAAAGCATCGGAATATTCATGTCTCATTTTTTCAGCAATAGCAAGGCCATCAATTAATTGATTTTCACCTCCAATAGAGTCTCTCTTTAAGCAGTGCAATGTTTGAAGTCCTGGCGCATCATGAACATACGTTCCATCTGTATGTGGCTCAATAGCTAGTGATGTAAAAGCCGTATCGTCAGGATTTTCTAACTTATTATCCCAAACAGAAAACCCCCCAAAAATAGAATTTCTAACGTAAGCCATTCTCTCCATAAGCGCTTCTGTCGAATCCGAATTTGCCGGCGCTCCATTTACAAGAACAAAACCAATTCTTTGGATATGAGCCAGCCAGGTTTTTATTCCACCATCACCCATAACCTCTTCAAAGGACATTTCAGGAAACGCACTAATCTCTGAAGGCGTATTCCAAATTTTTGCCAAATTTATTGCATTTGTTTGAGGAGGGCTAGGGTCTGCCATAGATTTTAGAAGACTAAAAGAAAGGCAGCTTTGCGATTGATTCGTCCATTTAACATAGACACTTTCCAATGCTTCATCAACCCAAACTTTACTAACATTATTATTAAGGGGCTTACTGAACGAATCAATCTGGCGCTGCTTGGTATCTGGATGAAGGTCTTCCTCACTTTCACTGTGATCTCTAAGCCAAAACCAAGGATAACAGCTGGATGAGTTATCACTCCAAAAAATATTTAGCCCTTCGTCTAATGAATCAATTGCCTTAATAAACATAATAAATTATTAATTTGAATATAAATAATAGAGAAATTTTATTACTTGACTATGCCTAAACCTTAAACATTTATAAAATCACTTCCCGTAAAACAGACATCAGCGGTTGATCATTCTTTCTAGAATATTCAATGACTTGTGAAACTTTTGATTGAGCAACGTCGTATGAATAAGTTCCGCATACTGCCTCTCCATCAATATGAATTTTAAGCATAATTGCCTCAGCAGCTAAAAACTCTTTTTGAAAGAATCGCCTCAACACATCTACTACAAACTCCATAGAAGTATAGTCATCATTAAGAAGAATAACATCAAATCTATTTGGTATTTTCAGTTTTTGCTTTGCGATTTTTGAGTCGGCCTGAGTCATATAATTAGCTCATGGATTTTTGAATTAAAAATACTAATGAGACAACCATTACAATTATAGAGGGAAATATAGAGCTCATAAGAGGATTAAGGTCAAAGCTCAATGCCATTGCGCTCGCAATTCTTGACAGCATTTCAAATGATAGGCCAAGCGTAACCCCAAAAAATATTTTTCGACCCAAGGTTACATCCCTTGTAGATCCAAAGATGAATAACATTGCAAGCAAGATCATAGCAATAAGAGTAACAGGTTGAATTAAACGCTTGTACAGCTCCACCTCGAAAACCCCTGAGCGTAATTTATTATCAGACAAAAATCGAATCTGCTTAAGAAGGGTCCATGTTGAAAGGTCTTCAGGCTCTTTCTCTAAACTCTCTAACAAATCCTGATCAAATGAAACTGTTTTATTATAAGAATTACGATCTTTTAAAGAAATACCATCAAAAAAACTTGAGCCATCAATAGAAAAAATCTCACTGTCACTCATATCTAAAGAATTGCCATCAAATAGAGCATTTTCGGACTTAATAACTCTCTCAATCTTATTCGACGAGTTAACCTCAATTACTGTAATTCCACTAAACAATGTGCCATCGATATTTTTTTTAACATTAATAAAGTTATCGCCGTCCCTAATCCAAAAACCCTTTTGGCTGATAGACGCACCAGAATTTCCCAAAGCATTAGACCGACTACTTTCAGCAAAACTACTTGAAGTTGGAGCTAAAAACTCTCCTATAAAGATGAAAAAAAGGACAAAAATTAGAGAATTTTTTAAAGTCATTAATGTAATTTTTAATATAGAAGCTCCGGATACCCGGAAAATAAGAAGCTGCCCCGTTGTTGCTAAATGCCCCATACCTAAAATACAGCCCAACAATATTATTGGTGACGCCTGCCTGTATGCAACCTCAGGCAACTTAAGAACAATATAAGTAAAAGCTGACAGGATTGAATACTCGGCCTTTCCCACACTATTTAGCTCTGCTAAAAAGTTAAAAAAACTGTAGATACTAATCCAAACCACAAGAACAATTATTGTGTAGGTTAAAAGTGTTTTAGCAATGTAGCGATCTCTTATTTTCATTAAAATATAACTAATTATTTAGTTGGTTTTTTCAAATACACATTTTATGCCAAACATTCATCATAATAAAATCTTAATACTTGATTTTGGATCACAATATACTCAACTCATTGCAAGACGAGTGAGAGAAATTGGCGTTTATTGCGAATTAGTTCCGTACGATGTCAACCCCCATTTTATTGAAAAATTTAACCCGAATGGTATTATTCTCTCGGGCGGCCCCGATACAGTCAGCAAAATTGATTCAGCCAGAGCCCCTAATATTGTATTTGACTTAAATATACCAATTCTGGGAATCTGTTATGGCATGCAGACTATGGCAGTCCAGCTTGGAGGTGAGGCCAGAAGCGCTAAAAAAGCAGAATTTGGTTTTGCAAAGATTCGCGCCAGAAATCATTCTAAACTTTTAGTTGATATTGAGGATGAAATTAATTCTGAAGGTCATGGCCTTCTAGATGTTTGGATGAGTCATGGAATAGAAGTTACAAAATTACCAGAAAGTTTCGAGTTAATTGCATCAACTGAAAATTGTCCTATTGCTGGCTTTGCAAACAACAACAAAAGCTACTTCGGACTTCAATTTCACCCTGAGGTAACCCATACAAAGCAAGGAACTCAAATTCTAGAAAGGTTTATTACAACGATTTGTCAATGCGAAAAAAAATGGACAACAGATAACATTATTGATGATTTGTTGAAAAAAATAAAATCTCAAGTTGGAAACAAAAAGGTTCTACTAGGACTTTCTGGAGGAGTCGATTCTTCAGTTGTTGCGATGCTTCTCGATATGGCTATCGGTGACCAGTTGACTTGTGTGTTTGTCGATAATGGCTTGTTAAGGCTCAATGAGGGTAATGAAGTCATGAAAACTTTCTCTCAAAATCTTGGTGTCAAGGTTATTAGGGCTGATGCACAAGAATATTTCTATGATCAACTCTGTGATGAAAGTGACCCGGAATTAAAAAGAAAAATTATAGGAAGAGCCTTTATTGAAATATTCAATCACGAATCACAGAAATTAAAAGACATTAAATTCTTAGCGCAAGGCACCATTTATCCTGATGTAATTGAATCGGCAGGTGCAGCTTCAGGGAAGGCGAAAGTTATTAAATCTCATCATAATGTTGGCGGATTACCAGATGATATGAAGTTTGAATTGGTTGAGCCACTAAAAGAGTTATTTAAAGATGAAGTGAGAGAGATTGGAGTAAGACTTGGGCTTGCAAAAAAAATGCTCTACCGCCACCCATTTCCAGGCCCTGGTCTTGGCGTTAGAATTCTTGGCCATGTAAAAAAAGAGTACGCTGATATCTTAAGGCAAGCTGACTATATTTTCATGGAGGAGCTTAATAATCATGATTTATACGATAAAGTTGATCAGGCTTTTGCAGTTTTCCTTCCAGTTAAATCAGTAGGCGTTACTGGTGATGAAAGAAGATACGATTATGTCATAGCACTTCGCGCTGTTGAGACAATTGACTTTATGACCGCACGCTGGGCAAGACTTCCTTACGATTTCTTAGACCACGTCTCCAATCGAATTATAAATGAAATTTCTAGAGTCTCTAGGGTTGTATATGACATTTCAGGAAAACCACCTGCCACAATTGAGTGGGAATAACCTTAAAAGTATATTAAAATCAATTACTTATATAAAATTATGATTTGTATCAAAATAGAAATTCCTCAGGAAATATGTGATATTGATGATGAATTAAAAGCGATTTATCACAGTAAGGATAGTATTTGTATATGGTTATTCATATCAAGAATAGACAGAAATAAATTTATGGACGAAACTGCTGGAATGCTAAAAAATGACAGAGAAATGCATTTTGAATCTTTTTACAAAGCCAAGTC
Organism: Candidatus Pseudothioglobus sp. uisw_070; assembly: GCF_059512545.2. NCBI lineage: Bacteria > Pseudomonadati > Pseudomonadota > Gammaproteobacteria > Pseudothioglobaceae (SeqCode) > Pseudothioglobus (SeqCode) > Candidatus Pseudothioglobus sp. uisw_070. The sequence continues at coordinate 357,803 of NZ_CM183456.2, read as the reverse complement.
TTAATTCTATCAAAACTAATTAGCCATTATGTTGACAGCTTTTTTAACAGGTTTTTTTCTTGGACTCTCTTTAATTGTTGCTATAGGAGCCCAAAATTCTTTTGTTTTAAGGCAGGGCATTCTTGGACAGCATGTTTTTTATGTGGCTTTGTTTTGTGCGCTTGCTGATGCATTACTCATTAGTATTGGGGTAGCTGGGGTATCATTTTTCCTAAATAATATCATTAACCAGATATCGAATTTCCTCTTTGGATTTTCTGCTCTTTGGTTGACTGGTTATGGAATTCTCAGATTAAAGGCAGTTTTTAAAGCTGACATAATGGTTGAAATTGAATCGTCAAAATCAGAAGGACTAATACCGACTTTATCAATTGCTGCAATATTAACTTTTGCAAACCCACATGTATATCTTGACACCATGGTTCTTATTGGATCTATATCTCAACAGTTTTTTGGATATTATAGAATTGCATTTGCTCTAGGCGCCTGCTTATCTAGCTTTGTTTTTTTCTTCAGCCTTGCTTATGGCGCGAAGCTATTAGAGCCAATAATGTGGCGCCCATCGTCTTGGAGAATTTTGGACGGCCTAATAGCATTAATTATGTTTGCTATTGCCTTCAAGCTAGCCTCAGCAGGAAACTGGCTATAAGGCAATTAACTCTTTGTTAAAATCGACCTATGAATGAAGATGAAAAATGGATGGCTCTTGCACTCGAACAAGCCAAAAAAGCTGAAGAGCATGGTGAGGTTCCGGTAGGAGCAGTCTTAGTTAAAGACGAGCTTCTTGTTGCAAAAGCCCACAACCAACCGATATCAACAAATGACCCCACGGCTCACGCTGAAATTCAATTGTTAAGGATTGCAGGAAAAAAACTAGCAAACTATCGACTAACTAACACCTCACTGTATGTAACATTAGAGCCATGTGCAATGTGTTTTGGAGCGATGGTACATGCTAGAATTGAGCGTATTGTCTATGGAGCTCATGACCCCAAAACAGGAGTATGTGGATCATCCACAGATTTAAGAAACTTAAATTGTTTTAAACATCAAATAAATATTACTGGAGGCATCTTACAACATGATTGTAGTCAGATACTTCATACATTTTTTAAATTACGAAGATAATTTTTTAACTTATAAGAAAAACTTTCTTTGAATTTATTAAACTGTATACATGCCGCCGTTAACATGCAATGTTTGGGCTGTGATATACGAGCCGCCCTCACCAGCAAGAAACAATACAGACTGTGCTATTTCGTCAACTGTTCCCAATCTGGCCATGGGAATCTGAGAGGCTAGAGCTACTTTTTGGTCTTCAGGAAGCTTGTCGGTCATATCTGTTTGAATAAAACCAGGGGCTATTGCATTAACGGTAATGCCTCTAACGCCAACTTCTCTCGCCAAAGATTTAGTAAAGCCCATAATCCCAGCCTTTGCAGCAGCATAGTTTGACTGGCCTGCGTTACCCATAGCACCGACAACTGAAGTAATAGAGATAATTCGCCCAGACCTTTTTTTAATCATACCTCGCAGCACAGCCTTTGACATCTTATAGACAGAAGAAAGGTTGGTATTAATAATATCATCCCACTCATCCTCCTTCATTCGAACTAAGATATTGTCTCTCGTAATTCCAGCATTATTAACTAAAATATCTACAGATCCGTATTCTGCGGTAATACTCTTTAAAAGCTCAGAAATTTGCTCATTATCGGTTACATTAAGCATCATGCCTTTACCAAGGATATTGTTTTCAGTAAATATTTTAGATATCTTATTGGCACCCTCTTCACTCGTTGCCGTTCCAATAACTGTAGCACCAGATTTACCTAAAGTTAAAGCTATTGCTTGGCCTATGCCCCTACTTGCGCCCGTTACAAGGACTAATTTTTCGTTAAGCATTTGATATCTCCTCAATTGTAGATCTTAATGAAGTTGTGTCTATTATAGCTGAACCAGAAAGAGACTTATCAATGCGCCTTGTCAGCCCAGCCAATACTTTCCCAGGGCCAGCTTCAATTAGCTTTTCTACGCCTGACTCTTTCATTTTTTGAACTGTTGATGTCCAAAGAACTGGCTTATAAAGCTGTTCAACTAATTTTGATTTTATCTCATCAATATTACTTGAATAATCCGCATCAACATTATGGAGGACTTTCTCACTCCCCATTTGAAAATTAATACTATCAACTGAGTACTTATATTCCATTGCGGCGTCTTTCATAAGTGAGCAGTGTGATGGAACGCTTACCGGGAGAACCAGTGCCCTTTTTGCTCCAGCCTCTTTCATTAACTCGCATGCATGGGCTACTGCGTCTTTTTCACCAGCAATGACAACTTGTCCTGGTGAATTAAAGTTCACAGCTTCAACAACGCCTTTATCGCTCACTTTAAGACATATCTCAATCACTCTTGTATCATCAAGTCCTAGTATAGCGGCCATAGAACCTGAGCCGCTTGGCACTGCCAATTGCATGAGTTCAGCCCTTTTTCTGACTAATTGAGCTGCCTCAAAAAAACTTAAAGAACCAGAGGCTACAAGAGCCGTATATTCACCTAGGCTGTGCCCAGCAATAGAGATAGGCGTTAAATTAACTTCGCCTGCTAAAACTTTATAGGTCGCATAGCCGGCTGCCAGCATTACTGGCTGAGTGTTCTCAGTAAGGTTTAATAGCTCTTGATCTTCATTAACAATCTTCCATAGATCTAAATTGATTGCGTCACTTGCTTCTTGAAAAATCTCATTGACAACTGAGAAATTACTTCGAAGATCAGACAGCATGCCTAGAGATTGAGAGCCTTGGCCTGGAAAAACGATTGAATATTTCATATAAATACTAATTATAAATGAGATTAATAATAAAAAAGCGCCAGAAGGCGCTTTTTAAAATAAGTAACAGTAAATTACTAAGCTGTCTGGATTGAAACGTATTGACGATTAAATTTACCCTTCTTTTCAAACTGAACCTTTCCGTCAGCAACTGCAAACAAAGTATCGTCTTTACCTTTTTTAACGTTAGTGCCTGGATGAAATTTAGTGCCTCTCTGACGGACTAGAATATTTCCAGCTAACACCACTTGGCCGCCAAAACGTTTGACTCCAAGTCTTTTAGACTCTGAATCTCTACCGTTATTAGTACTACCGCCTGCTTTTTTATGTGCCATAGATTACCCCTTATGCCTTAATTTTATCAATTTGAATTTCAGTAAACAGCTGTCGATGTCCTTGCTGCTTCATAGAGTGCTTACGACGTCTGAATTTTAAAATGTGTACTTTTTTACCTTTGCCTTGAGAGATTACTTTCGCTTCAACGCTTGCTTTAGCAACATGCGGCGCCCCTACTTTCACTTTATCTCCGTCAGCCACCATTAGGACTTCATCAAAGGTAACCTTCTTTCCAGGCTCTATTTCAAGCTTCTCAATTTTTAGAGTCTCACCTTCTGTAACTCTGTATTGTTTTCCACCTGTTTTAATGACTGCGTACATAACAAAACCTAATCTGATTGCTAAAAAGGAAGGAATTATACTTGAACGTTGCTCTTAATGAAAGCACTGTTAATGAAATAAGTTATAATTCTCTGTTTTAAATAAACAGAGACAAAACATGATTATTTTAGAGACGAACATGGGTGAAATTCATATCAATGTTGACGCGGATAAAGCGCCAATTTCAGCTAAGAACTTCACTGATTATGTAGAAGACGGTTTTTTTGATGGAACCATCTTCCATAGAGTTATTCCTGGCTTCATGGTGCAAGGCGGAGGCATGACTGAAGATATGCAGCAAAAACCCACGAAAGCTAATATTGAAAACGAAGCTAAAAATGGCCTAAAGAACGTTAAGTATAGTCTTGCTATGGCAAGAACTGCCGCGCCACATTCAGCCAGTTCGCAGTTTTTTATTAATGTTAATGACAATCAATTTTTAGATTTTCCTGGACAAGATGGATGGGGCTACTGTGTTTTCGGTGAAGTCGTGGCAGGCAAAGATGTTGTTGATAAAATTGAAAAAGTTGAAACAATAAATTTAGGCGGTCATTCCGACGTCCCTGGTGAGGCTGTAATGATTATCAAAGCCTCTATTAAAGATTAATTTTATGGGGCCAGATTAATTCTGACCAATAAAAGTATGTTAACTTCATTAATAATCTCTGATTTACACCTTACAAACGTTGAGGGTGATAAGGTTAATTTTTTTAATAAGTTCTGTGAGGATTATGCATCTGAAGTAGATCAGCTATTTATTTTAGGAGACTTATTTAACACTTGGCTAGGCGATGACGTCTCACTTAAAAGCTACAAAGCTATTATTTCCACGTTAAAGGAATTAACAAAAGAAACTAAAGTCTTTGTAATGGTTGGGAATCGTGATTTTCTGCTCTCACATAATTTTGAAACTGAAACTGGCTGCATGTTAATCAAAGAGCCTTACGAGCTTAACCACAATACAAAGAAGTTTCTTCTTATCCATGGAGATAGTCTTTGCACTGATGATATCAACTATCAAAAATTAAAAAGGGTTCTCAGAAATCCACTCGTTCAATTTATTTTTCTGCATTTACCAAAAAATATTCGCCTCAAGTTAACAGGCCAGCTTCGCAAAAAAAGTGTTGAAGCTCAGAGCTATAAATCCTCAAAGATTATGGATGTAAACCAGCAGACTACTGACCTCTTAATGTCAAAGTATCCAGGCTATGAATTAATTCATGGACACACCCATCGTCAAAAAACTCATACTATGAAAAATTACACGCGCTATGTCCTTGGTGACTGGTCTCAAAATAAAGGTAACGCAATTAAATTAAGTGAAAGCCTAGAGTGGCTTAAAATTAACTGAGCGCTCAAAAAGATTAATTGAGCTGACCTTTAATTTCACTCTATCTTCAATAGTAACGTTTGATTTGAATTTAATTTGAGTCATCATCGCAAGAGATGGAATATTTATTAGAGCCTTCTCGCCATTTACTTTAACAACAATGCCCTCCCCTTCCCAAGTATTATTTTGCTTAAGGTATAAACACTTGAAGTGCTCAATACTTTGACGAATTGCTTTGTTTACTTTAGGCATCGATGAGTTCATTGCTTTAATCCTTTCTGTAATAGCATTGTCATCTAAAGTTAGTTGTTTGCTGACAAACCTTACCAATTGCTGCTGAACTAATAAATCTAGATAGCGCCTCATTGGACTCGTTGCTCTTGTGTATGCTGAGAGTCCTAAGCCTGAATGCATAGAGGGCTTTACTGTAATCTTAGATCTTTTAAATCCTCTAGAGGCTTCGAACGCTTTTGCAATAGTTAATTTTTGTATATTATCAATAACGTCTTTGCTGAAATCTCCAGCCTCTTGAGTAAGATAAGGCATTGAAATATTATTTTCAATTGAAAATTGGGAAATAGCTCTCCCAGCAATCACCATCATTTCAGCCACTAATTCTCTGCTATTAGTATCTTCTTGAGGCCTAATAAAAACCTTTTCATCTTTAACCTTAACATCAACACTTGGAAGGTTTAATTTGATTGCGCCATTATCATTCCTAAATGTCTTATGAGAAATTGCAATATTGTTTAACTTTGACAAAATTTCATTTTCATTTATGACTCTATCAGCATACTCATAACTCATATTTGTAACTTTTATTTCACTCAAGTGTATCTCGATATCACTTATTTCTGAGCTATCAAGCCTTAAGCCAATTGAGATGGCATGTGAAATCTCATTTCCACCCAAAGAGCAAACAGAAGATAGCTCTGGGGGCAGCATATGAAGAATTTGATCAGGGAGGTATAAATTTGAAGCTCTTTTTTGGGCAAAAATATCAAGCTCGCAGTCAATCTCTACATAACTTGCAACATCTGCAATATGAATCCATAGCTTATCTCCATCTATGCTAATAGCGTCATCTGCATCACTAGAATCGCTATTATCTATGGCAAGGCAGGTTAGGTGAGTTAGATCTTTTCTTGAAAGTTCTTTTGATTGAATTTTAATTTCTTCATCAGAATATATTTTATGTCTCTGTGGATAGGGATTCGTTAACTCAGACCAGTACTTAAGCTTAACAAGAAGTTCGTGAGCATTTTCTGGAGTATTTTCAATAGATAAAGCCCTCATTACCTTACTATGCTTTGATTGATTAAGAGCAACCTGCTCTATTTCATTGATCCAAACAATGTCATCATTATCAAATATATTATTATTTAAATTAACAACACACCTTTCCAAGCTTTCTGCTGCTAAAGCTTTTTCATTTCTTTGTTTTTGAATTATTTTGACTTGCTCGATTGGGCGAAGCATTAAAGCATCTTTAGCCCAATAGAAATATAATCCATCTTCAGACATTAAGTAAGTGCACCAAGCATTTTGGCTAGTAAAGTCATCAAAAATCCACTCAGTTATTTCTTGAAGCGATAACGAGTCTTCTTGAAGATCATTGAGGATACTCATATCTGCCTCACTGCATTGGTCGGTTACATTGGAGAAGTCAGGATGGATATAACGAAAATCTTTTTCTCTCACTTTTTGTGAAGATCCATCAGAAAAACTGACCTCATACTTATGGGTAGTTGAGGCAACAATCTTTGCCGGCTTCCCTTTGTATGCAACGAGTGCGCCAATTATTGACAAGAATTACTCCAATGTAAAGAATTTGATTACTGAAGACAGTAGATTTTCTATTAGGACTCTGCCTGCTTTTCTTTAATATGCTTGCTAATTGACAGCACAGTAATAACTATTAAGATTAAAGTAAGGCCTAGAGTTCCAAATAATTTAAAGTTTACCCAGGCTTCTTCAGTTCTTTGAGCAGATAAGCAAAGATTTTCTAGAGGCGTTTGAGCGCAGTCAAAATTACTCAGATCTATCTTTGGATCAACTAGTATTCCGCTGTCTAAAAATTTCTGCCTGGCCAAAAGTGCAGTATTTACAAAATAACCATTAACAATTGCAATACCTACAAAACCAAAACCCCAAAACCAAGTTAAGCGAGTCCAAATATCTCTAGGAAGATCAAGCTCTTTACCCATCATTCTTTCGAGCAGCGTCTTACTTCCAATCCAGTTACTGGCGATAAGTGCAACTGCAAATATCACATATAGCACACTCACTTTCCACATAACGAATGCAGGATCTCTTAATGCAATACTGATTCCGCCAAAAACTATCAGCAAAATAAAAGTAAGGACCTGAGAGGTCACAAACTTTCCAGTTGTTATTCTGGCATACATCATTTGTGCAAAAGTTGACGCAATCATTGCATAGATAGCAGCGTAAAGTCCGAAGAATTTATACACAACAAAGAAAAGGATTATGGGACCAAAATCAAATAGAAACTTCATTTATTTACTCCGAATGCTCTTTAGAGCAAAAAATTTTACCATTTTTAATAATAGCATCCTGCTCTGGAATGTAAGTTTCACAAACTGAACATGCAAGCATTTTTTGCCCAGTTTTTTTCTTTGAAGAACTAACTGAGCCTTGACTTATGAATCTCTTAATAAGAGAAAATCCAACCCAACCCAAAAGTAATGCTAATACATAACTCATTATAGAAAAAACCTCAAGAAATTAGAACTTATAAAAGATAAATTTTACATAAATAATTTATCTTTCTGAGTTAAAGGTTTAATCACCCCATTAATATTTATTATTTGTACGTATTTATTAAATGGGCTACTATATTATTCGTAAGTAATTAAAGAATAAAATTATTAATTTTATGCAAACCGAAATTCATCAAAGCCCAACAGGCTCAAAAATTAATCTACATAGTCTTTTACCTTTAGGTGAAGCTAGGGCTGTGGTCCATATAACTCACGGAATGGCTGAGCACTCTAAGAGGTACTTTCGATTTGCATTGGAGTTAACAGCCGCTGGCTTTGCAGTTTTTGCTCATGACATGAGAGGTCATGGACGAACTATAGCCGATGATGCGCCTCAAGGAGTGTTTGCTAAATCTGATGGACTCAATAAAGTATTAGAAGATCAAAATGAAATTATAAATCTAATTAAAGAAAGGCTTCCTAATAGGCCAGTAATTTGCTTTGGACACTCTCTTGGCTCAATCATTAATTTAAACTTTGCATTAAAGTATCCAAATCAAGTCAATGCTCTTGCATGCTGGAATAGTGGAATTGAAACAGGGCTATTACCTAAGGCCTCAAGAATAATATTAGCAATAGAAGGTTTTTTTCGTAATCAAAACCTTCCAAGCTTAATTGCCTGGAAACTTTCATTTGAGGCTTGGAACTCAAAATTTAAACCGAACCGAACTAAATCTGATTGGCTATCTCGGGATGAAAATGAAGTGGACCTATATGTCAACGACCCTTATTGTGGGTTTGAAGTATCAATATCTATGTGGAGAGAGGTGCTGGGTGGCATTTTCTATGCAGGCAATAAAAAAAACATACAAAAATTACCTAAAGAGCTTCCAGTTCATATTGTTGGCGGAGCTGAAGATCCATGCACTCAAAATGGAAGTGACATGAAAAAACTAGCAACAAAACTTCAAAACAGTAGACTCTCTGATGTCACCTGCACGATTTTAGAGAGAACTCGTCATGAAAGTTTAAATGAAATTAATCGCGATCAAACAACCAAGCAGTTTATTAAATGGCTTGAGGAAAGGTTTTAATAATTCTTTAGCTTTTCTTAATGAGTAATTGATAAAAAAAATATTATCGATAGTATATAATTTCTCGTTCTTCATCCCTCTTCGCCCGGATGGTGAAATTGGTAGACACACAGGACTTAAAATCCTGCGCCTTTAACGGGCGTGCCGGTTCGATTCCGGCTCCGGGCACCACATAAAATAAAGCAAACAGTCTGACATTACAAGTTTTTTTTAATACTTAGTTATGCTCTATAATTAACTATAGCTTTCAATTTTGATCTACCTATGAATATAATTTGCATGAAATGGGGCAGTAAATTCTCTCCAGAATATGTAAACCGTCTATACGCAATGGTATCTCGAAATATAAATTCCAAGTTCAGATTTGTATGCTTCACTGAAAATAGTAAAGGCATTCGACCCGAAGTAGAGATACAAGAACTCCCCGAGCTAGGACTTCCAACTGGATCACCCGAGCGCGGCTGGAGGAAGCTCACTGTATTTAAAAAAAACTTTGGCGGTCTTTCTGGGTCAACGCTGTTCCTTGACCTGGACATCGTAATTGTCGGAAAATTAGATGCATTCTTTAGTCAACCGGGTGACTTTTTAATTGCACATGACAAAAAAAAACCAAAGAAGAGAGAGGGGAACTCCTCAGTATTTAGGTTCGAGATTGGAAAATACGCGCACATACTTAACTACTTTGAGAAGAACTCTGAACAAATAAAAAATGAGGTGCGCCACGAGCAGGCCTATCTGTCACGCGAAATTAATAAACTAGGTAAACTAGAATATTGGCCAGATGAGTGGGTCCCTAGCTTTAAGTATAAATGCTGCCCTTCATGGTTTAAATCTTGGTTCGTTGCCCCTTCAATACCTTTAGGGGCTAAAATTATCCTGTTCCATGGTTTGCCAAATCCCCCTGAAGCTATTGCAGGACGGAGTGGAAAATGGTATCGGCACATTCAACCGTCTCCATGGATTAAAGACTACTGGACAACTAATGAATAAAAACAAAAAAACAAAAATGAAAGGAATTATTCTGGCTGGGGGTTCAGGCACTAGGTTATACCCTATTACCAAAACCATCTCAAAACAATTAATGCCCATTTACGATAAGCCGATGATTTATTACCCATTGTCGGTTTTAATGCTGGCTGGCATTCAGGAGGTGCTTATTATCTCTACCCCTGAAGACCTGCCAAGGTTTGAACATCTTCTAGGTGATGGCTCTGACATCGGTATGAAGTTTGAATACATTTTACAACCCTCTCCTGAAGGATTAGCTCAAGCATTTATCTTGGGTAAAGATTTTATTGGTGGTAATGATGCCTGTTTAATCCTAGGAGACAACATTTATTACGGACAAGGTATGACTGATCTGCTAGCTAATGCTGTATCAACTGCCAAAAATCAAAGCATGGCAACCGTGTTTGGTTATCACGTGAATGATCCTGAGCGCTATGGGGTTGTTGATTTTGATGCCACCGGCAAAGCACTTAGCATTGAAGAGAAGCCAAAAAAACCTAAAAGTAACTTCGCAGTAACTGGCCTTTACTTCTATCCTAATGATGTGGTTAAAAAAGTTGTTGAAGTTATGCCATCTGATAGAGGCGAGTTAGAAATTACCACTATTAATCAAATGTATCTGAGTGAAGAGCGCCTAAGTGTTGAGCTTATGGGTAGAGGCTATGCTTGGCTCGATACTGGAACACACGAGAGCCTATTAGAGGCCTCAACCTTTATAGAAATCATTGAGAGGAGACAAGGCTTAAAAGTAGCCTGCATCGAAGAGATTGCCTTTGAAAAAGGCTATATAAATAAAGCACAACTCATTGAATTAGCCAAACCCATAGCTAAGAATCAATACGGTCAATACATACTTAAGCGTGCAGAGGAAGTGATTTGAAGTTCATTCCTCAGTCAATTGCAGATGTAATACTCATTGAACCCACAATGCACGGTGATAGTAGAGGCTACTTTGCAGAAACCTTTAGACAAGATCTTCTTGAAGAAGCTATCGAATATAAGGTTAACTTTGTACAGGACAATGAATCCAAGTCTACTAAAGGTGTTCTAAGAGGGTTACATTATCAATTACCGCCTTATACTCAAGCTAAACTCGTCAGAGTGATTGAGGGGAGCATAATGGATGTAGCGGTTGATATACGTAAATCAAGCCCTACCTTCGGCAAGTACGTATCTGTAGAGCTAACAGCACAGAACAAGTATCAGTTATTTATACCTCACGGCTTTGCGCACGGCTTTATTGTATTAAGTAATAGCGCAACCTTTGCTTATAAAGTTGATAATTACTATGCGCCTAAGCATGAAATGGGCATCTCTTTTGATGATGAGCAGCTGAATATTAATTGGGGTATGCCTAATGAAATATTACAAATTTCAGAAAAAGACCGCCAATTACCTTCGTTAAATATGACAGAAAAAATTTTTAATTAAAAAATATTATATGAAAAATATTCAAGTTTTAAAGCCAAAATACCGAGTTGAAGAATGCTTGTCTGAAATAAAAGAATGTTTAGACATTGGCTGGACAGGTATGGGCTATAAAACTATTGAGTTTGAAGATCGGTGGAAAACTTATACTAGCTTAAATCATGCTCATTTCTTAAACTCCGCTACAGTTGGCTTGCATCTTGCAGTTAAAATATTAAAAGAGAAATATAATTGGCATGACGGTAATGAAGTTATAACTTCACCATTTACTTTTGTTTCTACCAATCATTCAATTCTCTATGAAAACCTAAAGCCTTGTTTTGCGGATATTGATGATTCTCTTAATCTAGACCCACAATCTGTCAAAGATAAAATCAATAAAAATACTAAGGCAATTATCTTCGTTGGTATAGGTGGTAATACTAAAAATCTAATTGAAATTATACAAATTGGCAAAAATAATAATATAAAAGTCATTCTAGATGCCGCCCATATGGCTGGTAGTAAGATTAATGGGCAACATGTTGGTTTTGATGTTGATGTAAGTGTTTTCTCTTTTCAAGCTGTCAAAAACTTGCCAACTGCTGATGGCGGCATGATTTGTTTTAATAACGCGGAAGATGACAAGAAAGCAAGGGAGCTTGCCTGGCTTGGCATTAACAAAGATACTTTTAGTAGGAGTAGTGAAGGATCATATAAATGGGACTATAGCGTCGATCAAGTAGGCTACAAATACCATGGAAACTCAATAATGGCAGCTCTTGGAATAGTTGGGCTAAAGTATTTAGATGAGGATAATCAATATAGAAGAGATTTGGCAAGTCGTTACATAGATAACTTAAAAGGCAAAGTTAATTGTATTGAGCATGAGTCAGGCCAAACATCAAGACATATCTTTCAAGTAGTAGTTGATTGTAGAGAAGAACTGATAGATTATTTGTCTGCTAACAAGATCTTTCCAGGTGTCCACTATCGTCAAAATACTGACTATGAAACTTTCTATTCTGAATCAAAGTTACCAAAATCTGAATATTTTTCTAAAAATATACTGTCTTTACCACTTCACTTAGGCTTGAGTTCTGAAGATATTGATAAAATATCTAAAACTTTACTACAAGGTATAAATTCAAAATGAAGAAGTTTTTAATAACTGGTGGTGCAGGTTTTATTGGATCAGCCTTAATCCGTCATATTATTAATAATACTAATCACCATGTTATTAATGTCGACAAATTAACCTATGCAGGAAACTTAGAATCTTTATCAGATATAGAAGGAAATGAAAGATACTCATTCGAACAAACAGATATTTGTAAAATTGAAGAAATAAAAAAAATATTTGAAAAATATCATCCTGATATAGTTATCCATCTTGCAGCTTCGACTCATGTTGATAAATCAATTGATGCGCCAGATGAGTTTATTCAAACTAATATTTTTGGGACCTACATTTTGCTTGAAGAAGCTAGAAATTACTGGTCTAGATTAAAAAATGGCATTAAAAAAGATAACTTTCGTTTTCACCATGTATCTACTGATGAAGTTTATGGTGATTTAAATCAATCAGATGAACTCTTTACTGAAAAAACATCTTATGCACCTAGCTCCCCTTATTCAGCATCTAAAGCCAGCTCAGATCATCTGGTTCGTGCATGGCATCGAACCTTTAAACTCCCTACACTGATTACCAACTGCTCTAATAATTATGGACCTTTTCAATTTCCTGAAAAGCTCATACCACTTACTATTTTGAATGCACTGGAAGGAAAGCCTATCCCAATATATGGGGATGGAAGACAAATAAGAGATTGGCTTTATGTTGATGACCATGCTAGAGCAATTCTTCTAGTAGCGCTTTCAGGAAGTCCGGGAGAAACTTACAATATTGGTGGTCATAATGCATTGGAGAATATCGATGTTATAAAGACTGTCTGTCAAATATTAGACGAAGTTCAGCCAAGTAAAATTAAAAGTATAGATAAATATGAAAATCTAATTACTTTTGTTAATGATAGGCCAGGACACGATTTAAAATATGCAATTGATGCCTCCAAAATATTTAAGACATTGGGATGGAGTCCTGATGAAAACTTTAATTCTGGCATTTTAAAAACAGTCAAATGGTATCTAAATAATAAAGAATGGTGGGAAAAATTTCAGGACGATAGAATTATAGGAATGGTTGAATAAATTATGCAGCAAACAAGTCATTTAGATATTGGGTGTAACTCAAATCCCAGAAACCCTTTTGATGCCTCCAAACTTTATGGAGTAGACATAATTGATTTAGAAACAAATGATTTCAATTATCATAAATGTAACGTAATATTTGATGCACTCCCCTTTCCTGATTCAAGTTTTGAATCAGTATCAGCATTCGATTTTTTAGAGCACATACCAAGAACAGCCACTATTGACAATACCGGTGTATTTCCATTTATCCATGTAATGAATGAAATTTATAGGGTATTAAAGCCTGGCGGAATATTCTATGCGATTACCCCTGGATACCCAAGAAACGAGGCCTTTGTAGACCCAACCCATGTTAATTTTATAACCAAAAAGACTCACACTTACTTCACCAGTCCAAAGTACAAAGCCCGTATGTATGGCTTTCAAGGGAAATTTAAAATTGTTAGAAAGGTTAAGTGGATAAAATTAACTCAAGAAACTAGAAATGATAGGTGGCTTTTAAAAGCCCTGAAAAATATTTTTTATACTATTTACTTTATTAAAAAATCCCACTTGATTTGGGAGTTTCAAGCAATCAAAAATTAATTAGATCATGATTAATTTACCTACTCCATAAAATATATAAGTTAGTTTACTTTGCCAATAAGTGGGCTTATGGTTTTTGTATAAATACTACCAGTGATTATTTAAGGAAGATTCAGTTGAATAGAATAGATGTATCAATAATTATTGTCAACTACAAGTGCTGGAAGGTTCTAGCTAAATGTATTGAGTCATTTAATACATACAAACCAAACATAAGTTATGAAATTATAGTTGTAGATAATGACTCTCAAGATGGAAAATTTAATACCTTTCAGCTGCAATTTCATGAAATAAAGCTTATTGCCAATAAGGGTAATTATGGTTTTTCTAGTGGCTGTAATCTTGGAGCTGATAATGCTAATGGCAAGTTTTTACTATTCTTAAATCCAGATGTAATTCTTACTAGCAGCCCTGCAATAGATGATATGTTCAGTTTTGCAGTGGCCAACCCTGATGTAGGAATAACTTCATGTAGAACACTCGGTCCAAATGGTAAAAGAGAAAGAGAGGTCGCGTTCCTTAGCCCATGGCTGACAATAAGTTGGCTTCGTGCACTCTATAAATTAGCCTTGTCACGTCAGATAACTAATAAGTTTCCAGACCATAAAAATATTTGGTATCCAGAATGGGTTGCGGGCTCAGTAATTTTAATACAAAAAGATTTTTTCAAGAAAATCGGAAAATGGAGTGAAAATATATTTTGGATGTACTCAGAAGATCCTGATCTATGTCTTAGGGTAACAAAAAATGGAAAAAAAATTGCCCTACTCCGAAATGTTGAACTCAAACATTCACATGGTGGATCATCTAGAAGAAATCCTAAAACCACTGCTATTACGAAATCAGAAGTAGTTACATCTAGTCATGTTTTTATTCATGAACATACTCGAGGTCTTAATAGGTTTGCCTTACATCTACTAATTATGATTAATACTTTAGCATCATGGCTGTTGCGCACAATAATTACTTTTCCTTTCTTTTGGAGGGGCTTTTTTAGAGCAAACCTATTCACTCTTGTTGCAATTATTAAGTATTATTTAAGCGTGATGATTCGACAGACTTGGAAAAGCAAAAGGTTGAAAAAAAATGAGTCGTAGAGACAAAACTAGATTTGAAAGATGGCTCTCATTAAGTAGGCATAAAAGACGTTCTGGGGCAATAGAACTCTCAGAGAAAATATCATCTGACTTTTCCAGACAGAAGCAAATAATCATCGATGGTGATGAAATTCAATACACTCATGGCAGCTCCAATAATTTAGAAGAACATTTTGTTGCACTAAGAGATGAATTTATACATCAAAGCGAGCTTTGCTATACGCATGCAAAAATTATTGTACTTATTAGGCGGGATTTTGAGTCAAAAAAACACTTTGCTATCTTTGAGAATCTCTGGAAAGAAGAAAAAGACTACTTATTAAAACACTTAAACACGCGCTGGCTTATATCTGCAGCCGACACCTTTGCTGATTTTTCAGATGACGACTCTATCAAGAGCCTCTCTGTTGCCTGCTCCTGTCTTCTCAATACGGTCAAGATGCAAGAGTCTGAACGCTTTATCACGAATGCACATAGTTTCATCGATGATAAAGGAAAAATGAACAGATTAGATAATGAAGAGAGAATTTCTCTTTTTGATGGGATATCTGTCTTTAAAGTTGGAACAGACGATACCCTTAGAAATATGAGATGGAGGATCGATAAGGTGGCAAAAATAAATATTGCTGGTACGATACTACTTGAAATATTCCTTCGATTACAGGAGCATGACACCGTATTCAAGCGGCTTAGGGATAGACACAGAAGAAGCAAAACGGGCTGGTGGTAGATGCAAATATTTGTTATTAATCTACCTGATGCCGTTGAGCGTCGTAAGCTTCAAAAAGACCAGCTTACCAAACTAGGACTAGAATATACAATTCTGGATGCTACATCTGTTGAGGATATAAGCGAGGCTACTTATAAAAAACATTATTTTGACTGGCAAAGGCCTCTAAGAAAAACTGAGGTTGCTTGCTACTACTCTCATAGGTCAGCCTGGAATAGGGTAATCAAAAGTCGAATGCCCGCACTCATACTAGAAGATGACGCGATATTGTCGATATTTCTTCCAGAGCTGTTAGGCAGCCTTAATAAAATTAAAAGTACAGACCTGATTAACCTAGAAAATAGAGGTAGAAAAAAATTTGTCTCAAAGTCATATATGAAGATTGAATGCAGTTCAAAATTACGGAGGCTTTACCAAGACAGAACGGGCGCAGCTGGCTATATATTGTGGCCATCAGGGGCGAATAAACTTATTCAACTCGAAAAAAATAGTGGCATTGGACTAGCCGATGCTCATATAACTTCCTGCTATACCCTAAAAGCATATCAAGTTGAGCCGTCCCCTATAATTCAGCTAGACCAATGTAAGGAATATGGCATTTCCAACACCTATTCACAAAAAGTTTCAAAATCTACAGTTAGTAACCCTGATAATTACAGGGGCGGCGCCTACTTTATTTTAAAGAGATTACTCTTCCAACTAAAACTTGCTTTGAGGCAGCTATTCATATTAACTAAATCACAAAGGCGCTATATATCCATTAGAAATAATGATTTTAAAGTCTGATAAAGTATTGAAACATTTTAGATTTGGACCAGCCTTTGCTAGGGTCAATCGCACTCTGCGTAGCCGGCGTAAAGCAATCAATAAGATTATGGCTCTTTATAAAAAGTTCGGCCTAGTGAGTGATGGTTGTAGCCTCTGTAAAAGCAATAATTTCAGCCTTATTAGTGAAGGCGATCGCTATGGATTTGACCTTAAAAAACAGTTCTGTAATGAATGTGGCCTAATCCAAACTTACCCATCAGTCTCAAGAGAGTTTCATGAGGAGTTCTATAGTTATCACTACCGCCCGCTTTACCTTAAAAGTGAAACAGTAGACTATGAGGATGTTATTAAAGAGCAAAGTGATAAGGCAAAAAAATACCTAGATTATTTTCTTAATAACGGACTTTCAGAAAAACTAGCTGACTTATCTATCATTGAAGTAGGCTGCAGTTCAGGTGGAACTATTGACGCACTAAAAACAGCTGCAAAATCAGTGCAGGGTTGTGACCTAGATGTTGAAGCAATTAAATTTGCACAGGGCAACTTAAAACTAGATGTTGAAGTTGGCATGTACCCTTCATCAATCCCCGATGGACCTAAACTATTTATCCTATCTCATATGCTAGAGCACGTATTTAATCCACTTAAAACTCTTAAAGAGATAAGATTATTAATGAATACTGGTGACTATCTTTTTATTGCGGTCCCAGGAATTAATGGTGTAGCCAAGGGGGATTACAAAAACGATCTAAGGAGATACTTTCATATAGCTCACGTGACCGATTTCTCCAGTAGCACCCTAGTGAATGTGGCTAATTATGCAGGATTCAAAGTAACCAATATAGACCAGGAAATTAATGGCCTATTTGTCGCTGATGAAGTGTCAAATTGGAGAAAAAACAAGCAAGATTCAATTGACAACATTTTATCTATTGAAAAGACATACAAGGGAATCTTCCCACACTTGTAACATGCCTAAGGCACTAGAATGAAAATTATTATATATATCATGAACCCAGACAAAAATTTCGAAAGAAGAAAAGTGCTGACTAAACTCCTAGGAAAAACGCCATTTCAATTTCAATTTATGTCTATTAATGACGATATTGAGTTAACACCTACAGCAATTGCGAATAATCACGATTCAAAAAGAGCGATAGATGCTTTGGGAAGAGATCTAACTCGAGGAGAGTTAGCAAGTACATTAAATCACATGCTTTGTTATGAAAAGTTTTTAGACTCTGAAAATGATATTGCAATTATTTTGGAAGATGATGCTGATTTTATTATTGATGAATTTAATCGTGTCATCAATCTAATTACAAAAATAATTGATAGAAATAAACCCCAAGTATATTTATTAACCCCAGTAATTTCATACTTAAATAAAAATTTAATAAATTTGAATGCTGACTATAAAGTTGTGCAAGTCGTTCAATCTTGGGATAGTTCGGGCTATATTATTAACCGAAAAACGGCCAAAAAATTGATTGATGCAAACTCTAGAGCATGGTTTATTGCTGATGATTGGGTAAGATATAAAAGACATGCAAACGTTGATATTTTTAGTGTCATTCCAACAATAATCAGGCAAAATTTAAACGTATTTGAATCAAATTTGATGGGTGCTAGAAATAAAGCAATCAAGAATAGAAGCTTAAAGTATGTATTCTCTAGGCTGTGTTATAAAATTATTGCTGACGTTAAAAAGTATTGCTGGTTAATTCCATTTAAGGGTTACGTTAGGAATAAAGATGTGTAAAAAAATTGCTTGGGAACGAAGCCAACTTAAGGCGTTTAAATAATTTTACTCCACCATTATTTAGAATTTAACAAGACTAACTCCACCAACATTTTGGTAAATGCCTAGGTGGGCGATGAGGCGCACACTTTTCATCTAATGCATGTGGAAACTGTAATTTTTCGTCATTTAACTCAACCCGATCATTTCGCAAGAAAGTAAATTCAAGTAACTCTGGAATATCAATTGAGTTTTTATTAATAATTGGACGTGAGTTATTTGGGTGAATATGGACCACAGTAAAGTCACTACTAAGCTTATCAAATACTGCCTCAACCATCTTAAAAGCATTTTTGTTAAAAATCATATCAAGTGAGTGAAATTCTATCGCCATGATTCGAAATTTTTTGAATACTTCTCGAGGTGTATCAATAATTACCTCATATTCTGCCCCCTCAATGTCCATTTGCAAAATAAGATCTGAATTATCATTGGTATTGCTCTTAACCCAATCCTCAAGCCTTATAAACTTTTCATCATTTTTATTACCTAAGAATTTTTTATCAAAATGAAATAATTTATTTGCAACGGGTGGTTTATCAACAGAAAAATCAGCCATAAATGACTTTATACTATATTTCTCAGCCAGCTCTTCTTCAAATGTAGACGTAACATCAACTCCTGGAGAGAAGCATGCACTAATATGAGAAAGATCATCAGGTAATAAATACCCTCCATCTCCATTACCACCAATACGAATGAGTTTTTTTCCTACTGATTTAGGTCGAAATTTTTTAATAAAACGCTCAAGATCTTTTACATCTGTAGCCCCAGTAATAGACTTTCCCGAGCTTAGAAGTAACTGCCTTACTAAATCCCTTAGATTCATTATATTACCATTCTCTAAATTAAAACTAGCTACTAAAAATTGAGCATATTTTTTTTGATTAAGCTCAAATAATATTTAATCAAAAGGTGTAATTTCCTTTAATACAAATGTTACTACAATATGTATTTTATTTTGATTATTCATAAATTAATTTTTTAATGCTCTTCAAAATATAGGCAACCATTTAAATGAGCCATTTTAACAAGGCTTCAATTCTGTCCTCCAAATGTTTGATCTTAAAAAAATTTCTTCATACTTAGTTATTTTAAGAAGATTCTTTTTTTGTAGATCAAATTTAACTATAAAAAATATTATTTAATGGTAATATGCTATTTGTTAAGAATTGTTGTTGACAATTAAAATATCTTTAATATGACTTCATAAAGTAGGATAAATATAAATAGTATTAATCAATAAAAGGAGAATGGATATGAGCGATAGAGAGACTCAAGATTCAGAATTAATTTACGAGCTAGAAGCGAATCCGCCAACCGCTGAAAAATTCTTTGCAGCACTGCAACACGTGCTCGCAAGCTTTGTAGGCGTAATAACCCCAACCTTAATCATTGGTGGCGCACTTGGACTAGGTGAACAGATACCTTATCTTATAAGTATGGCACTTATGGTTTCAGGTGTTGGAACAATTATTCAAGCAAAAAAACCAATGAATATTGGTGCTGGAATGATCTGCGTTCAAGGAACAAGTTTTGCGTTTCTTAGCTCTGTTCTTGCGGCTGGCTTTCTTGCGAAAGCTCAAGGCGGCGGGCCAGATGAAATTCTTGCCATGATAATGGGTGTGTGTTTCTTAGGAGCATTTATAGAGATTGGCTTAAGTCAGTTTTTACCACAACTAAGAAAACTGATCACTCCGATTGTAACGGGTACTGTAATTACTATTATTGGCATTAGCCTTATTAAGGTTGGTTTAACGGATCTTGGTGGTGGACAGTGGTTGCTAGATAATAAGCCACAGTTTTGGGGTTCTTTAACTAATATAGCTCTCGGATTCATAGTGATGATTTCAATCATTATATTGAATCGCTCTAACAATCAGTGGATACGTTTATCATCGATCGTTATTGGACTAGTTATAGGATTTGTTGTAGCAGCAGTTTTGGGTAAGATTAGTTTCAGCTCATTGTTCGCAGTTCAACAAGTTATAAGCATACCTATACCTTTTAAGTATGGCTTTGATTTTGATATTATTGCCTTTATACCTATTGCGTTAATTTACATAATTACCACAATAGAATCTTCTGGCGATATTACTGCTAACTGCATGATATCAAAACAAGAGATCAAGGGCGAAGGTTACTTAACTCGAATCAAAAACGGTGTTCTTGGTGATGGCGTTAATTCAGCAATTGCTGCTGCTTTTAATACGTTCCCTAATACAACGTTTAGCCAAAACAATGGCGTAATTCAGTTAACTGGTATTGCAAGTAGGCATGTAGGAGTTTGGATTGGAATAATTCTTGTTATTATGGGCCTATTCCCTCATGTAGGATCAATCCTTAGAGCGCT
Source organism: Candidatus Pseudothioglobus sp. uisw_070 (assembly GCF_059512545.2). Lineage (NCBI taxonomy): Bacteria > Pseudomonadati > Pseudomonadota > Gammaproteobacteria > Pseudothioglobaceae (SeqCode) > Pseudothioglobus (SeqCode) > Candidatus Pseudothioglobus sp. uisw_070. The sequence goes on along the minus strand of NZ_CM183456.2, from coordinate 337,203 downwards.
GCCAGCTTCTGTTTTAGGTGGCGCTACAATCGTAATGTTCGGAACTGTTGCGGTAGCAGGAATCAAGATCCTTTCAACAGTAAATATGAATCGTCGTAATATGCTTATATTAGCTGTATCTTTTGGTATGGGTCTAGGTGTTTTACTAGTCCCTCAGTTTGCAGGAGCTCTAGCAAGTAATATAGGCGGTACATTTGGAAAGCTTATGGGAAGTATTTTTAGTTCAGCAATCACCACTGGTGGTATAACTGTTCTTATTATGACTGCTCTTATGGGCGAAAAAGTAGAAGACTAGTATAGTTTTCTTAATAAAAAAAAGGCAGCTTAAGCTGCCTTTTTTGTATGGCTGCAATCAAACTTATTAATACATTTAATTAGACCTCTTTTGACACTTTAATATAACTGAATAAGTAGAATTCATAATGTAATTTGTAACAATATTAGAAACACTCACTTAATTATGTATGGTATATTTCGTTTTGTTATATAAAATTTTATTGAATTAAGCTCAATTTAAGCTTTATACAAAGCCTTCAATAGGCAGTTTGTATAAAACCTAAAAGTTTAATATAATGTAATTATTTAGTAACTAAAACAGACGGTTAAAAACCGCCTTTTGGTGTTTATTTTTGTTTAAAAAAAGTGTTTATCTATGAGTAATAAAGAACCGCTAGTAAAGTTTGAAAATGTGCAAAAAAGTTATGATGGTGAAATACTTGTTGTTAAAGACTTCAATTTAGACGTTGCGCCAGGCGAGTTTGTCACAATGCTTGGGCCATCTGGCTCTGGAAAAACGACCTGCCTAATGATGCTAGCAGGATTTGAGCCAACAACTAATGGCACAATCTATTTAAAAGGAAAGCCAATTAACAATGTACCTCCTCACAAACGAGGCATTGGTATGGTATTTCAAAACTATGCCCTCTTCCCGCACATGACGGTTGCTGAAAATTTATCATTCCCTCTTGAAGTTCGCAAATTTGGCAAAGCTGAAAGAGAAGCCAAAGTTAACCGTGCTCTGGATATGGTTCAGCTCGGTGAATTTGGCCAAAGACGCCCAATGCAATTATCGGGTGGTCAGCAGCAGCGCGTTGCTGTAGCAAGATCACTTGTTTTTGACCCTGATTTAGTTTTAATGGATGAACCCTTAGGTGCACTTGATAAAAACTTAAGAGAGCAAATGCAGTATGAAATCAAACACCTTCATGAAAGCCTTGGATTAACAGTGGTCTACGTAACGCATGACCAAACTGAAGCGCTAACAATGTCGAACCGAATTGCAGTTTTTAATGATGGTGTGGTTCTTCAGTGCTCTTCACCAGAAGATCTTTATGAAAAGCCTGAAAACTCATTCGTTGCAAACTTCATTGGTGAAAATAATCGCCTTATGGGAACTGTCGAGGCCATTAAAGGTAATATAGCCACAGTAAAAACAGACTCTGGAGATATCGTTGTTGCCACCAAGGTTAATGTTGGCAAGGTTGGTGATCGCGCCACATTATCATTAAGACCAGAGCGCATTATGGTTGCACCAAAGAAAGGAAAAACGCCAAACACATATTCAGCCAAGGTAGAAGAACTTATCTATCATGGCGACCATATTCGCACACGCTTTAGTGTGTGTGGACACGACGATTTTATCGTCAAAATTCCTAATTCAATCGATAATGTTGACCTCAAAAAAGGTAAACAAGTTGATATTGGTTGGATGTCGGAAGATTGTCTTGCTTTAGATGGTTAGAGCTTAGACTTAACTTTAGGAGAAATATATGAAAAATGTAATAACAAAAACTCTGGTTGCCGGTGCTATTTCAACAGCGATGTTGGCTGGTGCAGTCCAAGCAGAAGTAACTTTTGTTTCTTGGGGTGGTGGCTACTCAGCTTCACAACAAAAAGCTTACGTTGACACTTACTCAAGTGGAGATGTAAATATGATTAGTTACAATGGTGGATTGGGTGAGGTTCGTGCTCAAGTTGAATCTGGCAGTGTTCAGTGGGATATCGTAGACGTACTTGCATCGGATGCTCGTATTGGTTGTGATGAGGGTCTTTTCGAAGAGCTAGATCGCAGCATGTTCCTACCTTCACCAACTGGCGTTGCAATGGATGATGATACTATGGTGCCTGTTCCAAATGATTGCGTAGTTCCGCAAATTTGGTGGTCGTACGTACCTTTCCACAAGGCTGACACCTTCTCAGGTGAACAACCATCAACTATACAAGACTTCTTTGACGTAGAAAAATTCCCAGGAAAGCGTGGTATTCACACTTGGGCTTCTGCAATAACAGAGATGGCATTGTATGCTGACGGTGTTGCTATTGATGATATCTATGATGTATTAGGCACTCAAGCAGGACAAGATCGTGCTTTTGCTAAACTTGACACAATCAAAGATCACGTAGTATTTTGGTCTTCAGGTGCTAAACCACTTGATCTAGTTAATTCTGGTGAGGTTTCTATGTCACTAGCGTATAACGGCCGTATCGGTGGTGCTGTTCTTAATGACGGCGCTGACTATGTTACTGTATGGGATGGACAAGTACTTGAAGAGGAATGGTTAGTTCTTCTTAAAGGTGCTCCAAACCGTGCTGCAGCTATGCACTTCTTAGTTCATGCTTCTAGCTCTCAGGCGCAAGCAGATCAAGCTAAATGGATCAACTATGGTCCTATGCGCACATCTGGTCTTGATATTATGCAAGCGGGTGAGCCATGGTTCAATACTGGTGTAGCAATCATGGAGCATATGCCTAATACTGATGAGCATATGGCAGGTGGCATTATGGCCAATCCTGATTTCTGGGCAGATAGTGGTCAAGCAATAAATGATCGTTATGCAGCTTGGATGGCTCAATAAGTAGCTAACCTAAAACGAGCTTATTTATTTAACCTCGTTTAATAAAACAGGTCGGTTCTTATAACGACCTGTTTTTATTTTTTAAAAACTAACAAACAAGTTATAGATTTAATGAATATTTTATGAGTGATACTTCGATAACAAATTCTCAAGAACCACTTCTAACAAATGATGGTGTACCACTTAAAGTAAGCTTACGCAAATCTTTGCGTAGAACAAAAATTCGCTCTTTTCTGTTAATTCTACCCCCACTATTATTCTTATTATTAATGTTTGTAACGCCTATAGGCTCGCTTCTATCAAGAAGTATTGATGACATCCAAATTAATAATGTATTTCCACAGACATTTGCTCAGTACGAATTATGGGAAGATAAATCCCAACTCCCTAGTGAAGAAATGTTTGCCGCAGTTGTAAACGATATTAGAGTCACAATCAAAGTTAAAGATGGTGAAGGAAAAGTTATTGGTAAGAATTTACTCGGTAGATCTGGCACTCGAATGACTTATGAGTTCTCTGGATGGAAAAGTTTAATAAATAAAACAGTTAAAGAAGCTCTAAAGGTTGATAAAAAATCAAAGGAAGAAGTTAAACCTTTTAAGTGGGAAGCGCCCTACAAAGAAAAGATGATTAAAAGAGATAAGCGCTGGGCTAAGGTTGAATTCTGGCAGTCATTAGGGGCAATGAAAGATCCCTACACGATGGGCTATTATCTGAATGCTGTTGACTTAAAGTATGACGCCAATAAAAATATCATTCAGAAGGCAGAGTATTTAAAAATTTATAACACAATTTGGATTAGAACTCTCCAAGTAAGCCTGATGGTGACTATTTTCTGTTTACTGCTTGCCTATCCAGTTGCTTATTTACTAGCAACACTTCCAATGAAAACCTCAAATCTATTAATGATATGCGTATTGATGCCATTTTGGACGTCGCTCCTAGTAAGAATTGTTGCTTGGATGATTATGCTTCAGCAAAATGGTGTTGTTAATGACACCTTAATGTACATTCTGCCTTGCTTTGAAGGAATGGTGAACCTGCCATTTTTTGGTGCTACCAATATTGACCTTTGTTTTAGTGATGAAGATCGACTTCCTATGATGTACAACTTTACTGGAACCATTATTGTAATGACGCAGGTACTTCTGCCATTTATGATTTTGCCAATCTATAGCGTCATGAAGGGAATACCTCCAAGCTACATGAAGGCAGCTCAAAATCTGGGTGCCACTCCTACGCGAGCATTTATTCGTGTTTATATGCCTCAATCAGTTCCAGGTATTGGCGCTGGATGCATATTAGTATTTATTGTTGCCATTGGCTACTACATCACGCCAGAATTGGTTGGCGGAAAAGATGGAATAATGATCGGTAACTTTGTTGCGCGTGAAATGCAGAGAACATTAAATTGGGGTCTTGCTGCTGCTATGGGAGCAATTCTTCTAGCTGCAGTTTTGGTTCTATATTGGGCATATGACAGACTTATTGGCCTTGATAACTTAAAAATGGGATAGTCATGAAATTTCCTACTTACACAACACCTCGAGAGAAACTATGGCACTATACTTATAGGATATTTTGTGGGCTTGTATTATTTTTCTTAGTTGCCCCGCTGATTGTTGTTATCCCACTATCATTTACTAATTCTGTTTTCTTGCAATTTAGCCCTGAAATGAAATTCTTTAGCTTTGAGACTTGGTCTTTTAACTTTGATGGCTATGGAACTCGCTGGTACAAAGAAATGTTTGGTATTTGTTCTGAAAATTCAGGAACAACAGTGTGCACAGATAGATGGATGATTGGCTTTAAAAATAGCGCTATCATTGCAATTTTTGCCACTTTCTTTGCAAGTGTCTTAGGCACATTAGCAGCACTTGGTTTGTCTAATAGACATATGCCGTTTAACCGTTTAATAATGGCGCTTATGATTTCTCCAATGATTGTCCCGCTTATCATTACTGCTGCTGGAATGTTTTTCTTTTTTGCTAAAGTCAACCTTGTTGCAACCTTACCAGGCCTTATTATTGCCCATACTATTTTAGGGATACCATTTGTTGTCATAACAGTCTCTGCTTCACTCTCTGGATTTGATAGTAACTTACTGCGCGCTGCTTCAAGTTTAGGCGGAACACCGCTAAGAAATTTTTTCAAAGTTCAAGCGCCACTAATAGCACCAGGGGTTATAGCAGGCGGACTATTTGCATTTATTACCTCATTTGATGAGGTCGTTATTGTTCTCTTTGTTGGTGGCCCTGATCAATACACCCTGCCAAGACAGATGTGGTCTGGAATTCGCAATGAGATAAGTCCAACGATTCTAGCTGCTGCCACTCTTCTTGTGATTTTCTCGATTGTATTACTTTCCACACTTGAATGGCTTCGCCGTCGCTCTGAAAAGATCCGAGGCATAACCCCTCACTAAAGCTTTTAATTTTTATCATATTGATGATTCTTAATGTATAGTCTCATTAATGGAAAAACGTACCCCTTTAGATAAGAATAAACAATCCTTAGTTATCATTTCGTGCCTTTTAATTACTTTTTGTATGGGCACTATTCATGCATTTAGTACTTTAATTGAAGGCATTGAACTGCAAATCAATGCAGGCAGGATGGCATCAAGTCTTATCTATTCAACTGGGTTAATCAGCGTAACAGTTGCTGTATTTTTTGGATCCACCCTATATCGTAAACTGTCTCCATCTTTGATCATCGTTTTAATAGCAATATTGCCCTTAATTGGCGTCCTTATATCAAATACAGGTAGTTGGATTGGATGGATAGTTGGCTATGGCTTTTGCTTTGGGTTTGCAAGTGGGCTAGGATATGGATTTTCACTGTATGCAGCCTCCTCTGTAACCTCAAGCCAAAAGCTCGGCTTGGTGCTTGGCGCTGTGTCAGCATCCTATGCGTTTGGTGCTGTTATTTTCTCGATGCTTTACCCACTACTTTTTAGTTATTTTGACTTTAAAGCTGGCTACATGATTGGCGTTTCAATACTATCCATTGTTATTATTATTAGTTTAATTCTTTTTCGATTAGCAAAAAAAGACTTATCTGCAAAAACAAAATCCATTGGCAAAAATCAAAGCGTTAAAGGAAAAATTATTAAGCTATGGCTGGCCTTTTTCCTTGGTGTTTTTGCTGGCCTTATGACAATAGGTCATGCAGTGCCAATTATTAAAGCATCAGGAGGGTCATCTGAAATTGCAATAACTGCTATTTCCCTAATGGCTCTTGGAAGTGGAATTGCAGGTATATATGCTGGCTGGCTTGCAGATCGATTTGGTTGCAAGCGCCCTATTTTAGTAATTTTGACTATAAGCTCTCTCGCCCTATTAAGCCTTTCAACATTTACAAGTATTAATCTAATGTTAATATTTTTGACTCTTATTGCTTCTCTTTATGGCGCCTTAATTGCAATTTATCCAACCTTAGTTAATCACGTATTTGGATCTGATTACTCAGCTTGGGCCTATGGAAGAATTTTTACCGCATGGGGAGCAGCGGGCTTAGTGTCGCCTTCTCTTGCCGGCTGGTTATTTGATCAATATAATAACTACAATTCATCATTATTTTTTGCCTTCATTTTATCCATTTTTGCTGGATTAATCATTTGGAGTCTCAAGTATGACGTTAATGGTGCAACACATTAACTATTAAAGAGTTCTCCAAAAAAATGACGATCCAGAATATAATAAAACATATTTATTACTTAAATCTATCATCATGAAAAAACATATTATTTCCACCATTAAGGCCCCTGCTGCAGTAGGAACATACTCACAAGCGGTTGCTGTTACAGGCGGAACTACGATCTATCTTTCAGGGCAAATTCCTTTGGTTCCTGAAACAATGGAAGTAGTGGAAGGCGGCATTGAAGAGCAAATTCACCAAGTGTTTAAGAATTTATTAGTCATGTGTCAAGAATCAAAAGGCAGCTTAAGCGATATCGTTAAACTTAACATTTTCTTAACAGACCTAAGTAATTTTGCTACATTAAATGAAATTATGGCTACCTACTTTACAGAGCCATATCCAGCCAGAGCAGCTATTGGTGTAAACGAACTCCCAAAAGGTGTGAGCGTTGAAATGGATGGCGTGATGGTAACTGACTCAGACTCCTACAGTTTCTAATTTTATGCCTTCACTCTCTGATCCAATTATTTCGATTAGTGGATTAGGACAGAAGACTTCAGATAGGTTAAACCAACTAGGGATTCATACGCTTGAACACTTACTGTTTCACTTACCAAGTCGTTATCAAGACAAAACAACTATAACATCGCTTTCCAGAGCAAGTGTTGAAGATGAAATCCTAATTGAAGTAACGATTGATAGAATTGAAGTCATTCCTGCAAGGCAGAGACAGCTTCTTTGTTACTTATCGGACAATCAAAACCAAAGAGTTCTATTACGATTTTTTCATTTTACGCACTACCAAAAGCAAGCACTTATTCGTGGTGAGACTATACAGTGCTTTGGTGAAATAAAAATCGGCCGCCAAGGTCTTGAAATGCACCATCCTGAATATCGAATTATTTCGCAAGATCAAAAGCCACTCCTTGAGTCAACCTTAACTCCGGTTTATCCTCTTTGCGCCGGCGTTAGTCAAAATAAGATGAAACAATGGGTAAATAATGCTTTAGACGTCTTAAAAGCGAGCGTAATTGATGATTATTTTGAAAAGATAACACAAAGTACGATGCCAAGCTTAAAAGACTCTTTATTCTTGCTTCATCACCCTAATAAAAATGAAGATTTATCAAAAATTGAAGCCTTTACTCACATTTCTCAGCAGAGATTAATTATTGAAGAGCTGGCAGCCCACCAACTCAGTCTTCTGAAAATTAAAGAAGCAAGAAAAAGTAAAGAATCAAAAAAAATTTCTATTAAAAATGCATTGAGCAATAAACTTCTTAGCTCACTGGAGTTTGATCTCACTTCCGCTCAATCTCGATGCATTAGCCAAATTAATGAGGATCTATCAACCTCTGAGCCAATGCATAGATTACTTCAGGGTGATGTAGGTTCTGGAAAAACAATCGTAGCAGTGTTTGCACTTCTTCAAGCAGCTGAAAATAATTTCCAAACTGCCGTAATGGCGCCAACTGAAATTCTAGCTCGACAGCATCTTCAAAATTTTAGTAACTACCTCACCCCACTTGGTATTCAAATTGCTTTTCTCTCAGGCTCTCAAAATACTCAAGAAAGAAAAGATAACTTAAGTCTTATAGAAAATGGAAAAGCAAAAGTTATTATTGGAACTCATGCATTATTTCAAGAAAATGTTTACTTTGAGGATTTAGCATTAGTGATCATTGATGAGCAGCACAAGTTTGGAGTTCATCAGAGACTATCACTTTCTAAGAAAGCCATCTTAACACCTCATCAATTAGTCATGACCGCTACGCCAATCCCCAGATCATTAACGATGAGCGCTTATGCTGACTTAGATACTTCAATTATTGATGAGTTACCTCCAGGTCGCCAAACAATTGAAACTGTTGCACTAAGTAACGCTCGAAGGGATGAATTAATTACCAAAATTAAACAAATTTCAAAGGAAGGTCGCCAAATTTATTGGGTGTGTACTTTAATTGAAGAGTCAGAAGCTCTTCGAGCGGAGTCCGCTGAAAAAACATATACATATCTCACAGATAACCTTAGAGATCTAAAAGTTGTAATGATTCATGGGCGCTTAACAAAGTCAGAAAAAGAAATTATTATGTCAGACTTTTCTAAAGGAGAAACCAACCTTCTCGTTGCTACAACTGTAATTGAGGTTGGTGTCAATGTCCCTAATGCAAGCCTTATGATTGTTGAGAATGCAGAGCGCCTTGGACTGGCTCAACTTCATCAACTAAGGGGCCGGGTTGGAAGAGGCTCTGAAAAAAGTGCTTGTGTTTTACTGTATCAATCACCCCTTAGCCAAACAGCCAAAGAAAGGCTTGATATTCTTCGTCAGAGTAATGATGGATTTTTGATTGCTCAAAAAGATTTAGAGCTGCGTGGTCCGGGTGAAATTTTAGGGACACAGCAAACGGGTATTGCATCAATGAAAATTGCAGATATTGTTAGAGATTCTTACCTACTCAAGCAGGTGGGATACTACTCATCAAAAATGCTAGAAGCAGAGCATACTAGTCAAAATGCTCTAATGACGCGCTGGATTGATGAAGAGAAAACTCACTATTTCGATGCCTAATGTCTTCTAGAACTCATTAAAATTAAAGACTCTTGTAAAATACCTAACCTATGTTCAATCCAGATAAGTTTCAATGGCGAATTTTTAATCCTCAAGAAGGGGTTCCTGAGCACGTCTGCAACTGGCTACTGGATGGCCAATCTTTAACTGCTAAACTTAGAGATAAATATGAAGATTTCAAAGTTAATGTCCTCTCTCAAGAGCAAGATAATCCCTATGATTGCGAATTAAAGCTTCTCGCAGCTAGTAATAATCAGACTTTTATTGTAAGAGAAGTTGAGCTTATTGGATCTCAAAGACCCGTTGTTATTGCACGCTCATTAATCCCGTTGACAGCAGATACAAGTGAAATTCTAAAAATTGGAGCCAAGCCATTGGGAGAAATTTTATTTAATGATCCTGAGATTAAACGTGGTCATCTTGAAGTTGGAAGTTTCAATAAATCATGGGCCAGGCGTTCAACTTTTAAAATTGGGAAAACCAAATTACTCGTTTCTGAAATTTTTTTGGAGTCACTTTATGCGTGATAAATTGTTTAACAGTATTGTTGATATAGCTGATTTTCGTTTCGATGCAGATGTGGTTAAGGTATTTGATGATATGGTTAGAAGATCTGTTCCTGGATATGACTCTATGATTCAAATGGTTGGCCTTGTCGCCAGAATGTATGGGCAAGATAATACTAACTATTATGATCTTGGCTCGTCGACAGGAGCAATATCACTTGCGCTAGCACTAAATAATAAAAATAAAAATAACAAATTTATTGCTATTGATAACTCAGCTGAAATGGTAAAAAAATGTCAAGCAAACTTATCTAATAAAATTGATAACTTGCAGGTGCTTTGTTCAGACATTACTGACACCGAGATCAATGATGCTTCTATTGTTGTTTTGAACTTAACGCTTCAGTTTATTGATGTTGGAGCAAGAGCTGCGCTCTTAAAAAAAATATATGATGGCCTAAACCCTGGAGGCGTATTAATAATTAGTGAAAAGATACACTTTGAGGATCCTGAAACACAAGATCATATTACAAAGCTTCACTTAGATTTTAAAAGGGAAAATGGCTATAGCGAGCTTGAAATTGCAAACAAACGACAAGCGATTGAAAACGTGATGATTACTGAAACTAAAAAAACTCACATTGACCGACTAAGAGATTGTGGCTTTAGGGAGACTAGCTGCTACTTTCAGTGCCTCAACTTTGTATCATTTTTATCTGTAAAATAAGCATCGTTTAATCGGCTTTAAATTAGGTTTTTTTATGTTACTAATGATCGACAACTACGATTCATTTACTTATAACTTGGTTCAGTATTTTGGTGAACTTGGTCAAGAAGTTGTCGTCTATAGAAATGATGAAATCTCTATTAATGAGATTGAGAGTTTAAACCCTAACTACATCGTAATATCGCCAGGCCCATGCACTCCAAATGAGGCTGGAATTTCTTTAGAACTAATAAAAAAGTTTGCTGGAAAGTTTCCTATACTAGGCGTATGTTTAGGCTTTCAGGCAATTGTTCAATCATTTGGTGGAAATATTATTGGCGCCCAGAAGATTATGCATGGTAAAGTTTCACCTATTCATCACACCTCTAAGAGCGTTTTTAAAGGCCTTAAAAATCCTCTTAATGCAACTCGTTACCACTCACTAGTAGCCGAAAAGACGACCTTACCAGATTGCTTTGAGGTAACCGCTTGGACCAATACAGAGTCTGGAGATATTGAAGAAATAATGGGTGTTCGTCATAACTCTTACCCAATTGAAGGTGTCCAATTTCATCCTGAATCTATTCTCACAGAACATGGACATCAAATGCTTAATACTTTTTTACAGGACAATCAATAATCATGGAATTAATTCAATTTTTACAAGGTGAGCTTTTACTCACTGGAACCTTACTTGCTCTTATTATTCTTCTTATAGTAAACATCTATGGAGACACGTTTAAAAAATATGCAGTAGTTGATACCCATGCTGCAGTTTCTTTGATGGATGATGATGAGCTGATCATTCTAGATGTGCGTGAAGAAAAAGAACGCTCTTCTGGATTTATTAATAATGATATTAATATCCCTATGAGCCAAGTTAAAAATAAAATAGACTCACTTGATAAATCAAAAAATATACTTGTCTATTGTAAAAGTGGCACTCGATCTGATCAAATTTCAGGCTTTCTCTCTAAAAATGAATTTCAAAATGTATCTAGCCTAAAAGGCGGCTTTAATGCTTGGCAAAAAGCTGAATTACCAATTCAAAAATAACTAGTATGAAAAAATCTTTAGCGATTATTGGAGCTGGTGCATGGGGAAGTGCTCTTGCAATTGCTCTTAGTAAAGAATTTGAAAAAATTTTTCTAATTACAAAAGATAAAGCAAACACTAAGGGACTAGGTAATCAGCATGAAGCACTATCCGTCCCGTTTAACTCTAACATCTGCATAGGCAATAGCTTTGAGGTTATCGAGGAATCGCAAGCCGTTCTTATTGCAACCCCAAGCTCATCATTTAATAGCGTACTTAAAAACCTCAGCCCTCATGTAAAAAGTAAACCGATTGCTTGGGTAACAAAAGGGTTTGATCCAGACAATGGACAACTCCTTCACGAATCGTTTAGTCAAAAATTTCCTAGTCATCATCCCTGCGCAATATCTGGGCCAACTTTTGCTGCAGAAATTGTTGAAAAAAAACCTGCAGCCATAGTTGTTGCCTCTCAAGATAAAATAACAAGAGATTTTTGGGCTGAAACAATACAAACTAGCAATTTACGGGCTTATACAAATTCTGATATAGTTGGTGTTCAAGTTGGTGGCTCTGTAAAAAATATTCTAGCAATTGCTGCCGGAATTGCAAATGGACTTGGTTTTGGTGCAAATACACAAGCCGCTCTGATTACAAGAGGCTTGGCAGAAATGACGCGCCTAGGCGTAGCTCTTGGAGCAGATAAGGTTACTTTCCAAGGACTCTCTGGAATGGGTGATTTAGTTCTCACCTGCTCGGATGATTTATCTAGAAATCGTCGTTTTGGTAAAGAACTGGCTAATAATATACCTACCGATAAAGCTCTAAAAAATATCAATGCTACAGTTGAAGGGTTTAAAGCTTTAGATCTGGTAATTATGATTGCAAATAATCATCAAATCGAAATGCCAATTTGCGAACAAGTTCTTGCAGTAACCGAAGGTAGGACCACTCCCAGGGAGGCTGTTAATGAGCTCCTTTTAAGAAAGCCTAGCGAAGAGTAACCCAATTCAAATAAAACCCTTAAGGCGTGCCTAAAAAATGAGCCTAATTAACAGAAAAATTTCTAGTACTGAAAATATTCAGAAGCAAGACTTACGTCTCCTGCTTCGATTAGCGCCCTTTTTAAGACCCTATAAAAAAATTGCCTTAATTGCTATTATTGCGCTCATTTTTAGCTCATTGGCATTTTTATTATTTGGACAAGGCATTAAATTATTTATAGATGAGGGGATTTATACGCTTGATAATAAGGCAATGCTACTCATTGCAGTAGTTTTAATCACCATGGTAATAGCAACCTTTATACGCTTTTACTTCGTCTCATGGATTGGCGAAAGAGTCAGTAATGATGTTCGCCTAGCAGTATTTAATCACTTACTTACTCTACACCCTCATTATTTTGAAGTAAACCGAAGCGGAGAAATAAATGCGCGATTAACAACTGATACCACTTTGCTTCAATCTATTTTTGGTTTCTCAATATCAATGGCCCTGAGTAGCGTCCTTCTATTTTTTGGTGGACTCACAATGATGATTATTACCAATTTAAAACTTGCTATTATTGTTCTTGTTAGTGTCCCCATTATCCTTCTCCCTATGGCAATATATGGTCGACGCTTAAGATCGCTTTCAAGAAAGAGCCAAGACACTGTCGCAGATATTGGAACCTATGCTGGAGAAATAGTACAAAACATTAAAGTTGTCCAAAGCTTTACTCGTGAGCCTGAAGAATCTCAAGCATTCAGCGAGGAAGTTGAAAAAGCTTTTGCAGTTGCAAAAAAGCGAATAATGCAGAGCTCCCTTCTAATTGCAGCGGCAATGATTCTAGTTTTTACAGGACTAGGCTCTATGATATGGGCTGGCGCTAAAGATGTTGCAAATGGACAAATCACAGCCGGCGAACTAGCTGCGTTTGTTTTTTATGCAATCATGGTTGCAAGGTCCGTAGCTGTTATTTCAGAAATTTATGGACAGCTGCAAAGAGCAGCTGGTGCAACAGAACGACTGCTTGAATTACTCGCAGAAAAATCACAGATTTTTGCCCCAGCTGCGCCTAGAAAATTAGATAATGGCGCCCTCTCTCTAAGCTTTAACAATGTTCACTTTAGCTACCCATCAAGACCAGAACAGTCAGCCCTTGAAGAACTTACGTTTAAAGTTAAGGAAGGTGAAACAGTAGCAATTGTTGGCCTCTCAGGTGCAGGAAAGACAACTATTTTTGAGCTACTACAAAGATTTTATGATCCCTCTAAAGGCAGTATTGATGTTAGTGATATTAACCTAGTTGATCTGGATCCTAAGACTCTTCGTTCTAGTATTGGAGTAGTGCCGCAACAACCAACATTGTTCTCAGCTGATGTCACGCATAATATTGGATATGGCAACCCAGCTGCAAATATAAACCAAATAAAGGATGCTGCAAAAGAAGCCTATGCGTTAGAGTTTATAGAGCAGCTTCCTGATGGCTTTGATAGCTATCTTGGTGAGCAAGGTGTTCGCTTATCAGGGGGCCAGCGTCAACGTATTGCTATAGCGAGAGCAATTCTCAAAGACCCATCGATTCTTCTTCTAGATGAAGCCACCAGCGCCCTAGATGCAGATAGTGAACAAAAAGTGCAGGACGCTTTAAAAGTCTTAATGGAGGGCAGAACTACATTGATAATTGCTCATAGACTTGCAACAATTATGCATGCAGATCGTATTTTACTGATCGATAAGGGTCGATTAATTGCTGAAGGGAGTCATCAAGATTTATTATCCAGCTCAAAGCTCTACAAGAAGCTTTGTGAGCTCCAATTTAACTTCTAGCACAGTCATATAATTTGAAGATCTATTAGGATATTAAAGACTAGTTATTATTTTTAAAATTAGAAAGATAAAACTTTGTTTTTACTGGATAATAACTTTAAATTTCAACTGTGAATTGATTAATTAATGGTCAATAAATATAGAAATATCAAAAAAATTCTAAAAAACCTCTGTCTTTTAGTTACGCTATTTTCAGTAAGTACTCTTGTCTCTTCAGCATCACTTTCATCGTTTAAACCTAGTTTTGATTCCATTGAAAACACTATTGTAAGAAAAGAAGTTTTTTTTAATTACCTTCTTCCAGCAATTCATCAAAAAAATGCTGAGATAATTGAGCTTAGAGATTCTATATTAAATAATGAATTAAGCGTCAATGAACTTGAAAAATTAGCATCAAGGTATCGGGTCAAACATCCAGCTACCCAAGAAGAGTTATTAAAAGTTATTGATATCCTCCCCCCTTCCCTTGTTCTTGCTCAAGCGGCAAATGAGTCAAATTGGGGAAGATCAAGATTTGCCAAGGATTTTAATAATTATTTTGGAATCTGGTGTTTTTCTGAAGGTTGTGGAATAATTCCTAAAGAAAGAGATCTGAGCGCAACGCATGAGGTTGCGAGCTTTAATTCCTTAGAAGAGTGCATAGATTACTATGTACTTAATATTAATCGAAGCTATGCCTATGAAGAGCTTCGACAGATAAGAGAAAAACAGCGCAATGATATGCAGCCCATTAAAGGAATCGTTCTAGCAGAAGGTCTAGGTAATTATGCATTTCCTGGCATTGAATATATTGATTCAATTAAATCAGTTATCCAATTCAACCAACTGGGTCGTTACGACTATACAAACTAAGTCAATAGAAATTTAGATATAAAAAAAACCCGCGATTAGCGGGTTTTTTTTGAAGTAGATTTTATTCGCAAGATTAACGTTTTGAGTACTGCTCACTCTTACGCGCCTTCTTCCTACCAACCTTCTTACGCTCAACTACACGTGCATCACGAGTCACTAGTCCAGCACTTCGTAATCCAGGACGAGTCGCTTCATCATAAGCCATCAAGGCTCTAGTAACTCCAAGTCTAATAGCACCAGCTTGACCTGTATCACCACCACCTTTAACCATGATAGTAAAATCAAACTTGTTATGCATTTCAACCACATCTAGCGGTTGGTTGATAATCATTGAAGATGTCTCTCTACCGAAATATTCAGCCATAGGCTTTTTATTAACTGTAAAAACACCCTTACCTTTAGTCATGTAAACACGGGCAACTGATGTCTTTCTTCTTCCAGTTGCGTAAAAAACTTCTTTATCTGCCATAATAATATGCCTTAAATATCCAATACTTGTGGTTGTTGAGATTGATGGGTATGTTCACTACCAGCAAAAACCTTCATTTTTCTAAACATTTCTCTGCCTAATGGGCCTTTTGGCAACATTCCTTTAACAGCTTTTTGAATAACTTCCTCAGGCTTTTTAGCAAGAAGATCTTTAAATGGAACTGATTTCAGATTACCAACATATCCAGTATGATGATGATACATTTTGTCATTAAATTTATTTCCAGTCACGGTTATTTTAGCCGCATTAACGATAACAATATAATCACCTGTATCCACATGAGGCGTAAATTCAGGCTTATGCTTACCACGAAGACGAGATGCAACTTCAGTTGCTAGACGCCCAAGAGTCTTGCCATCTGCATCTACTAAAAACCACTCTCTTTTTACTTCTTCAGCTTTCGCACTAAATGTTTTCATAACTTGCTTCTATATGTCGGATCAGAATAATCGGACTATTATAATCACTTTTTATTCTTGATGTAAGTTTTCATATGGCAAAAACATGAAATATCCATACATAAAATGATAAAAAATTTCCAGACTATTTTGCCATTAAATCAAGACTCTTATCATAAAGCTTAGTTTCAACGTCCATTAATCCCAATAAAGTGTGAAACAAATTATCATGGGAAAGAGGAAGGTCTTCTTTATTCTTTATTGACTCAACATCAAAAACCTTAGACATAGAATCATTAAGCCACATCAATGCTGGAACATCAATCTGCTCATCTGGGGCCATAAAATATGGCATTCCATGCAAATAAAGACCGTTTTCTCCTAAAGACTCGCCGTGATCACTAACATAAAACATTGCTGTATCTGACTCTTGTGAATTTCTCTTTAAAAGCCCTATAACTTTTGAAAGAAAATAATCTGCATAAAGAATTGTATTGTCGTAGGCATTACTTATTTCTTGATCATTACACTCGTTTAACTGGCTTGTTTTACATACAGGAACAAATACTTCAAATTCCTCTGGGTACCTCTTGTAATATGCTGGACCATGACTCCCCATAGTGTGCAGAATAATCAAAATATCTTTATCATTTTGATCGTCAATATAGCTTTGTAAATTAACCAGCATCCCTTCATCTCTGCACTCAGGATTGCATATAGAATTTTGCCCTGATGTTCGATAGTCTTCAAAAGTAATTCGATCTGCGACACTCTTTGAACTGGAGTTGTTTTCATACCAAATAACACTGGCACCTGCATGGCTTATTAGATCGAGAATATTACTCATATTTTTTCCCTTTTCATGAGAGTATTTATCACGACCTAGTAAAGAAAACATACATGGAACAGACCAAGCAGTATCTGTTCCACACGAAGTCAAATTCTTGAATGAGATGATATCCTCTTTTTCCAAATAAGGATTAGTTTGAAGGCTATAACCATTAATTGACATATGATCCCTTCTCACAGTCTCTCCTATGACAAAAATCACCAAACGCCTTTTGTCAGATTTCTTATTAATTTGTGCATCGAGACCAATCACCTTAAAAGGAGTTGAAGAAGTCACCATCTTTGAATCAATAAACTTAGCTGCAGAATATAAGTAATATGTAGGATTGATATAGAGTCTTAAATCACGATTTTCTCTTGCAAAAGATGTGTAGTGCTTTGAAAATGACAAGACAACCACTACAAAAACAACTACCAAAACTATGAAATATTTAAGCCTCTGAAGAAATTGTGCATTTAACTTTAATTTTTTTAACTCAACTTTTAATACAATAAAGGAAGGTAGAAGCCCCAACACTAGAAAATATAAAATTGATTTATAATTTACCAAGTCAAGAAATTCACTAGTGTCAGTTTCAAATGTATTGGTTATCATGTTATGGTCAAATACAATGCCATAATTATTTGTACTGTAACTAACTAGTGATGAAGTTAATAGTAATAGAATTAAAATTGGCTTGGTTGATCTTCTATAGCAAATCAAAAGCAGTAAAGCAGCCAAGAAAGTAAATAAAAATAAAAATAAAGACCCTAAAAAAAACAAGTTCTCAAAAAGAGGATAAACCAGCAATGTTTTTTCGAAAAATGTAAAATTACCAGTTAATGTTAAAAAACCTGCAATAAGCAAAACTAGATGAATCTGAGATAATTTATAAGAAAAAAGTTTCATTTGTTTTGTTTACAAAAAAATATTATTATATTATCCATTAGATTAAAAAGGAAGTAATGCTTAACTCTCATATACACTTAGATTTTGATAATGTTAACTCCCCTTCTAGCTCTACAACTGGGGTTATTGTTCCATCAACTGGGAAAGATAACTGGGATAGCGTTATTGCTTGCTGCTCAGCAGACAATAATAGTCACTTTGCACTTGGAATTCATCCTTGGTTTATTGAAAATCATCAAATGATCGATTTATACAATCTTGAAGTTCGTATCGAGGAAGAAAAGCCAGTTGCGGTTGGTGAGTGTGGCCTTGATTATGTTAAAGTTAAAGATCAGAATACGCAGAGATTTATGTTTGATGAGCAGATATCTTTGGCAACTCGCTTTGATCTGCCTTTAATAATTCATTCAGTCCAAGCAACTGAAGATGTGACTGACTTACTCAAATCGTACTCTAAATCTCGAGGTGTAATTCACGCATATTCAGGCAGTATTCAACAAGCTGAAAATTTACTGAAAATTAATTTTTCGTTTGGTTTTGGTAATACATTAACCAATCCTCAAGCTTACAAACTGCATGATATTGTGAAGTTTTTACCAATTGAGTCTATTGTGATTGAAACTGATGACCATAAAAACCCTGATGAATTAATTCAGGTAGCTGAGAGGGTTGCAAGAATTAAAAAGCTCACTGTTGATGAGGTAATTGATCAGTGTGACCAAAATACACGCAATATTTTTAATATAGATTAATGTCAGGAAGTTGTGCACGTACTGAAATATTAGTTGGCCAACTAGGCCTAGCTCAATTAGCAGAATCACATGTTGTCATTGCTGGATTAGGGGGTGTTGGAGGAGCATGCGCTGAATCACTCTGCAGGGCAGGAATTGGAGAGTTGACTTTAATTGACTACGATACTATTTCAAATACGGATCTTAATCGTCAGGTAATTGCTCTGCATTCAACTTTAGGTGGCTCAAAAGTCAAAGTTCTTGCGCAGAGACTTAGAGATATTAACCCTGATACTGTAATCAATGAAAAAAACCTTTTTATTGATAGTAAGGAAGCAGAATCAATTGCCAAGAATGAAGATTTAAATTTTGTTGCGGACTGTATTGATGCAATTGCCTGTAAGACAAATTTAATTGATGCCTGTAATCGCTCAGGCAAACCAATAATTTCTAGCATGGGAGCTGGGGGTAGACTAGACCCAACTAAAGTTACAATCTCTAGAATGGATAAAACAGAATATTGTGGTCTTGCTAGAGAGCTAAGAAGACAACTCAGAAGTAAACACGCATCTTTAAAATTTCCAGTTATTCATTCCACAGAGGTTCAAATAAAAGCCCTTCCACATGAAGATTTGGATAAAAACGAATTGTGCCCTCCAGGAAGACCAAGAGCGGTGAATGGAGCAATATCATATATGCCTAATATTTTTGGATTAATGATGGCAGGACACATCATCCAAACTATATTAAAATCATAGTCATTAGGATATTGAGAAAATTATGGTAAGGACTGAAAGCCCAATTTGTGATTTTAATTTACCCGCAATTGAATTTGAACTGAAGGGGGTTGATGGGAAGCTTTATGACCTAAATAGTCTTAAAGGATCTAATGGCTTACTAGTAATGTTTATCTGTAACCACTGCCCTTATGTCAAATCAATTATTGATCAAATAATTCTTGACACAAAAGAGCTTTCTGAATTAGGCATAAATAGTGTCGGCATAATGTCAAATGACCCTAATGAATATGAAGAAGATTCATTTGAAAATATGAAAAAAATTTCTTCCGATTTAAATTTTCCTTTTCCATATCTAATTGATGAGACGCAGGAAGTGGCAAAAGCATTTGGCGCTGTATGTACACCAGATTTTTTTGGTTATAACAAAAACCTTGGACTCCAATATCGTGGGAGACTTAATGAGTCAAGAAAAGAGTCAGTTGATGGAGCAAAAAGAGAGTTATTTGAAGCCATGAAAGAGATTGCAATTTCAGGAAATGGTCCTAGCCATCAGACTCCCTCAATGGGCTGCTCAATCAAATGGTTTTAATTTATTTTTATGAGCTTCATGCTAGTGATAAATACTGGTTATAGATGTAAAATTCCAAATTAAGGTATAATACGCACCTTTTTACTCCCCCCACTTCACATGTCTGAACATGAATCAAGCGTAAATTTTAAAAGTTTTGGTCTTTCCGAGGCCTTAATAAAGGTGCTTGATGAAGTTGGTTATGAAACGCCTTCAGCAATTCAAGAGCAGTGTATACCTTACTTGCTAAATGGTCACGATGTTATTGGACAGGCTCAAACTGGTACTGGCAAAACAGCAGCATTTTCACTCCCATTAATTGATAGAATTGATATTAGTACTAATCAAGTTCAGCTTTTAGTGCTAACCCCGACAAGGGAGCTAGCAATCCAAGTTTCAGAGGCCATTCAAACCTATGCTAGGCATCTTAAAGGACTGCATGTGCTTCCTATATATGGTGGACAGTCTTATGATATTCAGCTAAGGCCATTAAAAAGAGGCGTCCATGTTGTTGTAGGAACTCCTGGAAGAGTAATGGACCATATAAAAAAAGGCACCCTTAAGCTTGGCTCACTAAAAGCATTAGTGCTTGACGAGGCTGATGAAATGTTAAGAATGGGCTTTATTGATGATGTAAAGTGGGTAATGGAAAAGCTGCCGAAAGAACGTCAAATTGCACTTTTTTCAGCAACAATGCCTGACGTAATAAGAAGAGTTGCAGAAAAATTCTTAAACGATCCAAAAATAGTTAAGATAAAAACAAAAACCGCTACAGCGCAAACAATTAGTCAAAGATATTGGCTGGTTAGTGGTGTTAATAAGCTAGATGCGTTGACTCGAATCTTAGAAGTAGAAACATTTGATGCACTTTTAATATTTGTAAGAACAAAAACAGCAACAGTAGATTTGGCAGAAAAATTATCTGCAAGAGGTTTTTCATCTGAAGCGATTAATGGTGATATTGCTCAAAATCAAAGAGAGCGAACAATCCAGCAACTTAAAAAAGGGAAAATTGATATTCTAATTGCCACCGATGTAGCTGCTAGGGGATTAGATGTTGAACGAATTTCTCATGTTGTGAATTATGATATTCCTCAAGACCCAGAGTCTTATGTTCACAGAATTGGAAGAACAGGTAGAGCAGGTAGGGAAGGAAAAGCAATACTATTTGTAGCGCCAAGAGAAAGAAGAATGCTTCAGACAATTGAAAGAATTACACGTCAACCAATCACACCAATGCAGCTTCCTTCTGCCAAAATTATTAATGAGCAAAGGGTAACAAATTTTAAACAAAGAATAAGTGATACTCTTAATAATCAAGAGTTGGGAATCTTTGAAGAACTCATCCTAAGTTTCCAAAAAGAGCATGAAGTTGATGCTTTTAAAATAGCATCAGCATTAGCATTGATGGCGCAAGGTACAGAACCATTACTTCTTAGTGAAAAGGAGTTAAGCCAAGGTTCGTTTAAGGAAGGCAGTAAGGCTAAAATTTCTATTTCAGTTCATGCAGATCCGCTAAAAAACAACCCTTCAATTAAAATGCGAAGGTATAGGCTAGCTGTTGGTCATAAAGATAACATTAAGCCGGGTAACGTCTTGGGTGCAATAGCTAATGAGGCTGAAATTAGTAGTGAGTTTATTGGAGCGATCCAAATATTTCAAGACTTTACCACAATTGATCTACCCGATGAAATGACAAAAGAAACGCTTGCTATTTTGAAAAAAACTAGGGTTTTTGATAAAAAACTTAATATTGAAGAGCTATCAGAGAAAAATAATACGACCTCTCCTCATCAAAAGAGTGATGATTTTAAAAGAAATTCTTCAAGAAGGGGTGGTGAAAGGAAGTTTGAGAGAAAGCCAAGAGGCAAAGGTGGAGATAGGCCTAATAGACATAAAGATAAGAAATTCTCACGAGGTAAGCCAAAAAGAAAAGATTAATTGCTACTAATTACAAGCAAATAGGCGTATTTAGGGCAAAAATATAGGTTAAAATCACATTGCTGGTTAAAATACAGCTAATTTAATAGTGTGTTGTTGCTTCGTAGTAAGTCGGTTTCACAGTAATTTGGGTTGGTTGCGTCTTTTCCATGTTTTATTTATTTTTAGGAGACGGAATGTCTACAACAACAGGACGCGTTAAATGGTTTGACGCAAAAAAAGGTTTTGGTTTTATTGAGCAAGAAAGTGGTGACGATGTGTTCGTTCACTTCAGAGCAATCCAAGGTGATGGTTACAAATCACTAGAAGAAGGTCAAGAAGTTGAATTTGAACTTGAAGATGGCGCCAAAGGACCTCAAGCTGCCAACGTAGTACCAAAATAATTTAAGAATTATTTAATGAAAACCCAGCCTAAGTGCTGGGTTTTTTATTGCCTGTCTTAAATCAAATTGCTTTCATTTAATCTTGTATCGTTTAAAACCTCTAGGACCTCATTTTTTTAGTCAAAATAATATCTCTTTCAATTAATTACAAGTATTTGTTACATATATAATTAATCCAAAAAACAATCTATGAAAACATTCTATTGGTACGATTATGAAACTTTTGGATTATCGCCAAAAGTTCAAAGAATTGCACAGTTTGCTGGCATTAGAACTGATGAAAATCTTAATATTCTTGAAGAACATATGTTCTACTGTAAACCAACCCATGATTCCTTGCCTGCGCCTGAAGCATGTGCAGTCACAGGCATAACGCCACAATTATGTGAGAAAAAAGGATTAATAGAGCATGAGTTTATCAAAAAGATACATCAAGAATTTTCAAAACCTGAGACATGCATTGTTGGTTACAACTCTATAGCATTTGATGATGAATTTACAAGGCACACTCTATTTAGAAATTTCATAGACCCATATTCTTGGCATTGGCAAAATGGTAACGCAAGATGGGACATTCTCAATGTTGCACGTTTCTGTTATGCTCACAAAGAAGAGGGAAGCCTTAAGTGGGTTAAAAATGATAAGAATAGGCCAATTTTCAAACTGGATACACTTGCGCCTGCAAATAACATTGAGCATACTAATGCGCATGATGCTATGGCTGATGTTCGAGCCACAATTGGGATTGCAGCTATTATTAAAAAAAGTCAGCCCAAGTTTTTTGATTATGCCCTTAGCTTAAACGATAAAAAAGAAGTTAGCAGACAAGTTCGTCTGCTTCATCCAATGCTTTTAACAAGCTCACCCTTTGGCTATAAATCATCTTTTACACGATTAGTAACTGCAATATGTTATCACCCCGATTATTCAGATCGCGCAATCGTCTTTAATCTTAATCAGGATCCTGAAATTCTAATGGAGCTTGAAATTGATGAATTGAAAACACTCACATTTTCTAAAAAAACAGACCTCCCAAAAGGGGTCAATAAATTAGAGCTAAATGAACTAGTTTTTAATAAAAGTCCGATGTTTGTATGTAGTCCAAATTCAACTAGTTTTAAGTTGTCTCCAGCCCTTGTTACGAAGTTTAATTTAAATATGGAGAATTGTTTAAAAAATTTACTTTATATTCAAAACAACATAAAAAAAATTGAAGAAAAGGTCCAATCAATTTATAATGATAAAGGGGAAAGAGAGCCAAGTAATGATGTTGATCAATCTCTATATGATGGCTTTATTAGTAATAATGATAGAGCTATATGCAATCAAATTCAAAGCCTTTCAGAAGAGGAAATAAAACACTTTGAACCAAATTTTGAAGATAGGAGGCTCACAAAATTATTCCTGAACTTTAAAGCTAGAAACTATCCCCAGTTATTAAATGAATTTGAACAGGAGCAGTGGTTTGAAATTGTTCAATCACGAGTGCAAAATGGTGAGAATGGCTTCTTATCAATAGATAGTTTCGAACGCAGCTTATTTAACTTAAAAGAAAAATCTCCTGAGAAACAAAATTTATGGAGAGATCTTGAGAACTATGCACAGACATTTCTTTAATCAAAATACCTTACTATTGAAAAATAAGTAAAGTTTAAGTATAATATTCGACCTTAGTTTAACGAAAAAAGGTTCAAATGAACGCAGAAACTAGAAGTGAAATGTTTGCTAGGCTTTTAAAGCAGATTCCAAACCCGACAACTGAACTGAACTACTCAACATCATTTGAATTGTTAGTGGCTGTGACATTATCAGCGCAAGCAACTGATAAAAGTGTAAATCAAGTTACTGATATCTTATTCCCTCTTGCAAATACTCCTGAAAGCATTTTTGAGCTAGGTGAAGATACGCTCAGAGACACAATTAAGTCGATTGGCTTATTTAATTCAAAAGCAAAACACATTATTCAAACTTGCAGGATACTAATAGATAAATATAGCTCAAATGTTCCTGAAACTCGAAAAGAATTAGAGGCGCTTCCTGGCGTGGGCCGCAAGACTGCAAATGTAGTTCTTAATACAGCATTTGGACAACCAACTATTGCAGTTGATACTCACATATATAGAGTAGCCAATAGAACAGCAATAGCCTCAGGAAAAACAGTTCTAGAAGTTGAAAAGAAGCTAATTAAGTTCATACCTGATGAATTTAAAGTCCCAGCTCATCATTTAATGATTCTTCATGGAAGATACGTCTGTAAGGCGAGATCACCACATTGCACAGAGTGTAAGCTTTTAGACTTATGTGAGTATGAAGAGAAAAACCTTTAAAATCTAACGAACTATAGTGTTCTCACAAGATAGATCGAAACAAAGAGAATTTCTAGCCAGCTCATGGCAAAAACATATCAATGGCGAAATACTAGAGCCTCTTGAGCTTCAGCTTGCGTTAATAGTTCAGAAGCATCCAGAGTATCACGCCCTCATTAATGACATAAATTTAGAATATTTCCCAGAGCAAGGAAAAACAAATCCATTCCTTCACATAAATCTTCATTTAGCTCTTCAAGATCAGCTCACACTTGATCAGCCAATTGGAATTAATGATATACACAAAAAACTTATTGCAAAGCATAGTGACATGCATGAAGTTGAACATCTGATGATGGAATGTATAGCCGAAATGATATTCAATTCTCAAAAGAATAACACTACTTTAGATCAAGGTAATTATTTAGTCAATCTTAAAAAACTAATCAAAAGCTAATTTACTATGTCCAATTAGTAAAGTTTTTAAGTAGTTGCAGCCCATCACTTTGTGACTTTTCTGGATGGAATTGCACGGCAAAGAGTTGATCGATTGCAATTGCAGATGTAAAAGTATGTCCATAATCTGTCGTTGCGGCAACACAACTTTCATCGACCTCTTCTACATAATAACTGTGCACACTATAAAAGCGACTGTTATTGTCAATTTTATGCCATAGTGGGTGATTCTTTACTTGATTTACTCTATTCCAACCCATATGTGGTATTTTAAGATCACTATTTTGAAATTTTATGACTTTTCCTGGAACTATTGAAAGCCCTTGAGTTATATTATTTTCTTCACTATAGTCAAATAATAATTGCAAACCAAGGCATATTCCAAGAAATGGTTTTGATTTCGAAGCTAATTTAACTTCATCAATTAGTTCATTTGAAGCAAGAGCGCTCATGCACGAACCCATCGCCCCTTGTCCTGGAAAAACAACACGGTCAGAATCTCTTATGACTTTTGGATTATTAGTAAGAAGGCACTTATCATTTGGCGCTACATGCTCAATAGCTTTTTGAACAGAACGTACATTTCCCATTCCATAGTCAACAATTGCAATTGTTTGCATGTTGCTCTTCCTAATTGTCTTCTAAAGAGAGCCCTTGGTCGAAGGGATTGTATTTGCTTGCCTCTCATCTGGAGTCACAGCCATTCGAAGCGCTCTTCCAAAAGCTTTGAAAACAGTTTCTGCTTGGTGATGAGAATTTATGCCTTTCAAATTATCAATATGGAGAGTAACTAGGGCATGATTTACAAAACCCTGGAAGAATTCTCTAATTAAATCTAAATCAAATGTACCTACCCTATCTCTTGTAAATTTAACCCCAAGATCAAGCCCAGGTCGGCCAGATAAATCTATAACTACTCTTGATAATGCCTCATCTAAAGGAACATAGGCATGGCCATAACGCGTCAATCCTTTTTTATCACCTACAGCATCAAAGAACGCTTGTCCAAAAGTTATTCCAACATCTTCAACCGTATGATGATCGTCTATTTCATTATCACCATCACATTTAATTGAAATATCCATTAACCCATGGCGAGCAATTTGATCTAGCATGTGATCTAAAAATGGAACGCCTGTTTCAATCTCAGCTTTTCCACTTCCATATAGCTCTAGACTAACGGCTATATCAGTTTCATTTGTCTTGCGTTCTTTAGTAATCATAATTTGATTTTATCTTAAGCAATATAGTCTCTGATGAGTATTTCAGCTATTTGAATACTATTAAGAGCAGCCCCTTTTCTAATATTATCTGACACAACCCATAAATTTAAACCTTTATCATGACTGATATCTTCCCTAATTCTGCTTACATATGTAGCGTCAGTATTGGTTGCTTCAACAAAAGGTGTTGCATATCCACCATCTTTTCTTTCGTCCATAACAATGACACCTTCTGCTTTTTCAAGTAAATTTCGAGCATCAGTCGCAGTAATTTTTTCTTTAGTCTCGATATGAACAGCTTCTGAATGACCATATACAACTGGAATCCTAACTGCAGTAGGGTTAACAAGAAGGTTATCATCCTCAAATATTTTTTGAGTCTCCCAAACCATTTTCATTTCCTCTCTTGTATATCCATTATCTTGAAATGTATCAATATGTGGAATAGCATTAAAAGCAATTTGTTTGGTATAAACATCTACCTCTACATCATTACCGTTTAATAAATTAGCAGTTTGATTAGTAAGCTCAGTAATCGCTTCTTTTCCACTTCCAGAGACCGCTTGGTATGTTGCAACATTAATTCTAGAGATTCCAACAGCATCATATATCGGCTTTAAAGCAACGAGCATCTGAATTGTTGAACAGTTTGGATTAGAAATAATATTTCGATTAGTGTAATTAGCTATCGCGTGAGGATTAACCTCTGGAACAACCAGCGGAATGTCATCATCCCTTCTAAAGTGAGATGTGTTATCAATTACAATGCACCCTTGTGCAGCAGCAATTGGCGCATATTTTTCTGAAATATCGCCGCCAGCAGAAAATATACCTATTTGAACTTTAGAAAAATCAAAAGTATCTAGATCCCCAACAATCCATGACTTTCCTTGGCATGAAACCTTGCTTCCAGCCGAGCGTTTGGATGCTAGTGGGTACAAATTTTCAATAGGAAATTTTCTTTGATCGAGAATTGAGATCAATGTTTCCCCAACTGCACCAGTTGCGCCAACGATAGCAATATTATATTTTTTGCTCATAATAATTTGAAGAAACTAAAAAAACTATAGATTATACGAAGGACTGGGACTAATATTCATAAATATATTCAATACTTTAGGATATTTATTTCATTCAGCCAAGTCAAAGTATTGTTATTTTAAATAAATTAAGGAAGGCGCCATGGCAGAACACCATCATTAAATGATGCAGTATAAAGCTCAAACCAAGTCTCACGATCCATCTTAACCTTCATTGCATCAGAAATTTTTGCAATCCTATCTAAATTATTTGTACCCATTACAGGGCAAATTTTGGCTGGATGAGCTAATATCCACGCAACGGCAACAGCTGCCATATCAACATTTTGATTAGCTGCAACCTTTGCGAGTGCCTTGCCAAGTAATCCATTATTACTCATCAATTTCCCGCCACCAAGTGGTGACCAAGCCATTACAGTTGTTTTTTGCTCTTGATGAAAAGCAAGATCTCCATTTGTAAACGCATCAGTTGCAGCTAAAGACATCTCAATTTGATTTGTTATCAATGGGCTTTTCATGCCAGACTGCAACAACCTATAATCCCAAGGCTTAAAGTTTGAGACGCCCACTTCCTTTACTTTTCCAGACAAAACAAGATCATCTAACGCGTTTCCAGTCTCAAGATGATCCATATAAGGATCTTGTCGATGGATTAATAATAGGTCTAGATAATCTGTAGACATATTCTTTAAAGATGCATCAACAGAGTCAAAGATATGCCCTCTTGAAGTGTCATAATGACTAAATGTTGCACTAGAGTATCTATCAGAGGGATTTACTATGCCGCATTTTGATACGATTTCAATCTTATGCCTTAAGGATGGAGTTTCCTTCAAAACACTCCCAAATAAGCCCTCTCCAGTATACAAACCATATACTGCAGCCTGATCAAACGTTGTGATTCCCTGATCTAAGCATAAATTAACTTTGTTACTAATATGTTTGGTTGATGTATTAGCGTCATTAGCTAAACGCCACATCCCATAAATGATTCGACTAAAGTTAGAAGAACTAGAAAAATTTAACCGCTCCATACTAACTCCAAATAGTAATAAGATTAAACAGAATTATCAACTTCAATATAGTGGTGTTGCAATTTGAATTGAGAGCAAAGATGTTTGCATAGAGCCTGCACCCCATATCTTTCTGTCGCATGATGGCCAGCAGAAATAAATGTAATATTGTTTTCTTTAGCAACTGCAGGGGTCTTTTCTGACACCTCTCCACTCAAATACAAATCGACGTTAAGATTGATTGCATCCTCAATAAAACCTTGAGCAGCTCCAGTGCACCACGAAATTTTTTTAATCTTCCCACTCTGTTTGCCAAATACTTGAGGCGCCCTATCTAGTTTTTCTTCAATCAATTTTGAAAAATCACTTATATTAGTATTTAGCTCCCCTTGCCATAGCAAACCCCCTGCAACAGGTTCCATATTTTTTATCCCTAAGCGCCTTCCAAGCTCAACATTATTTCCAACCTCATCGTGGTCATCAAGGGGAAGGTGAAAACCAAAAAGATTGATATTGTGTTTAAGTAATAAAGCAATCTTAGCTCTCTTTGCGCCAGATATTATTTTTGATTCGTTATCCCAAAAAACACCATGATGAACAAAAATAGCATCTGCTTTTTCTTCAATAGCTCTCTCGATAAGCTCTAGATTAGCACTAACACCACTTACAATTTTAGTGATATTTAATGAACCTTCAATCTGAAGTCCATTAGGGCAATAATCCTTAAATTTATAAATATCAAGATAGGTATTACAGTAATTTTTTAACTCTTCACGATTAACCATAGTAATCCTTGATGCACTTTAAAAGAACATTATTCTCTTTTGCTTCACTAACACTGATGCGTATGAAATTTTCTAATTGCGTACCAATTGCAAAACCCTTTATAAGAATTCCACTTTCTTTTAATGATTCTAATAAAGATTTTGCATTGTCAGACTTTACTAAAAGAAAGTTAGTTTGAGATGGATAGACAGTAAGTCCTGGAATTAAAGAAAGCTCGTCATAAAGTCGGCCCCTTTCATTCATAATTATTTTGGCATTACTTACAATACGCTGGCTATCTTTAAGTAAAAAATTTGCACTCACCTGAGTCAAAATATTTATATTATATGGAAGCCGTAATTTGTTTAATTGTTCAATAGTTTTTTCGCTTCCGACTAATAAACCAAGTCTTAAGCCAGCAAAACCAATTTTTGAAATGGTTCTAAGTACCACTAGGTTTGAAAAATTGTCAATTTCAGTCAAAAAACTTCGCTCCGAATATGCATAGTAAGCTTCATCAAGAACCACTAAGGCATCAGTAGACTGAATAATTTCTCTAATCACATCATAATCAAAAGCATTTCCGGTTGGATTGTTTGGATAAGCTATAAAAATTAACTTTGGTTTATTAGTTTTAATAGCAAATAACGTAGCGTTTAAATCAATATCAAAATTCTCATCCAATGGAATTCCATGATAATTTAATTGTGCAAATTTTGAAACCAGTTCGTACATCACGAAACTTGGCTCAAAGCTCATTATCGAGTCACCACTGCTGCAGGCTAGTGACAATAGTTGAATTAACTCATCTGAGCCATTTCCAAGAAGCACGCCAAAATCTTTTGGGATGCCCATTAAGTTTCTTAGAGTAGCTTGAAGTTCTTCAGCACTTGCATCTGGATAGCGATTTACTTCTGATCTTGATATATACTCTAAGAATTCATCTTTTAATTCTTCAGGAACACCAAATGGACTTTCCATTGCATCCATCTTGAGCATATTCTTTGCAGAAGGAACATGGTAAGCATTAATATTTCTAATATCAGATCTTAGCCATTGATCAATAAAGGTCATAATTGTTTAGGAAAAGTTCTATTTGGATGATACTGCATTTTACCAACCTTTTTAGCGCTTAATAAAGATTGATAGGTATAGTCAAGAGCCTTTTTACAGGCATCTTCAACAGGTACATTATCTGCCAGCAAAGCTGCAATGGCACTAGATAATGTGCATCCAGAACCATGATACTGGCCTGTCAATTTCTTATAGGTAAATTTACTTACCAAATTAGCATTATGATATAAACGATGTTCAACTTGAATTTCAGAGCTATCAGAAGTCGTTAAAAGTACCCAAGGGCAATTTAAACTAGATATTGCTGATTCTTCATTGAGTCCAGGAGCCAGAGCATTTAATTCAGCTAAATTAGGTGTCACTATTAAGCACAAAGGGATGAGCTCATTCTTCATGGCATCAATCATCTCTTTGCTGCTTAGAATATCATCTGTACTCGAACTTATTATTGGATCAAGAACGATATTTAGTCCCTGCTTGTTAGATAGCAATTTTGAAATAGTTTTAACTTGTGACGATGTGCCTAGTAGTCCTATTTTGACTGTATTAAAACTAATATCCTCATCAATTAACTTAAACTGCAATTCTAAAAGGCTATTTTTTGTTGGCTCAAGAGATAGAACTCGCTGAGTATTTTGAGCAGTAAGCGTAGTGATTATTGGAAGTGGAGTCACTCCAAATTGATTTATTGTTTCAATATCTGCTGAAACCCCTGCTGCTCCAGATGGGTCTAGCCCCGAAAATAATAAAACTGAATCGGCTTCAAGCCTAACCATATTTATTATTGAGATTCTTTTTGAATTAGATAGTCAATTACTTCAAAAATTTTCTCAGAACTTCCCGCACTGGTTCCATTAACCATATACTTGCCATTTACAATAAAAGCTGGAACTCCAGGAATACGATATTTATAAGTATTAGCCTTTGCCTTATTAACAGCAATTTTTACTGGGAAGGAGTTATAAACTTTATTTGCCCTCTCTTCATCTACTCCATTAAAAGCGAGCCATGCAACAAAGTCTTGTTGTGTTTTAAACTGTAATTTTTGAATATGGATTGCATTAAATAGGGCTCCGTGTAATCGATCCACTTCGCCTAATTCCTCAAGAATATAGTAAAAACTAGCTCCATACTCCCAACCTGGAAAAACTGCTGGCTGAAGAATAAATTGAGCAGAACTATCCATTGTTTTTAACCAATTATCTAGCAAAGGATGAACAGTGAAACAATGAGGACAAAAATACCAAAAAAGTTCTCTAACTTCCACTTGACTGCCAGTCTCAGTTTCAATTGCCTTATCTAAGACAATATAATTTTTACCGGCAACAAATTCTGCTTGAGTGGTGTTTGTAAAAAACACAAAAACTGAAAGAATGATCAGAGAAGACAGTGCTGTTATTTTTTTCATATTTGTACTCATTAATCAAAAAGTTTATCAATATTATACTGGTTTAAGTCAAATTCCTTGCTTGATTGGAACTCCTTCCAAAGATCCAAATAGGAAATTCTTTCCTGAGGATGAATGCCATTTGGATTAAGCTCTGCAAGAGGTGCTAAAACAAAAGCATACTTTAAAATATCGCGTCGAGGAATATTTAATTTATCGTCAATGACATCATCATATAAAACAAGATCTAAATCTATTATTCTAGAAGAAAACTTTGGTAAGTTACGATCCCTACCTAAGGTATTTTCAATATCATGCAAAATATTTACAACATCATTAATATTTTTATCTGTCTCAACATTAACGCCAATATTATAAAATTTACTCCCAACGAAGCCCTCGGAGGGACTCTCAAAGAGTGATGACATAGTAATTTCTGTAAAGTTTGATTCAAGACTATCCAATGCTAAACGAATATTTTTTCGTCTATCTTGGTTTGAGCCAATGTTAAAGTGCAGTAAGCTCATTAGCCAGCTGACCTCTCAATAATTACACCAACACCTTCAGCGCCAGTAATTGCCTCACCTTTATTTAGTTTTAATTTAACCCAGCTAACGTCAAACTCATTAAGGATAATCTGGCAAATTTTCTCTGCCAAGGTTTCAACTAGTTGAAATTCAGACTCTTTCACAAAACCTATAATACGCTTACAAATATTTTTATAGTTTAAAGCCTGATCAATATGATCAGTAGCTGCTGCTTTAGCAATATCTGAAGACATCTCTATATCTAATATTATGTCTTGGCGAATTTTTCTTTCCCAATCATAAATGCCTATAACTGTATCTACTTTAAGACCCTGAACAAAAACAATATCCATATTTAATCTACCTTAAAAAAAACTATTATGATACCTTTGAGAAATCCTTTGATTGCTACAATAAAATGTTTTCATTGATATAATTTATAAATAGTCCTAAAATTCATTAGGGTCAAAATCAGGAGAACTACTTGTTTTACTTTCTAATTGCTAGCTACTTGCTTGGTTCAATCTCGAGCGCTATTATTATTTGTAAGATTGTGGGCCTCCCAGACCCAAGAACTAAAGGCTCTAAAAACCCTGGTGCTACCAATGTTCTTCGTATAGGGGGTAAAAAAATAGCCGCGTTCGTTCTGTTGTTTGATGGCTTAAAGGGAGCTTTACCGGTAATTCTGGCTAATTATTTGGGCTTTAGTTTATTTGAGCTGACAATTATCTTGCTTTGTGCGTTTCTTGGGCATGTATTTCCAATTTTTTATGGCTTCAAAGGCGGAAAAGGAGTTGCAACTTACCTTGGAGGGTTGATAGGTTTAAACTTCTTTGTAGGATTAACATTTTCAATTATCTGGCTTCTCGTTGCCAAAGTAGTAAAGATTTCATCTATTGCAGCATTAACTGCTACATTACTTTCCCCTATATATTTTTATTTTATTACTACTCATAACTTAAAAGCCACTCTGGTAATTTTCCTTATAAATCTTTTTATTTATTTTACTCATCGCGAAAATATTAAAAGAATTATGAGTGGAGATGAAGGCGTTATTGGGTCCTAATTAAAGTCCCTTCTGATTTCTGCAAGAGAGCTATACAATAGTTATTCATATTTACTGCATTAATGTATATTGTTGCCATGTCTCAACGAAAACCTTCGCAAGAAAAAATTGACCATATCCTTAATCTTTTTAAGAGTAATAAAATACAACAAGCTCTTGATTTTATTGATAGTTTGTCTAAAGATTATCCTGATAATTCACTTCTCTTCAATATCCGTGGTGCCTGCTATGCAGGACTTGGACAGCTAGAAATTGCTGTTAAAAATTATGAAAGAGCACTATCAATAAGGCCAGAATATGCCAAAGCTCATTATAATCTTGGAAGTGTATTACAGGAACTAGGTAAACTGCATGACTCTGTTAAGAGCTACGAGAATTCAATAGCTTTTGAACCTGAGAATGCTCAAGCTCATAACAATCTTGCAATTGTGCTTAGAGAGCTTGGTCAATTAGAAGAGGCTGAAGTAAACTGCAGAAAAGCAATAGTCTTGGACCCAGAATATGCTGAGGGTTATTGCAGCCTAAGCGTCATTTTATATGCTAATGGAGATCTTAATTCTGCATTAGAAAGTATTCAAATAGCATATTCTATCAATCCAAAATCAAAGCTTATTAAACTATTATTTGCAGTTCTGAAAGCAAGAAAGAATCGAAATACTAACGATGTCAGTGATGGCAATATAAATAAATCAAACTTTGTTACAAAATTAACTTCCAATCCACTCATTTTAAATAGGGCAGTAGAACAAGAACTGATTGCTAAACTCTATGAGATGAAATCTTTAGAACATTATCCACAAACAGATACTATTTACGGGAATGCTAGAGGTTCAGGATATCAATTATTTCAAGATGATTACTCTTCCATTATAAGAACTGTAAGAGATGATTTAGTAAGAATATTAACAAAGGCAATTAACACTGATATTTATATTAAAGATTCTTTTTTTCATATCATGGGTGCTGGAGGCGCAGGGGTAAATCGTCACAACCATATTGGTGATTTAGACTTAGATTCTAGTCTTAACTTAATTAAACAAAAGTTTAGTCTAGTCTATTACCTATCTATAGGAGATCAAGATTGCAGCGAACCAGGCACTTTAAGGCTTTATGATCCTAGCGAGAATATTCTGCCTAGCGAAGGTAAGATAGTTATCTTTCCAGCTGATAGATATCATTCTGTGACTTATAATGGGGGAAAAGATAGGATTATGATTAGTATTAATTTTTATAGTCTTTAATCTTTTCTGACCTATATTAATAAGAAAGAAAGTTATTTGGTATGAGTTGCTTTTTGCAGATCATCTAGGTCATATCCAAGAGAATCTACCTTATTAACCAAGTTTGAGTAGTCTTGTTGAGAAATAGTTGACGTTCGCGCCATAATCCATACATAGTCTCGACTTGTTCGACCAATAATGGTTTGTTGGTAGCTATCATCTAAATACACAATTCTGTAATCCGCCTTTATTGGCCAGACAAACTGCATGCCCCAAATCGCATTAGTGCGATTATCTTTTATAAATCCACGGGGTCGATATATCTTAGTTGGACCCTTCAAACTACCCTTATTGAAAGTGAAAGTCGTTGCAATACTTCCATCATTATCACGCTGATAGGTTTCAATGGGATTGTATGCGTCCCTTTCAAGAAACGTTGGAATAGTGGCAATTACGTACCAATCGCCCATGAACCGATCAAGGTCAACATAGTCTACCACTGGCATTGGCTCTGGTGAACTGCCAACAAAAATTTGGTTACTAGTGCACCCAATTAAACCAAGAGATATCAATAAGATTAAGAGTAGTTTTTTCATTCTATTATTTTATATCAACTTGAACTGAGGTAGTGCATTCTAGTTCTCGTTATTAAACAATTTTTAAAAAAATATTTCATAATAAACCCTATTATGAAAGGCTTTATATTAAATAATTTTATTGTAGACTATCCTTTCTTTAAATTAACTTAGGAATGATTACATGAAAAAAATACTCTCTCTTACTTTTATAGTTTTACTTTTACCTTCTATGGCTTTTGCTGGAGCATGCCCAATGCTAACATCACAAGTTGAAGATAAAATTGCAACATTAGATCAAGCAAAGTATGCAACTTTAATTACGGCTGCACTTATGCTTCATGAAGAAGGTGTCAAAGCACATGGCTCTGGAGATCATGGGATGTCTGAAGTTTATCTTAATGGCGCTCTAAGACTGCTAGATGTCTAAACTATAATTTTAAATGTGCCCTAATTTATTTGGGCACATTGCTAAAGACTTTTTATGCAAAAACTCATTTCAATTTTATTTATTACTAGCTTGTTAAATGTTTCATATGCTGGTTATCTTGATGATTGGTCTAATGATGATCTTTGTGGATGGATGGAATCATCCTCAACCCCAAAAAATATTCTAGATGAAGTAGCTAATAGAGAAATATTATGTTATGGGGGCATTGAGGTTTCAACTTTGCCAGAATCTGATTCTTATGAGGATGAAAATGGAACCGTCTTTCCTTCACCTGATCCATCATTAATTCCAGAAGCGATAGCTGATAAGATGTCAGACTACTCATACTAAAGCCTTAACTTAGTTATATATTTGCGATAATATGACTGAGGAAGGTTAATTATTAATCTATATGCTTTCAGTCTTATTGTAAGTCATGCTAATCCTTGCAAGACTTACATTCAAGTTCAAATCCTATAAAATCATTACGTCCGCTATCTGACAAAACCCATTCTCTTTGATACCAGGGCAGGTTATGCCTGACATGCTGAGTGTGGCCACAAGATCAATTCGCCACCCAGTGATTATCTTCGTCTAGATGAAAGCCAGTTATTTTTTCCATATAAGGTTAGATGGATTTATTCATTTCCATCACCAACATTATTTATGTTTATTTCACCATCATAAACTTCATATTCGAGTTTATTTGGATTACAACATATCTCACAGTCATAAATCTCAACATCATTCCCAATAAAAGATGGGCCGATTTCTAATGAAACTTCAAACTGCTCAAAACAAAAAAAACAGGTAATCACTTTATGTGTCATTTTTTAAATTCTCCATTTTAATCATCTACTGCATATTTTTTGAGAAGCTCCATTGGAATTATTTCCAATGCTCTTATATGTGTACTTTGTAAATTCAGTCTTGGCGCCATGCCACTTTTCTCTGCTTCTAACCAACGCTCAGCACATACACACCAACTATCACCTGGCTCTAAGCCTTCAAAGCCATAAGCCAGCATAGGAGTAGATAAATCATTTCCTTGCGATTTTGTGTAGTCTAAAAATTTCTGCGAAGTTTCAATACAAACTGTATGAGAGCCAGAGTCATCTTTACAGGTATTACACTCACCATCTCGGTAGAATCCAGTAACTGGATCCATGCCACAGATTTCTAATTTTTCACCAAACACGTTAATTGATTCATCCATTGTTAAAAATATTTAAAAACAAAGTCTGCATTATATTTAAAATTTCGTTTGATATGTGTGAGGCATCATTCTTTATTTAAAATGGGAATGGTGGACAACATTAATAACATAAAAAGAAAAAGTAGAATTTGGTTTATCTCAATAGTACTTCTACTTTCTGCGATAAGCATTAATACACTCGCAAATGAAGTTAGCAATATATCAAAACGTGTTCCAGCTGAATGGGAAACTCAAGAAGCAATTTGGATGCAATGGCCTGGCTATTGGGAAAAAGAATATGAGCCAACCTTTGCGAAGATATCTGCAATTATTTCTCGTTACGAAACACTACACATTTTATATCATTCTGAAAAAATTTATGCAGAGGCATATAAAGCGATAAATAACATAGGAGCAGGCCCTCAAAATAAAAATATCCGATGGCACAAAGTGCCTAATGACAATGCTTGGATGCGAGATAATGGGCCTATTTATGTTTTAGAAGATAATGAGTTAAGAATTCAAAATTGGGATTTTAATGCTTGGGGTGGCGCTTTTGGCTCAGACATTCCTTTTAACCTCGACAACATGGTCCCAGATGAAGTTGGAGCGATACTTGATATGTCTGTTGATTCCATAAATATAGTTCATGAACGTGGCAACTTAGAGTTTAACGGATTAGATACAGTTATTACAAATTGGAGCGCCCTAGGTGATCCAAGTCGAAATTTGAACTACAATAAACAACAGGCAGAAAGTGACCTGAAGATACACTTTGGTGTAACAAATGTTATTTTCATTGAGGGTATTCCGGATGGAGACTTTACCAAAGGACACATTGATGGTATTGCCCGGTTTATTGGAGTAGAAACTGTAGTTGTAGTTCAATGTACATCTCGATCTTTATGTCGACCAGATAGTAAAGATGCTGAGATTTATGATAATGCTGCAAAAATAATTGAGAAAGCAGGGCTTAAAGTTATAAGAGAGCCCATTGAGGGTTTTGTAAAATATAATGATCAAAAGTTTGATACAAATTACATGAACTGGTTAGTTGGTAACGGATTTGTAATTGTGCCTGGCTTTGGGAATCCTGAAACAGATACCTCAGCTAAATCTCGTATCGAAAATTATTTTCCAAATCGTGATGTATATTTAATTGAAATGTTAAGTTCATGGGCGGCTGGTGGCGGAGTTCATTGCCATACAAATGATCAGCCTGCTAATCCAATTAAAAATAATCTTTAACTTTATTTTAAAATAAAGTCCAAACTTCGTTTCATCTGAGAGTGAGTTCTTTTTTGCACTATAATTAATTTTCTTTAAAAACAATACTAGGAGTAGTAATGTCAGTAGCAAGAATTACAACAGTAACCTTTGAATCAAATGAAGCGGCAGATATTGCTTCTGCAGCCTACGTTCCAAATGCACCAAGTGACTTTCCAGAAGCAGAGCAATTGATAGCAGTTAAGTCTGAAGGCAACGTCAACATATCTGTAACTTTATATGAGAATAATGAAGCAATGGAAAGAGCAACTGCTGCAAAAAATAAAGTAATGGATGCTATTCAAGGGATTGTTTCTGTAGATACTAAAGTTGGCTCTGTAACACTAAACCATAGCAACTAACTAAAGTACAAAACTACTAAATCCAATTTCATTTGATATATGTGAAAAATGACTAGTTTTTTAATTCATATTTAATACACATATACTTTAAAACCCTATTGGAGTAAGAGTTGTAGAGGCATAAAAAAGATGGAATTACTCTGTTTTAATGTTCACTTCCTTACTAAGTCGCATAGGTACAACAAATCTTCGATACACACCCCATACACACTCTTACATTTTCCCTTTTAGGTAGTGGTTGCAGTTTCTCGCTCATACACACTTTGATACACACTTTTTATTTAAAAGTAAGTCAGAACTGACCTAGGTTAATTGAGTAGTTTTTTGATTCTATTCCTTCTTTTTTCCAATATAGACATAAAGAAAAAGTCCACCAAACAAAAAACCACCACCAATTATTGTCCATTGTTGACCAACTTCAGCATATTGTGGAGTAAACGAACCATAGTAGACTAAAAATCCACCAAATATTGCAATGAGTATTGATATAAATCTCATACTATTTATAAGTTTCCATAATTAAGAACTAGAAACTTCTTCTTACAAAAATTCCTGTTTCAGTCCAGTCTGATTTATACGAACTTGCTGGCTTGGCATCGTGACGCAAAACTCTTCCACCAATTGCAAGAGTATCGCTGAAATGTTTCATTACTTCTAATTCAATTTCATTAGATTTTGACTTTGCTTTTCCTCCACGCCAAAAGTTTAATTTTAGATTCGTTTGTATACCAGAATCACTCAGATTTCTAACGCCTACACTAGCAAAGTAAGAATCAGTTTTCGAGGATGTGTTTGTTATTGTTGATGAGCCATTTGCTTGTCTAGTTTTCTTTATATCATAATCAAGATAAGATAATGATGAGGTAATGTCAGTATTAGTATCAATTTCAAAAGTTTTACCAATTCCAATTCTAGTTCTAGTATATGTTGAAGTTTCATACTCTCCAGGGTCTCTCCAATCTCCTGTTTCCCGGGCATATCTTCCTAGAATTGAAAAGTCATTTCCAATTTCTACCGAACCTTTTAACTCCATAATTTCATCCACAAACTTAAAATTATTTGTTGAGTAACCCACTTGAAAATAATTATCATTAAATCCCTCTGCTGATATGTTCGAAGAAAACAGCATAGGTAGACTAATCAAAGTCATAGTTATTAGCTTTTTCATTTTGTACTCCCTTTAAATATTAAATCTATTGTAGTTCAATTTAATACTAAAGTACAAATTTCGTTTTTGTGTGT
The DNA here is from genome assembly GCF_059512545.2 of Candidatus Pseudothioglobus sp. uisw_070. Taxonomy (NCBI): domain Bacteria; kingdom Pseudomonadati; phylum Pseudomonadota; class Gammaproteobacteria; family Pseudothioglobaceae (SeqCode); genus Pseudothioglobus (SeqCode); species Candidatus Pseudothioglobus sp. uisw_070. Next base: position 298,094 of record NZ_CM183456.2, on the reverse strand, counting down.
GATGAAATAACTGATGTATTGATACACACTCGATACACATTTATTAAAAACCCTTTCGTAATAGGGTCTGTAGAGCATCTGCTTATTCTGTCTTTATACTAACGCCTCGACTTAAAAGCCTATTAGCGATTAATGCCAAAATAATAATCATAATACAAGGCACTAAAAAAGCCTTCCATAATTCAACAGAGCCAATACCTAAAAATCCCATTCTAAAAGCATCCATCATATAATAAATTGGATTAAAAATTGATACGCTCCTCCAGAAGCTAGGCAATATATCAATACTATAAAACATACCACCAAGATACGTTAATGGAAGCAAAACGAAATTTGGAACGATTGAAATGTCATCAAAAGTCTTTGCAAAAACTGCATTTATAAAGCCAGCTAAAGCGAACATAACAGACGTTATAAGAAAGGTGATACCTATTACTACAAAACTATGAATTTGAATTTCAACAAAAAATGATATTGTAAAGGTTACTGCAAGACCAATAGTTAAACCCCTACAAACACCGCCACTCACAAATCCTAATAAAATCACCCAATTAGGAGTTGTAGAAACTAATAACTCTTCAAAGCTATTATTATATTTAGTCATAAAGAATGAGGAAACTGTATTCGCATAAGATTGCATAATTACTGTCATAAGAATGATTCCAGGAACTATAAAATCCAGATAATCAACGCCCTGCATTTGACCAATTCTCCCACCCATTAAACCACCAAATATTAGTAAATAGAGTGAGGTTGTAATAACTGGAGGAATTATCGTTTGAATCCAAATTCTTACAAATCTTAGTATCTCTTTTGTAACAATGGTTTTATAAGCAATCCACATAATAATATTTAACTAGTAATTGATAAAAATAAAGCTTCTAAGCGATTTTGTGAACTACGAAGGTGAGACACATTAATATTTTGAGCTGACAAACTTAAAATTACATCTGAGATTGAAGTATTTTCTCCTTGTGCAACCTGTAACGTAGTGTCATCTATTACTACACAATCACAATTAGGGATAGAAACATTGTTTGTTAATTTTTCGATAGTGTCTAGAATTAGTACTTGCCTCTTCGCTTTTAAAAGAAGCTTCTTCATATTAGTCTGCTCAACAAGATCACCATCATTAAGAATTGCTATATTCCTGCATAAAGATTCTGCCTCTTCCAAATAATGAGTAGTTAATATAATTGTCATGCCCTCTTTATTAAGCTGAGTTAAGTAATCCCACATTGATTTACGAATTTCAACGTCAACTCCTGCAGTTGGCTCGTCTAGAATTAATATGCTTGGTTTATGCATTAATGCTCGAGCCAGCATAAGTCGCCTTTTCATACCACCAGATAGGGATTGAGCAACATCAAATCGTCTATCCCATAACTCCATCTTTTTCAAAAGAACTTCAGCTTGAATTTTAGCTTCTGCGCGAGAAATTCCAAAGTAACCAGCTTGGTTCATAAGAATTTCCATATTGGGCTCATGGGGATTAAAGTTAAACTCCTGAGGCATTAAGCCAATCATTTTTTTTACTTCATTTGCATGTTTATTTTGATCTAGACCATTTATCTTTACCTCACCAGAGGTGCTCTTTAGCAAGCCTGAAATAATTCCAATTGCCGTAGTTTTTCCAGCGCCATTAGAGCCTAAAAGTGCAAAAAAATCACCCTTTTCTACCCTTAGATTTACACCCTTCAGTGCCTCAAGATTATTAGAATATATTTTGGTTAGATTATCTGTGGAAAGTGCTAATGTCATAAAATTATCTTACTTAGATTATAAAAAAATAATTAACTTATTATATAAAAATAAATTAGTTTTGACATGTAAATTTATTTTCATATTTATCCCACTTCACAAGCTAAATTTGGGATAATTACATGCTTAAAATACAAAGCTATTTAATAGTCTATATGCCAACCCAAAAAAATGTCGAGTTACCAGATATAGGTGATTTTGACTCTGTTGATGTTATTGAAGTTTTAGTGAAAGTTGGAGATACTGTCAATGAAAATGACAGTCTTATTACATTAGAAACTGACAAAGCTACAATGGAAATCCCTGCGCCCTTTCCAGGAAAGGTAGCCAGTCTTAAAGTAAAAGTTGGAGATAAAATAGCTAAAGGTGAGCTCATTCTCACCATTGAGAGTGATTCTGAACCTGAAGAAGAAGCTTCAAATAAAACAGCTGCTCCTAGCAATTCAGAAGCAACGGGTAGTTCACATATTGAGACTGAAGAACCAAGTGTTTCAAGCTCAATAACTGAAGACCCTAAAGAAGAAATTTCTTTAAATACTGATTCAGATTCTCACGCATCTCCTTCCATACGAAAGTTAGCAAGAGAACTTGGAGTTAGCTTATCAAAGATTAAAGGTACAGGTAAAAAAGGCAGGATCTTAGAGGAAGATTTAAAGTCTTTTGTAAAACAAATAGTTATTAATGGAGATACTGATAATGAAGTAGAGGTAGTTCCATTATCTAGAATTAAGAAAATATCTGGAAAACACCTCTCAAGTAGTTGGAGCTCAATACCTCATGTCACTCAATTTGATGAAGTCAATATTGAGCAATTAGAGAAATTTCGCAAACATCAAAAAGAAAGAAATATTAAATTAAGTCCCCTAATTTTCATTATGAAGGCTGTCGTTCAAGTTTTAAAACGTCATCCAAACTTTAATGCTTCTTTAGATGAGAGTGGTGAAAATTTAATAGTAAAAAAATACTTTAATCTTGGTATTGCAGTTGATACGCCAAATGGCTTGCTGGTTCCAGTTGTAAAAGATGTGGGTAAAAAATCATTAGTTGAACTCGCTGAAGAACTTGCTGATATTTCTTCACGAGCTAGAGAGGGTCAATTACAGGCAAGCGAAATGAAAGGTGCGGGCTTTACGATTTCAAGCTTAGGTGGAATTGGTGGGACCCAATTTACGCCAATTATTAATTCACCTGAAGTTGCAATTTTAGGAGTCTCTAGAACACAAATAAAGCCAGTTTGGAATGGGACTTCTTTTGAGCCTACGGCAATGATTCCACTCGCACTTTCATATGATCACAGAGTTATAGATGGTGCAGAGGGAGCGAAGTTTATGGCTGAACTAAATCAAGTTCTTAGCAATATTATGGAGATGTTATTATGATTAGAACTAAAGTTTTAGTTATTGGATCTGGTCCAGGAGGTTACACAGCTGCTTTTCGTGCGGCTGACTTAGGTAATGAAGTTACCTTAATTGAAAGTCATAAAACTCTTGGTGGGGTTTGTTTAAATGTGGGCTGTATTCCTTCTAAAACACTTCTTCATACTGCTGAAGTAATCAACGAAGCCAAGCATGCAAATGAACTTGGAGTTACCTTTAAAAGTCCTAAAATAGATATTGATGGTGTTAGAAAAAATAAAGAAGCTATAGTAAGTAAGCTTACTGGTGGCATTCAAGCCCTTGCTAAAGCAAGAAAAGTCAAAGTAATTTCGGGTTATGCAAAATTTCTTTCAAAGAATCAAGTGGCACTTGACGGGACTGATGAAGTCATTGAATTTGAGCAATGTATTATTGCAACAGGCTCAAGAGTAACGAAATTTCCAATGTTTCCATTCGAGGACAAGCGAGTAATGGACTCCACAGATGCCCTGATGTTGGATGACATACCTAAAAGAATGCTGGTTGTTGGTGGTGGCATTATTGGCCTCGAAATGGCTACAATTTATGATGCCCTTGGAAGTGAAATTACTATGGTTGAGCTTGGCAATCAAATTATTCCTGTGGCAGACAAAGATATTGTTACTCCATTATTTAAAAAAATAAAAAAGACTTATGCTAATGTCTTTTTAAACACTAAAGTTACCAAAATGACTGCAGAAAAAAAAGGAATAAAAGTTAAGTTTGAAGGTAAAGATGCTCCAGAGTCAGACACATTTGACAAGGTTTTAGTTGCTGTTGGTCGAACCCCTAATGGCCTATTAATTGATGCTGAAAAAGCTGGCGTTAATATTGATAAAAGTGGATTTATTGCTACAAATAATCAAATGAAAACTAATATTGATAACATATTTGCTATAGGAGATATTGTTGGACAACCAATGCTTGCTCATAAAGCCACTCATGAAGCTAAAGTTGCAGCTGAAGTAATTAGTGGCAAAAAAACTGGATTTAATGCTCTTACAATTCCCTCAGTTGCTTATACAGATCCAGAGGTAGCATGGACTGGCAAAACTGAAAAAGAACTCATAGAAGCTGGAGTTAAGTTTGATAAAGGTTTGTTTCCATGGGCTGCATCTGGAAGAAGCTTGAGTATTGGAAGAAGTGAAGGTGTATCAAAGGCTTTATTTGATGCTGAGTCAGGTAAGATTCTAGGAATGGGTATCTGTGGAAATCATGCTGGTGATTTAATTTCTGAGGCTACTTTAGCAATTGAAATGGGTTGTGATATGAGCGATATTGCTTTAACGATTCATGCACACCCTACTCTTTCAGAAACGACTGCATTTGCAGCTGAAATGGCTGAAGGTACAATTACAGATTTGATGCCGCCAAGAAAGAAAAAATAGGTGAAATATGGATATTAAACAAGCTAGAAAAAATGTTATTGAACAGCAAGTAAGGCCTTGGGGTGGTCTCAATGTGAAAGCAAATCAAGCATTAACAGATACCCCACGTGAAAACTTTGTTCCAGAAGAATATCAGAAGTTAGTATTTGCTGATATTGAAATACCTCTTAGTAAGGTAGGCAAAATGCTTTCACCAAAGATTGAGGGTAGGATTCTAGATAGCCTTGACCTGAAAGGCCATGAAAATGTTCTTGAAGTTGGTACTGGAAGCGGTTACTTTACCTCCGTACTATCTTTACTATCAAATTCAGTTATAAGTATTGATGCTGATAAAGACTTACATGCTTTAGCAAAAAGTAAGATTAATAAACTTAATTTAAGCAATATAACCCTTAAGCATGAAAGCTTTCTAACTTCTAATTTTGAGAATGGGCAGTTTGATGCAATTGTTCTAGGATGTGCTCTTCCTGAAATTAATAAAGACTTAAAAAAACTTCTAAATTTAGGTGGAAAATTATTTGTAGTTGTTGGATCAAAAAACCAAATGCATGCAACTCTTGTTACTCGTCTAAATGAAAATGAATGGCACTCCAAATCCCTTTTTGAAACGCATTTAGACATCATGAGAGGTTCTGAGCCATCTGTCAAATTTACCTTTTAACTTGAACTAGTCAGATATGCTTAATTCTTTATTGAATTTCTTAATTAAGAAGCCAGCATGGTCTTTAGCTCTGTTTTTAATTGTTATTGGAACAACATTTCTACAAATTCAAAATTTCTCACTTGATGCCTCCTCAGAGTCATTATCACTAGAGGGTGATAACAACCTAGAACTTTATTTCGATACCCAAAAAACTTTTGGCTCTGATGAATCGTTAGTAATTAGCTACACGGCTAATGAAGAAACTATACTTGGCACTAAACAGATATCTCACCTGCGCTCCTTAAGAGATGACTTACTCAATATTGAAGGTATTAATTCAGTAATATCAATACTTGACGTTTCTCTATTTCAATCCCCTCCTCTTTCTCTTATTGAACTTGCGAGTGATATTTATACAATTGACAATGGCAAGGCAGAACTGTCTTACATTGAAAATGAATTTAAAAATAGCCCACTTTATGCTAATAACCTAGTTAGCACAGACTTAAAAACAACGGCGTTGTTAATTCCACTTGCTACTGACAATCCAGAAATATTAATTAATCAAGAAACTTTGAAAGTAATAATCGAAGACATACGTTTAACGATGAATGAATATCGAAATGAAGCAAGCTTATTCTTGGGTGGAGTTCCAATGATAAGAAATGATGCAATTGCATATATCAAAAGTGATTTAATTGTATTTAGTCTTGCTGTTATTTTGGCAATGTCCATAATGCTAGCATTCTTTTTTCATAAAATTCGATGGGTTGCAGTTCCAATAATGATTAGTATTATTGGCGCTCTTTTCATGACTGGAGTAATAAGCGCTATTGGCTGGAAAGTTACCGTTATTTCAGCAAATTTTTTCTCTCTTCTTCTTGTTATGACCCTATCTGTAACTATTCACTTAGTGGTTCGCTATAGAGAATTATCGAGCAATAATCCTGATGCGACGTCTTCAGAGTTAACAAAGCAGACTTTGACAGAAATGATTAAACCATGCACCTTCACCGTAATTACAACTATAGCTGCATTTGTTTCTTTAACCACAAGTAATGTTAAGCCTGTAATTGACTTTGGCTTAATGATGAGTATAGGAGTAATGATAGCTTTTGTATTATCATTTATTAGTTTTGCAATATTTACGATGCTTCTACCAAAACCTATAACTGCAAGTCATCCAGATCAATTCTTAGTATTAGAAAAATTTGCAATTATTACAGATAAGTTTGGTAAGCGAATACTAGTAACTCTCATTGTAACTATGATTATTGCTTTTATTGGCGTAAGTAAACTTTCAGTAGAGAATAGCTTTATAAACTACTTTAAAAAAGATACAGAGATTTATCAAGGGCTTTACTTAATTGATAAAGAGCTAGGTGGGACAGTTCCATTGGAAATTGTTTTTAATGATATTGCAAATGCGTATTGGGCAGATTCAAGCTTAAGGGATGACTTCCATGAGGTTCATAAGTACCTTGACGGAATACCCAGCGTTGGAAAGGTTTTGTCAATTGATACATTCATGCAGGTCCTTAAAAAATCAAATAATGGAAAAACACCTAATGGATTTTTGTTAACTTTAGGTAAAAATAATATGCCTGAATTTGCTAAAGAACAGATTTTAAAGCCACATATATCAGATGATAGTGACCAAATAAGAATAGTGGCAAGAATTAAAGAAACAACAATAGGGTTAAATAGAAACCAACTCATTAATGACATCAATAATGAGTTGATTAAAAACTTTAACTTTAATCAAGAAGATTTTTATTTCACAGGGACATTTTCACTCTACAACAATCTTCTACAAAGTTTATTTGAATCTCAAATAAAGACTATAACTAGCGTCTTTGTAATTATCTTTATACTTTTTTTATTCATATTTAGATCAGCATCAGTTGCACTTATAGCTGTGTTGCCAAATGTAATTCCATCGCTATTAATCTTAGGGGTTATGGGTTTAGCAAATATACCGCTAGATATTATGACAATAACTATAGCAGCCATTGCTATTGGAATCGGAATTGATAATGCAGTCCATTACATCAGTAGATTTCAAAATGAGGTTTTAAAGGATGGTGACTACTTATCTTCGATGTATAGAACGCATAGCACTATTGGTATCTCAATGTTTTATACTGCTGCCACAGTTGCAATTGGGTTCTTAGTTCTAATATTATCGCACTTTACTCCGAGTATTTATTTTGGTATTTTTATGGCGATTGCTATGTTGAGTGCTGTAATTGTTAATCTAACATTACTTCCCAAGTTGCTAATAATTTTTAAACCCAAAATGAATAACCAAAGGCTTATAAAATAAAAAACCCCACCTCGAATAAGAGAGTGGGGTTAGTCTACTATTAAAAGGAGAAATAAGTTAAATATAGTAGTTTTTAACTTACGCGAAATTATATATAAAAATTAATTTAATAGTTTTTATTTTGTGTCTTTTTGTATCAATAAATTATGGCAAACAATTATCAATTTGATGTTCTTATTATAGGCTCTGGAGCTGCAGGCTTGATGAGTGCGATTCAGCTGTCTGAAAAACTATCAATAGCTGTGATAGCGAAAGATAAAGTATTAGAAGGCTCTTCTTATTACGCACAAGGTGGCATATCTGCAGTGCTTGACCCAGAAGATAACTTTGAGTCACATATTTTGGACACAATAAATACTGGACTTAACTTAGGTAGTGAAAAAAGTATTAGGTTTATGGTGGAGCAAGCTCCTTCAGCAATTTCAGACCTTGAAAATACTGGTGTAATATTTTCACATGTCAATAACAGCTACGACCTAACTACTGAAGGTGGTCATAGTTCAAAAAGAGTAGCTCATGTTGCAGATAAAACAGGTCAATCAATCCAAGTTAACTTACTAGCAAAAGTTAAACAAAAAAATAATATTACACTTTTTGAGCAATATGTAGCAGTTGACTTGCTAGTTGATGATGGAAACTGCAATGGAGCATATGTTTTCAATAAGAGTACAAAAGAGGTTAGTACTTTTTCCTCCCATAAAACTATATTAGCCACTGGAGGAGCATCAAAATCCTACCTTTATACTTCAAACCCAGATACCTCAACTGGCGATGGAATTGCCATGGCCTATCGAGCTGGTTGTCATATTACTAATATGGAATTTACACAGTTTCACCCAACGTGTCTTTTTCATCCACATGCTAAATCATTTCTAATTTCTGAAGCATTAAGAGGTGAAGGAGCAAAACTACTTCTAACGAATGGTAAAGAATTCATGCACAAGTATGACAGTAGACTTGAACTTGCTCCCAGAGATATTGTGGCAAGAGCTATCGATAATGAGATGAAGGTTAATGGGTATGACTGCGTTTATCTTGATATCTCATTCAAAGATGCCAAATGGATCAAGTCGCGCTTCCCAGCTATTTCACAGCGATGCAATGAGCTAGGCATTGATATATGCAATGAAGCCTTGCCAGTTGTCCCAGCTGCTCATTACACCTGCGGTGGAGTTGATACAAATTTAGATGCACAAAGTAATATTAAAAACCTTTATGCGATTGGAGAAGTAGCTCATACTGGTGTGCATGGTGCCAACAGATTAGCAAGTAACTCTTTACTTGAATGCATTGTTTTTGCAAAATCTTGCGCCAAGCATATTAATGAAAGTGTCTTCGAAGAAGTATTCCCTTCTATTACAAAATGGGATGCTTCTAGAGTGGCCCCTTCAAAAGAGAAAGTAGTTATCTCCCACTTATGGCTTGAAATCAGACTCATTATGTGGAACTTTGTAGGCATAGTCAGAAGTGATAATCGACTTAATTCAGCCTATTTAAAAATTCAACAAATAAACAAAGAAGTTGATGAATATTACCGCATTTATACTATAACTGATGACTTAATTGAACTAAGAAACTTAGCTCAAACATCAAAAATTATTGTAGAATCAGCCATCTCAAGAAAAGAAAGCAGAGGCTTGCACTATAACCAAGATTATCCAAATCAACTTAACGAAATACATAACACTGTTATGATTAAAATATGATTTTAGAAATTTTAAAGTACCCTGATAGTCGCTTAAGGACAGTTGCAAAAGAAGTAGACGTAGTTAATACAGAGATCAAGAAGCAAGTTAAAGACATGTTTGAAACTATGTATGATGCTCCTGGAATTGGTTTAGCCGCAACCCAAGTTAATTTTCATAAGCGCATCATTGTCATTGATATTTCAGATGAATGCAACCAGCCACTATGTCTAATAAACCCAAAAATAATTGAAAAAAATGGTGAAATTGAATGGGAGGAAGGATGCCTTTCAGTTCCAAATTACTATGAAAGTGTTAAAAGATCCAATGAAATAAAAGTTAGTGCGCTTAATCAGCTTGGTGAGTTTTGTGAAATTGATGCAAGTGAGATGCTGGCAGTTTGTATACAACATGAAATGGATCACTTAAATGGCATATTATTTGTAGATCATTTATCTAAATTGAAACAAAAACGCCTAAAAAAGAAAGCCGAAAAAAATACCTTAAAGTTTTAATTTTATGAATATTGGCCCTTACTCTCTTCCATCACAAGTTTTACTTGCGCCAATGGCAGGTACGAGTGATAAACCCTTTAGAATGATATGCAGAGCACAAGGTGCTGGCCTAACAACTTCTGAGATGGTCGTGATGCAAAACCACCTTCTTAATTCAAATAAATCCAAACACCGTTTAGACTTTACCTCAGAACAATCTCCTATTAGTATTCAAATAGCAGGCTCAGAGGCAGAAGAATTAGCAGAATCTGCCAGAAAAGCGGTTGATTTTGGGGCAGATATTATAGATATCAATATGGGCTGTCCTGCAAAAAAGGTCTGCAATAAAGCTGCCGGTTCAGCTTTAATGCAAAACGAAAAACTTGTGGAAGACATTATTAAGTCTGTCGTCAATGCAGTTGATATTCCTGTTACTCTTAAAATGCGCACAGGATGGAATGAAGAAAATAAAAATGCCCCTACTATCGCAAAAATTGCTGAAGATTTTGGCATACAAATGCTGGCAATTCATGGGAGAACTAGGTCACAAAAATATAACGGTGAAGCTGAATTTAATACAGTAAAAAAAATTACCAAAATGGTATCAATTCCTGTTGTTGCAAATGGCGATATCACCTCCCCAGAAAAAGCTAAAGATGTATTAGAATTTACTGGTGCGGATGCCATCATGCTTGGTCGAGCAACACAAGGAAATCCTTGGCTGGTTGGTCAGGTTAACCATTTCTTAAAGACTGGAAACAAAGCAGAAGAGACTTCTTTAGATAAAAAAATTCCCCTTATCTTGAGCCATATTCTTCAAATTCATGATTTTTATGGACATAAAATGGGAACACAGTTATCCAGAAAGCATATTTTTTGGTATTCTATGCACCTTGACCAAGAAAAAGGGACAGCATTTTGGCCAAACATTAATAGAGTGTCTGATCACTCTGAACAATATTCAATTTTTCATGATTTTTTGTATTCAATATGACACAAAGGGGTTTACAGGATTGTATCAAAAATAGTCTCGAGAAGTATTTCTCGGACTTGAATGGTGAAACATCAAATGGAGTTTTTAAGATGGTTACCCAGCAAACTGAGTCAGCTACTATTAAGTTTGTCCTCGATAAAGTCAATCAAAATCAAAGCGAAGCTGCCAGAATCCTTGGCATAAACAGAGCGACCCTAAAGAAAAAAGTAAGCCTTTATAACCTGTAAGAGTTTATAATCAATTCCTTAAAATATCTAAATTTTAATTCTTAAAAGATGTCTATTAAGCGAGCTTTAATTAGCGTTTCTGACAAAGCTGGAGTAGTTGAATTTGCTCTAGGACTTTCTTCACTAGATATCGAAATTATTTCCACGGGTGGAACTGCCAAACTTCTAAAAGATAATAATATCCCTGTAATTGAAGTATCAGATTTCACAGGCTATCCAGAAATGATGTCAGGCCGTGTTAAGACTCTCAATCCAATGATCCATGGTGGAATTTTGGCTCGAAGAGGTAAAGATGAAGCTGTAATGTTTGAAAATAACATCAGTCCAATTGACTTAGTCGTAGTAAATTTATATCCTTTTCAACAAACTATTTTAAAACCAAACTGTACCCACGATGATGCCATTGAAAATATTGATATTGGTGGGCCTGCAATGCTACGTTCAAGTGCAAAAAATCATGAATCAGTAACTGTAATAGTTGATAGTGCTGATTATCAATTTATTCTAGATGAATTAAATAACAATGGTGATACTGCATTGGATACTAGAAAAGCTCTAGCGCTAAAAACCTTTGAACACACTTCACAATATGATGGCGCTATAGCTAATTATTTAGGACGAGAACAAGATGGGTTTTCAAATACCCTAAATTTGCAATATATTAAGTCTCAAACCATGCGTTATGGAGAAAACCCTCATCAGAGTGCTGCATTTTATAAGGAGACTAACCTTACTGAGGCATCTATTTCTTCCAGTAAACAAATCCAAGGAAAACCTCTTTCCTTCAATAATTTGGCAGATGCTGATGCAGCATTGGAATGCGTTCGAGATTTTGAAGAGCCTTGCTGCGTTATTATTAAACATGCGAACCCATGCGGAGTAGCAACAAGGGAAAATATTCACTTGGCCTATCTTAGTGCTTATCAAACGGACCCAACATCAGCATTTGGTGGAATTATTGCGTTTAATCGTGAACTTAATGAAGAGACTGCTCAATCTATTACTAAGCAACAATTTGTTGAAGTAATTATTGCCCCAAGAATTAGCTCTAAAGCTAAATCTATACTATCTAAAAAAGAAAACATAAGGGTTCTTGAGTGTGGTGATCTTCAAAAGGCTAAACATGCTTTTGACTATAAGAAAATATCTGGAGGCCTTCTTATTCAGGATAAAGACTTAGTTATTTTAAAATCTTCTGATCTCAAATGCGTATCTTTAATTCAGCCTACTAGTAAACAAATGCTCGACTTATTGTTTGCTTGGAAAGTTGCTAAATATGTAAAGTCTAATGCAATTATCTACGCAAAAAATCAAATGACAATCGGGGTTGGAGCAGGTCAAATGTCAAGGATCTACTCTGCTAAAATTGCTGGCATTAAAGCTGCCGATGAAAACCTTGAAGTCAAGGGCTCAGTAATGGCATCAGACGCTTTTTTTCCTTTTCGAGATGGAATAGATGCTGCTGCGGAAGCTGGAATTAGTGCTATTATTCATCCTGGTGGGTCTATGCGTGATGAGGAAGTAATTGCTGCTGCTGATGAACATGGAATAGCAATGGTATTTACGGGTATTCGTCACTTCAAACATTAAAACACAACTTTATTAACTATTAAGGGATTCTCAATGATCAAAAGTGCAGGTGAATTAATATCAGATGCTCAAACAAAAATTAATTGTGTTGATGCAAACGCAGCAAAACTTCTCCATCAAAATTCAAATAATTCTGTAATTATTGATGTTCGTGAAGTAAATAATTATGAAGAATTGAGTCTCAATGACTCGATAAATATTTCTAGAGGATTAATTGAAATGAAAATTGGTAAACATTGTCCCAATCCTGAAACTTTAATATTGACTCACTGTGCTGGCGGCGGCCGTGCCTCACTTGCAGCTCTAACAATTCAACAAATGGGTTACTCAAATGTTCATGCTATAACCGCAACGTTTGAAGAAATTAAAGAAATATTTGATTAAATTAAAACCTTAATCATTAAAATTAAGAATTTCCTAGTACCTTAAAGACAAACAGCTTAAACCTCCATCAAGCTTTTTGAATTCTGAAACATCAACTTCAATTATTTGAAAACCTGCATCTGAAATCCTCCCTTTTGATATTGGATATCCAGATGGAATAATTACAAATTCATTGACCCAAATACAGTTTGCCGCATAACTTTCCTCTTGAGGTATTTCTATAAAATCATAATTTTCAAAAATTGGATTACTCAGGAACTCTCCACATACAACTAACTTATTATTTTCTAGATAAGAAAGCCCAGTCTTAAGGTGAAGAACATCATTTAGCTCAACAGTTGAACCTGTTAAACCATATTTTTGCAGCAGTTTAATTGCTTGCTCAGCACCATCGATATTAGTTCGATCTGACAAACCAATATAGTAATGACTGCCCACCATCATAATATCTCCAGCCTCTATTGTTCCTGGCGCTTCAATATATTCAATGTGCATAAATTCTTTTCTTAATACAGAATCTATTTGACTCACCTCATCTCTCCTGGTTGGAGCTCCTGGGCGCGTAATTATTACGCACTCTGGAGTTACTAGAGCTACGTCTTCAATAAATGTTGAATCTGGGTATTGTTCACAAGGCTCAAGAACATTAACTTCAACACCACAAGATTTTAGCGCCTCTATATAAGACTTATGCTGAATAATTGCATTATCATAATTTGGCAATCCTAGATCCTTTGAATCGCTTAATCCATTAATTAGACTCTTTCCAGGAACCCTAACAATCGCATGAGAAAACATAAATTAAACCTTAAAATCAAAAAAATACTTACTTGAGAATGCCTTGGACTAGTTGCACCCAATAGCTACTTCCAAGCGGAAGAATCTCATCATTAAAATCATATTCTGTATTGTGGAGCATGCAGCCGCCCTCAGGACCATCCTCAGGAACTAGCCCGTTCCCAATCCAAATATAAGCACCCTCTGAGGCGTTAAGCAAAAAAGAAAAATCTTCAGAGCCCATACTTGGCTTCTCATTTCTCAAAACATTGCTACTTCCTACAACCTCTGCTGCAGCATTTGCACAAAGCTCAGCATGTTTTGGAGTATTAACTGTTGCTGGATAATTTGGCGTTGAACTGAAGGTTGCTGTCGCTCCCATTGAGTGACTTATACCCTCAACAATTTTCTTAATTTTTGCTTTTACTTCATTCCCTACATCTGTTGAAAAGTATCTTAAAGAGCCAGTTAGGTTCATGTCATTTGGAATAACATTAGAGACAAAGCCTGCATCAATCATTGTAATACTTACGACAGCAGAATCAAGAGGGGCAACATTTCTTGAAACCACACTTTGAAGTGCAGTAATAATTTGAGCTCCAATTACTACAGGGTCAACGCACTGATCTGGCATTGCTGCATGGCCACCCTTGCCTTTGATAGAAATTTTGAGTGTTTCATTAGCAGCCATTACAGCCGTATCATGAACAGCAAATTGCCCTTCAGCCATTCCTGGCCAGTTATGCATCCCATATACAGCTTCACAAGGAAACTTTTCAAATATACCCTCTTCAACCATCACACGACCGCCACCACCGCCTTCTTCAGCTGGTTGAAAAATAAAATGAACTGTTCCTGAAAAATTATTATTTTCTTTTAAGTGAACAGCAGCACCAAGTAGCATTGTTGAGTGACCATCATGACCACATGCATGCATCTTTCCATCATGAACTGATTTATGACTAAAATCATTTTTTTCCTGAATAGGAAGAGCATCCATATCTGCTCGTAGACCAATAACACGTCCTTCTTTTTTTCCATGAATAGTGGCTACTATTCCTGTAACTGCCAAGCCGCGATGCATTTCGATATCATTGGCCTCAAGAACTGAAGCTATATAGTCACTAGTTAGATCTTCTTTAAAGCTAAGCTCAGGATGTTTATGAATGTGATGACGCCATGTCACCATGTCTTCGTGTAACTCAGATTGTTTTTTAATAATAGACATTTTTTAGCTCCTTAGGCACTCATTCGTTGAGTCAAAAGGTGACTCTTCTATCACTATAGCTTTATACCTTTCACCCAATATCTCAATTTCAAGTTCTGTTCCAAGAGTTGCAAGTTCAAGCCTTACAAGGCCTAGAGCAAGTGACTTTTCACAGCGCCACCCATATCCTCCAGATGTAGCTCTTCCAACAACCTCGCCATCTTTATAGATCGCCTCTGAACCGCGTGCATCTGCATCAACTACTCCTAAAACCTCCAAAGTGACAAATCCATTTGAAGGCCCACGATCCTGCCACTCTTTAAGAACAGACTTACCTATGAAATCATTTTCTTTGTCAAGCTTTACAAAACGATCAAGACCAGACTCATAAGCGGAATATTCAATTGACATCTCTCTTGGAATTAAACGGTAAGATTTTTCAAGGCGCATACTATCCATTGCACGTATGCCGAATGGTTTAATTTCAAACTCAGCTCCAGTCTGCATTAGCTGATCAAATATGTAATTCTGCATTTCAATTGGATGATGAAGTTCCCAACCAAGCTCACCAACAAAGTTAACTCTCAGGGCTTCTGCAGTTGCGTAGCCTACATTAATTTTTTTACCTGTTAGCCACTTAAAGTTATCGTTTGATAAATCAGTATCAGTCAGTTTTTGAAGGACATCACGAGACCTTGGGCCAGCTAAAACAAGCACACCAGTTTGTGTTGTAACTCGCTGGATATTCACACTCCCATCTTTTGGTGCGAGCTTAAATAAATAGTCATGATCATGCGTTTCAAATGCACCTGCTGAAACTAAATAATAACTTTGAGGACCGGTTTTATAGACTGTAAATTCCGCTCGAACCCCGCCATTTAAAGAGAGCATATGAACTAGACTAATTCTACCAATAGCTTTAGGCATCTTGTTTGCAAAGATATATTCTAGCCATTCCTCTGCTCCAGGTCCTTTAACTATACATTTTGCAAAAGCAGACATATCTAGTAGTCCAACTTTATCATTAACATGCTTGCATTCATTTCCAACATGTTCAAAATAATTAGAGCGCCTAAATGAATTTTTTTCTACAATTCGTCCATCCTCTAGAGCTGTCGCATGGTTTTTATTCATCAATACTTTTGCTGGATCTTCTTGATTTAATTCCTCTACACTCAGAGAATAATCAGCACTAGGCATGAACCAATTTGGACGCTCCCAACCATATACACTTCCAAATACAGCCCCCAAAGCTTTCATGCGATCATAACAGGGTGCGGTTTTCAAGGGTCTTGCAGCACTTCTCTCTTCATCGGGATAGTGAGTTGTAAAAACATTTGCGTACGCCTCTTCATTTTTTTCTTTCAAATATCCTCGAGTAGCATAAGGACCAAAACGACGAGGATCAACGCCCATCATGTCAACTGTAGGCTCTCCATCAACAATCCACTCGGCGAGCTGCCATCCAGCTCCGCCCGCAGCAGTTATACCAAAACTATGGCCTTCATTTAGCCAAAAGTTTTTTAGTCCTGGCGCAGGACCAACAATTGGATTTCCATCAGGAGTGTATGCAATAGCTCCGTTATACACGTCCTTAATTCCTACTTCACCAAACGCAGGAACACGATTTATACAGCGATCAATATGCGGCATTATGCGATCAAGTTCACCATTAAATAACTCATATTGACAGTCGTCTTTAGGGCCATCAACGTAGCATACAGGTGCGCCTTTTTCGTAAATTCCTAAGATCATTCCACCAGCCTCTTCTCGCAAATAATAGGCTGCATCAGATTCACGTAGAACGGCCATTTCAGGAAGTCCTTGTTTTTTTCTTTCTAAAATTTCTGGATGAGGCTCTGTTACTAGAAACTGATGTTCAACAGGAATTACTGGAACATCTAAACCAACCATTTCACCAGTTTTTCTGGCAAAACTACCTGTACAAGAGACAACATGCTCGCAGGCAATGTCGCCTTTATCGGTGGATACAATCCAGCTCTGGTCTTTTTGTTGTGTAATTCCTTCTACTAGTGTGTGCTCATAAATCTCAGCACCACGATTTCTAGCACCTTTACATAATGCTTGAGTTAAGTCTGCTGGCTGTATATATCCATCATCAGGATGCTGAATAGCGCCCAACAAGCCTTCCGTATTACATAAAGGCCAAACTTCTTTAATTTCTTCTGGCGTTAAAAAATTTACATTAACACCTACAGTGCTTCCAACACCAGCATAATATTTATACTCGTCCATTCGGTCTTGAGAATTTGCAAGGCGGATATTTGATACAACACTAAAGCCAACGTTCATCCCAGTCTCTTTTTCTAGCTCATGATAGAAGTCGACTGAATATTGATGTAGTTTTCCAACTGAATAACTCATATTAAAGAGTGGCAATAAGCCAGCTGCATGCCATGTTGAGCCAGAAGTTAAATCTTTGCGCTCAACCAATACGACATCAGTCCAACCTTTTTTTGCTAGATGGTATAGTGTCCCTGCGCCAACAACTCCGCCTCCAATAACCACCACTTGTGTTTTATTTTTCATCAAATCCTCAATGTAAACTCTAACCAAAAAAAGCGAATTATATACCTAAATTATAGCAATTACATCAATTAGTTAATGGTAGAATTTTTCAAAATTTATTCCGGCTATAATTTACTATATTTTTTGGAGAATTAGATGAATTTAACAATAAAGAAATGGCGCGATATACCAACAATGGTTGTGATTAAAAAAAGCAGAAGAGAAGTTGAAAAAGTTCAGCTAGATAATCGCTTTATGGAGGCTGTTGACTCTGCAGCGTCAGTTGCAGATGCTACAGATGCTGACTCATACCTTACTGATTGGAATGATGAAATAATTAAAATAGCTGATGGCGACCTAAGAGAGCCGGTAGAAAAAAAAGCAGCGGAACTAGAAATAGAATTTTCTGATGAAGTATTATTAAGTTACGTCAATAACGGCGGTTACAAGCCTTAGCCTTTATTTATGTATATCTTCCATGCAGAAACTTTAATGTTTCCCTAACCTTTGTTTCTTTAAGAAGATAGCTGATAATGTTTTTAGGTGAATCTAAAAGCTCGGCATAATCAAGATCAGCTGGTTTTTTAGACACCTTATTATTGAAGACAACAGAAATCGTAGCCCAATGCCTGCTCAACTTATAGAAACCTAGTTTTTCTTCAAGTTGTGCTAATTTATCACTTAAATAAACATCATCATTAAGCAACAATCTTCTTGAGTCAATATACACAACGCCATCGACATGACTTGAGGCTTTATGCTCAAGCGCAAATTCTATTAACACCATATTATCTCGATGAGCAATAGCAACAACCTCTTTTTCAGATGCTTCTTTATGATGAATAGTCGTTCCAATTGAATTATTAAAAGTGTTTCTTGCAACAATTGGTGTTTTAGTTTTAATCGAGGCCTCAATTGCTCGAGGGTGAATAACTCTTGACCCTTCATCAGCCATAGCTAACATTTGCTGAACACTGATTGATTCAAGA
Organism: Candidatus Pseudothioglobus sp. uisw_070; assembly: GCF_059512545.2. NCBI lineage: Bacteria > Pseudomonadati > Pseudomonadota > Gammaproteobacteria > Pseudothioglobaceae (SeqCode) > Pseudothioglobus (SeqCode) > Candidatus Pseudothioglobus sp. uisw_070. Next base: position 279,706 of record NZ_CM183456.2, on the reverse strand, counting down.
TAACTAGAGGCTTCCACCTGTCTTGGATCACAATTTGCAATACCATCAACATCAGAAAATATTTCAACCTTCTCTGCACCTAAAGCTGCCGCTAATGCTACTGCAGAAGTGTCACTTCCGCCCCTTCCAAGTGTGCGAATATCACCTCGTTCATTAACCCCTTGAAAACCTGCTACTACTGCAATATCTCCTTGATCAAGCGCCTCAACAATGCGAGATGGATTAACATCTAATATTTCAGCATTCCCAGCATTATCATCTGTCAAAATTCCTGACTGTCTTCCATTAAATGAAACTGCAGGCATTCCGTTACAACTTAAAAGATGAGCACAGAAAGCTGAGCATAGCGTTTCACCAACGCTCATAACGAGATCTAGTTCTCTTGGATTAATATTATGACCCACATCTTTTAATAGAGCTACAAGTGTATCCGTTGCATATGGTTCACCCTTCCGACCCATTGCAGAAACTACAACCACAACTCTTTCACCAGAATCAGCATAATGTTTGATATGATTTAAGACATGGGAACGAGAAATCTCATCCCTAAGACTTGTCCCACCAAATTTCATTACTATAGGTGCAGAACTTTTTGACATTTCAATCTTCAAAAAAAAGAGGCAATTATAGCTTGTGACTTACAACATAGCAAATCAGTGCTTTATAGTTAAATTGCAAATTTACTAAACTGGAAGGTTAAAATATTAAATACCAAATGTTTGTTTAATTCCATCTAATATAAAGTCAACCGAGACCATCACCAATATTATGCCCATTAATCGTTCAATTGCGATTAATGCCCTATTACCAAGTTTTCTTCCTAGTGTTTCTGAAGAGACTAATATGACACCTGATATTAAGCAAGCAACAAATACAACAAAGGTCCATTCAACCCATCTATTTGGCTCTTGAGCCATAAATAATATAACTGCTGCAATAGCTGAAGGTCCAGCAAGCATAGGAACAGCTAGAGGAACAATAAGAGGTTCTGTTGTTTCATTGTGACCAAATAGAGGTTTAGTACCTGGAAAAATCATTCTTATAGCAATGATGAACAATATAATTCCTCCTGTAACCCCAAGTGAAGATTGTTCTATTTCTAGCATCTGAAGCAAATATCTACCAACAAACATAAAAAACAATAAAATTATGAAAGCGATTAACAGCTCACGAATAATTATTATTCTTCGTCTTTCGAGTGGTATATTTTTGAGAATACTTAAAAATACAGGGACATTCCCAATAGGGTCCATAATGATAACTAATAATAAAATTGCAGCTAATATAGTCACTTAGTAAACTTGTAGGAAATAATGAATCGGGTGATTTTATACGAACAACCTTCTAAAAATTAAGTATATTTTTAAATATCAAGAAGAAACTGTATTGCAATTAGATTAGTCAGAGGTGATAATTAATTATCTGTTGTGTTCGTGCTTTGATTTATTTCCCTGAGCCGATTAAGTATAGAAAAGGAGATGAGATTGGTTACTATTGTGTAAGCCCACCTTGAAGTGGGAAACCTGCGGTAAACATCGAACTTCCGCCTTGAACCAGAAAGGTTCAGGACAATTCAACACGGCACAATGGACCTATCTAAAGAATATTAAACCTCACTCTATTACATTACTTTACTAATTAAACAGCTTTTCTCTTAAAATCTTCATTAATGATAGAACTAAGAAGACAACTCAGACAACTCCGCAAATCCATTGATGAAAAAACCCGCAAGGAAGATGGTCAAAAAATCCTGCACCAATGTCAAAAAAATGGCCTTTTCGAAAATGCCAAACATATTGCAATTTTCATTCCTAATGATGGAGAAATTGAGACAGAAGATACTATTAAATTCTTAAAAAATAATGGCTGTTTTGTTTATCTCCCAATTCTGGTTGAAGAAAAGCTTAAATTTGCTGAAATGGGAGAGCACTTTAGAAAAAATAGATTTGGAATCGATGAGCCAATCCATACCCCTGTAATGGGCGCTAAACAAATGGACCTTATCTTTATGCCACTTGTTGGATTTGATAAAAATAAAAACCGTTTAGGAATGGGTGGTGGTTTTTATGATAAGACATTAAGTTTCAAACTGAAAAGTAAGAATTACCAAGCACTAAAACTCTTTGGTCTTGCATTTGACTGTCAAGAAGTTGACCATTTGGACTCAAAGCCATGGGATATTCCAGTTGATGGCATAGTCACTCCAACCCGCTTCATCGAGTAGCTAGTCGTTTTTAGCCTTACCGAGAGCTTGTTTTTGGAAAAATGATTTGAGGATTGGGGTCTCATCAATAATGTTCATGCCAAAACCCCTAAGCCATCGAAATGACTCATTATTTTCTTTATACACCCAATCAAGTCCTGTCATTGTTTTTGACATTAATTCATTATCTAATCGGCGTGCTCTTGCATACTTCCTTAAAACTAGGGAATCGCCCAATGATTTATCAGTATTTTCAACTATCTGCTTACTAAGCTCCATTGCATCTGAAAAACCTAAGTTAGCGCCCTGGCCAGCTAATGGATGAATACTATGAGCCGCGTCACCTATTAAAGCAAGATTTGAAAGCGTATAGTCCTTAGCACTCCTTGAGACTAAGGGAAAAATATTCCTTGAGCTTTGTAGCCTTAATTCACCAAATCGATATTCAACTGCTTCTGATAAAGATTGGTTAAAGCTAGTAACATCCATCTCTTCGAGATTATCAGCAAACTTATCTTTACAAGACCATACAATTGAAGCCTGATTTTCTGAAAGAGGCAATAGAGCAATAATACTATCTGATAAGAACCTCTGCCAAGTTGTATTCTCTAGTGACTTTTCACTAACTACATTAGCAATAATAGCTTTTTGCTTATAGTCATGGGAAGATACTTCAATATTAGCAAGACTTCTTACTTTGGAATTAGCTCCATCAGCGCCAATCACCAACTTACAAAATAAGCTTTTTTTATTATCAAGGGCAACCTCATAGCCAAATTCATTTTTTATTAACTCGTCGAGTCTTGCATGAATAATTTCAACCTTGGTTTGAGCGATTGCATGATATAAAGCAGATTGTATTAAATCATTCTCTACAATGAATCCAAGATGCTCAATACCTTCATCTTTTGCATAGAAGTTCAGGTGACCATGAGAGTTTTGATCCCATACCCGTGTTGACACAAAACCTTGTTTTCTATTAATGTCATCCCAAACATTAATAGAACTAAGAAAATTTTTTGTTGATGGAGTAATTGCACTGACTCTGGTGTGGAATGAACTGCTGATCTCTGGGTTGCATTCATTTGGATCAATAATTGCAATTTTAAAGTTTTTTTTTCTTGAGAGCGCTAAAGTAAATGCAAGGCCAATCATACCGCCACCAATAACGATGACATCAAATTCTTTCAATTACCCTTCCCCAGCAATAGTCATTTCACTTACCAAAGTTGAGCCCACTTTTAGATTACTTCTATTATCAAAATCATTTCCTATAGAAATCACATTCTTCAACATATCTTTTAGATTTCCAGCAATAGTAATTCCAGAAACTGGATACTGAATTTCACCCTTTTCTACCCAAAAACCACTTGCACCACGAGAATAATCGCCCGTTGTTGCATTAATACCCTGTCCCATTAAGTCAGTTACAATAAGGCCTTTATCCATGTTTTTAGTTAATTCTTCAATTCCACCATCATAATTAGAGCTAACTCGGCAGTTGCTGACGCCGCCAGCATTCGCGGTTGACTTCAATCCAAGTTGGTTTGCAGAGTATTGGCCCATTAGGTAAGTGGTCACCCTTCCATCTTCGACAAAAAACTGTTTTGATTTTAATACCCCATCTAAATCAAATGCCCTTGAGCCAAGAGTTTTTAATTGAAGTGGATCTTCATAAATATTAATAGACCCTGGTAGAACTTTTTTACCTAACGAGTCTAACAAGAAGGATGTTTTTTTATACTGCCTCGAGCCGCTCAGAGCTCCTAGTAATTGCGAAAATAAACCGGATGATTGTCGCGCAGTAAATATAATAGGACATTTTTGAGATTCCAAGTTACGAGAACCAAGTTTTTGTTGGGCCATTTTTGCAGCTTCAAGACCAATTATAGATGGGCTCGTTAAATCTCTAGAGTCAAGAGCAATTGCATATTCATAGCCCGTTTGCATTTCAGAGTCTCTTTTTGCTATCAAAGAGCAGTAGAGCGAATGCTTACTATTTTTTGACTTAGTGATCAGTCCATTTGAATTAGCATAATAGCTTTCGCCCTCAAAACTTGATAACTCAGCGCCATCTGAATTATCAATTTCAGTCTGCTCTAATGCAATCTGCTCACACTCTTTAGCAATCTCAATGCTTTCTTTAGCGTCCAGAGTCCAAGGATGGTAAAGGTCTAAATCAGGTGCATCCCACGCCATTCTGTCCTTTGGAGCCAGTCCATTAAAGGGGTCTTCTTGGGTATATTTAGCAATTAAGCATGCAGAATCAATAGCCTTCTTTAGGCTCTCTTTACTGAGGTCAACACTTGCAGCCTGGCCTTTATTTTTCCCAATATAAACGCTCACATCAAAACTAGTGTCTAGGCTATATTGTAATGTTTCAACATTTGATAATCTGACTGCAGTAGAAATACCTGAGCTTTTCCCAACAGAGAACTCAAAATCTGTCACTTTATTTTTTTTAATTAGGTCAATTGCTAACTGCGTTGTTTGTTCGAGTGAATTCATAATGTTGGATTATACTAATTGATTGATAACTTTTGACAAAACAATTAAGAACTAACTTTATCTTTTGAGGACTTAATGTCTATTATTTTGCGTTGCACTTCAAGTAGCAGGAGTCTACGAGTATCAGTTTTTAGAACCTTAAACTCAAAGCCATGAAGGCTAATTTCACTCATTTGCTCTGGGAGATAGCTAAAACCTGAAATGACTAAACCAGCTACAGTGTCGTAATTATCACTTATGATACTAGATTCAAAAAACTCATTAAACTCTACTAGAGGTGTATTGGCTTGAAGTAAATAGCGTCCATCTCCATAATCAATAATATTATCTTCTTCCTTGTCATGTTCGTCTTCAATTTCACCAACAATCTGCTCAATCACATCTTCTAGAGTTACTAATCCAGCAATCTCTCCATACTCGTCAAGAACAACTGCCATATGAGATTTATTTTGTTGAAATTCTCTCAGCAAAACGCCTAAAGGCTTACTTTCAGGAACAGATAAAGCATCTCTAAGGTACTCTCTGTAGTTAAACTCGTCCTTATTGTCTTGAGCAAAGTGAGCTAGCAAATCTTTAGCTAATACGATACCCAGTATTGAGTCCTGCTCAACATTGTGAATTGGAAAGCGGGAATGTGATGAACTGACCATGATTTGAACCAAGTCCTCAGTGGATGACTCTGAATTTATCATAATCATTTTTGATCGAGGAACCATTACGTCTCGCACTTTTAGGCTTTCGACTTGCAACGCGCCTTCAATAACAGACCTGCTATATGGATCAATAACTAGGTTTTCTTCAGCCTCTTCTAAGGCCTGCATTAACTGTGCTCGGGGCTTTAAAGTTTGAGGGAAAACCTTATCAAATAACCTATTAAATAATGGCCAACTGGGAGGTTTTTCTGCGTTCATAATTATAATGAATGGATTGTATGTTGCTTATTTTACCTTGGATTGGTTTTTTTTATTGCTTCGCATTGCTTTTCCATTAGCTGCCCTCTCCTTACGAGCTTTTTTAGGATCAGCAACAAGAGGTCTATAAATTTCAACTCGGTCCATTTCACGAAGGATAGTATCAAGGGTTGCAAACTTTGAAAAAATACCAACCCTATCCTTTGTAAGATCAATCTGCTCAAAAACTTCAAGAATCCCAGAAGCCTCTATAGCTTCTTTTAATGTAGATCCACTTTCAACCTCAATGCTTATGAGGCTTTGCTTATTGGGCAGAGCGTAAGCAACTTCAACTATCATAAATATCGCTCATCGTTTGTGCATCATGAAAGTCAAGTCTTCCCTCATAAATGGCTCTTCCAGTTATAGCGCCCATGATGCCGTGATGCGCATTTTTCAAAAGTGCAGCAATATCATCAAGATTAGTTATACCACCAGACGCAATTATTGGAATGGAAGTGTGCTTTGCAAGATTAGCTGTTGCCTCAACATTAACGCCCTGCATCATTCCATCTCTAGCAATATCAGTATAAATAATTGAACTAACGCCATACTGCTCATATTTTTTTGACAAATCTACGACATTTAAATCTGTCTGTTTAGCCCATCCCTCTGTCGCCACAAGTCCATTATTTGCATCAAGTCCAACAATAATTTTATCTGGGAATTCTCTACATAAATTAGACACAAACTCAGGCTTTGTTACAGCCATGGTTCCAATAATAAGATAGCTTATTCCAGCTTCAATATAGGCACTAGCAGTTTTTAAATCACGAATCCCTCCACCAATTTGGACAGGTAAATTTGGAAATTTTTTTGTGATTTCATTAACGCACTTTGCATTAACTGGCTTACCTTCAAACGCACCATTAAGGTCAACTAAGTGAAGTCTCCTTGCGCCCTCATCAACCCATTTAGCTGCCATCTCTGTTGGGTTATTAGAAAAAACCGTACTATCTTCCATCAACCCTTTTCTAAGGCGAACACATTGACCATCTTTTAAATCGATTGCAGGAATTATGAGCATAGAATTTTTAATTTAATTGACAACTATATTATATGCACCTTAATCCGCCAAATGATTTCTTTAAATAGCGATACAGGCAAATTTATCGAGCACAAATCTAAACTGGTTGAAGCTCTTCAAGACTCCAGCGAGGCTTAATTGATATTTCGTAATGGTCATTAGTCTGCCCAGCAAGAAAGCGGTAGTGGCCAGCTAAAGCAATCATAGCACCATTATCTGTACAAAAATCAAGTGCTGGATAAAAGACATTAGAACCAAGTTTCTCAGTCATTTCATTTAAGGATTTACGTAGTGAAAGATTAGCACTAACTCCTCCAGCCACAACCAAAGTTTTAAACCCAGTGTATTTGAGTGCACGGCTGCATTTAATTGTTAGCGTTTCAGTTGCAGCAACTTCAAAAGCTTTTGCAATATCTTCTTTTTCATTTGGAAACTCAATAAATGTATTTTTAGCAAATGTCTTTAAACCGCTAAAACTAAAATCAAGGCCTGGCCTATCTGTCATTGGTCTAGGAAAGATAAATCTATCTTTAACACCTTTCGTTGCAAGTTTAGCAAGGGCAGGGCCGCCAGGATATCCTAGACCAAGTATTTTTGCAGTTTTATCAAAAGCCTCACCAACTGCATCATCTAATGATTCGCCTAGGATTTTATATTCACCTATTCTGGTAACCTCGACAAGTAAAGTATGGCCACCCGAAACCAGAAGCGCTACAAATGGAAACTGTGGCTTATCAACCTCCAATAAAGGAGCTAAAAGATGGCCCTCCATGTGATGAACTCCAAGTGCTGGAATTCCAAGCCCCCAAGCTAGGCTCTGAGCAATAGAACCTCCAACCAATAAAGCTCCGGACAATCCTGGTCCAGCGGTATAGGCTATGCCTGTAAGGTCCTTTAATTGAATGTGACTATCACTAAGCGCTTCCTTAATCAAAGGAAGGGCTCTTTGAATATGGTCTCTCGAAGCTAGTTCTGGAACCACACCCCCATATTCAGCATGTAAATCAACTTGAGAAAAAAGTTTGTGCGAAATAAGGCCTTTTTTACTGCTGTAAATTCCTATTCCTGTTTCATCACATGAGGACTCAATCCCCAATGTAATTAAATTTTTATTAGCCACCTGCCGTTTCACCTAAATAAACCTTCTTTACCTCTTCATTTGCCAAAATAGAATCCTTTCCACCTTGTGCAATTATCTTTCCAGCGCTTAAAACATAAGAATGATTACAAGTATCAAGCATTTCTCTATAGTTATGATCAGTAATCAGAATACCAATTCCCTTATCTCTGAGCTGATAAATAATTTCTTGTATATCACCAACAGATATTGGATCTATTCCAGCAAAAGGCTCATCAAGCAAAATAAACTTTGGATCCATCGCTAAGGCTCTAGCAATTTCTACCCTTCTCCTCTCACCACCAGACAAAGTAATACCTTTAATATGACGAACATGTTCAACCTTAAATTCAGACAAAAGCTCTTCGAGTCGGCGAGCTCTATCCTTTGGTAAGATTGATTTATTCATTTCAAGAACAGCCATGATGTTATCTTGGACGCTTAATTTTCTAAAAATTGAAGGCTCTTGTGGAAGGTAACCAATACCAAGATTAGCTCTCTTATGAATTGGCATATGGCCTATACTTTTATTGTCAAGAATAACCTCGCCTTTACTCGATCTGACTAACCCACACGCAATATAAAAACATGTAGTTTTTCCTGCGCCATTAGGGCCCAAAAGGCCAACAATTTCTCCAGCACTAACCGAAAATGAGACGTCATTAACGACTACTCGTCTTGCGTATTTTTTGTAAAGATTTTTTACTTCTAATTTATGTTGTGACATTCTATTTCAATGCGTTAATACTGTTAACTATCTTACCCTAAATGTATTCAATATTCTTTGAGCTATAGAGCTCCTTGGTGCCATTTTCTGTTAAAACTTTTAATGCGCCTTGGTTGGAAATTCCTACCACCTCTCCCTCAAAAGATTTGCCAAATTCTATTGATTTTAGCTTCACACCTTTAAGCATATCGTATTGATCCCATTGAGAAAGGAGATCTGATAAACCATTTAATTTAAAATAAGCTGACATGGATAAGATATTATTAATAATTGATGCTGTAAGTTCATGAATATCTGGCAATTTCTTGGCAATTTTTGAAAGATCAATCCAAGGAATATCGCAGGACATTTCTTGCTCTAAATGATAGTTAAGACCTACTCCAATAATGACAGATTGAGACCCTGCGTGAATACTGTTTTCCAACAAAATTCCTGCTAATTTTGCTTCCCTAAAATAAATATCATTAGGCCACTTAATTTTAAACCCATCAATTCTACATTCTTTCTCTAAAGCCTTAATAATTGCCAAACCAACAACTAAACTTAAGCCGTTTAAATTAATATCAATTCCAAATGTTTGACGAATTGAGAGAAGAATACTGCCATCTTTCTGAGATAACCATTCTCTACCATGCTGGCCCTTTCCCTGAGTTTGCTCTCGCGTGACACATAGCTGCGTTATATTAGAGCTTGGCAAACTATTTAGAAAGGAGCTAGTACTCTCTAGAGAATCAAAATAATGACACTCTAGATCATCTCCAATAAGGCTTTTTAGAGAAGAATAATGATCCATGTAAATATGAAAATAATTAAAGAGATTGAAACTGCTGCTGATGCAACGTCCTTAGCAAAGCCTGATAACTCATGCTGCTCAAGACTAATCCTATCAACAACAGCCTCAATTGCTGAGTTTAACATTTCAACAATCAAAACTAAAAATATAGGCGTAATAAGAAGTACTTTTTCAACTGGTGATTCGCCAAGCCAGTAACCAAGAGGAGTCAGCACAACTGCCAACCACACCTCAAGTCTAAATGCATATTCAGACTGATAGCAAGCCTTAAAGCCTTTTGCAGAATAGATTGAAGCAGACCAAAGTTTTTTAATGCCCGTAGGCTTGTTATTTTCTTTCATAAAGTTCGTATTATCCAGAATAGACTCATTTAGATAGTTACAATAGTTTGTTAAAATATTATTATCGATTTTACAATAAAAAAAATTAGCGGTTGCTTATGAAAATTGCACTTGGTGTTGAATATTTAGGTACGGATTTTCATGGATGGCAAATCCAGAAATCTGACCTAAGAACAGTCCAAGGTGTTGTTGAGCCTGCTTTATCTAAGATAGCAAATCACCCTGTAAGAGTATTTTGTAGTGGCAGAACCGATGCTGGCGTTCATGCACAAGAGCAAGTCATTCATTTTGAAACTCAAACGAGTAGGACCGATGGAGCGTGGCTCTTTGGTGGGAACGCGAACCTACCAAGTGATGTAAATTTTAAATGGGCTAAGGAAGTTAATGATGATTTTCATGCAAGATTTAATGCATACGCACGTTCTTATGAATACAAAATTCACCATCATCCTGTTAGGTCATCACTAAAGACTGGCTATTATTTATGGGAGCCTAGGTCCCTTAACATTGATGACATGAAGAAAGCAGCGACTTTTTTGGTCGGTGAGCATGACTTTTCATGCTTTAGAGGAAGCATGTGCCAAGCAAAATCTCCTATTAAGACAATCGAATACCTTCAAATTGATGAAATAGGTGACGATCTAATTATTAAGGTTAAAGCAAATGCTTTTCTGCATCATATGGTTCGCAACTTGGTAGGAACACTTTTAAAGGTTGGTAGGGGAGAGGAAAGTACTGAATGGATGCTATCAGTATTAGACAGTAAAGATCGAAAAGAAGCAGGGCCAACTGCAGAACCACAAGGCCTCTACTTTGTAAAAGCTCACTATCAAAATATATAATTATCATATGTCAATAGAAATTTACCTGAACCATTACTCTAATTCTCCGCTTAAAAGCGTCATCAAGGCTATAGATGAATCCGCTAAAAAATCATTTGAAGAAGCATCACCGATTCCAGCTGCAGCAAACCACTCTGTCGAATTTTATAATCATGAACAAGAGCAGATTTTCAATCAGGAATGGATTTGTATTGCTCGTACTGATGAGGTTCCAAATACTGGCGACTTCCTTACCCATGACATAGCCGGCACTCCTGTGGTAATTATTCGACAAGAATCTAATGAGATTCTGGGATTTGTAAATGCCTGTGCCCACCGATTTACTTGTCTTGTACCAAAATTAGCTGGCAATGCTTTTGCTTTTACCTGCCCTAATCATGCATGGACATATGGGCTAGATGGGTCCTTAAAGCATGCACCATTTATTGAGATGAAGACTAATTTTGATATTGAAAAGCATCATTTAAAAGCTCTTCATACCGAGATCTGGGAAGGATTTATATACATATCGTTAGCAAAAAATCCCAATAAAAAAGTTTCCTCTGCACTCGAGGGTTTACGTAAAAATATTGTTGGGCAATATGACATGGGTAGCTATCAAACTATAATGCGTGAGAGCATGTCCTGGGATGCAAACTGGAAAAACTTAATTGAAAATTTTACTGAGAGCTACCATGTTCCAATTGCGCATCAAAAAACATTTGCTAATCACAAAAAACCAATAGAAGACTATATCTGTGGTGAGGATAGTGATCATTATTGCTATCATTACGCCCCCCAAGAGACAGAAAGTGGTCCTGGCTCTGCCCACCCGAATAATACCAAGCTGAAAGATAAATGGCGTCGTACGATGGTTGATTTTTGTATTTTTCCTAACCACTTGGTTACCCTTATGCCAGATTATTTATGGTGGGTTTCAGTTATGCCAGATGGCATTGGACGCTTTAAAGCAACTTGGGGGGTGGCCGTTCCACCAGAAATATTAGCAGAAGTTCCAACAGCAGAATATGGCGCTTGGGTGTTGCAAATGGCTGACTACATGAATACTGCAAATAGTGAGGATAAAGCTCTTGTTCAAGGCCTTTATCGTGGCTCAAGCTCTCAATTATTACCCAAGGGAACTCTTCATCCAATTGAGAAAAATCTTTGGCAGTTCACTAAGTATCTTTCAAGAATATCCAGTTAATGCATCACTAAAAAACGAATCTAATATTGAAAATTTAACTAAAGTAAAAACACTTATTGTTGCTCAACCTCATTATTATTATCTTCTAGCTCTTGCCAAACATATTTCAAGGCATCCGCTCTTAAATCAAAAAATCGATTATCGCCAAATCGCTTTTTGAAGCCAGAGCGAAACAACTCTGCTTCTAATCTTTCAGTTCTAGCAAAAAGAATTTCAACTCCTGAATTTGAACATGTTTCAATTAAGCCAGATAAAACTTGCTCACCAGATGCATCAACCTGAACAATTGAAGCCACATCAACAATAATGTATTTTAATTCTTCATTATTTTTAGCAATTAATTCAAGCAACTTAGTTTCAAAATATGCTGCATTAGCAAAATAAAGAGACCCACTCCATTTTGCAACTTTAACAACATTGCTAGCTTCATTTGAGTCATCCGCAAACCTTGAGGCAATAATCGAGCCGTGTTCAACTGATAATTCAGAAAAATTTGGCTCCATAGTTCTATATAAAAATAATCCTAGAGACATAATCACCCCAAAAGCGATACCGTTTTCTAAATTCGGTGCAAAAACTAGAGTCATCACAAACGTTAATAAGCCAACCAGTCCATCATGCTTCTCAACCTTCCATGCATGCTTAAGCGGAGCAAAATGAATCAAACTTGCTACTGACATTAAAATAATAGCAGCAAGAGTAGCGAGGGGAAGATGATAAAGCAAAGGTGTCAGATAAAGAATAGTTATACCAACAATAGCTGCTGTTACTACGGATGAGAAGCCAGTAACTGCACCTGCAGTTAAATTAACCGCTGAACGCGAAAAAGAACCTGAGACAGGGTAACCCTGAAAGAAGCTTGCAGTAACATTTGATAGTCCTTGACCTATAAGTTCCTGATTCACATCTAGGCGCTGCTTCGTCGAAGCTGCCATAGACTTAGCAACCGATATTGCCTCCATAAAGCCAATTAATGAGATTGTAATTGCATAGACAAATAATGTTCCCATAACATTAAAGTCGAATCGAGGTATCTTAAAGCTAAACAAACCATTTATGTTTATTGAATTTACAATGGCCCCTCCCATCCCTTGATAATCAATCAAGAATGAAGCTGCTGTTGACAGAACAGCTACCGTAAGAATCGCAGGCAGTCTAGGGAAAAAACGCTGCAATATTAAAATTCCAACTACGCCCATTAACGCCATACCTAATGTAGGAAGATGGGTGAAATAAAATGCAGCTTCAAGAAGTCTGGCAATAGTTTCATAGCTTTGGTCTGCGTTACAAATCGTATGAAGGCCTCCAACATCTACACTCTCAACTCTTTCAGGAATAGAAAGTGCTTGGCAAGCACTTACCCAATCCGAATCATTTGAACTTATAACCCTTATACCAAAAACTTTAGGTAGCTGAGATGCTCCAATAATAATTGCAGCTGCACTTGTAAATCCAGTTACTACAGGGTGTGACAAAAAATTAACTACAAAACCCAGCCTAAGAACGCCTAATAAAAACTGAAATAATCCCACAATGAGCGCCAGTAATGCAGCATAAATTGCGTAGCTCGATGGATCTGTAACTATTTCCCCAAGTGCGGCCGCCGTTAACAAAGATACAACCGCAACTGGTCCTGTAGACAGCTGCCTGGATGACCCCATAACTGCAGCAACTAAGACTGGCAAAAACGCAGCATAAAGACCATATTGAGGGCCTAATCCAGCTAACTGTGCGTATGCCATTGATTGAGGAACGATTACAAAACCAACAGTAAGGCCGGCTAAAATATCCGCTTTTAAAGTTTTGGGATTGCTTAAATCTTTAATCCATAACAAAAATGGAAAGAGTTTTGTTATCCAGCTCATGAAATATGTTTCTGAAGTTTAGTATTTAAAATTTAAGTCTACCAAACTAAAACAGTCAGACAAGAGATTTTTAATTAAACTTATGAAAATTACACTATATTAAAAATCTTCATCCCAATCAACAATAATTTGCTTAGTTTCTGCATTAGTAGAAATTAAAAATGGTTCAATATAGGGAATCCAATATTCTTTTTTGCCTTTGGTGACCAGAACATTGTTTGATCCTGTCTCAACAAAGTAATCAACTACGCCTAATTTTTCATTGTGCTGGTTAATTACCTCAAAACCAATCATTTCATACCAATAATGCTTACCTGGATTGAGCTTAGGCAGTTGTTCTTTATCAATATATATATCTTTTCCAATAAATACCTGAGACTGTTCTCGATTATCAACATCCTTAATATGGGCAACAATGGTTTTGGACTGCTCGCGGCCATTCGTTACCTCAATTTTTTCATAGACACCGTCACTCAAGAAGTACCATGGTTGATAGCTTAGAATATTCTTTCTTGGATCAGTATAAGACAAGAGCTTTACCCAGCCCTGTAAACCAAAAAAGCCATTAATCTTTCCAACTAATAGCTTTTTATCGTCTAAATGAGGCGCTTTTGACACCAAATTATTTTTCTGCAGGCTTCTCTTCAGCTGCTGGAGCTTCTGCTGCGGCTTCTTCTACTGGAGCTTCTGCTGCGGCTTCTTCTACTGGAGCTTCTGCTGCGGCTTCTTCTACTGGAGCTTCTGCTGCGGCCTCTTCTACTGGAGCTTCTGCTGCGGCTTCTTCTACTGGAGCTTCTGCTGCGGCCTCTTCTACTGGAGCTTCTGCTGCGGCCTCTTCTACTGGAGCTTCTGCTGCGGCTTTAGCTGCTGCTGAAGCCGCTTCTGCCGCTTCTTTAGCCTCTGAATCTGCTTTAACTTTTTCTTCAGCTGCAATTTTTTTAGCTTTATCATCAGCTTTAGCTGCATGTTTGGCTAATTGTTTTTCACGAATTGAAGGATCTCTGTATTCTTTCACAAGCTGTTTTACGCGATCAGAAATCTGTGCGCCTTGTGAAATCCAATGTGACAGTCTGTCTTCTTCTAGTTGAAGCCTGACTTCTTGTCCGCGAGCAACTGGATTAAAGAATCCAATACGCTCAATGTAACCACTATCTCTTCTCTTTCTAGAGTCAGTTGCTACAATCGAATAAAAAGGGTTTTTCTTGGCTCCACCTCGGGCTAGTCTAATCTTAACCATGGGTTTTTTGCTCCTTTTAGATTGTTGAAATATTAAGGCGAGAAATTATATCAGTTTTAAATGTCACGTGCCAAATTAATCGCATTACCAATATAATTCATTGGGGTTAGCTTACGAAGCTCTTCTTTAGCCTCTGCGGGGATTTCCAATGTATTTATAAAGTCATCTATTATTTTGGAATCAATTTGCTTGCCGCGAGTCAAGTCCTTAAGTTTTTCATAAGGATTTTCAACACCATACCTTCGCATAACTGTTTGAATTGGCTCCGCTAAAACTTCCCAAGCTTTATCCAAGTCCTCAGTTAACTTGCTCTCGTTAATTTCTAACTTTCCAATGCCCTTACATATCGATGCATATGAAATTAAACTATGGGCGCAGCTAACACCTAAGTTTCTTAATACAGTAGAGTCTGTTAAATCTCTCTGCCACCTTGAAATTGGAAGTTTTGTTGCAAAGTGATCGCCAACTGCAATAGCTAAACCTAGATTTCCTTCAGCATTCTCAAAATCAATTGGATTAACTTTATGCGGCATAGTCGATGAACCTATCTCTCCCTCAGTTGTTTTCTGAGTAAAGTAGCCTAACGAAATATAGCCCCAGATATCGCGACAAAAGTCAATTAGAATTGTATTAAAGCGATTTAATGCATGAAAATACTCAGCAATATAGTCATGCGACTCAATTTGAGAACTATAAGGCGCAAAATTTATACCGAGCTTTTCAATAAAATCCTTTGAAACATTTTGCCAATCAATTTCTGGGTACGCGCTTACATGGGCATTAAAATTTCCAACAGCGCCATTAAACTTGCCCATTATCTGAACTGCACTAAGCTGGTCAATTTGCCTGCTTAGTCGATAAGAAAAATTTGCCATCTCTTTACCAAGAGTGGTTGGTGATGCGGTTTGACCATGAGTCCTAGAAAGCATTGCAACTTCTGCATTATCTTTTGCTAGTTTTGTTATTAAACTTAGCGTGGCATTCATTTCTTCAAGAAGGACAAGCCTTCCATTTTCTAGCATTAGGGCATGAGACAGATTATTTATATCTTCTGAAGTGCAGGCAAAATGAATAAATTCACTTACTTTTTGAAGCTCAGGGATTGAAGAGACTTTTTCTTTAAGGAAGTATTCAACAGCCTTAACGTCATGATTGGTGGTTCTTTCAATTTCTTTTATTGATTTAGCATCTTCTAATGTAAAGTTATCTGTAATAGCCAATAGAGCTGCATTAGATTGAGGGCTAAATTTTGGAACTTCTGAAATATGAGGGTTGTTTGACATTGCTTCTAACCATCGCACCTCAACAAGAAGTCTATACTTTATTAGCCCAAATTCACTAAAAATTGCTTTAAGTGGGCTTGTTTTATCGCTGTAACGACCGTCAATGGGTGAAATGGAAGTGAGGTTATTAAATGTCATAATACGAACTATTGCTTTAAAAAATTTAAGCTTTCATATTAAAAAGGATAAAATTATACTCTTTTATTTAAACATCTAATAGTCAGTATTATTATGAAAGAAACCTACTTAAAGCATTGCGATGAAAGAAAATCAGAAAACCTTCCTCCCCTAGTACTTAATGCAAAACAAACCAAGTCAGTAGTTGAAGGCCTCATTTCAGGCTCAGATGATGACTTTTATCTAGATTTATTAACACATAGAATTCCGCCTGGCGTTGATGAGGCGGCCTATGTAAAGGCTGGATTTTTAACAAGTATTGCCAAAGGTGATGAGTCTTGTAAGGCTATTTCACAAAAACATGCCACATTTTTATTAGGAACAATGCTTGGCGGTTACAGCATTACTTCATTAATTGACTTACTTGATATTGATGAAACTGCTGAGGAAGCATGCAAAGCACTTTCTCACACCATCCTTATCTATGAAGCACACCAGAGTATTTTAGAAAAATCAACTCGCAACGAGCATGCTAAAAAAATAGTTGACTCTTGGGCCTCGGCTGACTGGTTTACGTCGAAAGAGCCTCTTCCTGAAAGCATAAAAGCGGTAGTTTTTCGCGTAGATGGTGAAACAAATACAGATGATCTCTCGCCTGCAACTGAAGCTTGGTCTCGCCCTGATATTCCTCTTCATGCAAAAGCAATGCTTATCAAAAAAATGGATAAGCCGCTTGAAAAAATTGAGCAGCTTAAAGAAAAAGGACTTCCTTTAGCCTATGTTGGTGACGTAGTTGGAACGGGATCTTCGCGTAAATCTGCAATCAATTCAGTTTTATGGCATATGGGTAAGTCCATAGACTTCATCCCTAATAAAAATAGTGGCGGCATAGTTCTAGGAGGGAAAATTGCACCAATATTTTTTAATACCGCAGAGGATTCTGGAGCACTTCCGATTGAATGTGACGTTTCGAAGCTTCAGATGGGTGATGAAATTACAATTTATCCTTATGAAGGAATTATTAAAGATGCATCAGGTGATACGGTCTCTACTTTTAACCTGTCGCCCAGCACAATGCCAGATGAAGTCCGTGCAGGAGGAAGAATTCCCCTTATTATTGGACGAGGACTTACTGACAAAACAAGATCTGAGCTTGGCTTAAATGTAAGTGATGTTTTTCTGCGTCCAGTTGATCCAAAAAATAGTTCTGCAGGATTTACTTTAGCTCAAAAAATTGTAGGCAAGGCTTGCGGAGTTAAGGGCATTAGGCCAGGGACTTATTGTGAGCCTCGAATGAGCACTGTTGGCTCTCAGGACACTACTGGCGCTATGACTCGTGATGAATTAAAAGAGTTAGCTTGTTTAGGTTTTTCTGCAGACCTTGTAATGCAAAGTTTCTGCCATACCGCGGCCTATCCTAAACCTATCGACCTTGAGCTTCAGCACACTCTTCCAGATTTTATGCATTCTCGAGGTGGAGTTTCGCTAAAACCAGGAGATGGCATTATTCACTCTTGGCTAAACCGTATGCTTTTGCCTGACTCTGTTGGAACTGGTGGAGATTCACACACACGCTTCCCAATCGGCATTAGCTTTCCCGCGGGCTCTGGGTTAGTTGCTTTTGGAGCTTCTATTGGAGTTTTGCCACTGGATATGCCAGAGTCAGTTTTAGTTCGATTTAAGGGAAATATGCAGCCTGGAATCACCTTAAGAGATCTAGTCAATGCCATACCTTATGTTGCAATTCAAAAAGGTCTGCTCACTGTAGATAAATCTAATAAAAAGAATGTATTTTCTGGTCGTGTCTTAGAAATTGAAGGGTTAGGAGATCTTAAAGTTGAACAAGCATTTGAACTTGCTGATGCTACTGCTGAAAGATCTGCAAATGGCTGCACTGTTCAGCTTAACAAGGAGCCAATCGCAGAATACTTAACTTCAAATATTACTCTTCTAGGCTCAATGATTGATGCTGGTTACGATGATAAAAAAACCATTGCCAAAAGAATCCAAGATATGAAAAAGTGGCTTGATAATCCGGAGCTTCTTAAGGCCGATAAAGACTGTGAGTATGCTGAAGTAATTGAAATAAATCTAGACGAAATAAAAGAACCAATTCTAGCTTGTCCAAATGATCCAGATGATGTCAGACTTCTTTCATCGGTTGCCAAAACTTCAATTGATGAGGTTTTTATTGGCTCTTGTATGACTAATATTGGACACTTTAGAGCTGCAGCTCAGCTACTAAAAGATAAAACTGAGTTAAATACAGTCTTATGGGTAGTCCCTCCAACACGAATGGATGAAAAACAACTAAGGGCTGAAGGCATTTATGAAACATTTGAAAGGTTAACAGATCGAACCGAAGTTCCTGGATGCTCACTTTGCATGGGGAACCAGGCAAGAGTGGAAGAAGGTGCTTCAGTCGTTTCAACCTCAACAAGAAACTTTCCAAATCGACTTGGTGATAATAGTAATGTTTTCTTAGCCTCTGCTGAGGTTGCTGCAATATCAGCAAAACTAGGTTATATTCCAACTCCTGAAGAATATCTATCTTTAATGAAAGATATAGAGCCTATGTCTGGTGAGATCTATCAATACCTGAACTTTGATAAGATTGCTGACTACCAAAAATCAGCTTCAAAGGTCCCGCTTGAAAATATTCTTCAAAGCTAAATAGATTAGACGTTAAAAAAGCCGCTAAAAAGCGGCTTTTTTAATAATATTTTATAAAGAATTACTTAATCTTAGCTTCTTTATACATCACGTGCTTTCTTACCACGGGATCAAACTTCTTAACTTCTACCTTTTCAGGATGAATACGCTTATTTTTAGTAGTCGTATAAAAATGACCTGTTTCTGCTGAAGATACTAATTTAATTTTTTCTCTCATAAGTTACTCCCTATACCTTTTCGCCGCGTCCACGGATTTCTGCTAAAACTTCATCGATCCCTTTCTTATCGATGATACGAAGACCCCTAGCACATAGCTTTAACTTAACAAAGCGGTTTTCAGCTTCGACCCAAAAACGGTGTGTGTGAAGATTTGGATAAAAACGACGACGCGTTCTATTGTTAGCATGTGAAACGTTATTTCCACTTATTGGTCGCTTACCAGTTACTTGACATACTTTTGCCATAACGACTACCTTAACAAAATTCTAAAAAAGGGAAATTATACGCAAAAATTTGCGGTTTTTTTATATAAATTTGATTTACTTTATTGATAAAAACTGTATCATACCCATCTTCTGGAGGGATGGCAGAGTGGTCGAATGCACTGGTCTTGAAAACCAGCAAGGGTTAATCCCCTTCCAGGGTTCGAATCCCTGTCCCTCCACCATCTAAAACCCTATACTAAAGCACCCCAAAAAAATTGTTGCCTTAAAATGTGTCTAAATAGGGTTATTTTTATCTAATTAGAGCAACATTAGGGCAATATTTTCAATATTAAAATTGAAAGATTATTTTGCATTTAATTCTTGTCTTCACTTAATTAACAAAATTTGGACTTTGGTTCAAGTCACAATAAACAAAAACAATTCATGATTTTAATAGTGGCAAGTTTGGTTACTTAGAAAAATTTGTATTAAAAATATAATCTGTTACTTATGGCTCAGAAACACTCAAATACAATTTTGGTATATCAATTCCTATCTTCCATAAAAAAGGATCAGGATAAGCAGCTTCATCCTCCCGAGATAGAAACTCAATAAAATTGATATTATCTTGTTGAAAATTAAGCTGGTACAGAGTTTTATTTGTGACACTGAAAGTCTCATCTAAAGCAGTGGTCATAAGTAATTTTGCAGAATTTTCACAAGCTGTTGCGAATGAATTATCCATCTTTAAAAGGTTCACAAAAAAATTACCATTTTTAATGAAGCCGTAATCCTGCCTATCACCTTCTGCATCCGTTTGATTTGCATTAGTATCAGGGTGGTGGCACATACTAAGCTTCCAATCCTCTTCTCGCGAAAGGTCATTCAAAATCTCATAGGTCCATTGAGGCGTTCCTGGTGAAGTGTTACATTCCATCAGGAGTGCATCTGCACCTACTACTGCTTGAGCATGATCTAAAAACAGCGTGTCATTATTATTTATAGTGGTTGGCCCAGGGAGACTTGACCAGCAATATTTGCCTAGATTAAAGCCTGTATTTGGGTTACCACTTTCGATTGTATTAGTGGTTTCAAAGGAAATCTTAGAGCCGAACTTATTACTAATAACAACCGCTACATAATCATAACTACCTGGCTTAATTGTTAATATATCAGTATTAATGGGGCTAGAAGTAAACTTTTTAATAGTGTGCTCTATGCCCTCAGTTGAATTCACAATAAATTGACAAGAACTTAAATCATTATGAGAAGTATCTTGTTTACATAAACCTATCTTATAAATTTTAATCCAGGTTTCTAGAGGGTCTTCATTACAGGAACGTTCGAGAGAGCCCCCATCCTCATTTCTGACAACTTCTCCGTTAACATCTCCCGGAGCATCAAGGGTTATAATTTTACCAGAGGCATCCTTTACACAACCCCATTGATCATGAGACGCATTTGCAACTGTTGAGGTGAGAGTTAAGATTAAAAAAATACTAGATACTAATAGCCTTGGATACATGATTTTTATGTTAAAAAAAAAGGCATTCTAATCTATAGCTAGGGAAAGATAAACATCATAATGAACTACATATGTATAAATAATAATTTATAGCTATACATACCACCTTCAGAGAAACCATCCCTCGCATATATATAAAGACTTTGAAGGTATGGGTAGGCAGGCTCATGGAACTCGGCTAACTATTAATAATACCTCCCTCACAGATGAAACGAAGTTTGGACTTTAATTCAATCTGGAATATAATTCTATCATGCAAAAATTAACACAACAAAAAGTCAATGAATTCAAATCTCACGGCTTTCTCGTATTAGAAGATTTTGTTAGCTCAGGAGTATTGCTGGAGCTTAAAGAATCACTCAATGACATCTTTAAAGAAATTGATAAAGAATCGAATAGAGTTAAGCAATCATATAACAATAAGCATTATGGTGATATTTCAAAAGCTGGTCGAAAGTTTATTAAAAATCAAAGTAGCTATTATCCTGCAATTCAGAAATATCTTAAAAGCAAACCTATAAAGGAAGTTGTTACAAAGTTACTTGATGGCGATGCATTTATTTTCAATGAACAATTCGTAATGAAAGAGCCTAACACGCAGTCGAGTTTTAATTGGCATCAAGATTCAGGATACATAAATTTTGACCACAAGCCCTATTTGACAACTTGGCTGGCGCTTGATGATACCCATTCATTGAATGGACCTTTATCGGTTATCCCTACAAATATAGGGACCACTGCAGAAGTATTAACTCACCAATGGTCAGACAAATCAAAAGACCTATTTATTGAGGTCGATGAGGCCAAAGCAAAGACTTTACATGTTGCTGCAGGGGCTCTTGTGGTATTTTCTAGTCTTACGCCTCATGCCTCTGGAGCAAATCAATCATCCAAAACAAGAACAGCTTATCTAGCTCAATATTCATCGGAGCCAATTATCGATCCTAATACAGGTTTAAATAGAAATCAAGCGATTCAAATTTAAATTAATTACTAACTTGAAGTTATTGAAGGCCCTCTATTGAACTTAGCCAACTATTAATAATCCCTTCATCACACATCAAACGAAATTTGGACTTTAGTTAAAGTTGATATACAATCTTAGGATGACTGAAAAAAAAGGTTTAAAAGATGCGTATTCATTGAAGACTCCTGAGGATTCAATAAATTTATATAAAACTTGGGCATCTACATATGATGATGATTTTGCCAAGCAAAATGACTACCGCTCTCCGATAGAAATAGCCAAATATTATGCTAAATATTCCAATGATACAGATACTCCAATCCTTGATGTTGGCGCAGGAACAGGTCTGATTGGAGAATGTTTAAACCAGAGTGCAAGCGAAATAGATGCTATTGATATTTCTCCTGAAATGCTAGAAATTGCTAGAGCAAAAAATTGTTATTCAAAAATAATCGAGGCAGACTTAACGAAAAGATTATTGATAAATGATAATCATTATGGAGCAATTGTAAGTGCAGGAACTTTTACTCATGGGCATGTTGGACCAAATGTATTAGATGAGCTTTTAAGGGTTACTCGCTCTGGTGGTCTTTTTGTTTTTACGATTCACTATAAGTTATTTAAAAAGGCTGGTTTTGATAAAAAATTTATAGAAATTAAAAAAAATATTACTAAGCCAATTTTCCATGAAGTAGATGTTTATGGAAATAATCCAGATAAAGACCATGGAAGTGACCATGTAATTATCACAGTATTTAGAAAAAAATAAGTATTGAATCCCCATATAATATAGTTTTTATATGATCTGACTATTATCTTATATGCTGATAAATTCATTAAAAATTTCAAAAATAAGTTATTTTTTATTCCTAATAGTTATGATTACTATTAGCTCAAAAGCGATTGCTGTTGAAGACCTATCGTTCCCATTTAATGCTGATAGTGGTAAGTACTGGCAGTACACAAGTGATCGAGTAATGGGCGGGGTATCCGATGGCCAAGTAACACTTGAACAAGATGGAGAAACCTATTATGCAAGGCTTACAGGCAATGTTAGTACAGCAAACAATGGTGGCTTTATTCAGTTTCGCTCTGGGGTCTCATTTGCAAGTTCTGAAAAGGAAGGTAAAAACCTTCAAGGTGTTCGACTCAATGTAAGAGGCAATGGGGAAACTTACTATATTCACATTCGAACCAATGAAAGCTGGTCTCCATCAGACTATTATGCTACAACTTTCATAGCGAATGAACAGTGGCAAATGATTGACCTGCCCTTTAATAAATTCGAACGAAGATGGTCAAAAAACTCAGCCCTGGATCCAAAAAAAATTAGAAGATTTGGTATTGTGGCCTACGGCAAAGATTTCATAGCTGATGTCTCAGTTTCAACAATAGAGTTTTACTATTAGAGAATAAATATATGAAGACAAAAGCGAAAGTTGTAGTTATTGGGGGAGGAATTGCGGGCTGCTCCACCTTATATCACCTTACTCAAGAGGGCTGGTCTGATGTTGTTCTTGTCGAACGTAATGATCTAACTAGTGGAACAACTTGGCACTCTGCGGCACAGGTTACGAATTTTGGCATGAACCAAACAATGGTTGGCTTAAAAACACATTCAATTAAATTATACAAAGAATTATCTGAAGATCCAGATCACCCAATCAACTACAATTACGGTGATGGAGGAATAAGACTTGCGAGTACAAAAGAACAAATACAGGGCTACCATCACTTCGCTTCAATGGCTCGAGGTATGGATGTTGATTTTGAAGTAATTGATGCAAAGGAGTGTCAACGACGTCATCCATTGATCTCAACAAAAAATTTAATTGGTGGATTATGGGACCCACTAGATGGAGATATAGATCCATATCAATTGTGTCACGCATTAACCCGAAAAGCGCGTCAAGCTGGTGCAGAAGTTTATACAAATACCCCTGTCATTGGTCTAAAGCAATATAAAGATGGCACTTGGAAAGTAACCACTGAAAATGGTGATATTGATTGCGATATTATTGTTAATGCCTGCGGCTATAGAGTCAATGAAGTCGGCGCAATGATGGGAGTTCATCATCCTGTAGCGTCGATGGAGCATCAATATTTTTTAACAGAAGATATTCCTGAAATAGCTGAGGCAGGTCACCGCATGCCCCTACTTCGTTGCCCAATATCTGACTATTATTGTCGACAAGATAAGGGTGGGCTTTTGATTGGTTTTTATGAACAAAAATGTAAGACATGGGGAATGGATGGCATTGATCCAAACTTTGTAAATGCTCTCTGTCCAGATGATTTAGAGAGAGTGAATGATGTTTTGGATGGAGCATTTGAGCGCATGCCAGCTCTTATGAATGCTGGAATCAGAAGCATCATTAATGGCCCAATTACCTACACAATTGATGGCGCTCCACTGGTTGGAAAAATTCCAGGCAAGGAGAATGCTTTTTGCATTATTGGTCTTCGTGCAGGACTAGGTGAAGGTGGTGGACATGGCTGGCTTCTCGCTCAGCAGATTGTGCATGGTGAAGCTTGCTATGATACCTGGTGCCTTGATCCTCGAAGATTTACAACTCATGCTAATGTTGAGATGACCTCTCTAAAGGCCATTGAAGACTACCAAAACGAATTCCGTTTTCACTTTCCGCATGAGCATCGCCCAGCTGCTCGCAATGCGAAAACTACTCCTCTTACCCCAGTAATGGCAAAAGAAAATGCAGAATTCACAGTCATTAATGGATGGGAGCGTGTGGAATACATAAAACCATCTGAGGACTTTCATCCTTCGCTTTCATTTCACTTTGATGAAGCATTTGATATTGTCGCAAATGAAGTAAAAAATGTCCAAAATAATGTGGGGCTGACCGAAGTTAATGGCTTTAACCGTTTTGAAATAAGTGGCTCAGATGCCGAGAGTTTTATTGATCGAATGTTTTGTGGCAATATTACTCACAAGATAGGTCGGGTTGGATTAGGTTACCTTCTTAATGACTTTGGAATGATAAAAAGTGAAGCAACAATTTCTAATCTTCCATCCTCAGATCGAGGTCCAAAAAGAATCTGGTATGGCTCAGCTGCAGCATCTGAGTTTCATGACATGGATTGGCTAAAACAACACTTAAAAGCCGATGAAGAGGTTGAAATTAAAAGTTTAACGAACGACCAAACTATTCTTCTTTTAGCAGGGCCAAATGCCAGAGAAGTTCTATCTAGTTGCAGTCGTGAAGATTGGAGTAAGGAGGCCTTTCCATGGCTTAGTGTCAGGGAATGTTTCATAGGCTTTTCTCCAGCCACCGTAATGTCAGTAAGTTTTTCAGGTGAGCTTGCTTATGAAGTGCATGTCCCAAATGCATTTCTGTATGCAGCTTATCTATCAATCTCTAATGCAGGAAAAGGTTTTGGAATGAAGCTGTTTGGGTCTAGAGCTGTAGAGTCCATGAGAATGGAAAAAGGATTTTTAGCTTGGAAGTCTGATTTATTGACTGAGTTTGATCCCTTTGAAAGCGGTCTTGATCGCTTTGTTAACCTAAAAAAAGATAACTTTATTGGTAAAGATGCATTAAAAAATCGCATTAAAAATAGCCCAAAACAAAAACTTGTGTGTTTAAAAGTATCTTGCAAGCACGCTCCTGCTTATGGTGGAGCCTCGCTTATGGAGGATGGTAAGGTCATTGGAACAATAACTTCAGGTGATTGGGGACACAGAGTAAACCTCAACCTAGCATACGCATTTGTAAATCCAGAAAAATCAGAGCTGGGAACTCAAATGCTGCTAGATTTATTAGGAGAAATGATCTCAGTGGAGGTTATTCCATTTGGACCATATGATAGCAACTTCAGTAGAATCTTATCTTAATAAAAAATACTCATCTTAGAATACCTACTAGGGTATATCTACGCTTTGTTATATTATTTTTTTAGCTCTGTTAATAATTGAATAACATGGCTATACCCACTTGGACCTAAACCAGCAACTACAGCATCTACCACAGGTGAGATATAGGAAACATGGCGAAAAGATTCTCGTAAATGTGGGTTGGAAATATGCAACTCTATTTTGAAACCTGAAAAAGATTTTAATGCGTCATGAATTGCAATCGAAGTGTGGGTGTAAGCTGCTGCATTAATAACAATAGCATCGATTTTTTCTTTGATTGCATGCTGAATCCATTCGACTATTTCGCCCTCATAATTTGACTGCATAAATTTAACAGAATGGTTATCTTTTAAGCCTTGTTCTATACATTTTTTTTCAATATCACCCAATGTTTCGCTACCATAAATTTCTGGCTCCCGCGTTCCAAGAAGGTTTATATTAGGTCCATTGATTACGTAAATATTCATCTAATTATGGTTTAGTTTTTCATGAATTGCTCTAATGGCTAGTTCATAGCTATGAACGCCAAGGCCACATATAAATCCGACTCCACTTTTTGAAACTATTACAGGCTCAGAGATGCCCTCGTTATCATGGAAAATATTTGTAATATGCACCTCAATCACGGGTTTATTTTTAAGAGTATCAGACTTTATATTTGAAGCATAGGCATCTAAATCAAAAGTTGATTCATGCGAGTACCCAACAGGGTTGATAATTAATGCATCACACTCTGTTATTCCTTCAACTATTTTTTTTGTCAAAGAAGCCTGATCATCAGTTTGAAAAAAATCTAGCTCCATGCCTAATGATTTGCACGTCTCCAAACATTTTTTTTGCAACTTTTCCAAGGTCAGATGCTCATAACCATACTCATTAAAGTTACTTAAATCGGAAAGCCCAGGGCCATTGATTATTAGTAATTTATTGTTATTCATTAACTGGTTAAATTTAATTTGTTAGACTAATATTATACTTTCCCAATGAAGACATGTATGACGATTAAAAATAGAGAGTATTTTTAAGTTAAATACTAATATTGAACTAATGACTCTACTAAAGGCCTGAAGTATGAAAATTGTGGATGAGACTTTGAAGGATCTTTAGCTTCCTCATCCCAGTAACGCAGTTTTATGCAATCATCCAAATAAATATTTTTTTCAAACTCTTTAACTTCATCTTTACTCATTAGGCCACCTTGCAAATTAAGAGTGTGTATTGAGGCTTGTGTAAGACGTTCAAAATAGTCTGACTTAACAGAGCATAGATAGCGCTTTGCAGAAACATGTTGACGTATTGGCTCAACAACTGATGTTGGAAAGTAGTCTTCTAAAAAATTAGCACCCGCTTCTTCATGAAAATTGTTCATACCCTTGGCTAGTACTGACTCAGGTATTTCATTTTTATAGTGCCCTATATCATGAAGGAGCGCTGCAACAATTAGACTGGCATCTGCACCAGATTGCTCAGCGCACTGTGCAGCTTGAAGCATATGCTGGGCCATTGTTACGTCTTCACCTAAATAGGATTCAGCACCACGCCTCTTAAAAACATCTTCGATATGATTTACAATATTATCACTATTAATCTTAGTCATTATTTCGATTTTCTAGAATATTAAGAAGACTATAAAGGCCATCTAAATCTGTATAAGCACCCTGTAAATGGCGCTTACCTTTATCAGAAAAAGCGGTCCTTGCATGCATCACTCTAGTGTTGTCAAATATAATTATTTCCCCAGGTACTAACTGAAATATAACCTTTAACTCATCTCTCTCTATTACCTCTCCCCAGTGCCGATATGCCAAATAAAATGGGCGAATCTTCTCTGAAGGCAGGTTAATTGTATCGATAGATCGATTGTTATATCTCACCTTGATAATTTCATGATTATCATTAACTTCTATCATTGGCACTCTAGACCTAAGATCTGTTTTATCATCAGAAAAACGAAAATTAATCCAGTTATTTGTTAAATTTTTAAAATTTTCACTGCTTTCTTCTCTCAGTTTTTTTGCCGCATTAAAGCCATCCACCAAAACTGACTCTCCACCCTGTGTTGAGCTTTCAAGGCAATGTAAAAGCTGTACTGTTGGAACAGGGTCTCGATACGGATTATCAGTATGGGAGCCAAGACCCATATTAGTATAAGCAAGATTATTTGGTTTTACTTCAGTTCGAACTTCAAATAATTTTCCATAATTTGTCTCTCTAGTAAATCCTAGTTGAGAAATTACAGATTGAACGAGCCCTTCTTTGATAGAAGCATCTTCGATAATGCAAAAACCCATATCTCGAACTGCGCGTAAAACCTCTAACCTGCCTTTATCGGTTTCTTGAAAATTTTTATACTTAGTCCTAGGCAGGCCATCTTTAAAGCTAGTTTTTTGCCATAAATGTTTGTTTTTTTCACTTCTATCATCGAAATGATTATTAAGGTTATAACAGTTTAACCATAGCCAGTTCTGAGAAAAGATAGACCAATAATTTTCAGGCATAAACCGAATATGTAGATCACCTCTTTCATCTTGCTTAACCTCTTCAATAGAGGTATTTTTGGGTATGTTGATAACACTAAATAATCGCTGCCCATTATTAGCATTTCTTGATTGAGGCATTTGGCAATGATCTCTTAGCCAATGACTATAGAGATTACTTTGACTGCCATCTTGCCAATCAATCACTAGCTCATCATTAGCAAGATGAATCTTTTTAATCTGATTAATAGAATTATCACTTTTCATTAGAATAAGGCTATTCAACTAAAGGAATTATAATTACGAACAGTAAAATTATTACATCATTGAGCTCTTAGTTTTATCCTGCTGCCCAAAAAAAGAGACCTCTTTTGGGTACTCTGGTAACTCCACACTATAACTTGAGCACCTTACTGTATCGGTCTTTATACCTCTAACTATCATTCCATCTAAGTCACTTGGCAATGGGTTTTCAGTTAACGGTATTGCATCTTCTGCAGTATAGCTAACAATATATAAAGATCGTGGAAATTTTGTTCGATTCGAACTAGAGCCATGCAATAGTTTAGAGTGCATCAAGCACGCTGAGCCCGCCCTCCCAGTGCAACTTACGGCTTCACCTTTATTAGCTAACTCAATTTCAGAACCCACCGCCCCAGTAAAAACTCCATCATGCCACAAAGAATAAAGAGGCCCATTGTGTGAACCTGGAACAACTTCAAGTGGCCCATTTTCAAGTGTAACGTCGTCTAGAAAAAAAAGAACTGTCATGATATCTTCGTTTGAATGGGGCTCGAAAGGAAAATCTTGATGAAACTTAACTTCTGTCCCTGAGCTGGGTAATTTGAGATTTAGTTTATTCGTCCAGTGCTTAATATTAGGCCCAAATATATCAGCAACAAGATCTAATGCACTGTTGTCTTTAACAACATCAAGGCAAGAATCTGATATTTCTGCTGGTGATGTAATTCTTCTTAAGGCCGGCGTATCTGCGCTATGGCTTTTTGTATCAACATCAAAACGTGGCCTACCATCCTTAATCTTACCAAAAGACTCTGAATGAAGTTTGCTTTCATCAACCCAAGATAATAATTGATTATTAACTGCTAATAATTGAGGCTCTGTAAGAGCTTTTTCAAGAAATATATATCCATCTCTATGAAATTGATCAATTAAATCTTGGTTTTTTAAAGGATTTTTAGTTTGCATTTAACGCCTCCAAGTCGAATTATGTACTAAATTTAAGAAAAAATAAAGAAAAATTTAATACAACTTAAGAAAGAATATAAAATCTTATGTCATGGAATTCTTATTTGAAAATTTAAACTTTATCCACTGGCTGATTCTTGGCATTGCTTTAATAATTTTAGAGCTATTTGTCTGGACAGTATTTCTACTTTGGATTGGCTCATCAGCAATTACTGTTGGTATAATTTTCTTTCTTCTTCCTAATGTTTCTGGTTTATTACAGCTGCTGATTTTTATAGTTCTTGCAGTTGTGGCAACTCTTTTATCAAAAAAATACTACCCTGTAAAAACAGTAGATGAGCAGCTGCATGATAAGGCAAAGAAACATATTGGGAAAGAATGCATCATAGTATCTATCGAGGATGAAGTCGCTAAAGTCCAGATAGGAGAGTCTCTTTGGTTTGCTAAAGGTTCAAATCTTAGCGCTGGACAATCAGTAAAAATTATTGGTGTCGAGTCTTCAACCTTTATTGTTGAACTGTCGAAATAACGACTTACATAAATAAATATTACGTTTCATAATAACTGGATTAGTTGATGCCATATTGAGATCTATAGTGCTCAATTCTTAGAACAGTGCCTTCATCTTTTGAATCCTTTAAATAGTCAACAATGTGAGATAAGTTAATAATACTTAGAACCATAATTCCAAAAATTTCTTCAACCTCTTGAATCGCTGAAAGCTCTCCATTTCCTTTTTCTTGACGATCTAATGCAACTATGACTCCTTTTGTTTTAGCGCCATTGGCGGTGATAATATCTTGCGCTTCTCGGATTGCAGTGCCAGCTGTAATAACATCATCAATGATGAGAATATCGCCCTCTAATGAATGCCCAACGATAGTTCCTCCCTCACCATGATCCTTGACTTCTTTGCGATTAAAGCAATAAGGAATATTCCTTCCAAGGCTATCATTAAGGGCAATTGCTGTTGCTGTTGCTAATGGAATTCCTTTGTAAGCAGGTCCAAAAAGTACATCAAACTCCAGGCCACTTGCTTCAATAGCTTGAGCATAAAACTTTCCTAACTGAGATAAGTGACTGCCTTTATTAAAAAGCCCCGCATTAAAAAAGTAAGGACTAATTCGCCCCGATTTAAGAGTGAATTCACCAAACTTGAGTACCCCAGTTTCTAACGTAAAATCTACAAAATCCTTTTGATACTGTTCCATTGGTTAATCCTAAACTATTAAAATAAGTGCAATGAGAATTATAACAATTAATGTTAACGGTATTAGAGCTGCTGAGCGAAAAGGTCTGTTTAGCTGGCTCAAGACAAAAAATGCTGATGTTGTTTGCCTTCAAGAAATTAAAGCGCAAGAGGATCAGCTAGATGAAAAGTTCTACCCAGAAGGAATGAATACCTATTACCATAGCGCTGAGAGAAAGGGTTATAGTGGGACTGGGCTATACTGCAAAACTAAGCCTGATAAGATCTCTTATAGCCCCTGGGAAGATATGAATTCAGAAGGAAGGATTATTCAAGCTGATTTTGGAGATTTAAGTGTTCTCTCAATTTATCTTCCATCAGGGTCGTCAAAAGAAGAGAGGCAAGCATTCAAAATGGAATTTATTACCAAACGCTTTATGCCTCATTTAAAAAAACTTCAAAAAGATGGCAGAAAATATATTATCTGTGGTGATTGGAATATTGCGCATAAAAAAATTGACCTAAAAAACTGGCGACCTAACCAAAAAAATTCTGGCTTTCTCCCAGAAGAGAGAGAATGGCTTGATACACTTTATGATGATGTTGGCTTCATCGACTCTTTTAGAGAAATCAACCAAGAAGAATATCAATACACTTGGTGGTCAAATAGAGGACAGGCATGGGCCAATAATACAGGCTGGCGACTTGACTACCAGGTAGTCAGTAGCAATTTAGCTGGCCTTGCCAAATCATGCGAAATATATAAAGAGCAGCGTTTTTCTGATCATGCTCCGCTAATCATTGATTACCAACTATGACAGAAGTAAAATATTTACGAAAAATACAGAGCTTTGTAAGGCGCTCAGGAAGAATCTCCAAGGCTCAATCTATTGGTCTTAATGAGCTATGGCATGATTATGGCGTTAATCTTAATGAAAAAAAACTTGATTTTAATAAACTTTTTCTATCAAAAAATAACGTCACACTTGAAGTTGGATTTGGAAATGGTGACAGCCTACTTGAGATGGCAATCGATCAGCCTAATCAAAACTTTTTAGGGGTAGAGGTTTATGAGGCTGGTGTTGGAAGGCTTATTAATGAGGCTAATAAGAATAAACTTAGCAACCTCAAAATTATCAAGGATGATGCGGTAGAGGTTCTAACAAACAATATTTTAGATAACAGTATTTCACATTTTCAGCTATTCTTTCCTGATCCTTGGCACAAAAAGAAACATCATAAGCGTAGAATTGTTCAAATAAGCTTTTTGGACCTTCTATCCAACAAACTTAAAAAAGATGGTATTGTTCATATAGCTACCGACTGGGAGAACTATGCTGAGCATATTATGGAGTTGCTAGAATCACATTCACACTTTAAAAACTGTGCTGGTGACCATATGTATTCTTTAAGACCAAAAAATAGGCCTTTAACTAAATTCGAAAATCGAGGTCAAAAATTAGGCCATGGGGTTTGGGACATAATTTTTACAAACATAAAAGGAGGTTAAATGTTATTTCCTATATTTGTTGTTGTCACACTTGCTGAAATCTATGTTCTGGTAACTGTAGGTCAAGCTATTGGTGGACTTTCAACAGTACTACTTGTGATTGTTACTGCATTTATTGGCTCTCGTCTTCTGAAACAACAGGGCTGGTCAACGATGGCAAAGGCTCAACAAAGTATTGCTGAAGGAAGGACTCCTGCAGTAGAGATGTTTGAGGGGGTTGTCATTTTAGTATCTGGTGTTTTGTTATTAACACCTGGGTTTATTACTGATATTCTGGGCTTGCTTGGCTTAATGCCCTGGAGTAGAAGCTATTTCATAAACCACTTTTTAGAAAAAAATGCAGAGCGCGTCTTTAGTAAAAAAAATTCCGCCTTTATCAATAGAGGCGAAAGTAGTGAAACAAAAAAAAATAACAAAGATGAGACTATTGAAGGTGAGTTTTGGGAAGATAAATAATTTAAACCTTTTTTGATTTAGTAAAACTACTCTTCAATATGCAAAATAAAAGAACTCTCGATGATTGGCTGAATTGGCAAGAAACATTAATGGAGGAAACCATTGTTTTAGGCCTTGATAGAGTTCAAATTGTCTATGATCTGCTGTTTCCAAATGGAGTTCCATATGCAGTTATTACAGTAGCGGGAACAAATGGGAAAGGCTCTACCGTTTCTTTTATTGATAGTATTTATCATGAATCAAAATACAAGGTTGGCCGATCTACCTCGCCTCACCTATTAAAGTATAACGAACGCTTTGCGATTGATGGCAAGGAAGTTACTGATGAATTAATCATAAAAGCGTTTGAATTAATTGAGACAAAAAGGGAAAGTGTAACGCTTACGTATTTTGAATTTTCAACTCTCGCTGCACTAATTATTTTTGCAGAGGCTAATGTGGATCTTGCAATTCTAGAAGTTGGTCTTGGCGGGAGACTTGACTCTGTGAATGTGGTTGATAGTGATGTAAGCATTATCACAAATATTGCAATTGATCACACAGACTACCTGGGTGATACAAGGGAGGCTATTGGCAGAGAAAAAGCAGGGGTGATGCGAACCGCAAAACCATGTATTTGTGGTGATCAAGATCCACCTCAAAGTTTATTGTCATACGCAAAAGAAATCAACACTCCTCTTACTCTTATCTCTGAAAGTTATAAAAATGAAATAGGTCTAGAAGGAGCACATCAAAAACTTAATGCTGCAGTCGCAGTTAAGGCCATTGAAAGTCTTGCAGATCAGTTTCCAGTATCCATCTCTATGATTACTGAAGGGATTAAAAAAGCTAGAGTCGCAGCGCGATTTGAAAAAATAACTATAGGCGATAAAACAGTAGTTCTTGACGTAGCACACAATCCAGCAGCAGTAGAGGCTCTTATAAATACATTGTCAGAAAACCCAATGGAAACCGTCGCCATTTTTTCAGCGCTGGCTGATAAAAACATTGTTGATATGATTGAACTCGCCTCTGGAACCATTAAACATTGGTTTTTAGTTCCAATTTCAGCGGAGCGCTCAATCGATTTAGACGCTCTAAAAAATAAGTTTGATAAGCCTGAATCGACTACTATCTGCCTTAATATGAATAGTGCGATTAGCCAATCACTTGAACTTAATGAAATTAAACGAATTGTTATTTTTGGCTCTTTTTATACAATTACTGATGCATTCAAAATCATAAAAAAGTTTAACGTTAATAGTTTCTGGAGTTAACGACAAACCATAAGAAACTGTTGTAAAATTACACCTATCTATCAGGGAGCTCATGGGCAATTTTTTTGACAATGTTTGGAGTGCTATAAGTTTACTGGCTTGGTCAGACTGGCTTACCTTGATTATTCTAATTATTTTTGTAGTTAGGGGCTTTATTCAAGGACTTGCTAGGGAAATCATTAGCTTTATTTTTGTTATATTTGCAATTATCTTAGCTTGGCTATATTACGACTCGTTTGCAAAGACTTTCCTAAGTAGCTGGATTAGCCCAGATAACCAATCTATTTTTGCCTTATCTTTTGGTGGTATATTCCTTAGTATTTGGCTTATCAAAAAAGGTTTTTATAGGCTTACTGAAGCCTCTTCAAATAATGATAATCCAAACGCTCTAAATCGACCTTTTGCGGTTACAACAATATTAGCAATTACTGCAGTAATAAGCTTTAACTATCGAGGGGCTGTAGCTGAATTTCAAACAATTGAATCACTAATAGCGAACGACTCATTGCGAAATTTTATTACATTTGCTGTAGTTTTTGCAATTTTAGTAATTGCGCTAATTGCCTTATCAAAACTCCTTAACATTAAAATTGACTCAGAAAACCCCTCTCTTATGGCACCAGTTTATGACAGCATTATAAGAGTCTTGAGCTCACTTGATACTCTCATCAATGCTAGAAATGTTGGTGGAATAACTAATAATTTCCTTGGTGCATTTTTAGGGTTATTTAAAGGTGGCATTTTTGTTCTAATCATTGTATTAATCCTTCAAAGCATGACTTGGGTCACTCAAAACCATGCATGGGTTGAAACTAGTGGCGCACTAAGAACATTTCAAGATTGGTCGGTTGATGTAAAGCCTGTATTGTCTAAACATTTATTATTTATTGAACTTGAGCCCGGCGATAAAATTGTCGAGTTCATAGAAAGTGAAATTACAGGGGATTAACTTATGTGCGGCATTGTTGGAATACTATCAACCACAAAAAAAGATGTGAGTCTTTATATTTATGATGCTCTCACAATTATTCAGCACCGCGGTCAAGATGCTGCTGGAATAACAACTGCCAGTAAGGGTCGTTTTTATATGCGCAAAGGTAACGGCCTTGTTCGTAATGTTTTTAGAACAAAACATATGGAAAAATTAATTGGTGATATGGGAATTGGTCATGTCCGTTATCCTACAGCTGGGAGTTCTTCTGAAGCAGAGGCACAGCCTTTTTATGTAAATTCACCTTATGGAATAGCATTTGCACATAATGGAAATCTGACCAATGCAGAGTCATTAGCAAGTGAACTTTTTGAACAAGATCTTCGTCATATTAATACAAATTCAGACTCAGAAATATTACTCAACATACTCGCGAGCGAAATAGCTGAAGAGCAAAAACATCGAATTAATGAAAATGATATTTTTAATGCAGTAACAAAACTTCATAAAAGAGTAAAGGGAGCTTATGCGGCTATTGGAATGATTCCAGGCTATGGTATCTTTGGATTTAGAGATCCTCATGGAATAAGGCCTTTAATCCTTGGAGAAAGAACTACAAGAAATGGCACTAAGTATATGTTGGCCTCAGAAAGTGTCGGCCTTACAGCACTTGGCTTCAAAATTACCCGAGATGTAGAACCTGGTGAGGCCATTGTGATTGACCGTAAAGGTAATGTTCATTCTCAGCAGTGCTCAGATAATTCAATATTATCACCTTGCATATTTGAATTTGTTTATTTTGCAAGACCTGATTCAATTATCGACAAAATTTCAGTTTATAAAGCACGTCTCAGGATGGGCGAAAGACTTGCGATTAAAATTAAGTCTGAGTGGCAATATGAAGAAATTGATGTTGTAATGCCTATTCCTGATACCTCGAGAACATCCGCTCTTCAAGTCGCTAATGAGTTAAATTTAAAATATCGAGAAGGCTTTATAAGAAACCGTTATATTGCTAGAACCTTTATTATGCCTGGACAAAAACAAAGAAAAAAATCTGTTCGTCAAAAACTAAGTGCGATTGAACTCGAATTTAAAGACAAGAATGTACTTTTAGTTGACGACTCTATTGTTCGCGGAACAACAAGCCAGGAAATCGTTCAAATGGCAAGAGCTGCTGGCGCGAAAAAAGTTTTCTTTGCGTCTGCCGCGCCTCCAGTTAGATATCCAAATGTTTATGGAATTGATATGGCTAGTAAAAATGAGTTTGTCGCCCACAATAAAACAACAGAAGAAGTATGTAAAACTATTGGCGCTGATAAATTAATTTATCAAAATCTTGATGACTTAATTTGGTCAGTTCAACAGGGAAACCCTGATATTAAAAGTTTTGACTGCTCATGTTTTGATGGCAACTACCTCACCAAAGACATAGATGAGCCTTATCTTAATAACCTTGAAGCTCAAAGATCCGACAATGCCAAACTGGGTAATATTTCCAATGAAAGCTCAGAATTAATCTACAATGATGCTGACTAATTGAGCATAAATTATGAAAGACCTTAATTTTCAAACAAAAGCAGTTCGCGAAGGACATCATGCAACAGAGGAGCAAGAGCATTCTGAAGCTATCTTTTTGACTTCGAGTTATAGATTTAAGAGCGCTGAACAAGCTGCTGATCGCTTTGAAAACAAACAAAAAGGTAATGTTTACTCGAGGTTTACTAACCCAACAGTTGACGCCTTTCAAAATAAATTAGCTGCTTTAGAAGGTGCAGAAAAGTGCCAGGCAACTGCTAGCGGTATGTCTGCCATCTTTGCAACAATTATGACTCTTCTTAAGCCCGGAGAGCACATGGTGGCCTCTCGATGTATGTTTGGAACAACCATAGTTCTTCTAAATAGTATTATTGAAAAGCTTGATATTCAAATTACTTTTGTTGATTTAGGGGATTTAGATGGATGGAAAAAAAGTGTTCAAAAAAATACCAAATTATTTTTATTAGAAACACCATCAAACCCACTTGGTGAAGTTGTTGATATAGAAAAGCTTGCAGCTATATCAAAGAAAAACAATATTGTATTAGCTGTTGACAACTGCGTCATGACCCCCGCTCTTCAAAAGCCACTGACTTTAGGAGCTGACCTGGTCATTCACTCTGCCACTAAATATATTGATGGGCAAGGTAGGTGTCTTGCAGGAGCTGTTGTGGGAAACGGGTCAATAATTGATCAAATAAGTGCGTTTACTCGAAGCACTGGTCCAACCTTAAGTGCATTCAATGCCTGGATTGTCCTAAAAGGTTTAGAAACACTCAAGATAAGAATGGATGCACACTGTAGAAGTGCAAAGAAATTAGCTGTTTGGCTTAGTGAACAGTCTTTCATTAAAAAAGTTCACTACATTGGCCTTGAAAACCATCCAAATCATGAAATTGCAAAAAAGCAGCAAACAGGCTTTGGTGGAATAGTTTCATTTGAGGTTAGTGGTGGTAGAGCCGAAGCTTTTCGTCTAATAAATAATACTAAGATGATTTCAATTACTGCAAATCTTGGTGACACTAAAACTACCATTACGCATCCCTCTTCTACAACTCATGTTCGACTCTCAGATGAAGAGAAACGACAAACTGATATCACTGAAAACCTTATTCGTATATCAGTAGGGCTAGAAGATATTGGTGACATTATTGATGACATTAGGCCATAAGTTGAATTTCAATAGTAATTTAACTATGATAAAATTCTATCAGTACTTGATTTATTGGACTTTATGAAGCAAAACAACTTTTCTTATGAGGATTTAATTACCTGTGGTAAGGGCGAACTTTTTGGCCCTGGCAATGCCCAGCTTCCCAAACCACCTATGCTGATGTTTGATCGCATTACCAATATTACTGAAACTGGTGGAGAATATGGTAAAGGTGGAATGACTGCAGAACTCGACATTAATCCAGATTTATGGTTTTTTGATTGTCACTTTAATGAAGATCCAGTAATGCCTGGTTGTCTCGGTGTAGACGCAATGTGGCAGTTAGTGGGTTTTTATTTAGGCTGGCTTGGCGGACCAGGAAGAGGTCGAGCACTTGGTTCTGGACAAATTAAGTTTACTGGCCAAGTCTTACCAACAAGTAAAAAGGTTACTTACAATATAAGTCTGTCTCGAGTTATTGCGAGAAAACTCTATATGGGTATTGCAGATGCAACCATGGAAGTAGATGGGAAAACTATCTACGAAGCAACAAACCTTAGGGTAGGATTATTTACTGATACATCTTCCTTCTGATGAACAGAGTAGTCATTACAGGAATGGGTATTGTTAGCAGCTTAGGCTCCAACAAATCAGAAGTTCTTAAATCCTTAAAGTCTGCTAAATCTGGAATAGTATTTAGTGAAAAATATTCAGAAATGGGTCTTAGGTCTCATGTTCATGGTGCAATTGCAGAGGTCGATACTAGTGATGTTATTGATCGAAAAATGCTGCGATTTATGGCTGATGCGGCGATATTTAATGCAATCGCACTCCATGAGGCAATCAAAGAATCTGGATTAAGTGAAGAAATGATTTCGAATGAAAGAACTGGTTTAATTATGGGTTCTGGTGGAGCTTCAAATCAAAATATTGTTGAAGCTGCTGACATTTTAAGAGAAAAAGGCATCAAAAGAGTTGGCCCATACCGCGTTCCAAGAACTATGGGCTCTACTACTTCTGCCTGCCTTTCCACACTCTTTAAAATAAAGGGAATAAATTACTCGATCAGTTCTGCTTGCTCTACCAGTGCGCACTGTATTGGTAACGCTATGGAGCAAATTCAACTTGGCAAACAAGATGTTGTGTTTGCTGGAGGGGGAGAAGAGCTTGATTGGTCTTTAACTATGTTATTTGACGCTATGGGTGCCCTTTCTTCAAAATATAATGACACTCCTGATAAGGCATCACGTGCATTTGATACAGATCGAGACGGATTTGTAATATCTGGAGGTGGCGGAGCCCTTGTGCTTGAGTCTTTAGACCATGCAGAGGCTCGAGGGGCAACTATCATTGCAGAGTTAGTTGGCTATGGCGCTACTTCTGATGGTTATGACATGGTCGCACCATCAGGTGAAGGTGCTAAACGCTGCATGCAGATTGCTACTGATGGGCTTAATGGTTCAATTGATTATATTAATGCTCATGGAACATCAACACCAGTTGGCGATGTTAAAGAGTTAGGTGCAATCAAGGAGGTATTTGGTACTACCTCAACGCCTCTTATTGGTTCAACTAAATCTCTTTCGGGTCATGCGCTGGGAGCAGCTGGAGTTAACGAATCTATTTATTCACTTTTGATGCTTCAAAATGATTTTGTTGCCGAATCTGTGAATATAGAAAATCTTGATGACGCAGCAACAGGCTTACCAATTGTTAGGAAAACCAAAAGCATTAAACTAAATCGCATCCTCTCAAATAGTTTTGGTTTTGGTGGGACCAATGCGTGTCTTGTTTTCGAAAGATTTAGCAAATAAAGTTATTTTTACGGTCTAGCGTCAATCTCTTTTTTCTCTTTTTCCGAAGGCAGCATGTCTTCTTTGGAAATTCCCATCGCAAGAATAGTTGAACTCGCAACATAGATTGAAGAGTAGGTACCAATTACCACACCGATAAGAAGTGCACCAGCAAAACTATGAATCACCTCTCCCCCTAGATAAAATAGAGCAAAAAGAACAAGTAAAGTTGTGAGGGATGTCATTAATGTTCGTGATAAAGTTTGATTAAGAGCCTCATTAATAATTGATCCAGGCTCCACTTGGCGACTTGCAAGAAAGTTTTCTCGAATTCTATCAAAAACTACGATCGTATCATTAAGAGAATAACCAATTACTGCAAGAATAGCAGCCAATACTGTCAAATCAAATTCAATTTGCAGTAATGAAAACACTCCTAACGTAATAATCACGTCATGAATAAGGGCCGCAATGGAGCCTAGAGCAAAGCGATACTCAAATCTAAAGGCAACATAAATTAAAATTCCAATAAGTGCATAAAGCATTGCCAGGCCGCCATCATTGGTTAGCTCTTCACCAACCTTTGGCCCAACAAATTCAACTCTGCGAACATCAATTCCCTCACCAAGCATTCTAATAATTGATGAACTGAGTTTTGCACTTGAAGTGGCTTGTGGCTCCAACTGAATAAGAACTTCAGTATCTGATCCAAAATATTGAACATTGGCACCTTTGAAATCCGCAGCAGCAAGCTTTGAACGAATACCTTCAAGATCAGCTGATTTTTCATAGCCTAATTCGATTAATGTACCACCAGTGAAGTCAATACCAAATTTGAGACCTTGAAATCCTATTGAAGCTATAGAGACAATTAATAAAATTGCAGAAAAAATCATCGCATATTTGCGTCTACCTACAAAGTCAATAACTGGAATATTTAATGATCTAAGACTCATATTGCCAACTCCTTATCCTTCTTTCCACCGTAAATAAGGTTGATCATTGCCCTAGAGACAATAATTGCTGTAAACATAGAGGTAATAATTCCAATTGAAAGCGTAACAGCAAAACCTTTAATTGCTCCTGTGCCAAAACTAAATAACACCAAGGATGCTATAAGGGTTGTAATGTTCGCATCAGCAATAGTCAACAGTGCTTTCTCATAACCTGCAGAAATTGCTTTTTGAATATCTTTAGCTGAGCGCATTTCCTCTTTGATGCGTTCAAAGATTAAGACATTAGCATCAACCGCCATACCAACTGTCAAAACTATACCTGCTATTCCTGGTAAGGTTAAAGTTGCCTGAAGCATAGATAGTATTGAAACTATAGTGATTAAATTTAATGTTAAAGCCACATTTGCAACCAAGCCAAATACGCGATATCGCCACGCCATAAATACCAACACTAAGGCAAAACCAACTAAAACAGAAATGAATCCTTTTTGAATATTATCAGCACCCAAGCTTGGACCAATTGTTCGCTCTTCAATAATTTCAACCGGAGCTGAAAGCGAACCTGCTCTTAATAGTAACGCTAAGTTTCGCGCCTCTCTAGAGCTGTCTAGGCCAGTTATCTGGAAACGATTAGAGAAGGTTCCTTGAATTGTTGCTGCATTAATAATATCTTGCGTCTTACTGCGCTTCTTCACCGCAACACCATCCTCAATAATTGTTTCTACTTGATTTTCAATAAAAACAACAGCCATTCTATAGCCTATAAATTCTTTAGTAGTTTCCAGCATGGTTCTTCCACCAGAACTATCTAAAACAATACTAACTTGTGGCTGATTATCTTGATCAACACTAGAAGATGCATCTACTATATTTTCACCCGTTGCTATAACAGTTGTTTTGAGTAGTAAAGGTCTTCCATCTTTAAACTTATAAAGCTTTGAGCCCGATGGTGTTTTTCCTGATTGGATGGCAGTTTGAACATCATTTTGCTCGTCAACTAACCTAAACTCAACGGTTGCTACAGCTCCTAATATTTCTTTGGCTCTGGCCGTATCCTGAACTCCAGGCAATTGAACAACAATTCTTTCTGTGCCCTGTTGCTGAATTATCGGCTCAGCAACACCTAGCTCATTTACTCGATTACGAAGGGTAGTAATATTTTGTTTTAGTGCGCTAGATTTTGCTGTAGATTGAGCGCTTGATGAAACTTCAAGACCAAACTCTAGCTCTAACTCACTACCTTCAACAATTACCAAATCAGGCAAATCATTTTTTAAAACCTT
The DNA here is from genome assembly GCF_059512545.2 of Candidatus Pseudothioglobus sp. uisw_070. Lineage (NCBI taxonomy): Bacteria > Pseudomonadati > Pseudomonadota > Gammaproteobacteria > Pseudothioglobaceae (SeqCode) > Pseudothioglobus (SeqCode) > Candidatus Pseudothioglobus sp. uisw_070. Next base: position 238,291 of record NZ_CM183456.2, on the reverse strand, counting down.
TTTTGCCTTGTTCTTAAGATCTTCACTCTTGAAGCTTACAACTAACCTATTATCTTCTTTGCGAATTTTTTTATACAGCTTATCCTTACGTAAAGCAGTTCTTAGCTCATTGTAATAACGATCTAAAGAGGTTGAAACTACTGCCTCCATATCTACTTCAAGTAAAAAATGAACGCCTCCTCTGAGATCAAGCCCTAAAGACATTGCCTTACCACCAAGATTCCCAAGCCATTGTGGAATTGACGGAGCAAGATTAAGAGCAACCACATAATTTCTGCTTAGTGAGTTCTTTAAAAGTGTCTTAGAAGAAAGCTGTGATTGGGAGTTGTTAAAACGAACTAGAATATTATTGCTATCAATCTTTATAGACTTAAAGTCAACATTATTTTCTGTCAGTGTACTACTTATAGACTCTAAATCACTATCTTCAACAATATAGTCGCCCGTTCCCGTAATCTGAATCGCCAAATCTGAACCATACAGATTTGGCAATGCATATAGAGTTGAGAGGAATAAGAAAAATACAATAAGTGCATTTTTCCAAGCTGCGTAATGATTCATATTGAGTTTTTATATATTATTTTTCTATCTCTTTTTTGCCGATTGCTTTTGTTTTTTTAGCTTTGGGGATTGCTTTTTCCTTAGAGCCTGACTTAGTCATAGATTTTGCGCTTCCCTTTGGCATCTTTTGATTAATGCCCTGTTTTTGTAATTTAACTATAACTCCTGAAGCAATCTCTACTTCTGCAAAAGACTCATCAACTGCAGTAATTTTCCCAATGACACCGCCATTAGTAACAACTTCATCGCCTTTTTTTAAGGCTTTTAATAGGGTTTTGTGATCTTTAGCTCTTTTTTGTTGTGGTCTGATTAATAAAAAATACATCAGTACAAACATTGCTATCAGAAATAGTTCTGGTGGTAAATTCATTTCTCACTCCAAATTAATAAAGGGGTTATTTTATCTTAGTTGAGCCGCCCATGTAGCCCTGTAAGACTTTTGGTATTGTAATACTGCCATCCGCATTTTGATAGTTTTCTATCACCGCAACCAAAGTTCTGCCAACTGCAAGTCCTGAGCCATTTAAAGTATGTAAAAACTCTGACTCTTTGGTGTCTGAGTTTTTCCAACGAAGCTGCATTCTTCTCGCTTGAAAAGCTTCAAAACACGAACATGATGAAATTTCGCGATATGCAGACTGGCCAGGAAGCCACACCTCTAAATCATAGGTTTTGGCTGAAGAAAAACCTAAATCACCAGTACACAATGATACTTTTCGGTAGGGTAACTCTAGTAGCTTTAGTATGCCCTCTGCATGCGCTGTAAGCTCCTCAAGAACATCGTAAGCATCAATAGGTTTAGAGATTTGAACTAATTCAACTTTTTCAAACTGATGCTGACGTATTAATCCCCTAGTATCTCTTCCATATGAACCTGCTTCAGATCTAAAACATGGCGTGTGCGCTACAAACTTTAGAGGCAAATCAGACTCTTTTATAATTGAGTCGCGCACAATGTTGGTTACTGGAACTTCAGCAGTTGGAATTAAGTAAAGTGATTTCGCATCACCCTCTTCTCCATGGAGATGCGTTTTAAATAAGTCGGCTTCAAATTTTGGTAATTGACCAGTGCCCATCAGAGAGTCTGCATTTACCAGGTAAGGAACATACGTCTCGGTGTAACCATTAACCTCCGTATGATGGTCAAGCATGAACTGAGTGAGTGCTCTTTGAAGTTTTGCAATCTTACCAGTCATAACAACAAATCTAGCACCTGAAATCTTCGTGGCAGCAGCAAAGTCGATGCCATGCATTTCGCCTAAATCCACATGATCCTTTGGCTCAAAGTCGAATTTTTTGGGCTCCCCCCACTTAAGAACTTCAAGGTTGTCATCCTCACTAAAACCTTCAGGAACTGAAGGATGAGGTAAATTAGGAATTGCCATGGCAATCTCATCAATCTTAAATTGGAGTGCATTTAATTCGGATTTAGCACCATCAAGGCTCTCTCCAAGACTAGAAACTTCATCTAATAAAGGCTTAATGTCTTCTCCAGAAGCTTTCGCTTGACCTATTGCTTTTGATTTAGTATTACGTAAATTTTGCAGCTCTTGTGTTTGAACCTGGATCACTTTCCTTTGATCCTCAAGCTTATTAAACTCATCAACATCAAACGTAAAATTACGCCTTTTAAGTTGCTCAACAACAAAATCAATATTTCCTCTTAAAAGCTTGCTTTCTAACATTATATAAACCTAAATTATTTTAGCTAAATTATACAATATCCTATGCTATAAGAGGGATTGATGCTTTAAGTTGACTTAAAAATGCAACACCTTAACTAACTGAGTCATTAATACTGGTACTTAACTTCCAAGTTAACTCTTTGGTACTGGTCAAACAAACTTAGCGCACGGTTTGGTTTAGCATCAGCATATGTGACGCCCAATGAAGCTTTCCAGTGATCATTAATATCCCAGTCAAGTCCAGCTGAAGTTAGTGAAAGATCATTGTTTGATAATATTATATGGGAGGTATTCCAGCTCCAGTCTGAATCACCAAACTTGTCATTTACTCTTGCCATATATGTCGTACTATTTTTATCTGCACTGACACTTCCTGTTAAAGTCGGTGTTAGATAATCACTGTAGAAATCTAATAGGTACTGAGAGTTAACTGAAATCAAGATCGTTCTATCATTTTTTTGAATATCAAAAGCCAAGTCCCAATCAATTCTATCTACCTTTACAAATTGTCCTGAACGGTTTTGCTGCAAGTTATGTTTATAGGCAACATCAAATTTAAGCAAATAATCATCAAAGGCTTTATTCATTCCAAGCCCTAATAATTGATATGGTGTTGCATAAACCAACCCATCTGTTAGGTTAATGATTGCATCATTAGGAACTAGCTGACCAGCATAAAAAGCCATATCACTTCCTTCCCCACTTATTCCATAGCGCAATCCAAATTCATCATAGCTATCATTTTTAAGTGTCATTAATGTGCTTTTTGCAATTCTAGGATTTGTATTATAAAAAAAACTTAAATCACTATCTACAAAGTAACGAGTAGAGCTCAAAATCCATTGGGAAATCATGGATGGGTCTGTAAGCCCTCCTGAAGGATTAATTACGTCAAGTGCGCCGCCCTCAAGCTCACCCCAGCCAATAGTATATCGACCTAGCTTAGCACTCCAGTCATCAAAACTAAATTGCAAAAATGCCTTCTCTACCTCAATATCACTGGCCTCAATTACGTTGTTGCTATCACTCGGCCAATATTTTATTGCTTTAATTTCTACTTCGCCATAACCTGAGTCAAAAACAGAGCCACTTGTTCCTAACCTCAACTCAGTTCTTTCCATAGCAGTGCTATAACTACTTGCAGGATTAACACCATACTTCTGCGAAACACTTAAGTCCAGCCAAGAAAAAGATTTTTCTAGATTTATGTCATTATCACCAAAGACATCACTGTCATCATCCCACTCACCAAACTCTTCATCAGAATCGTCAAATACTAGTTCATCGTCAAATAATAACTCATCCTCAGCAATAGAAATGGAGTTAATTCCAAAGCTAATAATTAAAGCAATAATTCCTTTATAGATAAAATTTAACATACTCAGAATTTATTTAGCTTGTTTACGTAAATCCTTCAGAAATTTCTCTCTAAATGCTTGGTCAGTCAATGCTCTTTGAGTTAAAAAATCTTCTTTAATATCCATATCAAAGTTTATCGCCTCAAGTTTCATATTTGTTAGCCTATTGCTTACCGTATTAAAAAATGTCAGACTTCTTCCCATCCAAACATCATTAATTTTTTCAACTTTGCCAACCTCGAGCTTCTTGATAGGATTGTTGTATTTATCGAACATTTGTACCTTAAGAGTTATAAACCTTTCAGTATCAATCCAATTTTGCGTTTTCCCATAACTGCTTTTGCTAATTCGATGTTTTTTTGGTGTCGCCTCAACAACTGCAACCTCTCTTCCTCTAAAAGTTCCGAACTCTAGTAATTCGTATGTATAGTCATCAAGCTTTCCTGTCTCTTGATCTTCAGTGGTCATCTCAGTTCCAAAAATACTTGCAGATTCAGTTTCCTCATCATCACTGTTCCTAACACTAATTCTCTTTACTTTTCCAAGAGCAGAAAGATATAACCAGGTCTCATTATCTCGGTCACTGTCATCATAACTATATGAGAGCATTCCAATTCCTTTTTCACTTGCTGGCTCAAGGATTATGGCAATACTCTTAGTATCTTGGCTACCCTCTCCAGTATTAATTTGTGCATTTTCTATTAACTTAACTCGGGCTTTTTCAGCGCACTTTACCTTACCGCCGCTAAGACCATACTTGCACGTAGTCAGCTTCATACGGGTGAATGCTGAGTCAGTAGACTTCCTGCTCTCAACATCAACTCTCTCCATAATCTCTCGTGCACTTAAATTAGTTTCAGCATATACATTTGGCGCTTGTAGATTTAAAAATGCACCAAGTACAACACTAAGCAAAGTAGATTTTGAGTAAGTAAGTATTAATTTATTCATTTTGTAGCCTCTATAAAATTTAAATTATCTTCAACATCTTTCTGACCAAACTTCGGCTTGAAAATCATAATCAATGCTGGGAAAAACAATAAGTCGCATAGTAGTGCAACAAATATAGCTAAAGAACCAAAAGTCCCAATCTTTGCTAATCCCAAATAGTCACTAAATGTAAGCATCAAAAACCCACAGCCTAGGATGAGAGTTGTAAATGTTACAGCTTGGCCCACCTCTTTTATAGTTTCCACGAGCGCAAGCTTCATATTGTGATTTTGTGCAAGTGACATTCTATAGTGACTAATAAAGTGAATCGTATCATCCACTGCAATACCAATAATTAAAGGAGCAATCATTAATGTGTCTGTATCAAGCGGAACTCCAAGAAGACCCATTAATCCAAATGCTAATGATGCGGGTATTAGGTTAGGAATAATCGACATAACGCCTGCCTGAAAAGAACCTAGCGTTATCATCAATAACAGACTAATAACCACAGCTGCTATTGCCAAACTCTTAAACTGATTATTACTAATGTCATCAGCAAGCCTCATCATTAAAGCGAATGATCCAGTAATTTGAACTTTTATATTAGGATATCGATCTTTTAATCCATTAAACTCATTATTTATATCACGCTGAATATCTTTAAAAAAATCCTTGTATTCGTTAGAGCCTGCATTTTTTAATTGAACACTTATGTGACTCTTACTATAATCATCACTGACAAGGGCTCTTCTCTCTTCAGGATTTGAACTATTAAACAAGTAAAGCAATTGGGATACCGCAATTTGACTATCAGGAATATTTCGATAATCTTCTGAGTCTTGCATAATAGCATGAGTGTCTATTACTAGATCTGCCAAAGAATTTGTTCGGATAATAAATTCACTATAATTTTCCTCAATTGTATTTTGAAGTCTATTCATAGCATTTAATACGTCAGGATCCATTATTCCATCTGAAATTGCTGTGGCTACAACGATTTCCATATTTCCTGTGCCCATCATGTGTTCATCAACAATTTCATAGGCCTGACCAATAGGAACATCATCAGAATAAAGTTCAACTAGATTAGAGTCAATTTTGACTTGAGTTGCGCCATATATACAAATTACAAATACACTCACAAAAATAATAGCTATAGAGTATCGGAAGCGCTCCACAAAAGCTGGAATTCTATTTAATAAAGGTTGAAGCCATTCTGCGCCTAAGAGCCAATTCAAACCCATTCTCTTTGAAAGTTTTGCTATTGGATTTACAAAGAAACATAAAAAACTCAACATTTTTGATTTCAATAAAGACACTATCGACCTTACTCCAGTTTTTCTACTTGCACTAATTGCCTGGGTCTTTTTAATTTGCATTGGGTGCCAATAATTGAGTAACACTGGCAGTAAATATATTGTGTATAAGAAAGCAAAAAAGACGCCAGCAGCTGAAGAGAAACCAAATTGCACAAACATTGGCATCCCAGTTACCGCTAATGATGACATTCCCGCCATCGTGGTAATTGTTGTTAATAAGATAGGAACGCCTGTCTTACCATAGGCCTTTGATAACGCCTCATCATGTTCTTTGCCGTCACGTCTGAAAAACAAATAAGAACTCATCACATGAACGCAGTCAGCTACGCCAACCGCAATAATAAGCATCACTGTTAATGCAATAAGAGTTGTTGATGCTAAATTGAGCCAGCTCAGGCTTCCAATAACAAAGAGAATACTGAGGCCAATCGCTAATTGAGGAAGAACGACTGCACTTACAGAGCGAAACAATGACCAAAGCAACAGGTTAATGATTGCCACCATGCCTACTAGTAGAAACGCAGCTTGAATAAGCGTGTCCATAGCTAAGGAAATCATTGCAGAATTGCCAATTGGATAAAAATTAAAATGCTCTGACATCTTTTGCTGTTCAGTTATCGCCGTTATAGCCTTCATAAATGGAATATAAAGTCCTGGCTCATCTGGCTGATATTCAATTTTTTGAATAACAGCATTATCATCCATACCTTCATCAAAATCATCACTCCACGCATCATCATCAAACAAAGAGAACTGGTCATTTAATTCTTGAATTACTGGGATTGCTCCAAAGTCTGTTTGAATGGAAATTGCCCCAAAACGATGATCTTTTGAGAACATAAAGAGCGGCAAACTTGGCTGATTATCTGCCTCAGAACTAATTTCACTTAAAACCAAGGCGTCACTTGGAATTTTTTTAGGAACTAAACGAGGCGAACTTAAAACATCATCTTCATTTTTTTGAATTCTAATATTAGATAGTGACTGAACACGCTTAATATGAGTTAATGACTCAACAATTTCAGGAGTTAGTCCATATTTTTCAAGCCAAACATCATCACTTATCTGTCTATAGTTATCTAAAACCTCTGTTATTTCAGAGATTAGTGTTAGAGATTTATTTGAGAATACATCGCCATCTTTAGCCTCATAAACAATAAATAAACCATCGTCACTCCCAAACTGGTCACGAAAATCATCCAAAGCTTCAATTGCAGGATCAGACTCACTAAACCAAACATCAAATGAAGTATCTAAAACAAAGCGAGAAGCACCATACCCCATAAAAATAGTGGATAGCAATGCTAATGCAAGAACTGTTTTACGGTAAGGTATAAGCTGCCCTGGAACCTTCGCAAAATAATGGTTTAGATATAGTAAAAGATTTTTCATAGTTAAGTTTAGAAAGCAGAGCTATATGATACTTATTTAATATTTAATTAATGAAATTCAAGTCTCAATTTATACTATTTTTTGCCAATAAATTAAACCTTGAGTATTTATTTTGATATCAAGCTCTAACCTTTCTCTGCAAAAATCAAAGTCTTTGAAACCAATCTTTTCAATTCCTTCTAAAAAATAATTCATCATCTTTTCTTGAATTACTTTTTCAGCATCACCCTCAGTTGCATATTTTTTTGCCAAATTGCTAACAAAATGGATACCAGCTATCAACTGTTCAACTACTTTTTGAGTTGGTCTAATTGCAGCAAAATGTGTTAAGCAGACTCGCTTAGGCTTGTACTTCATTATTTTATGTATGCTTTTAATTAATTCCTCTGGATCAAACTGAACTGGGCTTGTGCTTGGGAAAATATATACTTCATCATTATGATCTAAATCACGATAAGAGATGCCAAACGTATCACCAGTAAACATCGATTCTGTTTGCCTATCCCAAATGCAAAAATGATGTCTTGCATGTCCTGGGGTATCAATAAACTTTAACTCTCTTCCATTAAAATCTAAAATAAAATTGTCATCAGCCTCAATAACTCTGCTTGCCTCAATTGGAATAATTTCACCGTACAACTTCTTAAATTTTTGCTCGCCATACACAGCCATAGCTCCAGCTATTAGCTTGGTAGGATCAATCAAGTGTCTCGCCCCGTGAGGATGAACTATTAGAGTCGCATTTGGACATTGCTTCATAAGTCCACCTGCCCCACCTGCATGATCAAGATGGACATGAGTAGGAATTATATAAGCTACATCTACAAAACTTAGGTGGATTTTCTCAAGTGCTTTTTGAACATTAGAAACACTAAAGCTAGTTCCAGTTTCAATGATTGCAACCTTATTATTTTCCTTAATAAGATATATAGCTGCAAAATCGTTACTAAAATAGCCAGAATCAATCACGCTGATTCCACTAGCAATGGTTTTTACTTTAAAGTTATCAGTCATGGGTTACTTGCATAAATCTAGTAATAATGATAGTTTTATTTTACGTGATTAAGAATCAGATAAAAAAATACCCCGCCTTGAAAAGGGTCGGGGTATTTTGAATAAAAGCCTAGCAATGTCCTACTCTCACATGGGGAGACCCCACACTACCATCGGCGCTAAGTGGTTTCACTACTGAGTTCGGGATGGGATCAGGTGGGTCACACTTGCTATTGTCACTAAGCAAACTGCTTACTTGAATTAAGTCTGAACTTATTTCAAGTGAATTAAAAAGTTTTTATACCAAAAAGGTATAACAAAATGGATTAAGTAAAGTTTATAAGGCATATTGCCTGTTGACACAACAACATCTCCAAATATCTTGGGTGTTATATGGTCAAGCCTCACGATCAATTAGTACTAGTTAGCTCAATACATTGCTGCACTTTCACACCTAGCCTATCAACCTCGTAGTCTTCGAGGGATCTTTAGGATTATTAAATAATCAGGGAGACCTAATCTTGGGAGGGGCTTCCCGCTTAGATGCTTTCAGCGGTTATCCTTTCCACACATAGCTACTCGGCAATGCCACTGGCGTGACAACCGAAACACCAGAGGTGTGTCCATTCCGGTCCTCTCGTACTAAGAACAGCTTCCCTCAAGTCTCCAACGCCCACGGTAGATAGGGACCGAACTGTCTCACGACGTTCTAAACCCAGCTCGCGTACCACTTTAAATGGCGAACAGCCATACCCTTGGGACCTGCTTCAGCCCCAGGATGTGATGAGCCGACATCGAGGTGCCAAACACCCCCGTCGATGTGAACTCTTGGGGGGTATCAGCCTGTTATCCCCGGCGTACCTTTTATCCGTTGAGCGATGGTCCTTCCACTCAGAACCACCGGATCACTAAGACCTAGTTTCCTACCTGCTCGACGTGTCAGTCTCGCAGTCAAGCATCCTTTTACCTTTGCGCTCATTGCACGATGTCCGACCGTGCTGAGGATACCTTTGCGCTCCTCCGTTACTCTTTAGGAGGAGACCGCCCCAGTCAAACTACCCACCATGCATTGTCCCCGATCCGGATTACGGACCAAGGTTAGAACCCCAACCATACCAGGGTGGTATTTCAAGGGTGGCTCCACTCTAACTAGCGTTAAAGCTTCAAAGCCTCCCACCTATCCTACACAAGTAGGATCAGAGTTCAATGCAAAGCTGTAGTAAAGGTGCACGGGGTCTTTCCGTCTGGCCGCGGGTATACTGCATCTTAACAGCAATTTCAATTTCACTGAGTCTCGGGTGGAGACAGTGTGGCCGTCGTTACTCCATTCGTGCAGGTCGGAACTTACCCGACAAGGAATTTCGCTACCTTAGGACCGTTATAGTTACGGCCGCCGTTTACTTGGGCTTCGATCAAAAGCTTCGCGCAAGCGCTAACCTCATCAATTAACCTTCAAGCACCGGGCAGGAGTCACACCCTATACGTCCACTTACGTGTTTGCAGAGTGCTGTGTTTTTAATAAACAGTCGCAGCCACCTAGTTTTTTCAGCTCTTCTTTGCTCAATCAGCAAGTGATATCACATAACAAGAGCACACCTTCTCCCGAAGTTACGGTGTCATTTTGCCTAGTTCCTTCACCCGAGTTCTCTCAAGCGCCTTAGAATTCTCATCTCGTCCACCTGTGTCGGTTTGGGGTACGGTTTCATATAACCTGAAGCTTAGAGGATTTTCCTGGAAGCATGGTCTCACTCACTTCGCCCAAAAGAGGGCTCGTTATCACGCCTTGAAATAGAGGTTCCCGGATTTTCCTAAGAACCATTTCTACACGCTTGAACAAGGACAACCATCGCCTTGCTGAGCTAACCTACTCCGTCTTCCCATCGCAGTTATATGAAGTACGGGAATATTAACCCGTTTCCCATCGACTACGCATTTCTGCCTCGCCTTAGGGGCCGACTAACCCTACGCCGATTAACGTTGCGTAGGAAACCTTGGACTTCTGGCGAGGGGGTTTTTCACCCCCTTTATCGTTACTCATGTCAGCATTCGCACTTCTGATACCTCCAGCAAACCTCACAGTTCACCTTCAACGGCTTACAGAACGCTCTCCTACCATCGCAATAAATTGCGATCCGCAGCTTCGGTATATAGTTTAGCCCCGTTAAATCTTCCGCGCAAACCGACTCGACCAGTGAGCTATTACGCACTCTTTAAAGGAATGGCTGCTTCTAAGCCAACCTCCTGGCTGTCTGGGCCTTTTCACATCGTTTCCCACTTAACTATAATTTTGGGACCTTAGCTGACGGTCTGGGTTGTTTCCCTTTCCACTACGGACGTTAGCACCCGCAGTGTGTCTGCCGCGCTCATACTTTCTGGTATTCGGAGTTTGCAATGGTTTACTAAGCCTTGACGACCCGCTAGCCATAACAGTGCTCTACCCCCAGAAGTAATACGCGACGCTCTACCTAAATAGATTTCGGAGAGAACCAGCTATCTCCGGGTTTGTTTGGCCTTTCACCCCTATCCACAGTTCATCCCCTCATTTTTCAACATAAGTGGGTTCGCGCCTCCAGTTAGTTTTACCTAACCTTCACACTGACCATGGATAGATCACCCGGTTTCGGGTCTACTCCCAGCAACTAAACGCCCATTTAAGACTCGGTTTCCCTACGGCTCCCCTAATGGTTAACCTTGCTACTGAGAAGTAAGTCGCTGACCCATTATACAAAAGGTACGCAGTCACAGAACAAGTCTGCTCCCACTGCTTGTATGCATACGATTTCAGGTTCTATTTCACTCCCCTCCCGGGGTTCTTTTCGCCTTTCCCTCACGGTACTTGTTCACTATCGGTCAGTAGAGAGTATTTAGCCTTGGAGGGTGGTCCCCCCATATTCAAACAGCGTTTCACGTGCGCCGCCTTACTCGATTTCACAATTAAAAGATTTTCGTATACGGGACTATCACCCTGTGTCGTTGAACTTTCCAGAACATTCTACTAATCTCAAAATTGCTTAAGGGCTGGTCCCCGTTCGCTCGCCGCTACTAAGGGAATCTCGGTTGATTTCTTTTCCTCTAGGTACTTAGATGTTTCAGTTCCCTAGGTTTGCCTCCTTAACCTATGTATTCAGTTAAGGATAATGATCTTATGATCACTGGGTTTTCCCATTCGGAGATCTCCGGGTTAAAGCTTATTATCAGCTAACCGAAGCTTATCGCAGATTATCACGTCCTTCATCGCCTTCTACTGCCAAGGCATCCGTCGTATGCACTTATTCACTTGACCATATAACCCCAAAGTATCTGGGTTAATGGTTCTTTTTACACCGAGAAGTCACTAACTGCATCTTACGATACAATCGGTGAATTCTATTTTTTCAATGATAGATAAATCTATCAATGAGAATCCATATTTTTTGAAATTGTTGTGTCAATGCAATACACCTTTTACGTTGTATTGTATTTAACAAACTTTACTTCATATCCAAATTGTTAAAGAGCTCCGAACCAAGGAATAAACCAAGGCTTGGTATAAAAACTTAAATAAGACATATAAATAAATCTTATTTAAGTTTTCATTTGAGAAAAATGGTGGAGCTAAGCAGGATCGAACTGCTGACCTCCTGGATGCAAACCAGGCGCTCTCCCAGCTGAGCTATAGCCCCAATAGAAAAACTAATAACCCAGAAAAAATATGGTGGGTCTGGGTGGATTTGAACCACCGACCTCACCCTTATCAGGGGTGCGCTCTAACCAACTGAGCTACAGACCCTTAATATCAATTAAATTGAATTTGGGTTATTGGTCTTTTTCTCTTTCTTTAATATTATCAAACAACTTGTGTGAACACTCGTACATTTCTTAAGGAGGTGATCCAGCCCCACCTTCCGGTAGGGCTACCTTGTTACGACTTTACCCCAGTCATGAATCACACCGTGGTGACCGTCCTCAATAAAGTTAGACTAGCCACTTCTGGTGCAACCCACTCCCATGGTATGACGGGCGGTGTGTACAAGACCCGGGAACGTATTCACCGTAGCATTCTGATCTACGATTACTAGCGATTCCGACTTCATGGAGTCGAGTTGCAGACTCCAATCCGGACTACGAAAAGGTTTCTGAGATTAGCTACACCTCGCGGCTTCGCGGCTCTTTGTCCTTCCCATTGTAGCACGTGTGTAGCCCTGGTCGTAAGGGCCATGATGACTTGACGTCGTCCCCGCCTTCCTCCGGTTTATCACCGGCAGTCTCCTTATAGTTCCCACCATGATGTGCTGGCAAATAAGGATAGGGGTTGCGCTCGTTACGGGACTTAACCCAACATCTCACGACACGAGCTGACGACAGCCATGCAGCACCTGTCACTGAGTTCCCGAAGGCACCAATCTATTTCTAGAAAGTTCTCAGGATGTCAAGACCAGGTAAGGTTCTTCGCGTTGCATCGAATTAAACCACATGCTCCACCGCTTGTGCGGGTCCCCGTCAATTCCTTTGAGTTTTAACCTTGCGGCCGTACTCCCCAGGCGGATAACTTAACGCGTTAGCTTCGCCACTAAGGGGTAAATCCCCCCAACGGCTAGTTATCATCGTTTACGGCGTGGACTACCAGGGTATCTAATCCTGTTTGCTACCCACGCTTTCGTACCTCAGCGTCAGTATTGGTCCAGAAAGTTGCCTTCGCCATTGATGTTCCTTCTGATATCTACGCATTTCACCGCTACACCAGAAATTCCACTTTCCTCTACCATACTCTAGTTGACCAGTTTCAAATGCAGTTCCCAGGTTAAGCCCGGGGCTTTCACATCTGACTTAATAAACCGCCTACGCACGCTTTACGCCCAGTAATTCCGATTAACGCTTGCACCCTCCGTATTACCGCGGCTGCTGGCACGGAGTTAGCCGGTGCTTCTTCTAAAGTTAACGTCAAGGCTAATGGCTATTAACCACTAGCTTTTCTTCACAATTGAAAGTGCTTTACAACCCTCAGGCCTTCTTCACACACGCGGTATTGCTGGATCAGGGTTGCCCCCATTGTCCAATATTCCCCACTGCTGCCTCCCGTAGGAGTTCGGGCCGTGTCTCAGTCCCGATGTGGCTGATCATCCTCTCAGACCAGCTAAAGATCGTCGCCTTGGTAGGCTTTTACCCTACCAACTAGCTAATCTTACGCAGGCTCATCTGATAGCGTGAGGCTCGAAAGTCCCCCACTTTACTACGAATAGATTATGCGGTATTAATCCGAATTTCTTCGGGCTATCCCCCACTATCAGGTAGATTCCTACGCGTTACTCACCCGTCCGCCACTCGACGCCTACTAGCAAGCTAGTATCGTTTCCGTTCGACTTGCATGTGTTAAGCATACCGCCAGCGTTCAATCTGAGCCAGGATCAAACTCTTCAGTTTAATCTTTGACTTTTTAGAACACTTGGCATTTTATAACCAATAGTTCAATTTTTTAAAAAGCTTATCTGCTTTTGTTTTTTATGTGCACTGCACAATTTCTTGCACGAGTGCCCACACAAGTTGCTTGATAAATTTTTAAAGAGCTACCAACTAAAAAAGTTCTTTTTGGCCGGTGAAAGCGGGAAATTATACATGCTCAAATAGTATCGTCAAGTGATATTACGAATATTTATCAAATAAACTTTAATGGGTCTAAATTGATAGGTTAAATCACCTATAAATAGCCATTAAAATCAATAATTTAGAGACTTATTTTGAACTTTCTAACTTCCTTTATTTTTTCTTTCGAAAAGAAATAATTGTACGCTATTTGCCAATACAAAATGAAGAGAAGATTTCACCCAATAGATCATCCGATGAAAACTCTCCAGTAATTTGCCCAAGAGACATACCTGCCTGACGCAAATCCTCTGCTACTAACTCACTCGCCCCTCCCTCTAATTGCTCAAGAGCACTACTTATATATATTAGCGTTTGATCAATCGAGTCAATATGTCTTTTTCGAGCAAGAAAAACTCCTTCACCATCGGAGTTTAAACCGGCAAATTCAACTAGTGTCTTTCTTAGCAAGTCAACTCCATCACCATTCTTGGCTGAAAGACTAACCTCCAATTGGTTGCCTAGCTTTCTAACTTCAGATCTAGTATTTGACAGATCAATCTTATTTCTTATACATATAACTGGTTTATTTTTAACCAAATCAGGCAGTATTGAGAAATCAGGTGAATTGTCTTTTGTATCAAATACTAGTAACACTACATCTGCGTTATTAATTTCAGTATATGCCCTTTTAATACCCTCTTGCTCAATGATATCATCACTGTTATGAAGTCCAGCTGTATCAATAATATGCAGCGGCATTCCATCAATATGAATTGTTTCTTTTAGAACATCTCTAGTAGTTCCAGCAATATCTGTAACAATTGCACTCGGCTGTTTTGTGAGCGCATTAAGCAAGCTTGACTTTCCAGCATTAGGTTTTCCAGCAATTGCAACGTGAAGTCCATCCCTTAAAATTGCCCCTTGATTGGCACTCTCGAGTATATTTTTAAGTAAAACTTTTAAATTTTTAAGTTTAGTTGAGACTTGGTGAGACTCAAGAAAATCTATTTCCTCATCAGAAAAATCAATAGTTGCCTCGACAAAAACTCTTAATGAAGTTAGCTCTGCAAGTAAATGATTAATCTTTTCTGAGAATTCACCCGTTAATGATCTTACAGCGCTCAGGGCAGACTCTTCTGAACTCGATTGAATCAAGTCTTGAACTGCTTCAGCCTGAACCAAGTCAATCTTGCCATTTAGAAAGGCCCTTTTACTAAACTCTCCAGGCTCAGAAAGTCTTGCCCCTAAAAATAAAGCAATTTCTAGAAGCTTTCTCATAACACTCATGCCGCCATGACCCTGGAATTCTACAACATCCTCACCACTATATGAGTTAGGTCCAGGGAAGTATATTGCTACTCCTTTATCAATAGTATTGCCTTCATTGTCATAAAAAGCCCCATAAAAAGCGTGCCTTGGCTTTAACTCCGTTTGTAGTATTTTTTTAGAGATAACTTTAGAAAGTGGGCCTGACACTCTTACAACTCCAATTCCGCTTTGGCCAATGGCAGTTGCTAATGCGCATATAGTATCTATCTTAAGCGTCATCTTCAAAATACTTTTCTAAAAATTGATCAAAATTTATAACATCTTTAGATTCAACTTCTTGTTGCTCTTTTATAGATCTAATTGAATGCTCATCTAATCTAAGGAAATAGTCTTTATCAAAAGCTTTCTCCTGATTTTGTGTTTTATATTTATGACTATATTGGTCAGTGAATTCGAAAAAACCTTTCTCCTGGCGCTGCATTTCATTAAGCATTATTGCTGATGGCGTTAAATCAGGATTTTTAATTCGAATTGAAATACTTTCTACCGATTCTTGATGCGCATCACTTAATAGCTTTGAGCATTGCTTTATTTTCTCAAAAAGACTCTCGCCCCAATCAGTAAGAGTTACTTTCTCACCAACATGCTCAAGAATTAAGTTGGGCTGTCTACCTTGGTGAGCAACCAAGAGAGCATTTGAGTCAATTTCTACTAATTCGGATGATGAAATCGCTGGCGAGTCCTCCAAAAGGCAGAATAATAAGAAGGCTTCTAAAAACTCAATTTGCTCTTTATCAATTCCTACTTCAAGCAAAGGATTAATGTCCAGTGATCGTATTTCAATATAACCTATACCATTATTATTTAGAGCTCTGAGAGGCCTATCATTTCCATATAAAATAGGCTTTGGACGAACAGAAGAGTAGTACTCATTTGCGATTTGAAGGATATTTGTATTAAGCTGCTGGTACTCTCCATTTTTCTTTAAACCAATCTTTTCAAAATCCTCACAGCTAGTTTTCATTGCCGCACGAAGACTGTATATATAATGACATAAGCTATTATAGTTGGCCTTAACTCCTTTCTCATCCTCCTGAGAATTCTGATAACCAATATCGCCCATTCTTAGGGAAGTTGCATAGGGTAAATATAAAGTGTTGTCATCAAATTCTTCTAGGTTATGCTCATGATAGTCATGCATAAATGACTTGCACACTGTTGCAGAAGCTCCAAATAAGTAGGGAATTAGCCAGCCATATCTCAAAACATTCCTAGTGAGTCCCATGTAGTGCACATCCATGAAGCCCTTGGAGTCAGTATCATTTGGTGATATTAATTCACGATAAGACTGCCAAAACTCTAATGAAAATGAATAGTTAAAATGAATTCCAGCAATCGCCTGCATTACGCTGCCATATCGATTAGAGAGGCCGCGCCTATAAACTGTTTTCATCATTCCTAAATTTGAACTACCATAATTCGCAATAGGTATATTGGTTTGACCTCTTAATATACAGGGCATACTGGCAGGCCAAAATCGCTCATTTTCTGGCAAGTGTTGATAAATATAATTGTGGATTGTCGTGAGCTCATCTAGAACTTGATCAGCCCCCTTTAAAGGCTGAGTAACTAATTCAAGTAAAGCCTCACTAAAGTCTGTAGTAATTGCAGGATTTTTTAGAGCAGAGCCTAATCCTTCTGGGTGCGGCGTTTGAGCAATACTTCCATCATCTGAGACGCGTAAACCCTCTTTCTCAATTCCTATAAGGTTGGCTTTAAGGCTATCCTTAAAGGGCATAAGTGATTGGACTTTTTTATCAAGTTTCACTATATAATTTCAAATATTAAAGTCGTTATTTTACCTCGGACTTGTGTTAACGGTGATAATAGAAAATGCATCCATCAAATACCTTAAATTTAAAATCGTGCTTTATAAAAATACCATTATTGAAGTAGTTGTCGGGATAATACACAATAGTAATAATGAGGTATTTATTGCTAAGCGTCAAAAAAATCAATTTATGGCGGGCTATTGGGAGCTTCCTGGCGGAAAAGTAGAGCCAGGAGAAGATCACCTCAGCGCAATCAAAAGAGAACTTTTTGAAGAAACAGGAATTACCGTTAAAGACTGTAAGTTAGTTCAAAAGATTCAGCATATCTATCCTGAAAAAACCATCAATTTATCGGTTTATAGTGTTGATAATTATCTTAGTGAACCATTAGGGTCTGAAGGACAAGAAATTACTTGGAGTAGTGCAGATAAATTCAAAAATTTCAAATTACTTCCAACTATGTGGAGAATTATTCATAAATTTTCACTTCCAAAATTTTATTGGATTACGCCTGATAATCATCAATCTGATATAGTCATTAACGAATGTAAAAAACAGTTAACTAATGGGGTTAAATTTATACAACTAAGAAGTAAGACTCATCTTGATCATACTTACATAAAAAAAATAAACAGGCTCTGTAAAAAAAATCAGGCAAAACTTATCCTAAATGCACCAAACAAAACCTTTAATGAACCTTGTGATGGCTGGCACCTAACGAGTTTGGAGCTAATGTCATTAAAAGAAAGGCCAGTTATTGAAGAAAAACTAATTGGCGCATCAACCCATAACATTGATGAGGCCCTGCACGCAGAGAATATTTCTGCTGATTACATCAGCTTGTCACCAATAGAAAAGACACTGACTCATCCTGACTCTATACCTTTAGGATGGGAAGATGCCTCTGGCATTATTGAAAAGTGTAATTTGCCAGTTTTTTTACTTGGCGGGATGAAGAAAAATCTAGTTGAAAAAGCTTTAAGTATAGGCGCCCAAGGCGTCGCTGGAATTAGAGATATTTAAATGCGTGAACCAGTAATCTCAAAAACTTTATTATGAATATCTTCTTTGCTCATTTGTGCTAATCCATCAGACCCGCCCTTACATAAGAGCTTATCATTTACAAAAATTTGAGGGACAGTTCTAAAGCCAGATTTAACAAAAAAGTCTCGCGCATCTTTGTCTTCTTGAATGTTGAGCGTTTCATATTCAATATCAAGATTATCGAGATAGTTTTTTGCCCTTGTGCAGTAAAAGCAAGAGTGCGAAGTATATACTTTAATCATTAGTAGTTTTTACACAGTAAAAGACTGGAAATAATACCAGTCAAAGGAATCAGAGGCACTTTAAATAGTTTTACAAATATTGTGGGCTTTAGTCTCTGAGATAAACCCAAGAAGAGTCACTAGAAAGTTCTTTATCGAATCTATAACCTTCATCGACAAAATCTTTTAGTCCCTCTGGACTCTTCAATCGATTTCGTATAATGTAATTCACCATCAAGCCTCTTGCGCGCTTTGCATAAATACCTATAACTTTGTATACTTCCCCTTTTTTTTCCTTAAACACAATATCCAAAACATTCGCATTTAGTGTTTTTTTATCTACAGCTTTGAAGTATTCATTGGATGAAAGATTTACTATAAGTTCAGACTCATCCTCATTGAGGACATCACTAATCTCTGTTCCCCAATACTCATAAAGATCCTTGCCTTTAGAGTTAGAAAGCTTAGTTCCCATCTCTAAACGATAAGGTTGTATTAGGTCAAGTGGCCTTATAACGCCATAAAGGCCAGAAAGCATTCGAACACTGTCTTGCGCAAAATTAAGATCATCAGTTGACAAAGCTGGGGCATCAATTCCGTTGTAAACGTCTCCTTTAAAAGCAAGTATTGCTTGCTTTGCATTTTCTCGATTGAACGGCAGTTTAAACTTTTGAAAGCGATCAAAATTCAACTTAGATAATTTCTCACTTAATGACATCAGTTTAGAAATTTGAGATTGGCTTTTCTTTTTTAAAATGCTAACCAGCTCACTGGAGTTATCTAAGTTACGAGTTTGAGAATAAAAATCAACATCACATTGAGAAAAATCTTGCGTTTTTGAAGGTGAAATAATTGCTAACATATTAGTAATAAAATAAAAATATTCTACCTTAATATCCCCACTATAACAATATAAGTAGGCAAATTTGAAGTTTAAAAATCAGCTAAAATAAGGTATTATATATTTTCATTTTTACATTCAGTTTCCATGAAAAATAAACAATTACACCTCCCAAAGGCTCGAGGACTTTACCATCCTAATAATGAGAAGGAGAATTGTGGTGTTGGTTTTATTGCCAACGTCAAGAGTCATTCTTCTCATAAAATTACGAAAGATGCATTAGAAATGCTCTCTCGTATGGACCATCGTGGTGCGTGTGGCTGTGAGGCAAATACTGGTGATGGTGCTGGAATCTTAACCAATATACCTCACGAATTTTTTTCTGAGGAAATTAAAACGCTATTTGGCATTGAAGTGAATGCTGGAAGTTATGGTGTTGGTAATGTTTTTCTACCTCAAGATAATAAAGAAAGTAAACATTGTATTTCAGTCATTGAAAAAGTTATAAAGGACGAAGGGCAAACTTTAATTGGTTGGCGTGATGTTCCTGTTGACTCTGATAAAGCAAATGTAGGAGATACAGCTCGTAACTCACAGCCAGTAATGAAACAACTTATTATTGGTAACTCAGAGAATATCAGTTCAGAGGCTTTTGAAGCGGTTCTTTATATTATTCGAAAAAATGTCTCGAAGATTATTCGGACCGATGAGTCACTTTCTCAAGCATTGCTTTTTTATATTTGTAGTCTTTCTACTAGGGTAATTATTTATAAAGGCATGCTAATGGGCTCGCAGCTATTAGACTTTTATCCAGATCTAAATGATAAGAAATTCAGCACCTATTTAGCAATGGTTCACTCACGCTTCTCAACCAACACATTCCCTTCATGGGATCGTGCACAGCCTTGCAGGTTTATGGCCCATAATGGTGAAATTAATACTCGTCAAGGTAACTTCAACTGGATGAGGGCTCGTGAAGGAGTCTTAGAAAGTGAGATTTTTGGAGATAATTTATCAAAAACGTTACCCATAATTGAAACTGAAGTTTCTGACTCTGGTAGCTTTGATAATGTTCTAGAATTTCTATTAATGAATGGAAGATCTCTTCAGGAAGCGGTATTAATGATGGTTCCAGAAGCTTGGCAAAATGACACAGAAATGAGTCAAGAGAAAAAAGCTTTTTATGAGTATTTCTCAAATGTAATGGAGCCTTGGGATGGTCCAGCGTCTATTGCCTTTACAGATGGAAGGTATATTGGAGCTGTTCTTGATAGAAATGGTCTTCGACCGTCACGTTATTATCTAACGCATGATGATCGTGTGATTATGGCATCTGAAGTAGGTGTTGTAGATGTTGCAACTAATAATGTTAAAACAAAGGGCCGCCTCAGACCTGGAAAAATGTTTCTTGTTGATTTTGAAAAAGGCAGGTTAGTTGATGATGATGAGATTAAAAATAGCTTTGCATCTAAAAACCCTTATGGTGATTGGCTAAAAGAGCAACAAATATCTCTATCTGATTTAAAAACCAATACTAGTGAAAAAGGTTTTTTTCCAGATACACTTATCAACCGCTTACAAGCCTTTGGTTATAGCACTGAAACTCTTAAGTTTATGCTACTGCCTCTTGTAACTGAGCTGAGAGACCCAGTTGGATCAATGGGCAATGACTCGGCACTTGCGTGCCTTTCAGATCAGTCAAGAATAATTTATGACTACTTTAAACAGCTTTTTGCTCAGGTTACTAATCCAGCTATTGACTCAATTCGTGAAGAAGTTGTGATGTCCTTAAGCTGCTCAATTGGCCCTGAAGGAAATTTACTTACTAATAAAGCTGAAAATGCAAACCGATTAATCATTGATCACCCAATTCTAACAAATGAAGAAATATCCTCACTCAAAGAGTGCAATCATCGAGGATGGACAAGTAAAACAATTGATATCACCTATGACATAAACGAAGGCCAGAGCCTAAGTAAAATGCTTGACTCAATTTGCGTACAAAGCACCCAAGCTATTAATGATGGTCATAGCCTTGTCGTATTATCTGATAGAAAAATTGACTCTCAGCGAAATGCTGTAAGCGCACTCCTAGCATCTTCTGCAGTTCACCGGCATTTAGTGGCCACCCATAAGCGAACTCAAGTTGGAATAATTGTTGAAACTGGTGAGGCTAGAGAAGTTCATCACTTCTGCCTATTGACGGGCTTTGGTGCAGATGCTATTAATCCTTACCTAGCTTTTGAAGCCTTATGGCAGGCAAGAAGAGATAACTTAGTAAATCTAGAAAATGATGAGGCTATAGTCAGTGCATATCGTAAGGCAATAGCAAAGGGAATGCTCAAAGTGATGGCTAAAATGGGCATTTCAACACTTGCTTCCTATAAGGGCGCTCAAATCTTTGAGGCTGTTGGTTTATCTGATGAGGTCATGCATAAATGCTTTTTCGAAACGGCGAGTCGCATTAGTGGTGTTGGATTTGACGTCATTCAAACTGAATCTGAACAGCAACATAAAAAAGCATTTCTCTCTAACTCTCTCAATAATCTTGGTCATTATGCTTGGCGAAGTGGTGGTGAAAAACATATGTGGGAGCCAGAAACTATTACAAGCTTGCAGCAGGCTGCTAGAAGTAATGATCAACATGCTTACTGGGAATTTGCTAAAAAATCTAATGAAGAGGGCACTAGAAATTGCACTCTTAGAGGGCTCATGTCATTTAAATCAGGCACCTCAATTGATATTGATAAAGTTGAATCAGCAAAAGAGATTGTCAAAAGATTTGTTACAGGAGCAATGAGCTTGGGCTCAATATCTCCAGAATCCCATGAATCTCTTGCAATTGCTATGAATCAAATAGGTGGTAAATCAAATACTGGTGAGGGTGGAGAAGACCCAAATCGCTGGACTCCAGATGCCAATGGAGACTCTAGGCGAAGCGCGATCAAGCAAGTGGCCTCTGGTCGATTTGGTGTTACCATTGACTACCTAAATAATGCTGATGAACTCCAAATTAAGGTTTCACAGGGCGCCAAACCTGGTGAAGGTGGGGAACTTCCTGGTGGTAAGGTGGATGATTTTATTGCCAAAATACGCTGCTCAACTGCGGGTGTTGGCCTAATTAGCCCACCACCGCATCATGATATTTATTCTATTGAAGATTTATCACAACTTATTTTTGATCTTAAAAGATCTAATCCTGCAGCTCGAATTAGTGTCAAGCTAGTTTCTGAAGTTGGTGTAGGAACTGTTGCTGCAGGAGTAACTAAAGCAAAATCAGATCATATTGTTATTGCTGGACATGATGGTGGAACTGGCGCATCTCCGTTAACCTCAATTAAACATGCAGGACTTCCTTGGGAGCTAGGCGTTGCTGAAACTCACCAAACACTGGTAATGAATGATTTGCGCTCAAGAGTAGTTATTCAAACTGATGGGCAACTAAAGACAGGTAGAGATGTTGCAATAGCTGCATTATTAGGGGCTGAAGAGTTTGGTTTTTCTACAGCACCACTTATAACATTAGGCTGCATTATGATGCGGAAATGCCATCTCAATACTTGTCCAGTTGGCATTGCAACTCAAGACAAAGTCTTACGTAAAAAGTTTACTGGTAAGCCAGAACATGTCGTTAATTACTTGTTTATGGTGGCAGAGGATTTACGGATTATTATGGCGGAACTTGGGTTTAAAAAACTAACTGACATGGTTGGCCGAGTTGATGTGCTTGAGATGAACAAAGCAATAAATCACTGGAAGCAAGACTCAATTGATCTTAGTAAGATATTAACACCTGCTGATAATCAATATAGGAATGCGGGCACCTATCAAACTATAAAACAAGACCATCAACTCAATGAACAACTGGATCATGATTTAATTGCTAAATCAAAAAAGGCTATTGAAGGTAATGGTAAAGTTAAATTTAAATCAAACATTTCTAATGTTGACAGAGCTGTTGGCGCTATGCTTTCCTCACATATTGTCAAAACTAGAAATGGTAATAATCTAAAAGATGGCTCAATAGATATTGATTTTAAAGGCTCTGCTGGTCAGTCTTTTGGTGCCTTTCTTGCAAATGGAGTAACTCTATCAATTGAGGGTGATGCTAACGATTATGTTGGTAAGGGCCTGTCTGGTGGTCGGATTGTTATTTATCCACCAAAAGATTCCACCTACTTAGCGCATAATGAAATTATTGCTGGAAATGTGTGTGGATATGGTGCTACTGGAGGTGAAATGTATTTATCAGGTCAGGTTTCAGAGCGTTTCTGTGTCAGAAACTCTGGACTGATTGCTGTTGTTGAAGGAATTGGCGACCATGGTTGTGAATATATGACAGGTGGGCGCGCAGTAATACTGGGCGAAGTTGGTCGTAACTTTGGCGCCGGGATGAGCGGCGGAATAGCCTTTGTATATAATCCTAACCTAACTCTTAAGGGGAGGTCTAATGAATCTACGATAGACTTTGATCCAATGGATAAAGAATCCACTTCAGAGTTATTTGAATTTATAACCAATCATTTCGAATTGACTGGCTCAAAAATAGCTGAAAAAATACTCAGCAATTGGAATGAAGAAATAACTCATTTTGTCAAAGTAATGCCAAAAGCTTTAAAAGAAGTTCTAGCGGCCAAAAGTAAGCAGTTACTTCAAGCAAGTTAAATAGGTATTGCGTCGATTACATCAGCGCTTGCGCCCAAGACACTATTTACTCCATCGCCAACTATTGGTATTACAGATACAACTGCTCCAGTAACCCTCATAGGAACAGTAACAACTTTAGTAAAAACGCAGCCTGATAGGTACAAAGCTATTAAACCAAATAAAATAATATTTTTCATGATTGCCTCTCTAAGACGAGAAAGTGATAAGCATGCTGATTCGATGCATCAGGAAGATGGGACTCACAGCTAACCTGGTGCCAATCGAACTCATCATATTCTGGAAAATAGATATCCCCATCAAATTTACCTTCAATCTTTGTAATATAAAGTCTACTAACTTGGGGCAATAATTGCTCGCAAAGACTTGCACCCCCAATGATCATTACCTCATCTTCATCTTCAGTGATTGTGAGGACATCATCAATGCTAGATAAAACTTCACAGCCTGTGATTAAAGTTTTTAAATTTCGAGAAATTACAATATTACGACGATTTGGTAAAGGCCTACCAATAGAGTCATATGTTTTTCGACCCATTACAATTGACTTTCCCGTAGTAATTTTTTTAAAATAAGCAAGATCTGCAGGAAGATGCCATGGCAACTTATTGTCTTTACCAATCAGACGATTTTCATCCATTGCGACTACTATTGATAAGCTCATAAATTCTGCCTGATTGAAGTAAAATATTAGAATATTTTACAATTTTTAAACTTCTAGTGTCACTCATTCTAGCCTCATCATCGCCATTTAGAAAAGCTATTTTAGAGAAGCTTCGTATTGACTTTAAAACAGCAGCGCCAAACATTAATGAAAGAAGAAAAAATGGAGAATCTCCTTTTAATTTAGTTAATCGCTTATCTAAAGAAAAGGCTCTAGAGGTAGCCAAATCTCATTCAGGTTTGATTATTGCATCAGATCAGGTAGCTACCCTTGGTAATGGAAATAATGAAGATGATGAAATTTTTACAAAGCCAGGTAGTCATGAGAATGCTTTTTTGCAGCTAAAGAAAAGCTCTGGAAAAACTATTACATTTCTTACTGGATTGGTTCTCTTAAATACTGAAACCTTAAAAATTCAAACTCATGTTGAGCTTTTCAAAGTTACCTTTAAACAACTTTCTGATAATCAAATTTTGTCCTACCTAAATAAAGAAGATGTTCTTAATTGTGCTGGTAGTTTCAAGTCTGAAGGACTAGGAATTGCATTATTTAGTAGTATGGAGGGCAATGACCCTAACAGCCTAATTGGACTGCCAACAATCCAACTTATTAAAATGCTAGCTAAGGAAAATGTTCATATCTTATGAGCATTTTATATTCAGAAGAATTTAAGCCTTTCTCATCTGGCTTAAAAAATTATTGGGGATCTCTCTATGGCTCCTCTGAAGCACTAGCGCTTATTGAATTTGCTGAATCTCAAAAGCAAGTAGTGCTCTATATTGCAAAAGATATTACTCATTATGATGAGGTTAGAAAAGCACTCAATTTTTTTAACACCTCTTTAGAAATATTAGAATTTTCAAGTTGGGAGGTTTTGGCTTTTGACCATTTTTCGCCACATCCAGATATTGTCTCATCGAGGTTAGAGACACTTTCAAAACTGCCCTCCCTTAAGTCTGGCATCGTAATAACAACACTTGAGACGTTATCTCAAAGATTATGTCCAAAAAATTATATTGAAATATATAGCCTTCACCTAAAAACTAATCAAAATCTTGAGATTAAGTCATTTTCTGAAAGTCTTATAAAAATAGGATATCGCAGAGTTACAACTGTAATGGAGCAAGGTGAGTTTTGCATTAAGGGCGCCCTAATTGATTTGTACCCAATGGGAACTAAAAATCCATATCGAATTGACCTATTTGATAATGAGATAGATTCAATCAGATCTTTTGATACATCTTCGCAGAGGTCAATTGAAATTATTAAAGAAATCAAATTACTGCCTGCTCGAGAATTTGCAACAGATAGTGACAGTATTTCAATCTTTAAAGATAACTATTTATCTGAATTTGGAAATACTGATGGATTCATTTATAGCGAAGTTAGTGAAGGACGTTATCCAGGTGGAATAGAATTTTATTTACCTTTATTTTTTAAAAAAACTGAAACTCTATTTGATTATATTTTGGGTGAGCCTGTAATCTTTTATCAAAAAGGACTTAACGAAGCGATGGAGCTTCAAGCTAAAGAATTATTAGAGCGTTTTGAATATTGTAAAGGTTCACTAGAAAGACTCCCTCTAGAAATTAATAAAGTATTTTTAAATACTGAAAGATTTTTCAAAAAACTTTCAGATAAAAAACAAATACAAATACAAAGCTCAAAAATAGAAAAAGAAGAAGGCTATAACTTCTCATCTTCTATCCTACCCCCACTTAAAATAGAAGCTCAAACAAAAAAGCCACTTAATAAGTTAATTAACTTCATTGAAAATTTTGATGGGCAAGTATTAATCGTTTGTGAATCAGAAGGCAGGCAAAGTGTTCTCACTGATCTACTTTCCACTCATCAACTTAAAGTAAACGACTGCTCTCATTGGAGTGACTTTCATAGTCAAAATAATGGGCTCTGCATTACTAATGCAAGCCTGAGTGAAGGCGTTCTTTTTGAGAAGATTGCAATTATTACTGAAAATAATTTGTTTGGAAAAGATGCTGTAAAACAGCGGAGAAGACGAAGAGCAAAACATAAAGATTTTGATGAGGCAATTAAAAGTCTTGTTGAGATCCAATTAGGCGATCCTGTGGTTCATGAGCATTATGGTGTTGGCCGATATTTAGGACTTAAAAGTCGAAGTTTTGATGGTAATCAACAAGATTTTCTGTCACTTGAGTATGCAAATGGCTCAGTACTAATGGTTCCCATTGCAGCGCTTAACCTTATCTCTAGATACTCTGGTGCAAGTTCAGATAATGCCCCCCTTCATAAGCTAGGAAGTCAGCAGTGGACCAAAGCAAAAAGAAAGGCAGCAGAAGCACTTTATGATGTTGCCGCTGAACTATTAGAAATTTATGCAAAGCGTCAATCTCAAAAAGGATTTGCTTATCCAGCGCCAAATGACTCTTATAGCTCTTTTGTATCCAGTTTCCCATTTGAGGAAACACCAGATCAACTAAAAACAATGGATGATGTTCTTTTAGATATGCAATCTGAAAGACCAATGGATAGACTAGTCTGCGGAGATGTTGGGTTTGGTAAAACTGAAATTGCAATGAGAGCTGCTTTTATAGCTGTTGAATCTGGCAAGCAAGTTGCAATTCTTGTTCCTACGACACTTTTAGCTAACCAACATGAACAAACTTTTAATGACCGCTTCTCCAAATTTCCAATTGTAATTAAATCTCTTTCAAGATTTCAAAACACAAAAGAACAAAATGAAATTAAATCTCATCTTAATGATGGAAAGATTGACATTATTATTGGGACTCATAAACTGATCCAAGGAACTATTAAATATCATAACTTAGGTTTGATTATTATTGACGAAGAACATCGATTTGGAGTAAAGCAAAAAGAAGCACTTAAAAAAATCCGCGGTCAAAGTGATATATTGACCATGACTGCAACACCTATTCCTAGATCACTAAACATGGCGTTAGGCTCACTTCGAGAAATGTCAATTATTGCTACTCCTCCAGCTAAAAGAACAGCAATACAGACCTTTGTTGATGAATGGGATAAAGATACTATCAAAGAAGCATGCTCTCGTGAGTTGCATCGAGGTGGGCAAATTTTTGTTGTTCATAACGATATTGATACAATTGATAATATGGCAGAATCTTTGAGCAACCTGATGCCAAATCTAAAAGTTCGAATTGCGCACGGCCAAATGCCAAGCAAAGAGCTTGAGCAAATAATGGCCGATTTTTATCATCAGCGCTTTCAGCTTTTAGTTTGCACTACAATTATTGAAACTGGAATTGATATTCCAAGCGCTAATACAATTATTATCAATAATGCACAAAACTTTGGGCTTGCCCAGCTCCATCAACTTCGAGGCAGGGTTGGCAGATCTCATCATAAGGCATACGCTTATCTTATAATCAAGTCTCACCAGTCAATTACAGCAAATGCAAAAAAACGACTAGATGCCATAGCTTCACTAGAAGAGCTTGGAGCCGGATTTATGCTAGCAAATCATGACCTTGAGATTAGGGGCGCTGGAGATCTTTTGGGAGAAAATCAAAGCGGTAAAATATCAGAAATTGGGTTTAATTTATATCA
Source organism: Candidatus Pseudothioglobus sp. uisw_070 (assembly GCF_059512545.2). Classification (NCBI taxonomy): domain Bacteria; kingdom Pseudomonadati; phylum Pseudomonadota; class Gammaproteobacteria; family Pseudothioglobaceae (SeqCode); genus Pseudothioglobus (SeqCode); species Candidatus Pseudothioglobus sp. uisw_070. The sequence goes on along the minus strand of NZ_CM183456.2, from coordinate 210,385 downwards.
TGACTTATTAAAGCGCACCATTCAAGCAATAAAAAACAATACCAAATTTGATATTAAAGATGCATTAGTTGAAGAAGTTGAAATTAATTCAGGAATTGCTTGCATCATTCCTGATACTTATCTACCAGACGTCCATGAGAGATTAATTCTCTACAAACGAATTGCAAGTGCTGGAAATGATGACGAATTAAAAGATCTAAAAATAGAAATGATTGATCGCTTTGGCCTCCTCCCAGATCAAACTAATAACTTATTTGAATCGACCTCATTAAAAATACAATCGATGGAAATAGGCATTCTTAAGATTAATATCTATGATGAGAAGCTAGAAATTACTTTAAATGAAAAAAATAGCATCGACACATCAAAAATTATTAATTTAATTCAAACGAAACCACAGCAGTTTCAATTAAAAAATCAAAACACTCTAATTTCTAATGAAACTATGGAAGCTGACTTTTCTCGAATTAGAAGCGCAAGTATATTAATAGACAGGCTAGTTTAATGTTTTGTTATTGGTAAAAAATTACAATCTACCGCAATTTATCTTCCTTGGGTATAAGGTGAGGCGCCAAGTATCGTATCCCTGGAACAACCACTAAGGCCGCAAAAAATAAAACAATTAGAGAACCTAAAATATCGCCAATCAAATAATTTTTTATGAAATGAACAGCGTTAATTGACAATTCATCTTTATCATTTAAAGAGATATATGTATAAATAAAAAATTTCATAAGTGTGTTGTAAAGAGCAGTTAATATTGCTAAAAAAAGTAAGTGTTGAAAAACCAACCTGTCGCCATCAAAAAAATTTGATAATTTAAAAAATTTCATACTAGAAATTGCTAATAGAGGTGAGAATGTCCCCACAAGATGCAACCAATTAATGCCATTAATTTCAGAGCTATGAAACCAAATAGATGAAAGTGTTATAGCCAAAAAAGTCGCAATAAAAACTCTAAATCCAAATAAAAGATAGCATAAAGTTACTGCTCCTATGGGGAGCCAAACAATATTGCCAATAATGTGGGCCTGACCATTAATAAATGTTGCTAAAACAATTATTAAAAAAGTAATAGAATTTTGAGATAGAAACTCTGTTAATTTGCTTTGCACTAGATTAATGTCTTATTAACAATAATAGAATTTTCAAGAAAATATTTGTCACTAAGCTCTTTCATAGTTTTATCCAAGTTTAGAGTCTGTAAAAAACTTACATCAGACTTATAAAATCAACCTATGTAATCAAATCAGAATATGATTACTTTGTTAAGCCAACAAAATTATCAAGGGTCGAAGGAAGCCTCTTACTTAGTCTCTTAGAGAGGACTGTGTAATTTAGTTTGCAAATATTAATATCATCTCACGCTTATCAGATGAAGATTGATTTGCACTAACTACACCGTTAGAAGTTAGAAATAAAACTGCGCGTTTTATAGTTGATAATGAATACTTAGAGAAGTATGGATCATTTTTTATTGCAGTAATTGTTACATTAGAATTAGAAGTGATGAAAGAAAAAACCGCTCTTTCGACATCTGAAAACTCACCTAATCCAAATTCTTTTTCACATTCATCTAACGCTTTTCTTAACTGAAATAACCTACTGACTGCTTTTTTCATTTTATGTTCCTCAAGTAACTTAGCCCCTTGACGAAAATTATAGATTAAAATGAGTTATAAGTTACCACTTAATAGAACCAATAACCTAACATCTAATAGTCCAGAATTAAAGCTTCATTTTTTAACTCTAAACCCTTACCTTACTATTTTATTATTGAATATTAAATTGTTGCTTAAGGCTAATATATTCAATCACCCTTATTCTTGGTCCAAATTGACTAACTACCCTCGACGAAGCAGCATTAGCAAACTCAGCAGCCCAAGAAAAGTCCTTACCAAGACCTAGTGCATATAAAAAAGAACCAGCAAACATATCACCAGCACCATTCGTATCAACTGCACTTGCAAGAACACCTGGAGTATGAATCATATTAGTTCCATCAAAAACTAATGACCCGCCTGCACCTCTTGTAATAGCAAAGGTTTTAGCATGTTTCTTTAATTCTTCAGCAGCCGCTTCTACTGTATGCGTTCCAGTAAAACTCCTAGCTTCATCACCATTACAAAAAATTAAATCCACACCGTCGTCACCAATAATTGTTCTTATGTTGTCCGAAAAAACCTCAACAACAAATGGATCAGAAAGACTCAATGAAGTTTTAACCCCGCTCTTCTTAGCATAAATCATAGCATCTCTTGCAACATCTGTTCTTTCATCATCAGTCACAACATAGCCTTCAATATATAGCCATTCTGAAGATGCTAAAGCCCCTTCATCAACTTCGCGATATGAAAGCTCTAGGCTAGCGCCTAAATAAGTATTCATGGTTCGCTCTGCATCCGGACTAATCATTACCAAACATTTACCAGTAACTCCACTAGAAGGATCAACTTGATGAAAATCCACGCCCGCACGATTTAAATCTTTAACAAAAAAAATACCCTCATCATCATTTGCAACTTTGCCAGAAAAGAAAGCTGAGGATCCAAATCTACTTGCCGCTACAACTGAATTGCATGCAGACCCTCCACAGCTCCTTTTAACAGCCACGCTTTGACTAGTCAGCTCATCCATTAAGTATTTTTGTCGTTTTTCGTCAACAAGAGTCATCAATCCTTTGCCAATATCATTTTCACTTAAAAATGAGTCACTGACAATAACTTCAGTATCAACTATTGCAGCGCCAATTCCATAAATACCATATTTTTTCATAAGTTCAAATTCCTACATTTCTATTAATTTAATTAATACTTTTAGACTCTAAGTGCCTCAGGAACTGGAAAATTTACAGACTCCCTAGCACCACTTACTTCAATAATTTCACTACCACCATTCATCATCAGATAAGACACCACTGCCTGAACTAGAACTTCTGGAGCTGATGCGCCAGCTGTAACTCCAATAGAAGTAATACCATTCAGCCAATCATTTTGAATATCAGTTGCTCCATCAATTAAATAAGCAGGCTTCCCTTCATTTTCTGCAATCTCTTTAAGTCGGTTCGAGTTAGAAGAGTTTTTTGAACCAATAACAAGGAGCATTTCTGAATTTTTAATCATAGACTTGACTGAGTCCTGACGATTTTGAGTTGCATAACAAATATCACTTTTTTTAGGTGCTTGAATTTTTGGAAATTTAGCTTTAAGAGAGTCAACAATCTCTTGGGTATCGTCAACCGATAAAGTGGTCTGTGTTGTATAGGAAATGTCCAAATCTTTAGACAACTCTAGATCTTTAATGTCTTTAATTGACTCTACTAAAGTAATGCGGCTAGATGCATTTGACTGTCCTAAGGTTCCCTCAACCTCTGGATGACCGGCATGGCCAATCAAAATAACTTGATGATTTTGTTTTTGCCGCCTGGTGATTTCTTTATGAACTTTCGTTACTAGCGGACAAGTTGCATCATAAATAATATCTGAAATCTCAGCAGCATTTTTTCTTACGGCTTGTGATACTCCGTGCGCACTAAAAATTACAACACTTCCCTTTGGAACTTCATTAATCTCATCAACAAAAATTGCGCCTTTCTTTTTTAGATTACTTACAACAAATTTATTATGAACGACCTCATGACGGACATAAATCGGTGAACCATGTTTTTCAATTGCGCGCTCGACTATCTCGATAGCACGATCAACGCCAGCACAAAAGCCTCGTGGATTAGCCAAAAATATCTTCAAAATTTATCCGATTGATTCATTTAAAAAAATATTAATATTATTTTTTGTAATTGAGGTGAAGTGCGGAGAGGATCTGAAAAACTTTTTGACGTAAGTCTGACCTATGCACTATCATATCAATAGCACCCTTCTCAAGTAAAAATTCACTTCTTTGAAATCCTTCTGGTAACTCTTCTCGAACCGTTTGTTCAACAACTCTAGCTCCTGCAAAACCTATTCTTGCATTGGGCTCAGCAATCTGAATATCGCCTAGCATTGCTAAGCTAGCTGAAACACCCCCCATAGTTGGATCAGTTAAGACTGAGATAAATGGGATTTTATTATCAGCTAATAATTTAACAGCAAGCGAAGTTTTTGACATTTGCATTAGAGAAAAAAGGCCTTCTTGCATTCTAGCGCCGCCACTTGCAGAAAAACAAACAAAAGGATGTCGGTTTTCAATAGCAATATTCGCAGCTCTTACAAATTTTTCACCAACAACTGACCCCATTGATCCGCCCATAAAACTAAAATCAAAAGCTGCAACAACAATTGGCATCCCTTTTAACACTCCAGTTTTAACAACTAACGCATCTTTTTCCTTGGTCTTTTTTTGGGCATCATGATAACGATCTTTGTATTTTTTTTGATCTTTAAACTTAAGTGGATCTACAGACTCAATATTAGCAGCAATCTCAAGTTGCTGCTCAATATCCAGAAATCCCTCTATACGTTTTCTTGCAGATATTCTTAAATGATGGTCACACTTTGGACAAACATAGTGAAGACGCTCAAGTTCCTCTTGATAAAGAACTCGCCTACACTCTGGGCACTTACTCCAAATTCCTTCTGGAATATTTTTTTTGATATTTATGCCAATAGATGGCATAATTTTTTCTAACCAACTCATAGTATTTGTAAATTAATTAATAGCATTTGAGATTTCCTTTGCCAGATTCCCAACCTTAGTAATCATTGTATCTTTGTCACTGGACAATTCTTCAATAATTGAAACTAGCGCACTGCCAACAATTACTGCGTCAGCATTCTCGCCAACTTGTTTCGCAACTTCAGCATTACTTATTCCAAAGCCAACTCCCAGTGGTAATTTAAAATAATTTCTCATTCTTTCTAAGTGATGATTAACCGATGCAACATCGAGATTTCCTGCGCCTGTTACGCCCTTCAATGATACAAAGTATATGTAGCCAGTAGCCATTTCTGCAATATATTGTAAGCGTTCATCTGTCGTTGTTGGAGCGACTAAAAAGATAAGATCAATATCAAGCTTATCGAGCTCTTCCTTAAGATCATGGACCTCTTCTGGAGGCATATCAACAACCAAAATTCCATCTACTCCAGCTTCATGAGCTCTAAGCGCAAATTCTTTATAGCCAAAAACCTCAATTGGATTTGTATAACCCATTAAGACGATGCCAGTTGACTGGTTATGCTCTCTAAACCTCTCAACTATTGCAAAAACATCATGCAAGTTGACGCCGTCTGCAACCGCCCTCTCATGTGATTTTGCAATTACTGGCCCATCAGCCATTGGATCTGAAAAGGGCATTCCTAACTCAATAATATCTGCACCATTATCTGCCAAAGTAAAAACCAATGCCTCTGAGTTATCCAGGCCACTATCACCAGCAGTGATAAATGGAATAAAGGCAGTCTTGTTCTTAGCTTCGAGTTGTTTGAAAATATTTAAGATTCGTGACATGATTATTAATCCTATTTTTTAATTAAATTTTAACATAGACAAAGTTAAACTCAATTTAATGTCCATGTGATTTGGATTATTTAGTTTTGGTAGGGTATGAGTGAACTGCATCCACTAAAACTTTCATACTTTCTGGGTTAACATCAGGAGTAATCCCATGCCCAAGATTAAAAACATGCCCAGTTTTCCCTTTGAATTGGTCAAGAACTTTGAAAGCTTCAGCCTTGATTACATCAGGTGATGCATAAAGCACTGATGGATCAAGATTACCCTGTAATGCTACTTTTGAGCCCACTCTCCTTTCCGCCTCACCAAGCTCAATTGTCCAATCAATACCCACTGCATCGCATCCAGTTGCAGCAATTTGCTCGAGCCATGCAGCGCCGCCTTTAGTGAAAAGTGTCACTGGAATCGTTCTACCTTCATAGCTACGGTGAATCCCATCCACAATTTTTGACATGTATCTTAATGAAAAATTTTCATAACTACCCTTACTTAGAAGCCCACCCCAAGTGTCAAAAATCATTACTGAATCCGCACCAGCTTCAATTTGAGAATTTAGATAGTCTATTACAGTATCAGCCAGAACATCAAGTAGTTGGTGCATGTGCCTTGGGTTTTCATACATCAAGCCCTTTACCTTTGAAAAAGATTTACTAGTTCCGCCCTCAACCATATATGTTGCTAATGTCCATGGACTTCCCGTAAAGCCTATTAATGGAACTCTGCCTTTAAGGTTTTTCTTGATTACAGAAACTGCTTCACTAACGTAATTAAGCTCAGTTCCAACATCTGGCTTGGTTAAGTGTTCAATGCTGCTGAGCGTGTGAAGAGGATTAGTAAATTTTGGCCCCTCTCCCTCAACAAAATGAAGCCCCAACCCCATAGCGTCAGGAATAGTTAATATGTCAGAAAAAAGAATTGCCGCATCAAGATCAAAACGCTCAAGGGGCTGAAGGGTAACTTCACACGCCAGATCACTTGACTTACATAAAGTTAAAAAATCACCAGCTATTTTTCTTGTGGCACGGTACTCTGGCAAGTATCTGCCTGCTTGCCTCATCACCCAAATTGGAGTACGCGATACTTCTTTTTTTAGTAACGCATTAATGTAGTCAAATGCCATTATTTTTTCCCAGTAAAAGGTTGATTATAATCATTGTAGAGATTTATTTTGCTTTGCTTCTGACACAAAAAAAGCCACATTTGTGGCCTTTAGAGTGAATCAATTAATATTTAACGCTTGAATGCGCCGTAACGTGACTTAAATTTCTCAACACGTCCAGCAGTATCCATAATTTTTTGCTTACCTGTATAAAAAGGGTGACAACTTGAACAAACATCAAGATGAAGTTCGTCTTTACCCGAAGTTGAGCGTGTTTCAAATGAATTACCACAACTGCACACAACTTTAATAGTATCGTAAGAAGGATGAATGTCTGTTTGCATAACTTTATATCTTCAAATTTAAAAGAACGTGAATTATATACTATCTCTCTGCAGGGGTAAATGTTTTAACACTTAATGCATGAAGCTCACCGCTCTTTATCTCTTCTTTAACAACCGCTAAAACTGCTCTCTGCCTTTGCAATAAAGATAGCCCTTCAAAAATAGGTGAAACAATTACAGCAGAGCAATTACAACCATCACCCTCCATAGTGACTTCAGATTGCTCTATTCCTAGTTCAAGTTTTTTCTGGACCTCTTCTAAAGTCATAATTAATCTCTACTTATAGTTTTATTATTAAACATTTTACTAAACTTCATTAGATTATGACGAGCCAAAAATACCTTTTAACATAAAGAAAAATAAAATCGACATTATGGCGCCAGCTGGAAGTGTGATAATCCAAGAAAGAAAAATTCGGTTAATAACCCTCAAGTTAAGTGAAGCAAGGCCTCTTGCTATACCCACACCAAGTACAGCTCCCACCAATACCTGCGTAGTAGAGACTGGAAGGCCAGTATAGGAGGCAAAAACAACAGTTGTTGCTGCAGCAAGTTCAGCAGCAAAACCACGACTAGGCGTAAGCTCCGTAATGCTTTTTCCAATTGTCTTCATTACCCTGTAACCAAAAGTTGTCAGACCAAAGACAATGCCTCCTCCTCCTACTAGTAATATCCATGAAGGTAAGACACTCTTAGAGACGATCTGCCCTCCTGATTCAACAATACTATAGACTGCGGCTAAAGGGCCAATTGCGTTTGCAACATCATTTGATCCATGCGCAAATGCCATTGCACACGCAGTTATAATCATTAGTCCACCAAATAATTTCTCCATATTAGCATATGAAAAGTCACTGTCATCTTCGGGATTGATCTTAATACGCCTAATAATAATAGCTGCAAGAATAGCTGCCAATATTCCCACTGCAGTTGCAATCATCATACTGGTAGGTAGATCTTTGCCAAGGTGTTTTAAGGATTCAACATGTTTAAGTCCTTTAAGTAGTGTCACTAAAGAGATAATGAAACCAACAAAAAACACATAAAAAGGGAGGTATTTTTTAGCATTCTCAAGAGGCTTTTCAGTATCGATAATATTACTCTGCAAGCTCTTAAAAATTACAATCGCCAACGTTCCAGCAATAATTGGAGAGATGACCCAACTCGCTATAATTGCATAGACCTTGCCCCAAGCTACAGCATCAACACCAACACCTACAGCACCAAATCCCACAATCGCCCCTACAATAGAGTGCGTTGTCGAAACCGGCCAACCAAGAGAAGATGCAATCAATAGCCAGGTAGCTGCAGCTAAAAGTGAAGCAAGCATTCCGTACACCAGTAATTCTGGGTTAGATACAAATGATCCAGAATCAAGGATGCCCTTTCGAACCGTTGCCGTAACCTCACCACCTGCAAGAACTGCTCCAGCGAACTCAAATATAATTGCAATTACCACTGCTTGTTTAAATGTAATTGCACCAGAACCTACCGATGTTCCCATTGCATTTGCAACATCATTAGCACCAATACCCCAAGCCATAAACAAACCAAAACCAATAGCCAGCATGATAAGAATATCACTATTTTGTACAATAATTTCCATGAAGAGCTCCGGTTATTTAGTTAACATTACTTCAAAACGTGATCCTACCTTTTGGGCAGCATCAGCGGTCTCGCCTAACCACTCAATAGCTCGGTAATAAAACATGACATCTACAGGGGGTAATTCAGATTCGAGCAAAAATAATTTATTACGAATATCATTCTGAGCTACATCAGTATCATGCTCAAGGACATTAATTTTTTTGACCATCTCTGCAACAATTTTACGTTCACGAGAACTAAACGCTGTTTCTAACAACTCATCAAGTTCATTAATCGCTACAAGTGCAGAAGCTGAAGTCTTAATACAAAGATCAGCAAGCTTTATAAAGTCCTCTGCAAACTCTTTAGGAAAAACCATATGACGAGTCATCATCAAGCCCGCAAGGTCTTTAGTAATGTTGGCAATAGAGTCTTGGATTAAGAGAACATCAAGCAAATCTCTTCGTGAGAAAGGCATCATAAAGGTACTAGGCAAGTTCATTCTTAATTTTTTCTTAAGCTTATCAGCCTTTTGCTCTTTATTTCCAATAGAAACTCGAGCTTCTTGCGCCTTGTCCCAGTCCTCAGATTGAGCGGCTTTAGCAAAAACTCCAAACTCTTTGATACAGGAATGAACCTGCTTCATGTGTTTTTGTAAAGGGCTTATTGGCGACTTTCCAAATAAACTAGTAATATTTCCTGATTTAGTCATAACTATTTATCTCCATAAAAAGAATTATTTAGTACCACTTATCACTACCTCTAAAAAAACGAATTTTATATAAAAATTTAAAAAAAAGTAACTAATTTAAAAAATATTTTACCAGTGGAATTAGTTTCTCTTTGACCTGCTTATAACACGTCTCAAATTCTTCAAAACCCATACCATCTGGGTCATCAAAGCCTAAATGAACTATCTCTGTTTTTCCTGGAAATATAGGACAAGTTTGACTTGCATTATCACAAACTGTAATGACCAGGTCAAAATCAATATGCAAGAGTGTCTCCAATCTTTTAGAGTGGTACTCCTCCTTCCATATATTCTTAACTTCTAATATTTTTTTTGCATTCGGATTTACTAAGCCGCTGGCAGATACGCCACTCGAATAAGCTTCAATTCGCTCACCAAGCTCACTATTGATTAGCGCTTCCGCAATAATACTTCTACAGCTATTTCCAGTACACAAAACCAATACTTTTTTCATAATCACTAATTAAGAGTCAGATTGAAAAAGCTTTAAAAATACTTGCGCAGCAATTACAGCACCAATGATAGTCGCTACTATATATATCCATAAGTGCGCATAATTACCGCTCATCACTGCTGGCCCAATACTTCGAGCTGGATTCATACTGCCGCCCGTTATAGGTCCTGCAAACATTGCCTCAAGACCAACCGTTAAGCCAATAGCAAGTCCCGCAAAATCTTTTGTGGCTTTGCCATGAACCGCAGAAGAGCAAATAACAATCATTAATATAAAAGTCAAAATCAATTCAAATCCAAAGGCTTGAGTTACTGAGCCATTGGGAAGAGTCGCGCCAAGATAGCTCACCTCGGACATGGTGACAAAGTTCTCATTAAGTAAAAAATATAGGCTTGCACTGGCAGCTATCGCACCAAAAAGCTGGGCACCAATATATGGAATAACCTTCTTACTGTCAAATTCCCCTATTGACCAAAAAGCTATCGTCACAGCAGGATTAAAATGAGCTCCCGATAAATGGGCAAAGCTATAAATTAGTGCCACTACTACAAAGCCAAATGTGAGCGCTATACCAACATGACCAAGAGATCCAGTAATATCATTAATCATCACAGCGCCAGTTCCAGCGAAGACCAGGATGTAAGCTCCAATTAACTCAGCAAGTAATTTTTTACGCATTTTCACTTAGCTTAATTTCTAAAGTGTAACATTATACAAACTATTTTTTTCTATCTAACACTATACTTTTAATGCTAAACCAATCAACTAATAATGACGTTAATATAATCATTTTAGCTGCCGGCCAAGGCACAAGAATGAACTCAAGTATATCTAAAGTGCTTCATGAAGTAGGTAATAAGACTTTAATTCAGCATGTCATTGATGCGGCGATGCCTTTGGCAAGTTCGATTAACGTAATCATTGGCCATAGCTCAGAATCAGTAAAAAAATCAGTATCAAACAACCTGATTACATGGGTATTACAAAAAGATCAACTTGGAACTGGGCATGCGGTAATGCAGGCAATCCCAAATATTCAAGAAAACTCAATGTGTCTTATTCTATATGGTGATGTCCCTCTAATTCGAACCCAAACATTATTAAAGTTGCTTGAAAAAGCAAATAAAACTGGTTTTTCTCTTTTAACAGTAATTCAGAATGACCCTACAGGTTATGGCCGAATCATAAGAGACTCTTCAAAATCGATTCAATCCATTGTTGAGCAAAATGATGCCAATGATGAAGAACTTGAAATTGATGAAATTAATACGGGCATTATGGCTATTACTGGAGCCTTGTTAATAAAGTACTTAAGCCAGCTTGAGCCAAATAATTCGCAGGGCGAACTATATCTTACTGATATTGTTGAAAAAGCAGCCAAAGATAATGTTACTATTGCTTCATTTATTTGTGAAAATTCAGCAGAAGTAATGGGTATAAATGATAAAAATAACTTAGCCGAGGCTGAAAGGGCTCACCAGTTAAAAAGTGCTGAAGAGCTAATGATCAATGGCCTCACTATTAAAGACCCTAGTCGTTTTGATTGTCGGGGTAATTTAACTTTTGGAAATGACTGTATTATCGATGTAAATGTTGTTTTTGAAGGTGAAGTTAGGTTAGGAAAAAATGTTCTAATTTCGCCAAACTGCATTATAAAAAACTCTAAAATCGGTGATAATGCGCTCATCATGCCAAATTCAATGATTGAAGGCTCTGTTATTGGAAGTCACACTAGTATTGGGCCTTTTGCCCGCATTCGTCCTGAAACTCAAATAGGTAGTCATGCAAAGATTGGCAATTTTGTTGAAGTAAAAAAATCAACAATTGATGACAACTCAAAGGTATCCCATTTAAGTTACATCGGGGATAGTAAAATTGGAAAGGGCGTCAATATTGGTGCTGGCGTAATAACGTGCAATTATGATGGTGTAAATAAAAGTCAAATAACAATTGGAGATGGAGCATTTATAGGCTCAAATAGTCAATTAATTGCCCCAGTATCGATCGGAAAAAATGCAACCATTGGAGCGGGCTCAACTATCACTCAAGATGCACCCGATGATAAGCTTACCTTGAGTCGCAATAAACAATCAACGATGAGCAAATGGAAGCGGCCTCAGAAGAAATAAATTTTTTCTACCTCACAGGATAACTGCTCAATGTTAAATCTTCCTAAAAATGTCTGGATATTAACTGCCTGTTTAGCCCTCTTTATGTCTCTTAGTGTTTTTATGCTATTTGTCGCGGGCATTATTGGAAGCGTTCTTGCACCCTTAAAAAGTTTATCTACCTTGCCAGTTGCAACTATTGTAGTAGGCACTGCTGTAAGTATTATTCCAGCCATACGGCTGATGTCAATTTTTGGTCGCAAGAAAGTTTTTTTGAGCTCTTGCATTTACACAATATTTCTAATCGGCCTGTGTATATTCTCAATCATCAATAAATCATTTTATTTATTTTGTTTTGCATCTTTCTGTTTAGGTGGAACAGTTGCCGTTATGCAGCAATTTAGGTTTGCAGCAATTGAAAGCGTGGAGCCTGAACAAAGACCAAAAGCAACTGCAGTTGTTCTTCTAGGTGGGCTAATTTCTGCTTTTCTTGGCACGGAAATTGCAACTTTGGGCAAAAATTATTTTGATACCGACTTTGTTGGCTCATTCGCCATCCTTTCCCTTTTATTTATTGTTGCGTTTATATTGATGTGCTTCTTTAAACCAGCTGAAAAGTTTAAGCAGCAAATTGATAATTCTAAAAGGTCATTGCTTAAAATTATTAAGCAAGGCTCTTTTATAGTTGCAGTTTGCGCGGCGACAACAGGCTATGTTGTTATGAGCTTTGTAATGACAGCCACGCCGGTCAGTATGCATATAATGGATGGCTATTCACTTCACCACACAAAATCAGTTCTTCAAGCTCACGTTATCGCAATGTTTCTTCCGTCACTATTTACAGCTTATATTGTTAAATATCTAGGGCTTACTCGGATGATGCTCCTTGGCGTTATATTTTTCTTTGCTTCTGTCTTCATTGCATACAGTAGCCATGCTCTTAGCAGTTACTGGTGGTCTTTAGTTTTTCTTGGTCTTGGATGGAACTTCCTATTTATAGGAGGAACAAACCTACTCCCAAGATCCTATAGTGAAAATGAAAAGTTTAAAGTTCAATCAATCAATGATTTTTTAGTTTTTGGCCTTCAGGCTTTTGCAGCACTTTCAGCAGGCTGGTTTGTTTTTAATTTTAGCTGGGAAGTGGTTCTTTTATCAGTCATTCCATTACTATTTTTTCAATTATTTATTCTGTTATGGTGGTTAAAAAATAATAATTAATATTTATTGATTGTTTTGTAATAAAATTCTTTAAAAGTCTATCGGATCGAATGATGTTGAAAGTCACCCCGCTAACTCCTTCAATTGGAGCATTAATCTCAAAAGTTTCACTTAATAAGGATTTAAATAGTGGGACCATTGAGCAAATATACAGCGCACTCATAAAGCATCAAGTTATTTTTTTTAGAGACCAGAACATTTCCCCAGAATCCCATCTGAAATTAGCAGAGAGTCTTGGCGAAATTGATCCAGGTCACCCTGTTTACCCGCATATTGAGGGGCATCAAAGTATTGTATTACTGAAAAATGATGAAAATAATAGGCCAGATACAAATGATTGGCATAAAGATCTTACTTTTAAACCAAACCCTCCTTTTGCAAGTATATTACATGGCGTTAAGGTTCCTAAAGTTGGTGGTGACACGCTATGGGCGAGTATGAGTGCAGCATATGATCAGCTTCCAAATGGATGGAAAGCTCACCTAGAAGAACTTGAAGCAATTCATGATATGGGTACATTTAGAAATGACTTTTACAAAGAAGGTGGTATCGATTCAGTTAATAATGCTCTAAAGAAAGTTGGCTCAGCGGTTCATAAAGTTATTGAGACTCACCCCATTTCAGGCCTCAAATATTTAAATGTAAATCAATCCTTTACTCGCAATATTGTCAATGAAAGTCAAGGTCCAAGTGATCATATACTGCAATTCTTATTTCAGCATATTTCAAAACCTGAATTCCAAGTTAGATTTCACTGGGAAGATAATTCCATTGCTATTTGGGATAATCGAATTACTCAACATTATGCAGTTTTTGACTACTTACCAGAGTTCAGACATATGCAGCGAGTTACAGTTATAAATGATAAGAGGGATAAGTCTTAAATACTATTCAAGTATGCTAAAGCCTTGCTCAAGATCGTCAATTAACTCACTTGAGTCCTCAAGCCCTATACTTAATCGTACTAAATGTTTTCCATCATGCACCCATTCTCCATCTCTCTTATAAGGCCTAGCAGTTAAGAGGCTTTTATAGCCACCCCAACTAAAACCAAGGGCAAATGCTTCAAGTGAATTAGCAAATAATGCAATTTTTTCTGCTGAATATGACTTTTTGAATGTGAAAGCAAACAATCCTGATGCGCCGCTAAAATCTCTCTTCCATAAGTCATGCTGAGGGTGTGACTCAAGACCTGGATGAATTACAGTTTCAACAATATCATTACTCTCAAGCCATCTTGCAACTTCAAAGGCTGTTTTTTGGTGCGCCTCTAGACGTACCTTTAGTGATCTTAGCCCCCTTAAAGCTTGGTAACAATCCTGAGGGTTGGCGTAGTTTTCAACAGTTTCAAAATATTTAGAAAACTCATCCGCATATTTTTGATTTACTGTTACGCAGCCCAATAAGATATCAGAGTGGCCACAAATATACTTGGTAACAGATTGAATCGTGATGTCAATACCGAGATCCAAAGGCTTTAAAAAAAGAGGTGTAGCCCATGAATTATCTAAAATTGATAGTACATTTGCTTTTTTTGCCTCTTTAACAATTGCAGAAATATCTTGTATTTCAAATGTATTAGAGCCAGGAGACTCCAAAAAAATTAATTTTGTTTTATCGTTGATATAGTGCCTGATTTCAGCACCTATATTGGACTCTATATGCGTTATCTTTACATTATATTTTTCAAGAATATTATGGCAAAAGCTTGCAGTAGGACTATAAACATTGTCACACAATAAAACCTCATCCCCACTTTTAGTAAAGGCCATTAGTGTATTTGTAATAGCGCTGATACCAGAGGGAAATGCATAAGAAATATGACCATTTTCAAGCTTACACATCGCTTCTTCAAAGGCTTTTTGAGTAGATAGCCCATGAGTTCCATAGTCAACACCAGGATAATTATGATCCATTGCTAACTGCATATCTTCAAAATGATTAAACAGAACTGTTGAGCCACTCTGCACATCAGGATTAATGGTTCTTATTTTTCTATCACCATATTTCTGAGTGTAATCAATCCATCCAACGATATCATTTTTCTTAGTCATATATTTATAGGTTTAACAAATTGGAAATCATCATAAGTACAATTAAGGAATTTGTCCAGCAATTTTTCAATACAAAAACAATTAAATTATTATTAACTGACTTGCAGCTGGGCAGTAAAGAGCAACCTTTGAAGGGAGTTTAAAAAAATCATCAAGAACCTCTTGATATATTTTGATTTGTTTTTGGTGTGACTGTTTTTGCCGCCCAATAAATGAGCTCATAGATTCACCATCGTTAAGCGATGCCGTCTTGAAATCTATAATCCATAAAGTGTCATCTTCAATAAACAATCGATCAATTATTACTGTTTTACTTGAATTACTATATTCGGCTTCTACTTCAGTAGAGTCTCGATATTTAAATAGCCATTCAAAATCTTTATCACACTTTGTATTGAGAAGTAAAAGAGAGGCAGCTTTAGTATATGACTGAATTAGTTTTGTCGGCAATCCAAACTCCTTAAATCTTGCCTCAATGCTTTCAAATGATGGCTCAAATAAATAATGCTCTAGAAAGTAATGCACTATTGAGCCCAATGCACTTTGATAAATTAGATCAATATTACTGGGCATATTTTTGGATTGCTTAATGTCATTAATGACTCTACTAGAAAGAGTTGAGAGCATCTTATTACGCTGAAGTTTGGGTAAAGAAGTCTCTACTGGAATTGTTACATCTTGAACTGGAATGTCATCGATAGATTGTTGAAAATAATTACTTAAAAATGACAGCAATGAGCCACTGACAGCTCTTCCAGTTTTTGAAACGCTACCTAATAAATGAATCTTATCTTTTGCTCGGCTCATCCCAACATACAGCACTCTCATTAATTCAAAGTGTGCCTGTTGTTTTTGTAAGTACTGCAAATAAAGGTAAGTTTTACTCTCAGAGTCTTCATAAGAAGATTTTAAAGGTGCCAGCAAAATATTATTATTTGAAAACTCTTGAATTTGTATTAAGGGTAGTGAGTCATTTTTTCCTTTTTTACCAAGGCCAGGAATAATTACAGTATCGAACTCTAAGCCTTTAGCCTGATGAATTGTCATTAACTTAACAGAGGCAGACTGGGAGGGTGCATATAAATCTTTAACCATCAATTCAATTGTCTTGATATCTAAACTTTGACTTAGTTCGCAATGATTCAGTAATGAAAGAAATTGAGACCTAATACTTTTTTCTTGCTCATTAAGTTCAAT
Organism: Candidatus Pseudothioglobus sp. uisw_070; assembly: GCF_059512545.2. Taxonomy (NCBI): domain Bacteria; kingdom Pseudomonadati; phylum Pseudomonadota; class Gammaproteobacteria; family Pseudothioglobaceae (SeqCode); genus Pseudothioglobus (SeqCode); species Candidatus Pseudothioglobus sp. uisw_070. Next base: position 194,119 of record NZ_CM183456.2, on the reverse strand, counting down.
CTCATTACATAGCTGACTTAAGGCATAAGAAAAACGCTCTACAAAAGAGAACTTACCTTCACTATAAATAGCCTCTTCAGTCGCTAGGAATAAATGCCTAGAGCGTAAAATACCATCATCACTCAAATCTTTAACGATATCATCATCTATTAACTGACTAAAAATTGTCTTATCTATTGAATCACTAAAAACTAATAAATCTTCTAACTTTAAGCCGCACCATGGAGCTCTGAGAATAGAAAGCCAAGCTAAACGATCCGCCAAACTAAGCAATGCTCTAGCTAAACTTAGCAAGTCTCTGGTAAAAAGATTAGACCTTAATGGCTCAGTTTTTAAGGCTTCAAAATTAACCCTGCTTTCCTGAAGCAATAATGTAATGGCATTTAAATGAGATCTAGATCTTACAAGGACTGCAATCTCTTGACGTGGATTATTTAAAATAGATTTTTTAATAATACTAACCACCATCTGCGCTTCTTCAGAATCTTGATCTACACTAAACGGGTAAAAAGTGAGCGCATCATTTTGCTCAATATTTGAAGCAGAGCTTGATTCGGAATAATGAATAGCGCCCAACAATAAATTATCTTGGTTTGGAAATATTTGAGAAAAAATCTTATTATTTTGCTCAACAATACTTTTATTTGACCTAAAGTTAGCCCTTAATACTAGAGGCTTAATTTTAAGACTACCTATACCACCTTTCATGACTTCAAGGAAAATTCCAACTTGAGATTCACGAAATTTATAAATTGATTGCATTGGATCGCCCACAAAAAAGATTGACTTTCCATCTCCCTCTTGCCAGCTATCAACAAGCTTTTCAATTAAGCTTAATTGTGAATATGAAGTGTCTTGAAACTCATCAACTAGTAGATGCTTAATTTGATAGTCTAACAATAGCGCAATATCACTTACCTCTTCACGACTATCAAGCACATTAATAGCTTGCATACCAACTTCTGAAAAATCTTGCAAACCTTTTTCTTTAAAAATTACCTTCAACTCTGCAACACTTAACTTTAAGACTAGTGCAATATCATTGATACTTTTACTCGTTGATTCTGGAAAATACGCACTTGGTAAGTTAGATAAACTATTAAGTATTTTTTTGAATTCAACTTCAGAATCAAAACTCTCTAATATTTCTTTAAATATCAGTTTTTCTTCCTTAAGTTCAGCTGGAAATCCAATATTAGCATCAATTTTCTTTCTCCAGTTCCCAGTACTTTTCGTTAAAAGTAACTCAGAAATAGTTTGCCAATCTCTCAAATCTTCGATAGTTGAGCCTGGTAACTTTTTAATCTTAGAAACATCATGCCTGGTACTAACTTCTAATAAATTAAAAAAAGATTTATCAAGTAAACCAGATGCTGCACCTCTCAAGGTTCCAAGATATTCAACAATTAATTCTTGCGCTAGAATTTCTAATAAATTAATATCAAGAGCACCCTCAATATATAGTTTTGGTAGCCACTGCTCTCGCTTTGAGAGCATCTGAACTATGAGCCGATAGAACCTATCAACATGGTTATCAAGGTACAACAAAACAGATGAGATGCTAGCTTGATACTCACTCTCCTCAATTAGTAGAAGGGTATTTTCTGCTGCCTCTTGATAAATTTGCTCATACTCATAAGTATTAATCATTGTTTGAGGTGGGATTAATTGATCAATAGATGGGTACCTTGAGACAATTAAACTTGACAGCGAATCAATAGTAATTATTTTTATTCGAGAGGGGTGATTCAGTAAATTCCAATCTTTCAGACTTGATTGCTCTAACACTTTATTGGCAAGATCAAAGGTTTTGAGCTTGTGTGGCTCTTCAGGTGGGTGCAATCTTGCTCGATTAAGCGAGCTAATTATTCTATGCTTTAACTCATCCACCGCTCTGTTGGTAAATGTCATAACTAAAATATTTTCTGGCACATCTGCAGAGCTAAGTAATTTTAAATAACGTTGAGTTATAAGTTCAGTTTTTCCTGAGCCAGCAGGAGCTTGAACAATGAAAGAATCACCTATATTTAGTGCTTGATCTCTTTGCCTCTGATCATTCACATTGACTCTGGCGAACTAACCCCTAGAATAGTTAGCCCATTAAAGAGAACTTGTTTCGTTGCGTGAATCACTGTCAACCTAGCCTGGGTAAGATCTTGATCATCCAGTATAAAAGGACAGGCATTGTAGTAACTATGAAATTGAGAAGCCAATTCACGTAAATAGTAAGCAAGTTGGTGAGGTTCATACTGCACCGCAGCAGACTCTATGACACCTTTATAACGACTTAGCTCTCTTAAAATTGATTTTTCACTTTCTTCTGATAATAATCCTAAATCAGCATCTTGATAATTAAACACTATGCCCTTTTCTTGCGCTTGCTTAAAAACAGAGTTAATTCGAGCATAGGCATATTGAATATAGAAAACTGGGTTCTCGTTTGTCTTTGATTTGGCAAGGTCTAAATCAAAATCCATATGCTGCTCTGACTTTCTAAGGATATAAAAGAAACGTGCGGCATCATTTCCTACCTCACTTCTTAAATCCTCTAGGGTCACAAAAGACCCGCTTCTAGTTGACATTTGTACTTTTTTTCCGCCTCTATAAAGGTTTGCAAATTGAACCAAAAGGATTTCTAATTTTTTAGGGTTATGATTAAATGCAGCTACAGAAGCCTTAACTCTAGCAATATAACCATGATGGTCAGCTCCCCAAACATTAATTACTTTATCATAGCCTCGCTCAAATTTTTCAAGGTGGTAGGCAATATCTGAAGCAAAATAAGTATGATTTCCATTATCACGGACTACTACACGATCTTTTTCATCTCCATAATCCGTTGTTTTAAACCATAGGGCGCCGTCCTTTTTATAAACATGCTTACTGTCATGAAGTTTTTTAATGCTAGCCTCAGAAAGGCCGTTATCAATCAAAGATTGCTCTGAAAACCACTTTTCAAAGACCACTCCAAAATCAGCTAGATCTTTTTTGATGCCACTTAGAATACTTTCAATACCTACTTTAAAAATAGATTTAAAGCCTTCACCCAATAACTCTTTTGACCTTGAAATTAACTCATCAATATGAGACTCTTTGTTTCCTCCTTCAAGCTCATCTTTGCAGATACCTTCAAAAACTAATGCGGATTCTTTGTGAAAAGCGTCACTATAAGTCTGCATAATATTACTGGCGATATCATTAATGTACTTTCCTTGATAGCCATTATCAGGAAACCTTATTGTTTCTCCGCAGAGCGCTAAATATCGCAAGAAAATGCTTACAGATAAGATGTCCATCTGCCTACCTGCATCATTTACATAGTACTCATTATCAACTTTATAACCAACAGATCTTAGAAGGTTAGAAACAGTTGCCCCATAAGCGGCCCCTCTTCCGTGTCCAACATGAAGAGGTCCTGTTGGATTCGCTGAAACGTACTCCAAAAGAATACTTTGGCCTGCTCCTATATTAGATGTTCCATACCCATCACCACTTTCAATAATTTCATTTATTACGGCAGTACTCGACTTGTCTGACAGAAAGAAGTTAATGAACCCTGGGCCGGCTATTTCTGTTTTTTCAATAAAATCAGCGCCATCTAATTGGTCGATAATAGCTTGCGCCAGCTTCAGTGGGCTGGTTTTAGCCTGCTTTGCCAGCATTAAGGCTATATTTGTTGCATAATCACCATGACTTTTATCTTTGGTGTGATCTAGCCGAACTTTTGATGGCATCTCACTAAGTAATCCTTGATCAATTAAATCATGGATGCATTTAGTAAGTAGGTTTTGCAGTTGCTCTTTCATATAATTAACTCATTATTACTTTTTTGGTTATTAGAGCCTATTTTAATTTAACACATCAATAAGTTGATACTCAAATTCTATACTTAAGGTTTAGTGAGCCTCTTGCCAGTTTGTTCCAATTCCCACATCAACCTCTAATGGAATACTTAACTTCAAAGTATCTGACATCATAGACCTGACAATTTCACCATACTCTTTAGCTTTATCAGCTCGAAGTTCAAATACAAGCTCATCATGAACTTGCATGATCATTTTTACTCCATTATTTTCTCTATCAATCCAGGACTGGATATCGAGCATAGCTTTTTTTATAATATCTGCAGAGGAGCCTTGCATAGGAGCATTAATTGCAGTTCTTAGTGCGTGTTGCTGCAGCATTTTATTTTTCGAATTAATTTGAGGCAAATATAGCCTCCTACCTAAAATTGTTTCTACAAATCCCTGCTCTTTAGCCCTTTCTTTAGTTTCGTCCATAAACCTTAAGACACCAGGATAATTCTCAAAATAACCATCAATATATTGCTTAGCTTCAGTTCTAGAGACATCTATTTGTTTAGCCAAACCAAACGCACTCATACCATAAATTAAGCCAAAGTTTATCGCCTTAGCCTTTCGGCGCTGATCTTTAGTAACATTTGAAAGCTCAGTATCAAAAACTTGAGAGGCTGTTGCACTATGAACATCAACATTATTATTAAAAGCCTCAATTAAGCTCTTATCCTGTGAAATATGCGCCATTATTCTAAGCTCAATTTGAGAATAATCAGCAGCAAGGATTGCATTATCTTTATTTGCAATGAATGCTGATCTAATCTGAGCGCCCCTCTCTGTTCTAATTGGAATATTTTGAAAATTAGGTTTTGAAGAAGAAAGCCTACCAGTTGCAGTTACTGCTTGATGATATGAAGTATGAAGCCTTCCAGTCTTTCTGTTAATTTGTTTTGGTAAGGCCTCTAAATAAGTAGAATTTAGTTTTGTTAAAGTACGATAAGCCATTATTAAATCAACTAACGGGTGATCAAGTAATTTTAGAGCTTCTTCATTTGTTGAAGGCTGGCCCTTTGCTGTTTTCTTTTTTGGCTCTAGGCCAAAACCCTCTTCACTAAATAAAATTTGCTGAATTTGTTTTGGAGACTCAAGATTAAATTCATCGCCAGCAACCTCATATGCTTCAGTCTGAATTTTCATCATTTCAGCTTTAACCTCAATCTGTTGGTTAAAGAGTGAAGTTTCATCAACAAACGCACCATTTCTTTCTAATTTCAACATAATTTTTATTAATGGAATCTCTATGCTTTTATAAAGCAGCATCACTTTAGGATAATCTTGAAGCCTTGATTCCAAGACATTATTTAGCTCATTTGTTACAATGACATCTTCACACGCATAAGGCATTGCTTCACTAATATCAACCTGGTTAAAGGTTAGTTGTTTTTTTCCGCTGCCAGCAACATCTGCATAATGAATTGTTTTGTGCCCCAAATAATGTAACGCTAAATCATCCATATTATGGCGGCTTGCAACTGAATTCAAACAATAAGATTTCAACATAGTGTCGTCAATAATGCCATTTAGACTAATATCAATATTAGCAAGAATATGGGCATCATATTTTAAGTTTTGACCAACTTTGCCAATAGCTTTATTCTCGAGCAAGGGCTTTAAAGATGCCATTACCTTATGTCTAGCCAACTGAACTGGCGCATCTAAGTAGTCATGTGCAACTGGTAAATAATAACTATCTTTCTCAATAAGAAAAACAAGGCCAACAATCTCAGCCTCCATATAGTTAAGACTATTCGTCTCTAAATCAAATACAAAAGATTCACTATTGGACAGCTTAGTAAGCAATCCAGAAAAGTCTTCATCTGTAAGTATTAGATTTTGAGAATATTCTTTAAGAGCAATACTAGAAACAGGGCTGGGAGTTTCATCAGTAACCTGCGCATCATTTTGAGCAATTTTAGGTACAGGCTTTTCACCTAATTGCTTAAGCCACATTGAAAAACCATACTCTCTAAAAAGATCTAGTAACTCCTCTTTGTTTTCTCCGGGCTCATCCAATAAGATATTTAAAGGAAGCTTGACATCAAACTTTAGCTGAACTAATTTATAAGAAAGATCCAATATCTCAAAAGATTCCCTTAGTTTTTCACCAACCTTACCGCCAATCTTTTCTGCATTAGCCTTAACGCCTTCAATGTTTTCATAAAGCTCAAGCCACTTTGACGCAGTTTTTGGTCCAACACTAGGCACTCCAGGTATGTTGTCAGCGGAGTCCCCCGTTAATGCCAGTAAATCTAATATTTGGTTTGGATTAACTCCCATTTTCTCTTTAATTTCTTCCTCACCATAGAGCTTACCTTTCATGTCAAGTTGCTTAATATTGCCTCCGACTAATTGGAAAAGGTCTTTGTCCCCACTAGCAATAATTGTTTCAATGCCTTCTTCACGAGCAAGCTTAGATAACGTCGCAATGACATCATCTGCTTCGACACCCGGCTCGCATAAAAAATGAAAGCCCATTGCCCTAACTATTTTATAAAGGGGTTCAATCTGAACAACTAAATCATCCTCTGCTGGGCTTCTATTGGCTTTGTAGTCAGGAAACATTTCGTGACGAAAATTTGAACCTTTTGCATCAAAAATCATAATAATCTTTGCGTCCTGATACTTCCTTTGTAGATGTTTTATGGCATTTACAACACCAAACATAGCTCCAGTAGGAAAGCCACTTTCATTTGTCAAGTTTTGAGATAGCGTTGAGAAATAGGAGCGAAATAAAAACGCCGAGCCATCTACTAAAATGAGTTGCTGATTCATTCTCAAATTTTACCTCTAAACCAAGTTTTTTTATTGGAAACTACTTGATGAATTTAAACTTTCAAACTTTATATTTTGAGCTCATGCATGAAATGTTAGATAAAATATACTAATGTCAGATGCTCTCATAACTCTAAACAATATTAGCCTTAGTCATAATGGCAAAAATATCCTTGATGATGTCAGCTTTAAACTTCATCCTGGTGAGTTTATTACATTAATAGGTCCTAATGGCGCTGGAAAAAGCTCATTAATTAAGATTCTTTTAGGTGTTATTAAACAAGATTCTGGAGAAATAATACATAGCGATAATTTAAAATTTGGTTATACGCCTCAATCATTTACAGCAAATCCATACATACCTATATCTGTTATTGATTTTTTGACATTAAATCAAAAATTTGATCGTGAGTTCACGCGTCAAACTTGTGAACTTACTGGTATTGAAGATTTACTTAAAATGCCGCTCAAAAATCTTTCAGGTGGTGAATTGCAAAAAGCCTTACTAACTAGAGCGCTTCTAAATAAGCCTAATGTGTTGATTTTAGATGAACCAGCACAAAACCTTGATGTTGATGGACAAATGCAGCTTTATAAATTAATTCAGGATATTCATCAAAAGCAAAACTGTGCTGTACTTATGGTGTCACATGATCTTCATAGAGTAATGAAAGAATCAACTCAAGTTCTGTGCCTTTATCATCATATCTGCTGTGAGGGACTCCCCGAATCCATATTGAAAGATGCTCAATTTAATGACTTGTTTGCTGATCAAATCCATGACTTGATGGCAACTTATGAGCATCATCATAACCACCAGCACGATCATTAGAGAAGTCCAAATGGACTCTAAATGATATAATTAACTTTTTTTTATTATGACAATTATGAAAGATATTATTGAAGCCGCATTTGAAGATCGAGCGCATATCACCCCTGACTCTGCAAGCAATGAAATTAAACAAGCTGTTGATGAGGCAATTCACCTCCTAGACTCAGGAAAAGCTAGAGTTGCAGAGCAAAAAAGTATCGGCAACTGGGAGGTTAATGAATGGCTAAAGAAAGCTGTTTTGCTTTCATTTAGGCTTGCAGATAATGTCCCTATGCAATCTGGCTATACGCAGTACTATGACAAAGTGCCATCCAAGTATGCGAATACCACAGCTGAAGAGTTTCAAGCGTCGGGTGTTAGAGTAGTTCCTCCAGCCACTGCAAGGAGAGGATCATATATAGCCTCAAATACGGTTTTAATGCCATCTTATGTAAATATTGGTGCATATGTTGATTCTGGAACAATGGTCGATACATGGGCAACTGTAGGTTCTTGTGCACAAATTGGCAAAAATGTTCACCTTTCAGGCGGCGTAGGTATTGGTGGGGTGCTTGAACCTTTACAAGCGAGTCCAACAATCATAGAGGATAACTGCTTTATTGGAGCAAGATCAGAAGTAGTTGAAGGTGTTATCGTTGAAGAAGGTGCTGTTATATCAATGGGCGTTTATATTGGCCAATCAACTAAAATCTTTAATAGAATGACGGGTGAAGTATCATATGGACGAATACCTGCAGGATCAGTTGTAGTTTCTGGCAACCTTCCATCAGCAGATGGAAGCTATTCACTTTATTGCGCCGTTATAGTTAAACAGGTTGACGCTAAAACAAGGTCTAAGGTTGGAATTAATGAGCTTCTTCGAGGGATTTAACTCAATCTTTTCCAAATAATAAAAAACCCGCTTAGTGGCGGGTTTTCTATTGAGTTAATATGTATTACTTAGTAAAGATTTTGTACAGCAAACCAACGGCAATTAAACCAACCAAGTTTGCAGCTCCAAGTCCAACAATAATATCCGTAAGTCTAGCGATAATATCGCCAGGTAAGAATGCAGCTTGACTTCCAAAAATTATTTGAACAACAACTGCAAGTGCAATAAAACTTACACCTACTTCAGTTAATTTTTTTACCCATCCAATTACATTATCTAACATACTCTCTCTCCATTTGTTTTAAGACAACCAGATTTCCAGCTGATTGATAAACTTTTTATAGTATCAAAATCACTATGTCAAGTTTTCTAGGTGCGTGATGACTAAAAAATTAGCTTTAGCACAATAAAATTAAGTACTTAATAAAATTTCATTCAAATAATAAAAAACCCGCCTTATGGCGGGTTTTCTATTGAGTTAATACGTATTACTTAGAAAAGATCGTGTACAACAATCCTGCTGTAATTAAACCAACTAAGCCAGCACCACCAAGTGCGCCGATCATATCAGTAAGCCTAGCGACAACATCGCCAGGTAGGAATGAAGCACTTGAACCAAATATTACTTGAACAACAACTGCTAGTGCTACAAGACCCACACCAGCTTCAGTTAATTTTTTTATCCAACCAGTTACATTACTTAACATATTTTCTCTCCATTTGTTTTTAAAATAATCAACATTCTTGCTGATTGATGGACTTTTTATAGTAACAAAAACAGAGTGTCAAGTTTTCTTGATGAAAAAAAGCAAAAAAATAGGCCAAAATGACGTAATTTTGCTCAAATGTTGCAAAAAAACAACAAAACTTATGACTTGATGACTACCGAAAGAAAAATCCCTAAAAATGCAGTCATACCAATGAAATTATTATTAAGAAATGCCTTAAAATATTCTTCTTTTTGGCGTTTTTTCAGTAGAAATTGATGATAAATCATAAAAAATGAAATAATCACCAAAGAAAAGTCATAAATTAATCCTAAATCGAAAACATTGCCAATTAATATAAGCACAATAATTAATAAAATTTGCAACAAAGTGATAATAATTTGATCGTATTTTGCAAAAAGAATTGCTGTTGACTTTACTCCAATCTTTAAATCTTCATCGCGATCAGCCATCGCATAAAAAGTGTCATAAATTAAAGTCCAAACTAGGGTTGCAATAAAAACTAGCCAAGCAGTTAAAGGAACCACTCCAGTTTGAGCGCTAAAAGCCATAGGTACGCTCATTCCAAATGCAGCACCTAAAACTAGTTGCGGTAAATTAGTCCAGCGCTTTGTAAAAGGATATAAAGTTGCCAGAAGAACGGCAATTAAAGACAATTTAATAGTTAAGATATTAGTTTGAAGAACTAAGCCTAATGCAAGGAGTAATAATAGGCCAAACAATACTAGCGCGGAGTTAGATGAAATTTCTCCAGTAGCAAGAGGCCTTTGCTGAGTTCTTACGATGTGCTTATCAATTTTTCGATCTGCAAAATCATTTATAACGCACCCAGCAGTTCTCATTATAAAAACTCCTGAAGTGAAAATGAACAATATATCTAAATCCGGCCATCCATCTGCACTTAGAAATAAAGCCCAATATGTGGGCCATAAAAGTAGTAATGACCCAATAGGCCTATCAAGCCTCATTAAGCGAATATACGCATTCATAGTTTATTTAAAAATTCTTCAAGATCATTTGGTAATGGGGCCGTTACCTTTTGTATCTCATTAGAAATAGGGTTTGTAAAAACAATTGATTTAGCATGCAAAAAAAGTCGACTCAACCCTTTCTTTTTCATCAATTGATCAAAACTATTATCGCCATACTTATCATCTTGGGCAACTGGATGCCCAGCATGCTTTGCATGGACCCTGATTTGATGAGTCCTTCCAGTTTCTATAACAACTTCAACTAACGAGGCACTTTCATCATCCATAAGAAAATTTTTAATAGGGTGGAAATGACTTACTGAGTCTTTTCCTTTCGAATCAATAACACTATTCCTTGAGTTTTGATAAATTGGCGCATCAATGGTATGCTTTTTCTTACTCCAGCTATTTTTAACAAGTGCAATATAACGCTTTTCCACTTGATGATGAACTAGCTGCTCATGAAATGATTTTAAGACTGACCGTTTTTTTGCAAGAATCAAACACCCTGATGTTCCTCTATCAAGCCGATGGACAAGTTCAATCGGTTCTTTGTATTGACTTTTAAGTGCTTCAATAATTCCAATAGTAACACCACTTCCCCCATGAACTGCCATTCCATGTGTCTTATTTAGTACTAATAAGCCTTTATCCTCATAAAGAATTGAGGAATTAAGCAACTTAAGTAGTCCATCAGATGGCTTAATATCCTTTTCAGTAGAGGTTCTAATAGGTGGAATTCGAATAATATCTTCAGAAACAAGCTTATAGTCTGCTTTCTTTCTGCCTTTATTAACGCGGACTTCACCTTTTCTGATAATGCGATAAATGCGAGACTTTGGGACACCTTTAAGCTGCTTAATTAGATAATTATCAAGTCGCTGTCCAATTGAAAACTCATCTACAGTTATATATCTTGGGGCATCATGAGTAGTCATAAAGTCACGAAAAAAATAGCCGATTAAAGTTATCAGTAGTAACTTTAGCAATCTCAGAAATACTCGTATTACGAATTTCTGCAAGTTTTTCTGCTACATAGTATGTATAGGCTGGGCTGTTAGGCCTTCCTCTATTTGGAACAGGGGTTAAATATGGTGAGTCTGTTTCAACCAAAAGACGCTCAGCAGGTATTTTTTTTGCAACATCACGCAAAGATTGAGCACTTTTAAAAGTCAAAATACCCGAAAAAGAAATATAATAACCAAGATCTAATGCCGCCTTGGCAGTTTCCCAATCCTCAGAAAAGCAATGCATAACAGCTGACTCAGCCTTCTCTTCAGAGAGAATTTTAATAGTATCAGATTTAGCTTCTCTAGTATGAATAATCAGAGGCTTGCCTGAAATATTGGACGCCTTAATATGCCTACGGAAGCGATCTCTTTGCCAGTCAGCCTGATCCTCCTTGACATGAAAATAATCCAAACCAGTCTCACCAATTGCAATGATTCTGTCACTTGTTGCATATTCAAGTAACTCTTCTGTAGTTGGGTCTTTACAATTAGTTTCTGTTGGATGCACGCCAACTGATGAATATATATTAGAGTGCGCTAATGCAAGATCGTGAACTTGATCAAAATGCTCCAAATCAATACAGACGCATAGAAATTTCTTTACAGAGAGCTCACTGGCATGCTTGAGCATTGACTCAATACTTCCTCCAAAAGCATCTAAGTCAACGCGGTCTATGTGGCAATGAGAGTCTATTATTTCCATAAATAAAAATTATAGCTGAATTTCTAAAAGTGAACGATTATCTGAAACAAATGGAACTTTTAAAATATGCACTTTTGCCTTCATTTTTTGAATAGTTTCTTCATCAATATTGTCACCCTTCATCATTAAGTAGCGACCATCATCCGCTATTAAATGTTTCACTTTTTCAATAGTACTCGCAACATCTGAAAATGCTCGGGATGTTATTTGAGGAAAAGACTCATGATAACTAAATGACTCAACTCTACTATTAACTACTGTCAGATTGGTCAAAGACAGTTCTGTTTTTACAGTTTGCATAAATCGACATTTTTTGCCAACACTATCGATGACAAAAACACTAGTTTTAGGCATCATAATTGCAATGATAATCCCAGGTAAACCAGCACCAGAGCCGACATCTAGTAATAATCCAGGCTTTATGAAACATACTATTGAAAGGCTATCCAAAAAGTGTTTTTTAATTGACTCTAGAGGGTCGCGTATGGCACTTAAATTGTATACCTTATTCCATTTAATAATTAATGCATGAAACCTAAGGAGCTGCTGCACTTGAAACTCTGAAAGATCAACATTCATTAACTCCGCCCCTTCGCAGAGCAGCCTTTCGTTTTCATTCATGACAGGGCTTTGTAAGTTTTCAAAAAAACCAATAGAATAGAAATTGATGCTGGGGTTACACCTTGAATCCTACTAGCTTGACCAATTGTCTCAGGCTTGTATTCATTAAGCTTTTGCCTAACCTCATTGGATAAGGCTTTAATCTCACTGTAATCAATATCTGATGAAAGCTTAGTGTTCTCATTTTTACGATATTTTTCAATTTCATCTAATTGTCGTTTTATATAGCCCTCATATTTAATTTGATTTTCTACTTGCTCGATAATCATCCTATCTTCCAGAAAGGGTTTTGCATTTTCGATCTTACTGAGCAGCTTATAGTCAATATTTGGTCTTTTTAACAGAGCCTCTAAACTATATTCATGACTAAGCTTTATTCCCAAAACTTTTTCTGCTTGGGCGTCTCCTGACTGAACCCAAAAAGACTTTAAACGTTTTTTCTCATTCGCTACTTGCTCATATTTTCCATTAAAAGAAAGCCAACGTAAATCATCAACTAGTCCCATTTTTCTAGCTTGTGGAGTTAATCTCTCATCAGCATTATCTTCTCGAAGTAAAAGACGATATTCAGCTCGAGAGGTAAACATCCGATAAGGCTCTGATGCTCCCTTGGTCGTCAAATCATCAACCATAACGCCAATATAAGACTCGTCCCGTTTAGGGGTCCAAGGGTCTTTCTCTTGAATCTGTAATGCAGCATTAATTCCAGCAAGCAAACCTTGTGCAGCGGCTTCTTCATAACCAGTAGTGCCATTAATCTGTCCTGCAAAGAAAAGACCTGATATTTTCTTAACTTCTAGTGTTTGTTTTAACCCTCTTGGATCAAAAAAATCATATTCAATGGCGTAGCCTGGACGAATGATCTTTGCATCTTCAAAACCTTTAATAGAGTTAACAAAATCCTCTTGAACTTCAAATGCTAGCGATGTTGAAATGCCATTTGGATAAACTTCATGAGTGGTAAGGCCTTCTGGTTCAACAAATATTTGATGTGAGTCTCTTTCTGCAAATCTAACAACCTTATCCTCAATTGAAGGGCAATATCGAGGGCCAACGCCCTCTATTTTTCCACTGTAGAGTGGCGAGTCTTTTAGGCCATTGGCAATATATTCATGAGTTTTTGCATTCGTATGTGTAATAAAACATGGAATTTGTTCTGGGTGATCAGTTGATCTCCCCATAAATGAAAAGGTTGGTAGTGGAGTATCACCCTCTTGTTTTTGTAAGACGTTATAGTTAATTGTTCTTCCATCAAGGCGAGGTGGAGTTCCTGTTTTGAGCCTCCCTACGCCTAAATCATAAGAGCGTAGTCGTTCAGATAAGACATTAGCTGGTGCATCACCAGCCCTTCCCCCTTGATAATTCTGTTTGCCAATATGAATAATTCCACCTAAAAAAGTCCCTGAAGTTAAGATAACTTTATCTGCAAAGAACTCCAAGCCCATTTGCGTTATAACGCCTTTAACTCTGTTATTTTCAATAATTAGATCGTCAACTGGCTGCTGAAATAAACTTAGATTTTCTTGATTTTCAATCTTGCTTCTTATAGCTGCTTTATACAATATTCTGTCTGCTTGAGCCCTGGTAGCCCTAACAGCGGGTCCTTTAGATGCGTTAAGCGTTCTAAACTGAATACCTGACAAATCAATAGCTTTTGCCATTATGCCGCCCATTGCATCAATCTCTTTAACAAGATGACCCTTACCAATACCGCCAATCGCAGGATTACAACTCATCTGCCCAAGTGTCTCCACATTATGAGTTATTAGCAATGTATCGGCACCCATTCTAGCTGATGCAAGAGCTGCCTCAGTTCCAGCATGACCTCCACCAACAACAATTACTGGGTAATATTTACTTTTATTCATTCATTTTTGTTTTAACAATAAAAAGGCCCGACATAATTCGGGCCTTTTATTATACGCTTTAAGCTTTAGACTAAATTCTTAAGTCCAAATCTGATAAAAAGCAAAGATTAATACTTATAACCAGCTTCGAATAATGTGTCTTGAGATGAAGGCTGAGAACCAGCAACATAATCACCAGTAGAGGACTCTGAGTTAGCTTGGCATCTTGCCATTAAGGCTTTTTGGCCTGCTTCAATGTCACTTCCTTTCCAGGCTTGTAAACATGATTGCTGTAAAGCCCTTCCATAAGAAAACGTCAAACTTGTAGCGCTCTTATGCTCAATACTATTCATAGTATTAAGATAAACAGAAGCATCTTCTTCAGTTAGCCCGCCCGAAAGAAACATAATTCCTGGAACTGCAGCTGGTACACATCGATTCATTGTGCGAACTGTCATCTTAGCAACCTCTTCTGAGCTAGCTTTATTGGAATTATCAGCACCAGAAACTGTCATTGAAGGTTTTAATAATGTTCCCTCTAAGAAAACGTTATTTTCTGAGCAAGCTTTGTAGACTTCAACCAGGACCTTCTCTTGAACTTCTGCTGTCTTCTCAATAGTGTGATCCCCATCCATTAAAATTTCAGGCTCAATAATGGGAACAAGTCCTGACTCCTGACAAATTTTTGCATATCTTGCAAGGCCCCAAGCATTCTCCCTTATTGCAAGATCTGTAGGGCATCCGTCAGCAGTAATTTGCAATACAGCGCGCCATTTTGCGAAACGTGCTCCTTGTTTATAGTACTCAGCAGTTCTCTCAGCAAGACCTTCCAGACCCTTACACCACGTCTCTACTTCATGCCCCCCAGCTAATGGACTTAAGCCTTTATCTACCTTAATGCCTGGAATTATTCCCAGCTTATTAATTTTAGAAACCATAGTTTCACCATCAAGATGGTTTTGATAAAGTGTCTCTTCAAAAAGGATGACTCCACTAATATATTTACCAATTCCTTCTGCAGTAAAGAGCATTCCACGATAGGCTTGACGATTTTCTTCTGTGTTTTCTACGTTGATACCAGCAAGTCGTTTTCCTATAGTCGGAGTAGACTCATCAACTGCAAGAAGTCCTTTGCCTCTAGCAGCCAATAGATTTGCAGTTTGTCTTAATTCTTCTTGATTATTTATCATAATTTTTCACCCTTATAATTTACTTTTAATAATTTCCATCGCCTACACGCAAAATTTTCATCAGGTTTGTGCCGCCTGATTTATCCTTATGCATCCCCTTTGTAACAATAACAATATCTCCTTTCTCAACTTGGGATTTATCCTCCAGACTTTCTATAACATGGCTATTGACATCATTCCAATCATCCGCACTTGTTTTATCTATATAACAAGGATAGACTCCTCTATAAATAGTAACTTTTTTTAAAGTTTTATAATTATCTGACATTGCAAAAATTGCAATATTAGAACTAATTCTCGACATCCAAAGCGCTGTTTTTCCAGTTTGAGTGAGAGTTGCCACTACCTTAGCACCCAAATGGTTAGCAGCATACATTGAGCTCATAGCAATTGTTTCATCAATACCCTCAAAATGCTCATGAAGTCTGTGATGAGATACTTTTGCTGTTGGGCTTTTTTCTGTTTCCAAACAGACATCACTCATTGTTTTGACTGCCTCTACAGGATGAGCACCTACCGCAGTTTCTGCAGAAAGCATCACTGCATCAGTTCCATCTAAAACTGCATTTGCTACATCAAAAACCTCTGCTCTAGTTGGTATAGGGCTAGTAATCATTGATTCCAACATTTGAGTTGCTGTTATAACAAATCTATCATTTGCCCTTGCCAATAAGATTAGGCGTTTTTGTTGCGCAGGAAGCTGGGGATCTCCAATTTCAACACCTAAATCACCACGTGCGACCATAATTCCAGCTGATTCTTGAATAATCTCATTAATCACATCTTCCTGCAATGCTTCAGCTCGCTCAATTTTTGCAATAACACTAGCATTCGATCCAGCCTCCATAAGAAGCCTCTTGGTCTCACGAATATCATCTGCATGAATAGGAAAAGAAATAGCAACATAATCAGCATCCGCCTTAGCCGCAGTATGAATATCTTGCTTATCTTTTTCAGTTAAAGCGCTTGCGCTTAGGCCGCCACCACGTAAATTTATTCCCTTATTGTTAGATAAAATTCCGCCCTGTAAAACTTCAGTTAAAATTTTTGGCCCATCTATCTGCAAAACTTTGAGAATTATTTTTCCATCATCTAACAGTAAAGTATTTCCAACGCTTAAATCATTTGGGAGTTGTTTATAAGCTATCCCAACTGCACTCTGAGTCCCTTCAGATTTTGGTAGCTCCGCATCAAGAGTAAATTGATCTCCCCTGCTAAGTAATACCTTATTATCTATAAAAGAAGAAATTCTAATTTTTGGGCCTTGCAGATCCATCAATACACCAATAAAGGTATCATTTTCTTTTTCGTACTTTCTGACTTGAGCAATACGCTTTAAGTGTTCTTTTTCATTATTATGCGAAAAATTAATTCGAATAACGTTTACGCCAGCATCTAAAATTCCTTTTAAAACCTCAGGGTCATCGGTTGATGGTCCAAGAGTGGCTAAAATTTTTGTTCTTCTATTGATTATTTTGCTCCTGCATTCTTTTCTCTAACACTTCAACAACTGGGAGTTTCTTTCCTTCTAGAAATTCTAAAAATGCACCTCCACCAGTTGAGATGTAGGATATTTTATCTTCGATATTAAATTTACTTACTGCTGCCAAGGTATCGCCGCCACCAGCAATCGAAAAGGCATCTGAATCTGCAATTGCATGCGCTATTTTCTCAGTACCATTTGCAAACTGCTCAAATTCAAATACGCCTACAGGCCCATTCCAAACTATTGTTCCTGCATTTTTCATAATCTCACATAACTCTTCAATAGAATTAGGGCCAATATCAAAAATCATGTCGTCAGAAGCAACACTGCTTGAATTTTTACTTTCTGCAGTTGCAAACTCAGAGAATTCTTTACCGCATACTACATCACCTGGGATAGGGATTTGACAATGTTCCATTAATGCTTGGGCTGTAGGAATAAGATCATGCTCACAAAGAGACTGACCAACACTATAGCCTTGAGCCGCAATGAATGTATTAGCAATACCTCCACCAACCACTAACTGATCAACAATTTTAGAAAGTGCATCTAGAACAGTTAGTTTAGTTGAAACTTTTGATCCTCCAACAATAGCAACCATTGGTCTTTTTGGGTTTTCAAGTGCTTTACCAAGAGCCTCAAGCTCACCAACCAAAAGGGGTCCCGCGCAGGCAATTGGTGCGAACTCAGCAACGCCATAGGTTGAGGCATGGGCTCTATGTGCAGTCCCAAAAGCATCTTGCACACAAACATCGCATAAAGATGCCATTTGTCTTGACAAGGCCTCATCGTTTTCTTTTTCACCTACATTAAATCTGACATTTTCACAAAGAACAACTTCACCAAAATTCATCTCTACGCCATCAAGCCAGTTTGATTCAAGAATGACTTGCTGGCCTAGTAAATCAGAAAGATGTTTAGCTACTGGTTTAAGTGAATATTTTTCATCAAACTCACCAGCATCTGGTCTTCCAAGGTGTGACATTATCATAACCTTAGCGCCAGCTTTAAGTACGTGAGTAATAGTAGGCAATGAGGCTAAAATACGCTTATCACTGGTTACCTCACCATTTTTTATTGGGACATTTAAATCTTGCCTAATTAAAACTCTCTTTCCGCTTAAATCAAGATCAGTCATCTTAAGTAAATTCATCAAACCCCCCAAGTCAAATTAAAACTATTGTGAAACGTGTCCAGCTAAACGCAACAAGTTGCATGTATAACTATACTCATTATCATACCAAGAGACTATTTTAACAAATGTAGAGTCCATTGACATGCCTGCCTCTGCATCAAATATTGAGGCAAAAGTACTTCCAACAAAGTCTGTCGAAACAACTTTTTCATCTGTATAGCCTAGAACACCTTTCATTGGGCCCTGAGAAGCTGACTTCATTGCCGCGCAAATTGCCTCATAATCAGACTCATCATTCAACTCAGCAGTTAAGTCAACAACTGAAACATCAGAAGTGGGCACTCTAAAAGCCATTCCAGTTAATTTACCATTAAGTTCAGGCAGAACTTTACCAACCGCTTTTGCTGCTCCTGTTGATGATGGAATAATATTTTCTAATATACCTCGGCCACCACGCCAGTCTTTCAAAGAAGGGCTATCAACAGCTTTTTGAGTCGCTGTTGCTGCATGAACTGTAGTCATCAAGCCACGCTTAATGCCCCATTCATCATTAAGCACTTTAGCAATTGGAGCTAAGCAATTTGTAGTACATGAAGCAGCTGATATTATCGACTGACCATCATAGGAGTCGTGATTAACACCATATACAAACATTGGTGTGTGATCTTTAGAAGGGGCTGACTGTATTACTTTTTTAGCACCTGCATCTATATGCGCCTGGCAGCCCTCTTCTGTTAAGAAAAAACCGGTACAGTCAATAACTAAATCTGCATCAACATCTCCCCACTTTAAATCTGCAGGATTACGCTCAGCAGTTAAACGAATCTTTTTTCCATCAATGACAAAATTATTTCCTTCTACTGTGACATCTTTACCAAACCTTCCATGTACTGAATCATATTTCAGCATATAAGATAGATAATCATTATCTAATAAGTCATTAATTCCAACTACTTCTAAATTATCAAAATCCTTATCGATTGCACGAAAAACCATTCTACCAATTCGGCCAAAACCATTAATTCCAACTTTTATTGTCATCTTAAACTCCTATTAAAAAAATTAACTTAAAACTTTGTTAACAGTGGAAATTACGTTATCCACTGTAAACCCAAAATGTTTAAATAGTTCTCCAGCGGGGGCTGATTCACCATATGTGGTCATTGACACTATCCCTCCCTCAAGACCTACATACTTATACCATGACTCCGCGACACCGGCTTCTATAGCAACGCGCTTAACTCCAGGCGATAATACTGAATCCCTGTATCCTTGATCTTGCTCATCAAACGCATTTGTGGATGGCATTGATACAACACGAACCCTCTTATCGCTCATCATTGTTGCAGCATCAACTGCCAATGAAACTTCTGAGCCAGTAGCAATTAAAATTATGTCAGCATCGCCACTACAATCTTTAAGCACATATCCACCTTTCTCAATATTACTCACTTGCTCAATGGTTCGCTCCATTGGGGTCAAGTTTTGTCTAGAGAAAATTAATGCAGTAGGTGCATCACCTCTTAACATAGCTATTTTCCATGATACTGCGGACTCAATGGCATCACATGCTCGCCACGTTTGAAAGTTAGGTATGACTCTCATAGTAGCTATCTGCTCAACAGCCTGATGAGTTGGACCATCTTCACCAAGACCAATTGAATCATGGGTATATACAAAAATTGTTCCAATCTTCATCATTGCAGACATTCGAAGAGCATTTCTCATATATTCCATGAACATAAGAAATGTTGCACCATAAACCTTAAAGCCACCATGCAAAACCATGCCATTCATCATTGCAGCCATACCAAACTCACGAACTCCCCAGGAGATATAGTTTCCATCTGCATTTTCAGAGTTAACTACAACGCTTCCAGACCAATTTGTCAAATTTGAACCAGTTAAATCTGCAGATCCACCAAATAATTCAGGAACTATGGGGCCCATTGCTTCGATTGTATTTTGGGAGGCTTTACGTGATGCTATATTGGGCATATCTTGCTGCGTCTTAGCAATAAAGTCGTCCATTTTAGAGTCAAAATTATCTGGCAAGCTTCCAGAAATTCGGCGCAGAAATTCAGCAGCTTCACTTGGAAAGCTAACACTATAAGCTTTAAATTTTTCATTCCATTCATCTTCTACTTCAGCGCCTTCAATCTTATGATCCCAGCCCTCATAAATCTCTTCAGGAATTTCGAATGGCCCATAATTCCAACCAAGTTTTTCTCGTGTTTTTGCAATTTCCTCATCACCTAAGGGTGCGCCATGACAGTTATGAGAGCCTGCTAGGTTAGGAGAGCCAAAACCAATCACTGTTCGAGTGCATATTAAGGTTGGCCTATCATTCATTGCTTTAGCTTCAACTATAGCAGCATTGATAGCTTCAGGATCATGGCCATCAACATCAGATATAACATGCCAATTGTAAGATTTGAAGCGACCAGAGACACCTTTTTCCATCCAATCACCAATATGTCCATCGATTGAAATATCATTGTCATCCCAGAACGCTATTAGTTTTCCCAGGCCAAGAGTCCCAGCCATTGCGCAAGATTCATGCGACAGCCCCTCCATAAGACAACCATCGCCCATAAAAGCATACGTATGATGATCTACAATAGAATGGCCTGGCTTATTAAACTGTGCAGCAAGAGTTCGCTCCGCAATTGCCATGCCTACTGCATTACAAATACCTTGACCTAATGGGCCTGTCGTTGTCTCAACTCCATCAGCATAACCATATTCTGGATGTCCAGGTGTTTTAGAATGAAGTTGACGAAAATCTTTTAGATCATTGATACTTAAATCGAACCCAGTCAAATGCAGTAAAGAATAGATAAGCATTGATCCATGGCCATTTGATAGAACAAATCGATCTCTGTTTGACCAACTTGAGTTCGATGGATTAAACTTTAAATGTTTATTCCATAAAACTTCTGCAATATCAGCCATTCCCATTGGGGCGCCAGGGTGCCCAGAGTTTGCTTTTTGCACAGCATCCATGCTCAAGGCTCGGATAGCATTTGCTAATTCAATTTGTGTCGCCATTATTTAAACCCCTGAAAATATTGTGAACCATAAATTATACATTTTTTTTGTACTTTTCTATCGTCAAAAAGCCCATATAAAAGCAAATAGTAGGAATAATATTCAATTGCAATATAGTATCATTATCAAATTATGAAATACTTTACAATCTATAATTCACTTCATTTTTAATGTATTAAAATTATACTTTTGATGAAAAACTCTTGTATTACATTTTGTGTCAAAATGAATGCTACTTCATCAAATCTTGAGTTAATAAATAATATAAAAGGACCTTAATGTTTGAAAATATAGTCTGGCTTGATGATGTTGGCATGTCTGATGTTGAAAAGGTTGGAGGTAAAAATGCTTCTTTAGGTGAAATGATTAGTGGGCTGAGTTCTCAAGGTGTTCGAGTTCCTGGGGGCTTTGCAACAACAGCTGAGGCATTTGAATCTTTCTTAAGTCATTCACATTTAAAAACTCAAATCAATGAACTTCTAGTTTCGCTAGATATTACTGACATTAAAGAGCTCACCAAAACTGGAGCATTAATTCGTCAGTGGGTTGAAGACGCGCCATTTCCCGATGACCTTCATAAATCTATTGTTGAAAGTTACCAAAAATTAACTGAAAAATATGGTCCATCTGTAACCTTTGCAGTTCGTTCATCAGCAACTGCAGAGGACTTACCTGAAGCATCTTTTGCTGGTCAACAAGAAACTTATCTGAATGTTAGCGGTATTGATGATATTTTGAGTTCTATTAAAAGAGTATTTGCATCACTCTATAACGATAGAGCCATTTCCTATAGAGTTCATCAGGGTTTTGAACATGAAATGGTATCTCTTTCTGCTGGAGTCCAACAAATGGTTAGAAGTGATATTGGAGCAAGTGGAGTAATGTTTACTCTAGACACTGAGTCTGGATTTGACGAAGTTGTTTTTATTACCTCTGCTTATGGTCTAGGCGAAACTGTCGTTCAGGGCTCTGTAAACCCAGATGAATTTTATGTTCATAAACCAACACTAAAATCAGGGAAGCCAGCAATTTTGTCTAGAAGTCTTGGCTCTAAGTCAATAAAAATGATTTATTCAGATGCAAAATCAAGCTCACCAGTCACAACCACTGAAGTTGAAGCTCAAGAGCGCCTAAGATTTAGTTTAAATGATGCTCAAATTGAAGAACTTGCTGAATATGCAATGAAAATTGAGGCGCATTATGGAAGAGCAATGGATATTGAGTGGGCTCTTGATGGATCTGATGGCAAAATCTATATTGTTCAAGCAAGGCCTGAAACTGTTAAAAGTCGACAAAGTTCTCAGAAAATTGAGCGCTATAAGCTTCTTGAAACCTCTGAAATTCTTATAGAAGGTCGCGCGATTGGTCAAAAAATTGGAACCGGTCAAATCAGAACAATTAACAGCTTATCAGAAATGGATTTGGTGAGTAAGGGTGATGTTCTAGTAACTGATATGACGGACCCAGACTGGGAGCCTGTTATGAAACTAGCATCTGCAATTATTACAAACCGCGGCGGCAGAACATGTCATGCAGCAATTATAGCTAGAGAGCTTGGGGTGCCGGCAATTGTTGGTACAGGGAATGCAACTGAAATACTTAAAGACTCTGAGGTAATTACTGCATCTTGCGCTGAAGGGGATACAGGAAAAGTTTATCAAGGGACTTTAAAATTTGAGCATACATTTTCTGAAGTAAGCAACCTGCCTGAAATTCCTGTCAAAATTATGATGAATGTGGGAAACCCCTCTAGGGCATATGATTTTTCAAGTATTCCAAATGCTGGAGTGGGCCTTGCTAGACTCGAATTTATTATAAATAATACAATTGGTATTCATCCTAAAGCTTTACTTGAATTTGATAGCCTTCCAAAAGATCTTAAAGATGAAATTCAAAAAAGAACCTCTTGCTATAAGTCTCCTATAGATTTTTATATTCAAAAATTAACGGAAGGAATTTCAACAATTGCTGCAAGCTTTTCCAAATCGCCAGTAATCATTAGAATGTCTGATTTTAAATCTAATGAATATTCAAATTTATTTGCAGGTGAGCTATATGAGCCACATGAAGAAAACCCAATGATTGGCTTTCGTGGTGCATCAAGATATATCTCTGAAGATTTTAGAGAATGCTTTGAATTAGAATGTCTTGCAATTAAAAATGTTAGAAATGAGATGGGTTTTAAAAATGTTGAAATAATGATTCCTTTCGTTCGAACGACCTCTGAAGCTTCAAAAGTAATTGAACTCTTAAAAGAGAATGGGTTAGAGCGAGGAAAAGATGGTTTAAGAATAATCATGATGTGTGAACTTCCATCAAACGCCATTATCGCTGAAGATTTTTTACAATATTTTGATGGCTTCTCTATTGGTTCAAATGATTTAACACAATTAACACTTGGGATGGATAGAGACTCCGGCCTAATAGCTGAAGGATTTGATGAAAGAAATGATGCAGTTAAAAAATTGATTACCATTGCCGTTGAGGCGTGTCATCGTCAGGGCAAATATATTGGCATATGTGGTCAAGGACCTTCAGATCATATTGATTTTGCAGAGTGGCTACTAAAACAAGAGATAACTAGCATCTCACTAAACCCTGATACTGTTGTTGAAACTTGGAATAAGCTTGGCAAGCTTTAAAACATTAATATGAGAACTGTATTTTTTATTTCAGATAGAACGGGTATTACAGCTGAAGCACTTGGTAACAGTCTTCTTACACAATTCCCTGAAATAAACTTTAAAAGGGTTAATCTAGCATTTATAGATACGCAAAAAAAAGCTCAGACAGCTGCCTTATTAATTAAAGAAGCCTCAGAAGATGATGGTGAGCCTGCCCTTATTTTCAGTACCCAAGTATCAGCTGAATATGCTCATCTACTTGAAAATAGTGGGGGGATTATTTTTGATTTTTTTGAAACTTTTATTTCAAAAATGGAAGATACTCTAGAGACTAAATCATCTCATGAAATGGGACTTTCTCATGGAGTAGGAAATAAAAATACATACTCGGGTCGAATTGATAGTATAAATTTTGCACTCAATAACGATGATGGGTTATCTACTAAAAATTATGATCATGCAGATATAATTCTTACTGGAGTATCAAGATCAGGTAAGACGCCCACATGTCTTTTTTTAGCGCTTCAATATGGAATATATGCTGCTAATTATCCATTAATAGATGAGGACTTAGATTCAGTTAAACTTCCAAGTGTTTTAAAACCATTTAAAAACAAGCTTTATGGGTTAAGTATCAATCCAGTTCGACTTCAGAATATAAGGGGTGAAAGGAGGTCTAATAGTGGCTATGCATCAATTGAACAGTGTCAAAAGGAAGTTAGAAGAGCGGAAGATATGTATGTTCAAAATAATGTACCCTTTATAGATACAAGCCACATCTCGATTGAAGAAATCGCAGGGCGGATATTACAAAAAAGTAAGCTAGAAAGACGCTATTAATTTTTTTTAAAGTGAGCCCATAAAGACTCACTTTATTTAACCTACTAAGAAGCTTTTAAAACGTCTACAGCTACAATCTTGTATTCTGGACACTTAGTCTCTTCATCAGTAACTGCACTTGTTACCTCATTAATTAACACTTCAGGAAAATGAAAAGTAGTTCTTATGACTCCTTTTTTCACACGATCAGTAACCTCAACATCAAGAGTAATTTCACCTCTATCAGACTTCAAAGTTGCGCGATCACCAGTTATAAGATCTTTCGCCCTTGCGTCTTTTGGGTTTAGCATAATTACATCTTTCGTCAAGATTTTTACGTTTGATGTTCGCCTTGTCATAGTTGCGCAGTTGTAATGTTGAAGTTCACGACTAGTAGTAAGAATAAATGGATACTCATTCTTGTGCTTAGTAAGTTCTTCACTTTCCTTCCAATCATGATAGTGAAACTTACCCTTGCCTCGCTTAAATTCACCAATATGGAGTATTTGAGTGTCTTCGCCTTTTTTATTAACAGGCCACTGTAAGCCCATTGGGCTTGCGCGCAAACCCTCCCAAGTTACGCCCTCAAAAAATGAAACCACACTGGCTATTTCTTTCAAAACAAGCTCAGCATTGAAATCAGGCTGTTCAAAGCCCAATTTACGCATCATTTCTACAATAATCTGGCCATCTGTTTTTGTTCCAGGAAGTGGCTTAACTGCAGCATTTACTTGCTGAATTCGTCTTTCAGTATTTGTAAATGTACCACTCTTTTCAAGAAAAGTTGTTCCTGGTAGAACTACGTCAGCCATTTTGGCAGTTTCACTCATAAAGATTTCTTGCACAACAAGCAAGTCAAGGCCTTGCATAGCCTTAACAACATGATGTGTATTTGGGTCTGTTTGAACAACATCTTCAGCAAAAATCCATAGCGCTTTAAGGGATCCATCTACTGCACCATCAAACATTTCTGGAATCTTTCTACCTTGAGTTGTTGGCGAAGGAAGTCCTAACTTATCTTCATAGAAATCTTGAACTTCTTTTTGATCCATCCATAAGTATCCTGGACCATGATGAGGTTGGCAGCCCATATCTGCAGCACCTTGAACGTTATTCTGGCCACGAAGTGGGTTAACACCCACACCAGGACGACCAAGATTACCTGTCATCATTGCCAGATTTGAAATTAACATAACTGTTTTTGTACCCTGAGAATGCTCAGTTACACCTAGGCCATGAAACTCCATAGCATTTTTTGCAGAGGCATATGCAATCGCTGCTGCTTTAACATCATCTTTATCAAGACCACTAATTTCAGCCATTGTGTCCACATCAAGATTTTTAATTTGTTCAATAAACTCTTCACCGCCCTCACATCGTTCTTTAATAAATTCTTGGTCTAGAAGATCAGCCTCTACAATGAAATGCTGAAACATATTTAATACCGCAACATTTGTTCCAGGTTTAAGCTGTAAGTGGTGATCAGCCATCCTAGCCAATTCAGTACGAATTGGGTCAATAACAATAAGTGTTGCTCCAGACATGGCTTGCTGCTTAATTTTTGCGCCAGTTACAGGATGCGCAGAAGTTGGATTTGCACCAATAACCATCATGCAATCGGCTAAAGGAATATCAGCAGTTGAATTAGTACCAGCACCTGTTCCAAAACTTTGTTGCATTCCCCAGGCAGTAGGTGAATGGCAAACACGGGCACAACAGTCAATATTATTAGTGCCAACTATTTGACGAATCATTTTTTGAAACATATAGTTTTCTTCATTAGTACAGCGTGCAGAAGAAATACCAGCTATTGCATCTGGACCATGATTCTCTTTGATTGATTCAAATTTGTCTTTAATAAAATCTAAAGCTTCATCCCAAGAACAAGGAGCCAACTCTCCATTTTTTCTAATAAGTGGTGATGTTAGCCTATCTTCGTGGTTATAAAATTTAAATGCATAACGCCCCTTTAAGCAGGTATGTCCTGCATTAACAGCATCTTGAGGTGCTCGGATTGATAACACTTCATCATTTTTTACAGCAACTTCTAGATTACAACCTACTCCACAGTATGAGCATGTCGTTCTAACTGTTTTGTCAGCTTCAACTGATTTTGACTGAAATACATCAGATATTGCTGATGTTGGACAAGTTTGTGCACAGGCGCCACAAGAGACGCATGAAGAGTCTCCAAAGAGCATATCATTATCTGTTGTAATACGAGACTCAAAACCTCTTCCTGTCATCGTCAACGTAAATTGACCTTGAACTTCATCACAAGCACGCACACATCTTGAACAGTTAATACATTTCGACAGATCCATTCTCATATAAGCATGAGACAAGTCTTTTTCACGATCACAATGGTTTTCACCTTTTGCATAACGTATTTGTCGAACACCTACACTTGCCGCTACGTCTTGTAATTCACAATTACCATTGACTTCACAAGTCAGACAATCAGGCGGATGATCACTTAAAACTAGCTCAACAATATTCTTACGCAGTTTTTTAATACTAGTAGAATTTGTATGAATTCGCATACCTGGAACAATCGGCGTATGACATGATGCTACTGTTCTCTTTGGCCCATCTTCTGATTGCTGAACCTCAACAGAACAAACCCTGCAAGCTCCATAAGGTTGAAGATTGTCATCATTACAAAGGGTTGGAATAATCTTATCTCCAAGAGCCTTATCAGTAAAAGCTAAAATAGATGATGAGTCATCAAACGGGAACTCAACATCATCAATAAATACACCTTGCGGGTTTTCTGACATACTACTTCTCCATCATAGGTTGAAACTCGTCACCGCAGTGCTCGAGTAAATTTTTAATTGCAAGAGGAAGACCGCCGCCTAATGCGCATAACGACCCTACTTCCATTGTCTCTAATAAATCATAAATCAATTCTTCAGAAAATTTTTGTTTACCTTCAATAGCTGATTCTAGCATTTCTTTGCCGCGAACAGAGCCTAATCTACAAGGAAAGCATTTGCCGCATGACTCATGCGCAGTAAAAGCAAACAAGTGTTTCGCATACTCAACTGCCGAAAATGACTTAGGAATACATACAAAACTAGCATGTCCAAGTAAAAATCCACCCTCAGAGAAAGCTTCAAAATCTAATGTTAGTGTTTTTAAAATATCAACTGGAACAATCCCGCCTAAAGGACCGCCAATCTGCAGAGCTTTGATATCATCATTGAAACCACCACCAATCTCATCAATAATAAAACTAATTGAGGTTCCCAAATCAACCTCATAGAGACCTGGATTATTGAAATAACCATCTAAAGAAATTAATTTAGTCCCTAATGATCTGCCGTTTCCAATACTTTTGTAAGCCTCACTTCCAAGTTTAAATATTGCAGCAACCGCAGCTAGGCTTTCAACATTATTAACTACAGTTGGTTTTTTGTATAAACCCTCTACAACTGGAAAAGGAGGTCGTACATCAACTTCTGCACGTCGCCCTTCAATAGATGCTATTAATGCAGTTTCTTCACCACAAATATAAGCGCCTTGACCCTCAATAACATTCATATCAAAGTCAAAACCAGTGCCTAAAATATTATCCCCAAGGAGCCCTAGTTCACGAAGCTTTGCTAATGAGTCATTCGTAATAGTAATGGACTCAGGATACTCACCCCGAATGTACAAAAAACCTTGTTTTGAACCAATGATATAAGCGCAAATTACCATACCAAACAAAACTTTAAGTGGCTGCTCTTCCATCAAATATCTATCAGAAAATGCTCCAGGATCGCCTTCATCAGCATTACACACAACATACTTCGTTGAAACTTCTTGATCTTTACAAAACTCCCATTTCATTCCAGTTGGAAATCCTGCTCCTCCTCGCCCGCGAAGTCCCGAATCTTTTAAAGACGCTATTAAATCGTCTTTATCAGTTGCAAAACAGACTTCAAGTAAATCTTTAAAATCATCATAAGTAGAGAAAACACTCTCTTCTACTAAGAATGGAGTATTTGAAAATGATTTCATTGTGTAAGCAGGGCTAGTATGCTTTCCAGCAATGATTTGATCTAATTTATTGATGTCATCGCCTGAATAGTTTTCACCGTTATAGTTAAATGCACTATTTTCATAACACCTTCCAAGACAAATCATCTCACCAACATTCTCTTCTCCAAATTTTTGATTCAGCTTATCAGAAACAACATCTTGGGTGCCCCTACAAAGACAAGCACTTCCAGAACATACATAGGCTTTTTTACTTTTAAAGTCTTCATTAAGAAAGTCATAGAAGCTCTTAGTACTGTGCACCGTAGAGACACCTAAATTATATTCAGCTGCAAGCTCCGAATCACTAGCATCTGTTGGACTGACCGAAATCTTTCCGAACAAACTATTTTTGTCATCTTTTTTTCCTGACAATAAACTGATATTTCTAGACATTTAATCTCCTAAGATCTTTAACTAATGCGCCAAGCGCCAGTATATATATTATATTTATTTTTTTTGATGAAACCTATCAAAGTAATATCAAATTTTTTCGCTAAATCAAGTGCTAATGAAGTTGGAGCTCCGATACCAACGATCATTCCTATTCTAGACATTACTGCTTTTTGTATGATGTCAAATCCTAGTCGACCAGAACACATAACAAATTGCTCAATCGGTCTCAGCATATCATTGCACCTTACGTGGCCTATCAATTTATCGAGCGCATTATGTCTACCCACATCCTCTGCTAAATGGAGTACTTTTCCGCCCTCAGTCAATAGTGCACTGGCATGAACTCCTCCAGTATTAGCAAATTGTTCTTGTCTCGCTCTTAATATATTAGGCAGTTCTGTAATCAAATCAATACTTACAATTGGACCAGCTTTATCAATATTTGGCTCATAGGCAATTTCAATGGCATTCAAAGTACCTTTCCCACAAACTCCACAACTAGAATTAACCATAAAGTGACGCTGTAAGTTTTTCAAATCTAACTGATTGCCTTTTGATAAAGTGACAATTAGTGAGTTATCAACATCATATTTTCCCTTATTTTCACCATTTACATCAATCGTATCAATAGCATCCTTATCTTGAATAATGCCCTCAGAAAACAGCAGTCCACTAACCAAAGCTTCATCATCCCCTGGCGTTCTCATGGTTACCATAAGTGGGTCTACAATCCATTCATTATTCTTGAAATAACGAATAGCAATCTCTAGTGGCTCTTCAATAGCAATGCAGTCACTAGACTCTTCAAGGGTCGAATTTTCAACCCTATGAATGTCATAATCAACTGTATCACTAATAGTCATAGCTTAAAAAAGGCCTTGGACTAGTCCATGTTCATCCAACTTAATCTTATCTGCTGCAGGAACTCTTGGCAATCCTGGCATAGTCATAATTGCACCACAAACCACTACAACAAACTCAGCGCCTGCTGAAAGCCTAACTTCTCGAATCGACATTGAGTGTCCAGTTGGAGCGCCTAATAATTGAGGGTCGGTAGAAAAACTATACTGTGTTTTAGCGATACAAACTGGTAAATGACCAAAACCGTTATCTTGATACCTAGTAAGTTCAGCCCTAATAACTTTATCCGCTAAAACCTCATCTGCACCATAGAGTTTTTTGGCAATAGTTTCTACTTTCTCCAATAGGGATAGCTCATCATCATACAATGTTTTGAATTGCGCAGTGCCCGAGTCAGCTAGTTTAACTACCTTTTCTGCTAGGTCAATTGCACCTTCACCGCCATGTTCCCAGTGACTTGTAACACTCACTTCAACATTAAACTGCTCACAATAATCTCTGATTACTTGAAATTCAGCCTCAGTATCCGATACAAATTTATTAATGCCAACGACAAGTGGGACTCCAAACTGACTCAGGTTACGAATATGTCTTCCAAGATTCACGCAACCTTGACCAAGCGCGGTGGTATTTTCATTATTTAAATCTGCTTTAGCGACGCCGCCTTGATGCTTTAAAGCCCTAATTGTTGCAACTAAAACAACAGCATCTGGTGCAAGTCCTGCTTTGCGGCATTTAATATCAAAGAATTTTTCTGCACCTAAATCAGCTCCAAATCCAGCTTCTGTTACAACATAATCTGATAATTTAAGCGCTGTCTTTGTAGCAATAACTGAATTACAGCCATGAGCTATATTTGCAAACGGACCACCATGAATCAGCGCAGGATTGCCCTCTAAAGTTTGAACTAAATTTGGTCTAAATGCATCCTTTAGTAGAACTGTCATTGCATGATGAGCATTAATTTGTTTTGCCCTTACTGGCGTTAAATCACGAGTATAGGCGATTATGATATTTCCCAATTTTTCTTCAAGCTCTGTCAAGTTTTGTGACAGACAAAAAATAGCCATGACTTCAGAAGCAACAGTAATATCAAAACCATCTTCACGCGGATAACCATTTGTAGAACCGCCCAAAGAAGAGGTAATTGTTCTTAGAGAGCGATCATTCATGTCAACAACACGACGAAATACTACTTTTCTGCTATCTATATTTGTTGAATTTCCCCAGTAAATATGATTATCAATCATTGCAGAAAGTAAGCTATGCGCTGAAGTAATTGCATGAAAGTCACCCGTAAAATGAAGATTAATATCTTCCATTGGAATTACTTGAGCATAACCACCACCAGCGGCTCCACCTTTCATACCAAAACATGGTCCTAAACTTGGCTCACGTAGGCAAACTGTTGTTTGTTTACCAATCTTATTAAGGCCATCTGTGAGACCAACAGAAGTAGTTGTCTTACCCTCGCCAGCTGGCGTAGGCGTTACAGCAGTAACCAGAATGAGTTTGCCATTTTTATTCTTTTGGACCGCGTCTATAGCGCTCCATGAAATCTTAGCCTTGTCATGCCCAAAAGGCACCAAGTCAGCTTGATCAATATTGAGTTTTGCACCAATGTCATTAATGTGTTCACCGGTCACTTCTCTAGCAATATCAATATCTGTTTTATACTCGCTCATTTTTTCTCCTAAATACTCACGAAAGTAAAAAATAAAGAACAATGACACCTGTAATTTTCAAGTGCAAATAGCTCTTTAGTTTTATATATATAATAGTTGGAACATTATCTTACAAAATCAATCACACTTTAATAATTAAATTCATAACTGCTTGAATTATAATAAATATGAAAATTAAAATTATTAAATATTTGAATCTTCAAAACTATCCTTACGATCTTTCATATATTTTAATAAAGCTTCATCTATAGCTGCATCAAGCGGGGGCAATTCATACTCAGATAACATTTTTTTGTATATACCATTTGCAATCATTGCTGTGTCTCTTGAGCCATCTTGAGCCCACTGCTCAAAACTATTATCATCAAGAACATCTGACATATAAAAAGCGCTCTTGAAATTCTTTTTAGTGTGCTCACACCCTAGAAAATGCTTGGGCACATCATCTGACATAGCTCCAATTTCACGAATTGCATCCATTGCTTGACCATTTTCGCTCATATCAATCCCCTCTGCTGATACTCTCATCATGCCTGCTTGATCAGCATCCATTATGAATTTCTCATAGCTCATACATAATCCACCTTCCAGCCAGCCAGCAGTGTGTAAATTAAAATTGACACTTGCATTTAGAGTAGCTTGCATTGTATTAGCAGCCTCATAGCCTGCTTGAGCATCAGGCATCTTGGCGCCATTAAAGCCACCGCCACTCCTAAATGGAACGCCAAGTCTTCTGGCTAAAGCACCGGAAATATTCATCATATGCGCAGCCTCAGGAGTTCCAAAAGTTGGAGCGCCAGATTTCATAGACATTGCAGTTACAAAATTACCATAAATAACAGGTGTGCCGGGCCTGATGAGTTGAGCAAATGCCATGCCTGCTAGCCCTTCAGCAAGACTTTGAGCTGCAACACCTACTGCAGTTGTTGGAGCCATCGCTCCAGCAACAATAAACGGGGTTACAATTGTTGCCTGATTATTTTTTGCATAGACTTTAAGTGCTCCAAGCATAGTGGCATCAAACGACATTGGTGAGCTTGCATTAATTAAACTTATAAGTACACAATTTTTATCAACAAAATCATCACCAAATAATATTTTAACCATATCAACGGTGTCCTGAGCTCTCTCAGCTGAAGTAACAGAGCCCATAAAGGCTTTGTCTGAGTACTTCATATGACTATAAACCATATCAAAGTGACGCTTATTAACTGGCAAGTCTACTGGCTCACAAATAGTTCCGCCAGAGTGGTGAATATTATCTGACATATACGCAAGCTTTATAAAGTTCCTAAAATCTTCTATTGTTGCATAGCGTCGACCCTCATCAAGATCATGAACAAATGGAGGGCCATAAGCAGGAACTAAAACCATATTATCACCGCCAATTTCAACATTTCTCTCAGGATTACGAGCGAATTGAGTAAACTGCTTTGGAGCATTATCTTGTATTAATTTGCGGCACATTCCTTTTGGAAATCTAACTCTTTCACCATCAACACTAGCACCAGCTTTTTCAAGTATATCAAGTGCCTCTTGGTCTTCAGAAAATACGATTCCAATCTCTTCTAAGATAGTATCGGCATTGTCTTCAATAATACTAAGGTCATCATCACTAAGAATACTGTAGTGGGGAATTTTTCTTTTTATATACGCAGGCGCTTTAACTGCATCTTGTGCATCAGAATCATCTGCACCTCCTCTACGTCTTCTTCTTTCTCTAGCCATTACAATTTCTCCTAATTTATAACTAAGGCGCTCTTTTGCGGCGTCTAACTTTTTTGGTTTGCTGTTGTTTTACTGGTGATACAGTGAACTTCATTGCATCAACAAAATACTCTTGGAATTTTGGCTCAGTAGCAGTTTCAATTTTAACAACTTTGTCTACTGCATCAATAATTATTTTTCGCTTTTTAACGTCTAATAATGCCGCGCTAGCACCAACACCAGCTGCATTACCTACTGAAATAATCTTTTCTGCAGTTGAGGTTGGAATGATATCCAAAAGAGCAACATATCTGGCATCTAAGTGAGCGCCAAAAGCCCCTGCTAACAATACTTTATCAAACTCAGTGCACTCAAGATAATCCATCAGTATAGAAACGCCAGCAGATAATGCGGCCTTAGCCAATTGAATTGAGCGAATATCAACTTGTTCTACATAAATCGATTTATCTCCTTGCTCAACTAATAAAAAACGAGATGTATTTCCTTTCTTTGAGAAAAGCTCAGGCGCAATTGATTCAACAAAAAGTCCACTTTGATCAATAATACCTGCCTCAGCAAGCGCTACAATAGCTTCAATAATTCCACTTCCACATATGCCAACGGCCTGCATTTTAAGCATTTCATAGTCTGGCTCATCTGACCAAGCATCACATCCAATTACTTTAAATCGAACCTTCAGAGTATCTTTATCTATCCTAACTCTTTCGATTGCCCCGTAGGTCGCCCTCACTCCAGAGCTAATTTCAGCGCCCTCAAACGCAGGACCAGTTGGAGAAGATGTAGCATATACCCGCCCATCTTTAGCAAGCATAATTTCTGCATTGGTTCCAATATCAACCAGCAAGGTAGTTTCAGAGTGCATTGTGTCCATTTGACTAAGATAAGCTGCAGCAGTATCAGCTCCAACATGACCCGCAATTAACGGTAAAAATGATAGTCGTGTTTTAGGATGCAAATCAAAACCCAAGTCTTTTGCGTCAACATCAAGCCAACTTCTTATTGATAATGTAAATGGAGCCTGACCAAGTTCTACAGGCGAAATTCCAAAAAATATGTGGTGCATAATTGGGTTACCAACTAGCACAACCTCCAATAATTTATCCCACTCAATCTCTAGATTTTCACAAGCCTCATGCAGCATCTCTGTAATCTTATTTCTTACTGCAGCAGTCAATTTCTCATCACCACCCTTATTCATCATTACATATGAAACCCTACTCATCAAGTCTTCGCCAAATCGAATCTGTGGGTTCATTGCAGAAGACTCAAAAACCAACTTACCGTCTTTCAAATCATAAACATAAAGTGCTAAAGTAGTGGAACCAATATCGATTGCACCTCCAAATACTTGATGAATCCCTTGGGGATATGCTGCAACAATTTGATTTTTATCCCTAACTGCAACAGTAAGATTTCCCTTAGTTTCATGAATTAAAGGCTGCAAACCTCTTAATAGGTTGAAGTCAATACTTGCCTGGACACCTTGCTTTTCAAGTTGCGCCAATAGGTTTTCTGAGGCGGAGGGATTTTCATCCAATGTTGACTCTTCAAGCGTGCAATCTAAAAGAGTAATTGAACTTGAAATAGAATAATTTTGTTTAGCATTTTTTTTACTTATATAGGCCTTATGTTCTTGGCTATCTTCAGGAACATCTATTACTAAGTCACCTTGGATACAAGTTTGACATGCGAGTCGCTTACCTTTGTAACTTGGATTATCGATGATTAATTGTTTTTCTAGACTGGTAATTCTACTAACATTTTCAGGCTTACAATCAACACCAAATTTAGGATGTGAACCCTCTGAAACCTCAATCCAGCACTGATGGCACTGGCCATAACCACCACATAATGAGCGTATAGCTACCCCTGCATCTTGAGCAACTTGCAACAAAGTATCTCCAGCCTCACCCTTGAATTGGCGACCTGACGGGGTAAAGCAAACTTGCTGGACATCTTCCAAAATACTACTCCTTGCTATTATGGCTTTTACCATAGCCCTCAATTTGGGTCTCGTTGGGGCTAATTGTGTAATAACACCCTTTCTCTTCAGTAAAAATATTATGTTTCACAGTCAAATTTTTTGCATCTTCTAAACTACCGGCAGTTACGCTTATAGTTGACAAACTGTCGTTTTGCCAAAACATATGTGCTCCACAATTATCACAAAAACCATGCCTTGAGTCCTCATGAGTATAAAACCATTTAATTTTTCCAATAATTTTAATTTTATCTCTTTTGGCTTGGCATGCAGCCATATAGTGACCCGTCATTTTTCGGCACTGCACGCAGTGACAATAGGATACGTCAGCCAAATCAAAGGCACTATAGCTTGTTTGACCGCAAACGCAAGATCCTCTATATTCAATACTGGTCATTATTATTGTTACGCACGTTTTCTGCGGCGTCTCCCATCCCTAACATCACTTCCATCAGCTGTTGGTTCTCTATAGGCTTTAATCCAACTTCCACAACCATCATCAACACCCGTTAAAACATCTCCAGCTCTAATTGCCTGAACTAACTCTGGGTGTAATGGGTTTACAATTGCAGAAGTCATTCCTGCTGCAATTAACATAGGAAGGAAAGCATTATTAATACCGTTTCGTTGTGGCAAACCAAAACTAACATTTGATGCCCCGCAAGTTGTATTAACTTTTAACTCACTGCGAAGTTTCCTAACTAACTCAAAAACTTGATTGCCTGCTTGAGAAATCGCGCCAATTGGCATAACTAATGGGTCAACAACAACATCTTCTGGCTTAATTCCATAGTCTGCAGCGTGTTCAACAATCTTTTTAGCGACCTTAAAGCGCTCGTTTGGATCTTCACTAATACCAGTTTCATCATTAGAGATCGCTACAACTGCTGCGCCATACTTTTTAACTAGTGGAAGCACTCGCTCCAAATTTTCAGTTTCACCCGTGACAGAATTTACTAGTGCTCTTCCCTGATATGCTTCTAGGCCAGATGCAAGGGCTTCAATAATTGATGAGTCAATTGAAATAGGAACGTCCACAACGGCTTGAACTTGTCTTATTGCTTCAGCAAGAATTGCTGGCTCATCTGCAAGAGGGATGCCTGCATTTATATCTAACATTTGTGCGCCTGCAGCAACCTGCGCAATAGCATCCGCAACTACACGTGAGTAATCACCAACCTTCATTTCTGCAGCTAGAATTTTTCTGCCAGTTGGATTTATTCTTTCACCAATCATTACAAATGGATGGCCAAAGCCAATAGTTACCTCTTTTGATAATGAGGATAGTGTTGTTGTTGTCAATTTACTTACTCCTTCTATGAATTATTAATTGCATTTTTAATCCATGAAGCATTTGTATTTATACCGCCTAGAGGGAAAAAATGAATATGACTGATATTAAATTTTGGATTTTCTTTTTTATGTTTAGCTAAAGTCTCTAAAAAGTCATTTGGATCAAATGGAAGTAATAGTTTCTTCACATCTTTTGCTCTTTTTTGCAGTACCTTTAATGAAGGACCAACTCCACAAGCAATTGAAAACTTAATTAAAGTTTGAAG
This sequence comes from Candidatus Pseudothioglobus sp. uisw_070, assembly GCF_059512545.2. Taxonomy (NCBI): domain Bacteria; kingdom Pseudomonadati; phylum Pseudomonadota; class Gammaproteobacteria; family Pseudothioglobaceae (SeqCode); genus Pseudothioglobus (SeqCode); species Candidatus Pseudothioglobus sp. uisw_070. Next base: position 157,366 of record NZ_CM183456.2, on the reverse strand, counting down.
TTTTGCGGGTCCAGCTACTCCAATATGAATTGGTATATTTATTCCATTATTAGTCAATGAGTTTGCCCATTCAATTACTGGCTCTGCTTCAAAACAAAACTGGGTTGTTATTGCGATATCAATATCTGAGCGCTCATTAAATTTTTGCTTCCATTGCAGCGCGTCATCGACATTTTTATTTGAGCCATCATTGTCAATATCTTTATTGCCTTCAGGGTGGCCTGCAAAGTGTAAGTTTTTAAAATTATATTTTTCAAATAGCTCTGTTTCTACCAGCTGCATTGAATCTTCAAACACACCATGTGGCTTGTCCACACCCCCAGCTAAAAGCAGCGCTTGATTAATGCCCGCCTCACCTTGATAAATATTTATCCACTCTTCTAAGGCACTCTTGTTTTTAATAATCCGAGCTGGAAAGTGAGGCATAACATTGAAGCCTTCGCGGCTTACCCGTTTAGCTGTCTGCACCATCTCTTCAATAGGAACACCTTCAATATGAGCAATATAAACCCTTGTATTTTTTGGAAGTATCTCTTCAAAACTTTCAATTTTTGCCGCAGTGCGAGGCATAACTTCAATCGAAAAATCAGTTAAAAACTCCTTAAGGTGATCACTTACTTTTGGGTTTTCTTCTTTAGAAGAAAAGAGATTTAATAATGACATTATTTACCCAGCCTAGATTTCCAGCGATTTTTTATAATTACTTCTTTAAACATTTTGCATACTCCATTAATCTTTTATTTCCAATGGCTGGATATCAATTTCTTCAAAAACAACATCAAGGCTTCCGGTTCCTACAAGTCGATATTCATATTCAAAACCAAAATCTTTTGCATACTGTTGAGCATCTTTTTGCCACTGATTATTTTCAGTTTGAGCCAAATATACTAATTTTTTATAATGCTTAAAATAAACCTCAAAAAGCTCAGGATGCTTATCAAGCCCCAAACCCTTAATCATGATTCTATTAAAATTTTTAACCAGATAATCTGTCAAATAAAAAGTACCTAATTCATCTTCTGATAACTGCTCAAAAACATCTGTTCCAGCGAAAAACTCATAGCAGTGTGCACCCTCTATACGTTTTGCATCAAACTTTTCTAAAACTCTGTCAAGCGCACCTCCAGTTCCGCAGTCTGCATACGCAATATATATTTCCTCATAAAGATGAGCATTTTCAGACAAATATTCTTCAACGCCAGGAGCAATTAATTGAGGGCTGTTATGCCAGCTGGCCGGCAAACACTGCAAATTTACTTTATCTGAGAGTGATGGATTTTGTTTGATTAACCTTAGTAGATCGTATACTAATGCGCCGCAGCCTAAAACTAATCTTTTTTTAGTCTTATTATTATTTTTCTTATCGATGATCACGCTTTTTACGCAAACTAAGAACATGCTCCTCAGCCATTTCAGCGCTTCTAGCAGCGTCACGGCCATATGCAGGCACACCAATTGCATCAGCAAATTCTTGATTCAGCGGCGCACCACCACACATTATATGAGTATCTTTACGCATCCCTCTTTTTTCCATCTCTTCAACAACAACACCCATATAAGGCATAGTTGTTGTAAGTAAGGCAGACATACCAACAATTACTGGCTCATGCTCATCAATAGCTTCAAGATAATTTTCTACAGGATTATTGATACCTAAATTAATAACCTCAAACCCAGCACCTTCACACATCATAGCAACTAAGTTTTTACCAATGTCGTGAATATCGCCTTTAACGGTTCCAATAACAAACTTGCCTAATGAAGTGTCTTCTGCAGACTCTGCAAGAATAGGCCTGAGTATTCCCATTCCGCCCTTCATAGCTCCAGCACACTTAAGAACCTCAGGTACAAATAAAATACCATCCCTAAAGTCTACTCCTACAATTTTCATGCCCCCAACCAAAGCTTCACCTAATACATCGTTAGCGTCCCAGCCCCGAGCAAGCAAAATTTCAGTGCCTTCAGTGACCTCTGCGTCAAGGCCGTCATAAAGATCATCTTGAATCTGCTCGACTAATTCCTTATCATCTAAGTCATTTAGGTCAAAATCATCTTCATCACTCATTAGTTTCCCCTTAGCTAGGATGTAAAATAAAACACTTAAAAAACGGAAAGATACCTTGAATTAAATTCGGTGTCAATCATTAAATTTACATTTTATTTTATTTAAATAATTCGTATGATAATTTAGAACGAATTTACCTTTAAGATGTTGTTATATATGATTATTTTACTTATCTATAGATGTGAAATAATTCACAAAAAAACTTGAATTTAACTAAACTTTTAATTCCATAAAATTTTTATAGATTTGTTATGTAAAAAACTTGAATTTAACTAAACCATTACTTGCATAAAGTTTTTATAAATTTGTTTTGCGCAACTCAAACATTGACTCATATTTTCATCAGTATTTTTTTTAAGATCTGACAATGCGCCCTGGCCAAGTGTATTTATTAAAGCTTCTGCATAAGCAGGGATAGCGCCCCAGTTTTTGACAGTATCTGACTCTATTTCAACATGATATTGCATTGACCATGCGTTTACTCCTATCCGCATTGCTTGAATAGAGCAGGCATCTGACTTAGCTAAAATAACAGCACCTTCTGGAGCTTGTGCCACCCTGACAGAGTGCCATTGAAGGCATTGCTGATGATGAGCTGTACCTTTGAAAAGTGGATCTGACTTTCCCTCATCAGTTAGTTCAACTTCAAGAACGCCAATTTCAGGTATTTTTTGAGGGCCGCAGGTTCCTCCAAGCGCATCTGCAAGCAACTGATGGCCTAAACATAGTCCTAAATATGGTTTACCTAAGACTCGGACCCAATGCCTAATTGCTTCTTTTTCATCAACCAACCAGGGATTTTCCTCTATATCCCAGACATCCATTGGGCCGCCCATTACCCAAAGCGCGTCATAATTATCAAAGCTTGGGATTTTATCACCTCGATGCAAATAAACTGCATCCCACTCAATTCCATCCTCAGCTAAAAACTGTCTTAAAGATCCAGGATGTTCACAGTCGACATGTTGAAAAACCAGTATGCGCATATAGCTCCCTAATTAAAATTAATTAAAACAAGTGTGGGCTATATTAATACTTATATAAAGGCTCGTCAAATAATTATGGTTATACTATCGCAACGTTAAAAGAATATTGATCTGATGCAAAATAAAAAAATATTAAGTCTAGCAATTGCATTAGCGTGCATCCTTTTGGCTATTAATTTTGGCTTTAGATCATCACTAGGACTTTTTCTTAAGCCAGTTTCTGAAACCTTTGGCTATGGTCGTGAAGTCTTTGCTTTCTCGTTAGCCCTGCAAAATCTTTTTTGGGGCTTAACTCAACCTCTTGCAGGCGCATTTGCTGATAAGTTTGGAACTGCAAGAGTAGTTATAGTTGGGACCATTCTTTATTCTTTAGGTCTATATGTGACGGCCACTGCAGATAGCTTTGTTAGTCTTCATATAGGTGCTGGAATACTTATAGGAATGGGAATTGCTGGAACGGGTCTGGGCGTTATTCTTCCAGCTATGGCGAGAATGGTTAGTCCAGAAAAAAGAGCACTTGCCTTAGGTGTTGGAACTGCTGCAGGCTCTGCTGGACAATTCCTTTTTATTCCTGTTGCGCGAGAATTTCTAGTTGCTTATGGATGGCAAACAGCACTAATAATAATGGCAATAGGCGCACTGTCGATGATTCTTTTCGCGCCAGTATTTAAAGGCGATGAAAAAACGAACAGCAATGTTGATAATGAGCCCTCTCAAAACCTCAGAGAGGCCCTTAATGAGGCGTCAGGACATATTCATTATTGGCTTTTAATTGCAGGTTTTTTTGTTTGTGGCTTTCAGCTAGCATTTATTACAGTTCATATGCCTTCTTATCTTGCGGATAAGGGTTTTGACAGCTCAATTGCTGCAGCAAGCCTAGCAATTATTGGCCTTAGTAATATTTTTGGCTCTTTAGTTTCGGGTCACCTTTCAGGTATTTATTCAAAAAAATGGATACTAGCTTTTATATATGGCGCAAGGTCTATTGTGATTGTTTTATTTCTTGTAATTCCAATTTCAACTTTTACAATCTACGCATTCTCCTTTGCAACCGGGTTGCTTTGGCTAGCTACAGTCCCCCCTACTTCGGGCCTAGTCGCGCAGATGTTTGGATTAAGATTTATGGGCACCTTATATGGTATTGTTTTTTTGAATCACCAAATTGGCTCATTCACAGGCGTATGGCTAGGCGGATACCTTTTTGATACAACAGGATCATACAACCAGGTGTGGTGGTGGGCTGCAATTATTGCAGCAATTACAGCGCTTATTCATGTCTTCATTGACGAAAGGCCAATTAAAAGATTAAGGGCCGCCGAAAGAACTAGCTAAAGTTGTTACGAAAGTATTGCTGCACTTTTAACTTGCGCAAAAACCTTTGATCCTTTTTTTAGATTTAAGATCTTAGCGGACTTTTTTGTTATCAGCGTGAGTAAAGTGATTTCTGTTATTTTAAGCCGAACCATAATTTGAGCCTTTCCTTCAGGTGACATTTCATCAACTATTGCTGGAAAGATATTTAAGATACTGGTGTCAGTCTGCTTTTCTCTTGTAAGACTTACGTCACGCGCTGAAACCCTCAAACGAACATTACTGCCAATTGGCAAGTTATTATCTGGAACTAAAAATTTACCTCCTGGAAAATCTAGATGCATTAGATTATATTCTTTTTCACGGCTGATTACTTTAGCTTCAACCAATGAAGTGGCTTCCCTGCCGTGGGACATTGGAAGGTCAAACCTAGTAAGCATATTGTTTATTGGTCCAGACCCGATGACTTTTCCATGATCAAGAAGTAGTAAATAATCAGCCAATCTTGAGGCCTCATCAGGAGAATGGGTTACATAGATAATTGGAATATCTAAGTCGTTATGAAGCGCATCGAGGTAGGGCAAAATTTCTTGTTTACGTTTAATATCAAGCGCTGATAATGGCTCATCCATTAATAAAATTTTAGGCTTAATGAGTAGAGCTCTAGCAATTGCAACTCGTTGCTTTTCACCCCCTGAGAGTTGTACTGTAGATCGATTAAGTAATTTTTTTATATCTAATAAATTAAGGATAGAGTCTATAAATTCTTTTTCTATATTTGACGATCTTTTAATCCCATAATCGAGGTTACCCTGAACATTAAGGTGTTCAAATAAAGTAGTATCTTGGAACACATAGCCAATTTGACGCTTATGAGTTAAAACAAAATTTTCACTATCCTGCCAAATTGAATCGCCTATTTTTAGAAATCCCTTACGGGTCTTTTCTAGGCCCGCCAATGCTCTTAATAAACTTGTTTTGCCAGATCCTGAAGGACCAAAAATAACAGTTACACCTTTATCAGGAATACTAAAATTAGCATCAAGAATGAAGCTGTCTAAATCAATTTTTATCTTACATTCAATCACTTATCACTCCTCATAATAGAAAATCGGCGATTAAATATATACACAACAAGGAGCATGACAAAAGATAAGACAAGTAAGCCCCCAGCTAAAACATGGGCCTGGCCATATTCCATTGCCTCAACATGATCATAAATGGCTATTGATAAAACTCCTGTCTCACCTGGAATGTTGCCTCCTATCATCAGGACAACGCCAAACTCTCCTACTGTGTGGGCGAACCCTAAAACACTTGCAGTGATAAAACCAGAGCGAGCCAAAGGGACTGCTACAGTAAAAAAGCGATCTAGTTTTGATGCGCCCAAGGTTGCTGCAACCTCCATGGGCTGCTTACCAATAGATCCAAAAGAATTCTGTAGTGGCTGAACTACAAAAGGAAGTGAATAAATAACCGACCCAACAACGAGTCCAGTAAATGTGAAAGCGATTGAACTTCCACCTAGTGACTCCAAAAAATTTCCTATTGGACCATTAGTGCCCAAAGTCATAAGCAAATAAAAACCCAGCACCGTAGGAGGAAGAATTAGTGGTAGAGCAATGATCGCTTCAATTACTGCCTTAAATTTAAAACGAGTTTGTGAAAGCCACCATGCAATTGGGGTGCCAACTAAAATGAGAATAACTGTCGTTATCGAAGCTAACTTTATTGTAACTAGAAGGGCTGAAAGATCGTATTCATTTAACATTATGGTAAGTCATATCCATATTTTGAGATGATATTTAAAGACTCATCTGATTCAATAAATGACAAAAAGTCTTTTGCAAGCGAACTTTTCTTCAACAGCACTACTTGCTGCTCTATTGGCGTATAGAGTATTTGGGGCACTTCCCAAAATGAACCAACCACAGGGTAACTAGGATTCATAAGTTGTGAGTAAGAAATGAATCCTAGTTTAGCATTGCCACTATTAACAAATTGAAATGTCTGTGCAATATTTTCACCTCTTACTAGCTTACTTTGCAAATCTTCCCATAGATTCATTGATATCAACACCTCTCTAGCTGCCACTCCATACGGCGCAATTTTAGGATTAGCTATCGCTAAAAACCTTAAATTATTATTATAAAGCCGCTCGTCTCTCTCTATAAAACCATCTGTAGAACTCCAAAGAATAAGCTTACCTAGTGCGTAGGTGAATCTTGATCCAGTCTCAGATATTCCTTTTTTTTCTAATAGAATTGGCCTTGCCTTATCAGCTGAGAAGAATATATCAAAAGGAGCGCCATTCAAAATTTGCGCGTAGTGTTTGCCCGAAGAGCCTGAAATAAGATTTATCTTATGATTCTCAGAAGATTGATATTTTTTTAACTCATACTGTAATACAACTTCTTTCATTGCTGGATAAAAATTACTTGCAACTGCAACTTTAATTTCATCTGCAGCAATTTGAGTGAAACTTAGCCCAATAGAGATTAATAAAAAATTAATCATCTTAAACTTAGCGTTAAACATATTATTTTTAATGGTCTATTACAAAAAATTAATCAATATATTCTATAGTGAATTGCCTAATTAATTAATACAATTAGAGTCATTCAAAGCTGCAAATTATTATGCAAATATGGTAATATATCGCACATTAGGCCTACCACTTAAGCACTACTTAAACTTTCAGGGAAAAATATGTCAAAAAATAAGATTCTTGTAACTTTTCTATTCTCAATTACCATACTCAATAGTGCCTTTGCTGATTACATAGATGGACAAAGAGAATATGCCAGTGGTAACTATGAAGCTGCTGTGCTTGAATGGACTCAAGTTGCTGAAGATGGACACGAAAGAGCTCAATATAACCTCGCCTGGATGCATGCGAATGGAAGGGGGACACCGCAAGATTTTGCAGTAGCAATTGAGTGGTATAAAAAATCTGCTGAACAAGGCAATGTTAACGCACAATATAATTTAGCAAACCTATATCTTAGAGGTCAGGGTGCTGTCCAAGATGATAAACTTGCTTTTAGTTGGTTTATGAAAGCAGCTGAACAGGGAGATGCTCCATCTCAATATAACATTGGAAGAATGTATTTACTTGATAAGGGTGCTGATATAAATTTCTTAGAGTCAAGATTTTGGATTAAACAAGCTCTAGAGAATGATGATGCATACATTGGTGCACTTGCACAACAACTTTGGGATGACTACAAACTTGGAACTTACTAGCTAAAATATTACTATCAAAAGCCTAAATATTAAGTTAGACTTTTACAGCTTCAATCGAGCATGTTTCAATACTTATTTTCTCAGCCTCGATAATCGCAATTGTCTCTGCTGCTTGAAGCAATAAATCAAAGTTTGTCTTATTACCAGATAAAATCTCATCGACAAAAGCTCGAATTTCATGCTCGTAACCCATCCCTTCTTTTAACTTTATAGATTTAGGCTCAAACCCAGCTCTGAATAGTTTTAATGTTTCATCTTCATCTAAAAGATAGCTGAGAGTGCCATTTTCAAAATTAGCAGTATATGACATATTAAAACCATAGCCTTCCTGCATGGTCCATGTTCCCTCAGAACTGACTAGGGGAGAAACGTTAGTCTTACTATAAATATAGTTTGTAACAACATGGTCTACACCTCCACTTGGCCCTTTGTATCCTTGGCTAAAGACTCCATCTGGCAATCCTAAACAGTAATTAATAAAGTCAGTATCATGCACATGAAGATCTAAAAGGGCACCACCGCACTGATTGTCATCGGAATAAAAAGTACCACCTGGAAAACTTGTCTGCCTCTTAAAGTTGAGTGATAAGCATTCTCCATAAGTGTTATTTTCAATTGCTTCCTTTAGAACAACCCATGCTGGCCAGTATCTTAGACACATAGCCGACATGACATGACATGAAGATTTTTTTTTGGCTAACTGGATAATTTTTTTTGCTTCATCGTAAGTTCTAGCTAATGGCTTTTCAACTAACACGTGTTTATTCTTAGCTAGTGCAGCTTCAACAAAAATAAAATGCAGATCAGTCCCAACGCATATATCAACTATATCAATGTCTGGATTATTTATAAGATCCATACCGTCAAGATATTTTTGAACACTAAGACCTAGAACTCCACCTTCAGCCTGGCCACTAATATTACCCTCTGCTTTGCTTGACCCATCGAGTCTACTCTGAATTGAATCCGCAATAGCGATGACTTCAATATCATTTATTTTTGAATAAATATCCAAATGGGTTGAGCCCATACTTCCAAGGCCAATTACGCCAACTTTAAGTTTATTAGTCATAGGTTTTAAATTTAAGAAATAGAGTTGAAATCGAATAATTGATCCATTGCAGCTGATGTACGAGACAAAATTGTTTCATCCCAAGGAAGCATTTCAGCGATTATCGTATTTTGATAATTAATTGCCTTAAGTGCGTCTATTGTTTCCTTCCAAGGCACATCACCAGCCCCAAGATCACAAAAACTAAAACTACCAGTCCAGTCAAAATTTTCTTGAAAATCCTTTATTTGAACTCTTTTTATTCTTAAGTTAAGTAACTCAATCCAGTGAGGTGGATGTTGCTGGTAACCAATAAGATTGCCTATATCTAGATAAACACCTAATTTATTTGAATCAAAAGAATCAATAAAATCCCTAAGCTCAATTGGCGAATAAAAGAAGCCATTCCATACGTTTTCAAGGCATAAGTCAACATCAAGATCTTCCGCAATTGGCAGCATCTGATTGACCGCATCCCTTAACCGATCTAAAGCTCTATCATAACGAACAATATCCGAAGAGATTGGGCTTTTAACTACGCCAGGGACTATTAATAATGCCTTACATCCAAGATTGCCAGCAACCTTTAGCGCATCTTGATGAAGACTAATTGATTTTTTACGGGTATCCTCATCATTACTAGTTGGGCTTACTCCCCAACTTATTCCAGTAGCCAAACTATCTACAAAAACCCCTGAATCATTAATTATTTGTCGTATCTTTAAACATTCAGCCTTAGTAGTGTTAGTTGTTAAAACGCCTTCTGTTGATATACCAAGCTCTAGCGCGTCAAAGCCAAAAGTTTTTGTTTGGGCTAATGCAGATTCTATTGACTCAGTATTTGTCAGTCCATTTTCAAAAGAAAGATAACTTATGCCTTTAATCAAAACCCAACTCCTTTAATATAATGAGTCCAATTCTTTCCAAGTCTCAGCCATATCAACAACTTGTCCTGAAACCATACTTTCATCAATTGCCAGAGCAACCAAACCTGCAGTAATCGCCTCTTTTGGCCCAACAGGCAGGAATTTTAAATCACCTCTAAGAAAGCTTGCAATATCCTCACACATCAACTTATCTGCGCCGTAATGTGCTGGGTAATTTACTGCATCAGGGGCACTTGAAACACTAAAATCATGATCCTCTAAGCACTCACCAGTTCGCGCATCTGTAATCTTAAGTCCACCTCGACCAAAGTCACCTTCAGCCATACCTCGACTTCCAATAATACAAAAACGCCGCTGCTCATCAGGAACATTAATACTGGTATGAAAAGAGAAACTTACATTATTTGGATATTCTATTAATGAATTCTGATGATCAATAATATCCGCGTTACTCGTAAATGGATCATCAGCACTTTCCCAATAAGATTTTTTTATTTGGTAAACATCATCATGCTCATTTCCATTAGGGGCCTCTGAAGGAATAAAATTATTTCGACCTCCAAAACTAATAACTCTAGATGGTCTATCACCAACAATACTGTTATATAAATCAATATCATGGCAGCACTTTTCTAACATAAAGCCACCTGAATATTTTTCAAGTCGGCGCCAATCTCTCATAAAGAATGATCCATGAAATGGGGCTATATGTTCATTAGCTTCAAGTGAAGTGATATTTCCTAAAGTTCCAGCATCAAGAACTCTCCTCAGTTCTCGCATGTGCACTGAATATCGCAAAACAAGTCCAACAATTAATTGGTCTTCACCATATTTTTTTATTAATTTAGCGAGACTAAAGCTATCCTCTTTTGTCGTAACAATAGGTTTCTCTGAGAAAACTTTTAAGCCGGCCTCAAGACCAACTTTAATATGGTCGAGATGCAGATGATTTGGGGAAGCAACCCATAGAAGATCAAGACTACATTTTTCAATCATCTCATCAAGGCTTTCAAATCTAATTAAATTATGGGGGACTTCATCAAGTATAGATAATCCACATGGATCAGGATCAACATAACCAACTAAATCTAACTCTGGTAAATCCTCTACAAGCATTTTAAGAACATTTGCAGCTCTTAAACCTAGGCCAACAATTCCAGTTTTCATGATTATTCTCTTATTTCTTTTTATTCGTTTTCTTAAGTGCCTGTCCTGATGAGTCGAAAGTATGGCACTTAGAAGCATCAAAAACCAGGTTGACAGTTTCACCTGGTTTAATAATTGAGTCACTTGGCACTACAGCACAGAAATTACTATTGCCTAAAACAGAGCCATGTAAGATAACTGTTGCTCCAATATGTTCAACAACTTCAACACTCATTGGAACCCCACCTTTTGATGAAGAAACGACTAGATCTTCTGGTCTTACTCCAACATCTATTTCATCACCTGCTTTTGTGCTAGAGACGTCAACAGCCAAGTCCAAATTCAAGTCACCAATATTTGCAACTAGTTTTTTACTTTTAATTTCTGTATCAGTTGTTTTAAGGAAGTTCATATTTGGTTGGCCGATAAAGCCTGCCACAAACTTTGTTTTAGGATTATGATATAAATCCATTGGTGATCCTACCTGCTCTATAACGCCATCACGCAATACAACAATCTTATCAGCCATTGTCATCGCTTCAATCTGATCATGAGTAACATAAATCATTGTTGTCTTTAAATTTTGATGGAGCTTTGCTAGCTCAACACGCATATCTCCACGAAGAGCTGCATCAAGATTGGATAAAGGCTCATCAAAAAGGAATACTTTTGGATCTCTAACAATAGAGCGGCCAATGGCGACCCTTTGGCGCTGGCCTCCTGATAGTTGGCCTGGTTTGAAATCTAAACGATCTCTTAACTGCAAGATATCCGCAGCTTTAAATACTTTTTCTTCGAGTTCCTTTTCATTAACTTTTGCCACCCGAAGTGGGAACGCTATATTTTCAAAAACTGACAGATGAGGATAGAGGGCATAAGATTGAAAAACCATTGCGATACCTCTTTCAACTGGAGGTGCATTGGAAACATCTTTATCATCAATAATTACACTGCCCGCAGTAGCTTCCTCTAAGCCTGAAATGATTCTTAATAACGTTGTTTTTCCACAACCAGAGGGTCCAACAAAAACAACGAATTCCTTATCCTTTATTTCTAAATTAATATCAAATAAAACTTCTGTTTCATCAAAACTTTTATAAATATTTTCAAGTTTTACTGTTGCCATTCTTTCTTCCTTAAAAAGAGCGCATACTCAGTGCGCAATTAAATTATCTATTACTTATGTTTAAAGCAAGCTTCAAAAGGGTGCTTTTAAATTAACCTCTTTTTGAAGTAAGCCTTTAAAAAAATTCAGGGGCAACTAATAGTTACCCCTGAAATAGTCAATTAATTGACTTAATTGCCTTCTGCTAAAATTTCAGCAGCTTCTGCAACTAGATCAGCAGCAGAACCTTCGCCCAAGATCATACCTTGGATAGCACCATTGATACCAGCTTGCAATGCTTTAAAGTCTTCAAACATTGGCTCTGGACCACCACCACCAATTGGCGCAACAAATGTCTGCCAGTAGTCAGTAGTATAGTAGACATCATCCATCATCTTCTCATACTGCATGATTGGTGTTAAGCCCCAGCTCTTATCTAGGTCATACTGTGCTTCACCAGATGAAAGCATAGAAGCTAACTCCATTGCTAGATCTTCATTAGCAGAACCTTTAAATACTGCAATTGAGTCAGTAATTAATAATGTTCCACTTGAACCACTAGGACCAGCAGGAATAGGGACAACTATTTCAGCAATATTATCATTGTGCTGACCTGCACCCCATGGACCGTTAATATACATTCCAATCTGACCATCGTTATACAACTGAGTCAATTGTCCACGCTCATAACCCATTGGGCCTTCCTGAGCAACACCAGCTAACTTACCATAAAACTCAAGAGTTTCGATAGTCTCAGGACTATTAAAAGTTATCTCACCAGTATCTGCATCATTTACAGAGCCGCCATTACTATATAAGTAATTTAAGAATTGGTGCATAGTGTTATCAAAGTCCTTTCCAGTTATGCCAATACCTGCAGCTGAAGTATTATCATTGATAGCTTTAGCCATCGCATACATACCTGTCCATGTCTTAGGAGCAACACAAGCCATGCCTGCTTCTTCAACTAAACCACAGTTGATAAATAGGGCTTTAGTAGAGAAAGCGTGAGGGAAGCCCCAAGTTTTTCCACCACTAGATACTGTATTAAGAATACCTGGCTGATACATTTCCTTCTGATCATCAGCAATATCTACTGGAACAATCAGACCGCTTAGAGCTAGTTGCTTCAGAGTACGTGAACCCATATAAGCCAAACCAACAGGATCACCAGCTGCTGCTAGTGTCATTGCTTTGTCCTGGCATGTTCCCCAAGGAACCGCTTCAGCATTCACTGTAACGCCTGAGTATTTTGCTTCAAAAGTAGAAATTACTACTTTATCAGCTTCACGGATTTCACCACCGCACATTATCATATGCACTTCTTCAGCTTGCACTGGAGCCATTAAACCTGCACCCAATACAGCTAAGAAGAGCGCTTTTTTTATATTTTTCATTTACTTCTCCTTTTCTATTTACTTCAAGTTACTAGAATTAAATTATCCTAATAACACTTTATGTGAGACTTTTGAATCTCACTCCTTTACCGCCCCTGAAGTTAAACCTGATATGAGATGTTTCTGCATAAACAGGAAAATTAACAACACGGGCAGAACTCCAACAAGACTTGCTGCCATCATTTCATTCCAGAGCACTGTCTGGTATCCAATAAACTCAAAAATACCAGCTGGTAGTGGCATGTAATCTCTATTTTGATTAAAAGTAATTGCAAATAAAAATTGTTGCGCATAAGCGCCAATAAACATTGCAACACCAACCACAATTAAACCAGGAACTGCTAGAGGCAGGATAACACGTCTAAGGGTATAAAGGCGCGATGCACCATCAACAAATGCAGCCTCCTCTAACTCATAGGGTATCTTCTCTAAAAAAGACTTAAGCAGCCATATTCCTGTTGGTATAAGAAACGCCACACCAGGAATAATCATAGCCCAATAGGTATTTAATAAACCATAAGAGCGTAATAATTTATACAAAGGGATTAAAAGAACCGCTCCTGAAAACATGTTTACAGCCAAAAAGAGGGTAAGACTAGTGGTTTTTCCTCGAAAGTTAAAACGTGCATAGGCATAGGCAGCTGGAACAATAAAGCACATTGATAAAAGAGTAACAGCTGATGCTATGAATACGCTATTAAATATATAACGCGGTAATTGAGGTACGGTAACCCACATATCCCTGTATGCCTGAAAACTCATAGTATCTGACCAAAACCTGCTCATAAAATCAAAAAAACTCATCGTCTCGCCCATTGGAACATCTGGCCTAGTAAATAAATGAGTGATTGGCCTGAGAGAAGCTACAAACATTTCAACAAAAGGAAGCAACATAAATAATATGAATATTGCGAGAGAGACATAAATTCCAATCTTATGAAGTAATGAGTACTTATCCATCATTTCTGAACCCCGCCATAGCCATATTTTTTACTCAATCTTCCTAGTACCGTTAGGTAAATTACTGAAAACACACCTAATATTAATACAACAAGAACCGCTCTTGTCGCGCCAGCACCAAACTTATAATTAAAGATCGCTGTTTTAAAGGTATCAATAATTAATGTAGTGGTTGCCCCACGAGGACCGCCCTCTGTCAAGATCCAAATAATTTCAAATGAATTAAAAGTCCAGATTGCTGACAGTAAAGCCATAGAGACAATGGTAGGCATAATTTGTGGCAAAGTAATCCTTCTAAATCGATACCACCTCGATGCACCATCAACATAAGCAGCCTCATATAAGTCTTTTGGAACACCTTGCATTGCCGCCAAAAAGAATAGAGTTACCATTGGCGTTCCAATCCAAACATCGGTCACAACTGCTGAGTAAAAAGCGCTCTGCTTATAAGCTAAGAAACTAAAGGGACCATCCGTGATACCGACCATCTCTATAAAATTTGAGAGCAGGCCAAAATGCCCATTATAAAGCCACACCCAACCAAAGCAGCCAATTGCTATAGGCACAATCCATGGCGGCATAACTAAAGCACGCATAAGTCCGCGCCCTCTTATATTACTCGCTAAAAGTGTTGCGCCGATTAAACCTAAAATCATCTTGAAACCAACAGATAAAAACATCCAGTAGAAAGTTCGAGTTACTATCGCAGGAAACTTTCGGCCTCCAATGGCTTTTTCATAATTTTCCCAGCCAATAAAATCAGCACCTCCCATTAGGGTTCCAAGGTTCGAATTAGTAAAAGACAGGCGGAAGGTTTCATACAAAGGCCAAAGTACAATCCAAAACATAACCATTGCAGCAGGCGCAATTAATGCCCAAGCAAACATTGTGGTTGTTTGTGATTTGGTTTTGGGTTTAAGCATTTGTATCAAACTACTCACTGGCCAAAGCCTCCTTATTCGTTAATGGATCGGACATGATATCAAAATTCTCAGCTTTATAGTGGTCCCATTCAATTTTATCAAATAATTCTCGATAGCTAGTTACAGCTAAATCACCCAACTCAGAGCCTTTTCTTCTGTTTGATTCACTCGACCAGGCGCTTTCTGCTAGTCCAAGAATTCGTGGGCATAGCATTGATTCCATTTCGCTATCCTTAAGAATCGTTTCACACCAAAGATGTCCTTGAATTCCCTGGATATTAGCTTCAAGTTCTGGCTCATTGTTAGGAATAATAGGCCAGTCAACTACTTTCTCAAAAGGTATGACTGCTGCCCAATTTGCTCCACGATCAGCATAATTTCTGCTCTGAGCCATATCAAAATAAATGTACTCAGCAGGGCACAAGACGACTTTATAACCTTCTCTTGCTAAATTAAAACCAGACTCCAGATCCTGCCAAGAAAATAGTAATTTTTCTGACTTATCATCATGGTGCTGACCATCTTCAGCTTCCTGCCAGGAAGCTGTTTTTTTATTATTAAACTCTACTCTCTTAGAAAGCTTATTAATAAACCAAGAAGCAACATCTTTACCATTATTAAGCCTATGCTTTACCTTCAACACATCAATTGCAGGTGATTTTGTCCAAGACTCTGGTGCAATCTCATCACCACCTAAATGAATATATTCACCTGGGAACGTGTCACATAAATCATCAATTAAAGACTCAACAAGCGAAAATGTTTCTGGCATTGCTGGGTTCAGAGTGTTTTCTGAGTAACCTTGAACTGAGACCTCACAACTTTGGTCCTTAGGATCACGCAAACCTGGGAAGAGGTTAATTAGTGCCATGTTATGGCCAGGTAAATCAAACTCTGGCATTACTTCAATAAAGTTAGCTGATGCCCTATTGATAACTTTATGCATATCTTCTCTATCATAACAACCGCCAGTTGCATCTGGTCCAGAGCCAAAAACAGGCGGCACTAGCAAACCATTTCCTCTTTTAGAAGTTGCAGTTGCAACTTCAGGATTTCTATCAAATTTGAAGCGAAAGGCCTCATCATCAACCCCATGCCAATGAAACTTATTAAGTTTAAAGAGGCTCATTAAATCGAGTAATTTTAATAAACTGTCTACTGAATAAAAATGCCTAACAGTATCCAAATGCTGGCCTCTCCAACTAAATCGTGGCTTATCAATGATTGACCCACATGGAATTAACTGATGATATGTTTGATTTAATTGCATCAAAGAAATAAAACCATAATAAAAACCTGGCTCATCTCCAGCAGTAATTTCAACATCATCACTGGTAATAGTAATTTGATATGAAGAGTCACTTAAATGATTTTGAAGTTTAAGTTTTACAGTGGATGATGCCTTCTCATTAATTTCATTCACGGGGCCAGAAAAAAGATTAAGATTTAATCGACTAGCTAAATCAGAGGCTGACTTGTAAGCATTGCTTATCATGTCACTGTCATTGAATAGTATGTTGATAGGAGCACATAAATTACATACGCCAGCACTAGCCTCCCATGAATAAGGATGTGGCACCAATCTTAGTGATTCATGATTTAATTTATCACTTGAATACTTAGGAGTTGGTGCCACGGAGGAGATTCTTTTAAGATCCAAATCAATCATTTCAAGATTAACTACTTCACCGTTATTATTTTTTAAAAAAACGCCCTGGGGAGCCCATCTGTGATTCATTGGCATATGTCTAGATTCTTTATAGGCGTATTTAAAATTCCATTCTTGTCCAGGTTTTAAAACGAAATTTTCAAGATGGGTTAGCTCTATATATCCACCAGCACTTTTAAAAATGTTGCAATTTTCAATAACCTTTACGGGTGCAAGTATGCTGAAACAGAACATGAAATTCTCAATCGACTCATTAGAATTATTAATAAGCGTTGAGCAAAAGTAATTATCTGAATTGATAGATGTTGTTAAAGAAAACTCTGTTGAAATCAATATTTCTCCTCACTGACTAGTATTGTTATAAAACAAAAAACCTTCCTAAGGCTTAGCAGGCATACTAATCTATATAAAAATTGGTAATAAAATGGTATTATATAACAGGTATTTATTAAAAAGTAAATAAGTTTAATTATTTTATAAATAATCATATATTAAAAGACCTATAATCCTTAGATATCTCATTATATAAAGGATTAAATTAGAAAAAATAGACAAATAATTTAGCTCCTTTCACTTAATATTGAATTTATTATAAAAAATTTACTTTTTAAATTAAGATAGAATATAATAGTACCAATTTAGTACCAATATTTTATTTTATTTATATCTAATGGATGATATCAACAATCTAGTTAATTTTTTAATGCCCTCTACTGACAGGCCAGAGTCGCTATATAAACAATTATCTAAATCACTTAATAGGGCAATTCAACAAGGTCTTTTAGCGCCTGGAGACGCTTTAATGCCAGAGAGAGAATTAGCAGCTAAGCTTAATATGTCTAGAATTACTGTTCGCAAAGCAATCGATCAGCTGGTAGAAATAGGGCTTCTCAATAAACGCCAGGGTGCTGGAACGATTGTTGCTGAAAGTGTTGATTTAGTTCTTCATAAGAATCTTTCATCGCTAAACAGCTTCACTGCGGATATGAAAAAGAGGGGTCTCGAATCTTACTCAAGAACCATCTTGCGTGAAGAAGGTAAAGCAAGCGCTAAGGAGGCCTTGATTTTAAATTTAGATGAGGATGAATATGTTCATCGCCTTAATAGAGTAAGGTACTTAGTTAATGAGCCATTACTTTATGAAATTGCTGTAATACCTGCAGCAATCATATCTATAACATCTGCAATTGATGACTCACTTTATGAGTTACTTGAATCCAAGAATATGAATCCAGTTACTGCAAAACAAAATATTCATGCCATCATAGCAGATGACAACCTAGCAGATAAACTTGAAATCAAGCCAGGTAGTGCAGTGTTGTTTGTGGAAAGAAGAGGCAAGGATTCTAACGGAAGAGTTGTTGAATATACTCAATCTTACTATCGTGGTGATCGCTATGACTATGTTGTGGAGCTTGGATGAAACAAGCAATCACCGGTGCTAAAATATTTTCTGGCAATGAATTCTTTGATCAAAAAGCACTCCTAATTGATGGTGAAAAAATTATTGATATTGTCAATGAGAATTCTATTCAAGATAACTTCAAAATTCAAAAATTAAATGGTGGCATCCTCTCTCCAGGATTTATTGATCTTCAAGTAAATGGTGGTGGTGGAAAACTGTTTAATAACTCGCCCGATAAAGAGAGCTTAGATGAAATAATAATGGCCCATCAACACTTTGGTACGACCAGCATAATGCCAACTGTTATTAGTGACTCATTGAATGTTCTTAAAAGATGTACTTCAACAATATCTAGTGAGATTAATAATAATAAATCCCTCCTAGGGCTTCATATTGAAGGCCCCTTCTTTAATGTTAAATATCGAGGGGTTCATCAAAAACAATATATCAATACGATAAACAATGATTACTTAAACTTATTTGAAAGCCTACAAGGCTTTCCAGTGATGCTTACATTAGCCCCAGAATGCATTTCTATCAAACAATTAAAGCACCTTAAATCACTTGGCTTTAAAATTCTAGCGGGCCATACTGATGCGAGCTATGATCAGCTAGAAGAAGCAATTAAATATGGACTTGATGGCTTTACGCATCTCTTTAATGCGATGGGGCAAATCTCAGCACGTGAACCTGGTGTTGTGGGTTCAGCATTAAATTTTGATAACACCTCAGCCAGTATTATTGCTGACCTACATCATGTCCATCCATCATTAATTGAGATGTCTTACAATCAAAAACCTAAAGGGAAACTATTTTTTGTTTCAGATTCTATGGCCACAATTAATCATGGTGAGCCTTCTTTTGAGCTTTATGATGAAGTAGTTAGTGAATCCAATGGCCGTCTTATTAATTCAGAAGGCAAATTAGCTGGCTCCTCAATAACACAAATTGATGCCATTAAAAATGCCTATCTTAGTTGCAATATCCCATTGAATGATGCTATCGCAATGGCAACACGTTATCCGGCAGAATACCTAGGTGTTGGAAATTATCTTGGCTCCTTGAAATCAGGTTATCGGGCTGACCTTGCCCACTTTGACCTTGACTTTAACATTCATAATGTTTGGGTTGCTGGCAAACATCTAAAACAAGAAGCGTCATGAGAGTCGTTATTCTTCCAAGTGAAAAAGAGGCGAGCAATTTTGCTGCAGGATTTATTGAAAATTTTATAGTCAATAAAGAAAATGCAGCTCTTGGTCTTGCGACTGGCAGCTCTGTTCTTTTAACTTATGAGAGCTTAATTAAAAAGCATAATTCTGATGGCTTAAGCTTCAAAGATATTACTACTTTTAATTTAGATGAGTACGTTGGTTTAAAGCCAGGACACACTCAAAGCTATCGTCATTATATGAACAATAAATTATTTAATCACATTGATATCGATAAGAAAAATACTTATATTCCTGAGTGTTTTAATAAGGATTATGAGCTTTGTTGTGAAAATTATGAGTCCAAGATTAAATCAATTGGGGGAGTAGATCTTCAATTATTAGGCTTAGGTACAAATGGGCATATTGGATTTAATGAGCCTACTTCTAGCCTCAGCTCAAGGACCAGAGTAAAGACGCTAACTGAAAATACGGTTGCAAACAATGCGCGCTTCTTTGATGATAAGGAGTTTCAGCCATCCATAGCAGTGACCATGGGTATTGGAACAATTATGAATGCTGACAATATTATTCTCATTGGCCTAGGTAAACACAAAAGTAAAGCAGTTGCAGATTTAGTTGAAGGCCCTATATCCTCTTTCTGTCCTGGAAGCGTCCTTCAAAATCATCAAAATGTTGTTATTGTTTTAGATAGTCTTGCAGCATCTGAATTAAAGTTGTATGATTACTATATACACACCGAAAAAATGTACCTTAAATTTATGTGTTGAGTGTTAATATTTATTTAATAATTTAATTCCAGTATATTGAGTCCAATAATATGAGTTTAATTTTCAAACAACTATTTGAAAGAGAAAGTTGTACTTACACCTATCTTATAGCAGACAGTGATTCTAAAGAAGCCGCAATTGTAGACGCGGTAGACATCATGATTGACAGAGATACAGCTTTGCTAAATGAGCTAGATCTAGACTTAAAATTTATTATTGAAACGCATATCCACGCTGACCATATAACCAGTGCGTGTCCTTTAAAAAAATTCTATCCTAAAGCTAAAATTGTTATAGGCATGGAGAATGTTGACGCTGAAGCATGTTCAGATATTATGGCGGGCGAAGGCCATATTCTTTCGATTGGTAATTATGATATTACCGCAATAGAAACCCCAGGGCACACATTAGGATGCATGTCTTATAAGATCGGTAATAAAATCCTTACTGGTGATGCATTATTTATACGAAGTACTGGAAGATGTGATTTTCAAGGAGGTTCAGCCATATCTCTTTATGAATCAATTCATAAGCTTTTTAAATTTCCTGATACTACTGAAGTATATCCAGCACATGATTACAACGGATTATCAGTTAGTACCATTGGTGAAGAGAAGAAGTTTAACTCAATGATTAGAGAATCCTTTGATCAACAAACATTTATTAAAAATGTAAACAATTTAAAGCTAAGCATGCCGAAAAAAATAAAAGTATCAGTTCCAGCAAATCAAAGCTGTGGATTAGTAACTGCTGTAAATTAGTATTAAGAAAAAACTATTGCTCCCTCATACTCACTAAAATTTGACTAGTAGATCAGAGCCAAAAAGATAACGCTAACTATTACGTTAAATAGAATCCAGAGAATGAAGTAAAAGTTATTTTTACTCACTCTCTTCATTTTTAAGAAGATCAAGCTCTTCACGAAGATCTTTATCACTGCGACTCTTAATACGCAGCTCCTCTAACTCTTGCTCTAAAGCTCTCTTTCTCTTGCGCCTATCATTTGGAGAGCCATTTTTCGTATTATATTTGGCAAGTGTCATAACCTCGTATCCTTAAATGTTTCATTAAAGATTGCATCTACTCTTCTTTTAAACTCCTCTTGAGAGTTATTCTCTATGAATATGCCTTGAACATACTCTTTAAATTTTTGAGCCTTTTCATATTCTTCTTGCATACTTTCTAATTGTGGTTCTAGTTGTTGGATTTCCATTTTATCTCCTCTCTTAGTTATTTCATTAGTTTATTATCTCTATTGGAACCTCGCCTCTAGCAAATGTCTGCTTTAATACTACCGTCGATTCAATACTGGCAATACACGTCAAACTACCAAGCGATTTTTTAACAAAACTTTCATAGCCAAGTAAATCATTTGCAATAATCTTTAAAAGATAATCATGTGAGCCAGTTATTACAGAGCACTCTAGCACTTCTGGTAATTTTTTCATTGCATTTTCAAATAAATCAGCGCTGATATTTGAATTCTCAGTCAGCCTTATAAAGACATAGACCATTGCATTAAAGCCCATCGCTTCAGGACTTACATTTGCACTATATCCACTAATGACTCCAGCCTCTTCAAGTTTTTTAACTCTTCTAAGGCAGGGCGTATCGGACATATTTAATTTTGCAGCCAGCTCTGAAATAGCTATTCTTCCCCTATTCTGAAGAATAGATAAAATGCTTAAATCCTTAGTATCGATATTAGTATTCATTCTTAATTTCCAATAAATTAGCGATATTCAATAATAATATACTTTAATTTATTGAATATCTTTATTATTATACTATTTATTAGTTAATTTTAGTGATTAAAACTCGATAAATAATGATATTATGACTTTTTTATATAAATAACCTTAGAAATGACTCCAAACTCGCAGACCTTTGATTACTGGATTAGAAATCGCTTTGTTGAATTAAATTCAGAGCTTGAAGTTCTGTACTCAAATCAAATTGAACGCACTAATATCAAGTCTGTTGGTGACGATTTAAAACAAGCTCTTGAGGACGAAGGCAGAGAGATAATTAAAACGCTTTTATCTGAAGGAAATACTGATGAAGGCTTTGATAATGCTTTCGATTTATTAGGCAATGTAGGCCTCTATATGGCGGCATGTCGAAGACATGAAATAACTGACCCTGCGAAACAATCCACTTCACCATTAAAAGAGGCATCAGGACTTGCTATGAATATAGGCGCCTCAATTGGTGTTACGCCTCGCTTTGCTACTGCGCACCTTTCAACACATAATAAGGCAGTTGATGGAGTATATAAAAGCTTTACAAACCTGCCTGCTGAAAAACTATTTCTTGATTACAACACTAAAGCAATTCTTGCCTATAAAAGAGCCGCTGACGCATTACTTAAATTGCATCCACTAGGCATTTCGCATCCGATGTGTCCTGAACTATTAGTAGTCGTTAAAAAGGCGCTTGAAGAAGTCATTGAATCTAATGCTGCATTATTTAATAAGCTTAGCGTTGATGACTTCTTTTACTGCGTTCGTCCCTACTATAAGCCCTATCATGTTGGATTTCAGGTCTATCGAGGAGCAAATGCAGGTGATTTTGCAGGAATAAATGTTATTGATATTTTGCTTGGACTTTGCTTTGCTAATGAGCCCGCATATTCACAAATGCTCGTTGATAAATTTCTATATATGGTCCCAGAAGATCAAAGCATTCTTAGAGACTGCATGAGAAGAACCAGCATTATGGATGATTTTCTAAGTGCTGACGTTTCTTCTAAAAAGTGGTACAAGGATAATCTCACCCTGTTCCTTAAAATTTGTCAGCTTCATGGTGACGCTGCAACTCAGCATCATAATCAGCTCGTTGAGAAATATATTGCGCAGCCCTCAACAGGCCTTAAAGAATCTCAACTTAGTACTATTACCGCGAGCGGTCCGCCATTAAAAGTTTTACTAGACTCACTTGAAAAATTAAGGGATCGAAGGGCAGCTGCTGATCGCAGCGATATACGAACGCGCTTTGCTGATATTGCGCTCCTCAAAAAACGTTTGCTACCTAATGGGAATGAAATAAAGCCTAACTTTAAAGAGGATTTTATTTTAACAAAAGCAAATTATCTCCTTAATCACTCTGTTGGAAGGCCGTTAAAAACATCTGAAAAAAACTTTTCAGAGCAGCTTTATACTCCTTGGAAAAATTCACTTAACGAGCCTTGGGAGAAATGGCTTGAAATTATTAATGATTTTACAGCCTCTTTAGCGAAACTCTTTAATGCAAAGCAATCTGAATTCTGCCCACAAATTAATTTATCAAGTGGACTAACTAAAATACTGATGTCTTTAGACCGAACTCAAAGTAAAAACTGCGTCATCTTGGTCAGTGAAATTGACTTTCCAGGAATGGGTTTTGCCTTACAAAAATCATTACCTGAAGACTGCGAGATTAGATTTATTCCCTCTAATATTGATATAACGAATACAAGCGTGTGGGACGAGTATCTGACTAAGGATGTTGATTTAGTGTTTGTCAGTCACGCTTACTCAAATACAGGTCAGCTGTCGCCAATCTCACAGGTGCTTTCAATGGCAAGATCTAGAAATATCATCTCTATTTTAGACATTGCCCAGTCTGTGGGCGTTGTGCCAATAGACCTAGAGGTATTAAATCCAGATTTTATGATTGGATCAAGTGTTAAGTGGTTATGTGGCGGTCCTGGGGCTGCTTATTTATGGGTTAACTCCGATCGCATGGCTTCTTGCAATCCAAAAGATGTAGGCTGGTTTAGCCATGAGAATCCATTTGAGTTTGATATTCATAATTTCCGTTATCATGATAGTGCACTTAAATTTTGGGGAGGCACTCCATCAATTGCGCCCTACGCCATAGCAACTCACAGCATAAATTACTTTACTAATATTGGTTTAAAACATATAAGAAAACACAACCAGCTCTTAATTGAAAAGACTGCAAATGCGCTTGATTTAGAATTCGTCTCTCCAAGGGAAGAGGCAATTAGAGGTGGCACGATGATATTAGACTTTGGTAGCAACCAACAGAAAATGTTAAAGAATTTTAAAGAGCATAATATTAGTGTTGATCTTAGAAGTCATGGAATCCGAATATCTCCCCATATCTATAATGATGAGGAAGATATCGATCAACTATTAAGCGTTATAAAGTCAACAAAACTTTAAAACTAGTCTTACTAAATTAGGATTTAAGTCCATTGCTGTTGATTACTAATTAAAATAGGGCGTTATGGATATGACAACACCCGCACTGCTTTTCCCCGCAATTTCTTTACTCTTTGTAGCCTATACAAATCGCCTTCATTCCCTAAGTGTCCTTATTAGGGCAATGACAACTGAGGGTAGTGATGAGTCCAAGACTAAACATACTGAGGAGCAGCTGGATATCCTCAAGAAACGCGTTACTTATATTAAAAGGATGCAGGTCTTTGGAATTGTAAGTTTTATTTTCAATCTAATGACAATTATTTGTTTTTACATCGAGCAAATTTCTCTTGCATATTATATTTTTGGCTTTGGTCTTTTAATGCTGTCAGCATCATTAATTTTTGCGCTGCTCGAAACATTAATTTCAACTAAGGCGCTAGATATTCACCTTGAAAATTACAAGGGTTAAGTTTGTATATCAAAAACAATAATCCCTTGACGCCCCTCTTTGCACATTGAAACTAGTTTACTTCCAAGAAGGACATGCTCTGGATGCTCGTTATATTCAAGCAACGCCTGATGACTCTCAAAGCTTGCTATAAAGCCAGAATTAAAGTCGGCTGATTTTTGCTCAAAATCTAGATTATTTCCATATTCAAACTCAACCAAACCTTCAATTTGATTCTTGAGATTTGAAAGGCCCTCAAAAACATCAAATTGCTCGGATTGACTTGTTTCAGATTTAAAATTAAGAAATACGCAGTGCTTTATCATAAGCTATACAAAAATAAGTTACGGTTTTTTGCCTATATTGTCAGCGATCAAACACACTATTTCAAACATGATTGCGTTGGCAACATGCGCTGTAATTTGGTTGGGTGAATCAACCGTTGGCATAAGACAAACGACGTCACCTCCAATGACGTTCTTACCCCGAAGACCTTGAAGCATTTGAAGTACATCAGGCATTTTAAAGCCTTCAATTGCCGGCTCTAAATTTGAAACACCTGGCGCCACAGTGACGTCCAAACAGTCCAAGTCAAAGGTAACATAAATAGGCGAGTCACCAACACG
The DNA here is from genome assembly GCF_059512545.2 of Candidatus Pseudothioglobus sp. uisw_070. Lineage (NCBI taxonomy): Bacteria > Pseudomonadati > Pseudomonadota > Gammaproteobacteria > Pseudothioglobaceae (SeqCode) > Pseudothioglobus (SeqCode) > Candidatus Pseudothioglobus sp. uisw_070. The sequence goes on along the minus strand of NZ_CM183456.2, from coordinate 132,051 downwards.
CTCCTGAATCATCTCAATACATTTTTCAACGCCGTACTCGTCATACTGATCTTTAGTGATAATCTCATAACCCAGCTCGTAACTGGAATTAAGCCAGTCTAGGGTTCGAGTATTTCCCCTTATTCCAACCTGAATACTTTTTGAAGCATCTACAAAGCCATCTCTAACTAAATAACTCGCCCAATGAGCAGCTGATTTAACCGCGCCCAAAAAATGATCGAGCTGATGAAACGCATCTGTGTGTGCATCAAAGTGAACAAGCACTGCCTTCTTACCGCCGGTTAGTTTGGACTTTGGACCTGCAATTGCCTGAAGGATTCCGCCAGTAATCGAGTGATCTCCCCCAATTGAAACTGGCCTAACGCCAGACTCAGCAATAATCTCATAAAACTCAGTTATGTGCTCAATGCACTTCTCATTGTTATTAGCCTCAGGCAGAGGAACATCACCAAAATCTCTAATTTCGCACATCTCCCAAGGGGAGATACCAAACTTAAGATGGCCGCGTCTGCCCTGAGCAGAAATATTTCTGACTGCCCTTGGGCCCAAATGCTGATCGCGCTGAGTAGTTCCGTTTCCAGTGCTATGAGGGACGCCAACAAGCGCAATGTCGCAGCCCTCAGTCTCAGGATTATGAGGACAACGAAAAAGCGTTGGCACGCCCCACCAATAGAGGCCATTCATCATCGCAGCGTTATCTCTAGTTTTCTTATCCATTCTTTTAGTACCTATAATTGGAAAAAATCTACTCGAACTTCTCACTTACTTTACTTAGAATAGCTTCTTTATAGGGCACCTTTAACTCCTGTGAAGCCCATGATGCAAAGCCTAAATCAACCTGCTGCCCCCATGTTTCAATAGGATTTTTAAAGGTTGTGACAGAGGACTCTGTCGGCGCAGATAAAAAGAGCGCCATCTCCGCAGCATCTGACTCTTCAGTTTGATTTTCTGGAGAAACATACTCACTGATATTAATAAAGTTGGCAATATCTGTCATCCAATAAATACAGTGACGGTACTCTACTGCAAGATTCGCACCCTTTATATACTCTTGAGAGAGCGTAGTTATGGCCTCTGTTTGAGCGGCAACAATTTGACCATTAGTCATCTCCATATCCGTTCCATCAATGGCGTGATAGGCATAAATTCTATTCATTATTTCTTCACCTGCAGTGAGTCCAGCCATCTCTGTTCTAGTAAGCTGAATATAAATAAGCGCTGAACATCTAATTGCATCTTCTGAAACTTTTGTGTCGGCATAAGATGGACTAATCAAGCCGATGGATAGAAATAAGATAGTAAATAGTTTTTTCATAAATAAAAGCAAATTAATTTGAAGAATTAATAAAGTATAAACAAAATAGTTATCCAAATAATATCTTTAGTGATTAATAGTTGCTAAAATAATGAGCTTCTCTTTTCACTCATTTAAAAAACTTATATGTCAAATAAATATCTAATTTTTGGGGCTACCGGATCTATTGGATCAAGCCTTGCCGAACAGCTTATAAACTCAGATCATGAAGTGCATTTAATTGCCAGAAATGAGGATGAATTAAAGCCATTATCAGAAAAACTTGGCTGCACTTATTCTGTTGCTGACGTGTTAGAGGAAAATTTTATAGACAAGGTTAAAGCAGATACCTCAGACTTTGATGTCAAGGGCGTTGCATACTGCGTTGGCTCGATTGACCTAAAGCCGCTTAAAAGAGTGAGCGAAAGTGACTTACATAACTGCATGAAATTAAACCTCTACTCGGCAATTGAGTCGATTAAGGGTTACCAAGAAGAGTTAAAGAAAAATAATGGGTCAATTGTTTTATTCTCATCCGTTGCCGCCCAAAAAGGCTTCACCAACCATACAATTATTGCAACTGCAAAAGCAGCGATTGAGGGTCTAACAGTAACGCTTGCCGCAGAGTTTGCGCCAAGTATTCGCGTTAACTGTATTGCTCCGAGCCTAACAGATTCAAAAATTTCTCAGTCAATGCTTAAGAGCCCAGTTGTTGCTGAAGCTCTAGCTAAGGCGCATCCACTTAAAAGACTTGGTGAAGGCAAAGACTCGGCATCAATTGCTAAATTTCTACTGAGCGACGAGAGTTCTTGGATGACGGGTCAAATAATTGCAGTTGATGGCGGAAGGTCTAGCTTGAGCTAGAAAACCCGCCATCAAAATTTTAGTCAGTAACTGTTAAGAAAAGCTGGACAGGGTCTGCACCGGCTTTGATGATATCTTTATTATTAGGGTCACTACTAAAATCTATAGAGATCGCATTAGTTGTTTTTACCAAAAGACCAAAACTTGAGTTTTCAGTGACTACATATGGTGTTGTAAGGTTTGTTGTCCATAGTATCTTATATACGTTGACACAACCTGTAGCAAACGCATCATTCGATTGAAGTAGGTTAATAACAGCAGTTCCATTTCCAACAGTTTCCACATTATTATCATCATCTACAACTGGCCATCTGTCACCATTTGCTACCCAAGTTGCAGCGCAGGTGTCTCCGTTAAGTTTATTTATTACCTCATGTGAGAAAACAGCTGTTCCAGCTGCAGCTCCACACTCAAGCATTTGCGTACTTCCATCTGTTGAATTACCATGTCCAGTTACGGATACTCCACTCTCAGAAGTGTAGCCGGTATAGCCTGCATTTGATGTCCAACAATATACTCCAGACCCTGTCGCTCCATCAATCGCATTGGACGTTTGAAAGCTGTGCTTGACCGCAAGCTTAGCGCTTATGAGAACAACCATGTAGGGGTAGGTTCCTGGATCAATTACAAATTCTGGTATGGCCATCGGGGTTTCAGCAGCCCCCGATATAGTATGCTCAATGCCCGCGGCACTATTAATAACATACTTGCAGCTGGAGAGATCGTTAAATGATGTGTCGGCCAAAGTCCTAACTTATAAAAATGTAAGCTTATATTCATCAGGTGTATCAACACATGCATCAGTAAAGGCTGTTTGCTCACCATTAGTAGCTTTTACTTGATTATCTGAATTCCCAGCAGCGGTTTCTATAACCCCATTAGCATCTTTAACACAAGAATTTGCTTGTGCACCAGTTGAAAAAGCAATCGAGATTAAAAACAGTCCAATTAATAGTGATAATTTATTTAAGTTTAATATTTTCATATTAATACCCACTCACTGTTTAATAACCACTCACCGTTAGAACGCCAGATTTTTTCTTGACAATACGATTTTCGCGCTTGACTAGGTCATAGCGCTGATCACCAAGCTTTTTAAGCTCGTAAGCCGAGCTTGCGAGTTCAAATAGTTTTGGTTTTGTATTCTCTACGCCAAAGCCCCACGTGTAGTTCAGGTTAATGCTGTTGCTGTCTTTCGTTGTAGCAGTTGTATAATCAGTGCGCACATAGCTTAGAGATAGATTATCAGAGAGGTTTCCACCTAAAGAGTATTTCCTACCCTTTTTATCCTTCATGCCATCAATACCTTTCCAAGAAAATGCATTCATTCCAAACATCATTCCAGGGAGATATGGAAGCGCTACCTTAAATCCCATATCTCTTCCATCAAGGGCTTTAGAGGGTGTGCCACTTTTGTCAACAACGTACCCAGTTATTCCGTTATATACATTTACTCTTGACTCTAGGACTGAACTAATAAGCTCAAAACCAACACCATTTCGCTTATGAAAGTCTGGAGATTCAAGATCATAAAAAGCGTTAACGCCACCCATCAATGTCTCGTCTGCATTCAGTCTTCGGTAACCAAGGCCAAGGTTTAAAGTGGTTCTATCATCAAAACGATTAAGGTTGATCTGGTTAAAGATGAATGAGTTTGGGTTGTCACCAAAAGCTCTAAGGACACCAATGTTAACCGATGAGTCACCCTCTTTTAGGTTGGTACTGACCTCAACGGTATTAAAGTTAGGGCTGAGTAGTGCGCCAATACCTGTTGAGATAAAAGAGCCAGTCGAACTGGTCATTCTGCTCATCAGCGAAGACTTGATCTGCTCTGAGTCGTCCGCGCTTACGCTCAGGGAAAAACCGAGTGACATTGTTAAGACAGCGCTCAGCGCTGTCTTGGTTAGATTTGAATTTGAAAAACTCATATCATGCTTCCTTATAATAATAAATTTATACGAAGTAGATTATATAGTTTAAGATGCATCTTGTCTATAATTCAAAAAGAGCTATAAAAACTCATAAGTCAATGAAACTACGCAGTTAATAACTCAATTTTTTCGTAAAGATCTTTGGAGATGGTGATCGTTTGTGACTTTTCTCGCACCTTCCTTTTTTCAATGCGCTTGTCACCCGGAAGCCTTGTTGATGGCTGCTCAAGGATTGCACCTACTAAGGTTTCAGTTCTCTCTGCAAAACTCTCTCCAGAGAAAAAACTAGGGTCAATTGCAATAATTAACTGACCAACACCTGGTGAATCACCCTCAGCGTTGAGAAAAGAACTCGCCTCAAAGCCAAAGTTAGAGCCAGTAAGTCCAGCTGCAAGCATCTCTACCATAAGTGCAAGCGCACTCCCCTTGGCATCTCCAATAGGAAGCATTGCCCCCTCAAGTGCTTTTTTTGCATCCGTTGTTGGCCTGCCTTCTTTATCTATAGCCCAGCCCTCTGGAATTTTTTCATTGAGTTGGTTGGCCACCATCACCTTGCCGCGCGCTACCTTACTTAAGCTCATATCAATGACTAATGGAGGAGCAGCTTCTCTTGGCGAAGCAAATGCAATCGGATTGGTTCCAAATAAGGGTTTTGATCCACCCCATGGCGGAATTGCTTTAGGCGTATTACCAAACATCAATCCAATAAGACCATCTTCAGCGAGTCTTTCAACATGCCTTCCAGCCTGGCCAAAATGATGCGAGCGAGAAATGCTTGCAGCGGCAATACCAAAGCTCTTGCAAGTCTTTGTTATTTCACTAAGGGCTAATGAGATCGCAGGAAATGCAAAGCCATGATTGGCATCAACTCGAATAACGCTCCCCTTTGAACTTAAGAGCGAGGGAGATACATTGCCAGCGACCTTACCAGACAATACCTGCTCAACATAAGAAGGTATTCGCGATAAGCCGTGCCCAGCCTGGCCATCAAACTCAGCGTTGATTAAGGCGTCAGCAACTTCCTTTGCATTCTCATCAGAAGTCTGGTTATTTATTAAAGCATTAAATGCCAAATCCCAGGCCTCTTTCTCGCTTATCTGCAATGTTTTTATCATCAAAAGTCCCTATAAAATTAGAAATTAAATTATAGTTATCTTCAGAGCCCTATAGTTGATTTTTTCTAATGATAAGTTTCTCCTTAAAAACACGAATTGCTTTTTATTTCAGTATTTTCTGGTTACTGTTTTCGTTTTTCATTGCGACAACCTACTCAAAGCTTAATGATCAAATAATTATTAGTTGGTTTGATCTTTACAATGTTTATTGGCATATATTCTATATCGTTGGTTCCCCCGTATGGATTTACTGGATTGTTATAAAGCCCTATAATTGGATCAAAAAGATTCGTAAAACGCGAGCAAAAAATGAAAATTAGTGCAGGCATATTTCAATACAAAATGCGCGATGAAAATCCTTTTAAAAGGATTCAAAGGCTAGAGGAAAAATTACAGCAAACTGATGGGCTAGATTTAATCGTTTGCCCTGAGCTATTTCTTTCAGGGTACGGGAGCTTTGAGAAAATCAAAGAGTTTTGTGAGCAGAGTGATGGTGAGTTCGCAAACAAAATAAGCCTACTTGCAAAAAAGTATTCAACTGCCATTCTTTATGGATATCCAGAAGTGTTCAAAAACAGTCTGTTTAACTCAGCTCAGTATTTTGATAGTAAGGGCCTGTCTCTTGCAAACCATCGCAAAAAAATGCTGCCGCCTACTGCCGATGAATCAAAGATATTTAAACCAGGCAGCAAGAGTTCGATCATTATGGTCAATGGGATAAAGTCTGCGATCGTCATTTGTTATGAGCTAGAGTTTCCAGAAATCATTCGTAAATTAGCTCTACAAGGCGTTGAATTGATTATCACTCCAACCGGCCAGTCATCCCTTTGGCCAGCTGCAGCTCTTTATAATTGCAGAACTAGGGCATTTGAGAACGGAATATATGTGATTTATGCCAACTCTACTGGAAGCTTAAATGGCATCAATTTTATGGGTGAGAGCAAAATTATTGGGCCAGATGGGCTTGATGTTGTAAACGCTGGAACAACTGAAAAAGTTATCACAGGAGAGATCAACACCGCTGAAATATCATCAGTGCGTAATAAACTCCCCTACCTTGATGACTCAAGAAAGCTCAATTAGCTCTCTTTATATGCTGTCTGGAACGCCAAAGCTATACTCATCATCTCGAACTTTATCATGGTCATAGGTCTTAATTTTCCAGGTTCTGACGCGTGGATTTTTATTGATCTGGTTGTATAGTCTGACCAAGCCATCAAATGGGCGAATAACCTCCGCTGAGATATCATCAATAACGCCCGAAGCGATCCATCCCAAAAGACTCCAAACTGCAAGGTCAGCAATAGTCATACTGTCTCCAACAAACCAACCTGAGTTATTGGCATCTAAAATATCTTGTAAATAACCAAAGTATGTTGGCAGCTCATTAGAGGTCAACTCTTTTCGCATTACCTTCTTTCTTAATGGATCACTTTCTTTCATAGACGGACTTAAAAGTGCATTAATATTTTCAACAGCAACAACGATTTGATCGACCTTGCCCGCCTCAATAATATCCTCCGGATACATTCCGCCAAGCTTGCCACATATTCTTGCAATTGCCATTGTTTGCGCAATGCTTTCACCATTTATAGATAGAACGGGCAGTTCACTGAATGGGATTTTTGTGCCATCCTTCATTTTCCCATTCTCTTTAGCATAATCCCAATCCTCATCACTAGGCCTGAAGTCGTCAAAGTCTATATTTGCGATGAACAGAGGTAGTCTTGATATTTCAGCACGCCAAAAAGGTAAATCAAAATATATAATTTTTATGTCCACTAGCTCATCTCCAAATTATCTTAAATCTCTAATTATAGTTAATAAAAACATTATCCTTAAACTCTCCTTTCAAGCGCCTACCATCATTTGAATAAATCATAATTCCCTGGCCATTTCGCTCGTCATCTAACCACTCTCCTTCATAGCTACTGCCCTCTGCATATTTCCCTCTATCTTGATAGGTCATGACACCAAAGCCATTGCGCATATTATTTTTGAAGCCGCCCTCATACCTTCGGCCATCTGGATAGGTCATTACGCCATAGCCATTGCGCATATTATTTTTGAAGCCGCCCTCATACCTCTGGCCATCTGAGTAGGTCATAATGCCTTTACCATGAATAGCCCCATCTTTAAAATTTCCCTCATAGGTTTGGCCGTCTAGATGTCTAAATAAACCATTACCATTGGGCTTATTATCCTTAAAACCTCCAAAATATTTTGAGCCATCTATGGAGTCATAAACCCCCATTCCAGACATACAAGTTACTTTAGTCAATTCAATTAAGCATTCATCAACTTGTCCTTTATAAATACTTCCATCCGAAAAATCAATCCTGACAACCCCCTCTAATCCCTCAAGGAATAAATCATTTTTGTCTGCATAGACTTGGCCTGCAAGAATAAAAATAATTAGAGGTAGTATATTTATCCTAGCCACAAGCCCCTCCAAAACGACTTCGAATGATAATTTCTTTAGCTACAGGTGAACTGACGTTAAATTTCCGAGCAAGATAATCAATGCTTTTATGTTGATAGGTATAAAGCATTACCATCATATAAATTTCATCATCGGTAACTGCTGGACCATTATTAGAATGCCTAAATGATTTTTGCCCTCTTGCCATGTGATTAGTTACTCTGCATTTTTGCTTAGCTCTGAGGTGAATCCCCATTTACTTATGTAGTTGATAAATTTATCTGAAAGCCCTTCCTGCAATAAGTAATCTCTGGTAACGGGAATCTCTACAGGTGAAAACCGTGGGTTATCTTCATATAATTTTGGAAAATCATGGTGCAACATTCCCGCCCTTCCAAGCATGATCCAGTCCACTCCCTCAGACATCACTCGCTCTGCATCTATAGGCGTTCTTATACTTCCAGCAACTCCAAGGCGTGTATTTCCTCTTTCAAGTTCGGTGAAGTAAGAGAGGAGACTCTTGCCTTTAAACTCTTCCTCTTCTGGCTCTTTAAAGACGTCCCAAAGAGACATATCTAGGAAATCAATCTTGCCCGAAGTCATAAGCTCTTGAGCAATAATAATAACCTCTGCTAATTTCATATCAAACCTTTCAGGTGAAAGCCTAACGCCAATCATAAAATTTTTGTTACACTCTTTTCTTATGCCATCAATGATTTCATAAAGCAGCCTGCAACGATTATTAAGGCCCTGTCCATAAGCATCCTCTCTTTGATTAATTTCTGGGCTTAAGAATTGCGCAAGGATATATCCATGTGCAGCATGAAGCTCCACTCCATCAAATCCAGCTGACTCTGAAAGAACTGCAGCCTTAATAAAATCATCTCTCAGAGTTTCAACTTCTGTGAGGCTAAGCGCTCTAGCTTTAAATTTTTTATTGTCAGAAGGACAAACGGGAATTTGCCCTATTAACTCTTTTGGTGACCTCATCCCAGCATGGTGCAATTGGCAAATAGCAGCGCTTCCATTCATTTTTATTGTTGACGCTAATCTTTTTAACCCTTCTAGGTGAACATCAGAAAAGACACCTAATTGACCTGGAAATCCCTTTCCTTGGGCCTGCACGTGAGCTGCGCACGTCATGGTTAAACCAAAGCCTCCTGCTGCTCTCATAGTAAGCCAATTGAACTCTTCATTTGAAAGTACCCCATCTTCATAGCTTTGAGTATTTGTTAAGGGTGCGAGCATAAAACGATTCTTAATGCTTAGCCCTCGTGGAAAAGTTAACGGCGTTAAGAGTTTATTCATATTTTTCTATTAAGCATTCCTATCAAAGAAACAATTCTATTTATACTAAGATTTTATTTCATTTTGTCATTACGAGAACTGTTATCCACTTATCTAAATTTTTGATTCATGATTTAGATGGTTATCAAAAAAGCCAACAATCTCATCCTCAAGTTTTTTAGCTAATTCATGAGCAGGAATTTCACCAGACAAGCCAAGTGTTTGCATATAAGGCGAAAAAAGAGGCGCATCCGAGTAATCAAAATGCTCTGTCCCTTTTAAAAATAAAGTTGATTGGCTTGAACTGCTATCAAGAAACTTATTAAGCTGCTGGTAGTTAAGTGGATCAGGCCATGACTCCCTGCCAATATAATAAAAAGGCTTATCAGAGCCGCTATCAATAATATCAAGTGGCACTGGTATCATCCACCCATCAAGTGCTATTGCGGCGTCAATACGCTCGTCTTGGATGCTGGCAATTAGACTTGTTGCTCCTCCATAAGAATGACCAAAAGCACCAATATGCTCCATATCAACAACAGACCAAACTTCGTCCCCCTTATGCTTTTTGATGCCGATAGTGTCAATCATAAAACGAATATCACTTACTCGAGTTTTGAGCTGTGGATTACGTAAAGCCCAAAACTCATCTTCACTTAATTCACCTTCATATCCAGACCTAAAATCTGCAATGGTTCCGTCCTTAAAAAGTGTAAGGCTTGCGTCATATGCATGGTCTACAGAAGCAACAATATAGCCCCTACTCGCTAGCGCCTCGAACTGCGCTGTATTTTGAAAACGCATACCCCAAATGCCGTGCGAAAAAAGAACCAAAGGGGCCTCTTCTATCTGTTTATTCACAGATGCGTCAAGGACTGAATGCGTAGCTATGTTTCGTAAATGATTAAAAAGAAATTGGGGGATCTCCAGAATACCACTTAAAGCTGGTAGCCACTTATCTGCTGACACCAAGTATGGAACTGGATCTGAATTTGTATCTTCGCTTGGGTACCAAACCTGAACAATCATGCGTCGTTTGTCATCTTTTTCTTCTGTAAACCACTCGTCACGTGAGTCATCGGTCCATTCAAATATTCTTGTTCCAACATCATAGATGCCTGATGGAGTGGGTAGGTCTGATAATGGTATTAACTTTGGAATAATTACTCTATGACCTAGTGCGGCGATTATTGTTAACGCAATAAATCCACCCACTAACAACTTGACTGATTTTTTTATCATTTAATACGAGTGGTGTAACTTAATTAGCGCATGCCACGGTGCTTTTTAATGAGCTCATAAGCACTAATGATTTCTTGAGTTTTATCATTTGCTAATTTTATCATTTCATCTGGTAAGCCTTTAGCAACTAGTTTATCAGGATGGTGCTGAGCTAATAGTCTCCGGTAGGCTCGCTTAAGCTCTTTATCAGCAAGGCTTTTATCAGCGCCTAATATTACGTATGCATCATCGATTGTTAGTTTGCTAGATTTGCCACTCGCAACAGAAAACTGCTGAATAAGTCGCTCTAGTTCATGAATAGGGAAGCGCAGTTTTTGAGCAATATATTTAAGAGCGTCATACTCTTTATCATCGAACACACCATCTGCATATGTCGCTTGAATTTGAATCTCTAAAAACATCCGGACTAGGTGTGTGCGCCTATGACATTCGGTGCGAAACTGCTCAAGCACTTCGTCTAGGTTAAAATCTTGTTGTTTGCCTTGGTTAAAGAGCTCTTTTGCAGCTTTTTGCATATCTTCAGATAACTGCATGTGCTGCATAACTTGCTGAGCTAGAAGAATTTCAGACTTTGATACCTTACCATCTACTTTGGCAATGTAACCCATAACTGAAAATACACTACTAAAAAATGCTGCTTGAACGCGCTGCTTGTCGCCAGGCATATAATCTGAAGCAGAACCACGGAAATTAGACTTGCCTTTTGAAAGGTTACCCGCGAATGCAACACCGAGCATCGCACCAAGTGGGCCGCCAATCATATAGCCTAGCGCCCCGCCTAAAACTGATGTCCACCAACTCATAGTCGAGGTTTCTTCATAAAGTTATCTTGTACGTGAATCTAAAACGCAAACCACTACCCGTATTTGCCTTTGCAGAAGGCTTAGGTGAGGGAAAAACAGTTCCGTGTTCACTAATATAGGTCGCTTGACTTGTTAACTCAATAACCTCAGAATCGTTAAAGCATACTATCTTTCTCGTATAAATCTCTTCTGAAATATGCTCAGGAATTATGTCTGCATCCATCCATCTACAGAGGTCCTCATTAGTCCAATCATCTAAATAGTTTGCATATGAAACACTTATTAGGCAACTTAAGAATACAAATAGATATTTTTTTATCATAATCACAATTATAAATAATAGGTGTAAAGGGTAAGTGAAGATTAGGAGTAGTTTTCTATATTTTTTTTAAATTTTCTACTTCGATAAAATTATTAGAGGGTAGTTAGGTCAAATGAATTAAGTCGTGCTCTAGCTCGATCATGAATCAACTGATAATGGATTTTATTTTGGTTTAATAACTCAGCACTTGGATCTCCAATACCCTTTGCATAATCTATCCACTTTCGAATAATTAGAATATCACTTAGATTCAAACCAGGAAGGCTTACTCTTAATTTATCGTTGTGGAAGAAAGGTTCATTTTTATCATGAGACTCTTCAATAACTTCCCACTCTTTTTTATAGTTCATTACTTGTGGCCCTGTATTGTTGATTTCTTTATAATCAGGATAAGAAATTGCATATTCTGAGCAGCCTCGTTTAACTGTTGAACACAATCCTAGGCCAATACTTTGTTTAATGGTTATATCAAGATACTCAGATATTTGATTAGCTTGCTTCAAGGAAGAGCAATATATAAGCCCCTTATAAAATCCAGAAATTTCAGGTCTCAACTCTATCATGCATTTTCGAGTATTATTTTCTTGAAGATCCAATTGATCAAAAATAATAAATAATTTTATTAATTCAATTATTGATCTAGGTTCGACTTGAACTTTGTAACAGCTAAAACAAAACTCAGGAATTACATCATGTTTATCAAATATTAGCAGGTGTCTTTCACAGTTTAAGTTAACTGAATTTCGTCGAAAAGCCTGAGATTTTTTAATTTTAATATCTAAGTCAAATGAGTTTATATAATCCTGAGACTTTGCAAATAAACTTACAACCTGGTCATCAGTAATAATTTTTGAAATATTATCTTTTATATCAATTTTTCTAATTTTTTCATTAAGTTCCACTATCAGATGTGAATTATCTTTTTGAGGGATATAACTAGTGAGTAATAAAATAAGATTTTCTCTAGCTTCAGCATAGTCAGGCTTAATCTCTAAAGCCTTTTTATAGCTATTTATAGCTTCTTCTAAATCACCTTTATCCTCAAGAGCAATACCAACATTATTATAAGCCTCGGCATAGTCAGGCTTAATCTCTAAAGCCTTTTTATAGCTATCGATAGCAGCTTCTAAATCCCCTGTATCCTTTAGGATATTACCTGTGTTAAAGTAAGCGCCAACATAATCAGGCTTAATCTCTAACGCTTTTTTGTAGCTGTCGATAGCGGCATCTAAATCGCCATTATCCTTCAGGGCAATACCCATATTGTAATAAGCCTCAGCATAGTCAGGGTTAATCTCTAAGGCTTTTTTATAGTATTTAAGAGCAGCATCAAATTGCTTTAATCCAGCACTCGAAGCCCCAGAAATATTGCACAGCACAATTGAGTTTGGGAATGTTTCCAGCATTTGGCTAGATTCAGATAAAGACTGTCTTAATTTCCCATTATTGAAAAGGGTGACAAGAGGCTTTAAAATATCTAAGGGAGGGTCTTGGTTTTTCATTTAGTAAGTATATATTAAACATACAATTATGGATTCATTCCTAATGGAAGTCGAATTGAATTCAGAGCGTCAGATAGAGTACAAGTAGTAGTTTTTTTCATACTAGGATTGTATATCATCTTGGACTAAAGTCCAAATTTCGTTTGATGTGTGAGGCAATAATATCTCCATCAACAATCAAATAAACATGATAATGTTGTTTTTTATGCTGTTCTATCTTCGATGAATTCAAGCAGTAACCAAACTAAGGCTTACGATTTTAAAACCAGAGATATTAAGGTTTTAAAAAAGCTCCTGCCGTATTTACTCAAAATGCGAGCTCGTGTTATTTGGTCTGTTAGTTTTTTAATGTTGGCGAAATTGGCTAATGTTGGAGTTCCCCTTGCGCTAAGGGAGATCGTTGATGGTCTTGATCAGACGAATTTAGTCTTAGTGTTGCCGCTTGGCATGCTACTAGCTTATGGCCTTTTACGACTGGCAAGTTCACTATTTAATGAGCTTCGTGACGCCATTTTTGCCAAAGTCCGCTATCACGCGATGAACTTGATTGCACTTGGCGTCTTTAGGCATTTACACACCTTGGACTTATCCTTTCATTTGGATCGTCGCATTGGCGGTATTACCCGTGATATTGACCGGGGAACTCTAAGTGTCTCCACCTTACTCTCCATTTTTGTCTTTAATATTCTGCCTTCATTATTTGAGATATGTTTAGTAATCGGTATTTTATGGCTAAATTATGACCTTCTTTTTGCTGGCGTCTCTTTATTAACTGTGTTCTTTTATGTTTCGTTAACGTTGGCCATTACCACTTGGCGGATGAAGTATCGCTATCAAATGAATGATATGCAATCTGAGGCCAATACCAATGCGGTCGATAGTTTGATTAATTATGAGACCGTAAAATACTTCAATCAAGAAAAATTTGAAGTCGATCGTTACGGTGATACGATGCAGCGCTGGGAAGATCTTGCCACCAAAAGCTTTACTTCCATGACAGCGCTTAATTTTGTCCAAGGCGCAGTGATAGCTATCGGTGTGACCATTGTTTTGATTATGGCAGCACAAGGTGTAGTTGATAAGAGCCTTAGCTTAGGCGATCTTATTATGATTCAAGCACTCCTCTTACAGCTCTTTATTCCGCTCGGTGGTTTGGGCATTATTTATCGTCAAATAAAACATAATTTCATTGACATGAACAATATGTTCAACCTATTAGATCGCTCCTCTAAAGTTACCGATATTGCCAATGCGTCAGAGCTCAAAGTCACCCAAGGCGAGGTTAAATTTAACAACGTCTCTTTTGCATACGCTGGCAAACAGCAGGTGCTAAGCAATATTAACTTTGTTCTTAAGCCAGGACAAAAAGTAGCGATTGTCGGTCCTTCTGGTGCGGGCAAATCAACACTTGCTAAGCTGCTCTTTCGTTTTTATGATATCTCTAGCGGTGAAATATGCATTGACCAGCAAGATATTAAACAATTCACCCAAGACTCAGTGCGCGGCGTGATGGGCGTCGTACCTCAAGATCCGGTGATGTTTAATGAAAGCATTTACTACAATATTGCTTACGGTCGGACGGGTGCAACCGAAGCCGAAGTTAAACAGGCAGCGAAGCTCAGTTTTATTGATAGCTTTATTGACTCCTTGCCGCAAGGCTATGACACACTGGTTGGCGAGAGAGGCTTAAAACTCTCAGGCGGAGAAAAGCAGCGCCTAGCGATTGCCCGAGTGCTGTTAAAAAATCCAACGATATTGATTTTTGATGAGGCCACTTCGGCGCTTGATTCATATTCGGAGAAAATGGTACAAAAGGCGTTAGCGAGTTTGGCGCATAAGCACACAACGCTGGTGATTGCTCATCGCCTTTCCACCATTGTCGATGCCGATCAAATTATTGTGCTTGGCAATGGTACTATTGTCGAGCAAGGCAAGCATCAACAGTTGCTAGATCTCAATGGACAATATGCGAGACTTTGGCAAATACAAGTCAATAAGCAAACCCAGGGGTAGCATAATGAAAAGTAAAGTTTTAGAATGGTTTGGAGTTGTAACAGCAATAATGTACTCAATGATGGTGGCATTGAATATTGGAGTCGAATTTACTGGCTTTCTTTTATTGTTAGTATCAGCATTTTCAATTGGATATTGGGCTTATCTAGGAAGACATAAAGGGATACTTTTTCTTCAGTTCTTTTACGCAACAGCAGGAATTATTGGAATGGTTAGATGGTATTAGATTATTTCTAACTTGAACTAAAGTCCAAACTTCGGTTTTTGTGTGAGGTAGATGTTGTGCAGTATTGAAGACTAAGAGGAGCAAAGACTTCACTGGAGAATTAATCATAAATTTTCCATTATAAGCCTCAATGTTAGTTCTTTATTCTTAGCTGGATGCCGCTCTTTGGCAGCTTCAGGAAACAATACTAGTAAATTATTGCTCTCGCCAACAATTAGTCCTTAAAAATGCACACCACTTTTAATAAAGCAATTAAAAGTGGTGCTTAGACAATCTCCTACTGGGCAATCCCATCAATAACCTTGTATCCACTTGGTAATCCCGATACATTTAACCGATCGGCCCAGGTCTTAGTTGTAGTGATAGTAATGGCAGGATTGGGTGTACTCAATGTTACATTATCCAAACTCAAGTCCCCACACTGCCCACTCGCTAAGACTGGATTTTTCTCAATACCAACGGCTTTAAGAACAAGCTCTCTCCCAGCAAGTTTTGCTTTGCCATTAAATATATCGCCATCCTTAAGACTAATCTCACGAATCCAATCACCGTCCACTTCATTGGAAGGAATTCCATGAAGGCCACCGTCATATTCTAAATAGTAGCCGATGTTGTTGTATGTTGAATCACCATTCAAATCATTGGCAGTTAGATGGGTGTAGTCAAAATTGATGGGATCTGAAAACTGATGGAACGCACTTGTAGAGCGTTTTTTAAAGTTGATCGACTTATTCCAATCTTTTGAACCACTGAACCATATGTAACTAACTGGCAGTTCATCCATATCCCACCAATCTGATACTGATGACCCAGAAGGGGCTAACCTCAATTCAAATCTAATATCATTCGAACTACTGACACTCGGATCTAATACGACAGCAGTATTATTGTATTCAAGCAGCATGTTACTTGAATCAAAAGTAAATGCCTTACCCGAGGTGGAAAAAGCACCTGATTCTTGATTATTAACAGCCGTTTCATCCCATGTATCAAGACCTGCCAAGGTTTGTGAGACCTCTCCCTGCGGACAAAATCCGTAACAAGTAAAAGATAAGTTGCCACCCGACAATTCACTACTCCAAGGCTTTATCCATTCCTCAGCCCAATAAATTACTGTACTACTACCGGTATACTTGACCTGTTGATTTAAACGCCTTGAGTGAGGCCATCTACTCTCTCCAGAGTCGTTCGCTGCGTTTAATTCAGCAAGAGCAGCTACGTATCCCGTTACAGAATCATCAGAAACAAAAGTAGACCCGTTCCATTTAACCTTATAATCTTTTTCAGTAGTTCGATACCAATAAACTAACTTTTCATCGGTTGCTAGCGTTCTAGTGCCTTTAGTTCTCTTTAATAACTTGCCTGCAGACCTGACAACATCGTATACATAGCCGTTACTATCATCTGAAGTTATAACAGTCGGGTTGTCAGCCTCAACATCAGTCCAAAGATTCCACTTATCAGCCCAGCCGCGCTTACCTGCAACGCCTCCCAAGGTGTACGTCACTGGAAAACCACCATTCATATTTAGCGATGCGCCAGTATCTTTGTAAAACATTTTATAATCCCAAACATTTTGCTTTTTGTTGTTTTGAGAAGAACACACTGCAGTTTCACCAGTTTTTTGCTCATGAATATAGTCAGCATTAAAATTAACTTTAGAAACCTTACGAACAATGTCAGCTGCGAAATCTGAGGTCCATTTGGGCTCATCAAGTTTTGCCATTCCAACTAGAGCGCCTGATCCATCAATCTCAATAATCATAGTGCTATAAGTATCAAAGTGTTCACGAGCGTCCGTCTGATCTGATCGTGCAATTTTAAAAACTGCACTTACGTAGTTTTTACCATTTTCACTATAGGCCTTAATAAGTCCATTCCAGGAAGTTTGAGTCGGAGCTAAAGCGGCAAATTGATTGTAAGTAAGTATAAATTCTCCTAGGGGCTGGGAAGAAGAAGGCTCTTTGGTTATCTCCATATCGAAAACCATTGGCCACTCATAATTTTCTTCTTCCGCTCCGTAAGGTATTGAAACCCACATAGTCTGCTTATATGGAGCTGTCGCAGAAGAGCGAGATGTTGTTACTATCATTTCACGATCGACAGGTCCCACACCAACTAAAGGATATAAACTTGAAGGAAGGCGACAAAGTTTTGCATTATGTTTTGCACGGTATGTTGCGTTTGGGTAATCATCTAGATTAGCCAATTTCATAATACATAAGAGATAGTTAATCTCTTCCAACATCTCTGTTCCAGAGGTTGTTTTAACCCAAGAATAAACCGGTTCTTTTGAATAATCCGAAGTTGATCCACCAAATGAGGCAGAGAAACCAGACGAGTTTGAAGATGAGGCGTTAAGTGAAGATGAATTTGAATTGTTTTCGGGCACTACAGGAATATTCCTTGGAGAAGCCATACCTTCAATTGGTATTGGAGTGCCAGTTCCACCACCACATGCTGAAATGAAAACTGAAAGCAGCAGTAAAAGAAAAAGTGGTGGAAACTTGGATAACAATCTCATAATATACCCCAGAAAATTAATAGTATTCTATACCCAATTGAACTAACTGTTCAAAATTTATTAATCAATAATTTGCACAATATTAAAGTTTGTTTCTTACCATAATACTATCATGAGGTTAATAAAAAAGATATTAAGGTGAAATGAGCAGAGGATTACTCTGGAACTGAATATCAACTAGAACTAAAGTCCAAATTTCGTTTGATGTGTGAGGGAGAGTTAATTTAAACTATTGCTTAAAGTGTTTTAAGCGTTGAGTTTTATGGAAAATTATGATTATGTAATAGTTGGCGCCGGCTCAGCAGGTTGTGTACTTGCAAATAAGCTTGGTGAAGATAAGAAACATAAGATCTTAGTTTTAGAGGCGGGTCCAATGGATTACAATTTGATGATCCATATACCTGCTGGTGTTTATAAAGCTTACCGAAACCCAAAGATAAACTGGAATTATTCAACCGAGAATGAACCAGAGCTTTTTGATCGAAATGTTCCAATGCCTCGAGGTAAAGTTGTTGGAGGCTCTTCGTCTATTAACTCAATGGTTTATATGCGAGGTCATCCATTAGATTATGATCGCTGGCAAACTGAATGTGGGTTAAAGGATTGGTCTTATGATCAATGCTTACCTTATTTTAAAGAAGGAGAGAATTCAGATCGTGGTGAAGATGAGTGGCGAGGAGGTAGCGGCAATCTTGGCGTCACAAAAGGTTCTTTTGATAATCCTTTGTTTGATGCACTTGAAGAAGCGGGACGACAATCTGGACAAGGTTATTCTGAAGATCTTAATGGTTTTAATCCCGAAGGTATAGCAAGGCTTGATGCAACCCGAAAACATGGGCGTCGATGCAGTGCTGCTGGAGCATATCTAAGGCCAGCCCTTGCTCGAGGAAATATAACGCTCCTCACAAAAGCACAGGTCATGAAAATAAATATTACAGGTAATTCAGTAAATGGGGTTTCCTTTAGGCACAAAGGAAAGCTTCATTCAGTAAAAGCTAATAAAGAAGTAATACTATCGGGTGGGGCAATAAACTCCCCACATTTACTGATGCTTTCTGGTATTGGCCCATCAAAGCATCTAAAAGAGCATGGAATAGACATTCATACAGATCTCCCCGGTGTTGGCCAAAACCTTCAAGACCATTCATGTGTCATATTACAATACGCATGCAAAAAAAGTTTTCCAATACATAAAGTTAATCAACCTCATCGAAAATTAGCAACCGGTATAAGATGGGTCTTTACTAGAAAGGGAATCGCAACTTCAAATATTTGGGAAGCGGGTGGACTGATAAAAAGCAGTCCAAGTTTAGCATATCCTGACATTCAGTATCACTTTGGTCCAGTAGGAATTGAATATAATGACGACAAAATATCCTTACTACAAGCTTTTTCAATTCATGTAGATCATCTGCGACCTCGAAGTAGGGGGCAAGTAACTCTAAAGTCTGCAAATCCACTTGAAAAACCATTAATGACATTTAATTACTTCCAAGACTCAGAAGATTTAGCTGATATGGTGAATGGATTTAAAAAAGCGCGTGAACTCATTTCACAGCCTGCATTTGATGAATTCAGGGGGGTCGAGTTAATACCGGGTCCACAAGTGCAATCTGAGGCTGACATTGAGCAGTTTATAAGAGATGCCGCGGAGACCGATTATCACCCCAGCTGTACTTGTGCTATGGGGGGCGGTGAAATGGCAGTTGTTGATGACCAAATGAAAGTACACGGAATCAAAAATCTTCGCGTGGTCGATGCCTCTGTTATGCCGCAAATAATTTCAGGAAATTTAAATGCCCCAACTCAAATGATAGCTGCTCGTGCAGCAGATATGATTTTAGGAAAGAAACAATTAAGGCCTATAAAAGCAACTTTTGCGTTTGATGTGTGAGGGAGGGCTAGATTAGTGCTTAACAAAGGTGAACCTGAGAACAGTTAAGTACTTGTGCCAGTTCCAGCTACTAACTTAATAACAGTTGGAGCAAGGTTTTCAAGTGGACTAACCCATAACTCTTGTAACTTGAGACGAGGGTAGGTGTACTTAGTGAGCTCTTGCCTCACCACCATCGGTTGCTTAGTTAATAGCCGGCCTATCTTTACAACCATAAAATTTTTCTGGGTTAAACGTGAATCCACCAGTATTTCTTCTACAGAAAACCTCATACGGGTCCCAAGAGTCCTCTGCTGTTGGTGTTAGATAAACACTCTTTGACATGTCAGGGCACTCCTGAATATTATGGCGGTAGTAGGTATCATTGAATTTGTCTATTATTCGACTCATCCCATTACGATTCTCACCCATTATATCATTGCCTTGAATATGGCCGCTTTGCCCAATATCTCGTTTACCACAGGTAAATCCAACTCCTTGGGTGTGTATCAACTCGTGCAAAATCACCGCCTCTCTTTCATCTTGAGAATAAGATTTAGCAGCCGGAATGAACACTGTCATCAGCGCAATACCGCCCTCACCACCCTTGCTGTTCCCCTCGTACGTATTAAACCCTACCAATATCGCATACACTTTTCTAGAATTATCAAACCCTGCTTTTCTTATATAGTTAAATATATAACTTGCAGGCACTTGAACAGAATTAATCGTTTTTTCAGGAACAGTTGCCCTTAAAAAAGTGATATCCAACTTGCTATCTAACCTATAGTCGAGCTTAAACTGTTGACCAACTCCCTTAGAATTTGGACTTAAAGCTGACCAATACAGAAGGTCTGCATTAGCTTTTAATGCGAGTTTTTCAATCCAGCCATTAACATCTAATCGCTTGTCGGGCGTGTCGGATGCTAGAAAGTAAATATAATGCACTTGGTAATCATCATTTACATCAGATTGATCTTCTGTGAAGCGCCCTGAAACAACAATATTCACACTATCATCTTCACTTACGCCTGAAGCACTTCCAGTAACAAGCCCACCACAGTTATAAACAAAATAACTACCATCAGCAGAAATACTCTTGACTGGCTCACTGCCATCAGGGCACGAGCCCGCAAAACTTTGAGCTGAGAAGAAGGATAGAATTAAAAGTAGGAGCAGTTTCTTCATACTAGGATTGTATATCAACTTGGACTAAAGTCCAAATTTCGTTTCTTGTGTGAGGGAGGTATTATTAATACTTAGCGAAGTTCAATGAGCCTCCCCCCGTAGCCCTAAGAGTCTGAATATATATCCGTTTGGATTGCGAAGCCACAAGACTTACATTCAAAAATCCAATTTAAACCAATGCCACTACTTGACACATTACCCACAATTTGGCCCCTGCCAAGTTTGCTATTTTTGCTTTTGAATAAACATTCTATTTAGAAGGATCTGGAACTTTTCTTAAATAAGGTTTTAAAGTTTTCCAACCATTTGGGTATAACTTTTTAGCCTCATCATCTTTAACAGCAGGAACAATAATCACATCTTCACCTTTGTTCCAATTCGCCGGAGTAGCAACTTTATGTGTAACTGTTAATTGCATGGAATCGATAGCTCTCAATATCTCATTAAAGTTTCTTCCTGTTGCCATTGGATAGGTTAAAAATAATCCAATTCTTTTGTCTGGTCTAATAATAAAAACAGTTCTAACTGTTTGGTTATCAACTGCAGTACGTCCCATGGATTCAACACCCGCATCGTCCTCTAACATATTATAGAGTTTTGCAACTTCCAATTTCTCATCAGCAATGATTGGATAATTTGGTTTGCTTCCTGATACGTCTTTAATGTCTTCTAACCACTTAACATGATCAGAAACTGGATCCACACTTAAACCAATAACTTTTACATTCCTTGCATCAAACTCAGGTTTCATCTTAGCCAATTCACCAAGCTCAGTTGTACAAACTGGTGTAAAGTCTTTTGGGTGGGAAAATAATACTCCCCAACTATCTCCAAGCCAATCGTGAAAAGATATATCTCCCTCTTGAGTTTTGGCTTTGAAATCTGGAGCTATACTGTTTATTTTTAGTGTCATTTTTTTTCCTTTTGGATTTTTTTAATATAAATTTATTTTTTTTAATTATAGTAATTAAAAGTGTTTATTTAAATTAAATAGAATAAAAATATTTTATTTCTAATTTTTTAGTAGATTAGTAGAATTATTTTCTATAAATTAACTTAAATACCAAGTCCTCTTTGAAGTATGAGGGAGGGATTATTAATAGTAAGCCAAGCTCAATGAGCCTCCCCCATACCTTCAAAGTCTGAATAAATAAACGAGGGATGGTAGTTATTTATGAATATTATTCAATGAGTCATATCGATAACGATTAACAACTATCTATTTTTATAAGTCCAATTTAATATCCACCGCTTCAAACACATCATAGTCAAGCTGCAACAACATATCGATAAGATCGACAAACACCCAATTCTCAACTAGCAGATCGCCATCGCGACGCCACCAGTCGGCAACACGAACTGCGAACAACTGTCCCGAAGCTTTCACTCCCAACCAGTCCTTTGTCAAATAGCTTCCATGAGACGGCCATCCACCGGATGCCACATAATTTCCTTCTGCAAATCTGGTGAAATGTCCTTTGACAGCTTTATCTAAATCTGAGCCGGGTTCACCGGTTAAACCAGTTTCTCCTTTTCGGCGTGGATCAAAAACACTTTCGTAAGGCATTTGGAACCGAGCAAAACCATCAATACCGATATAACTACCATAACCAGCCGGTCCGTACCACATCATGTTTTCATGCCAGTAGGGACGCCATGCCTCGTCTTTTGTGTAAAGGCACTTCAACATGTCAAAGACCATATTGACGCTTTTTTTACTCTCAGCATCATCTTGTGGCGCCATCACAATCCCATCACAAGTAATGGGGCCAGGAATAAAAAACTCTTCACCAACGCTTGGAACAGGCAGTGGCCAGCGATCAATCTGTCGCATCAGGTCAATAATGTCAAAAAATAAATAGGATTCTAATGCGCGACCATCTTCCATGCGGTGAAATTCGCCAAATCGTATAAACACAATTTGTCCAGTTGCGGGAATCCCCATCCAGTCTTTCTTAAAGGTTCCAACAAGATGACCATGGCCTGTCACCCAGTCACCACCCTTAGCATTGCCAGAAAAAAGCAATTCAGTACGGCGATAAAGATCGGGCATGGCATATAGCAATGGTTTATACAATGCCTCATACAAGCCAGCAAAACCATTGACAAAATTTATTGGTGCAGTGACATGAATGGCTGCATTCTCGCTATGGAATTCCTTACAGGCGGTGAATAGCCCTCCACTTGCGTTTATACGAAATGTGTCACAATACTTCTTGTATGCCGCCTTATTGGCTTGGCGTGGATCGATCATAATAATCCAAATTGATATATAGTTTAAATTGCAAATTATACAAATTTTATTATCACTTAATTAGAAAAGTCCAAACTTCACTTCATCTGTGAGGGAGGTTAAAAAATTAAGGCCCTTATATAGGGCCTCATCTTATTCTAGTTCTCTACGACTATCTTATTTCTCTGCAATAATTATAAAGATTACTTCGAACTAGTTCCACTCCCAAATATCCCAAGTGGCACTTCCTTCTGCATCAACATCAAAATGGTAAACACAACAAACACCATTAAGACTTGAAAGTGATGGTGCAGATGCTTGAAAATAACACGCCCCTCTAAATTTTGACCCGCCTTCAGCTGTAAAAGTACCCATTCCTGTTGCCCTGAATGTGGCTACTCCATCCTGTGTCATTATTACACCTTGATTAGGGCACTCGCCATAAAGTGTGCCATCTTCTCTCATACTGGAATTATAAGTTGCCATACTTTGGACTTCTGCTCCGGCAAGTGTTCCAACACCTTCTGTAGAAGTGCTGAACTTAGGCAATGAACCTTCAGCTGACAACACTTTATTTGTTGCAGGTCCAGAAATTGAACCAATCTTTTTTCCTAACATATCATTTTCTCCTTTGATTTTGATAATATTTATTAATGCCTTAGATTAAACTTTGGCAGATTTTTCAGATACAGTCATAAACTATACAACCGTAAATTAATTATATGTCAATTTGAACCAAAGTCCAAACTTCGTTTTTTCTGAGAGGGAGGTATTATATGTATGTAGTCGATAGTGACAGGGGGTCCCCCGTACCTTCAAAGTCTGAATATATATGCGAGGGAGGTTTTTATTTGGGAATAATCTTCAAAACTTCTGAGAATGGCTGAGTTATAAATGCATTAAATTCCTTTATATAGTCATCAGAGGATTTTCCAAAGTTTTTTTTGAATGAGCCTTCAAAGCCAAGTTCATCAATGTCTTGATAAAAATTGACTCTATGCCTCTCTTCTCCTTCATTATGGATTAGGTATGCAGTAAACCAAGCGCCAATATTGTAAGCATCATGACCGCCTATTTCATAAGTTAAACTTTTTAAATTCATATTATATTTTTGTTTGTAAGCCTTTATACTTTCACTTAACTTTCTTTTCATTCTTTGCCTCAGAGAGCCTTTGCTATCTGGATTTTGATGATACAAAAGCTGTGCTCTATATTCGGCACCACCTTCATGTAACCAAGGTCTTTTTACATAGTCACCAGTCATTTTCTTATCTCTTTCGCATGGAATATTTCTATTGTCACTACACTTACCAGAAATATGAGCTATTTGATGAATATGAAAATATTCATGTAATAAAACAATCTTGTAGTCTTCCTCAGAGGGTCCTGGTCTTTTGCTGCTCATGATTAGAGTATCAAAGTCGTATGAAAGATGTGATTTTCTATAAGAACTAACTGCTGCTCCGCCTTCATCAACATAACGTGTAAAAATTTGATAATTTTCATTAGCACAGTCCCACTTTTTATTCCATCCACTGTCTAATTGGATATGTCTCTTACAAAAATCATTCTCTAATTTAATTGCTTCAGATTTATTTTGACCAATTACGTAAACTTCAATTGGTCCATAGCTTCCCCATGCATCTGCGCCAACTTTGAGCCACTTTTGAACAATTTCCAAAGTGTAGTTAGTAATGTCGGGCGTTAAAAATATTTGAAGATCTTTTGAAAGAGTTTTTGATGATTTTTGTTCGCCTGTATCGCCTTCAGCTTGAGTATCACAGTTAAAAACAAAATAGGTTCCATCCGCAGAAATACTCTTTACTGGTTCGCTACCATCAGGACAGCCTGCTGCGAAACCTTGAATTGAGAAAAAGGATAATGCTAGAAGTAGTAGTAGTTTTTTCATGGAGGCTATTATAGACAAGTGAAACCAAAGTCCAAACTTCGTTTCATCTGTGAGGGGAGCTTACTTCTGAGATAGTATTACAGACTCTACTCTACTTTTGTTGTTTCTTTTTTGACAATAATATCGTCTATACAAAGTTCGGATTTAGAGGTGACAGCAAACATTACCGCTCCTTTTTTCAACCTATCATCTTCGGTACTTGCAACTTCTTTCCCATTGACGATATAAGAGATATTATTCCCTGAGGCGATTAGTTGAATGTCTGTCCATTTATCTCTTATGGGGGCTTTTGAGCCGTCAGCTATCTTCTTATTTATTCTATCAGCACCTTTAACATATTTTAAGTAAGTATTACCCGTCACACTATTAATAACTGACCTGTACTCACCTTGACGACTGCTATTTTTTCTTATGTGTGTTTCTAATTCACCCCCTTTGCCAGTAGCGAATTTCATCCTGTATGACAAAGAGTAATCACGCCAATTTTCACTTCCTAAATTAAATCCAGCGTAATCATCGGTAGTAACCTTTTTATTGCAATACATTGTATTACCATCACTATCCTTTTTAACATACCACTGGTCGTCTCTATCATCAGCTAGAAGGTCGCGCCCAGCTAAATTTTCAAAGTTTTCACTGAGCAATATTGATCCATCTGCTGAACTCCCAAAGAAAATTTTGTCATAGTATTCATCCCAGTACTCTTTTGCTTTTCTATCAGACTCTCGTCTAGCTTCATTATGCAGAATTAACTCTTGAAGATCCATCAAAGGAGCGGCAGACTTCGCTGTTGTTAATCTTGAACTTGGCTTACCATTTTTAATTCTTTCATATGAAATTTTTTCCCAATCATAACCAAATGCTGTACCTGGGAACTTCATATTATCAAAAACTGCTTGTGTGACTATAATTCTTCCTCTTTCGAAATCAATTAATATAGTTTGACCACCAGCTCCATCCATACCCATGACTGGTCTATTTTCCATTCCTTTATAGCCAGTATGAAAAAAACCACCATAACTACCTGGCATGCCAACTCTTCCAGTATTTCCCTGTGCACCATTTTTTGATATTCTTCTTTCATGAATAGTTTTTAGATATTGTCCAACACAAGTATCGTTTTGCCAGTCATCCAGCATGGCTCTTGCTATCCTTAGGAAGTCATATCGGGTAGTAAAAAATTGATGCCCTAAGGATTTTTCATGTTTATCTGCGCCTGGCGTTTTATTCAGCCAGACTGCATTTTTAATTCCTACTTTTTTCTGAAAAACATCATCAAATAGGTGCTTAAGACCTTCTTCGCCATATGTATAGAGGAGATAGGATAATACGAGATTTGTATTTAAATTTGTATAGTGATATTGATGGTTAGATTTTTTTGAACCTTTAAACTCGGTTGCCATTCTTCTTTGAATAGATTCAATACTTTCATCATTTTGACTATATTCTTTGTCACCCGACGCCATATTCAAAAGGTTAATTAATTTTTGATTATCATAAAGTGTGTTTTTAAGTACTGGCCAATCTAATCTAGAATCGACATTCTTAATTTTCCCTTCACATATCGCATGACCCGCTAAATAAGAAGTGATACTTTTACCCATTGACATGGAGTGATACATTGATGTGTCTGAGAACTTGTCACCAAATCTGTCCTTGGGGGTTATTTCATCGACTACAATCTTGCCATCTTCAAATAATAGATAACTCAACAATGGCGTTGTCTGCATTTGTTTTTTAATGTATTTATCTTCTCGAAGATCAAATTGAAAGTTGAATTGGTTTGATGCTTGGACCGAATAGAACCTTTCGCCTGAAAGCGGTCTGTAGTGTAATTTTCTATAAAGAGACCATTTTAAGCTATCAAAATTTGGTCTCTCAGTTTCAAATATGTAGCCGTTACCACCATAAATATTGATTCCATTGGAGCTTTCATTGCTAGATGACTTTGAAGCTGAAGATGAAGAATTGGTTGATGAAGAGGCATCATTATTGCTGCTACCGCCACAATTGAATACAAAATAAGTGCCATCCGCAGAAATACTCTTAACTGGCTCACTGCCATCAGGACAAGACCCTGCGAAACTTTGAGCTGAGAAGAAGGATAGAATTAAGAGAAGGAATAGTTTTTTCATACTAGGATTGTATATCAACTTGGACTAAAGTCCAAATTTCGTTTCATCTGTGAGGGAGGGTGTATATATCTATCTACGATGTCGAGAGGGGCTCCCCCCCATAGCCTTCAAAGTCTGAATATATATGCAAGGTATAGTAGATTAGTTCATGGTACCAATAATCTTTTGTGGACACTGATACTTATTTAGAGCCTTATTTCGATGGTTTCAAATGACCATCCCAAACTACCTCACCTGAACGACCATAAAGTTCACAGGTTCCAACAATATTATTTTCTTCCTGCCATTTTGTGCATTCATTTAGTGCGTGTTCTTTGGTACTCCCAATGCCACTCTCACAGCGCCCATCCTCACCGGCAACAACAAACATATAGCCTTTAGAATTAAATTCGTTTTTGTTTATGTCCAAGTAACCATTCCAATTATTATTAATCAAGCCTCGACAAACTTCATCAAGTTTAGTGTTGTAATTAACTGATTCAATTTCCTCTTCATCAGAATTTAAAAATTGATTTTTGACATCAGCTTTTGTCATAGAAGTATTAAATCTATAAGTACCATTGTGTTTTTCAATCTTGAACCAATTATCTTTAAGGTATTGAATTTTAGGGTCGTTATCTTGAAATTCTTCTACTCTAGCACAGTTATGAAAAAGGCTACCATTAAGAATTCTTGATTCATCTAGCCAGCCTTCTTCTATTTTTAACCTTAAAGCACCTAATCCTTTTTCAGCAACCCCAGGGTCTTCTAGTTTGAATCCATGACGTGATGCATTTTGTACTACCGAATGAAAGATACTTTGAACGTAGTCCTGTTGTGAATTATCAAAAATAGAAACGGAGTGTTTTGCAAAATATTCTGCAGCAGCTTCTATAACCCAAAGGTCATTTGGACCGCTACAATTATTTCTCAAATCATTTTGTAGAGAATGATAAATTTCATGAAAAAACAAACTGAGTAATTCTTTATTGTTATCTTTTCTTTGCTCTGGGCTAACAGACATCATAACAAATCTTACATCTCTACAGAGAGGGTCCTGGAGTCCACTGTATAAGCCATTTTTCAAAACCCATTCAATATTATTTAATAAATCATTTTTCCCTCTTGCATCAATACAGCTTTTATTTGCTAGAAATTTTTTGACTGTTTGAAGTGTTTTCTTTATTTGAGAGTCATCAATAATTCTTTCATGTGAGACGTGAACTGAGCCTAAGAAATCCATCTCATCATTTTGTGTGACAGATAAAAAATCACCAACAGGATAGATTAGTACAAGATTTTTTGTGATGGTATTTGTCATTTTTGAAGAGGCATAATCTGCCTTATCTGTAAAATAACTATCCTCAAAATCTGTTAAATTAATAATTTGAAAGTCGATTTTATTTGAACTTCCTCCACATTCAAATACAAAATAAGTACCGTCCGCAGATAAACTTTTGACTGGCTCACTGCCATCAGGACAGCCTGCTGCGAAACCTTGAATTGAGAAAAAGGATAATGTTAGAAGTAGAAGTAGTTTTTTCATGGAGGCTATTATAGACTAGTGAAATTAAAGTCCAAATTTCGTTTCATCTGTGATGGAGGTATTATATGTATGTAGCCGATAGTGACAGGGGGTCCCCCGTACCGTTCAAAGTCAGTATATATATGCGAGGGATAGTATCTAAATATTGTCGAACAGATGTGGAAATTAACAAGTCATAGCTCAACATTTGTTTGAAGATAATCTAATATAGAGTCCGTGCCGCCTAGGACTGCTTGGAATAAATCAAAAGACTCCTTATCGTTTGCTTCTTTGAAATAATCATATATACATTGTTGACTCTTAGCAATCTTAACATCAGTGGTTTGACTGATAAAACTTAGCCATCCCCATTCCATTACTTTCGGCCCACATTTCTTTTGAAGAGAGTCACTATGGCGTTTTAAAGGTTCGACTGTCCGGTCATCCACATGAATTACTAGCTCTTGGTTGCCAGCATACTTATAGACTAGGGTTATGAAATCGAACTTTTTATTGCTATTACTTCTTGTGTTTAAGCTTCCTTGAATAACAGCCTTATGAAGTTGATAGGGCTTAAGGTATTCTTCTGAACGTTCTAATTTAAAAGGCCAAGTTTCAATAAAATCTACCTTATCTAGTGTTAAGTTGAATGTCTTATCGTTGATTTTAAAAATCGATAATTCTGATGCGGTTTCAATTTCTTTGGCCTCTTCTTTTATTAGCACTTCAGAACTTTTTCCTGTTTGCAAGTAACTTAATATAGAATTTGTCCCACCCAAGACAGCTTGAAATAGCTCAAACGCCTCTTCATCGTTTGCTTCTTTGAAATAATCATAATGACACTGTTGGTTTTTGGCATTCTTAATATCACTGGTTTCACTGATAAAACTTAGCCAATCGTACTGGTTCATTAAGCCCATGCCACATTTTTTCTGAAGAGAGTCACGGTGCCTCTTAAATGGATTCATTTCAGTAGGTGTTAAATCACCTACGTTGATTGATAGTCTATTTGATTTATAGGCAGCTTGTTGAAATACAAGAGTCTTGAGATCAATTTGCTTACTACTCAGAGTTAGGCTGCCATTTATCTCAGCCTTATGGAGTTCAGAATTATTATTCTTTTTTTGTTTTTGAGAGGGCTCTATTTCAGAAAAATCTACATTATCTAAAGTAAGGCTGAACGCGCCATCTTTAATTTCAAAGATGGATAGTTCAGTCGCTAGTTTTGCTATCTCTGCAATCTTTTCAGCTTGTATTTTCTCAACATTGGCCTTAAGGAGCGCTTTGTTATTTGCCTTTTGTTTCTCAAGTTTTTCCATGCTAATAATTTCAATTTTCCACCAGTCATTGTCCATATGAATACCGGTTATTTGACCGCTATTTATATCTCCCTTGAGATTAGTATAACGGTTGTAGTCGCTATCGTTACTATCCGGCCCATTAAATGAGCTACCCGCATGTAAATAATTACTAATCATAAATATCTGACCATTAGTATTGTAGGAGATGTATAAGTTTTTTCTAAACTCTTTTGATGGGTGAGCGCTGCCACTTAATCTGTTATGAAAACTTTTAGCACTTTCAAATTTACCCACACATTGATCCAGGATGAGCCTATCTGAGCCACTTAATTCCCAGGTTTTAAATTCATTTTTGAAAAACCACTTGGCTTCATAAATACCATTTAGCTTGCTTTCACCACTAAGCTCACTCACTTTGCATTCGGCAAGCTCTTTTTCTTCAGCAGCAATCATCTTCGAAATGTTTTGGTTCGCCGCCTCATAGACTGCTAATCCGCTAATCGGTGTAAAAACTGAGATGAAATGCGGCCAATCGAAGCTAGGTTGAGGCCTTTCTCCAAAATTTCTTTTCCCCCACGGAGTCCCCCAGCTCTTGGTGTAATCAATACTGCTCATTAAATCAGGGCGGTATCTAATCACGTAGCCCTTCGATTGGGCGGCTAAAACCTCAGGATAAATCATTTCAATCCGCCATTTTTCAGCCAGTGATAACTTATCAAACTCATAAGCATCTTTACCTACATAATACCTCGCTGCAAATGCGTATTTGTTGAGCTTTTCAGGATGATAAATAAAATCAAAAAAAGCTCCATAAACTTCATGTATCCTCTTTCCGTGAGGAAGCTGATGCTCATAGAAGTCATAGCCAATCGACTCATATGCGACAGCAAGAAGAGTTAAAACCTCTGGAAGCTGTCTTGAATAACTCAGTGCCAAGGCACCTTTTCTAGCCCATGCAGGAAAGATACCGTCTTTATCAATTGATGCTAGGTTGATTTCAATGTGTCTATTACCGGCAGTAAAAAGTCTCTGATTGTTAGTTCTAAGTCCTAGATAGACAGCACCTAGACCCATGCGCCACCTGTTACTTCCACAATAATTTGTGTCTCCTTTATAGTTATCTTCTACGAGTTCAAATGATTGGGAGTTTTGGAGGTCGCAGCGTCCGTAACCTGGGGGTGGGTCTATGTCATGGTTAATTAGCCAGTCACTCAAATAATTATCTACTGACTGACGCTGTTCTGGCGTGAAATCAAAGTCGTCGTAATAAAGAGCATAGAACGAAGAAAAATCTCCAATGGCCATTAACGCTGAATAAGATTGTTGTCCAAATTCACTTGTTGTGCGCCTTCCAGACCTGTAGATAACGGGCTTTGTTTTTGCCCAGGCTAGTAGAATTCTCTCATACACTTTGATTCCCTCTTTGCGGTCACGAAAGTGGTGATGCGAGAACACTGTCATACACCTTATAAAACGACTAGGCATTTGTAGTTCAGGATTAATCAAGCTTAGATCAAATTCTGAAATTCCACGCTCACAATCGTCAATATATCCAGACATATCCCATACATGCGTTTTATTCGTTATTAAGCCTTCATTAACTGGGCCTTTGAAACGCTCATGAAAACGATAAAGTTCTTCCGGGTCTTTGAAGAGTTGCCAGTTTTCAGGCACCTTTAAATCACGTAAGGGGGATTTAGCAAATTCATGCACTGGAAATGAATTATAAATATCATTCTTACATAGGAATTTAAAGAATGTTCCATCTTCAGAAAGACTTTTATCTGGCTCACTGCCATCAGGACACGACCCCGCAAAACTTTGGAATGAGAAGAAGGATAGGATTAAAAGTGGGAGTAGTTTTTTCATACTAAGAGTGTATATCAATTTGAACTACTTAAAGTCCAAACTTCGTTTCATCTGTGAGGGAGGGTATCTAAATAGATAATTACTTTCTACACACCGTTTCATAAATAGTTGCATAATTTGCTGATGCTGTTGAATAAAACATCGCTTTTTCATAATTATTTTGTTTCCACTCTATATCAGCCTGATGAAGAAAAGTTCCAATTGCTCCATAAATTTCTTGACAAGATTCTTGCGAATAAGGCTCTATTTTTTCACTATCCAAAGCAATGTATAATTATTTAAAAATTTAAAATTAGGCTAATCTTATGCACTATTTATTAACTATTCTACTCACAATATTAACTACTCAAGTAGCCTCTCAAGAATCTTTAATGAAGGTTTTTAATTCAGTAGACCCGTCGTATTCTCAAGAACTTTATGGAATTCATGATCCATCACGGTTCATAGACAATCAAGATGGTCAAATATTGGTTAATACTGGTAAAGAAAATGCTGAAGGTTATAACTGCGGCCTTGAAACTTGGCGTCGAGATAGTGCAAACGATAATTGGAAGCCTGATTTATGTCTAGTTCAAGAAAAACCCGAATGGATTAACGAAGAAATGCCAGAACAGGGTGGTGCTTATTGGGCTCCAGACTTTACGCCAAATGGCCATATTGTTTATAGTGTAACTCCTGGGTTTGATGAGCCAGGCTCCTGCGTTGGCCTTTTAAAGAAATTTGAGAGTACCTGGAAAGATATTGGCCAACCGATTACTTGCTCGTATTCCACTGACCCTGAAATTGGCGCTATAGATCCAAGTGTTTTCAAGGCTTTTGATGGGCGAATTTTCCTTGTTACCGGGGGTGGCTTAATACACATGAGTGAACTAGATCCTAATACCTATGAGTCAACCTCCGGAGACTGGTTTGAGCCTGGACATGATGACTGGTTTGAGATTGCAAGAGGCCCAATGGGTGACAATAACGAATGGGGAGATGCTGATCCAGGGTGGATAGAGGCAGCCTATATTTATCCAAAAAATGAATTCTATTATTTATTTGTTAATTGGGGTGCTTGTTGTTCAGGTATTGAGTCCACCTATAATATAAGAGTTGGAAGGTCAATTTCACCAACTGGTCCCTACCTAGATAAAGAAGGAGTTAATATGATGGATGGAGGCGGCTCTTTACTTTTAGGGTCTCAAGGTAATGAAATTGGCCCTGGACATGCTGGGATTTGGAGTGATAAAAATGGCCAAGACTATATCTCTTATCACTATTATGATAAAAATTTGGATGGTAAATCTTGGGCAGGTGAGCAAGAGTTAAGTTGGATTTCTGGGTGGCCAAGTGTTATAAGCTATCAAACTAGTAAAGATGAAATTAAGAATGAAGTAATTGTTATGTTGGGAGATTCTATTTCTGAAGGAGTTGATTGGAATGAACTAATGGACAAAACTTCAATAATAAATAAAGGAGTAGGTGGTGATACCATAAATGGTTTTGTAGATAGGATAGATGATGTTATAAATCTGAATCCAAGTAAAGTATTCATTATGGGAGGAATAAACGATCTCATTGAAGAGATTGATATTCAAATAATTTATACTAATTATATTTCCATAATTGAAGCATTAAGAGAACATAATATTGAAACGATTATTCAATCGACACTATATACTGCAAGATCAAGTGTTAACCAAGATGAAATTTATTTGAATGAAAATGTAAAACTATTAAATAGAAGGCTAGAGTCCTATGCATCTAGTAATAATATAGACTTTGTTGATCTCAATACAAAACTATCTAATAATGAAATACTTATAAATAAGTACACTACAGATGGATACCATTTAAATGCCAAAGGTTATAGCGTATGGAAAGGGCAGTTAAAGAGCTATATTTAAATTACCATGGCATTGCAACTGCATTATTTTGGGGTAATAAGTTGCATGTAGGAAAATTAGCTGGATGGTCTTCAAAAGTTTCTTTAACGCAGCTATTTTGAGGAACATCAAAATCACTATTAGGCATAAAAGATCTTTTTCCACTGCTTGAGCAAGAGTCAAGCATTTCTGTTCTTCCAGTCCATCTATATATTTCTGATTGAATCCATTTTTTTTGTGTCTGTATTAATTGAAGAAATTCGTACATATGACCATCATAATCCATACCATTTCCATGAAGGCCATGAAGGGCATATTTCCCACATTCTTTGAAAATTACTGGGCTGCCCGATGTATCAAAAAGCATTGGAGGGTTAAGATTGCCATCATGTTTTATTGTTTGTCTTGAACAAGCATTAGTTTTACCACCCCAAATCCTACCATTAAGTAAATGATTATCAAAGAATCTACCTTTATTCATTTGACTATCTCCAGGAACAGCAATATGAAGAGCTTTTGTATTTATCATAGGAAAATTATTCGCAATTGGAATTGGATTGATTTCAATATCTTTATTACATCTATTACAATTTCGATCAACGTGAGCAACTAAAATATCATAACCAGGAGGCTCACCAGTTGACCTTGCAGATATATCAAGTACCTTAGCAATAATAATTTTTTTATTAGGATAGTTTGCTCCATCAACAACGTACATATTTCCCTTATGCTGGCTCCAGTCTGTGTTCCTTATTTTTGCCGCCTCTTGTCCACATGATAAAGTCTCTCTTCTATTAGGTTCAAATCCTAATATATGTGCTGAACTAATAATAATGTCATCTTCTATAAATGTTACATTGGCGCCCCACATATCTTCACCCTGAGCCATTCTTGCTTGAAAGCTATAGGAATTTTGTGAGTCATAGGTGCCACAATTTTGCTTGCATTGCAAAACATTAGGGTCTGCATGAGAAGCGGAAATTAGACTTAATACTAGTATTATAAAAAGAAGTATTTGTTTCATATATATCAAAAAGATTTTCTTAATTAGTAAACATTAATTATATTAGGCTTGTATTCACCATTTGGTATTTTGGTAGGAAATATAAAATCATAATTATTCAATAATTCATATGCTAAGATATCCATTTTCTTAAGATCAAATCTATTGCAGATATTCCATTCATCATTTGGCGAACATTTGTCAGTGTAGGATAAATTAAGAGCATTAATATTGGCCATCAAAATCCAGTAAAAATATTCATGCGCTTGACATTCATAACTGCAACCCTTGTCATTATAGGTGTACCACGCACTTTTTGGGTATTTTGACGGAACTTCTACAAACTTACCACCCCGAGCTTTATCCATTGCTTCATGAAGCATAGATTCCTTATTGCCAAAATATTTTGGATAAACTTCATACCATCCTGCAGAAACAACGTGCCATACCTCTTCTAGATTTGTATCCCATTGACCAGTTTTTTGAATACCACCTATGGCCCACTGGTCTTCATCATAATACATACTTGCAGCCATTCCAATATTATCTTCACAATAGCTACCTCTTGCATTTTCCCAAAAATTTTCTCTATCACTAACACTCCAAACTGGCACAATATAGTTGTTATTTGAAAGATAAGATGCAACTCTAGGATCATCTGGCAGACTGTTCTCATCATTATCTAAATATTGTGCTAATACTCCAGCAGTATGCATGACTTTATTCATTGGTGCTCCAGGTGAGCCCACAACATAAACTCCATATACTTCGACAAATTTATCAAAGCTTCCTCTCATACATTCCCAGCTACTTAAGTCTTTTGATTCTTTACTCTTAAATATATTATTAGTTGGTTTAGCCTCATCATTATTTGAGTACTTATCCAACAGAACTTTGCCATCTTTCGCATATGGCATACATTTTCCGATTATATTATTCTCTTCTTTCCATTTAGTACAATCTATAAAGGCATCATTTTCATTAATACCTACTCCATATTCACATCTGCCATCCTCACCTTCTACTATAAATAAATACCCTCTAGAATTAAACTCACTTTTATTTAGCTCTAAATAATCTTTCCAAAACCCTTTGATTTGACGATTACATGTTCCTTCAATATTTAAGTTGATTTCTTGATTGAGGCTATTATTTTCATTAATATTTAAGTTAATTTCTTGATTGAGGTTTATATTTTGATTACAGTTGTAATCTTCAATTTTATTAGTCAAATCTTGATTATTAGTCTTTCCATTTGTTGGAAAAATTGAGAGAAGACTTTTTAAATCAGGTGGGCTTAAGATTTTTTCAACATAGCATTTATACATTCTATGTCCAAGTGGAAGCTTTTCAGAAATTTCTTTACGATTACCAATTCTAAACTCATCATTTGGGATTCCTATGAAATCTCCCAAGCCCCATTCAACAGCAATTAACCAATATGCAAACTCTGTTGTAATAGCCTTATTAAAACCATCCTCATCGCCTCTATCAAGAATCTCTTTATAGCCTGAAACATTAAAAATTCCTTTATCAATAGCTTCTTGTGTAGCGAGGTTAATCATGGAAGAGGGGTTTCTCCAATCCCAATCTGAGTATTGAATTGAAAAAGCTACATTAGTTATAGTATGGAGTAAGTGTTCAATGACTTCAGTTATTTGCTCTGATTTTATATTTTCTCGCCTGTATTCCCAAATATAGTCAGTAATATTCTCTCTGAAAGGTCCATTCTCAACAATCCTTGATTGAGGTAAGTTATTAAAACTAGTATTAAATTTTTTTTCATAATAATCTGTTCCTTCTAGGCCAATTCTTTGATAAACATAGTTATTTTTAGTAATTTTTAAATATTCAGCCCTCATTTCTGGATCTATTTGACTGTTAGTTTTTAACATTAGTAGATACGTTTTTGCTACATTTTTTAGAAACTTATTAGAAACTTCATCTAGTGAATAAAGTCTTAAATTCTGCACATCAATGTATCTTACAAAAGGGTCAGACTGTTGATCTTCATAAATATTTAGATTTGATTCATCAGCTCCTATAGAAGATATACCCATGAGGCTAGAAACTAATAAAAATTTTAAGAGTAATTTTTTCATATAAATTTTTAAAGATACTTCAATGCATCATCACTTTAATTTCTTTTACGATTATACCTTTACCTTTATTTATCTTATTAGTATCAATAGCAGAATATCCAAGGTGTAAATAATTTGCTGGTGGCTTTTTCTCTGCAAAAGATGCATTACCAGGTCTGACAGCAACCCCTTTTTCTAGATGATTTACTAAAGGGAACAAGTGGGAAGTTTGAACTCCATAGCCCCACTCTGTAGGCTTCATAGATGCTTAGTAAGGTCTTTGCTTAACTAAAGAATAAAGTCTTTAACAGATACCACTTATAGCACTCAAAAGTGGGTGAGTAGGAGTAGTTTCTTCATACTAGGATTGTATATCAATTTGAACTAAAGTCCAAATTTCGTTTCATCTGTGAGGGAGGGTTGTTTTTAACTTACTCTTTTTGTCTCAAATTAATAATTATTTCAAAATAATCATCAAACTTTCCTTTTATTTGGAGTTCGTCTATTGTTCCTTTAAAGTCTACAGGCATTGGGCTGCCCTTACCATTAAGAGCATTGACATTAAATATGGCACTAATGCCTCCCTCTTTATCTATTTTTCCCTCAAAAGTATCGTAATATGAAGGTGAACTTGTTTTGAGAAGTCGGGATTTTTTTGCAACACTAATCTTTCCATCTGATATTTCTAATATACCACTACCAATCTTCATCGATCCCTCAGATGGATTATAACGGCTCAACGTGAATGAATAAGAACCATCAAAAGTGTCTGAAGCCTCTATTGTCGTAAATAGATTAGCGGATTTAACGAGTGGACATATGACAGGATTGTAAAAGTCGTTAATTGATGTAGCTGACTCAAAACTTGCATTTGAAATTTTACAGATAGATCTTGAATGCAATTCTTTATCATCGGAATTATGTAAATACAATGTGTATTCATTAATATTTTGAGAAATGAGATTGTTACATGTATTTATATCTAGTAATTTTTGACAGTTTTTTTCTACTTTCACGCCGTCATAGAAAGCTATTCTTTGGGGCATTTTTTTTGTATTAAAAGTCTTTTTATAGTTAGACATATATGAAGAATATAAACCATACCTTAAACTTAATTCTCTACCTTCTATTGAATTTATATTGGCTCTGCCTTTAACGTCTACTTTTAATTTTCCATCAATCCAAACTTTCATAAATCCTTTTTCAGGGTCTGGGTGCCAGTTTGTATTAAAAATAATTTCAGTCCAATTGCCTAATAAATCCTCATTTGGTTTTAAGACAATATAGGAATCTGGAAACGTTTCGCCATTTCTATTAAATGTTAATCCCGCATGCATGTGCTGAAACTGAACTAAAACCTTAGATGGCTCAAGTCTCTTCCATTGAATTAACGACAATTTTGCCGGAGCTACTGAATTGTAATCTTTGGGTAAATAAAGATAAAATCTATACCATTTTTCTGTTTTCCAATATTCAGTTCCATATGTTAATTCAGCTCTTTCTCTATCATTAGGACAGTCATTCCACCTTGGCTCCTGTCCACATTCTCCATCATTTGACTCAAATCTTATAGAGGTTTTTCCAATTATAGAAAAATCACTTACTGAAACTGGATTGATAGCATGTGGTGCATTCAGAGGACTAAATTCTTCTACTTGAAGGATTCCATCGCCATCCATAGATTTCATAATTTCAGTAAGTGATTTTTTAGAAGCAGCGGCTGAGTTACTTGTCTTGGTAGAAGTATTATTACCACCACAGTTATATACAAAATAAGTTCCATCAGCGGAGATACTCTTTATTGGCTCAGTGCCATCTGGACACGATCCAGCAAAACTATTTATTGAGAAAATTGATAAAACTAAAATCAGAAGTAGTTTCTTCATAAAAGGTTTAAGTTTTAAATGGAATTAAATTAAGGATACCATTTCTCAATTTAAATAATAATATATATGTCAACCTGGACTAAAGTCCAAATTTAGTTTCATCTGTGAGGGAGGGATTATTAATGTGTAACTAAGTTCATTGACCTCATTCGACCATTACATCTCAAACCTTACATAAGGTTTTGAATTGCCATTACCAATTCTAACTTTGGATTATTTGGTGGTGAGCATTTACCGTAGCTTTGAATGCCAAGAGCGTAAACAGGCAAGACACAGCAGATAGCGCAACTCGGACCCAATGTAAGTTGTACCAGAATTCAAGATTTACACGAGCCTCTTCTGGTGTAAATGATTGCGCAACAAACCCATTATTCATTGGTATAAAGTAGACAGCAGATAGGCCAAGCCCGATCAAAGTTAGAACAAGCGCACAAAGCCAATAATTTCGAGCGAGTATAGTTTTCCGTGTGATCCAGATAGCAACAATTATTGCAAGTAAGCTAGGTAAAAACGTTAATGGCAGAGTCATCAAAAGCAAATCAAATTTACCTGCGAAGTCATTCATGAATGCAACTGGCTCTAAGGTTAACCAGAAAGCCGCATGTACCACCCCCATATTGATTAAGTTACCCAGATAAGCACCTGATGTGATAATGGCAATCGCATAGATTGAGAAGCTTAGAACATTTAAATCCACATGTTTTGATCGAGCCATATTAGTCTCTCCTAAAAAAATATGATTATATGTTAACTTAAATTAAAGTCCAAATTTCGTTTGATGTGTGAGGGAGGTCTATGAATATTAACAAAAAGATTTAGCAGTTAATAATTCATCTTGAAACATTATTTTTGTAAGTAATCTAATATAGAATCCGTGCCACTCAAGACATCTTTGAACAGATCTAAAGCCTGCTTATCGTTTGATTTTTGGAAATAATCATAATGGCAGTTTTGGTTCCTATCTTTCTTAATATCGTTGGACTCACTGGTAACAAAACTTAGCCAATCTTTCTTTTTTCCAGTTATCAAACCAAGTCCACATTTCATCATAAGACCACCCATATTTCTATTTAATGGTTTCATTTTAGAGTCACCTGTATAGACTTTTAGAATTTGCCCTTCTATCTGATATTGAGTGCCATCAACGATATGTATTTCTTTGTCATCTGAAATTCGCTCAGCCTGCTCTAATTTGGCTTTCTCCACTGTCGCTTCAGGGTTTTTAGCTAATTCTAATGCTCCCTCAGGAGTGCAATTTGGATTGAATCCAATCAAATCATCTATACCATCTTTAGCATGGTACTTTCTTTTCTGAAGATATACAGCATCGTGCTCTAGTTCTACACCAGTAATAACCTTCATTAGTGTATCTAGTGCAAATGCCGAATGATGTGTATGCATTCTAGTACTATCCTTACTTGAAATCTTATTTTGCTGAGTGCCACTATACTTTCTGCTTGTAAACTGATCCCAATCAGTAATTGCCAAGTTTGTTACTTCTGATGCTTTAACTAATTTTTTTTGTAGTTTTTCCGGAACCTCTGCACCCCATAGATCTGCAATATATACATAACCAAGGGCAATATCTAATCCATAAGAGTGGTACCATCGTGACCTAGCCCCTCTAAATGAATTATTGTTGATGTAGCCATCTTCATAAAACAGTCTGCCCATTGCTGTGAATCTAAAGTTTATTTCTTTTGCGGCAAGTTTCTTATTATTTGTCCAAGATGCATAAACCAATACTGATGTACCACCATTAGCCATTTGATAAAAACCCTGCTCATTTTCTAGAGACTCAATTGGCTGTAGAAACTTCTTGTACATTTTTTTGATATACTGGTCTACAATTTTAAACTCTTGTTGGTTTAATTCATCTCTTAACCATAATGCATTAATCATGTAATTTGAAAATACACCTCTAGCAAATTCATATTCATGAAACCAACAGGGTGAGTTAACATCGCCACCGGCATAGCAACCAGGTTTCTTTTTTACTTCGATATAGCCAATACTGTCATACAAGGTATCTGCTTTCGCCAAATCTATTAAAAAGTTTTTAGCAGTTTTAATATTGGCTTTGTTGTCATTACCAATTGCGTTGTGAGTTGCTGACATAAGAACTTTAATTGGTTCTGTAATATCCTTATGGATAGGACTAATCGAGTTACTAT
Source organism: Candidatus Pseudothioglobus sp. uisw_070 (assembly GCF_059512545.2). Lineage (NCBI taxonomy): Bacteria > Pseudomonadati > Pseudomonadota > Gammaproteobacteria > Pseudothioglobaceae (SeqCode) > Pseudothioglobus (SeqCode) > Candidatus Pseudothioglobus sp. uisw_070. The sequence goes on along the minus strand of NZ_CM183456.2, from coordinate 91,482 downwards.
TTGCCTCCCAATCAGCATGCCAATCGTAACCAATCAAGCCTTTAACTCGATTAATACTGCGAGAATCATTAAATGTTGGAGTGCCTTTCATTGCAGAACAAAATTCAATTTCTTTTGTATAAAAGTTGCCGGGAAAGTTAATGTCACTGGCTTTAACACTTCCTTCTTTTACGTTTGTAGACTTTGCACTTGAGGCTTCAGAAGAAGTTGCCGCTGAACCACCGCAGTTGAACACAAAATAAGTACCATCATCAGAAATACTCCTTACTGGCTCACTGCCATCAGGACACGAGCCAGCAAGACTTTGAGCTGAGAAGAAGGATAGAATTAAAAGTAGGAGTAGTTTTTTCATACTAGGATTAAAAGTCAACTTGAACTAAAGTCCAAACTTCGTTTGATGTGTGAAGGGTTATAGGATTAATTTAGAAAGAGATCCGATAGTCAATTTGATAAAGTATGTTTTTTAGATTTTTCGCTTTGTACCCCCATCTGAAACTTCGGAAACTATCGCCCTCACAATCTAGATTTTGTGACTTTGCAGAAACCCCTAAACCCTTAAAGAGCCCTGAATTAGAAAATACTCCAACATTAGGATTTAAACCCCAGCACGTAATACTTGTTTCTGGACCTCCTACGCCATATGTTCCCGTATGATTTGGGTTGCCATAAGTCACTCCACCTATTTCGAATTGAGGATAATTTGTGTCTGTCATCTTTCCATCAAAATAGGATACGTTTAATCCAGCATAGGGAGTTAAGTTAAACCAAGAATTGAACCTATAACTTGGGCCCAAGTTAAGAGTAATTCCTTTCATTATAGATGGAGGCGAAGGATCAACAACATAGCCTCCAACCACAAAAGTCGCACTTATCGGTGTTACTTTCATGCGGCTATGCGTAATACCGGCGTTTAGATATAAATTATCTTTAACTTTTCTATAATAATCCAAGCTAACCGCATAATCTTCTGCTCTTAAACTGTCATCAGTCAGTTTTACTGTTTTGACATTTTTGACGAGATCGCCATATATCAAAGTATGCAAGCCACTAACCTCTCCCATTGAGCCGCTTGAAGAAACTGTAATACCTAATGAAAGTTCATTGACGTTTTGATCAGTATCTTCTTTAGCATTTGTGCTCAAAGTAAATACTGAGCACAATAAGAGTAGGAGTAGTTTCTTCATACTATGATTGTATATCAATTTGATCTAAAGTCCAAATTTCGTTTGATGTGTGAGGGAGGCTTGGATTAGTGTTTAATACACATTTTAATTAAAAGAAGTTCAGAAATGACCTTCATTAATTGAGTAGTTTTTCTCAGTCTATTCCTTCCAAAACGGAACCATTGAGGACCAAACTCCGTCTTTTTTTAAGCGATGATAAGTTGCAGCGACAATATGGAATCCAATAAGCCAATAGATAATTGATACTGCAAATTCATGAATACCAATTACTAAATTAATCAAAAACCCATCCTTTAAATCTAACCAAAATAACCAGCCAATTATTAATCCAGAAAATGGAATCAATGCAAGGCATATATACATTCCATAATGAACAATTTTAGCTGCTAACTTTTGAGATTTAGGTGTGTCATCTGGTATTGATGATTGTTGGGTGGTTTTCATATAAACAAAACGAATAATGAGTAATAATAAAAATGCTAAAGCAAATATTACTTCGAACATTAATAGATTATCGTCTTCTAATTGATTAATACTGTCTATTTGCTTTAGTAAACCATAAAGAAATAATATTACAAAACCCCAATGCAGGAGTTTTGCAAAAGAACTAAAATTTTTATTAATACTGTCTGTTTTTAGATTCATTAGTTAAAAAGTATTTAAAAATGAATTCGATATTATATTTAAAACTTCGTTTGATGTGTGAGGGAGGTATTATTAATACTTAGCCGAGCTCAATGAGCCTCCCCCCGTACCCTCAAAGTCAGTATATATATGCGAGGGATAGTAGATTTTTCTACCTATATGGAATATATAGAATATTATTCTAGTTAAATCAATGACTTACATATAGATAGATGTTAATTAGTTATTATATAATTAATTAGGTAGCAGTTTCTTTTGAGTATATGTCAGAGTATATAATTTTAGATTGTAAATATTAAATGCTTTATTAATAGGGTTTAAATGGGCAAGTTCAATTCCCCTCCATCTCAACCAAAAAAACCCACTTTTGTGGGTTTTTTAAGTTTTAAAACAATAGATAACTAACTACTATATTTTTTTACCTTTGGATACTTTAACCTTGATCGCTGTGCCATCTCTATCAAGTGTTGGCTTAACTGGCATGGCAGCTATCTTTCCAGCATTGTAAGTGATTGTTGGATCTGAGGTAGTTTTATCAACGGTCAGCCCAGAACCACCGACACTTAGCCTTTTCATAGTCAACATTACATCAGTCCCTTTTACAACGTACTCGGTGGTTCCGTCTGTTAGTATTGCACCATCTTTTAGGTTTATTTCTGGCTCCCAATCATGATCATTAGAATCAGAGGAAGAATTATTAAAAAACCATGGAATATTCAAGTGATTTCCATCATAATCCATTTGATACAACATATTATCTCTTTGCGTGTCTCGCCCTGACAGTGCGTAGTTTCTATCATTGGTTGGCACATGCTTGTAACTTATTCTGATTGGCTGATCAAAGGCTACCAATTCACCAGCAGCATTTTTTACAGAAATAAACTTATTCCACTCATTGTCACCCATATTCCATGAGTAGAATGTATCTGCACCATATGATTCACCATTTGTGGCTGCAACTAGGCCCCAAACTTGAACACCCCCTGAATATCTAGAATCAGATAAGTCCAATGTGCTTTTGTTTGGTGCTATGATTTCAGTAGAACCATTTTTTAGTGTGTAATTGGTAGTATCAAACGTTAGAGCTGGACTTTTGCAATTCTCTGGACTATTTCCCCAGCAATTGTAATGGTTATCCTGCTGAGTCTCTAATGCATTAGCGTTAGCAACAGAAAAGTTTGGAACCCACTCCTTAGTGTATAGAGTAGAAGGAACAGAAGTATCCCCTGGCTTCACTGTACTCTCAACATAATATTGAATAGCAGTACTATCAGAAAGTGAGACGCCTCCATTGATATAGCGACCAATTTCTAAGAAAGTACTCAGAGATTCAACCCAGCCACCATCCCACTCATCAGTATTACCAGTGTTAAGGGTGACATAGTTGCCTACAGTAAATGGAGTTAGCACCCAATTACCATCAGAATCATTCCCCATTGTTCCGACTTGTTGGAAGATACTCGAAGCACTGTTCCATTTAATTACTTTGTCTTTTTGTGTGTTGTTATCCCACATATAGAGAGGCAACCCTGCAATATCTGCCAATGTTTTAGATACTTTAACATGTTTTACAAGTTTTCCATTTTTGGCAACAACTGTATAGGTAACAGGATTGGATCCTTCAGAGGTTATTTGAGCGCCGTTGACAATTAGATTCTGACTTTCAGCCCAAATTCCCCAATTTCCAGCGTAGCCAAATTTACCATCTGCAGTTTTAAATGGCATGCCAGCATTAAGACTTAATTTAGCCCCTGTTTCTTTATTGAACACAGCATAGTCGAATGCAGTTTGTTTTAAATCACTGAATTGTTTTGAAAATTCGAATGACGATGAATCACTGTCGAGGAAATCTATGAAGTAATCATCATTAAAAGTTACGTATAAACTATCCGTATCAACTCCATCATTTAGCAATACCCTCATATTTCCAGCTGATAGGTCTTTGTTTGCAATAACGTGAATTGAGTTTGAACCTGAAACAGTAGCAGTTTTGCTAACAGGACTAGTACCAGAATCAATGAACTCCATCTCAGCTAAGCCATCTGCATTTTCAATGGTTTTAATACCCATTTTAAATAATTGCAAATCACCAAGAGACCCCCCAAAACCAGCAGTACCCTCAACATCAAATGTAAAGACGCCCCAAGGTAATGTTGTTTCATTTGCCCCTTTACTGACTTCAATATGGCCTTTTATAAGTATATCAAATGCCCCATTTGGGCCTTCATCTTCGTGCATAGTCATCCAGAAATCAATATTCATTGGGCTAGCTAAATCAGTTCTAGTCACATTGACTGTCATAGGGGTTAATTTTTCAACTTTGGTGGAACTTTTTTTATCGCCACCTGCTGCTTTATTATCATCTCCTCCAGGAGGAGTTATAAGTGCTTTATAAGGCCCATCGTTTACAAAATCTTTGTACCCAGAATCATCAATAATTTTTAGCACATCATTAATCATGTTTAGTGCGTCCATATCACTATCTAACCAGGTATCAGTGAAGTGTGTAGCGTAGTCTGTACCAGTATCACTAAATGCAGCTAAAGAAGCGAAGCTTGCAGCTGATGATTCTGAGGCTCTAGCAACTTCTATATTGGAAGGTAAAGAAAAAGCACTGGTGACGACTGAAGGAGGCGAGTTTGAACTGCTATCACACCCAAATAAAACTAAAGAACTTAATGTAATTATTAATATATTTTTAAAATTCATATCTTACCTTTAATGTAGCATAAAAAATTAAAACTCAATTTTACACTCAATAGAAACAAAGAATAAAAAAGACTGAAGAGAATAGGAGTGAGAGTAGTTTCTTCATACTATGATTGTATAGCAACTTGGACTAAAGTCCAAACTTCGTTTCATCTGTGAGGGAGGTATTATATGTATGTAGCCGTTAGTGACAGGGGGTCCCCGTACCCTTCAAAGTCTGTATAAATATGCGAGGGATAGTGATTATTTATCTCATATCAAAAAAAACTTCATGAGTATGGTACAACCCGCTTAGCTTTTCAGTCTTTATGTTTCCACCGAACATGACTAATTTTTCTTCAAGACCACAACCGACACACATCGAAAAAGTGAAACTAGCTACTATATCTCCATTTTTATCTATTTTCCCTTTAAAGTTATTAAAGAAAGTCGGAGACATTTGACCCAATTTGTTATAACCACCCCTTGAGGTTTTCCCAACAGTGACTATGCCATCATTTATTAGGAGTGAACCATATCCATCTCCCTGAATAGTTCCATCGCCTAGGGTTTTATTAAACACAAACCAATAACTACCATCAAAAGTATTTGAAGTTTCCACTGAGGCTAATGCTTCTTCAATTATCTTTGTTGTTTCTATTGATTTTAAATCAATTGATGCTTCCATTTTTAGCTTATCATCATAACCACCAACTCCAATAGTTGCTTTTATATCCTTGAATAAGAATGAATGGTTAGGCTCACCATTTTTGGTAAAACCACAGCACACATATGCACCAAACATATAATTAACTCCTTTTGGTGATTCATATGATGTCTTACCTTTAATATCCGCTATGATTTTTCCATTATGAATAATTCTTAAATAGCCATCATCTTTAGTTGTTTGATTTGTTTGTACAATAAATTTATTCCAGCCATCAGTCATTGTGCTTAAGATATAACCTGGAATATTATTGCACGTTCCACATTCATATATATTCCAATTAGAGTCTGCATATATATTTTTAGATTTAGGGTCATACCAAATGTGATGAGTTGGGCCTCCACCAAAATTTATTCGTGTTGGTGTCCAAACTGGATAGAGTTCAAATAGAGTAATTCCAATCCCATCGAACCCAAGTCCATCGTCTTTACTAATATCTTTAAATTCAAATGAAAATTCTAAAGACTCATCAGTTGGGAAAGCCCTCTTATCTAAAAGTTGAGAACGAAAAACTTCTCCAGGACGAGTCTTATCAGTTTTTGAAGAACAATCATCTAAATGCCCTCCATCACCTCCTGCATTCGTTACACACCCTGTTGTAATCAAATCAAATTGAATAAGACCATCTCCAAGTGGAGTAATTACCTTACTAATATAGTTAGTAGATTGGGCTTTGTATGAAACGCCTTCCCAATAAAAATTCTCTTGGACTTGAGCGTGAGAATTTAATGCCAGTAAAAACAATATAATTAGTAATTTCTTCATACTAGGATTGTATATCAACTTGGACTAAAGTCCAAACTTCGTTTGATGTGTGAGGGAGGGATTATATAACTATTAACATATTCAGCGACTTAGTCACTACAAAGGTCAACATACTGTTTAGCATTCCATTTGCAAATTAGAGGCTTTTCTGCTGAACCGTCAGCCGAGCCTCCAGATGAAATTCTTTGAGGCGTGTATCCAAGTTTTTCATCCATCGCTTCATAATAATCGTCCCAGTATTCTTTTGCATTTTTCTCAGTCTCTATTGTGGCATTTCTTTCCTTAATAATTTGCTGTGAATCAACAATAGGCTCTGGAGGTGATTTGGCTTTTGAACTTGGTTTGCCATTTTTTATTCTTTCATATGATATTTTTTTAAAATCAAAACCTCCTGGTTGAGGAAACTTCATATTGTCATGAATAGCTTGAGTGGCGATAATTCTTCCTCTTTCAAAGTCTATTAATATAGTTTGCCCTCCAAGTCCATCCATACCCATGACTGGTCTATTTCCCATTCCTTTATAGCCAGTGTGAAAAAACCCTCCGTAACTCAGAGGTAAGCCAACTCTGCCTTCAGTGCCTTGGATGCCATTTTTTGGTATTCTTCTTTCATGAATGGTTTTTAAATATTTCCCAGCGCATGTATCATTTTGCCAGTCATCTAGCATGGCCTTTGCTATTCTTAAGTAGTCATATCGGGTTGCGTGAAATTGAGGCCATAAACTTATGTCATCTTTTTTTGCACGTTCATTTTTAAGAAAGAAAACATCACCTTCAATTCTTGCTTTTTTCTGAAAAACATCATCTAGTAACTGCTGAAATTTATCATCGCCTATCTTATAAATAATATAGGCTCCTACAAGACCTGGATTGAAATTATTATACGTATATATAGCACTGGATTTTTTTGACCCTTTTAGTTCACTTTCCATAATGTCTTGGACAGTAGGGCTAGTGACGGCTCGGTTTGAATTCGAAAACCTATTAGACCCATTCATATATTCTTGAGCGCCTGATGCCATATTCAACACATCAATTAATGTTTGATTATGATAAAGCGTATTTTGAAGTACCGGCCAGTCGTTTAATCTAGAGTCTACGCTGTCAATATATCCTTTACATATTGCATGACCCGTAACATAAGAAATAAGAGACTTAGCAACTGATTGTGAATGGAGTTTCGATGAGTCTGTGAACATGTCACCAAATCTATTCTTAGGCGTTATTTCATCGATTACAATTTCTCCATCTTCATATAATATATAGCTCAACAATGCAGTTTTTTGCATTTGATTTTTTATGTATTTATCTTCTCGTAGGTTGGAATTAAATTTGTAGGGATTGTTTGAAGGTTCAACCAGGTGCGAATATTTCGGTTGTATATCTTCACAATGGAGTTCTTTATTATCTGAACCGCAGAATGGATATATATTATTAGAATATAAATATCTATAAAGATAAAATTTTAAGGTTTCATCATTTGGGTTGGCAGATTCTGGTATTTCAGATATTCCACCAAACCTATCAATTCCTTTAGAGTTATTTTTACTGGATGAGGTAGAGGCTGAAGATGAAGAATTAGTTGATGATGATGTATCGTTGCCACTGCCCGCACAATTGAATACAAAATAAGTGCCATCATCAGAAATACTTTTAATTGGCTCACTGCCATCAGTACACGACCCCGCAAAACCTTGGGCTGAGAAAAAGGATAGCAATAAGAGTAGTAGTAGTTTCTTCATACTAGGATTGTATATCAACTTGAACTAAAGTCCAAATTTCGTTTCATCTGTGATGGAGGTTAATCATTACTCCCCCAAATGACCTCTTCCCCTCGTGCATAAGGTTCACAGGTTCCAACGATATTGTTTTGTTCTTTAGCATATGTGCAATCATTAAATGCGTCTTTTGATGTCTGGCCAATACCATGCTCACATCGACCATCTTCACCAGTGACAAAATACATAAAGCCTTTAGAGTTAAATTCATTCTTGTTTATATCTATATAGCCTGACCAATTACCTTGAATATGTCCCTGACAAATTTCTTCCTTTGGTTGAGGGTTAATTTTACTAATTTCTTCCTCTAGTTGAGAATAAAAAACAGCAATTTCTTCCTCTAGTTCTTCATTGATAATTGATGGGTTAAATTTATAATTACCATCTTGTATTTCAATTTTGAACCAGTTATCTTTTATATACTTAATCTCAGGATTATCATTGCTAAATTGTTGTGCTAGAGAGCAATTATCATGAAATAAACTTCCATTTAAGATATGAGATTCTTCCACCCAGCCAAGTTCAACCATTAATCGTAATGCACCCATACCTTTTTCAGCTATAGCTGGATCTTCCAATTTATACCCCTCATTTTTTGACTCTCTTAGTGCTATTTCAAGAATATTATTAACGTAATTTTTTGATGAATTATTATAAGTTGCAGTCGCATGTTGCGCAAAATATTCTGTCGCTGCCTCAACAATCCAAATATCATTAAAGTTTGAACAAGTATTTTGTAAATCATTTTGTAAAGAGTGATAAATCTCATGGAAAAAAACTCTAATTAAGTTTTTGCTCTTTTTTTCTCTTTCCCAGGGGTCGATAGACATCATTATAAATCTAACATCATCACACATGACTGCCTGTAATCCAGAAGCATAACCATTTGTTAATACCCAATTAATATCATCTAACATGGACATATATGAAAGATTATTTAAACAATCTTGACTTGCAAAGAATTTTCTGGCTTTATCTAGAGCTTCTTCTATTTGCCAATCTTTTAGAACAATCTCATGAGATACCTTAACAGTTCCTAGAAAATCTACCTCATTATTAGGGTTAATTTTATAATCTATAAATGTCCCCACAGGGTAAATCAATGCTAAAGTTTGAGTAATAACATTAGTCATTTGTGATGAGGCATAATTTGCTTTATCTATGAAATAGTTATCATCAAGTTCTGTTAAATTAATAATTTGAAAGTAAGGTGATTTATTATCAGCCCTTAAATATTTATAAATATTACATTTGAATTCAAAGTAAGTTCCATCAGCAGAAATACTCTTCACTGGTTCACTGCCATCAGGACATCCTGCTGCGAAACCTTGAGTTGAGAAAAAGGATAGAATTAAAAGTAGGAGTAGTTTCTTCATACTACGATTGTATATCAACTTGAGCTAAAGTCCAAATTACGTTTCATCTGTGAGGGAGGTATTATTAATACTTAGCCGAGTTCAATGAGCCTCCCCCGTAGCATTCAAAGTCTGTATATATATGCGAGGGATAGTAGATTTTTAATAGTATTTATCTAAACCACTGGTTGTATGCTCTCTAAACCACTGGTTAAGGCGTATTAATTATAAAACAATTAGTAAATATATAATTATTAGCAACTAAGAAGGGCGATGAAATAAGGGTTGAAATCTGTTCTATTGTGTACCCAATGTGTACCCAAACATTATTTTGATTTAAGTGAAATGGCTGAAAGCCTTATGGGATATGGTGGTTATGGGTGGACTTGAACCACCGACCCCAGCATTATGAATATTGACCCACCTAAATACCTATCTTTCCATTATAATACCTCTATGTCCATTACAATCAAATCTATACAAGGATTTATAGGGGATTTATCAAAGACTTTATTCCTATTAATACCCTATCTTATCCCGTCAATTTGTAGCACATATGTAGCACATTCTAAATAATGGCGAAAAAAGAGAACACAATTAGATTTAGTAAAAAAGTATTGGAAAGGCTTCCTATTCCTCAAGGAAACGATAGACCTGTTTATCATGATGACTTGGTTCAAGGCTTACAGTTGAGAATTACTAGTCAAGGAACTATTACCTTCTTTGTTCAAAAGAGAGATGTTAATCAAGTAAACCAAAAAGTTACTATCGGAAGGTTTCCATCATGGACAGTAGAACAAGCTAGAGATAAAGCATACGAGATACTCACAGATTTGGCTCAAGGAATTAACCCCAATCAATCTAAAGCCGAGCGACTTGGCAAACGAAACATAACACTTGAAAAGGTATTTAAAGATTACCAACGCAGTAGAGGTACCAACCTTGAAGATTCAACTATCAAAGGTTACCAAAGTATTATTAATAATCAGTTAAGCGATTGGAAGCTGACTCCCCTTTCAGAAATTAAACAATCTATGATTGAGGATAAGTTCCTAGAAGTAACTCATGGAACTGGGATGTTCATAGAAAAGGATGCTTCACCCACTAGAGCAAACACTATGATTCGTGTACTTCGTGCTCTTTATAATTACGCTATGGTTCAGTATGTAGATAGCCAAGAAGAACCTCTAATCCTCCACAATCCTACAAAGATAATCTCTCACAACAAATCATGGAATAGAGAGAAAGGCCGAACAGGTGTTGTTAAAGATTACAACCTAAAGGCATGGTTCGAAGGAGTCATGAAACTACCCGAGCATGATAAGAATAAAGTTAAGTCAAACAGTTCAGAGGTTGTCCGAGATTTCTTTATCTTCTTAATGTTCACAGGATTGCGTAGGAATGAAGCATTAGAACTTAAATGGGAAGATATAGATCTAAGAGAAAAGTCATTTACCATTGAAGATACTAAGAATCATGAAACACATAAGATGCCTTTAACATGGTTGCTTTTAGAGTTGCTAGAAAGACGAAAGAATGACAATGGAAACCCTTATGTCTTTGTAGGTGAGAAGATAGGCTCACATCTATCACCCCCTAAAAAACAACTGGAAAAAGCGAGAGAGTTAGTGGGCTTTCATTTTACTAACCACGACATAAGAAGAACATTTACAACGACTGCTAACCGCCTTAACTTTAATAAATATGTCCTAGATAGACTTGTTAATCATAAAAACTCTGTTGACTCTAGAGATGTTACAAAACGCTATGTAATCCTCGACATTGAGGACTTAAGAGAGCCTATGACTCAGATAACTGATTCTATATGGAGTCAAATACAATGAGTTACTTTATCCCTCATGCCAAAAGAGAAGGCCTAAAAAGAAAGACAGTTTATGACTTTGAAACACAATTCCTTTTAGTTGGCGCTATTGAAAAAAGATTAACTTCTGAAATTATTGAAACCATACCACTTTGGGAAGACTTATTCAGTATCGGCTTTAAAAAAGAAAAGGATGATTGGGAATTCGACCAATGGCGAGATGTTTATGTCAAACATGGATGGAATGAAGTCAAAGGAAAGCGAAGATTAAAAAATGATGTCAATATACAAGAGTCAGATCAAGCGAACTGGATTAAAACAGGAGTTCTTCCTGATAAACGCTCAGAAAAATGGACTGAATTCACCAAAGAGATTGATGGTGTATCTTCCAGACGCAGTTTTCCAGATGACAAACAAAAGTTCTGGGCTTGGCATATATTGAATCATGACAAAGCCTCATTTAAAAAAAGACATTATCTAGTTAGGGATGCTTCCTTCGACTTGGATTGCCTAGAGTTATATTCAGAGATTTACCTACATGAAGCATTTCTGATAATGCTGGGAATTTCTCCTGATGATATGGATAGAAAAGAGTTTTTTAGTTGGATGTTAAGTGTGGATTTGCTATCAATGATAGTTGACTCTATTCCTGAAAAATTAAAAACAAAATTCGAAGATTTTAAAGAATGGAGTATTCTTAAAAGACGCTTTGGAAAGGGCAAGAAGGTTGAAAAGGTTAGTATTGAAAATGGAAAAGCAACCCTTGACACTATTGAAATCGATACTAAGGAGTTCATTGAATGGGCTTTAAAGAATGACATCATTGAAGAAAATACTGCCCACTTTAGAGATGGCAGAAAAGCACCTTATGACGAATCATTTTCTAAGATGCTTCACAAGGAATTACTTGCGAAGTACTTAATTAGAGATGGCAAACATCACCATGAATGGATATGGAATACGGCAGTTGGTAATGGCTTCAACTCATTCAATTATCTTGGAAGATTATTAGCATTAAATATGCTTCCAATGAAGTATTGGTTGCCCCTTGATAGGAACTCTGTTAGTTGGGAAAACCTAGAACATTATATTGTTGGCGTTAAGAACCCAAAAAATCAAATATCAATTCCAAATAACGCAAGAGTGATTGAGGACATCGTTAAAAAATTAATGGAAGAACATGACAAACGACCTTTGACTGAATACAAAGACCTAGATTAGCCCCTTTTTTTATGGTGTCCAAAAACTCACTTTAATCTACTTGTTTGATAGTCTGAGGATTGAGGATTTCTGTATCCCTTCCCTCTTGGCTTAGCATAGTAAGACAATCTCCAAAAAATAGCATCTCTCGTTTCTTTATAGTTCTCTTTTCTTAGATTGTAATAAAAGTTCTTTAGAAATTTATCGGGTACATTTCCAAACTTAAACCATTTTGATTTGACTGCTTTAATTATTTCTTTTGGATGTCTTACTCTATCACCATCAACGAATAAAACACAATGATAGTGATGAGATTTGGTCTTTGCTTTTTCCCATTCACGAACCCAAGCGTATCCAACTTTTTTTGTTTTATATTTTCGCTTAATCCATTGAATTAAAACATTCATAAACTTGGAAATGTCTTTGTTGTCTTGTGAGGTTTCTCTGTGTTGTAGGATAAAGAGAACAACATGAACTCTCTTATGAATTCTAAAGCTAGCATCCAACTGTCCAAACATCCTCTCAAGGATAGGAACAAAAACACCAAATTTATTAGAAGCGTTTACTTCAATTTCTTCATTGTTGATTGTTAGATAACGAGAATGGTGGACTTTCTTTCTGTTTCTCTTTGGCATAGAAAAGCCTATAGATAATATTACATTACCGTCATTAATATGACACTCCCAAAACCTGCTTTTTATTAAATATTAAAGACTTAGGAGTATCAATTTATTAATAAGGGGTGTTGTAATATCGTGGGTTAAATTAAGCAACTTCACCTGTGTGATTAACTAGTCTTGATTCCATATACTCATCAATGTCCTCTTGACGGTATCGAACTGAACCATTGCCCATTTTGATAAAGGGAAGATTGATTCCCTTTCCGCTACTTCTTGAGTTTGCTAAAGCCTTAGCACTTAACTTAAGTTGCTCACCTGCTTCTTGTGTCGTTCTATATATTGTGTAACCCATTGTTACTCCTGTGTAGTGATTTAATTTCAAGTTAGCCGATATGGGCAACTTAGGAGCAATAATATAGTTAGTGGGAACTTGGCTTCTGACCTGAGATGTACTTAAAAAGTACAGTCAAAAACTGATCTAGTGAACATTACAGTAGTACCCAAGTGTCCTCATGGATTTACGCAAATAGATTTTGTATTTATACCAATTTTCAATGTACTGAAAGAGGGCGAAAAGTGTAATATTCCTAGATGATTTACTAGAGGGAACAAGTGGGAAGTTTGAACTCCATAGCCCCACTCTGTAGGCTTCATAGATGCTTAGTAAGGTCTTTGCTTAACTAATCTATTAAAGTCTTAACAGTACCCCCACAGTTAACTCCTAATCGTTTATTTTTAATGAAGTTTTACTCCACTTATAGCACTCAAAAGTAGGTGAGTAGGAGTAGTTTTTTTGTAATAAATATCATCAATTATTTTTTTAACCATTTTAAATAACATTTTGTTCCAAATCCATTATCAAAATGGAAATGATTTCTGTGCGCACTATTTGTATCTGGAGTCAAAATATTAGAGAAGTAGATGCATGCAGCATCATATGCATCCTTTAAGATTTTTCCGTTATTTGATTTTGTGTTCCAGTCTTTTAGTACACTAACATTATCTATTTCTGATATATCAATAGCAGTTCCGTAACTATGCTCGCTATATATATTTAAACCTGAAATTTTTCTGCAATTATAAGTTCCCATATGAGTAATCTTTTTGGCATCAATTTCATTGAGGTACTTGCCTAAGTTCACTGCAGTAGGACAAGATAATATTAAATTCCCAGATAGTTTTGTATTTTTAAATGAAGTAACTCTGACAGCATTTTTAACCTTACAATTATTATCTGTAAAAGTTCCAAGGGATTCAAAATCCTTAGTATAGAGTTCTAATTCTTGTAAACAATTACTGCTACCCCCTGAAAGGGTATGAAAACGAAACATGTTAAAAGATTTACTTGGTAAATTAAAAAAAACTTCTGATGCAAAAAATAGTAATAAAACTAAGAGAAGTAGAAGAAGTTTCTTCACTAAACCTCTTTCAGTTCTTGTTCTTCAGCATCCGCTAGATTACTTTGATGAATCTCTTTTAGATATAAGACCAGGTTTGGTGTGTATTTTGCTACTAGGAAAATAAAACCTATAAAGTAAACAAACCAAAGTACATCACTCCAGCCATCGATATATAAATCACTTACAACAAAAGCAAAGGTAAACAGTACCGATATGATTGAGGCAATTATTAAGAGTAGTTTTTTATTTAACAGGAAGTTGATTACTTTGCCTTTCATTAAAGTATTTATTCCAATGGTTGCTCCAACAATGAAAACCATAATCATTAAAAGTGTAAATGTACCTGTAAAAATATCCATAGTTAAGCCTAGTCTTCTAATTTTTAGGTAATTTAGTATTTTTGACTGCCTTATTAATAGCTTCTTCATCAATCTCAAAGTCTTCTTCTTGAGTTTCATAGTCATTTTCTTGGTTGAATTCTAATTGATCAAAGCCTTTTGAGCTAATATCCGCATAACTATCGACGCATTTGTTGGCATACATCTCTAATTTAGTAAATAGCTTTTGAATTTTAACTCTTGCATTTTCTTTGACTATGAAGTGCTCAAGCTTGAATTCAGTCTCAGCACGCTCTTCTTCATTAGGGTATCTAAACTCTCTACTTAAATGTAACAATACAAATAATGCAATTGGTTTTGGCATCAAACAAGTTGAAATTGTATCTACCAATTCAAGCTGAGTAGATCTATCAAAAAACTCATTAATTTCAAGAGAGGTCTCACCAATAACTAAATAATCCTCATCATCTAGAAGACTTCTAATTTTTACAAAATAAATAGTCGACATCATGTCAAGAGGATGATCGCCTACTAATAGAGATATAAGCATATCCCATAATCGATTATCTTTAAAGTTTTCTATAAAGTCAGTTTGAGTTGATGAGGCGTCTTCATCATAAATAATTCTTAAGTCTGAATAATCAGCACTGAGCTTAAATGGTAAATGAGTTTCAAATTCACTTAGGTATTTATCTGCTTTTAAATAGACTAGTTTTTTTTGTTGAAGAGCATAAATTCGATCTTTTTCATCTTGTATAGCAAGTGCTTGAATTCTCTGTTTTTCTTCCTCTTCTGCTCTATTTTTTCTTTTAACTTCTTCAAGTATAGCATCTACTTTCTCATTTTCTATCTTATCTAATCTTAACCTCTCTGCCTCTCTTTTACCTCTTGTCATTAATCGCCATAAAAATAAAAGGGCTAAAACAACTAATGCAAAAATTACCCATAATCTCTGCTGCATATCTTTTTTCGCTTTTTGAAGTTCTAATTGAACTTGAGCATTATTACCTCCTTGTTTTGCACTTTTTTCATACCAGTCAAAAGCCTTCTTTAGATCTTTAGGAACACCTTGTCCGTTTTTGTACATATCTCCTAAGTTAAATTGAGCATCTTTATCTCCTTGATTTGCACTTCTTTCATACCAGTAGAAAGCCTTCTTTAAATCCTTAGGAACACCTTTTCCATATTCGTATAAACGTCCTAAGTTAAATTGAGCAGTTCTACTTCCATGTTTTGCACTTTTTTCATACCAGTCAAAAGCCTTCTTTAAATCTTTAGGACCACCTTGTCCATATTCGTATAAACGTCCTAAGTTATTTTTAGCATCTTTATTTCCTTGTTTTGCACTTTTTTCATACCAGTCAAAAGCCTTCTTTAAATCCTTAGGAACACCTTGTCCATAGTAGTAGGAATTTCCTAAGTTAAATTGAGCATCTTTATCTCCTTGATTTGCACTTTTTTCATACCAGTCAAAAGCCTTGTTTAGATCTTTAGGAACACCTTGTCCATAGTAGTAGGAATTTCCTAAGTTAAATTGAGCAGTTCTACTTCCTTGTTTTGCACTTTTTTCAAACCAGTCAAAAGCCTTCTTTAGATCTTTAGGAACGCCTTGTCCATTGAAGTAGGAATTTCCTAAGTTATTTTGAGCCTCTTTATTTCCTTGTTTTGCACTTTTTTCATACCAGTCAAAAGCCTTCTTTAAATCTTTAGGAACACCTTGTCCGTTTTTATACATAACTCCTAAGTTAAATTGAGCATCTTTATCTCCTTGTTTTGCACTTCTTTCATACCAGTAAAAAGCAAACTCTAGATCTTTAGGAACACCTTTTCCATATTCGTATAAACGTCCTAAGTTATTTTGAGCCTCTACATATCCTTGATTTGAACTTCTTTCATACCAGTCAAAAGCCTTCTTTAGATCTTTAGAAACACCTTTTCCATATTCGTATAAACGTCCTAAGTTATATTGAGCCTCTTTATATCCTTGTTTTGCACTTTTTTCATACCAGTAGAAAGCCCTCTCTAGATCTTTAGAAACACCTTGACCATATTCGTATAAACCTCCTAAGTTATATTGACCATATGATGACCCCCCTATAGCTTCTTTTCTCCATTCTCTAGCAGCAGCTTTATAGTTTCCATCTCGAAAAAAGTTATAACCAGCAATGGAATCGGCAAGGACTGGGGCTGATAAGCTTAAAGACAGAAACAATAGGATGAATAGTTTTTTCATACTAGGATTATAATTCAATTAGAACTAAAGTCCAAACTTCGTTTCATCTGTGGGGGAGGTATTATATGTATGTAGCCATTAGTGACAGGGGGTCCCCCGTACCGTTCAAAGTCAGTATATATATGCGAGGGATAGTAGATTTTTCTACCTATATGGAATATGTAGAATATTATTCTAGTAATATCAATGACTTACATTGAATTAGCTATTAATTAGTTATTATATAAATAATCAATTGGGTTGTATATCGGTCGCCCAGTTGTAGCACATATGTAGCACATTGGTATATTTGAGTCTAAGTGAAATGGCTGAAAGCCTTATAGGAGGGTGTGGTTATGGGTGGACTTGAACCACCGACCCCAGCATTATGAATGCTGTGCTCTAACCAGCTGAGCTACATAACCAAAAAGAGCGCCTATTATCGAAATTTTTCTTGAAAAAGTCAAGCTAAACCAGCAAATAAGCATCATATTATTATCATTCTTCCAGTATCAGCTAGAATTCAATATAAAATTTAGTTACTTTCATGCACTTAACTTAATTTTAATGGAACAGAAAGTTCTTAAGATTGCCCTTACAGGGGGAATAGCTTCAGGAAAAACTCTAGTAAGTGATTTATTAGAAATTCATGGATGCTATATCATTGACCTAGACATTATTTCCCGGGAAGTTGTGTTACCAGGATCAGATGGCCTAAGAGAACTCGTAGAAGCTTTTGGTAAATCAATACTTCTATCTGATGGGACACTTGATCGTAAAAATCTGCGTGATGAACTCTTTAAAAAAGGAAGAAATAGAGCGCAAATTGAGCAGATACTTCATCCAAAAATACTCCAGAAAATGAAATCTTCAATGGCTGATTGTAGAGAAGGAATTATGATTGTAGTAATACCCCTCCTGGTAGAAAAAGAACTATGGGGGCCATTCGATAGAGCTATAGTTGTAGATTGTGAAACCGAAACGCAGTTGATACGACTAATGTCTAGAGACAATATTGATAAAGAAAAAGCAAAAATAATGCTGCTTTCTCAATCAAGTCGAGAAAAACGCCTTCAATTAAATAATTATATTCCTACTGATATTATTGAAAATAACTCAAAAATAAGTGAGCTAAAAGACAAAGTAAACACCCTTAATCAAAAACTACTTGCTCTTCTTTAGTGCTTAAATTACTTCTAGCTCTAACAATTACTCATTACGAATAAGTGGGTATACCTTGGGGCTAAAGATACTTTTATTTGCCATCAAAATAAGTACAAAAGATACGGTTGCAGTTGTCAATAAAATCCAAAGCGTCAGCCCTAAATCAAATTTCCAAGTTAGCTGAAGGGTATTCTCAACAACAAGATATGACCCCAAGACTGCAACTGATAGTGCAAAGAAAATCAAGGTGAAGTATATAACAGCAAACTCTATCGTCATGGCTTTAAGTATCGTTGGAAAATCTACACCTAATATTTTGTAAATCAAATTATTGTATCTTCTAAATGTAGTTTGAACCATGACTGCGCTGACAATTACAATCAAACCAATCACAATAACAATTAAAGATATTCCAGTTACGGCTATAAATATTTTATTTAATACGCCGCTAATTTGGGACAAAATCCTATCAACTTTTATAGCTGATACGTTAGGAAACCTCTCGACAACAAGGGCCAGAATATCATTAGAAGATAGGTCTGACTTAAGCGTTCCAATATATTCATAGGGGAGCTTTTTAGCAAAAGCTTTATTAATAATAATTGCAAAGTTAACAGAAATATCCCGGTAATCAACCTCTCTAAAATTCTTTAAAGTTCCAGTGACATCCCTACCCAGTATATTCAGTGTAATCTTGTCATTTATCTTCATGCCTAGGTCATAAGCAGCTCTACTGTCCATGGAAATGAACATCTCATTTTCATTACCAGGCTCCCACCATTCACCCTCAATAATTGGGTTATCTGGCTTTGGTTTTTCTGCCCATGAAATGCGCCTATCGCCCCTAACAACCCATGCAGATCTATTATTTTCTGAGACAATCTCTTCTATAGGCGTTCCATTTAGGGAGATAAATGAAGCACTGGCCATTGGGCTAAATTCAAGGGCTACATTGGGATCCATATTTTTAATAAAAGACTCTAAGTCACTTTTAATATCTCTATCGATGCTCACAAAAAATAAATCTGGCGCCATCGATGGGATGCTATCTGATATTTCTTTTTTTAAATTATTGGCTACAAAACTCAAAGTGAGAAGGAGAGTTAAACCGATGCCTAAAGATATTGTCATAATAGGTGCAAGTGATTTTTTTGCAACAATATTCCTATACGCAATCCTATAGCCATTATTAGAAAATTTATGAAACCTTCTAAGAAAGAAAATTAACAGTTTAGATACGCCATAAAATATAAGCATCGTAATAAAAAATGCTAAAAAGTATAGGACTGTGTAATATTTTTGCTCAGTCTGAAGAACAAAATAAGTAGTCAAAATTGTAACCAGAATCGCCAGTAAAATAATATTCTTTAAAGAGAAGTTTAGGCTTACTGGCTGAAAAGTATTACGAAACAAAGCAACTGCTTTGATCTCACTAATCGAATATAGCGATGGTATTGAAAAAATCAAAACAACTAATAAGCCAATGAAAAAAATATTTAGATAGCCTATCAAGCTCACAGTTGGCTGAAGATCAATGCCTAAAGACTTTGGTAGAAATTCATTCGCCAACAAAGGGCTAAAAACCCCAAATAAATAGGCAATAATAGATGTGCCTATTAATATTAGAATAATTTCATAAAAATACATGAGTTGAATAAAATTCGAAGAAAAACCGATCGATTTTTTAACCGCAATACTAGTATTTCTTTGGTTAACGAAAGAAAGCAAGGTGTTACTGATTCCAATGCCCGCAATTATCATTGCGCTTACTGACACTAAATTTAAAAAGTTAGAAAAGTTATCAATTATCCTATTTAAACTTCGCCCACTCTCACCTGGAAGTCTAGTTTCAATACTATCATCATAGGCAATAATTGATTTAGCCAATCGAGTTTGTTCACCCTCTTCATTAGAATTACTAAACTTCAGCCGGTACTCATGATCAAGAAAACTTCCAGCTGAGCTCAGTCCAAATTGATCATAACTCGACTTACTAATTATTGCAAATTCGCCAAAAACAGCTCGCTCTGCAAGATCTGGAACGGATAAAACCAAACCACCCACGTTAAAACTTTTACCCATAATTACAACATCATCACCAACCTCAACTTGGAGTAAGTTTTGAATGCTCTCATTAATTAAAACAGTTGGCTTTTCTGTATTTAAAAATATTTTTTCAGCAGCACCCTGAGGTGTTGTAATAATCTCACCATAAAGTGGGTAGTTATCATCTACTGCCCGAAGCTCAGAAAACACAGGCGACTGGCCTTTTTTTGAAACCATGGTTGCAAGCTCAATTGTTGAGCTAACTTTACCTAAATCCTTTAACTCTTCAAACACTAAACTAGGTAACGGGTTAATACCACTTGTAATTTGAATGTCGCCACCTAATAACTCTTTAGAGTTTGCTTCAATTTCATTATTCAAAGCCTCCTTGACGGAGAACGTCAGAGAAAGCAAGAGTAAACTAATAAAAAGGGTGCTCGCGACAACCCATAATTTTTTATAGCTTCTAGAAAAATCTCTTATTGCATACTTATTAATTAAGCGAAGTTGCTGAATATCAAACAATTTGACCGTCCTTAATTTCAATAATACGATCGCATCGCTCAGCTATTGAATTGTCATGGGTTACCATAACTAGTGAGGTTTTACTTTTTTTGGTGTAATTAAAAAGCAGATCCATCATGCTTTCTGAATTAGCACTATCTAAATTTCCAGTGGGCTCATCTGCCAGAATAATTTTAGGCTTATTTATTAATGCTCGAGCAATGGCAACTCTTTGTTGCTCGCCGCCAGAAAGTTCACTTGGAAGATGATTGAGCCTATGGTAGAGACCAAAATCTGCAAGCAATGCTTTAGCATCATCGTCTTGATTGTATTTTTGATTTGCCTCGAGCGATAATAAAACATTTTCAATAGCGGTAAGGTTAGGAATTAGATAGAAGGATTGAAAAACAATGCCAATATTTTTTCTTCTAACTTCTGATAGTTTGTCTTCCTTCAGCCCAACAATTTCTTCATTATTAATCTTAATTGAACCTTCAGTAGCAGTTTCAAGGCCTGAGGCAAGCATAATGATTGATGTTTTTCCTGAACCACTTGGCCCAACAATAGAAATAATCTCTTCACTGTTTACTGAAAAATTGATACGCTTTAAAACTTCTACTACATCGTTTTTGGAGCCGTAATTTAACGAAACATTATTGAACTGTATAGCTTCACTCATCGCTTAATCTAATATAAAATTCGGGCAATGATTATCTCAAAAAAACTAAAGCTAAAAGCACTATTTACTGGCTTAATATGCATATTTTTATTTACCGGTGCTTACGCTGCAAACCCTATAAAAATTATGCTCTATGGAGACAGCCTGATGGCTGGATATGGGCTATCTCAAAACGAGAATTTAGCCTCAGAGCTCACGCGTAATTTTGAAGATAACAATTTTACAGTCAGCGTTATTAATGCTAGTATTTCTGGAAACACTTCTAAAAATGGCTTGTCCAGGGTGGACTGGTCTCTTGGAGATAAGCCAAACATAGTGGTTGTGTGCCTTGGTGCAAATGATATGTTAAGGGGCCTTAACCCATTGCTGACAATGGAGAACCTTGATTCAATAATCACTAAGTTTAATCAAAGTAACTCGATTGTAATACTTGCTGGAATGCAATCTCCTGAAAGTATGGGGCCAGATTATAAAATTAAATTTGATGGAATTTATCCTGAACTTGCTGCCAAATATGACTTAATTTTTATGCCTTTTTTACTTGAAGATGTTGCTTTAGAAAAGAAGAACTTACAGGCCGATTATAAGCACCCTAATAAAAGGGGTATCAAGATAATAGCGAGTAACTTATACCCATATATCCTTGAGGGCATTAATCGACTTGAGAAATAATTAAAGCTATTTAATTAGTAATCGCTCAACCACCTTACCGCCCTCTAAGTGAGATGTAAGAATCTCGTCAATATCCTCTTCATCTATGTATTGATACCAAATATTGTCAGGATAAACAACTGCAACGGGTCCATCCTCACAGCGACCTAAACAACGGGATTCACTAACACCAAATTGGCCTTTGCCCAATGTAGAATTCGCGCGACATTGGTCTTTAGCATAACGATAAAGCTCTTTCGCGCCGTTTTCTGAGCAGCACTGCTTCCCATCTTGTCGAATATTGTTACAGAAAAAAATGTGGTGTTTGTAGAAATTATTCATAACTCTATAGCCTTATTGTAGCAATGTTTTTTATCGATACCAGTAATTTTAGCAGCCAATTTTGCCGCTTTTGATGCGCCCATTTCAGCGCAAAGGATTGGCAAAATTTTCCCTAATTGGTTTTCAGCATCAACAAGATCTATTTTATCAGCTGAAGATATTAGTATTACAAATTCACCTTTTTGATGCGCTAAATCAGCAGCAAGGTATTCGATTACATTCTCTATTATGTCAGTGCGGATTGTTTCAAAGGATTTAGTCAGCTCTTTAGCAAGACAGACCTTGCGCTCATTTCCAAATACTTCCAACATGTCCGTTAAAGTTGCCAATATTCGCTTAGGCGACTCGTAGAAAATAATTGTCTCATTAAGGGCGATTTTATTCTGAAGATATTTAATTCTTGCAATTTTTTTTGAAGGCAGAAATCCAAAAAACGAAAAGCTATTGCTTGCTAAGCCAGAAGCTGAAAGGGCTGTAATTATTGCACTAGGTCCTGGGATAGGCACAACCTCAATCCCTTCTTTTTTTGCCTGTGAAACTAAAAAATAGCCTGGATCACTTATCAAAGGGGTTCCAGCATCACTTATAAGTGCAACTGAAATACCAGAATTTAGCTCAGAAATAATAGATTCAGTCTTCTCTCGCTCATTGTGCTCATGAAAAGCTTTTAGGGACGTTGAAATTTCAAAGTATGCAAATAATTTTTTGCTATGTCTGGTATCTTCAGCTAAAACTATATCGACATTCTTTAGTGTTTCGATTGCCCTATAAGTAATATCATTCAAATTGCCAATTGGAGTTGCTACAATAAAAAGCTTTCCTATCATTTTAAAGTCTTAACCAAGGTTCATATATTTGACTACCATTATGCTTTATTAACGTGCATTATTATCAAAATTTATCTATGTCTTTAGCTTTAATAAATACTGATACTACTTTAAAATACAGACATATCTTTTTTTGAAACTTTGGCTAACTAGAAACAAGGAGTATTAATGAAAAAAGTAATTATATTATCTGCACTTCTCATATCATCCACTATCTTAAGTTCATGCGTTCCAATAGTTCAAGGCGCTGCAGCGGTTACTACTGTTGCCACAATGTCTAATGATCGCCGCACAATGGGTGAAATTTTGGATGACAAAACTCTTTATATGAATCTAGGGAACATTGTCAGTAAAGATTCAATGCTAGAAGATACGCATATTAACTTTAATGTCTATAACAAATCAGTATTAATGGTTGGTGAAGTGCCAACTGATGATCTTAAAAGCTATCTTGAGGAAACAATTAAGAAAAGAGCGCCAAAGATGAGCCAACTGATTAATGAAGTAGCAGTGATGCCAAATAGTAGCTACTTAAATCGCGCTAGAGACGGAGTAATTTCAGTTCAGATAGAGGCTCTATTCCTTGATCAAGAAGTATTTCATCCGGCTCATGTTTCTGTTCTTACTGAAAGGGCGACAGTCTACTTAATGGGTTCTGTAACTAAAAGGGAGGCAGAACATGCTACCAATGTTGCTAGTAAAGCAAAAAATGTAAAACAAGTTGTTAAACTTTTTAACTATCTAGCAACAAGGCCTGCAGCAGAAATTGAAAAGGATATCAAGAAAAAAGAAGAGGCAGAGAAAAGAGCTATTCTTGAAGCAAAAAAAGCAGAGCTTGAAGCTGCTCAAAATGAATTACAGCAACAAATCTACGAACTAGAAACAAACTAAAGGTTTTTTATTGGCCGAAAAGTGAATCGATGCTGTCCATCAATTGGGCCATGATTTGATAAGGCAATAAGGTGCTCTTTCGTGCCATATCCTTTGTGGTTTTTAAACCCGTACTCAGGAAACCTTAAGTCCAGTTCCTTCATTTGCCTGTCTCTTATAACCTTTGCAATAACTGATGCGGCCGAAATAACGGGCTCAGTCAAATCTCCTTTAACTATTGCACGGCAATTATCAACATCTGGACAACGATTTCCATCAACAAGAACTTGAAATATCTCGTCTTGATTTTGACTTAACAGCTGGTGCTGTAAACTATTTATTGCTCTTGTCATCGCAAGCATTGTTGCTTGCAATATATTGATCTCATCAATTTCAATGCTACTAGCCTCAGCCACTGACCAAAAGCACTGGTTAGTAATCTGGCAGTAGAAATCTTCACGTTTTTTTGCTGTTAATTTCTTAGAGTCAGTGAGACCCTCAATATAAAAATTAACAGGAAAAATTACTGCTGCTGCCACAACATTCCCAACTAAAGGGCCTCTTCCAGCTTCATCTACGCCAATAATGTTAAGCACCCTATATACCTTTAAAGCCAATGTCAGTTCTAAAGTAGCCCCCTTCCCAACTAACTGAATTAATAAGCTGATAAGCTTTTTCTTGTGCCTCTTTAATGTCCACGCCTAATGCAGTTGCGCAAAGAACTCGCCCACCATTACTGGTAATATTACCTGCATCTAACCTTGTTCCAGCATGAAAGATTTTAGAGTTAGATTCTTCTATAGGAAGATTAATTATTTCTCCTTTTTTATAAGCCTCTGGATACCCAGAAGCAGCCATTACAACGCCCAAAGAAGTCCTCTCATCCCATTCAGCTTTTTCTGAATCCAAATTACCCTGAGTTGCTGAAATACATAATTTAGCTAAATTAGATTTCAAGCGCATCATTATTGGCTGCGATTCAGGATCTCCAAATCTACAGTTGTACTCGAGTACTTTTGTCATGCCTTTATCATCGACCATAAGTCCCGCATATAAAAAACCAGTGTATGGCATGCCCTCGGCTTTCATAGCCCCAACGGTTGGTTTAATAATTTTTTCCATTACATCATCAAAAACTAAAGGGCTTACTATTGGTGCTGGTGAGTACGCCCCCATCCCTCCAGTATTTGGACCCTTATCACCATTATCTCTTGCCTTATGGTCCTGTGATGTAGCCATTGGAAGTATATTACTTCCATCAACCATAACTATAAAACTTGCCTCTTCACCCATTAAAAACTCTTCTATTACTACTCTTGATCCAGCCTCTCCAAATCGATTTCCTTCAAGCATATCATTAATAGCAAGTGTTGCTTCATTTAGAGTATTTGCAATAATTACTCCTTTTCCAGCAGCTAGTCCATCCGCCTTTATAACAATAGGCATGCCCATCTCTTTGACATATTTAATTGCAAGCTTGGATTCAGTGAAGACCTTATAAAATGCTGTTGGAATATTGTTTCTATGCATAAAATCCTTAGAGAATGCTTTTGATCCCTCTAATTGAGATGCTAGTTTTGAAGGTCCAAATATTGCCAGCCCTTCCTCTTGGAAATCATCAACTATGCCCATAACCAAAGGAGCCTCTGGCCCAACAATTGTAATGTCTATAAACTCACTTTTAGCAAACGAAATTAGCGCTGGGATATTTTCAGGGTCTATCATAATATTTGATATTTTTTTCTCTAAGTCTGTGCCAGCATTTCCAGGTGCTACAAATACATGCTCTACTTCATCATATAAAGAGCACTGCCAAGCTAACGCATGTTCACGGCCACCAGAGCCTATTATTAAAACTTTCATAACTACTCCTTTTAAAAACTAAGCTTGAAAAATTTTCCTCTCAAACAAAAACCCTTTTAGGCCAAACTTCAGATAAGACATTATTCTCACCAATACCAATAAACTGTTTTTTTTCGTCATAAAGCTTAATTTTTTGCCCAACATCTAGACCAGAAAACTGAACCTTTCTTCCATGTTTAATATCAAGTGTTTGTTCAGCATCCAAATAAAGCCCTTTAAGGTTTGGTAGCATTTCATCGGCACAAAGAAGAGTTGAATCAAGTTCGCTTAAACCTTTATTTTTTAGTTCCACTAGCTCCTCAAAAGTTCTGGCTTGAGGTATATCAAAATGAGTGAACCCAATTCTTCTTAGCTCAATAACATACCCACCACACCCTAACGATTCTCCTATATCTTCAATCAAGGTTCGAATATACGTGCCTTTTGAACACGAAACTTCTAGGCTTAAAATTTCCTCTTCGTAGCCTTTGAACTTTATCTCATGAATTTTAACTGGCCTGGCTTCTCTTTCAACCTCAATGCCTTTTCTTGCAAGTTTATAAAGAGGCGTTCCGTTTCTCTTAAGTGCAGAGTACATTGGCGGGACTTGATTGATAATGCCTGCAAAATCTAACAAAACATTTTTGATGGCTTGCTCATTAACTCCTTTTGTGGAACCAAAATCAACGACCTGACCATCTGAGTCTCCCGTGTCACTTATTTGGCCTAATTTACCACGCACAAAATAGCGCTTATCGCCATTCAACAAGAACTGTGCAACTTTTGTTGCTTGCCCTAAACATATTGGCAAGAGTCCACTTGCAAGAGGGTCAAGACTTCCAGTATGTCCAGCCTTATTAGCATCGAACAATCGTTTTACATCTTGTAGGACAGAATTGGAACTGTGGCCACTAGCCTTATCAAGAAGTAAAACTCCGTTGATGTCTCTACCTTTTGGGTTGCGTTTAGACATTGTTTATGGGTTTAAATTTTACTTAAGAGATCATCCATTCTAGCTCCAGCATTTGGAGCTGTATCATAAATAAAGTTTAGTGATGGGGTATGCCTTAAGTCTAAGGTTTTTGATAAAGATTTTCTAAAAAAACCACTAGCCTTACTAAGCAAAGCTGCGACAGATTTCTGAGAAAGCTCTTCGACTGAGAAAAAAACTTTTGCACTGGTTAAATCACGAGTTACAATGACGTCAGTAATAACAACCTCTTGGAGCCTAGGATCTTTCGTTTCTTTCGATAACAAGAGGACGAGTTCACGCTTAATAAGTTCGTTTACTCTTTCGGTCCTAAAACTTATTTGTTGTGCCATTTAGAATCTCTGTCCTATAATGTTCTAGCGCGCTCTATACGCTCAAATACTTCAATTTGATCTCCAGGCTGAACGTCTTTGTAATTTAAAACTCCAATTCCACATTCAGTACCAGACTTAACTTCTTTTACATCATCTTTAAAGCGCCTTAGCGATTCTAGCTCACCTTCATAAATTACAACACTCTCTCGCAACACACGAATTGGGCTATCTTTCCTTACAACTCCCTCTTCAACCATACAGCCCGCAATATCACCAAACTTAGGCGATCTAAAGACATCTTTAACGCCCGCAATTCCAATAATATTTTCACTTAATTCTGGACTTAATAAACCGCCCATAATTGCTTTAATATCATCAATTAAATTATAAATAATACTGTAATACTCAATTTTAACACCTTCAGTATCAGCAGCCTTCTTAGCAACAGAGTCTGCCCTAACATTGAAACCAAGAACAACGGCTTCTGAAGCGCTGGCCAAAGAAATATCGGTATTATTAATTGCTCCTACGCCTGAAGATACAACTTTCACTTTAACTTCATCAGTCGAGAGCTCTTCTAAAGCCTCAACCAAGGCCTGTGCTGAGCCACGTACATCTGATTTAATTATCACATTAACTGTAGAAATTTCACCCTCTTCCATAGTGGCGAAGAAGTTATCCATCTTTTCAGCTTGCTGCTTTTGAAGCTTGGACTCTCTATCTTTTGACTTTCTAAAGTCTGCTACCTCTCTTGCCTTGCGCTCACTAGCCACAACAAGAACCTCAGCTCCAGAGTCTGGGACACCTGATAGACCTAAAATTTCAACTGGTGTTGATGGCCCTGCCTTATTAATTGGCTTACCATTATCATCAATAATTTGCTTAACTTTTCCATACTCTTGGCCCGCAATAACAATGTCACCTTTCTTAAGTGTGCCTGACTGAACAAGTATAGTAGTTACTTTTCCGCGTCCTTTATCTAAGCGAGCCTCAAGAACTACGCCACTCGCTGGCTTATCAACAACAGCCTTAATTTCTGACATTTCCGCCGTTAAAGATATACTTTCTAAAAGCTCATCAATACCTGCCCCTGTGAGGGCTGAAACTCCAACCATTAAAACATCGCCGCCCCATTCATCAGAAATAACGTCATGTGTTGAAAGCACTTGCTTCACTTTATCAAGATCTGCACCTTCTTTATCTATCTTGTTAATGGCCACAATAATAGGAACATTTGAAGCCTTAGCATGCTTAATGGATTCAATAGTTTGGGGCATAACGCCGTCATCTGCTGCGACTACAAGAATTACAATATCAGTTGCGGTTGCTCCACGAAGACGCATTTTTGAAAACGCTGCATGGCCTGGAGTATCAATAAAAGTAATTAAATTTCCCTTTTGTTCAACTTGGTATGCGCCGATATGTTGAGTAATTCCACCCGCCTCAGCAGAGGCTACTTTCGACTTTCTAATGTAGTCTAGAAGTGATGTTTTTCCATGATCGACATGGCCCATAATAGTTACTATTGGAGGTCTTGGTGCAGAGTCTGCGTCATCATATGTCTCTTGAACCAAAGTATCTTCAACTGTCTCCTCACTACTTGCAACAGGCGTATGCCCCATCTCCTCTACCACAAGCATCGCTGTATCTTGATCGATTACGTCATTAAGGGTGGCCATAACGCCCATACCCATCATGACCTTTAGTACTTCACCTGCTTTAGTCGTCATTTTGATCGCTAACTCAGATATTTTAATAGTTTCTGGGATTAAAATTTCATGCTTTACGGGCTCAACTGGCATATGAAAGCCATGCTGCGCCTGCTCATCCTGAGTTTTCTGTGAAATATGTGTTCTTTCTTTTTTCTTAAGTTTTCGATTTGGATTATGTCTAGCAACGTGAAGCTGTTTTCTATTTGATGCTGGGGATGGAGTAGACCTTAGTCTCTTAGGGCTCTTCTTTGAATCATTTGATTTTTCTGCCTCTAATTTTTCCTTCTCTTTTTTATCCTGCTCTTCCTTTTCAGTTAATTCTTTTTGTGTTTTTTGAGCCAACTGCTCTTCATTTTTAATTTTTTGCTGACGAACCATGTCATTTCTTTTCGCGTCATGCTGCTCATCTTTTTCTTCGGAAATTCTTCCAGCCTCCAAAGCTTCTTTTGCTTTTAATATTGCAGCGTCGTCAACCTGTTCAGTTGGTGCAGCCTGAGGAACCTCACGTTTCTTTTTCACCTGAATCTTTACACCACCGGAGGAGGATGTATTAGAAGCAGGTTTTGTTGTTTTCCTAGAAACAGAAATACTTGACTTAGTGCTGGAGCGCTTACTCAAGCTAGACATTAGAACCTGCCTCTCATCTGCAGAAATATTCGATTCAGCTGTTTTTCCTGAAATGCCTGCCCCAGATAAAATAGATAAAACCTGGTCAGGTGTTTTTTTGAGTAATTTTGATAAACTTTCTACAGTATGTGCCATATTTTTGCCTATATATTCTAGTTATTGATACTTAAAACACCTATATTAAAATTAGTCAAACCAGCCTTCTTTTTCTCTGGCTGCCATAATAACAGCAGAAGCGCTATCATTTCCAACATCTTGAATTTCCAAAACCTCAACAATTGACAGTTCAGCCAATGCATCTACTGTAGTAATTTCAGCTTCAACAAGTGCTGCTGCTAGGGCCTCGTCAACACCTTCAACGCTGAGTAAGATTTCTGTGGATTCTGCATCTGTTAATGCCTTAACTAACTGCGCATCCTGGGCTCTTTCTTGAAGCTCACCCACCATATCAGAGTCAAATTCTTCAATTTTGGATAATGCATCCGATTCAGCTTCAGCTATTTCATCAAGATTTGTATAGCCCTCATCAATCAAGACAGCGGCTACTTCTGCATCAACACCAAGTTTTTCAGCTAACTTTTCGCCTGTTTTCTGTAACTCTTTCGCCTGGATATCATCTGCATCGCTAATAGACATTACATTAAGTTTCCAACCAGTAAGTCTACTTGCCAGCTTAATGTTCTGACCGCCCCTACCTATTGCAAGTGCTAATTGATCTTCCTCAACCGCAATGTCCATAAAGCCTTTCTCTTCATCAACCACAATTGAGCTAACCTCTGCTGGAGCCATAGCATTAATTACAAACTGCGCAGGGTCTTCATCCCAAAGAATAATATCAACTCTCTCTCCATTTAGTTCGTTTGAGACTGCCTGAACGCGTGCGCCCCTCATGCCAATACATGAGCCAATCGGATCTATCCGCTTATCTTTTGCCTTAACTGCAAGCTTAGAGCGAAGGCCTGGGTCTCTCGCTCCAGCCTTAATTTCTATTACGCCTTCACTAATTTCAGGTACTTCCATAGTAAAAAGCTCGATCATCATATCGTTGACGGTTCGGCTCAGAAAAATTTGTGCACCACGAGGAGTAGACTTAACTTCTTTAATATAAGCCCTTAAACGATCATTTTTTCTAATTGACTCATTCGGTATCAAGTCAAACTTTGAAATCATGCCATCAATTCCGCCCATATCTACAAAAACGTTTCCTCTATCAACTCTTTTGACTGTAACCATGACAACTTCACCAACACGCTGCGTATAGTTATCAACAATAACTGTTCTTTCGGCTTCACGAACCTTTTGAATGATTACCTGTTTAGCAACTTGAGCTGCAATTCTTCCAAACTCTAGAGACTCCATAGGCTCTTCAACAAAAGCATCAATATCTAGACCGTTAGAATCTGCTTGGTAAATATGAAGCTCTGGATCAAACATTTCTCCATCATCATCAACAAATTTTTCACCGTCCTCAATGACTAGCCATTGCCTAAAGGTATTAAATTCACCAGTATGTCTGTCAACCTCAACACGAACTTCAATATTATTTCGCTTCTTTGTTGCAACAGCTAACGCCTCTTCTAATGACTCTATAACATCATCTTTGGTTATATTCTTTTCGTTTGAGATTGCCTCAACCATTAAAAATAACTCTTTACCATCCATGCGCTTCTCCTAAAAATGAGCAACTAAATTTGCTTTTTCGATTAAATCTATTTCCAAAGTAACAGGGCCAAGCTCTGTTACTAATTCTAGTGAATTACTAGCTTCGCTAACGCTACCAATAGCACCAGTAAAGTTTCTTCTTCCATCAATTGGCCTGAATGTTCTCAAACGAACATCATGGCCCAAAAAACGTTGGTAATGCGTAATACTAAAAAGAGGTCTCTCAATACCAGGCGACGATACCTCAAGATTGTACTGCCCACTTATTGGATCCTCAACATCCATTATTGCACTTACTTGGCGGGAAACAACCTCACAATCATCCACCCCAATGCCTTCCTCTGAATCTATATAAAGCCTCAAAATAGAGTGTTTTCCACTGGCAACGTATTCAACGCCCACCAGCTCATAACCCAAATCATTGATACTTGGATTAATTAACGCAACTACTTTGTCAGATATCTTAGCCACAAAAAATTCCTAATAAAAACCCCCAAAAGAGGGGGTCTAAATTGGTAGCGGGGATAGGATTTGAACCTATGACCTTCGGGTTATGAGCCCGACGAGCTACCATACTGCTCCACCCCGCACTAAAGAGGCGAAATTATACGCCCTTAACCTCGCTACTTCAACATATTTCGACGGGCATGTATATTATTAATTAATCTGAATACTTTATACTATCCTAATGAAGCCAATTATACTCGCCATGCTGATGGATGACATTTCCAGCATTAAGCCAATTAAAGATTCCTCATTTGCCATGATGCTAGAAGCGCAAAAACGTGGATGGGATATTTATACTTTTGATAGCACTGATATGTTTTATGGGGACGGAAAAGTTATTGCTAATGCGCGTAAGACATTAGTCAAAGATTCTGAGCATGAATGGTATAAATGTGAAGCGACAGAAGAACTCCAGCTAACTAATATAGATGTTGTGTTTATGCGCAAAGACCCTCCGTTTGATATGGATTATATTTATGCAACTTATCTTCTAGAGCATGCAGAGGATAACGGGGTTTTAGTTGTGAATAAACCAAGCTCACTAAGGGATGCTAACGAAAAACTTTTTGCTTTAAATTTTCCAGACTGCATTCCAGAAACACTTGTCAGCTCAAATATCGAAAAGCTATCAGAGTTTATCTCCAAAATTAAAATAGCAGTTGTTAAGCCGCTGGACGGAATGGGTGGAACTGATATATTTAAACTTACAAAAGGTGATAAAAATATCGAGGAAGTACTCCTAAAAATAACCAATCAAGGAAGTCGCTATATTATGGCTCAGGAGTTTTTGCCTGAAATAAAGAACGGTGACAAACGTATTTTATTAATTAATGGAAGGCCTGTTGATTATGCGCTCGCTCGAATACCAGCAGAAGGAAACTTTAAGGGAAATTTAGCTGCAGGGGCAAAGGGTGTTGGTCAACCACTATCAGAAAGGGATCAATATTTATGTAGTCAAATTGCTCCAATGCTCATTGAAAAAGAGCTTATGTTTGTTGGGCTTGATGTTATCGGTGATTACATTACAGAAATAAACGTAACCAGCCCAACCTGCATTCGAGAGCTTGATAGTCAGTTTAATCTCAATATCTCATCTATTCTCTTAGATGAAGTTGAGGCTAAGTTAGCTCTGCGCTAAATTAAAGCCGTATTTTGCAAGCATTACGCCAAGGCTTGCAGCAAGAAGTGACAGTCCTAAATTTAACAAGATATTTAATAATGCCTGGCCATAGTTACCGCCGCTAAGCATCTCAACAGACTCAATTGAAAGCGCTGACATGGTAGTTAGAGAGCCTGCCAATCCAACAAGTAGCATTAA
Source organism: Candidatus Pseudothioglobus sp. uisw_070 (assembly GCF_059512545.2). Classification (NCBI taxonomy): domain Bacteria; kingdom Pseudomonadati; phylum Pseudomonadota; class Gammaproteobacteria; family Pseudothioglobaceae (SeqCode); genus Pseudothioglobus (SeqCode); species Candidatus Pseudothioglobus sp. uisw_070. The sequence continues at coordinate 58,692 of NZ_CM183456.2, read as the reverse complement.
CCGGTATGTCTCACTAAGAAAAAGTTTTTCTAAGACAAAAACTACCAATAGACCTGCGATGAATGAGCCAATAATGTTTGAAATTAAGGTTCCATAGGGGAAGGCTTTATCAAAATAATGCATTGAAAAAACGCCAATATAGTATCGGCAAGTGGCGCCTACAGTGGCACCTATACCGATGCTTACAATGGACGTTAAAGTGTTCATAAATTTGACCTAAGCTGTTTCAACTTTTCTTTAATTTTAATCTCTAGACCTCGGTCAGTGGGCTCATAATATATTTGCTCCCCCATCTCCTCAGGAAAATAAGTCTGGCCCTTACTAAAACCATCAGGCTCATGATGCGCATAGCGATAACCCTTTCCGTGCCCTAACTCTTCCATTAACTTGGTACTTGCGTTTCTAAGATGAGTAGGCACTGCAAAGTCACCTGTATTTTTTGCTGCCTCTATAGCTTGATTAAATGCGCTATAAACTGCATTCGATTTTGCCGCGCACGCACAAAAAACAGCCGCTTGAGCGATGGCTCTATTTCCCTCTTTATCTCCGAGGCGCTCATAAACATCCCAGGCATTAATAGTAATTTGGAGCGCCCTTGGATCGGCGTTACCTATATCCTCTGATGCAATTGCTAGAAGCCTTCGAGCGATAACCTTTGGATCGCAGCCTGAAACAATCATCCTTGCCATCCAATAAAGAGCGCCATCTGGAGAAGAGCCTCTGACGGACTTATGGAATGCAGACAATTGCTGATAATAAATATCCCCGCCCTTATCAAAGCTGCTTACTTTTTCCTGGAGCGTTTTAGCAATATCGTCTCTATTTAGAGTTTTGTTTGATGTTTCAGTTAGCTGCTCAATGATATTAATTAAGCGCCTAGCATCACCATCACTACTATCAATAATCAGGGCTAGTGATCCGTCGTCATCTAGAAGGATATCCTGATTCTTTAATGCTTTTGAGGCAATAGTTGAGAGATCCTCACTGCTTAGCTTATCAAGAATATACACCCTTGATCTTGAGAGTAACGATGCGTTAATTTCAAAAGAAGGATTTTCTGTAGTTGCTCCAATTAATGTAATTAATCCAGACTCAATATGAGGCAGAAAAGCGTCCTGCTGGGCTTTATTAAAACGGTGGATCTCATCAACAAATAGTATCGTATTTTTATCCTGGTGTTTATAGAGCTGGGCGTGTTCTATTACATTTCTAAGCTCTTTAATGCCGTCAAGTACAGCTGACATTTGTTCAAAATGGGCGCCCATCTGCGAGCAGATAATACGGGCAAGGGTGGTTTTTCCAACACCAGAAGGCCCCCATAAAATCATTGAGTGCAGCTGTTTGTCGGCCAAAGCCTTGCCAATGGGCTTATCAGGGTCAAGCAAATGACGCTGACCAATAAATTCGCTCAGCGCACTGGGTCTTAATATCTCTGCAAGCGGTTTGTAGGTTGGCATTAAATTAAGGATTGATTTTATATTTTATAATTATCTTCTTTATTTCATATTAATAGCGCAGATAATTTTAATTTATTTCTAAATAATGTTCTTTTTTCCCACCCATCGTCATCATTACTGCAAAAAAAGTATTAAAATAAGAACGTATTCACGCACTATAACTTACTTATGTTTTTAAGATTTTTTTGTCTCATTTTTCTTACTACAAGCGTTTTTGCAAGCTCACATTCGTTTGAAGAATTTCTAGATCAGGTCCGCAAATCTGCAACTGAGCAAGGAGTTTCTAAATCAACCATTGATAAGGCTTTCTTTGAGCTTACGCCAAGACCTTCTGCCATTGCATCGGACAAAGCTCAAGCTGAGTTTAATCAAAATTTTTGGCATTATGTAAACAAAAGAGTTAGTAAAGTTCGCCTTAATAATGGCAAAGACACGTTAAAGAAAAATGCTTCATTACTAAGCAAAACCTCTGAAAAATACGGCGTCCCAGCCTACGTTATAGTTGCATTTTTAGGGCTTGAAAGTAACTATGGAAATTATATGGGTAGTGAGAGTCTGATTCGCTCTTTGGCAACACTTGCCTATGACAAAAGACGATCAAAGTTTTTTACAAGAGAGCTAATTGCTGTTTTAAAGTTGATGGATAAGAAAACCATTCCGTTTGATGCAACTGGATCTTGGGCCGGCGCAATGGGCGCAGTGCAATTTATGCCAACTAATGTCATCGCGTATGGTGTTGATGCCAATAATGACGGCAAAGTAGACCTGTGGAATGAGAAGGCTGATATTTATGCTAGTGCTGCTAACTTTCTAAACAAACTTGGCTGGAAAAAAGGTGAAAAATGGGGAAGAGAAGCCTTAATTCCTAAAAACTTCGACTATCAATTAACTGGATTAGATAATGAAAAGACAGTTAATGAATGGGCGGCACTTGGGGTTCGACGGGGCAACAACTCAAACCTACCAAAATCAAACTTTAAGGCCTCTTTAATTGTACCAATGGGCCACAGAGGGCCGGCATTTTTAGTGTATCGAAATTTTGATACAATAATGGGATGGAATCGCTCTATCTTGTATGCTCTTTCAGTGGCTTATCTATCTGACAGGCTTAACGGCAACGCAAAACTATCTGCAAAAACTATTGATGAGCCCCTCCTTAGCAAGGAAGACATTATGCAAATTCAAAATACCTTGAATTTACTGGGCTATGATACGGGCACTCCTGATGGTGTGGCGGGATCTAAAACTCGAAAAGCAACTAGACAGTTCCAGTCTGACATTGGTCTTACAGCGGACGGTTATGTCGGTTATGAATTATTTCAACAGCTTCAATGACCGTCAAAACCTACCTTGGTTTTGATGTAGGAACTAAACGCACAGGTATTGCTATTGCCAATAGCCTAACCTCCCATGCAAGTGGAATTGATACGGTTCTTCATCACAAAGATGGCTCCACAAATTGGGAGCATCTTGAGCTAATCATTAATCAGCATGAGGCTGATGCTTTTATTGTTGGGCTACCTCTTAACAAAGAAAATAAAGAACAAGAGATGACCTTTATAGCAAAGTCATTTGGCAGAAAACTAACCAAGCGATTTAATGTTGAGGTCTTTTTTATAGACGAGTATTTATCCTCTTCAGAAGCAAAAAAACAACTAAAATGGCACTACGCTCATAAGAACGCTGATAGAGGTGATGTAGATAAACGTTCAGCTGAACTAATTTTGCAAACTTGGCTCAATGAAACCACACACGATTAGCAACGATTCTCAACTAAACTCAAAAGGAAGGCTAGCTCATCTTTTAGGTTTAAAAGGTCTTCCAAAAAAACAACTCGAAAAAATATTAGACGTAGCTGATGACCATGTCGATAAAAATGGCCAGCTCCAAAAATCTAAGATCTTAAGAGATATGTCTGTCGCCAATCTCTTCTTCGAGCCTTCAACTCGAACACGAAATACTTTTGAAATAGCTGGCAAACGAACGAGCGCTAAAACAATTAACGTTGACCTTGCAAATTCAGCAACTAAAAAAAATGAAACCTTGATGGATACTATGCACACCCTCAAGGCAATGCAAATCGATATGTTCGTGATTCGTCACAAACAAAATGGACTCCCGCATCATGTTGCAGAAAACATGAAAGGTGTATCCATTATAAATGCAGGGGATGGAATTAATGCTCATCCGACCCAAGCCCTGCTGGATATGTTAACCATAAGGCAGCGTAAAAAAACCTTTGATAACTTATCTGTTGCAATTGTTGGTGACATAAGACATTCTCGAGTTGCGCGATCTGGAATACAGGCCATGCAAACTTTAGGCACAACTGACATTCGATTGATTGCTCCGGACACCCTTCATTACAAAGAAGAAACGCCTGGCTTAGAGCGCTTTGATAATCTTCAAAAGGGCATTGAAGGTGCTGACGTTATTATCTCTTTGAGACTGCAAAAAGAAAGAATGATTGCGGCAGACATCCCAGATGAGCAGACTTACTTTGATAGCTTTGGAATTACAAATGAGATCTTAAAATTTGCAAAGCCCGATGCAATTGTCATGCATCCAGGGCCAGTTAACAGAGGAATTGAGCTTGAATCATCAGTTGCAGATGGACCCCAATCAGTTATCCTTCAGCAGGTAACGAATGGCATTGCAGTTCGAATGGCCGTTATGGAAATTTTAGCTGGAGCGTTTTAAAAATGAGTCAACCTATCAATTATGATCTGGCAAAAGATGCCCTTCAAAAGCTTAATACCGATGACACAATTTCTTCAGCCCATGGATTATTGTGCGGATTTTATTGCGTCAAGCAAGATATTCAATTAGATGACTGGCTAAATGAAATACTAGTTACTATTGATTTAAATAACCTAATTGAAAAGGAAGCTCATCATGTGCTTGCAGAGATATTTAATAACACCAATGAACAACTATCAGACCCTACGTTAAATTTTTGGCCAGTGATTGCAGATGATGAGTCACCGCTAAGTGAGCAAGCAAATACTCTTATAGAGTGGTGCCAGGGATTATTGGTTGGCCTTGGACTGAGCTCGGTAGAAGCCTCAGATGAAGAGGTATTAGAGATGATCAAGGACATTAGTGAGATTTCTCAGATGGATGCTGACCTATTAGATAACGAGGAAAACACTCAAGACTTTTATGAAATCGTTGAGTTTGTTCGAATAGGCGTTCTCTTTATTCAAGAAACATTACAGCCCTCAAAACAGGACTTTATCAGCCCTACTCATCTTCACTAAAAAGCTGTCGCTTGATTTAACAGGAATTATTCCCATTAAAGTTTATAATTATATTTAGCTCATTTTGAGCTTAATAGAAAACTTTGATAACTTTAGGAGTAAAAAATGACTTTACAAAATCTACTTAGAGCTCAAGCTATTTTTGTTTGGGTGTATGCATTATTATTTTGGGTTGCGCCTGAAATGGCCGCACAGGGAGCTGGCTGGACAGTTAGCGAAAATATGAGGTCTTTTGGCCAGATTCTATCTGTTCCATTATTTGCCCTTGGCCTGTTTGCATGGATGGCGCCATCTTGGGTGGGAGATAACCTTAATAAAGTTTGTGTTATTTATGGTGTCTATCTTAACCTTGCACTTATTGCAGTTCAGCTTCTACACATTTTAACAGGCGCTGCTTTGCTTGACCCTATGTCTTTATTGCCTGCAATAGTTTTGGCAGCTTTATTCTTCTGGAAGACGCGCGCTTCAAGCTAGAAAATTAGTTATAAAAAAGCCGAATTAAACAATCGTCTAATTCGGCTTATAAAATGGTGGCCACACCTAGAATTGAACTAGGGACACAGGGATTTTCAGTCCCTTGCTCTACCAACTGAGCTATATGGCCAAATCGCGTAATTATACACAAGGCAAAACAAAGCAGACTTTGAATTTCAACCTCGAGCTACTTGATCCCTACAAATTATCTAAAAATCGCTCAGCGTCTAATGCCGCCATGCAGCCTGAACCTGCAGAGGTAATGGCTTGGCGATAAACGTGGTCTGCAACATCGCCAGCAGCAAAAACGCCTTCTATGCTTGTTTGTGTTGCGTTACCTTTAAGCCCAGCCTCGACTTGAATATATCCACTATTAATATCTATCTGGCCCTCAAAAATACCCGTATTTGGCGTGTGGCCAATGGCTATAAAGACACCATGAACATCGATTTCTTTAGTTTTTCCATCATTCCCCTTAAGTCGAAGCCCAGTAACGCCCATATCATTTCCCAAAACCTCTTCTAGATTATGGTTCCACTCAATAGATACATTTCCGTTTTTAGCTTTTTCCATAAGCTGATCAGATAGAATTTTTTCAGACCTAAACTTATCACGTCGATGAATAATAGTCACATGTTCCGCAATATTTGAAAGGTAAAGAGCCTCCTCAACAGCCGTATTGCCGCCGCCAATAACTGCAACTTTTTGGCCTCTATAGAAAAAACCATCACAGGTTGCGCAGGCAGAAACGCCCTTGCCTTTGAAAGCTTCTTCAGAATCCAGTCCAAGATATTGGGCCGTAGCTCCAGTTGAAATTATCACAGCATCCGCAGTATAGGTAGTGTCGCCGCCCTGAAGCGTAAACGGACGCTTAGAAAAATCAACACTAGTAATATGGTCATTAATTATTTCTGTATTAAAACGAAGGGCATGCTCTTTCATACGCTCCATTAAATCTGGACCTTGAAGACCATCATGATCTCCTACCCAATTATCCACATCCGTTGTAGTCATTAATTGACCACCCTGTTCAAACCCACTAACCATTACTGGATTAAGATTTGCTCTTGCTGCATAAACTGCTGCTGAGTAGCCGGCAGGGCCTGACCCAACAATCAAAACTCGACAATGTTTGATATCACTCATTATGAAATACTTTATACTAATTAACCAAATGAGTATTATAAGCTATCTTGAAAAAAAATAATAAACGCACATCTACAAATACCCCCATAAATAATCCGCGCTCAAAGATTGCAAGTGAGTCAATTTTTATACTGCTCTTAACACTTGGTGTCGTTTTCCTTATTTCACTTGTGACATATTCACCCGATGAAGATCCATGGACTGGGGGAGCACAACTAGTTAAACCAGTTATAAATAGTGCAGGAATGTTTGGTGCTTATCTGAGTGATATAAGCATCGGAGTTCTAGGCTATGTCTCTTATATCATCCCCATAGCTTTAATTTGGCTTGGGTATAACTTTCATAGAGATGCAAATAAAGAGCGCAGCAGTCAGATTACCTTCTTGCTTCGATTGACTGCGTTTCTCGTCATGCTTTTTTTTACAGCAGCACTAGCGCATCAATTTGCGCCAGAGATAAAAATTATTGAGGGCCTTAAAGATACATTTTTAGCGGGCGGATGGATTGGCATGTCTATGCATGATCTGGTGTTTTATGAAATTTTTGGCAGCTCATCTACAATAATATATATTGGCATTATTTTTGTTAGCTTTAGTATTGCCTCGAGCGCGTCATGGAGAAGCATCAGCACATTCCTTTTCAAAAAAACCTTTAATAGGGATAAAAAAACTGCAGACAATAACAGCAGTTTAAGGACCAAACCTGAAATTATCAGCCCTACTCCAGCTGCTGTAGAAAAACCTCAAAAAACTGAGAAAACAGAGAAACCTCAAAAAACTGAGAAAACAGAGAACCCTCAAAAAACTGAGAAAACAGAGAAACCTAAAAAAGAACAGGGCAGCAATCTATACAAATCAGGAATATCGGGGGGGCTCCCAAGCCTTTCACTCTTAGATGATGTTAGTAATTCTGGTTTAGGCTACACAGACGAGTTCCTGGTTGAAATGGGCCAACAAGTTGAAATTAAATTAAAGGATTTTGGCTTTGACGTAACAATAACTGCCGTAACTCCAGGTCCTGTAGTGACTCAATTTGAAATCTCGCTTGCTCCAGGAATTAAAGTTAGCCAGATCATGAACCTTAACAAAGACCTAGCTAGGGCGCTGCTTGTAGAAAGTGTTCGCATAGTCGATGTGATTCCAGGCAAACCGGTTATTGGCCTTGAAATTCCAAACAACAATAGAGAAATGATTGGGCTTAAAGAAATCCTTTCAAGTGAAGTATTCACAAAAGCTAAGTCAACGCTTTCCATGGGGCTTGGTAAAGATATCAATGGATTGCCGATTGTTGTTGATCTTGCGAAAATGCCGCATCTTTTAGTTGCGGGCGCTACGGGAATGGGTAAATCAGTAGGCCTTAATGCAATTATTCTTAGCATCCTCTATAAGGCTTCACCAGAGCAAGTAAGGTTTATCATGATTGATCCAAAAATCGTTGAGCTTGCTTCCTATGCAGACATTCCGCACCTTCTTACTCCTGTTGTTACCAATATGAATGAAGCTGCAAGTGCGCTTTGGTGGTGTGTCAATGAGATGGAAAGGCGCTACAGTCTTTTGGCCAAGTTTAGCGTTAGAAACATCGAGTCATTTAATGAAAAGCAGCGCCGTGCTCAAGAGTCTGGAAAACCTTTGTTAGACCCTTCATTTAATCCAGATAACGCAAAAGAAGGTGAAAAGCATCCAGAGCTTGAATCGCTCCCCCTTATCGTTATAGTTATTGATGAATATGCCGATATGCTTGGCGCTCTTGCACAGGAAGACCGCGCTAAGTCTAAGCGAGTTGAGGGCCTTATTGTTCGAATTGCTCAAAAGGCTCGAGCAGCTGGAATTCACCTTATTGTTGCAACGCAGCGCCCTAGTGTTGACGTTATAACTGGTCTAATTAAATCCAATATACCAACAAGAGTGTCTTTTAAAGTTTCATCAAAGACAGACTCGAGAACTATTCTGGATCAGTCAGGTGCTGAGCAACTTCTCGGAATGGGTGATATGCTTTATATGGCGCCAGGCATGACTCACCTTACCAGGGTTCATGGAGCATTTGTAGAGGACAGCGAAATTCTACGAGTCGTGAAGCACCTTAAGAAAAACTCGAGCCCTAACTACTTAGAGGGTGTTCTTAAAGCACAAACTGAAGCTATCAGTAATAAAGATTCTGGACAATCCTCTGGCGAACTAGATCCACTTTTTGATGAAGCAGTGCAAATTGTCACCTCAACAAGAAGGGCCTCCATCTCCAGTCTGCAAAGAAGAATGCGAATTGGCTATAACCGCGCTGCCAGAATTATCGAAGACATGGAGTCCAGTGGAATCGTTAGCTCTATGAATAGCGCCGGAAATAGAGATGTTTTGGCGCCAGAGCCTATTGATCCAGATGAGGCTTAGCCGCTTGGGCATAGGCTAGGATTCCAAAATTCATCTTCAATTTTTCCCATAGAGAAAATTAATCCCACAATATCAGTAAACGAGAACTTCTCGATATCACCAACAGCAATAATATACTGACCTGTATTAGAGTTATTAAATACTCTTATGTAATAAGTTCCAGCTTTAAAAACTCGATCTGAAAGAAAGCTTTCTCCCACTTCTGGACCATTCCAATACCACTGTTTCCCATACTCTTCATACCAAGGTGTCCACTCAAAGTTTTCGCCATCGGCCATAAATAACGGATGGAAATCGGAGTCTAGAACCTCAAAAGAAAATTTTTCATCTAGCGTGCACTCTCCAATTTTCGCGGCCAGAATACCTGCATAAAAGTTAAAATCAGTTTCAGACTCAATTCGATAAAAATGAGGCTCCCCAGTAAGTGTTGAATATATAGCTTTTGAGATTTCAGGCTCTTCAATTTCGTAGGGTGCGTCGGCAGGATAGCTTGAATTTTCATTCATTACTGGCTTATGGGCAATTGAATAGCTAGAAAAGATTAGGAGTGCTACAAAGGTCAGAATTTTTTTCATAATTTTTATAGTTATTTGTAAGATTAGATAATAGGCTTAAAGAATCCTTATTACTCATAAAATATTTATGGTTTTTTTTGAAATATAGTTTTTTTAATTATCTTTTAGATTAATTAATTTATAAGATTAGTTACGGCCATTAGCCAAAATTAACCTTGACCTGACATTTTTGATACTATATAGTGTTGTTAGCCAGCGAAAATTATAGTAGCTGGTTTTTTTATTGAAAATTTATCGCGCCTTATCTTAGGCGTTTATTAAGGAGAAAAAAATGAAAAAGACTTTAAAAATTGTTTTGTCATTCATGCTCATTGGTATTTTTTCATCAGCTTTCGCTAATTCCATTAAATGGTCGATGCCTGGTGATTCTTTAACACTTGATCCGCATGCACAAAACGAAGGACCAACACACATGGTTTCTCGTCAAATATATGAGGGCTTAGTAACTCCAGGTATTAATATGGAAATACTTCCTCAGCTTGCAGAGTCATGGGTCGCAACAGCAGACGATACTTGGATATTTAACATTCGTAGGGGTGTTATGTTTCATGATGGATCATCTTTAACAGCAGGTGATATTGCTTTTAGTATCAATAGAGCAAGAACTGCTCCATCTGATATGGTTGATTTAATTAAAAGTATTACATCCGCAACAGCGCTTAATGACCACACTGTTGAAATAAAAACTGATGGACCAAATCCAATTCTGTTAAACGAATTAACTCAGATATTTGTAATGTCTGAAGCTTGGGCAAAAGCAAATAATTGTGAAGCTTCATATAATTGGGATGCAGGTGAGACATCGTATTGCGCATCTAATGCAAATGGAACTGGACCATTTGAAATTACTTTCAGAGAGCAGGACGTAAGAACTGTTTTTGAAAAAAATAACAACTGGTGGGGAAATCATTACGCACATAACATAGATAAAATTGAATTACTTCCAATTAAGAATGATGCAACAAGAGTTGCAGCACTTCTTTCTGGAGAGATCGATTACACTAATGTTGTACCTGTTCAAGATATTAAAAGAATCAACTCTTCTTCAGGTCATAGTGTGAAAATGACTCCTCAAAATAGAACTATTTTCTTTGGTATGGATCAAGGTTCAGCTGAATTGAATTCATCTAATATTAAAGGAAAAAATCCTTTTGCAGATAAAAGAGTTCGCCTGGCAATGTACCATGCTTTAGATATGGATGCTATTCAAGATAAGGTAATGAGAGGGCAAAGTGTCCCTGCAGGAATTATTACTGCTCCTGGTGTTAATGGACACACAGCAGCTCGTGATGAAAGAATGGCTTATGATCCTGAGACATCAAAAAAACTTTTAGCTGAAGCTGGATATCCTGATGGGTTTGAGGTCACATTGGATTGTCCTAATGATCGTTATATCAATGATGAAGCAATTTGTGTAGCAGCTATTGGTATGTTTGCAAAAATTGGTGTTACAGTAAATCTTGATGCAAAAACTAAGAGTCAGCATTTCTCTGAAGTAAAAGAGGGTGATGCTAATGGTATGACTAGTGACATGTATATGCTAGGTTGGGGTGTCCCAACTTTTGACAGTCACTATGTATATTCATACTTGTTTGAAAGCTCTGGAAGCTGGAATAAAGTAAATTTCAGTAACGCTAGAGTCGACGAATTAGTTGCAGCAATGGGTGTTGAAACAAACTTAGATGAAAGAAATGCTATGATTGCTGAAGCTTGGGATATTACTCAAGACGACGTAACATATCTTCCTTTACATCACCAAGTTGTTAATCAAGCAGCAAAAAGTAATGTCGATGTTCCAATTAGGATGAACAACGAACCATTATTTAGATTTGCAAATGTAAACTAAAAAAGTTATATTTTTCTGGTCAGTTATCTGGCCAGAAAAACATTTCAAGTTGATGTAACATAAACGTCCTTTACATCACCAAGTTCTCCATGTTTATCTATTTCTTTAAAAGACTCTTACAATCTGTTCTTGTAATGATTGTTGTGGCTTTTGTTTCCTTTTCTTTATTCAATTTTGTTGGTGACCCTGTCAATAGCATGACTGGAATAGACGCCTCATACGAAAGACAAGCAGAGGTTAGAGAGATTCTAGGATTAAATGATCCAGTCTATATTCAATTTTCAAGATTTTTAGGTAATGTAATTCAAGGCGATTTCGGCATATCTTATCAACTAAAAAGAGAGGTTTCAGATTTAATTGCTGAAAGAATGCCAGCCACTCTCGAATTAGTATTTGTATCTGCTATTCTGGCAATAGTATCAGGCGTCATTTTAGGGGTTTATACAGGAATCCATAGAGATAGCTTTATTTCAAATATCATCCTTGTTGTTTCACTTGTTGGTGTTTCTCTTCCTACATTCATTATAGGAATACTATTAATTTACCTATTTTCTGTAATACTGGGAATTCTTCCTTCTTTTGGAAGGGGTGAAGTTGTAGAGTTAGGTTTTTGGGCAACAGGTTTTTTAACTGCTTCTGGACTTAAGGCATTAATATTACCTTCAATCACATTAAGTTTATTTCAAATGACATATATCATCAGATTGGTTCGTGCAGAAATGATGGAAATACTTCAAACGGATTATATTAAATTTGCTAGAGCTAGAGGTATCAAAGAAAATACTATCAATTATAAGCATGCTCTTAAAAACGGCTTAATACCAGTAATTACTATTACCGGTATTAATATTGGAACCTTAATAGCCTTTTCAATTATTACAGAAACTGTTTTCCAATGGCCTGGGATGGGCCTACTATTTATTAACGCAGTATACTTTGTTGATATACCGATAATGTCGGCCTACATGATTATGGTTGCCTTTATTTTTGTTATGATAAATTTCATTGTTGATATCACCTATTATTTTATCGACCCAAGAATAAGACTTAAGGAAGAGGCGAGCTAGAGATGTTAAAAAAAACCTTTAATAAAATTTATGATACCGATATAGGGTATAGCTTTTTTAACTCAAAAATTGCAGTTATCTCTACTACTATTTTATTCATTATTTTACTTTGTTCAGTTTTTGCTGGAGTAGTTTCCCCCTACAACCCTTTTGATCCAGCTTCAGTCTCATTAATGGATGCATTTACCCCACCTTCATGGTCTGAGGGTGGAAGCTCTAGTTTTATTCTTGGAACAGATCAACAGGGAAGAGACATGTTCTCAACAATTATCTATGGCTCAAGAATTTCACTAATCGTCGGATTTGCATCAATACTTTTTGCGATGACACTTGGAGTATTCCTTGGCGTTACTGCTGGCTATATAGGTGGTAAATATGAGATAGTTGTCATGCGAATTACAGATGTCCAATTAACAATACCAAGCATTCTAATGGCTCTACTCGTAAATGGTATCGCGAAATCATTCATTTCACAATCGATGCATAGTGACATGGCAATTTACGTGTTAATTTTTGCGATTGGTATCTCTGAATGGCCACAGTTCGCTAGAGTTTCTAGAGCGTCTACTCTGGTTGAAAAAAATAAAGAATATGTTTCAGCTTCGAGAATTATAGGACTATCAAACATTCTAATTATGTTTAAACATATCTTACCAAACATACTTAGGCCTCTCTTAGTGATTGCTACAATCGGATTAGCTCTTGCAATAATCACAGAATCTACATTAAGTTTTTTAGGCGTAGGGGTGCCGCCCACCACACCTTCACTAGGGACATTAATTAGATTTGGAAATAGTTTTTTATTTTCAGGTGAATGGTGGATTACATTTTTCCCAGCTATCTTTTTAATCGTTTTAGCATTATCTATTAACCTACTGGGAGATTGGATGAGAGACGCCTTAAATCCAAAATTAAAAATAAGATGAGTTTTTTAGAGGTTAAAAATTTAAATATTAGCTATCCAACTAGAAAAGAAACAATTGTTGCTAGTAAAGATGTTGAGTTCACATTGGAAAGGGGTGAAATATTAGGCATAGTTGGTGAATCTGGCTCTGGAAAATCTACCATTGCAAATGCCATCATAAATTTAATTGATCCACCAGGAGAAATAACAAGTGGATCAATTAAAATTGATAATTATGAATTAAGAGATAACGAAGAGCTCATTCAAAAATTTAGAGGAAAGAAAATTGGATTTGTTTTTCAAGATCCTCAAACATCCTTAAATCCATTATTTAAAATAAAAGATCAATTAATTGAAACTATTCAAACACATCTAAATTTAAACTATCAAGATGCATTGAAAAAATCGATTCAACTCTTAGAAGAAGTTGGAATAGATAACGCTGAAAAAAGAATTGAAGATTATCCTCATCAATTTAGTGGAGGGATGCGTCAAAGGGTTGTTATTGCTTTAGCAATAAGTTGTGAGCCGGATTTAATTATAGCTGATGAACCAACAACTGCTCTAGATGTAAGTATTCAACATCAAATACTAGAACTACTTAAAGATCTTACTAAAAAAAGAAATTTAGGTGTAATTATTATTACGCATGATATGGGCGTTATTGCTGAGACAACAAATAAAGTTATTGTTATGAGACATGGGCTTATTGTTGAGCAAGGTGATACTAAAGAATTGTTAACGAACCCTAAATCTAATGAGGCTAGAAGCTTAGTTATTTCTGTGCCGCCCACAAATAAAAAAATTGATAGATTCAGGCTTATTAGTCCTGATGGAAAAGAAATTACATCTGATTCTAAAAATTTAACAAAAAAAATCATTAAGACTTGGGGAGTTAGAGAAAAAAATAAAGATAAAAAAATTTTACAACTGGCAGGTGTTACTAAAATTTTTGATGATAAATCTTTGATAAATAATTTTTCATTTGGATCAAAAAATGAGTCTACTAATAAAGTAGAGAAGGCAGTTGATAATGTATCTTTTGAGCTTTTTGAAGGTGAAACTCTAGGTTTAGTTGGTGAATCTGGTTCAGGAAAATCAACAATAGCAAAAATAATTACAGGTCTTGTAAGGCCAAGTAATGGAGAAATTTTTTATAATGATATCTCACTTTATAATTTGAAAAGAAAATATCAAATTGATAAGAGTAGGGGCCAAATTCAGATGATATTTCAAGATCCATATTCATCTTTAAATCCAAGATTTAAAGTAAGAGACATAATATCTGAACCAATAAAGCTTTTTCAAAAAAATATTAATAAGAATGAGCTCACGCAAAATCTTTACGATTTGATAGATATTGTTGGAATGTCAAGACAGTCATTGGATCGATATCCTCATGAATTTTCTGGAGGGCAAAGACAAAGAATATCAATTGCCAGGGCTTTAGCCACAAGACCAAGCTTATTAATTTGTGATGAACCTACTTCTGCTTTGGATGTGAGCATACAGGCACAAGTATTAAATCTTTTAAAAGATATTCAAGATGAGCTTCACCTTACTATGTTGTTTATTAGTCATGATCTTCCTGTAATTAGACAAATGTGTAATAGGATTGTAGTTCTTAAAAATGGAAGTATTTGTGAAACAAAAGAATCTGAGGAATTATTTAATAATCCAGAGCACCAATACACTAAAGAACTTATTAGACTAATGCCTAAAATTGAATCTATAATTTAATTTATTTATAAATTTATTAGAAAAGCTTATGCAACAAAAAATAAACTCTGTGCGCACTCGCATGAAGGATAACAATGTTGATTTAATTGCCCTTGGTCCTGGCACCCATATGAAATGGTTGTTAGGCTTCAACCCCTCTCCTGATGAAAGACCTTGTATGTTATTGATGGGATTAGAAAATGATGCCTTCCTTATGCCGTCAGTAAATGCAGAGGATGCAATGAAGCGCTCTGATATTAAAATGTTTAGCTGGAAAGATGAAAACGGTCCCGAAGAAGCACTAGATGAGGCTCTCTCTTATACCGGCTCATCAAATGCAAAACATATTGCTATAGATGAAGCAATGCGCTCTCACTTTGCTTTAATACTTATCGACGCCTTACCAAAACCGACCTATGAGTTTACTAATTCTACTATTGGCGCACTTAGGATGCGCAAAGATAATGATGAGTACTCTAATCTTAAAGAGAATGCGCTAATCGATGATCGAGCAATGAAAGCTGGTTTTGCAGCAATTAAAGAAGGTGTGACTGAGCTTGAAATTGGTGAAGCAATAAATAAACACTTTATCTCAGAAGGTGCTAAACCTCAATTTTGCATTGTGGGATCTGGCCCAAATGGTGCTTTCCCGCATCATCATACTGGAAACAGAAAAGTACAAAATGGTGACGTAGTATTGATTGATATCGGTGGTCGAAAAGGAACCTTCCCAAGTGACATGACACGCATGTCGGTAGTGGGAGAACCACCAAAAGATTATCTTGAAGTTCATGCGATTATAGAGCGTGCAGTGCAAGCAGCTATGGCAGCTGCGAAACCAGGCGTGATGGCAAAAGAAGTTGACGCTGCTGCCAGAGATGTCATTACTGAAGCAGGTTATGGAGAATTCTTTGTTCACCGCTTAGGTCATGGGCTTGGTATTGACATTCACGAGCCACCTTATATAACTGCAACATCCGAAGTAATTCTTGATGAAGGAATGGTGTTCTCAGTTGAGCCAGGAATTTACCTTCAAGGCAGATTTGGAGTTAGACTTGAAGAGATTGTAATCCTAAGATCTGAGGGACCCGAAATTCTTTCGGAACTGACTCGAGAAACAAACTTTATAACGTAGCCAAAAAGCGCAATAAAAACATCTGCAACACATTGAAAAATGTGTATTATTTCGCTTTTATTTAATGCGAATTAGTGTCTATGAAAAAAGAATTTAGTTTTGGAACCCAGGTGAGGAAGTCTCCATATTTTGATGCGACAGTGCGCTGGGGAGCACAGGGATTTTCAGTCTACAATCATATGTATATTCCTAGAGACTTTGGTGATCCAGTACAAAACTTCTGGAATCTTGTGAATGAGGCCATTCTTTGTGATGTTGCAGTTGAGCGTCAAGTTGAAATAACGGGCCCAGATGCTGCTAAATTTGTACAATTACTAACACCTCGAAACCTTTCCGAGTGTGCTGTTGGGCAGTGCAAGTATGTACTTATTACTGATGAAAATGGTGGCGTATTAAATGACCCCGTACTCTTAAGGCTTGGTGAAAATCACTTCTGGCTATCTTTGGCTGATAGCGATATTTTGATGTGGGCCAAAGGTGTCGCCGTCAACTCTGGACTAGATGTTAATTTAGGTGAGCCTGATGTATCGCCGCTTCAGCTTCAAGGTCCTAAGTCAGGCGATATTGCAAAAGCAATCTTTGGTGAAAGAATAGATAGCCTTAAATATTACTGGCTAGAAGAGTTTGAACTGAATGGGATCCCATTAATCATTTCCAGAACAGGCTGGTCAAGTGAGTTAGGTTATGAAATATACCTACGTGATGGCTCTCGAGGAAATGAACTCTGGGACCACATCATGGAAATTGGCAAACCAATGGGGCTGGTTCCCGGACATACTTCAACAATAAGAAGAATTGAGGGAGGTATGCTTTCTTACCAGGCAGATATGGACTACACTGTAAATCCATTTGAGCTTGGATTAGATCGACTCGTTGACCTTGAAATGGATGCAGACTTTATTGGAAAAGATGCACTTAAAAAAATTCAATCTGAGGGAGTTAAGCGAAGACAAGTTGGTGTAGAAATCTCATGCCCACCTCTTCAGCATCCCAATACCAGCTACTGGCCAATTTTTATAGATTCAAGTGAGGTTGGCTACATAACGTCAGCAGTTTACTCGCCTAGGCTTGACAAAAATATTGCACTTGCTATTATAGATGTTGACTATTCGGCTATAGATATGGTTGCAGAAACTCGAACGTCAGAGGGAAATCATCCTATTAACGTTGTGCAAAAACCATTCTATGACCCTAAGAAAAAAATTACTTCAGCGTCTTAAACCGATCAAAATTATTTAGGAGAAAGTTTATGTCTGAACTATCTATCAAACTTAACTGGAAGAGAAAAGAAGAAGAACTCTCTCCTGGAAAATTTTCTAGCGAACATGAAGTTTCATACAATGATCATTACATGGTTAAGGCTGACACTGCTCCTGACTGGGGTGGCTCAGCTGAAAACACCAATCCTGAACAAGCTCTAGCTGCCTCATTAAGCAGCTGTCATATGATGACTTTTTTAGCTCTTTCAGCAAAAACAAAGTGGCCTATATTATCCTATGAAGATCATGCAATTGCACACCTAGGCAAGAATGATAAGAAGCAAATGATTGTAAATAAAATAGACCTGCATCCAAAAGTATCCTTTGACCATGGTTTTGAAGTTAGTCATGAAGAATTAGAAAAGATGCACGACAGAGCTCACAGATATTGCTTCATTGCAAATACTCTAGACTCTGGCGTAGAAGTTAACATAAACATTTAAAAAAATTTAAAGCGTATATGCTAATATAAGGCTTATTTTATGAGCAACGAGGAAAGTCCTATCGAATCAATACTGCTTGAAGAATTTACTGATAATGGCGTCTTTCGCTTAACACTAAACGATGCCAAACGAAGAAATGCTTTGTCTGAAGAGATGATGACTGCAATGACTCTGTCTCTTAATCACGCCTCAAAAGATGGAAAGACCAGAGTAATCATAATTGCTGCTAACGGCCCAGCATTTTGCTCTGGTCATGACTTAAAACAAATGTCTGCTGGAAGAAATGCTGATGATGATGGGCTCGAATACTTCACAAAAGTTTTTTCATCCTGCTCTGCCCTCATGCAGCTAATTGTCAATCATCCTAAGCCAATCATTGCTGAGGTTGCTGGAGTGGCAGCTGCAGCTGGCTGCCAGCTTGTCGCGTGTTGTGACCTAGCTGTTGGCGGAGAATCCTCACGATATATTACGCCAGGCGTCAATATTGGTCTTTTTTGCTCAACTCCTATGGTCGCGCTATCTCGAAACATATCCAACAAAGCAGTGATGGAAATGCTATTAACTGGAGAAATGGTAGATGCAAATAAAGCAGAGCGCATTGGCCTTATCAATTGCGTTGTAAACGATAAAAATTTAACTATAAGCGCTATGGAGCTTGCTGAAGTGATTGCCTCAAAATCAAGTATGACTTTAAAAACTGGCAAGCAAGCTTTCTACAATCAGAAAGATATGTCTATTTCTGATGCTTACGATTATGCATCAAAAGTAATGGTCGATAATATGCTGACACTTGATGCAAAAGAGGGCATTAATGCATTTCTAGAAAAACGTCAGCCTAAATGGCAAGATGAATAGTCATAACGATTATGGGCAATCCTTACAACACTGATTTAGATCGAAATCCAGCTAACTATCAGCCTCTAACGCCAATTACTTTTCTTGAAAGAGCGGCGTCAGTATTTCCAGACTACACAGCAATAGTTCATGGGTCCATAAAGCGAAGCTATAGTGAGTTCTATCAGCGCTCTTGTCAGCTTGCATCTGCGCTTTCAAAAAAAGGGATTAATCGCGGTGATACTGTATCAGTAATTCTTGCAAATACTCCTGCAATGCTCGAGTCGCATTATGGCGTTCCAATGTGTGGGGCTGTTTTACATAGTATAAATACGCGACTTGATGCCACAACAATTGCCTACCAAATTGATCATGCTAATACTAAAGTGCTGATTGTGGATCGTGAGTTTATTAGCGCTATTCGATCTGCATTAGAACTATCTAAGGTAAATCCGATTTTAATTGACTACAGTGACAGTGAATTTCCAATAAGTGGCTCCCTAAGTGGAGCGGTTGAATACGAGTCTTTTTTATCTGGTGGAGACCCTGGGTTTGATTGGCTTATGCCCGAAGATGAGTGGGATGCAATATCACTAAATTATACCTCTGGAACTACAGGAAACCCGAAAGGAGTTGTTTCTCATCATCGCGGCGCTTACCTATTAGCTCAAGGCAATGCGCTCATTGCCTCAATTAATAAACACGCAGTCTATCTTTGGACGCTGCCTATGTTCCACTGCAACGGCTGGTGCTTTCCTTGGACAATGTCTGCAATAATTGGAACACATGTTTGTTTAAGACACGTCAAACCTGAACCGATTTGGGACGCCTTGTCCGATTACAAAGTGACTCACTTATGTGGGGCTCCAGTTGTTATGTCAACAATTCTTTCACTAGAAAATAGTAAAAGGCGTTTGCTTGAAAACAGAGTTGAGTTCTTTACCGCTGCAGCACCTCCCCCTGAGAAAACACTTACTGAAATGAACGTATCGGGCTTTAATGTCACTCATCTATATGGCCTCTCTGAAACCTATGGCCCTGCAGTTGTTAATGAATGGCACCAAGAATGGAATGACCTTAATAAGGAAAAACAAGCTTCACTAAAAGCCCGTCAAGGCGTTCGTTATCTGCCACTAGAATCTCTTGATGTTGTTAATCCAAAAACCATGAAACCCGTTCCTCATGACGGAAAGACTATTGGTGAAGTAATGTTTAGGGGCAATGTAGTCATGAAGGGTTATTTAAAAAATAAAAAGGCGTCTGAAGAATCCTTTGCAGGTGGATGGTTTCACTCAGGTGACTTAGCGGTCATTCATAATGATGGCTACATTCAGCTTAAGGACCGCTCAAAGGACATTATTATCTCTGGCGGTGAAAATATATCCTCCATTGAAATAGAAGAGGTATTACATAAGCACCCTGCTGTTAATGCAGCAGCAGTTGTAGCAATGCCTCATGAAAAATGGGGCGAGTCCCCTTGCGCATTTATAGAACTTAACAAAAACCAGAAAGCCTCAGAAGAGGAGCTTGGTCAATGGTGCCGTGACAACATGGCTTCATTTAAATTACCACGTAAATTTATTTTTGAGGCCATTCCAAAAACCTCAACTGGAAAAGTACAAAAATTCATTTTACGAGAACGAGTAAAAAATTAACAATAAAAAAGCGGTCATTTAGACCGCTTAATACTTATTTATTGGTGCCGAAGGCCGGACTCGAACTGGCGACCTACTGATTACAAATCAGTTGCACTACCAACTGTGCTACTTCGGCTTAGTGGGAAATTATACAGTAAGCTTTTTTATTTAAAGAATGTTTTATACCATCAAAATTTGATTATTTTTTGCGCTGCTTTATCGCAATACGAATTCCTATTATTGCAAGAACAAGGGCCATCAAAAACCATTGAATAGCATACCCTATATGCTTTTCAATACTTCCAGTGTAAGGCTCCCATTTTCTAATGAAACCATTAGAGTCAGACGCATCTAACAAGCCAATGACACTTGAAAAATCAACCTTGGCTCTATCAGCCATATCTTGTAGGTCGATCGATTGGATTAGGACTGGAAATTGAATACCAATTTCACTTGGCTTGAGCTCCATTCTCTTAATTGGTTTTGAGATCTGTACCTTTATTTCTCTAGTCTCTTGTCCAATAACTATATCTGCTAATTTATCTCTACGCCCGTTCCATGGAATAAAACCTCGATTAATTAAGATAGCTTTTGACTGGCCTTCTAAGGCATAAGGAGTTAGAACATAATAGCCTGAAACTTGGTCAACAATTTGATTGTCATAGATAAACTGCTTATCACTTAAGTACTTTCCCTGAAGTCGAACCTCATAATACTCTTTGCTTTGAAGGCCTTCTTCTTTCTTGATAAGTTCAACACTGCCAGTATTCGCCTGCTTTATTGAGGTCTCAATACTGCGTTTGTCATCGGCGCGTTCCAGCTGCCAAAAACCGAGGGATACTAAAAATGCAAAGGTCGCAGTTATTAGAATCGAAGGAAGAATAAAACGTAAGCTCATTATTGGGTTGGCAGCAGGTTAAAGTTATTAGGCTCTATCCATCCAATATAATTAGCAAATAGTAAAAAGACAAACAAGAAAACTGAAAGAATAATCCTCATTCTTAGCGCTTTAAACATTTTGTCAGAACCTTCTCTGCCTCCTTTAAGTAAGCCAATAACAGCGGCGCCTAAAAAGAAAAATATTAATACAATTATAGCTATTACAAAATAATCCATAGTTTTCCTACGTTAATTGAAAAAAAGACCCCAACGAAGGGGCCTTTTACAAAACCATATATTCGTAATTATATCCAGTATACGAATATGAATAGCCCTAGCCAGACTACATCAACAAAATGCCAATACCAAGCAACGCCTTCAAAGGCGAAATGATTCTCCAAATTGAAGTGTCCTTTTTGAATACGATAAAGAATTACTGTCAGCATAATCACACCAATGGTTACGTGGAAACCATGGAATCCTGTCAGCAAGTAAAACGTTGATCCATAAATTCCAGAAGTTAGCTTTAATCCATCGTGGTAGGCATGTCCATACTCAGTAATTTGGAAGCCCAGGAACACAACCCCTAGCGCAATTGTTGCTAGCATCCAAGCCATCAATGCATTTCTATGGCCAGCCCTTAAAGCGTGATGAGCATAAGTTAAAGTAACACCTGAAGTTAAAAGAAGTCCCGTATTTAGCGCTGGAAGTCCCCAAGTATCTACTAATTTAAAGTTAGTAGCAAAAGTAACGCCGTTCTGCCCTACTTCACCAGGAGTAGTAATAAGAGGCCAAGCTGATTTAAAGCCCTCCCACAACTCTGGCGTATAAATATTGTTGTACTCACCACCAAGCCAAGGCACACTCAAAACTCTTGCGTATAAAAGAGCACCAAAGAAGGCTGCAAAAAACATTACCTCAGAAAAGATAAACCAACTCATTCCCCATCGAAAAGATTTGTCAACTTGTGAATTGTAGAGTCCGCCAATACTCTCACTGACAACTGTTCCAATCCACCCAAATAACATAAATGCAATTATTGCAAAACCCAAAACCATCACAGGCCAGCCCCAACTTACATCATGCATTTGGTTCGCAAACCCTACAAATAAAGTTGAAACACCAATTGATCCAATAATCGGCCAGTAGGTGCCATGAGGTACATAATATTTTTCGTTACTCATTTTTCTTCCCCTTTCTTAACTATCTAACTTATAAAAATTATAGGACAAACTAACATCTTTGATCCACTCATCCATTTCAGGCTCAATTACAAATCGAAGCGTCATTTCGACCTCTTCATTAGGTTGAAACGCCTGCTTTACAAAACAAAAACACTCTAGCTTTTTAAAGTGAAGCGCCGCATCTGTAGGCGCAACACTTGGAATTGCTTGACCATAAATTATTTCATCGGTCGTATTTTTAGCAATGTAGCTGGTAGTATAAAACTTTCCAGGTATGACTTCCATCGAGCTTACTTTCGGCGCAAACTGAACTGGGAAGCCAGGAGTCGTTGCCGCAAAAAAACTAACACTCACCAATCTCTCTTCATTTACTTGATACTGCTTTTCTGTTTCTACTCTACCAGTCTTTCCATTAAAACCTGTTATGTCGCACAGCACATCATATAAAGGCACCATCGCGTAGGCAAAAAAGAACATCAAGATTGGAACGGAAACTAGCTTTATCCAAAAACTTTTTGTAATTTTTTTTCTTTCCACGTCAGGAGTTAAGGGCAATGGTTAGTGCATATAGCCCAATTGCAACACCAGCAACTATCAATGCAGTTATACCAACACCTCTATTGTTTTTTTTATCTACCATTAATTACTCTGAGACTCTGCCAAAATTTCAGCTCTTGTTGGCGGAACGTCAAACGTATGATAAGCAATTGGTGATGCTAAAGTCCACTCTAGACCTTTAGCGCTTTCCCACGGTCTTGCATCTGCTGGCTTACCATTACGGATGCAATTTACAACAATGTAAGTAAGCAATAAGAATGACAGTCCAAAAGAAAATGCACCAATTGAAGAGATAAAGTTAAAGTCAGCAAACTGAAGTGAGTAGTCAGGAATACGACGCGGCATTCCAGCAAGTCCCAAGAAGTGTTGAGGGAAGAACGTTACATTAACCGAGATAAGCGCCCACCAGAAATGAAATTTAGCTAGGGGCTCGTTGTACATCTTTCCTGTCCACTTAGGAAGCCAATAAAATACTGCTGCAATGATTCCCCATAGGGCTCCAGTTACAAGAACATAATGAAAATGAGCAACTACAAAATAAGTATCGTGGTACTGAATATCGGCTGGAGCGATGCCAAGCATTAGTCCAGAAAAACCACCAATCGTAAATAAAAATACAAACGCAAGCGCCCAAAGCATAGGTGTTTCAAAGCTCAAAGAACCCTTCCACATCGTCGCAACCCAGTTAAAAACTTTTACTCCAGTAGGGACTGCAATTAACATTGTTGCGTACATAAAGTAAAGCTCGCCTGCCACAGGCATTCCCGTTAAGAACATATGGTGAGCCCATACTATGTATGACAAAAATGCAATCGATGCCGTTGCATAAACCATTGAAGAGTAGCCAAAAAGAGGCTTCCTAGCAAAGGTTGGAATAATATGAGAGATGATACCAAAGGCTGGCAAAATCATAATATAGACCTCTGGATGACCAAAGAACCAAAAAATATGCTGGAACATTACTGGATCACCGCCGCCCGCCGCATCAAAAAATGCTGTGCCAAAGTTTCGATCCGTCAGCATCATCGTAACAGCTCCTGCTAGAACTGGCATTGCACCAATTAACAAAAACGATGTGATTAACCATGTCCATACAAAAAGTGGCATGTCCATTAATCGCATTTCTGGGGCTTTCATATTAAGAACAGTAGCAATAATGTTAATCGCTCCCATAATTGAAGAAAATCCTAGTAAGTGAATTGCAAAAATGAAGAAGTCAGTTGAGTCTGGAGCAAAGGTCGTTGAAAGTGGTGCGTAAAAAGTCCAGCCAAAAGCAGGCGCTCCGCCCTCCATAAAGAACGTACTCAAAAGAATTGCTCCTGCAAACGGCAAGATCCAAAAACTCCAATTATTCATTCTTGGCAGAGCCATATCCGGCGCTCCTACCATTAAAGGAATAAGCCAGTTTGCCAAACCAACAAAGGCCGGCATAATCGCTCCAAAAACCATAATTAAACCATGCATTGTAGTCAGCTGATTATAAAACTGTGGTTCAAATAATTGCAAGCCAGGCTGTAAAAGCTCTGCTCGAATTCCCATTGCAAGTGAACCACCTATAAGAAGCATTGCAAATGCAAACCACATATATAGTGTTCCAATATCTTTATGATTGGTTGTTTTAACCCATCTTAGAAGTCCTTTTTCAGGGCCATGACCGTGATCATCGTATGCTGCCGTTGAAGTTGAGCTCATATATTTCTCCTTAAATTAACGTGCAGATGTAACATCTGAAGGTTGAACAACTGATCCATTATTACCAAAAGATCTTCTTTCGTATGTTATTACTGCAGCTATGTCAGAATCACTTAGCGCCTTAAATGAAGGCATTCTTCCGACCACTCCATTTATAACTAGATTAAGTTGGTATGCTGCTGGGCCATTGGCTACCTCTGATCCAATCATTGCAGGAAAGACACCAGGAATACCGGTGCCGTCTTTTTGATGACAGCCCGAACAGTTTGCGTTGTATACAGTTTCTCCCTTAGCAACAAGATCTGCCTCAGTCCAAACTTGAGTAGCGCTTGCAAGTTCAGCAACTTTTTCAGCCTGCATACTTTCAACCCACTCAGCGTAGTCAGCTTTAGAAACAACATCAACAACAATAGGCATAAACCCATGGCCTTTTCCGCACAGCTCAGCGCATTGACCTCTATAAGTTCCAATTATGTTGGGTTTTGCCCATGCATCATTTATAAATCCTGGGTTTGCATCCTGCTTAAGGCCAAACGCTGGAACCCACCAGTTATGAATTACATCATTTGATGTAATCAAAAAACGAATTGTTGTATCTACTGGAACGACTAAACGCTTGTCAACTTCGCGAAGGTAGCCGCCCTCTTTATGAACAGCTTCACGCTCTTCAGGTGTTCCCTTGATAACATCCATAGACGATTGTGCGAGATTAGAAGCAAAGCTTATGCCCTCTTCAGGATAGTCATATTGCCACTTCCACCTTACTCCAGTTACCTTTATAGTCATATCAGCCTTATCCAGAACCTCAATGTCAATAAGTGTCTTTGAAGCTGGGATAGCCATTGCGATTAGAATCAAAACTGGTATTCCTGTCCATAAAAACTCTACTGTCGTGCTCTCATGAAAGTTAGAAGCCTTAGCTCCTTTTGACTTTCTGTGTGCAATAATTGAATAAAACATTGCGCCAAAAACAACAACACCAATTCCTACACAAACCCAAAATACCATCATGTGAAGGCCCCAAATATCGTTACTAATATCTGTAACGCCTTTGGTCATATTGAATGTGTATTCTGCCAAGACAGACTTGGAGCTTAAAAGTGCAATAAATGCGCCGGTAAGTTTAAACAATAATTTCATAGAATCTCCGAATTAAATCTTTGTATAGCTATATTATTAATTAGATATATAGCTCTTAAATATGCAATTTCAATTTTCAAATAAAAAATGCAATCAAATGATACCTGTTTATCGTCTTTTTACCAAGTAAAAATTCACCTTTATTCTCAATATTGGTTGAACTTTTTTCGCTTGTCATCCTAGCTGTAAAAAAGAAAGACCAAAAGATTGAAAATGCAATCAATACCCATATATATTATCAAGAAATGAAAAATAATTAACGTAATTTTTCAAAATTTAACTTGCTTCAATTAAAATATCTCTCTGACTAAACTAATTACCGACTATGTTCAATAAAACCATTAATATTTCCTTAATCTTAGCTCTTATAGTTGTCATTCTTGGGGCCTATACTCGACTTGCAGATGCAGGACTTGGCTGCCCAGATTGGCCAGGATGTTATGGCGAGTTATTAGTTCCAGATGTTATTTCGAGTGAATATGAAAGGCCCCTTGATGTTGCTAAAGCATGGAAAGAAATGGTTCATAGGTATGCCGCCTCAATACTAGGACTTTCAATACTTGTTATATTTTTACTGGCAGTATTTCGTAAAACCGAAAGAGAGCAATCTATTAAACTTCCCACAGCTTTACTTTTACTGGTGGGATTTCAGGGTGCGCTTGGAATGTGGACTGTTACCGAACAGGTTCACCCAGGCATAGTTACCATGCATTTGTTTGGAGGCTTCTCAACAACCACTTTGTTATTTTGGCTTTTTTTGAATCAGCGTTCACAAGCAAAAATTGGGCAGCCTGTTTTAAAACGCCATAAATTAATGCTCATCATAGTAACCGCTTTACTGATATTCCAAATATTTCTGGGCGGCTGGACAAGTACTAACTATGCAGCACTTTCTTGTGGTGAGTATTTTCCTACTTGTTTAGGTGAGATGTGGCCTGAAGATATGGACTTTAAAAATGCCTATTATTGGGGTGAGCTTGGAGTCGATTATGAATTTGGAATTTTGGAAAATCAAACTAGAACTGCTATTCAGATGGTTCACAGAGTTGGAGCGATAGTTGTTACTGTAGCGATACTTTCATTATGTTTTGTTTTAGAGAATTATCCTACATTAAGGCGGAATATTATTGTAGTTTTAGGCCTCTTATCGGCCCAAGTTGCACTTGGTATTATCAATGTTGTTATGTCTTTACCAATGTTTGCTGCGGTTATGCACAACGCAGTTGCTCTTTTTCTTTTATTAAGCTTAATAAGCCTCGCACATAGAATGTTTAATCAAAATACTGCTTAATAATATGAACAAAACTACCCAAATATCTTTACTTTTGGTAGTCATAATTGCAGCTATGGCTACCTTTTTTTATGCTGGTGGTAAGCCAAATATGCAGGATCTCAAAAAATCTGTTGCCCCTGCAGCATCTTTATATCCTGAGGCAAAGTCTGTTTCGGAGAAGCTAAACTTTATTAATGATGGGTCAATAGCGACGCACTTATCAGATGTGTCTCAAGGAAAATGGGTGCTATTATATTTTGGCTACACATCATGTCCAGACGTTTGCCCAATAGACCTTTCAAAGATCAATCTGACATACCGGTTGATGGAAAATCAAAAGAAACTTCAAGTTGTTTTTATATCAGTAGACCCTATGCGTGATATTGGAAAGCTTGATCAGTTTGCAGGCGCATTTAACCCTACTTTTTTAGGTTTGACCGCTCATCAAGATGAGCTATTGTCAATTAGCAGCTCGTTAGGGGTTTATCATGAAGTAGTTGAATCACAAAAATTAGCTCTGGAAGATCATAGCAATCATGACCATGGTGGTCACTATGACATTGATCATACAAGCAGCTACTTGCTTTTTAACCCAGAATTAAAGCTCACAGCTCTTTTGACAAGTCCTCATGAGCCTCTAGCAATGGCAAAGGCAATTGATATAATTATCAAAAATCTAAGGTAATACAAGCCTAACTGCAAATAGAATAGTTCCAATAAAAAGTGCGGTCATAATAATTCCAACGATAACGTAAGGCCAAGGACCAGTCTTCTCTGTAGACTCAAAATCTTGCGCTAAATGTTTCTTTTTTCCAACCCCAATCATTGCAGAAGCTACCGCTCTAAAAACTTGTAATAAAGATCCCATTACTAGGAAGAAACTCCAAAAGTCATCAAAAGATAGTGATCGAGCAGCAAGGCTAGGAACAAAACCATTAAATAATTAATTGAGAATTTAAAGGTTTTAAATGCAATGTGAGGATTTTCAGGCTCTATAAAAATCTTAATAGAGTAGCCTAAAAATAGTGCTCCTAGAGTTGCAGCTGAAACTAAGTAAATTAAACCGCTCATACCTGTCAAGTAAGGCAGCAGAGCAACCAAAAATAATAGCACTGTATATAAAAGAATTTGTACTCGAGTGAATTCAAGGCCATGAGTAACTGGAAGCATTGGTATTTCAGCTTTTTTATATTCCTCTCGCCTATGAATTGCTAACGCCCAAAAGTGCGGAGGCGTCCAAATAAAGACAATTAAAAAAAGCAAAAGTGCGTATTCAATTCCTTGAGAACCTGCTATAGAGGTCCATCCAAGAACTGGAGGCGCAGCGCCTGCAGCGCCGCCAATAACTATATTTTGAGGCGTAGCCCTCTTTAAATACATTGTATAAAAAACAGCGTAGCCGATCAAAGAAATAAGCGTCAAAATTGCAGTCAATAAGTTAACATAAATTACCAATAATGAAATGCCCACAATGCCTAAAAAGAACCCCCATATCAGCGCTTGGTTTCTCGTTACTCTGCCCTCAGGCAAGGGGCGTCGATCGGTACGAGACATCTTTGTATCAATTTTTTCATCGACCACGTGATTAAAAACTGCAGCGGACATTGCGGCTAATGATATTCCTGCAGAAGCGACAATAATTAGAAAAAGATTAGGAAGGTATGGCACTGCTAACAGCATTCCAACAACAGCCGTAAGCAAAATCAGCGAGACAACTTTGAGCTTACAAAGCCCCAAGAGGTCTCTAAGAGAGGGAAGACTGCCCATTAACCTATCCTTGAATATTTAAGTAGGCGCTTAAGATCCTTTAGCACAAACTTAATGTTGATCTCTTTTGAGTTGTAGTAAAGCATAAAGTTACCAATTGGATCAATTAAAAAAATTGAGTTTTCTGGAAACTCTGCAAGCTTAGCAGCTAACTTTTTATTAGTAACTCTAGCTATAAGTAAGTTTTCATCGCTAACCATAGGCAGCGAACCATCTTCAGTAATCAAAACTCTTTGAATTCTTCGCATGTCCATGTTTATGAGGGTGCGGATCGTTTTAATATCTGCTACAGCCTGTTCACAGATGCTATCACAGTTTTTTGAAGCGTATGCAAGCGTCCAAAAGCCATTAAATGTGGCATCGTCTTCAAATTCAATATCGGCTTTTTCAGTTGTTATAACTGGGCGAATAAGCTCACCATAGTTAACTGTATTCTGACTGAAATAAGTCGGATTCAAATAAAAAAATAAAGTACCAATGGCTATGGGCAGAATAAATATCGATAACAATACCCAAAAATCTTTTTTTACTGTCATTTGTTCCCTAGAGTCAAAACTGCGTAATGATACGCTTATGAACTTAAAAACTCAACCAGCTAAAGCCTAACTTCTATGCCTTTTTCTCGCATTGCTTTTTTAGCTTCTTCTATAGTAAACTCTCCAAAGTGAAAGATGCTAGCAGCAAGAACTGCATCGGCTCCACCATCAATAACGCCCTCAGATAAGTGTGATAAATTACCAACCCCGCCAGAGGCAATTAAAGGAACGTCAACCGCATTAGAAACTGCCTTAGTTAGCTCAAGATCAAATCCATTTTTAGTGCCGTCCCTGTCCATTGATGTTAGAAGAATTTCTCCAGCACCATTTTCTCCTTCTGTCATTTTTACGGCCCAATCTATGGCATTAATACCTGTAGGTTTTCGCCCTCCATGGGTGAATATTTCCCATTTCAATGGATTAGAGGAGACTCGCTTTGCATCAATAGCTATAACGATACACTGGGAGCCAAATATAGTGCAAAGCTCATTAATAAGTTTTGGGTTAAAAATTGCAGCAGAGTTAACTGCAACTTTATCAGCACCCGCCATTAACATTGCCCGAACATCATCAGCTTTTCGAATGCCGCCTCCAACAGTGAGCGGAATAAAGACCTGATTAGCAATCCTCTCAACCATTTCTATCGTGGTGTTTCTTCCTTCATATGATGCTGTAATATCTAGAAATGTTATTTCGTCAGCACCTTCATTATCATAACGCTTTGCCACCTCAACCGGATCCCCAGCATCTTTAATATCAATAAACTTAACGCCTTTGACAACTCTCCCGTCGCGGACATCTAAGCATGGGATTATTCTTTTTGCTAAGCTCATGAAGCATTATTTTACCGCATAAACCTAGTCAGATTTTTTAGTGCATTATGTTAATGATAGTATCAAGCCCCATCAATGGATACTTTGGATTAGGTTTTGAAGACCCTAATAGGTATAATTGCGCTCCATGACTGAAAAAAAACTAGGCTCATTTAAAGACGAAAAACTACCTCCCCAGCATATAGCTATCATTATGGATGGAAATGGAAGATGGGCAAAATCAAAGCACCTTCCTCGCTCAAGTGGCCACCAAAAAGGGGTTCAAAGTGTTAGAAAAATTGTTAAGCATTGTGGTCAGTTGGGTGTTAATACTTTAACTCTATTTGCTTTTAGTAGTGAAAACTTAAATCGCTCTAGTGAAGAAGTTGGGCTTTTATTCAAGCTTTTTTTAACTGTTTTGAAAAATGAAACAACGAAACTAAACGATAACAATATTAAGCTTAAAATTATAGGAGATCTTTCCGTTTTTACTCCTGAAATACAGCGGCTAGCTGTTGACGCAGAAAAACAGCTCAAAAATAATAATGGCCTCAATCTTGTTATAGCTGCAAACTATGGTGGTCAGTGGGATATCGCAGAATCTGCCAAAAAAATTGCCATTAAGTCTGTCAACGGAGAAATCGATCCTGAAAAAATTGATGCTCCCCTTTTCCACGCGCATTCTTCTCTCGCAGACTTCCCTAAAGTAGACCTGTTAATTAGAACAAGCGGTGAAGTAAGGATAAGCAACTTCTTGCTCTGGGAGATTGCTTATAGTGAACTATATTTCTGTAACACCTTGTGGCCCGACTTTGATGAGCATGAACTAGATGCTGCCATAGAGTCCTTTCACTTGAGAGAGCGCCGATTTGGAAAGCGAAATGGTGAAAAATAATGCTTCTTAAGAGAATCTTAACGGCCTCTATTGTTGCGCCAATTGCAGTTTTTGGTATTTTGGTATTGACTCAAACTAGCTTTGCATTAGCCGTTGCTTTAATTCTTATTATTAGTTCTTGGGAGTACTGCAATCTAATTCAAATAAAGCATTTAGCAGGTAAGGCTCTTTATGCTTTACTTATATTATTAGTAACCTATTTTCTAAGTAATGCTCTTTCAAATTTAACTATCTTATATGCTGCTGCGTGGTGGTTAATCGCCTTAGTTTGGGTAGTAATATTTCCAAAAGGCTCTCGCCTACTCAGAAAAAATTTATTAGTTAAGCTAGTCAACGGTTTGTTTATTTTTGTGCCAATGGCAATCGCATTGATGGCACTTCACTTGTTAAACCCCATGCTAGTGTTGTCTCTTTTAATTTTAATCTGGGCGGCAGATATTGGCGCTTATTTTGCAGGTAAGCTTTTTGGTAAAACTAAGCTATGTCCAAGTGTTAGTCCTGGAAAAACACTTGAAGGAGTATTTGGTGGGGCTGCTCTTGCTCAAGTGGTTGCTATTTTGTATGTATATGTTTCAAACCAAGCGCCGTTATTGAGCGATTTTTTAATATTTAGTTTTATAGCCCTGGTGATTTCACTTGTGTCAGTTCTTGGTGACTTATTTGAGAGCGTTTTAAAGCGCATTGCAGAAGTAAAAGATAGTGGTAATATCCTTCCTGGACACGGCGGAATACTAGATAGAATAGATAGCTTAACATCGTCTGCTCCAATATTTTTTCTTTTAATTATGTTCTTGCTATGAAAAATGTAGCTATTTTAGGGGCAACGGGCTCAATTGGACTAAACACACTAGCAGTTATGTCACTTCATCCAGAAAAATATAACGTCTTTGCCTTAACGGCAAACAATAGCTGGAGGGAAATGGAAAAGCTTTGCATTAAGCACATGCCAAAATTTGTAGTAATGGCTAATGAAGGGGCTGCAGAGAGCTTAAGAAAAGTTGTGCCAGAAGGGGTTATCGTATTACAAGGTGAGGGCGCTTTAAATGATATAGCCTCTCATAAAAATACAGATTTTGTTATGGCGGCAATAGTTGGAAGCGCTGGACTATCCTCAACTTTTGCAGCGGTGACCTCAGGAAAAAGAGTTATGCTTGCAAATAAGGAGTCTCTAGTCCTAGGTGGTAATTTATTAGTTGCTGCCGCCAAAGAGTCTGGGGCAGAATTAATCCCTGTGGACTCAGAACATAGCGCAATATTTCAATGCCTGCAAGGTGGCAAACAGGGCCTTAATAAAATACAGCTAACTGCTTCAGGCGGTCCTTTTCTAAAAACACCAATAGCAGAACTTAATAAAGCAACCCCAAAACAGGCCTGCGCGCACCCAAAATGGAAAATGGGCCAAAAAATATCAGTTGACTCTGCTACCATGATGAACAAAGGCCTGGAGGTAATTGAAGCTCACTTCCTATTTCAACTTTCGTCTTCTAAAATCGAGGTAGTAATTCATCCCCAAAGTATTATTCACTCGTTTGTTTATTTTAATGATGGCAGTGTGTTATCCCAACTTGGACTGCCAGACATGAGAAGCGCCATATCTTATGCATTATCCTATCCAAGCCGGCAAACTTCTGGTGTTGAAGAGCTTGATCTTACCAAGCAAACATCACTAGAATTTTTATCGCCCGATATGGATAGGTTCAAGTGCCTAGGACTAGCATATGATGCTTTAGAACAAGGGCAGAGTTCCCCTGGAACGCTTAATGCTGCAAATGAGGTTGCTGTGGACGCTTTTTTAAATAAAAAAATAGGGTTTCTAGACATTAGCAAAATTATAGAAAAAACCTTAGCTATAGCTCCTATTTCGAGGCTTGACACGCTTGCAAGTGTTGTGGAAAATGACTATCTTTCTCGTCAAATAGCTCGGTCTGTTATTGAGCCGAGTCTTTCATAACAAACCGTCCTAAATGTATAAATCTTTCTTAATCACCTTGTTATCATTTTGCGTTTTTTTAAGCGCTCCTTCTGCTGCCAGTGGAACACATGACTATAGTTTTAAAGTGTCAAGAGGCGACGCGTTTTACAAATTCTTCTTTAGTACAGGCCTATCAGGAAAGCTTCTCAAAAAACTAATGGCCTCTGATGAACGGGCTCAGAGGCTTAATAATATTTATCCTGGTGACAAGTTTAGGATAACCCTGAACGATAATCACGAGCTAGACCAAATCATTTATAGTCCAGCTAATGACAACCCTTTATTTATAACCTATGATGGCCAATCTTTCAATTATGGAAAAGCCAATATCCAGCCAATTGGGAAATTATCTCAGACCATAATTACAATCCAAAAGTCTCTAAACTATGACGCCAAAAAAGCCGGGGTAGCTGCTGAAGTTACTAAAATGATGGTTGATAACTTTTCATGGGAGATGGACCTTAGTAGAGACCTAAGAAAGGGTGACAAATTTATGTTGTCTTGGAATGGAGGAAAAACTCCAATTGCAATGATTTACGTTGGAAGTAGAAAAACTATTGCACTTTTTTCATATAAAAATACGCTTGGTCAAAATAAATACTTTACTTCAAAGGGCGCCACTATAAACGACACCTTTGCATTTGCACCTACAAAATATAATCGAATTAGCTCGGGCTTTACAAAAAGGCGCTTCCACCCTACGCTCAAGATCTATCGCTCTCATCGAGGCACTGATTTTGCAGCTCCCTCTGGAACACCGGTCTACGCGCCTGCAAAAGGAATTGTGAAATATAGGGCCACGTTATCTGGCTATGGCAACGTTATCTATTTAAAGCATGGCTCCAACTATCTTACCGTTTATGCCCACCTATCAAAATTTGCTACGGGCTTAAAATCTGGAAAAAAAGTTAAAAAAGGGGAATTAATTGGCTATGTAGGGACTACAGGTCAATCCACTGGTCCCCATCTTCATTATGAAATTCGCGTTAATGGTATCCACCAAGATCCTGAAAAAATAAAATTACCTAAACAATCTTTCGTGCCAACTAGCGCAATGCCAGAGTTTCAAAAAAGGGCAAGACAAATTCTTCAGAATCTAAACATAAAGTAACACTCTCTTATTCTTCAGTTTTATCAATACCCCAGCTATTGCGCAATCGATTAAAATGAATACTTTAGTTTATTTTATAGTTCTTATGCATTCCAGTTTGCAAACAAAGCTATCCCTACCTCTTCTTCATCGCGGCAAGGTGAGGGATATTTTTGATATTGATAAAGACAACATGCTTATAGTGACAACCGACAGGCTTTCAGCTTTTGATGTTGTTTTTGATCAGCCTATTTCAGAAAAAGGAAAAATTCTCACATCAATAGCAAACTATTGGTTTGATAAAACTGAGCACATTATTCAAAACCACCTAACAGACATTGGGCTTGATGAAGTGTTGCCAGGTAACGAGGCTGAAGCGCTTGAAGGAAGGGCAATTGTTGTAAAAAAACTCAAACCACTGCCTATTGAAGCTGTTGTAAGAGGCTATTTAATTGGCTCTGGGTGGAAAGAATACTTAGGGTCAGGGTCTATTTGTGGAATAGACCTCCCTCCTAATATGGTTCTTGCTGAAAAACTTAAAAACCCTATTTTTACTCCTTCTTCAAAAGCTGCACCTGGTGAGCATGATGCCAATATATCTTTCAAAGAAGTTGCTTCGCTAGTGGGGAAAGATATTGCAGAGCAAATCAAAAAAATAAGCCTTACTCTTTATAATTTTGCTGAAAAACATGCGCTATCTCGAAGTGTTATTATTGCTGACACAAAGTTTGAATTTGGCCTGGACTCTGAAAACAAGTTGACACTAATGGATGAAATTTTAACTCCAGATTCTTCAAGATTTTGGTCTTTGGCCGACTATTCTTCAGGGAAAAGTCCAAAAAGCTTTGATAAACAAATTATTAGAGACTATCTTGAAACTCTTGACTGGGATAAAACCCCTCCTGCTCCGATAATTCCAGAGTCAATTATGAATAAAACTGCTGAAAAATATAGGAACATTCAATCGATATTATGCAGTTAAGTGGCCACATAAAAATGATGAACACCGCTCTTGAAGTGGGCAGCGCAAAATATAGCCTTCCTATTGGAGAGAATCTAATTGACATGAACGCTGTTGTAGGAAAGCATATTGAGCTCAAATATAATGACGTAATACTTTGTGCTAATTGTGGAGTGAGGACTAAAAAAAGCTGGTCTGGGGGGTATTGCTTTCCCTGTACACAAGTTTTAGCTAGATGCGACTTATGCATCATGAGACCTGAGACTTGTCACTATTTTAAGGGCACTTGTAGAGAGCCACAATGGGGTCTTAACTACTGTTTTCAGCCAACCATTATTTATCTTGCAAATACATCTAAGCCTAAGGTTGGAATCACCAATAAAAAAAGGATTTATAGCCGTTGGATTGAACAAGGGGCAGTTTCAGCGCTGCCTATACTTGAGGCAAAGTCACGTCTAGAGTCTGGGAAGATTGAAGTTGCATTAAAACAATTTGTTGCCGACAAAACAAACTGGCGAAATATGCTAAAAAATGAAGTGGAGCAATCAAATCTTTCGTCTCTAAAAGAGATATTACTAGGTGAAATTGCAGGCACAATAAAAGAAACTGAGGCCACAGTCCTTAGTGATGATGAGGTAAATATAAACTACCCTGTGCTAAAATATCCTACAAAGGTTGTGTCTTTAAACTTTGATAAGACGCCTATCATCACAGGTGTTCTAGAAGGCATAAAAGGACAATATTTGTTGTTGGACAGTGGCGTGCTTAATATAAGAAAATTTAGCTCGTATCACCTTACAATCAGCAGCTAATGGACTAATGAAAGTCAATATGATAAATTCTGCCAAACAATTTATAAATCAAAAAAATAAGCGATTAACACTTCTTGGGATGTCTGGTGTAGGGAAGACTCATCTTGCTAAACTTATTGGCGAAGAAGGTGGTTGGTACCATTTTTCTGGAGATTATAGAATTGGAGCGACTCATCTTAAAGAAGTCATTATTAACAATGTAGCTAACAAAATGAAAAATGATTCGTGGCTTAAGCCACTTATGGAAAACAACTCTATAAGTGTTAATAGTCAAGTTACTTTTGATAACTTAGAGCCAATTTCTGCGTTTCTTGGAAAAGTTGGCAATCCTGAAGAAGGTGGCCTTCCTATTGAGGAGTTTATTCATCGCCAAAGTCTTTTTTTGGAAGCAGAAAAAAAGACAATGTATGAGGTTCCTCATTTTATTAATAAGTCTTTAAAAGACGGTTATGCTCATTTTATTAACGATGCTGGGGGAAGTCTATGCGAGCTAGAAGACAGAAAACTTTATCAACTTCTGTCAGAAAAAACACTAATTATTTATATTAAAACAAGCAAGGAAAATGAGAGATTACTGATTGATAGAGCTAAAAGCCAGCCAAAGCCAATGTACTATAACCCAAAGTTTTTTGAGGAAGCTCTTCACTCCTTCTTGAAAGAAAATAGTTTAGCTTACGCAGCTCAAATTAACCCAAATGCTTTTGTTAGCTGGGTGTTTCCAAAACTAGTTGCAGATAGGCTTAAAAAATACAACGCACTTGCAGATGAATACGGCTGCACAATAGAAAGTGATGCGCTTCATAAATGCGGCTCTGCAAAGGACGTCTTAAATTTAATCTCTAGCGCGCTTAAATAACATGCCTCTAATAGCACACTCTAAACTACCTTCATTTGAACGTCTTGCAAAACAGGGCGAAACAATTCTTTCTATTGAGAGGGCTCAACATCAAACCATTAGAGAGCTTCATATTGGGTTATTAAATATGATGCCCGATTCTGCGCTTGAAGCAACAGAGAGGCAGTTTTTTCGATTGATAGGCCATTCAAATCAAATTGCTCAGTTTTATGTCCACCCTTTTTCACTTTCAAGCATCAAAAGAGAAAAACATGCGACAGCGCACATTAAAGAGCACTATAAAACCTTTGAAGAAATTAAACTTCAAGGACTTGATGCGTTAATTATTACGGGCGCTAATGTGACTGATCCAGACCTTCAGCTCGCTCCATTTTATGAGCAGCTGAGAGAGGTCGTTGACTGGTCTTATGAAAACGTAACCTCAACCTTATGCTCTTGCCTTGCAACCCATGCTGTTTTAGAGTTTAAGTATGGCCAGAAAAGAAAGGCCATTGGAAAAAAACATTGGGGCGTATTTCCTCATCAGGTAATTGATAGAACACACCCTCTTGTTAAGGGTGTTAACACTCGCTTTGACATACCACACTCAAGATTTAATGAGATCACTGAGTCCCAATTTGAAGAGGCAAAAGCTGTAGTTTTAGCTAAAAGCGCAATTGGCGTTCACCTTGCAGTCAGTCCTGATCTTTTTAGAATTGTCTTCTTTCAAGGGCACCCTGAATATGACTCCATCAGCCTTTTAAAGGAGTATAAAAGAGAAGTTTCGCTTTACCTCGAAAAAAGAACCTCAGACTATCCGCCATTTCCAAGCAATTATTTGTCACTACAGAGTTGCGCTATTTTGACAGAGTATCGTGCTAGGCTTATAAATAAAACAGCGACTATTAAAGAATTTCCAGAAGAGATTCTTACAAAAACCCTAGATAATACCTGGCATGATAGTGCTAGTGCTATTATTAATAACTGGATTGGCTGTGTTTATCAGGTAACTAATGAAAACATTAGAAAACCTTTTATGCAGACTATTGACCCAAATAATCCGCTAAACCTAGAGATGTGACGGAGTTAACGAGTGGTCTCTTAAATTGGTTTATAAAACATGGCAGAAAAAACCTTCCTTGGCAATCTAGTCCTCCAAATGTATATCACGTATGGCTATCTGAGGTTATGTTGCAACAAACTCAAGTTAAAACTGTTATTGATTATTTCAACAATTTCATTAAAAAATTTCCAGATATGACCTCGCTTGCTAATGCAAGCGAGGATGATGTTTTGGCCGCATGGGCTGGCCTTGGTTACTATAGCCGAGCTCGTAATTTGCATAAAACTGCACAAATTACTTTATCACTATATGGGGGGATTTTTCCCAAAACCTATTCAGAGGTTATAGCGCTTCCTGGGGTTGGCAAGTCAACTGCTGGAGCTATCTTATCTCTTACGTTCAACCAGCCACATGCAATCCTTGATGGCAATGTGAAACGCGTCTTGACAAGATACCACAGGGTGGAAGGTCACTATAGTTCGAGTAATGTTATGAATGAATTATGGCGTCTTGCAGAACTTCATACTCCTGAAAAACAAAATGCAGAATACACACAAGCAATAATGGATGTTGGGGCTACTGTTTGCACCCCAAGAAAACCACATTGTCAAAGCTGCCCTATATCAAAAAATTGTGACGCCTTTAATCATAATCAACAGGACATCTATCCAAATAAAAAGCCTAAAAAAATAAAACCTGAACGAAATATTGTATTCTTAATTTATAAAAATGAAAAAGGTGAAATTTATCTTACAAAAAGATCAAGCGAAGGAATTTGGGGAGGGCTATGGAGCTTTGCTGAGTGCTCAGAAAACGAAGAAGAAATAGAAGAGAAAATTATTAGCCACAACCCTAAGGCAAAAATCGTCCAATCACTTCCTAAATTCAAACACACATTTAGTCATTACACTCTTTGGATTAGTCCAATTATTGTAAGTTCCCCAGGATCATCTGATAATTACTACAAAACACATAATATTACTCTTGGTGTTCCCGCACCAGTTAAAAAAATTATTCATTCACTTGATTTACTAAATCATCATTAAAGCAGTGAGTAAAATAGCATAATGGAACTAATACGCGGCCTTCATAATCTTAAACATCAATCTGGCTGTGTTCTTACCATTGGCAATTTTGATGGTGTACATGTGGGACATCAGGAAATACTAAAACAACTTGTCTCAACTGCAAAAAATAAAGGCATACCATCTCTTGTAATTTCTTTTTCTGTGACCCCTGAATCTTTTTTTGGAAGGACAAAAGCGAAACTAAGCAGCTTTAGGGACAAACACCTTTTTCTTGAATCGCTTGGCATAGATAAACACCTTTTAATAAGATTTAACAAAGCTTTTTCCGAAATAAGCGCTGAGTCTTTTATCAACCAAACTCTGGTTAACAAAGTTGGCGTAAAGCACTGCTTCATTGGCGATGACTTTCGATTTGGTAAGGGCCGTCTTGGAGACTTTTCAATGCTTCAAGAGATGTCATCTGAAAAAGGCTATTTAGTTGATAAGATTAACGCTGTCCATCTTAAAGGCCAGCGAATTAGCAGTTCAGCAATACGAAAACTGCTCTCCCAAGGAGACTTTATAAAAGCTGAAACGTATCTTGGAAGGCCTTTCTCAATTAGTGGCAGGGTTGCGCATGGTGAAAAAATGGGGAGAACAATTGGATTTCCTACGGCAAATATAAGTATCAGACGAAAACTCAGCCCTGTTCTCGGCGTCTATAGCGTACTAGTTAAAATTAACAATAAAACCTATACTGGTGTGTGCAATATTGGTAAAAGACCAACAATAGGCGGTACCAAGGTCCTTTTAGAGGTTTTTATTTTTAACTTTAATCAAGAAATTTATGGTGAGCGTGCGACTGTTGTTTTTAAACAAAAGTGTAGGGATGAATTAAAATTTAATTCACTTGAAGAACTTAAAAGTCAAATTAAAAATGATGTTGAAAAAAGCAAAGATTACTTTAAAGGTATGGATTTTTTAAGTTAATAGCTTCCAAGAGAGGTCCTCTCCCGCAAAAAAGGGCACCACATGTGAGCCAGAAAAATTATAGCTCTCAGGTATTCGCCACGTAGTCTTTTCTAGTGTAATTTTTTCTTGGTTTCTTTCAAGGCCATAAAAATCAGCGCCAAAAAAAGACGCGAACCCCTCTAGCTTTTCAATTTTTCCATTCCTATCAAATGCTTCAGCATAAAGCTCAATGGCCGCATGTGCGCTAAAAACCCCCGCACATCCACAGGACGCTTCTTTTTGATGCTTCTCGTGTGGCGCCGAATCTGTGCCTAG
Source organism: Candidatus Pseudothioglobus sp. uisw_070 (assembly GCF_059512545.2). Classification (NCBI taxonomy): domain Bacteria; kingdom Pseudomonadati; phylum Pseudomonadota; class Gammaproteobacteria; family Pseudothioglobaceae (SeqCode); genus Pseudothioglobus (SeqCode); species Candidatus Pseudothioglobus sp. uisw_070. Next base: position 18,789 of record NZ_CM183456.2, on the reverse strand, counting down.
GAAAAATTTTGGACTTCCTGAGGTCGCTGCTGCAATTAATGCCTCTTGATGAGGCGATCTTCTTTTCAGCACAGGTAGGCAATAAAAATGTGGCTTAATTCCACCTACGAGCATATGATTCCTGTTTGCTAAGAGGTGATGCGGTGTTATTGTTGCCGCTATATTTATTTCACATTCATTTACAAAGTCAACAGCGTCTTTTGTTGTTATGTGCTCAAGAACTATTTTGAGGCCAGGAAAGTCTCGCACTAGTTTAGTTAACATTTTGTCTATAAAAGCTTTTTCTCGGTCAAAGATATCAACGTCATTATCAGTTACTTCTCCATGTATTAGAAGCGGTAGCCCTTCTTTTTGCATTTGCTCTATAGCAGGGTATGCGCTTAACAGGTTTGTCACTCCACTATCTGAGTTAGTTGTAGCTCCCGCAGGATAAAACTTTACTGCATGAACTTCTTGGGCTTCACTCGCCTCAATAATTTCATTTTTAGTTGTGCTGTCTGTAAGATAAAGCACCATCAGAGGGTTAAAGGTTGTTTCTGCTGGCAAAGCGCTCATGATTTCTTTATGATAAGCTATTGCTTGCGATACATCTCTTATTGGCGGTGAAAGATTTGGCATAATAACCGCACGTCCCATCTGTAAAGCGCTCATGCCAACAACAGACTTCATTGCAGACCCTCCTCTAAGGTGCAGATGCCAGTCGTCCGGCTTAGTGAGCGTTATTTTCTCCATTTAGAACGCGCTGCCTCCAAAAAAATAAGCTTTATCCATGGCATTGCTTATATTTTTTTCCAGATCCACAAGGGCAAGGGTCATTTCTCCCAACCTTTAACTTGGAGGGCTGTCTAGTAATCCTTGGTCTTGGAGTTATGGGCTTTTTTGCCTGCGCGGGGCTGATCTTTTCTTGGCTTTGCAGCTCGCCAGAAGTTGGGGTAGATTGCGCATTAGCCTGATCAATATTAAGACTACAAAGCGCCTTAACCATTTCACTATTGATTGTGTCAAGCAAAGCTGTAAACATCGAAAAAGACTCTCGCTTGTACTCCTGCACAGGATTTTTCTGCCCGTATCCTCTTAAATTAACGCTTTGCCTTAGCTGATCCATAACCGCAAGATGGTCCTTCCAGTGCTGATCAAGGGCTCGAAGCATAACTGCTTTTTCAAAGGTTCTCATAGTTTCACTGCCTATAGCAGTCTCTTTAACCTTATGTGAAACCATAAAACCTTCCAATATCATTTTTAAAACTTGGTCAACATTAAGGCCTTCGTCAATACTTTTTTGTACTGGTATATCTGAAGAGTAATCTAAAGCTAAAGCACTTTCAAGGCCCCCAACATCCCAATCCGCCTCAAGTACTTTTGGAGAAATATATTGAAAAAATAGGTCGCTAATTACGCCGTCCCTAATAGCCTCATACCGCTCCTTGACATCTTCTGTCCCCATTAACTCATCTCTTAGCTGGTAAACCACTTTTCTTTGATCATTTGCAACATCGTCATATTCAAGAAGGTGTTTTCGCGCGTCATAATGCATCCCCTCTACTTTCTTTTGTGCATTGGCAATTGTTTTATTCAGCCAACTATGTTCAAGGGCTTCTCCTTCCTTCATACCAAGCTTTTTCATCATGGAGGCTGTTTTTTCAGATGCGAATATCTTCATTAAGCTATCTTCAAGTGACAGATAAAACCGCGTTGATCCAATATCTCCCTGTCTTCCTGATCGTCCGCGTAGCTGGTTGTCGACCCTTCGTGACTCATTGCGCTCTGTACCAATTATGTGCAGGCCTCCCGAGTCTATAACGCTTTGATGCTTAGCTTTCCAAGACTCTGTTTCTGCCTCATTAGCGCCCTCTAATGGCCTTCCTCCTAAAACAATGTCTGTTCCCCTTCCAGCCATATTTGTTGAGATAGTTACGGCTCCTGGCGCCCCAGCATTTGCAATAATCTCAGCCTCACGTTGGTGCTGCTTCGCGTTAAGAACCTCGTGTTTAATTTTATTTTTCGTTAGAAGAGCGGAAACACTTTCAGAGCTTTCGATGCTGTTTGTTCCCACAAGAACTGGTTGCATAATTTTTTGACACGCCTGAATATCTTTCATAACAGCATCAAGCTTTTCATTCATCGTTCCATAAATTAGGTCTGAGTGATCAATCCTTGAGGAGATTGTATTGGGAGGAACAACAACAACCTCTAGGCTATAAATGTCTTGAAGTTCTGATGCTTCTGTTTCAGCTGTTCCTGTCATTCCTGATAGCTTCTCGTAAAGCCTAAAATAATTTTGATATGTTATTGATGCTAGGGTTTGGTTTTCTTTTTTAATGCTTACATTTTCCTTTGCCTCTATTGCCTGATGAAGCCCTTCCGACCATCTTCTGCCTTCCATTGTTCTTCCAGTAAACTCATCAACAATCACAACCTCGTCATCTTTAACGAGATAATCAACATTTTTTTTAAACAATACATGGGCCCTAAGTCCTGACAATAAGTGTTGCATCAAAATAATATTGCTGGAGTCATATAAGCTTGATTCTGGGGCTAAGGCGCCAGCGGCTATAAGCATGTCTTCAGCTTTAATATGTCCATCATCAGTAAGAAAAACCTGTTTATGTTTTTCGTCAAGAGTGTAATCTCCTGCAACTATAACCTCAACCTCCTTGCCCTCCCCAACTTCGGTTTGAAGTGTGAAGCTTGGAATCATTTTATCTATCGCGATGTAGACCTCAGCATGATCGCCTGTTGGCCCAGATATAACTAGTGGCGTTCTAGCCTCATCGATTAAGATCGAGTCAACCTCGTCAATAATTGCAAAGGCAAGCTTCTTTTGTGTTTTTTGCTCTTGAGAAAAAGCCATATTGTCTCTAAGATAGTCAAAACCAAGCTCATTATTTGTTGCATAAGTGATATCACAAGAATAAGCTTTTTGTTTTTCATCACCAGACATTCCTGAAAAAACCGTTCCAACTGAAAGCCCAAGAAAAGAAAATACTTTTCCCATCCATTCAGAGTCACGCTTTGCTAAATAGTCATTCACAGTTACAATGTGGACTCCTCTTCCAGCAAGTGCATTTAGATAGGCTGGCAGTGTTGCAACCAATGTTTTTCCTTCACCAGTTCCCATTTCCGCAATACTGCCCTCATTAAGAACCATGCCGCCAATAAGCTGGACATCATAATGCCGCAAACCTAAAACTCTTTGGCTTGCTTCTCTGACAACGGCAAAAGACTCAGCTAAAATGCTTTCCTCACTCTCTTTATTGCTTAGCCTCTCTTTTAGCTCTGCCGTCATTGAGACAAGCTCGTCATCACTCATCGAGCGCATCTTTTCTTCCAACGAATTAATTTTGGAAACTTGGCCGTTATACTTTTTTATTAGCCGGTCATTATGAGACCCTAAAACTTTTGATAAAACATTATTTATAATACTCATAGAAGACGAACGAAATTAATTAATAAAACTGGGGTATTTTCTCATATATGCAAGACAAAACAAAAGGAAACCCTACAAATTTTAAAGTTGGCAGCAATCTAAGCTCTTTATTTGAAAAAGCAAAAGAACATAACCACTTAAACGCATTAATTAAGGCGCAGTACTCTGCACAGTTTAAAGGTCTTAATCTTTGCTTTTTAGGCTCTCAAGGCGTTACCCTACTTGCTAAAAACTCATCCATAGCCTTCCGAGCTGAAAAACAAAAAACAAATCTCCTCTCTTTAATTAAACAAATCGAGGGCCTAACAAATATCAAATCAATCACTATTAAGGTTGATAAAAAAAACTACTAGTCATTTGGGTCATTTTTTGCTTTTAAATATCAACCATTTACATTATAATGGTGCGGCTTTTTATCTTAATATCTTAAAACATTTTTATGTCCGAACAAACAATCGACCTAAAGAAAAGACGTTTTTTAACCAAAGCCACTAGTGTAGTTGGTGCGGTTGGTGTTGGTTTTGCAGCATGGCCTTTTTTATCAACATGGAAACCGTCGGCTAAAGCTAAAGCAGCAGGAGCCCCTATAGATGTTGATATTTCTAAATTAGAGGCTGGTCAGCTTGTTCGTGTCTTATGGCGTAAAAAACCTGTGTGGATATTTAAACGTGATGAAAAAGCATTAGAGTCTCTTGACTCAGAAGACCTAATTAAAAATCTTGATGATCCAAACGGTACAGGCAACTCTAAAAACCAACAGCCAAATTATGTAACGTCTAATTTTCGAGCCATCAAAAATAAAGAAAGTGTTGCTGTTATCGTTGGAGTTTGCACTCACCTAGGCTGCTCTCCAACCTATAGACCAGAGCCTGGTGCAGCTGATCTTGGTGGAGACAGTTGGAAAGGTGGTTTTTATTGCCCATGTCATGGCTCTAAGTTTGACCTTGCTGGAAGGGTTTATGCAGGTGTGCCTGCCCCAACTAACCTAGTAATCCCTCCGTATCAATACGTCACTGATTCATTGATTCGTATTGGAGTTGACCAACAAAAAACATAAGAGAAAATATGAATAATAAACAAAGTTGGATAGACCAAAGATTTCCATTATCTAAAGTTATTAATGAACATTTAGCAGAATACTACACCCCCAGAAATTTTAACTTTTGGTATTTCTTTGGTGGCTTAGCAGTAGTGATGCTTTTAATGCAGCTGGTTACTGGGATATTCTTAACCATGCACTATAAGCCTGACGCAGAGTATGCTTTTGCCTCCGTTGAGTATATTATGAGAGACGTTGAATGGGGCTGGTTTATACGCTATATGCACTCAACAGGGGCCTCTGCTTTTTTTGTAATAATTTATCTTCATATGATGCGCGCCCTTTTATATGGTTCTTATAAGGGACCGAGGGAATTGATATGGATACTTGGCATGGTGCTGTATATTCTTTTATTGGCTGAAGCTTTCATGGGCTATGTTTTGCCTTGGGGACAAATGTCGTTTTGGGGTGCTCAAGTAATTATTTCACTTTTTGGATCAGTTCCGATTGTAGGGCCAGATTTATTAGTTTGGATTTTGGGTGATTATGCTGTTGGTGATGCGACTTTAAATCGTTTCTTTTCATTGCATGTTGTTGTCATTCCACTTATTCTTGTTGTTCTTGTTTTTTTGCATATTGTTGCACTTCACCACGTTGGATCAAACAATCCAGATGGAATTGAAATAAAGAAAAATAAAGATGTGGATGGTATTCCAAAAGACGGAATCCCCTTTCATCCATACTTCACAATTAAAGATAGTGTTGTTGTTGTTGGGTTTTTATGGATATTTTGTGCAGTTGTTTTTTATGCACCAGCACTAAACGGGTATTTTCTAGAGGCTCCGAATTTCATCGAGGCCAATCCACTTAAAACGCCTGAACATATTGCGCCATTATGGTACTTAACTCCCTATTACTCAGTATTAAGGGCAATCCCTCCACTGTTTGGCTCACAATTTCCTGGAGTATTAGGAATGTTTGCAGCGCTTGGAGTGTTTTTCCTCCTTCCTTGGCTAGATCGAAGTCCAGTTAAATCAATACGCTATCGAAGCCCAATCTATAAATGGATTCTTGGGACTTTTGTTGTCAGCTTTATTATGCTAGGCTGGCTTGGTGTTCAACCGGTTACCCCTTTATATGTTTTACTGGCTCGTATTTTTACGACTTTGTATTTTTCATTTTTTATCTTAATGCCCTGGTTTAGCACTCTAGGAAAAACCAAAGAGGTTCCAGAAAGGGTTACTGGATAATATATGAATATTAAATTAAAATTAATAGTTGGCTTATCTGTTCTTCTTTTTTCCGTAAACATTTTTGCTGCTAGTAAGGTTCATTTAGATCATGCAGATACTGATATTTTTGACGAAGCCTCCTTACAAAACGGCGCAAAACTTTTTATGAATTATTGCTCAGGTTGTCATGAGATAAGCTTGATGCGTTACAATCGAATTGCTAAAGACCTAAACCTAACCGAAGAGCATGTTGCTAGAAATCTAATGTTTGCTGGAAATAAAGTAGGGCAAGCCATTACTACAGCTATGCCAGAAGGCGCTGCAACTAAATGGTTTGGAGGCGTTCCGCCAGATCTTTCTTTAGTTTCAAGGTCAAAAGGAACTGACTGGATTTATACTTACCTCAGAAGTTTTTATGATGACGAGGAGAGAATTTTTGGGGTAAACAATAAAGTTCTGGTAAATGCTTCTATGCCAGATGTCTTATGGTCATTAAGAGAAAGTCAATCTGAAGCAGGGTTTGACCAGAGCGTTCTTGATATAACAAATTTCTTAGACTATGTTGGTGAGCCAGCAAAGCTAATCCGCCTAAAACTAGGTAAATGGGTATTACTGTTCCTTAGTATTCTATTTATTCTTGCCTATATGCTTAAGAGAGAGTACTGGAAAGATGTTAAATACGGCATATGGAGGCCGCGCGATTAATTTCTGATACAATCTTTATCTTTACATCCCTTGCTCTAAAAGGCAAGGCTATTTTTTTTTAATTTGGTGCAAAAACTATGTTATCTAAACCTAATCCGTCTTCAACGACCCTCTATGCTGCTTCTGAAGAGCTTGAGTCACATGCAGTTCGATTTATTATGGCTCACAAGTTAATTGAGCGAGAGGTTATAGAGCTTAAGTTTGATGAAATGCCAGAAGAAGTTTTAGAGCTCAATCCTTGTGAAACTCTTCCAACACTTTTTGATAGAGGAATGGTTCTATATGACCTCTCTGTAATTATGGAATACCTAGATGAAAGATTCCCCTTTCCTCCTCTTTTGCCAGTTGATCCTATTGAAAAGGCGGAAAAACGCCTTCTAATTTATCGTTTCACGAGATCAGAAGGCTGCTGGTACGAGCTTGTTGATAAAATTCTACATGGCGCCAAAAAGGAAAGTGATGCTGCAAGAAAAACTTTACATGGAAATCTTATAGAGCTACTGCCTTTATTCTCTCATAAGCCCTATTTTAAAAGTGAAACAATGACCCTTGTTGATGTCTGTATCGCCCCCATTCTATGGCGTCTTAATCTTTTGGGCATATCTTTAGACGGTAAAAAAGCAAAACCAATTATGGAATACGCAAACAGGCTTTTTGAAAAAGAGGGCTTTCATGAAAGCCTAACTTTTGCTGAAAAGGACTTTAATTAAAAAAAACTTATGTCAAGTGTAGTCCCCTATTTAATCCGTGCTTACTGTGATTGGATAGAGGACTCTAGTTTTACCCCTCATATACTCGTTAACTCTGAAAAAACAGGTGTTTCGATTCCTGAAGGCTTTGCAAGTGACGGTAAAATTATTTTAAACATTGCCTCTTCTGCAACAGAAGGCCGAGTAATAACCAACAAGTCTATTAGCTTTAAGGCTAGATTCAATGGAAGGCCTGAAAAAATTATTGTACCGTGCAACTCGGTATTATCTATTTATGCCAAAGAAAATGGTGAGGGAATGTTTTTTGACAACAAAGCTGATCCCCTTGATCAAGAAAACCAGAAACCAAATCTAACTATATTAGATTAGTCTTTCAATTTTAGAATTAAAAAATTCAATATTGCCTTTTGCAAAAGGAAGTATTGGAACATCTGTATATGCAGCAAGAGACTCTTTATTAGAAAGCGTGTTCGGTTTAATTTCGTTTAACACAAGACACACAATTTTTAGATTATTTTTCTTTGCAGCCTCAATAGCCAGCAATCCTTGGCTAACAGCGCCTAGCTCGTCTCGAACAACAATGATAACTGGCAGCTGAAGACAAACGGCAAGGTCAGAATTAAGGGATCTTTCTGCAATTGGGGAATAGATCCCACCTGCCCCCTCTACTAAGACAAAACTGCCTCCCACTTGGTTGTTACAGGCACTTACTAAGTCATCTAAACTTAGCGCCTTTCCAACACTTGCACTGGCTTCTTCGGGGCTTGCTTCAAGAGTGAAGCAATTAGGACATACTATGTTTAAAAGCTCCTTAGAATTGCAGGCCTCTTTAAGTGCAACAGCATCTTTTGGAATATAGTCTCCATTCAACAGCTCACAATTTGTTTCAACAGGCTTTCGAACCTTAACCTCTCTTGCCTTACTGAGATGCCTAACAATTTCAATGGCTACAGTAGTTTTACCAACCTCTGTATTACTGCCTGTTATAAAAACTCCATTCATAGCAACATTTTAGACGAAGTTATCAACCTCCAAGTCGCCATAAAAGTATAATGACGGCAATGCAAAATAATCTTAAAACAAGTTTTTGTGGGATGGCATTAAACTCACCAATCATTTTGCTTTCCGGGTGTGTTGGGTTTGGTGAAGAGTACACTCGAATCAAGGGCTTCTCTAACTCCGATGTCGGTGCGGTCTGCTTAAAAGGGACTACTCTTGAGCCAAGGCTTGGAAATAAACTACACAGAATTGCTGAAACTCCTAATGGAATGCTCAACGCTATTGGCCTTCAAAACCCAGGAACAACTGCGGTCATAAACGACATAATGCCAGGCCTGGATAAACAAGAAACTAAATTCATTATTAATATCTCTGGATCAACCGTTGAAGAATATGGTGAAATTGCAAAACACTTTGATGACTCTGATATCGATGCCATTGAAATCAATATCTCATGTCCAAATGTAAAAGAAGGTGGGGTTGCTTTTGGTAATGACCCCGAGATGTCTTTTAGAGTTGTTGAGATTTGCAGAAAAAACACCGCTAAGCCAATTATTACAAAGCTATCTCCAAATCAAACAGACATTGCCTCCAATGCATTAAGGTGTATTGATGCTGGAAGTGATGGGCTTGCCGTTATAAATACAGTCATGGGAATGGCTATTGATATTGAAAAACAAAAGCCAGTAATAGGAAATAATCAAGGAGGGCTATCTGGTCCTGCTATAAAACCGATTGCACTTCTGAAGGTTCACCAGGTTTACCAGGTTAGTAAAAAATACAATGTCCCTATAATTGGTCAAGGGGGAATTGTGTCGGCTAATGATGCGATTGAATTCATCATTGCTGGGGCAGACACGGTTGGTATTGGAACTGCGCTCTTTTATGATCCCCTTGTTTGCCAAGGAATAAACGAAGGGATTAGTAAATATCTAATAGAACACAACATGAAAGACGTTCAATCTTTAGTTGGCTCTCTTAATTTAAATTAAAAACTTATAAAATTAATGATGCAAAAAGAATATAACGCCACTTTAATTGAAAAAGAAGCACAAGAATATTGGGCTACAAATAACTCATTTGTTGTGGTTGAAGATAAAACTAAAGAAAAGTATTTCTGCCTATCAATGCTGCCTTATCCTTCTGGAAGGCTTCATATGGGTCATGTTCGAAACTATAGTATCGGCGACGTAATTTCAAGATACCAGAAAATGCTTGGAAAGAATGTTATGCAGCCTATTGGCTGGGATGCATTTGGACTTCCAGCTGAAAACGCTGCTATAAAAAACCAGGTTCCTCCTGCTGGGTGGACTTATGAAAACATTAAGCACATGAAAGAACAGCTTGTAGAGTTGGGTTTTGGTTATGACTGGTCAAGAGAATTAGCAACTTGTCATCCAAAGTACTATCGCTGGGAACAATGGTTTTTTGTAAAGCTATTTGAGAAGGGCCTTGTGTATAAGAAAAAAGCAGTCGTAAACTGGGATCCTGTAGACCAAACAGTTTTGGCTAATGAGCAAGTGGTTGAAGGTTGTGGCTGGCGATCTGGTGCGCCTGTTGAAAAGAAAGAGATTTCTCAGTGGTATATGAAAATAACTGACTACGCAGAAGAGCTTCTTGCGGACATACAAAAACTCGACGGCTGGCCAGATGCTGTAAAAATGATGCAAACAAACTGGATTGGCAAATCTGTTGGACTTGACATTAAATTTACGCTTAATGACTCTGAAGCACTAACTGTATATACCACAAGACCTGATACTTTATTAGGTGTTACTTATCTTGCAATTGCTGCAGAACATCCTCTTGCTATTAAGGCTGGAAAGGGTAGCAATGAAATTCAAATGTTTCTTGAAGAGTGTAAAAAAATTGAAACGGCCGAAGCAGCTATTGAAACCATGGAGAAGAAAGGCATTGATTCTGGATTGACTTGTATTCATCCAATAACGGGCGAATCTACTCCAATTTGGATAGCAAATTTTGTTCTTATGGGCTATGGAACTGGAGCAGTAATGAGTGTTCCTGCACATGACCAAAGGGACTATGAGTTTGCAAAAAAATATAATATATCCATCGTGAATGTTATATCCGACCACAGTGGTAAAGTGGATACTAGCAAAACAGCATATGTTGAAAAAGGAATTCTTATAAACTCTGGCGAGTTTAACGGCTTAGGCTTTGACCAGGCGTTTAGCGCAATTAGTGAAAAACTTTCAAACCTGAAAATGGGAGAGCTAAAGACTAATTATCGTCTTAGGGATTGGGGTGTTTCAAGACAGCGTTACTGGGGCTGCCCAATCCCAATAATTAATTGTCCTTCTTGTGGAGCTGTTGCAGAAAACCTTGAAAACCTTCCTGTAAGGCTTCCTGAAAATGTTGAGCTTGATGGTGTTGGCTCTCCATTAAAAAAAATGCCTAATTTTTATAGCGTATTATGCCCTAAATGCGGCGGAAAGGCGGAAAGAGAAACGGACACTTTTGATACTTTTTTTGAGTCTTCTTGGTACTTTGCAAGATACACATGTGTCGATCAAAACAATGCTATTTTGGATGAGCGTGCTGACTATTGGCTTCCTGTAGATCAATATATAGGTGGAATTGAACATGCAATCTTGCACCTTTTATACTCGCGTTTTTTTACAAAACTATTGCGTGATGAGGGAATAATTAAAGCGAGTGAACCTTTTACAAATCTTCTTACACAAGGAATGGTTTTGAAAGATGGCGCTAAAATGAGCAAATCAAAAGGAAATACAGTTGATCCTCAAGAAATGATTGCCAAATATGGAGCTGATACGGCTAGACTTTTTATACTTTTTGCAGCGCCGCCAACACAAGATCTTGAGTGGTCTGACACTGGAATTGAAGGGGCTTTTAGGTTTATAAATAAATTTTATCGTCTTGTTGCTGGCTTTGTAGACTCCAATAAAAAAAATAAAGCTTTGAAAGTTGGTCTTGAAGATCTAAATGATGAGCAAAAAGAAGTTAGGAAAAGAACACATTTAGCGCTCAAAAAGGTAGGTGATGATTTAGGCAGAAGACATTCATTTAATACAGCCATTGCAACCATGATGGAGCTTAACAACACTTTGTCTAAATTTACAGATACGACTGAAAAAGGAGTCGCTGTTAGGAAAGAATCGATTGAAATCATGGTCAAGTGTCTTAGTCCAGTAATTCCCCATTTATGTCATCATCTTTGGCTTTTATTAGGCGGTAAAGAGGCTGTAGTCGATGCTAAATGGCCAGTTGTTGACGAATCTGCGCTTATTCAAGACAATATACAAACCATAGTCCAAGTTAATGGAAAATTAAGAGCAAAAATGATGGTCCCATTAAACTCTGACAATCAAAAAATCCAAGAGTTAGCTTTTACTGATGAAGGAGTTAGTAAACATATAAAAGACAAAGAAATAATTAAAGTAATTATTGTTCCAAACAAACTTATAAACATAGTTGTTAAATAAAAATTATAGTCACTGTGAATGGAATTAACGATTTAACATTTTTTCAATTTGCTCCCTTAATATTAACTCCATTACAAAGCCCATTTTACCTCCAGGAACAACCAAGGTATTTGGCCGTGACATAAAAGAGCCCGCAACCATATCTTGTAAATAAACAAAGTCGCAGTACTTGTGATCTTCAAATCTAACAACCACAAAACTTTCATCCTGAGTTGGTATGTCTCTTGCAATAAAGGGGTTTGAAGTGTCTACCGTTGGAACACGCTGAAAATTAATATGTGTTCTTGAAAACTGCGGCGTGAGATAATTAATATAGTCCCACATTCTTCTGTGAATTGTGTCTACTGTTGCCTCAGCCGAATAACCTCTTTGCTCCTTGTCTCTATGAATTTTTTGGATCCATTCTAAGTTTACTACAGGTACTACACCAATCAACAAATCAACAAATTTTGCAACATCTATATTTCCATCTTTAACACCGCCATGAAGCCCTTCATAGAAAAGCAAATCACTGTCCCTTCCTGCCTCCTCCCAGTCAGTAAACTCTCCAGCTTTTTTTCCAAAAGGGGTGCCTTCTTCGTCAGAATGAATATAGTAGCGGCGCTTACAATGGCCTTTTTCTCCATAATCTTTAAAGGTGCTTTCAATCAAATCAAAGTGGTTGGCCTCTGGACCAAAATGACTAAAGTATTTATTTCCTTTTTTATCTTCAGCCTCCATGGTGCTTTTCATTTGCTTACGATCAAATTTATGAAAGCTATCACCTTCAATAATTACTGGAGTTGCTCCAACACGTGAGAAAATATGATTAAATGCATTTTTAACGGTCGATGTACCAGCACCAGAAGACCCAGTTATAGCAATTACCGGATGTTTTATTGACATGGCCCCACTTCATTATAAGAAAACTCTATTTATTATCTTACAAACAAGGTCAAGGTGTTAATAAATAAATTCATAACCGCTTGAATTTAAATCACGGGGGGACGTTTTTACTTAATTAAAAATCTAAGTTATCAACTTTTAGGGCGTTTTGTTCAATGAAGTTCCTTCTTGGCTCTACTTCATCTCCCATTAATGTTGTGAAAACATCATTAGAGGCTATAGCGTCTTCAATTTTCACTCGAAGCATTACTCTTGTCTCTGGGTTCATCGTAGTGTCCCAAAGCTGATCAGGGTTCATCTCTCCTAGCCCCTTGTATCTCTGAAACCCCTGTCCTTTTCTTGCTTCAACAAGTAAAAAATTCAGAGCCGTAGAAAAATTAGGTGTTTTAATTTCTTTGGCGCCTTTTTGAATGTATGTCTCATCATCAAACATACTCTCAACTTGATCTGAATATGCCTCAATTTTTTTATACTCTGTTGAGTTAAAAAAGCCCTCATCAAGACAAATATTTGTCACTTCTACTCCATAAGTTTTCAAAGAGTACAGGATGCTATTATTTTTAAACTCTAAAATATTTTGCTCAGACATCGAGCTATTGTTGTTCATTTTTCCTTGAAGTTTAACGCACCATTCTTTCGATCCTTTTTCGTCAGATAAGTCTAATTTTGGCATTCCCAACATAGACATTAACAAAGGCTCATTATATTTTTTACCAACTTTTTCAATAGTGCCAATTGTACTATAGTACTTAGTAACAAGCTTTTCAAGCGCCATCCCCTGAATAGCTGGCGCGTCCTTACTAACAAAAAGACTAGCATCATGGATTGCCTCTTGCTGAAGATATTCATTAAGCTCAATATCATCCTTAAGATAGCGCTCTTGCTTGCCTTTTTTAATTTTATAAAGGGGTGGTTGTGCAATAAATAAATAGCCATTCTCAATTAGCTCTGGGTAGTGGCGATAAAAGAACGTTAAAAGTAGGGTTCTAATGTGGGCCCCATCAACATCGGCGTCTGTCATAATAACTATCTTGTGATATCTAAGCTTTGTAAGGTCATACTCTTCTTTACCAATACCACAACCCAAAGCAGTAATCAGTGTTCCAACCTCTTGAGATGATAGAATTTTTTCGAATCTTGCTTTTTCTACATTTAAAATTTTACCTTTTAGGGGGAGAATTGCTTGTGTTCTTCTGTCCCTTCCTTGTTTGGCTGATCCTCCAGCAGAATCACCCTCTACTAAGAAAATTTCTGATTCAGCAGGATCTTTAGTTTGACAGTCACTTAGCTTTCCTGGAAGTCCCGCTATATCTAAAGCGCCTTTACGACGAGTCATTTCACGTGCTTTTCTAGCAGCATCACGTGCCCTGGAGGCATCAAAAATTTTCCCGATAATAATTTTAGCTTCTGCAGGATTTTCAAGAAGATACTCACTTAGTTTCTCACTTACAGAAGACTCAACTGGCGCTCTAACTTCAGATGAAACTAACTTATCTTTTGTTTGTGATGAAAACTTAGGGTCTGGAACCTTAATTGACAATATAGCAGTTAAACCCTCTCGAGTATCTTCTCCAGTAATAGCAGCTTTTTCCTTTTTTGCCAACCCTGATGCATCTATAAAGTTATTAAGAGTTCGTGTTAATGCAGCTCTTAAGCCAGCAAGATGCGCCCCACCATCTCTTTGTGGAATGTTATTAGTAAAGCAATATACACTTTCATTGTAGGAGTCACTCCATTGGAGTGCTACGTCAACAGTAATATCGTCTTTCTCTGTAGAAATTGAAATAATGTCATTATGAATTGGGTTTTTAGACTTGTTTAAGTGCTCTACAAAAGCTTTAATACCGCCTTCATAAACAAAAATATCTTTTTGATCAGTGCGCTCATCATGAATTTCAATACGAACACCTGAATTTAAAAAAGACAGTTCACGTAATCTATTTGACAAAGTCTCAAACTTAAAAACCGTTTCAGTGAAAATCTCCACACTTGGCTTGAAGTGAATTGTTGTACCTGTTTTATCTGATTTTCCTATGGTTTTAATTGGTGAAACTGGAACACCCAGAACATAGTCCTGCTCATAGCTTTCACCAGACCTATGAATGGATAGTTTTAGTGTTTCAGAGAGGGCGTTTACTACAGAGACACCAACTCCATGAAGACCACCAGAAACCTTGTATGAGTTATCATCAAACTTACCGCCAGCATGAAGTACGGTCATAATAACTTCAGCTGCAGATATTCCTTCTTCAGGATGTATATCGACTGGTATTCCGCGACCATCATCGGTTACAGATATTGAGTTATCATCATGTATTACAACCTCAATTTTTGAGCAGTGGCCAGCTAGAGCCTCATCAATTGAATTATCAACAACTTCGAACACCATATGATGAAGACCAGTGCCATCGTCTGTATCACCAATATACATTCCAGGGCGCTTTCTAACAGCATCTAAACCCTTTAAAACTTTAATATTGGAGGCTTGGTATTCTTCAGTCATAAATGGCCCTTAAAAAATGAATTTATTATACCACGGGTAGTAACTTTGTCGATTAATCATATAACATTTTTCACATTGATGTAATAGAGCAATTACAGCTTAAACACTAGTTATAACTCCATTCTTAATATGGTAAATATTGGTTTTTTTTGGGTCTAAAGGTAGGTCTTTATTTCCAATATCGGTTATAAATATTTGTATATTTAGGTTTGTCAAAAAATCAAGTATTGAGTTAATTTTTTCCTGGTCTAGCTCCGAAGAAATATCGTCAATCAGAACGACTGGGTCAGAGTTGTTTTTTGCTAAAACAAGTACTTGAAGCATCCAAAAAACAATTGAAAGTTTCTTTTGTTCCCCCCTTGAAAGAAAGCCTTCGTTTTTTTTACTTAAATAGAAATCAATTGAGGCCCTGTGTGGACCGCACCCTAAATGTTTGTTTTTTATAAAAGAACTTTTGTTGTTTTGGAGATATTTTTTAACTTCGTTTTGGTTAAGGCCATCAACATCCTTTACCCAGCCTGTTTGTAATTTAAACTCTAGGCTTTTTGTGGAATCAACAAAACTCTTAAGAGACAGCAAGGAGCTCTCTTCAAGTATTTGTGTCAGTTTCTGTATGTAGTTTATTCGAGCTTGAGTAATCTCAACAGACAAGAAGGCGAATTTTGAGAACCACTCTTCAAGTTGATTTTGATTGTTTCCTGTTAGTATTGCATTTATATTTTTTAGGGCTTTATTATAGGATTTATATGTTTTTAATACTTCTTTGTTGTCATGGAAAACACCCCAATCTAGATAAGATCTTTTAAGTTTTGGTGTTCCGCCTACTATAAAACCCCTGTCAGGAGAAATAATTTGTGTTGGTAGGTGTTGGCTTAAAAGGCTATTACTGGTAATTTTTTCAGTGCCAATTACAATGGTGCTTTTACTTTTAGATTTACTTAAAGTTACCTTTTCACCATCGATTATTGCATTTATTTGAATAAGGTCTTTTGCAAAAGGAATTACATCTTTAATATTTTTTGTTTTAAACGATCTACTGTGTCCTAAATAATATATAGACTCAATAAAGTTAGTTTTTCCTTGGCCATTACTGCCAAGAACTAGGTTTATATTTTTGTTGGGCTCTAGATACTGATCGTTTAAATTTCTAAATCTTGCAACATGCAGTTTCTCAATTATTGCCATGTATTAATTTTGGCTATATTCTCATTGGCATGATTATGTACTGATAGCTTTCATCACCCATCGCGCTTAGTAAACAGGACTTGTTTTCGCCACCTGGTATAACCATATTTACTTCTTTTGAGCTTAATTTTTCTAGAACAGAGATTAAGTAATGGATGTTAAAAGCAATTTCAAGTTCTTTTTCTTGTTTTGTAACTTCTATTTGCGTTTCAGCCCTTCCTCTTTCTGAGTGAGAAAATATACTAAGTTTGTCATCTCTAAAAACTAGTTTTACACCCTTTGTTCTTTCGTCAACAAAAATTGATGCCTGTTGTAAGCTAGAGAGAAAGTCTGCTCGATCTATAACAATTGTGTTGCTGAAGTCGGTTGGCATAACTTGCTTATAATTTGGAAAATTCCCATCAATTAAACGACTAATAATTTTCGTATTTGTATCTACTAATGAGAAATAGTTGTCTGATAGATGAATTTCTGCCATATCTTGAGTACTTTTATTTAGTAGTTTGGTTAACTCTAACACTGCTTTTCTTGGAAGAATTACTGTCTTTTTATCTTCTAAATTATTGCTTTGTTTTACCTCACCAATTGAGAGTCTATGTCCATCAGTTGCTACAACAGTTAACGAGTCTTTGTTTAATTCAAAAAATAGTCCGTTTAAATAAGCCCTTATATCTTGATTTCCCATAGAAAAACTTGTGTTTTCTATTAGTTCTTTTAGTGCTTCTTGTTTTATTTTTATTACGCTTGTATTTTGTGTTTTAGGTAGTGCTGGAAAATCTAAATGATTGAATGTATTTAACTCAAATGTATTCTTATTTGCATTTAGATAAACTTTATTTTCTTCAATTTTAAATTTAATTTTTGTTTTTTCTGGGAGTTTTCTTACAATATCTATTAGATCTTTTGCATATATTGTGAATGTTACCTCTGTTTCACTTTTTATTTCATTTGAAGCACTAATTTCAAGCTCCATATCTGTTGTCGTAAGCGTTAATACTTTGTCTTTTAATTGAATTAATACATGCGAAAGTATTGGGAGGGTTTGTTTTTTTTCAACAACCCCAATTACAGTTTGTAGTGGTTCAATTAATTCTTCAACGCTTAATTCAGTGTTCATAGGCTGGATGTCTTTATAAATTAATTATTATTATTATTAGTGTTCTTATTTTTTGTTAATTTCTATTTTTTTCTTTTTAAAATCAACAGCATAAGTGGTGTATATCTTGTTAATATCTTCAGGTTTGTTTTTACACTATTGTTAGTTATTGTTCTAATTATAAGATGTTTTGTTTCTTATCAACAACACAACTTATAATTTTTTGTTTATAAGTTAGTAATTTTAATTGTTATATTTTCAATATCGTTTTTTATCTCTTCGTTTGTATTTATAAGCCCTTTTAGTTTTTCACAGGAATACAAAACCGTAGAGTGGTCCCTGTTTCCAAAATTTTGACCAATTTTTGCTAGCGATAAAGATGTTAGTTCGTGACATAAATAGATTGCTATTTGTCTTGCTTTGACTAAATGCTGTTTTCGCGAATTTGAAATTAAGTCAGAAACTGTTATCCCATAAAACTTACTAACTGTTTTTTGAACTTCATTTACTTCAATAATAAGTTTTTTTGGTTTAATTAGATCACCTAGTGCGCCCTCTACAACATCTTTGGTTATAAAAGAATGATCTATTTGAGAAAAGTCAACAAAAGCCTTTAGTTTAAGAAGCGCCCCTTCTAGATCTCTAACATTCGAAACAACATGACTTGCAATAAAAAGAGCAACATCCTCACTAAGATCAAGAGATATCTGAGGATTTTGAGACTTCTTTAATAAGATAGCTGCCCTCATTTCTAACTCTGGGGGTGAAAGCTGTAAATTTAAGCCTTGCGAAAAACGAGTTTTAAGCCTATTTTCAAGATCTTTAATATTTTTAGGTGGTTGGTCACATGTAAAAATAATCTGTTTTTTTGTACTGAACAAAAAATTAAAAATATGAAAAAATTCTTCTTGTGATTTATCTTTGCCAGCTATTAAGTGAATGTCGTCAACCAACAATAAATCAGCTGACTGATAAAAGAGCTTAACATTTTCTATCGTATTATGCCTTAGGCTGGTTGTAATATTTCTTACAAAATCCATTAATGGAACATATATTATTTTTGTATTGGGGTTTTTTTCTAGCGCAAGATGCCCTGCAGCTTGCATCAGGTGGGTTTTTCCAAGGCCAGACTCACCATAAATAATAAAAGGATTGTATGGAGAGGCCCCAATCTTCTCTGCAATCTGTCTACTCGCAAGAGCCGCAACCTGATTAGCACTTCCTAAAACCAGACTGTCAAAAGTATATTCTGGGAATAATGGAGTTGTATGGTGCTTTGTTTGACCGGCAATTTTTTTACTAGAGTCAACAACGCCAAACCTAACCTTTAGTTTTCGATCAAACTCTGATACTGCGAGAACAATTGCAGCCTCTAGATTTTTATGGTTATTTATATACTTAAGTGCAGAAGCACTAGGCGCATAGAGGTAAAGAGTCTCATTTCTTTCTGCTGCTTTTAGGGGCTTAACCCACACACTGAACTCACCTAATGGCAGTGTATTTTTTAGAGATTCTAGGCACTGGACCCAAGTCTGAGACAT